>CAWGHP010000010.1:0-477500 GCA_963822465.1 uncultured Gammaproteobacteria bacterium | reverse complement strand
ACCGGGCTATCACCGTCTATGGCGGGCCTTTCCAGACCCTTCTTCTAGAACTGATGCAACTTTTGGGCTGTTCCCCGTTCGCTCGTCGCTACTGAGGGAATCTCTGTTGATTTCTTTTCCTTCAGGTACTGAGATATTTCAGTTCCCTGAGTTCGCCTCCACGCGCCTATGTATTCAGCGCGGGATACTCCTTGCGGAGTGGGTTTCCCCATTCGGACATCCCCGGATCAATGCTTGTTGCCAGCTCCCCGGAGCTTTTCGCAGGCTGCCACGTCCTTCATCGCCTCTGACCGCCAAGGCATCCACCGTATGCGCTTAGTCGCTTGACCATATAACCCCAAGTCGCCTCAGGATCACACGTCATCAACTCACTCAATTACTTCGCCTACTTGCCTCAACGACACGTTCGACTCGTTCGAGCCAAAACGCTTATTACGTCCCAAGTTTTCAAAGAACACGAAACAGGCCTCAACGCCTGATCGCTTCAAAATAGATTCGTGTACGCAGATACATTCAGAGTGGTGGGTCACTGCCGGCTCACGCCTGGCCAACCTTGGTGGGTCTGGGAGGACTCGAACCTCCGGCCTCACCCTTATCAGGGGTGCGCTCTAACCACCTGAGCTACAGACCCAAAAACAAGGAGTAAGACAGATGGTGGAGCTTGTCGGGATCGAACCGACGACCCCCTGCTTGCAAAGCAGGTGCTCTCCCAGCTGAGCTAAAGCCCCAAACGTTCGGCTGCTGCAACCCGTGGGCCAGCACGCCAAAACAGGACGCTCCCGCATGGGTCTCTGACCCATCGGAACTCTGAATGCAGGTAACTTGTGTGGACGCCTTACAGCGGCGAAGCCGTTTACTTAAGGAGGTGATCCAGCCGCACCTTCCGATACGGCTACCTTGTTACGACTTCACCCCAGTCATGAACCACTCCGTGGCAAGCGCGCTCCTTGCGGTTACGCTACCTGCTTCTGGAGCAACCCACTCCCATGGTGTGACGGGCGGTGTGTACAAGGCCCGGGAACGTATTCACCGCGACAATGCTGATTCGCGATTACTAGCGATTCCGACTTCACGGAGTCGAGTTGCAGACTCCGATCCGGACTGAGATCGGCTTTCTGGGATTGGCTTCACCTCGCGGTTTCGCAACCCTCTGTACCGACCATTGTAGTACGTGTGTAGCCCTGGCCGTAAGGGCCATGATGACTTGACGTCATCCCCACCTTCCTCCGGTTTGTCACCGGCAGTCTCCTTAGAGTTCCCACCATTACGTGCTGGCAACTAAGGACAAGGGTTGCGCTCGTTGCGGGACTTAACCCAACATCTCACGACACGAGCTGACGACAGCCATGCAGCACCTGTGTTCCGATTCCCGAAGGCACTCCTGCATCTCTGCTGGATTCCGGACATGTCAAGGCCAGGTAAGGTTCTTCGCGTTGCATCGAATTAAACCACATACTCCACCGCTTGTGCGGGCCCCCGTCAATTCCTTTGAGTTTCAGTCTTGCGACCGTACTCCCCAGGCGGCGAACTTAACGCGTTAGCTTCGACACTGAGCACCTAAGTGTGCCCAACGTCCAGTTCGCATCGTTTAGGGCGTGGACTACCAGGGTATCTAATCCTGTTTGCTCCCCACGCTTTCGTGCCTCAGCGTCAGTGTTGTCCCAGATGGCCGCCTTCGCCACTGGTGTTCCTCCCGATCTCTACGCATTTCACCGCTACACCGGGAATTCCACCATCCTCTGACACACTCTAGCTAGCCAGTATCCACTGCAGTTCCCAGGTTGAGCCCAGGGCTTTCACAGCAGACTTAACTAACCGCCTACGCACGCTTTACGCCCAGTAATTCCGAGTAACGCTTGCACCCTTCGTATTACCGCGGCTGCTGGCACGAAGTTAGCCGGTGCTTATTCTTTGGGTACCGTCATTCAACCGAAGTATTAATCCGGTCGGTTTCTTCCCCAACAAAAGTGCTTTACAACCCGAAGGCCTTCTTCACACACGCGGCATGGCTGGATCAGGCTTGCGCCCATTGTCCAATATTCCCCACTGCTGCCTCCCGTAGGAGTCTGGACCGTGTCTCAGTTCCAGTGTGGCTGATCATCCTCTCAGACCAGCTACGGATCGTCGCCTTGGTGGGCCTTTACCCCGCCAACTAGCTAATCCGGCATCGGCTCATCTCATCGCGTGAGGCCCGAAGGTCCCCCACTTTCACCCGTAGGTCGTATGCGGTATTAGCGTAAGTTTCCCTACGTTATCCCCCACAACGAGGTAGATTCCGATGCATTCCTCACCCGTCCGCCGCTCGCCGCCAGGGTTGCCCCCGCGCTGCCGCTCGACTTGCATGTGTTAGGCCTGCCGCCAGCGTTCACTCTGAGCCAGGATCAAACTCTTCAGTTGAACCTTCTAACCATCGGGGTTGCCCCCTAGGTTTGTTCCTGAACGTTTAACCCAAGCATCTTCAAACTATGGCTTATAGCTTTTGCTTGATTCTTGCTTGGACGCTCGTATTGCTTTGGACTTTCATCCACCGCAAGGCGCCCACACAAGATACCTGCGCACACTGTCAAAGATCATTTACGGTGCGGGAATCTTCACCCCCGCCGCTGGCAACCTTTCGTCGTCAGCGAGCCGCACATCATACAACCATTTTTCTGACCGTCAACACCCCGCAACGGCCTTTATCACTCCGTCACGCCGTATCCACGCTCCCGCCTCTGGCGGCCCTCCCATGCCGGCTCGTCCTGCCCGGCACCAGGGGGCGCGCATCCTAACCGCAGCGAGGCGATTGTGGAAGGGGTCAAGCGCAATCCGATGCCCTTCGGCCGGAAGATGGCCGTTACACCGCTGTTGCGAGCGGCCACGCGCCTGCATCGATGCACTTGGGCCTGGCTTTCCGGGGTGGCCCGCCACGCCTGGAAGAACGCCCCGCAGCGCGTCTCCCGCCATGCTCCGGGAAACCTTCAGCCCGTGGCGACCGGCCTGATCTCGTTGCGCGCAAGGGCCGGTTCGGCCGGCAAACAGCCCTCTGCCGGCAAAAACTCGCGAAGGGCGTGCTCGCAGACGAATCCGCAGCGATAAGGCACGAGCATCGCCAGCGATGCATCGGACGGGGCATCTTCAACGGGTACAAAGACTCGCATTCGCATCACCTGTGCCGCATGGGCGCTTGTTGACCAGGGTCGATTCAAGCAGCGGCATCGGCGCTTGCTGCGACGTCGGGAAGGCAAAACCGGGGGGAATTGGGGCGTGACGGTGGCAAACCGCCACAGCGCGGGAAGATTCAGATTTCGATCATCTCGAAGTCGGCCTTGGTCACGCCGCAATCCGGGCATGTCCAGGTTTCCGGCACGTCTTCCCAACGCGTTCCCGGTGCTATGCCGTCGTCCGGCCAGCCGTCGGCTTCGTGGTAGAGGAAGCCACAGACGACGCACATGAATGTTCGAAACGGTGTATCGGCCTGGTTCATTGGATATATCAGTGGCGGGTGGGAGCACGTCGGGTGCAGCGCATATCATTGTGTCAGCTTGCGCAGCCTGCGCAAAGCGCACCGGAATCGAAACGACGATGTTTTCCGCCAGGGGACTGTACGCGATCACCGACGGGCCACGGCCCGACTTGCGCAATGCGGTCGAGGCCGCGCTGGCGGGAGGGGCCTGCGTCGTCCAGTACAGGGACAAGACCGATGAACAGGCGCGCCGGAGCGCCGAAGCGGCCATGCTCCTGGAGCTCTGCGCGGAACATGGCGTCCCCCTTCTGATCAACGACGACGTCAATCTCGCACTTGAATGCGGGGCAGCGGGAGTCCACGTCGGCGCCAGCGATGCCGATATCGCCACGGCGAGGAAGATCCTCGGCGAAAAGGCGATCATTGGCGTGTCGTGTCATGACTCCATGCAACGCGCCCGCGATGCCGTGGCACGGGGCGCCAGCTATGTCGCCTTCGGCGCCTTCTTTCCGTCATTGTCCAAGCCGGAGGCACGCCGCGCGAATCCGGAGATACTGCGCGAATCGAACCATCTCGGCGTGCCAAGGGTGGCGATTGGCGGCATCACCCCGGACAATGCACGGATCCTGATCGATGCGGGCGCCGACTGCGTGGCGGTCATTTCGTCGCTGTTCGGTGCCGCCGACATCAAGGCCGAGGCCCTGCGCTTCAGCCGACTCTTTTCCGATCCGACGAGACAACCATGAGCAAGAACCACGAATTGTTCCAGCGCGCGTTGACCCTGATGCCCGGCGGCGTGAATTCGCCCGTGCGTGCGTTCAAGTCGGTTGGCGGCGAACCGTTCTTCAGCGAACGCGCCGATGGCCCCTACTTGTGGGACGTCGAGGGCAAGCGCTACATCGACTATGTCGGATCGTGGGGGCCGATGATCGTCGGTCACAACCATCCCGCGGTGCGCGCGGCCGTAGCCCGGGCGATCGAGAACGGCCTTTCCTTCGGCACGCCCTGCCCGGCCGAGATCACGATGGCGGAGACGATCAGCAAGCTCGTTCCCTCGATCGAAGTGTCGCGCATGGTCAACTCGGGAACCGAGGCGACCATGTCGGCGATCCGCCTGGCGCGCGGTTTTACCGGCCGCTCGCGCATCGTCAAGTTCGAGGGCTGCTACCACGGCCATGGCGATGCGTTCCTGGTCAAGGCTGGTTCGGGAGCGTTGACCCTGGGAACGCCCACTTCGCCCGGCGTGCCCAAGGCGCTGGCGGACCTGACCCTGACCTTGCCGTTCAACGATTTCGATGCAGCAACCGCGATGTTCGACGAGCTCGGCGCCGAAATCGCGGGGCTCATCGTCGAGCCCGTACCCGGCAACATGAACTGCGTTCCGCCGCGCGACGGCTTCCTGCAGCACCTGCGCGAGCTGTGCACGCAACATGGCGCCCTTTTGATCTTCGACGAAGTGATGACCGGCTTCCGCGTCGCCCTCGGCGGTGCGCAGGCCCACTACGGCATCACGCCGGACCTGACCACGCTCGGCAAGATCATCGGCGGTGGCATGCCGGTCGGCGCCTACGGCGGAAAGCGCGAGATCATGCAGCAGATCGCGCCCGCCGGGCCGATCTACCAGGCCGGCACGCTGAGCGGCAATCCGGTCGCGATGGCGGCGGGCCTGGCCATGCTCGAACTGATCCAGGCTCCCGGTTTCCATGCGGAGCTGGCCCGGCGCACGCAGCTGCTCGTCGATGGCCTGCAGGCACTCGCCGACGAAGCCGGCATCGCGTTCAGCACGAACCGCGTCGGTGGCATGTTCGGGCTGTTCTTCAGCGCGCAGAAAGTCGAAACCTATGCCCAGGCCACGCATTGCGATATCGACCGGTTCAACCGGTTTTTCGCGTCCATGCTCGAACAGGGGGTCTACCTCGCCCCTTCCGCCTATGAAGCCGGCTTCATGTCCATGGCCCACGACGAGGCGATCATTGCCGACACGCTGCGGGCGGCGAGGAATTCATTCGCGACCCTTTCCCGGTAACCCGGCAACGCGGATATTCGTCATCCCACAGCGGAGTATCGAACATGCGTCTTGAAACCCTGGCGGTGCACGCAGGTGGCGAAAGCGATGCGCAGACCGGCGCGGTCTCGCCGCCGATCCACCTCGCCACGACATTCCGCCATGGCCCGGCGGCGGAACGCCTGGCCGGCTACGAATACCAGCGCGAAGGCAATCCGACCAACGACCGGCTTTGCGCGGCGATCGCCGCCCTCGAGGGCGGCCCGCAAGCGATGACGTTCGCCTCGGGCATGGCGGCGATCAGCGCCGTCCTCGAATCATTCCCTCCCGGCGCACGGGTCGCCATTCCGGACGACTGCTACACCGGGCTGCGCGTGCTCGCGGCCGAATTCCTGCCGCAACGCGGCATCGAGGTCGTTACCGTCGACATGGCCGACCTCGAAGCCGTGCGTTCCGCGTGCCGGGGCGGCATCGACCTGGTCTGGGCGGAAACGCCATCGAATCCGCGCATGAAGATCAGCGACATCGCCGCGCTTGCACGCATCGCCCACGAAAGTGGCGGACTGCTGGCCTGCGACAACACCTTCGCGTCCCCGGTATTGCAGCGCCCCTTGCTGGCTGGCGCCGATATCGTCATGCACTCGACGACGAAATACTTCGGCGGACACAGCGATGTGCTCGGCGGCGCCCTCGTATTCGGCGATGCCGGCGACCTCGCCGCGCGCGTGGCCCATCGGCTGCACATCACCGGGGCGACGATGTCGCCGTTCAGCGCATGGTTGACCCTGCGCGGCTGCCGCTCGCTGCCGGCGCGCATGGCCATGCATTGCGCGAATGCGCGCGCCGTCGCGGAGTTCCTCTGCAGCCAGGCTGCGGTCGAGCGCGTCAACTACCCCGGGCTGGCATCGCATCCAGGCCACGCCGTTGCCGCGCGCCAGATGAGCGATTTCGGCGGCATGCTGAGCATCGAAATGCGCGGCGGAAAGGATGCGGCGCTCAAACTGGCGGGAGGCCTCAAGCTGTTCACCAACGCCACTTCGCTCGGCGGCTGTGAATCGCTGATCGAACACCGCGCCTCTGTCGAGGGTGCGAATCCGGTTTCGCCGCCGAACCTGCTGCGCATCTCGGTCGGCCTGGAACACGTCGACGACCTGATCGCCGACCTGGCCCAGGCGCTCGGCTAGGCTCCGGATCGGGCGGCCAGGTCACGCACGACCGGGCGCAGGCGCGCCAGGCCCTCGGCGATGTCTTCATCGCGGATGTTCAGGGCGGGCACGAAGCGCAGCACATCCGCACCCGCCTGCAACAGCAGCAGTCCATGCCGGGCGACGCCATCAAGGATTTCCCCCGCGCGCCCCGCGAATCCGGGCGCGAGCACGGCGCCCAGCATGAGTCCACGTCCGCGGACCTCGCTGAAGATTCCGGTCTCGGCGGACAGTTGTTCGAGCGATGACCTCAGCGTCGCGGACTGACGCTCGACACTGGCCAGCAGTTCGGTCGACGAAAGCTTGCGCAGGGCGACGCGGGCGACCGCCGCGGCCAGCGGATTGCCGCCGAACGTGCTGCCGTGCGATCCGTACTGCATGACCTGTGCCGCGCCGGCTCCGACCAGCATCGCCCCAACCGGAAAGCCGCAGCCCAGCGCCTTGGCCAGGGTCATGACATCGGGCTGCACGCCGGACCACTGATGCGCCCACAGGCGCCCTGTCCTGCCCATGCCGCACTGGATCTCATCGAACACGAGCAGGGCGCCGAGCGCATCGCAACGTTCGCGCAGGGCGCGCAGGAATTCCGCCGTGGCCGGCACGACGCCGCCCTCGCCCTGGATCGGCTCGACCAGGACTCCGGCCACATCATCGGTGAGGCACTGGTCCAGCGCCTCGATGTCGTTGAACTTCGCATGGCGAAATCCCGGCGGCAGCGGTTCGTATCCTTCGTGGTACTTCGGCTGCGCAGTCGCAGTAACCGCGGCCAGGGTGCGCCCATGGAAGGAACCTTCGAAGCTCAGGATCACGCGCTGGTCCGCCGGCCTGCCCCGCTCCGCCGCATGCTTGCGCACCAGCTTGATGGCCGCCTCGTTGGCTTCGGTGCCCGAATTGCACAGGAATACGCGCTCGGCGAAGCCACTGGCCGCGACCAACTCGGCGGCCAGCAGGATCGGTGGTTCCGAATGGAACACATTGCTCGTGTGCCAGAGCTTGCCGGCCTGCTCGTGCAATGCCGCGAGGATGTCGGGATCGCCGTGGCCAAGGGCGCTGACCGCGATGCCGGCGGCGAAATCGACGTATTCCTTGCCGGCCAGGTCCCAGACCCGCGAGCCCAGCCCCCGCTCGAGGATCATTTCCCGCTGCCGGTAGATCGGCAGCTGGACGTGTCGGGCGGTATCGATCAGCGTGCGGGTCTTGTCCACGGGTGGTTCCGTTGCGGGCGTGAACGCCGATTTTCGCACGCGCCGCCGGTCAGGCGCCGAATCGGCCCGCAACCCCTTGTGCGATCAATCGGAGCGGGCGGACAACACCGCCACCAGCTCGCGCTTGAGGATCTTGCCCGACGCGGTCATCGGCAGCGCGTCCATGAATTCGACGCGGCGCGGATACTTGTAGGCCGCAACACGCTCGCGCGTCCAGTCGATCAGTTCGCGCTCGTCGATCCCGGCGCCCGGTGCGCGGATCACGCAGGCCATGATCTCCTCGCCGTACTCCGCGTGCTTCACGCCGATCACCGCCACCAGCGACACGGCGGGATGCGTGATCATCACCTCCTCGACTTCGCGCGGATACACATTGAATCCGCCACGGATGATCATGTCCTTGCTGCGATCGACGATGTAGTAGGCGCCGTCCGCATCACGGCGGCCGAGATCGCCGGTGCGGAACCAGCCATCGCGCATGCACGCCGCGGTTTCCGCGGGACGCTTGAAATAGCCCTTCATGACGTTGTGCCCGCGGATCGCGATCTCTCCGACGGCGTCGGCGCCTCGCACGTCGTTCCACGACTCGTCGACCAGCTTCACCTGGACTCCCCAGATCGGCACGCCGATCGAACCGATCTTGACCGGCATGTCCGGTCGCGAGAACGTCGCGACAGGGGATGTTTCCGAAAGCCCGTAGCCTTCGAGGATCTGTACGCCGAAGCGGCGCATGAATTCGTTCTGGATTTCCACCGGCAATGCGGCACCGCCGGAAACAGCCCGGCGCAGGCGTGCCGCGATGGCGGCCACGTCAACGCTGCCATCGAGCGCATTGAGCAGGCCCCAGTACATGGTCGGCACGCCGGCAAAGCAGGTCACCTGCTCGCTTTGCATGAGGGCCAGCGCGGCCTTCGCCTCGAATCGCGCCATCATGACCAGGGTCGACGCCTGCAGGAATCCCATGACCATCTGCACGGTCTGGCCGAACGTGTGGAACAGCGGCAGCACCACGAGCAGGGTGTCGTGGCCCTGCGGGTGCTCGCCGAGCAATCGCGACAGGGAGAGCGCGTTGAACAGGATGTTCGCGTGGGTCAGTTCGGCGCCCTTGGGCCTGCCGGTCGTCCCGCTCGTATAGAGGATGACCGCCGTATCCGTCGATTCGGTCTGGCGGGATTCGAATGCGACCGGACGCCCGCGGATGGCGGCGGCGAATGTCTGCGCGCCCTCGATCGGTGACGCCGCTTCCGGATCGGCGCAGACCATGTAGAACTGCTCGCAGCTTTCGGCCTTGCCGAACGCGGCCCAGCCTTCGGCGCCCATGGCCAGTTCCGGCGTGCCCTCGAAGCAGAAGTAGGCGCGTACCTGCGCGTCGTCGAGGTGATAGGCGATCTCGTCGCGCTTGAGCAATACGTTCAGCGGGACGACGATCGCACCGACCTTGAGAATGCCGAAATAGATGATCGGGAAGAACGGCAGGTTCGGGCAGCTCAGGGCGACCCGGTCGCCCGCGGCGATGCCTTTCGCCGCCAGCAGGTTCGCCACCTGCGAGGCAGCGGCGTCGATGCCCGCATAGGACAGCCTGGCCGACCCCAGCACGACGGCAGGGCGATCCGGGAAGTTGCGCGTACTGTCTTCGAGGACTGCGGAAATGTTCAGCATGGTCGCCCCCCGCGACAATGACGATTCGAGTTCATGGCGCCGAGAGCGGACAAATCGAGCGTTCCAGCGTATCGGCGCGAAGATCCGGCTCGATCGCGGCCGCAGTCGCGACTTCGGCCTGGCCGATGGCCTGCGGCACAAAGCTGCTGATCAGCCCGGCCAGGACCGGATTGCAATTGTTGTTCGTGTCATAGGCGATGATCGCGACCGCGGGCGTGAGCATGTCGCTGCTGTAGACGCCATCGACTCCGTCGCCCTGCATCAGGTAGTCGAGGGTGTAGCTCAGCGTGATACCGGTCAGGTTGAGGTTGCACGACCCCAGCCCCGTCGTCGTGATCGGCACGACGATATTCGAAGCCGTTCCGGGCCCGACGAAATGACCGCCCGTGAAATCGCCGGTGAATGCACCGGCCTGGACGGCAACCGGGCAACCCGCCACGCCAGCTCCGCAACCATTGGCATTCGAGCAAACCGTGTAACCAATGCCCGACTGGTTGCCGGATTGGGGGGGAATGCAGGCACTGGTCCCATCGATGCTGGAGCGCATCGATTGGAGGAATTGCGCCTTGCTTGCGGCAGGTGACCAGCAGGTTTCGAACCCCTGGTGGAAAAACAGCTCGGCTGCCCGCACGGGGCCCGGCAAGGCAGCGACCGACACCATTGCGGAAACAGCAAACGCCGCAGCTCGCATCACATTCCCCCTCCCAGGATATCCGGTGATCCTAAGCGCAAAGCGCGGCCATGACCATGCTCAATCGAGAAACAGGTCCGGCAACAGGGGCTCGCCCGGGGCGACCGCGTAACGGTCGAAGTCGCTGACGCCCTGCAAGGCCAGGACCTCTTCGTCGATGAGGAATCCACCCGTGCGCTCGCGACTCGGCGAAACCAGGATGGCATGCGCCGCGTCGGCGACGATCTCCGGCTTGCGCGCATTGCGCACGTCGACGCCGGGAATCATGTTCAGCGCATCCGTCGCGATCACGGTGCGCGGCCACAGGGCATTCACGGCGATGCCATCCGCGCGGAACTCCTCGGCCATGCCGAGCACGCACAGGCTCATGCCGTATTTGGCGATGGTGTAGGCGACGTGCGGCGCGAACCATTTCGGCTCGAGGCTCGGCGGCGGCGACAGGGTCAGGATGTGCGGGTTGTTCGATTTCTTCAGGTGCGGCAGGCACGCCTGGGAACAGAGGAACGTGCCGCGCGTGTTGACCTGGTGCATGAGGTCGAAGCGTTTCATCGGCGTGTCGGCGGTGCCGCGCAACCAGATCGCGCTGGCATTGTTGACGAGGATGTCGATGCCGCCGAAGCGCGCGACCGCCTCGGCCACCGCAGCGGCGACGCTTTCCTCGCTGCGGATATCGACCATCAGCGGCAGCGCGTGCCCGCCGGCTTCCTCGATTTCGGCGGCCGCCGTGTAGATCGTTCCGGGCAGTTTCGGATTGGCCACCGCGCTCTTGGCGGCGACCACGATGTTGGCGCCGTCTTGCGCGGCACGCCGGGCGATGGCCAGGCCAATGCCGCGCGAGGCGCCGGTGATGAACAGGGTCTTGCCGCTCAGGGTGCTCATGCGGACTCCTTCAGGGGCGCTGGAAGCGCGGCAGGTGATGCATCAGTTGGCCGAGACGTTCGATCGGATCGTTGGTCTGCAACAGTTGCTGGCGCTCGGGGCCTTCCAGCGGCAGGACTTCGGCAAGCCGGTAACCGACCCAGCCGGCATCATCGTAGCGCGCGCGATCGACGCGCGCGTACTCGCCGCCGACCTGTTCGATCACGCGCTCGAGGATGGTGGCGAGCAGGCCGCAGTCCGGCGGCACCGGAACTGCGTCTTCCTCGTCGAGGAATTCGACTTCGCCGTGGATCAGCCCGTTGTCGCGTACCCGCGTGTTGAGTACGTGGAAGCGCCGGCTGCCGCGCGCGTGGATGCCGAGCAGTCCATCGGGCAGGGTATGGAAATCGGTGATGTGCGCCAGCGTGCCGACGGCGGCCGGCAGCGAAGGCTCGCCGGCTTCGCTGCCCTCGAGGATCAGGCAGACGCCGAATCCGGAATTGCTGCGCGCGCAATCGCGCACGAGGTCCAGGTAGCGGCGCTCGAAAATCCTCAGGCTCAGGTTTCCCTCGGGAAAGAGCACGCACGACAGCGGGAAAAGTGGCAGGTCTGAAGTCGCCATCGTTCGAGTCTAGCGCCGACCGGGGAATCGGCGAAGTGTTGCCCCGTTTGCAGGGCGAGCCGCCACGAACGCGTCGGCGGGCAGCGTGGCTATCCAGGACCGAAGTTCGGCACGCTTCGAATCAACGTCCATGGAGCAGTTCGGCGAAACGCCGCGGCGCCGCCTCGAAACCGCCATTGGACATGAACACGACGTGGTCGCCCGGGCGGATATCGGCGCTCAACGCCTCAAGCAGGCCATCCACCGTGGCGGCGGTGACGGCCCGCCCATCCAGCGCTGCCGTGACCCTTTGCGCATCCCAGGGCAGCTCGGGGCGCTGCAGGAACACGACCCGGTCGGCATCGGCCAGCGAAGGCGCGAGCTGCGCGGCATGCGCGCCGGATCGCATCGAGTTGGAGCGCGGTTCGAGGGCCACCACGATGCGTGCATCGCCGACGCGTGCGCGCAATCCCGCCAGCGTGGTCGCGATGGCGGTCGGGTGATGGGCGAAATCGTCGTAGACCGTGACGCCGGCATGATCGGCGATCTGCTCCATACGGCGCTTGACGCTGCCGAAGCTGGCGAAGGCTCCGAGCAGGGTCCGCGCGTCGGCACCGGCTGCCTGCGCCGCGGCCAGCGCAGCCAGGGCGTTCATGACGTTGTGCCGGCCGAGCAATGGCCAGCTGACCGTGCCGACAAGGTTGTCCTTGAAGCGGACTTCGAACCGGGAACCGTCCGCTTCGATCAGTCGCGCACGCCAATCGCCGGCGTCGATGCCGAACGTCTCGACCGGCGACCAGCAGCCCATCGCCAGCACCTCGGCGAGATGCGCATCCTCGGCATTGACGATCAGGCGCCCGTTGCCGGGCACGATGCGCACGAGGTGGTGGAACTGGCGCTGGATGGCCTGCACGTCGGGAAAGATGTCGGCGTGATCGAATTCGAGGTTGTTGAGGATCGCGATCGTCGGGCGGTAGTGCACGAACTTGGAGCGCTTGTCGAAGAATGCGGTGTCGTACTCGTCGGCTTCGAGGACGAACGGCTTTCCCGATCCCAACTGGGCGGAGACGGCGAAATTCGCAGGCACGCCGCCGATCAGGAACCCCGGCTGCATGCCGCAGGAATCGAGCAGCCAGGCCAGCAGCGAGGTCGTCGTCGTCTTGCCGTGGGTCCCGGCCACGGCCAGCACCTGGCGATCGCCGAGCAACTGTTCGCCCAGCCATTGCGGGCCGGAGATGTAGGGCAGGCGCTGGTCGAGCATGTGCTCGATCGCCGGATTGCCGCGCGAGAGCGCGTTGCCGACGATGACCTGGTCCGGCGCCGGCTGCAGGTGGGCGGCCGAATAGCCGGACTTGAGCTCGATGCCGAGCGCCTCGAGCTGGGTGCTCATCGGCGGATAGACATTGCTGTCGCTGCCCTCGACCTCGTGGCCGAGTTCGCGTGCCAGCGCGGCGATGCCGCCCATGAAGGTGCCGCAGATGCCAAGAATATGAAGTTTCATCGGCGCAGTGTATGCGTTCAGGCGGCGTCGCTGAACAGCACGCGGCTCAACGCGAAGTCCGCGATCGCCCACGACAGCGCAAGCAGGAATCCGAGCCAGTAAGGGGCATCAATCGCCTGGCGCACGACATGGGCATCGACCGCGAGCTTCCAGACCAGGGTGCCGAGTCCGAGCCAGACGATCAGCCGCTGCATCGGGGAAAGGGCCACTTCGGCACCCTGCGGGTCGCCAAACAGCAAGGCCAGCGGAAGGATCAGCAGGGAGAAGGCGATCGAACAGGCAACCAGCGCACTGGCCGTCTGCAGGTAGCGGTGGCCCAGCCCGCGGATGGCCAGGGCTATCCAGCTCAGGGCGAGCAACAACACGATCGACATCAGGCTGCGCGCGAGCAGGGGATCCTTGAGCTCGAGCAGGTTTCCCGACACGAGATCCAGCAGCACGCTGGCGACCAGCAGGGCAGACAGCAGGCCCTGCGAGTATGGAAAGTCCTGCGGACCGCCGCGAAAGCGGCAGAGGTCGAGTACAACGCCGGTCAGGCGGCCCGGCGAGGCCGGAGTTTCGTTCATGCGATCACGGCCCCCGGGTCGTGGCCGGGCTGCAGGTTCCTGCGTCCTCGCCACTGCGGGCAGTCGCGGATCCTCAAGACGGCAGGGCGGCGATGATGCGGTTGTATACCTCGTCGAGCTCGCCGACCCCGTCCACGGTGATGAGCTTGCCAATCGCCGCGAAATGATCAGCCACCGGGGCGGTCTGCTCGGCATAGACGCGCAGGCGGGCGCGAACCGTTTCCGGCGTGTCATCGACGCGGCCTTCGGCAGCAGCACGGCCAGCGATGCGCTCGACGATCAGCTCGTTCGGCACCTCGAGCTTGATGGCGACATCGAGCGGCTGGTTGAGCCGATCGAGTAGCGCCTCGAGCGCGGCGCACTGGGCCAGGTTGCGCGGATAGCCATCGAGGATGAAGCCACCCTTCGCATCGGGCTGCGACACACGCTCCTCGAGCATGCCGAGCACGATCTCGTCGGAAACCAGCTGGCCCGCATCCATCACCACCTTGGCCTTGAGGCCGAGAGGGGTCCCGGCCTTCACTGCCGCACGCAGCAGGTCGCCCGTGGAAACATGCGGAATTCCCAGCTTCTGCTTGAGCGTGGCCGCCTGAGTGCCTTTGCCCGAACCGGGGGCGCCGAGTAGCACGAGTCGCATACTGATCCTTGCGTGACGCGCGCGTGCGGATTTGCCACGACGCTGCGCTAGACTTTGAGCGGGAAAACGCGGCGTAAAGCTATCTGCTGGAGCCAGCGCAGTCAAACCGGCACACTGCCGGGCGTCCCCTCATCGTCACCGCAACCTGTCCAGCCACCGAGGAATCCATCGATGCAAGGCAACCTGCTCTATGCGCAGTCAGGCGGCGTCACCGCCGTCATCAACGCCAGCGCCTGCGCGGTTATCGAGACCGCGCGCAAGCACAAGGTCCGCGTTCTGGCGGCCCGCAACGGCATCATCGGCGCCCTGCGCGAGGAATTGATCGACACCTCGAAGGAGTCGGCCAGCGCGATTGCGGCATTGCGCCACACCCCGGGCGGCGCCTTCGGCTCATGCCGGTTCAAGCTGAAGTCCCTCGAACAGAGCCGCGCCCAGTACGAACGCCTGATCGAGGTGTTTCGCGCCCACGATATCCGCTGGTTCCTCTACAACGGAGGCAACGATTCAGCCGACACGGCAAACAAGATCTCGCAGGTCGGCAAGGCGCTCGGCCACGACGTCACCGTGGTCGGCGTGCCGAAGACGGTCGACAACGATCTGGCCGTCACCGACTGCTGCCCCGGCTTCGGCTCGGTGGCCAAGTACACGGCCGTCTCGGTGCTCGAAGCGAGCCTGGACGTGGCCTCGATGGCGGAATCCTCGACCAAGGTGTTCGTCATGGAGGTCATGGGACGGCATGCCGGCTGGATAGCCGCCGCCGCCGGCCTGGCCGGCAAGTCGGCCGACGAGGCGCCCCATATCATCCTGTTCCCGGAGATTCCATTCGACGAGGAATCGTTCCTGGCCCGGGTCAAGGCGACGGTCGAGCGCGTCGGCTGGTGCACCGTGGTGGTTTCCGAGGGCGTGCGCAACAAGGAAGGCAAGTTCCTCTCCGAAGTCGGCACGCGCGATGCGTTCGGCCATGCCCAGCTGGGCGGCGTCGCCCCGCTGCTCGCCGACCTGGTCAAGCAGAAGCTCGGCTACAAATACCACTGGGCCCTGCCCGACTACCTGCAGCGCTCGGCGCGCCATATCGCCTCGAAGACCGACGTCGAACAAGCCTATGCCGTCGGCAAGGCCGGCGTGGAGTACGCACTGGCCGGCAGGAATGCGGTGATGCCGGTGATCGTGCGCACCTCCGACGCCCCCTATCGCTGGAAGATCGAGCCGGCGCCGCTGGCCAAGGTCGCCAATCACGAAAAGACGCTGCCGAAGAGCTACATCCGGCGCGACGGCTACGGCATCACCGAAGCGGCGCGACGCTACCTGGAACCGCTGATCCGTGGCGAGGAGGCGCCACCTTCGGGCAAGGATGGCCTGCCGAAGTACGTGCGCCTGAAGAACACGGCGGTCAGGAAGAAGCTGCCCGCATACTCGATCTCCGACTAGCAGAAACGCATCCGCACTGATACCGGAACGCAAGCCTGGCCAATGCTGCACTGCAAGAATGTGAACGCAGTCAAGGCATGGCTATACTCGACCGGTTAGTGGGGTCTCCAGTTTTTCCTTCGCTTGCCTGCTCCCTGGGAGGGATAGATGTTGCAGCAATACGGTTTGATGTTTTCACTCGCGTGCGCGGTTCTGGCCATTCTCTATGGCGTCTGGTCGATCCGCTGGATCCTGGCCAAGCCGGCCGGCAATGAACGCATGCAGGAGATCGCCGCGGCGATCCAGCTTGGTGCCCGCGCCTACCTCAACCGCCAGTACATGACGATCTCGATCGTCGGCGTGGTCCTCCTGGTGGCCATCGGCTTTGCCCTGAACTGGCTGACCGCGATCGGCTTCGCGATCGGCGCGATCCTGTCCGGGCTGGCCGGCTACATCGGCATGAACGTTTCTGTCCGCGCCAACGTGCGCACGGCCGAAGCGGCGCGCAGCGGCATCGCCGCCGCGCTTGCCGTCGCCTTCCGTGGTGGCGCGATCACCGGCATGCTCGTGGTCGGCCTCGGCCTGCTCGGCGTGGCCGGATACTTCGAAGTGCTGGGCCGCATGGGCTACTCGTCGGATGAAACGCTGCATGCCCTGATCGGCCTCGCCTTTGGCTCGTCGCTGATCTCGATCTTCGCCCGGCTTGGCGGTGGCATCTTCACCAAGGGCGCCGATGTCGGCGCCGACCTGGTCGGCAAGGTGGAAGCGGGCATCCCCGAAGACGACCCGCGCAATCCGGCGGTGATCGCGGACAATGTCGGCGACAACGTCGGTGACTGCGCAGGCATGGCCGCCGACCTGTTCGAGACCTACGCGGTGACCCTGATCGCGACGATGCTGCTCGGTGGCGTCATGTTCGCCGGCTCGCCAAATGCGGTGCTCTATCCGATCGTGCTCGGTGGTGTTTCCATCATCGCTTCGATCATCGGCACCTTCTTCGTCAAGACCAGCGAAGGCGGCAAGATCATGAACGCCCTGTACAAGGGCGTCATCGTATCGGCCGTGCTTTCCGCGATCGCGTTCTGGTTCGTCACCCAGGAACTGTTCGCCGGCGGGCTTGATGTCGGTTCCGGCGTCATGATTCCAGCCACCAACATCTTCTATTGCAGCCTGGTCGGCCTGGTCCTCACCGGCGCCATGGTCGTGATCACCGAGTACTACACGGCCACCGAATTCAAGCCGGTGCGCCATGTCGCCCAGGCCTCGACCACCGGGCACGCCACCAACATCATCGCCGGCATCGGCATCTCGATGAAGTCGACCGCGTTGCCCGTGCTTTCGGTCTGCGCGGCGATCTGGGCGGCACACAATTTCGGCGGACTGTACGGCATCGCCGTGGCGGCCACCGCCATGCTCTCTATGACCGGCATGATCGTCGCGCTCGATGCCTATGGCCCGATCACCGACAACGCCGGTGGCATCGCCGAAATGGCCGACATGCCTCCCGAAGTCCGTGCGGTCACCGATCCGCTCGATGCGGTCGGCAACACGACCAAGGCCGTGACCAAGGGTTACGCGATCGGCTCCGCCGGCCTGGCCGCGCTGGTGCTGTTCGCCGACTACACCCACAAGCTCGGCGTCGAACATCCGGACAAGATCTTCACCTTCGATATCTCCAACCACTACGTGATCATCGGCCTGCTCATCGGCGGCCTGATCCCGTACCTGTTCGGCGCCATGGCGATGGAAGCGGTCGGCCGCGCGGCCGGCAGCGTGGTCGAGGAAGTACGCCGCCAGTTCCGCGAGATCAAGGGCATCATGGAAGGCACGACCAAGCCCGATTACTCGCGCGCGGTCGACCTGCTGACCAAGTCGGCGATCAAGGAGATGATGATTCCTTCCCTGCTCCCCGTGCTCGTTCCGATCGTGGTCGGCTTCGGCTTCGGCTGGATCGGCGGCCCGATGGCCGGCGCCCAGGCGCTCGGCGGACTGCTCATCGGCACCATCGTCACCGGCCTGTTCGTCGCCATCTCGATGACCACCGGCGGCGGCGCCTGGGACAACGCCAAGAAGTACATCGAGGATGGCAACTTCGGCGGCAAGGGTTCGGACGCGCACAAGGCGGCCGTCACCGGCGACACGGTCGGCGACCCGTACAAGGACACGGCCGGTCCGGCCGTGAACCCGCTGATCAAGATCATCAACATCGTCGCCCTGCTGCTGGTGCCGCTGCTCTGATGGCATGAACGGGCATGGCTCCGTGCCATGCCCGCCGGCGACCGGCAGCGATCGTCGCCGCTAAAGGAAAAATCCCGGGCCTGGCCCGGGATTTTTTCATGCGGCGTCTGGCTTGCGCCTTCGCGACAACCGTTCAGGGCTTTCGCGAGACCAGGCCGCGCAGCTTGCCCATGGCATCGCCGATGCGATTGAAGCGCGCGCCGATTCCGTACTCGCGCTTGAGCATGGCGAGTTCTTCCTGCTGGCGCGCGGAGATCAGCGATTCCCACCGACGCTTCACTTCCTGCTGTTGCACGCGCGCGCGCAGCTGGCTGCGGTAGTCCTCGGGCAATGCCTCGCGCATCAGCTGGGTCGGCTCGCGCATCAGGTAGCGGCCGATCTCGTCGTAGAGCGCCTCGCCGACCTGCTCCGGCGCAACGGTCTTGATCGCCGTGGCCAGATCGTCGAAGTTGGTGAAGCTCAGGCGCAACTGCCCACTGGCCGCATCGGCGGAGAAGACCGCGGTCAACGGGATACGCCCCTTGGCCTTGAAGGTTGCCGAGACGATCTCGCCCGACGCGTCCTTGGCCGGGGCCAACGGCGAGCCGAGTCGGTAGCGCTGGAACAGCGCCGAGACCGCACGCACGCGGTTGCTTCCCTCGACCTGCACGCTCGGACACTCGGAGCTGGCGACCGCACAGAAGAAGGAAAGGGTGATTTCGCTGGATGAGGCCTGGCGGACCTCGTGCACTTCGTACTCGTGCTCGACATGGCCGACGACCTCGCCGTAGCCCGGCAGGGTGTGCCGGATCGCGATCTTCGGCTGCAAGACCTTGAGCTTGTCCACCAGCTCCTTCAGATAGGCGAGCAGAACGCCCATCGCCGGCTCGAGAATCGTGCGGTACGCCGACTCGCGCGCCGCCTTCAGGGCAGCCGCGCCCTCATCCTCGGTCTTGCGCTTTTGCGCCTCGTTTTCGAGCTCGTCGAGCAGACCCACGGATTCCCCCTTGTGCAGGCGCGAACCGATCCCGCCTTCGCGCTGCGTTGCCGGCAGCCCGACCATCGGCCTTCCCGCCCGGATACCGGCGCCACGATGGCGGGTGTCCCCGCAAACTTTTCAAGCAAGAACACTGCCAGCTCGCCGATTCTCGGCCAATCGCCCGTGTTCCCGCAAATGCCGGCGATCCGGCCCCGGAGTTTCCGGCGCCGCGCGGGACCGCGCCTGTCCCAATCGAACAGCCGCTGTCGCCTTTCTCCGCCAGCAAACGCCGCAAGCCCGGCGTCGATCCCTGCTCGCGCGCGGCGGCCTGGCCGGAACTTGCCCGGTCTGTGGTCGCCCATGCGCGGTTCCTGCTAACTTAGCCGGGCGGACCGGGATCGGATGCGTCCGCACCAGCAGGGGGTCCGTGCACCATGAACTTGCCAATCTGGGAGCCCAGCCAGGAGCGTATCGATCGCGCCAACCTGAGCCGGTTCATGCGCTACGTGCGCGAGCAGACCGGCAACGAGGATATCCGCCGCTACGCACCGCTCTACGAGTTTTCGGTTCGCCAGCCAGCGCGATTCTGGTCGCTGCTCTGGGATTTCTGCGGCATCCGCGCCGGTGGCGAGTTCGAGCCCGTGCTGGTCGACGCGGAAAAGATGCCGGGTGCGCGCTGGTTTCCGGGCGTTCGCCTCAACTTCGCGCAGAACCTGCTGCGCTACCGGGATGACCGGCCGGCGATCGCCTTCTCCAACGAATGGGGCCATGACCGCCAGCTCACCTATGCGCAACTGCACGTCGAAGTCGCCCGGGTCGCGCAGGGCCTGAAGCATGCCGGCGTCGGCGTGGGCGATCGCGTCGCGGGTTTCATGCCGAACATCCCGGAGACGCTCGTCGCCATGCTCGCGACCACCTCGCTCGGCGCCATCTGGTCCTCCTGTTCGCCGGATTTCGGAGTTGACGGCGTGGTCGACCGCCTCGGCCAGATCGAGCCGAAGGTCCTCTTCTGTGCCGATCAGTATCCCTATGCCGGCAAGCGCTTCGACTGCCTGCAGAAGATCCGCGCCGTCGTCGAGCGCATGCCGAGCGTCGCCAGGCTGGTGGTCGTACCCTACAGTGGCGAGGCGTTCGACCTTTCGCCGTTCAAGAGCGCGATCACCTGGCCCGACTTTGCCGGCAGCGATGAACCGGCACTCGGATTCGAAATGCTGCCGTTCGATCATCCGCTGTACGTCCTCTACTCTTCGGGGACGACCGGCGTGCCGAAATGCATCGTGCATGGCGCCGGCGGCACCCTGATCCAGCACCTGAAGGAACTCGTGCTGCACACCGACCTCAAGCGCGAGGACCGCTTCTTCTTCTACACGACCTGCGGCTGGATGATGTGGAACTGGCTCGCGTCGAGCCTCGCGGTCGGATCGACCCTGGTGCTCTACGACGGCTCGCCGACGCATCCGGACGGCAACGTGCTCTGGGACCTGGTCGACAAACGCGGCATCAGCGTCTTCGGCACCAGCGCGCGATGGCTTTCGGCTACCGAGAAGGCGGGCCTCAAGCCGGTCGACACGCACAAGCTTTCGTCATTGCGGACGATCCTCTCGACCGGTTCGGCGCTGGCCGAGGAAAGCTACGACTACGTCTACCGGGACATCAAGTCCAGCGTCCTGCTCGCCTCGATCTCCGGAGGCACCGACATCATTTCCTGCTTTGCGCTGGGCAATCCGCTGATGCCGGTGTATCGCGGCGAACTGCAATGCCGAGGGCTCGGCATGCGCGTCGAAGTGCTTGATGAGGCCGGCACGCCGGTGACCGGGCAGATCGGCGAACTGGCCTGCACCGCGCCGTTTCCGTCGATGCCGATCGGCTTCTGGGACGATGCCGGTGGCGAGAAATACTTCAACGCCTATTTTTCAACGTTTCCCGGAATCTGGTGCCACGGCGACCAGGCCATGCTCACCGAGCACGATGGCATCATCATCGTCGGCCGATCCGATTCGACCCTGAACCCTGGAGGCGTGCGCATCGGCACGGCGGAAATCTACCGCCAGGTCGACCGCCTGCCCGAGATCATCGAATGCGTGGCCATCGGACAGCGCTGGCAGGACGACGAGCGCATCGTGCTCTTCGTGCGCCTGCGCGAAGGACTCGCCCTCGACGCCGGGCTGCGTGATCGCATCAAGGCGCAGATCCGCGCCAACACGACGCCCCGTCACGTGCCGGCGAAAATCGTCCAGGTCGCGGACATCCCGCGGACCCGCTCGGGCAAGAAGAGCGAGGTCGCCGTGCGCGACGCCGTCCATGGCAAGCCGGTGCGCAACGTCGACTCCCTCGCCAATCCGCAGTCGCTCGATCTGTATGCCGCAATCGATGAATTGCGTGACTAGCGCAACGCAGCGCGTTATCGGGGCGGGGCGGAAATCCGCCGGTCCGCAGATTCGCTGAAACCCGGACCGTCCATCCGGTCTGCCGGTATACTATTCAATGCAGGAACAGATGGACCGTCGACATGAGCGCAACGGACAACCCGGTACTGGTACTCGGCTCGGCGGGATTCATAGGCGCGGCGCTGTGCGCGCGGCTTGGCGCCCTGGGTACCCGCGTCCATGCGCTGGGCCGTTCCGAAAGCACCGCTGTCGACAAGAACATCACGCATGTTCGTGGCTCGATCGAGGACCGGCAGTTGCTGCGCGAGGCGCTGGCGAAGTGCCCGACCGTCGTCTACGCGGCCAGCATCACCACGCCGGGTTCCTCCAGTGGCGATCCGGCGCTGGAAGTGCTGGGCAACCTGTTGCCGCTTTCCCGCCTGCTCGAATGCGCCGCCGAATTCCCCCAACGACGGGTCGTGTATCTTTCTTCCGGCGGAGCGATCTACGGCGATCTGGCGGCGAATGCTTCGGAGTCGACCCTGCTGCGACCGCGCTCCTACTATGGCGCCGGCAAGGCGGCCGCCGAAGCGCTCCTGCACGCCTGCGTGGCGACCAGCGACTGGACTGCCGTGTCGCTGAGGCCGAGCAATCTTTACGGCCCGGGGCAACGCGTGACCAAGGGTTTCGCCATCGTGCCGACGCTGTTCGACAGGGCCAGTGACGGGGGAACGTTTCCGATCTGGGGCGACGGCTCGACTGTTCGCGATTTCTGCTACATCGACGACCTGGTCGAGGCCATCATTCTCGCCGCGAACGCCCGGCCGGCCGAGCCGTTCAGCGTCTACAATGTCGCCAGTGGCTGCACGGCGTCGATCCTCGAACTGATCAAGGCCTGCGAACTGGCCAGTGGCAGGCGTATCGCCATCGAGTTCAAGCCGTCACGGGGCGTCGATGTTTCGCGGGTATCGCCAAAGCGGGATGCCATCAAGGCGGATCTGGGCTGGTCGGCCCGCGTCGATCTTGCCAGCGGCTTGCAGCGCACCTGGTCGTGGCACCAGGAGCGTGCTGCGGGCGCCTGAACCGCACGGACAAGCGACTCCATGGAATATTTCGAATGACGTTCCCCGCTGCACCCCATCCTGTCGATGTCTCTGTTGTCGTTCCCGTCTATGGCGGGCCGGCAGCGCTCGCCGAGCTGAACGACCGCCTTGCGCAGACGCTGTCCGGGGCCGGGCTCACTTACGAATTGATCCTGGTCGACGATCGCGGGTCGTCCGAATCGTGGCCGGAGATTCGCGAACTGGCGAGGAAAGATTCCCGGGTCGTTGGCCTTCGCCTCAGCCGGAACTTCGGCCAGCACGCGGCAACCATCTGCGGCATCGAGCACGCACGCGGCGACTGGATCGTCACCATGGACGACGACCTGGAGCATCCGCCCGAATCGATTCCTGCCCTGCTGGCCGCCGGCAACGAGGAATGCCCGCTGGTCTACGGGCTGTTCCCCCGACGCACGCATGCCGGCTATCGCAACCTCAGTTCGGAACTCATGCGCTGGACCCTCAAGCGCGCGTTCCCGGAACTCAATGAACACTATTCATCGTTCCGCGCCATGCATGCACCGCTGGCCAGGCAGCTTGCCGGCTTCCGGTTGAGCAAGCCGTACATCGACGGAATGCTGTCGTGGATGACATCATCGGTGGCCACGGTTGAAGTACCCCATGGCGAGCGTCGCCACGGCGAAAGCACCTACACGATGCGCAAGCTGCTCTCGCATGCGGTCAACATCTTCGTGACGTTTTCGCGCTGGCCCTTGCGCATTGCCAGCTACAGCGGCGCGCTGCTCGCATTGGCGAGCTTCGCCTACATGATGTTCGTCGTTTTCGGCTACTTCACTGGACGCATCACGAATCCGGGATATACCTCGTTGATGTCGGTCATCCTGTTCGCCTGCGGCGTGCAGTTGCTGATCCTCGGCGTGCTCGGCGAATACGTTGGGCGGCTGATGGGCGCCGCGTATCGAAAGCCCGTGTACCTCGTCGAGGGTCGGACGGGCACCGCGTACCGCGGTCCGGCGGACAAGAAGCATGAACCCTGAGCCCGGGCCCGGCGCCCCGGCTGGCGAAGCACAAGCCCGCGTCGGTCATCGTCGACTGGCCGGCGAGTTCCTGCGCTTCCTGATCATGGGCGGCACCAACACGATCGTCGCCTATGCGATCTACCTGCTGCTGCTGCACTGGATGCGCTACGAATTCGCCTACACGATCGGTTATGGCGTCGGCATCGTCATGGCCTATGGCCTCAGCGCGGCCTTCGTCTTCCGCAAGCCGATGCGCCGCCGCTCTGCCCTGCGCTTCCCGCTCGTCTACGTTGCTCAATTCCTGGTCAGCCTCGGATTGCTCAGGTTCGCCGTGGAAATCATCCACATCCCGCAGTGGCTGGCGCTTGGCTTCGCGGTCATCCTGACCATACCGGTCACCTTCCTGCTATCGCGCTGGATCCTGCACGCGGGCTGATCTTTAACGCTCGAAGACGACTCGGCGCGGAATTCAGGATGGAGTGGTCCGGGCTCGGATCGGAATCGGCATGCAGGCGCCTGAGCCACGCCCACTCCTGATTCAGCATACGAATCCGCCGCAAAGCAGACGTCTCCATACTCCCGGCTTTGACCGCAATCGGTAGTCCGTCGCCACTCTGACGGCGTGCTTGTGCGCCAACTCCGTAATCGCGACGCGTGCTTGGCTATCTTTCAAGGTCGCCTCGATCTGCAACCTCACTGTGTTTCGACCTGCAGATAAGACCCTCCGTTGAGGAAAATCTCTGGGAAAAACTGCTATCACTCTACGGAGGGAGGACCGGCGGACCCGGGCTATCGCCCCTCGGGATCACGCTGCTTAGTGATTGCGCTGTGAACTTCAGGAATTCCTCCCATGTTCGCGGAGGACAATGAACGGCTGAACGCGCGATTCGGTTAGTTGGGATCCGCAAAGATTGCCTCGGAATGCGACTGATCCTTGTCGCGTGTGCAAGAGATGGACAAATGACGTAAACCGATAGCCAGAAGCCTTGTGTCACTATTTCCAGCTATCGTTGCATCCGGAAACCGGAAGGTCAGCATGTTCGTGCCCCTGACCAACTGCGTCGTACCCCTCAATTCGTACGTACCATCATGGTCGATCTTGACGTCCGTGTTCCATTTTCCCGAGTTGAGCCGCCAGAACAATCGCTGGAAGGTCTGGAACGGAAACGCCGCGATACGAAATCCACAGTCGACGCGATCGCCGCCCATCCACAGAAACGCAATATCGGGCCTCATTGAGTTGTTCCACCGGAAACCGTCCGTCGGCGGCCACCACCCGGACCAGATCACGTCATTCGACGTTGCCGGTATCGGGATCGATTCTCCCATGCTGACGTGTGCGTAGCTGGCCGTACTCCTGCCCCCCCCCGTGAGGAACAAATAGCCCCACCAAATTGCAACGATCCATCCGAACGAGGCAGCAAAAACTTTGGCAATCGTGTGCATCAGCCCACCCATCGCGACGCGAAGAAGACCGAGTCCAAGTACAGCTGCAAAGCTAATCCGATCAAGCAGATCCCAACAAGCAACAACCAGCCACGGATCCCGAAAGCAGGCTTCGAAATCGCTGCGGTATCATGCCACCAGGAAATGTTCACGCCTCGTACGGCACAGACCACTAGTGCCGGCAAAGCGATGTTCGTGGCCATATGCCGGCCTATCGTCGCCGTCCCTTCGGAAACGGTAAGAATGAACGCTACGAGCAAGACCCCATAGACAGCCAACAGGAACGGTATTTTCCTCATGAGCGGCACGCCAAGAGCCAGGAATGCCAAAAATTGAAGCTTTCCAATTTCTGGCGGAGAGCCGGAGCGCAAAGCGACAAAGTCGATATTGAAAGCCATGAGTTGAGTCCGGAAATGATCGATCAAACTCCCCGGGCCGTCTGAGGTGAGGTCGTATCCCCAGGCGATCATCGCATTTCTATAGAGAAACAGATCTTCGAACGAATAGTAGTAGTAGAGGCCAGTCAGGAAAAATCCGCCCAGAAATAGCGGGCCGTATTGAAATGCGCTGCGGAGGGTTCGACGAATGGCATGGTTGCCGGGAGCTTCCTTAAGCAGGCACCAGAGAAGGAAAACACCGAAAAATACCATCGCGTACGGCCTCACGCCCGACGCCAGGCCAGCGAAAATCGCTGCGAGCAGATGGGAGCGCAATCGGACCAAGGAGAAGAAAAACAGGCCCATCAAGAGGAGATACAAGGACTCCCCGTACCCATTAAGGAAAAAGAGCGAAAACGGTGACGCCATGAAAAGCAGGCAGATTGCCAGCGCTTCTGCGCTCGATGTCAGAGTCTCGATCGCACGGAACAGAAGCGGAATGGCAAGCGAAACGCAAATTATCGGCACTACACTCATTAGCAGGTTGATACTCAGGCCGGACTTGGAGAGCAAAGCAATGACTGACGGGAACAGGGGCATGAACCCCACAACCTGCATGTAATTGGGATTCCCGTTGAACGTGTAACCGCGTGAAGCAGCTTCTGCATACCAAGCGGCATCCCAGCGCAAACCTGCATCGCCTGGCTCAATACAGAAATATCGGACGATCAAGTAGGTCGATATCCACACGCCGATTCCCGCGAGTAGCCACTTCTCCTCTAGCCGCAGGAGAGTACCCAGCCTTGTCTTCATCGCCAAAATCGTACTCAAGGGATTGATTTCCTTTCTAACCGCCGTTCAGTGCAAATGGTACTACGTCGGGACTGGTCTTCGATTCCCGAGTAAAGCCCAAGACAACAAGGGGGAAGGCCACGACTCCCCCAGGATCCTCGCGGTGATTGCCATCAACAATTCGTTCGGGGCTGCGAGGCGGCGCTGCGATCCCCAAGTCCGGTGTTCGGCGCACTGACGCGAAGCCCGTTGCCGAGCGGGCAGCAAGCGCCTCATGCATTCGACGAATCAATTGGCGCGTAGATCGAAGTCGCCAAGCCCAGCGCGACCGATATTCCGCCCAGCAGCGCGCTGAGTAGGCAGGAAAGCCCGAATCCGAGACTGAGCATCAATGCCCGCTCCCGGTCGATGCCGAGAGGAACGAGCAGAACCAGGAAGCTCGCCTCCCTGACCCCCCAGCCGGCAAGCGAAATGGGAATCATCGTGACGACCAGCACGATCCCTGCGATGCTGATCAGCAGCAACGGTGGCAAATCGATCCCGAGGGCACTTGCCAGGATGTATACACTTAAACCGGAAAGTACCTGGCCGAAGACCGCGTTCGCGGTAAGCCAGGCCCATAACATTGCATTCAAGCGCGGCGCTCGGTGCCGGTCGAGAATCGCGTAAATCCGCGGAAACCGGGAAAGTAATCCAGTTAGCCGCGTGGAATGCACCAGAGCCAGGGCGCCAACGCCACCAAAAAATGCCGCAGCCGCGAGCATGCTGGCCGCAAGCAACGATCCGCGATCCAGCGGCGAATCCATCAATAGGATGCAGGCGACGAATGCCATTACGGCTGCGCCAATTGCGCCAAGGAGTCTATCCTGTAATACGCTGAGAATTGCGTCCCGGGTCGTCACACCGAAGGACCGCCAACGCATGACGCGCACGGCATCTCCGCCCACAAAGGAAGGCAACGCCTGATTGAAGAAGAGGCCCTCGAGATACGCTGCATAGCAGCGCAGGAATCCCGGGACATTCGCAGTATTCTCTGCGAGTTTCATCCATCTCCGCGTGCATACGACAGCCTGGGCCAGATTGAGGAGAACGGCCCCAGCGAGCGCTACATAGAAGCCGCTTGTCAAGAGAGGAGAAATGTCATGCAGTGAAATCCGCCGCAGGATCAGGGCGTAGATCACGATGACAACCGCGATTCGAACGAGGAATACGGCCGACTTTTTCATCTTCCCCACCGGGAGCCGACAGACTCTGCCCGCGCGAACGGGATTCGGCAACATTTGGTTTGCGCGACACCCATGCTTCAGGGGTTCATCGCATCAAGGGGTCCGGCGCGCCTGCGTGCGACGTACAGCTTGATGTCGCCGAGACTGATCGGAACCACCAGCAAATCCGGAATCAGGCGAACGAGCCAGGACACGGGTTTGCGCATGTAGCTGGGCAGGACCCGAAGCATGCCATTGGCGGCGTACCGAACTCGCGCGTAGTGGGTATAGGGCGAAGCGTGGACCAGTTCGAATCCTGCCGAATTGAGCACGGTCCGGAGTGTTGATTTGCTGAAATAGAAAAGATGCATGTTCATCAGCCATGGCCAACGCTTGCCAAGCAATCTCGGAAACCAGGTATCCACGTCGAGGGTGGACAAGGCGAGGACGCCGTCGGGCTTCAGATATGAACCGCACTGCTCGAGAAATTCGACGGGATTGCGCACGTGTTCCAGTACGTCCCAGGAAACAACGACATCAAAGCACTTGCGCGGCGCTTCACGGTTTATCGTCAGGAAGCCTTCACGTACGTTCACCCCGGTCACATCCCGCGCATAGGTGCTAGCCCACTTCGACGGCTCAAGCCCTTCTGCCTCCCATCCTTTCCGTTCGGCCTCCTTGAGGAAAAGACCACAGTAGGCGCCTACTTCCAACAGGCTTCCGACTCTGCCGGGTAGATGTGCCGACAGTTTGTCGAAGCTGCGTCGAAAGGTCTGCTCGCGCGCCCTCCTGTTCTCCAGGTAAGTCGAGTCGACAACATTGCTGTAGGCCGACTCCAGCGACGCGGGAACGAGGCTTGCCGGAACCTGCTCCAATCCACAGCGCAGACAAGTGAAAACAGGCGGGTAGTCGGAAGCGCCTACCGACGTGCATCGATATTCAGCACCCTGGCCATCCTCCGCATCGCTCTTCGCTTTGCTTCTGGAGCCGAAGTGCTTCATCGCGAGTACGCGGTCACCACAACCGGCGCAGGCATCCCAGATGAACTGGTCGGGCTTCAGATCCCGAAGGATGCCAAAGCGACGAAGACCCAGCCGGAAGAGATCGAATGCGCTGACAAGGATCTGGAGGCGCGGAATCTTCGATGCACCACGTGTCCTGTCATTGAAATGAATCGGCACCTCGCGCAACTCTACTCCGGCCTTTCTGAGATGGTAGACAAGTTCAACGCCATAGCTGTATCCCGATGCAGAGACTCGTCGCATCGGCAACTGTCTCAGGCTCTCGACGTCGAAGACCCGGAAGTACGTCGTCAGTTCGCGGATGCGGACCCCGAGCACGATCCTTGCGAGCTTGTTGCCCATGCGACTCACAACATCCCTGTATCCGGAATAGTCGCTCGAGCCCCCCTTGCAGTATCTTGAACCGGTAACGAAGACATTCTTGCCATGTGCGGCAAGCAACTTCGGAATCAGCCAGGGGTCATGGGAAAAATCCGCATCCATGGTCAGCAACGTGTCGTACCCCTCCCGCATCGCATAGTAGATGGCGTACTTGTGCGCACTGCCGATGCCGAGCTTTCCCGGTCGCTTTACGGAATACAGATTCGGATGCTGCGCCTTGACCTGCTCAATGACCTTCCAGGTTCCATCCGGCGAGTCGTCATCGACGACAAGCAGGTCCGATGTCGGAGAATTCGCGAAAATCGCACTGATGAGGGGACCGATGTTCTCGCACTCGTTGTAACATGTGGTAAAGATCAGGGTTTTCGATCGGGTCATGAGTTCATCCGGCGAGTTGGCTGCGACATGTTTCGCACCATTTGGTGGTCATCCCCCCTGCGGATAACTGCCCCTTCGCATCATGACAGCGCGAAAGCCAGCTCGTCCTTCAGATCCGCGACATCTTCGACGCCGACCGAAAGCCGGATCAGGCCATCGCTGATTCCCAGCCGCTTCCGGTTCGCCGGAGGCACCGAGGCATGCGTCATGATCGCCGGATGCTCGATCAGGCTTTCCACGCCGCCGAGCGATTCAGCCAGCGCGAACAGCTTGCAGCGCTCGAGCATGCGTCGCGCCTTGCGCAATCCACCCTTGATCTCGACCGAAATGATGCCGCCGAAACCATCCATCTGGCGCTTGGCCAGCGCATGTTGCGGATGCGATTTCAGGCCCGGATAGATGACCCTGTCGACTGCCGGATGCCTGTCCAGCCACTGGGCGATGGCCAGCGCCCCTTCGCAATGCGCGCGCATGCGCAGGTGCAGGGTCTTCAGGCCGCGCATGGCGAGGAACGAGTCGAATGGACCGGCCACGGCGCCGACCGAGTTCTGCAGGAAGGCCATCTGCTCGGCAAGTTCTGCATTTTCCCCGGCGACCACGATGCCGCCGACCATGTCGGAATGGCCGTTCAGATACTTCGTTGCCGAGTGCAGCACGAGGTCTGCACCGAATTCGATCGGTCGTTGCAGCATGGGCGAACAAAACGTGTTGTCGACGACCAGGATCAATCCATGCTTGCGTGCGAATGCGCCGAGCCTGGCCAGGTCGACCAGCTTCAGCATCGGATTGGTCGGCGTTTCCGCCCAGATCATCCGTGTATTCGGTTTCAGCGCCGCTTTCAGCGCCTGCGTATCGTTGAGATCGAGGAACGTGAAATCGAGGCCGGCCGAGCGGCGCCGCACGCGTTCGAACAGGCGGTAGGTGCCGCCATAGAGATCGTCCATCGCGATGACATGGCTGCCGCTGTCGAGCAGATCGAGCACCGTGCTGGCCGCTGCCAGGCCGGATGCGAACGCGTAGCCCTGGCGCCCGCCTTCCAGATCAGCCACGCAGCGCTCGTAGGCCATGCGTGTCGGGTTCTGCGAACGCGAGTACTCGTAGCCCTTGTGGACGCCGGGACTTTCCTGGACATACGTCGAGGTTGCGTAGATCGGCACCATGATCGCGCCGGTCGACGGATCGGGACTCTGGCCAGCGTGGATCGCGCGTGTTCCAAGCCCCGTACGATCGGCTGATTTCCTGGTCTTGCTCATGTTCTCGATTTTCCGGTAGTAAAGGCGCGCCAGGCGGTCTGCCTGCGCGTACAGTCTGGCGATGGTCGGCGGCCATTGTACCGATCCGCCCGATACGGTTGCGAGTGGTCATGCCGGGGGTCGGCAGGCTCAGGGGCTGCTTTCGAATCCGTTGGCAAAAATGACTTCAGGGCGATACACGCCGCTGTTGATCGCATCGCGCCGGAACATCGGCCAGTCCATGTAGCGGGCATCGGCGATGCTGTTGGGGAAGGTCCAGGCGTAGACGGTGACATACTGCCCGGCGAAGCCTGGCACGTTGCTGTTGGTGCCGGCACCAACTACTTCGAGCTTTCCATTTCGATCCATGTCGGCAATTGCGGCTGAATTGTAGAATCCGTCGCTATTGGTCGACAAATTCAGCTTGCCGGCAGGTATTGGGCAGCCGGTTGCGGCTGTCAGCTGTTCGCCGTTTCGCTTCCAGATCACGAACTCATTGGCGGCTGGAAGCACGATTTCAGGATCGTTGTCGCCGGTCAGATTGGCGACGACCGGTGACGCCTGGGTCCCATAGTGCAATGATCCCCCAACGCAATCTGCCGCGATATTCGGCTGCAGCGGCCAGCCAGGCATCTCTGTCGCCACTCGGCATGAACGCGTGCACGACGCCGTTCACGTCGTCGTTGCGCATGGTATTGATGACACTGACGAGTCCCGTGACACCAGAAAATCTTGCAAGCGCCGGCGAAGCAGTTCGGGATGATTCGGCCGGCGTCGATCGTGGCCATCCGGGAAGGTTCTGGCCGGACGCATTGACACCGTGGACCACCTTGCTCACCGGATGCGTCACTGCGCAGCTTGGGAGGTCCCAGCAGCGGCCGCTGCCGACAGTTATGGCCAAAGCGCCGGTGCCAAGGATGTCACCGACAGCGGGCGACGAGTAGACAACTTCGTCATAGAGACGCGGAAATCCAGGCAAGTCCCCCGACCCATCCCCGCGCATGGCCCTCAACATGCCGCCGTCGGGGAGTGTTATTCCAGACAGTTGATGGAAATTGCTGTCGGCACCGATGACGATGTCGAGCATGCCGTCATTGTTGAGGTCGACGATCGATGGAGACGACCAGATCGTGTCGACAACATACTGCGGTACGCCGTACTGCCACCAGACGCTGCAGTCGTGGCGCAGCACGCGAAACCTGAAATCGAAGCTTGCAACGGCTATCTGCATCTTGTCGGGCATCGAGGGATCGAGGTGACCGACGGCAGGCGAACTGTACATGCCCTGGGGGTGCTCGGGATTCAGGTCGGTGAAGGAACACTTGAGCTGTCCGGTCCTGCTGATCACATAGATGCCGCCGCCTGTCGCCGCACCCGAGCCTGCGCCCACCACTACCTCCAGTTGCCCGTCGCCATCGATATCGGCGACGGCAGGCTTGCTCTGGACCGCCACGGTTCCTGTCTGGTACGACCACATCAGAGTGCCATTGGCACGCACGGCTACGACGCGGCCGCCTTCGGTTCCAAAAATGATCTCCGGACTGCCGTCCCCATTCAGATCGACGATGGTCGGACTGGATGGGCCGACCCGATCATTGCCCAGCTCGGCAGAGCCGACGGAAATCCGGCCTGGCAGGGCGGATCATTTGGAATGCCTGGATTGCTTCGCGTCGGACATGTCAGCGTGACCGCCGCATGGGTTGATCCTGCGGCGCAGGCACCCGCCAGGAGCAACAGCGCCGCAATCGACCAGGTCGGCAGGCAAGAGCGCCGCGCTTCTTCGCTCATTGATTCGCGCAATGGAGGAGTGCCAGACCGGAAGACTTCGCCCAGATCCTCGACCATGGCGTCACCCTCGTTTCCGCCCGCAATCTGCGCTCCCATTGACCGGATCGTGGTCATGGCGTCCTCGGCCTGGCCAGGAGATCCAGATGCGTCGTGCCACCACTGCCGTGACGCTGGTCCGCGACTGTCCATTGCCTGATGACGCTTGCGGAATCGATACATGCAATCCGTTCGGTTGGACTTACCAGTACTTCCACCCGATCGGCGTATCCGAACAATGCATCGAGATAGTCGGCGGGCTCGGCACCAGTATTGGCGCGTATGCATTTCGGGTGAAATTCGGTCAACACGAGGGGCCTGTGTCGCCTCATGCCTTCCGTGAACCCATGCCATGCGGAGAGTTCATGGCCTTCGATGTCAAATTTCACGAGATCCACTCGAGCCACGTCGCGCAACATGTCGTCCAGGGTGCGAGCAACGGCAAACAGATCGGGATCGGGCCCATCGGGACTTCCCATCACGACTTCCCCATTCGACGTTCTCGAATTCGTCTGCATGGGTACGATGCACGGCTTGCTGGACGCGGCGAACGGAAATACGTCGACGTTCCCGAATCCGTTCTTCCAGATGGTTCGCGCGATCAACTGGATGTTCTTGTCCATCGGCTCGACAGCGATGACCTGCCCGGTCTTGCCGACGATGCTGGCACCGAGCGCGACGAAGAATCCAATGTTCGCGCCGACATCAACGAAGGTGTCGCCAGGGCGAAGTACTTCCTTCACGACCGCCGCCACATGCGGCTCGTAGACGTGCCGGGCAACAGCTGCACCGATGTGAATATCGTCCGGATGGATGAAAAGCGAGTAGCCGGCGAAGTTCACTTCAATGGGCTTCTGCCCAATGCCGTGGCGGCTGATGTATTCCGCACACGTCAGGAAATACTGCCCGAGATCGGCCGGCGTCGGTGATTCGTCCTTCACGAACCGAGAGTAGTGATCGAGACCCTGGGGATCGGGCTCTCGCCCCAGCAGCAATCGATAGGCGTAGCGGATGTCGTCGGTGGTGGCGGATGAATTCATGATTGGTTTGGCTTTTTCAGACCAGGCTCAAGGGAAGCACGTGCCCGACGAGATCACAATTTTCGCAAGATGACCCGTTCGATGCCGAGATGGGCACCGGCGTCTATCCGCATGCGGAATTCAACGTCGGTGATCGCATGGGTAACGCTGAACCTCGCGTGCGCTATCACCTGGTTCGGCTTCGCCACGGCATTCGCGGAAATCGAAAAATCCGCCACGCTCAAAATCGTCTGGCCTCCATCGCAGGCCACATCAGCCTGGCCGGTTGCCAGGGTAGCTCCCGTGCGTCCATGCCACTGGACTTCGTAGAATCCGCCCTCGAGCTGCACGTAGGGCCCGTAGACCAGATATCCCGGCGCGCCAGTCGACTCTATTGCACGCGAATCCGCGGCCAGTTTCCCCACCTGGGTGCACAGTTTTCGATCTTTGGCTTCCCAAATCGCCAATACATCGTTGTTGCTGGGCTTCGAATAGGCGCTGTCACCCTCAAGGCGCCTCGCCATCCACACATCCATCAGCGGCAGCGCCCGGTTCGACTTGAATGAAACGCTCCACCCCATGCCCTCGAGCAGGCTGCGGAAATAGCCCTCCTCGAACCCGAGCTCCATCCAGCCGTGGCGGCGGATGTACCAGAGACTGAGCCCGTCCATGCGAAGACCCCACGGATAGGGGACGGCGAATGATCCTGTCGGGACGATCGGTTCGCCACCCAGAACCAGGAATCCCATTCGGCTCTAGCAACTGCGGGAGTGCCCTCAGGACTGCTGCATGATCCGCCGCGTGATGAAAAGACTCGAAAAACACGATCGCATCGAAACTGCCCTTGATATCGAGGGCGTTCATGTCCGCGACCAGCGTCTCGACCTTGCCAGGCAAGTCCCGGGTCCGTTCGCGATGTATTCCAGCAACGGTTCATGCACATCCACGCAGGTGACGTGGATTCCCCATGCTGGCGAGATGCCAGGTCAGGGGCCCATAGCCGGATCCGACTCTCCAGAATCCGCGCACCTTGTCGAGAGATCCATCGTCTTGATCAGATTGCCATAGGTCATCAGATAATCGCCGACCTGAGAGGCATTGCGAGTGGCAGTACGGGAAAGGCCAACGCATCATCTGCTCATGATCGAACGGCGTACTCTCGTTCTGCGTGACGTAGGCCGTCCGCAACAAGCTCGTACAGCTTCATCTGCTGATCACGATAGGCAGGACTGAACGGATCGGCGCTCCGATCGTCGATCAGCATTCGCGGATCAAGGACAACATCTTGCAGAACGCGATAGAAATCATCGCCCGAGCGCTTCGCCGCCGCGGCTGCCAGATCCAGCTGCTGGTCAAGCTCGGCGATCGTGGTGATTGTTTGCAAGACGATTCAACTCCATTTCCGGATTGTTGCAGCGGCGCTTCCAGGCAGGTTGTACCCCGCGCACTGATGCACCCTACTGCACGCGCCGGCGCAGGTAGTTGAGCAGGTCGATCCGCGTGATCAGGCCGAGGAATTTCTCGCCATCCATGACAATGGCGACATGGCCGGCATCGAACAGGGGCAGCAGGCTTTCGATCGGCGATTTCACATCGAGCTTTTCGAGGCGGCTGACCATCGCAGTCGAGACCGGATCGCGAAACTTCGATTCATCGGAATAGACGTGCATGAGCACGTCGGATTCGTCGAGGATGCCGACGATGGCGTCGCCTTCCATGACCGGCAGCTGGGAGACGTCGTAGAGCTTCATGCGGTTGTAGGCGGTGACCAACAGGTCTTTCGGCGACACGATCACGGTGTCGCGCTGTGAATACGGGCGCAGGATCAGGTCGCGCAGGTCGCCGCGGTGTTCGCGTTCGAGGAAGCCGTTGTCGAGCATCCAGTAGTCGTTGTACATCTTCGACAGGTACTTGTTGCCGGTATCGCAGACGAACACGACCACGCGCTTTGGCTCGACCTGCTCCTTGCAGAACTTGAGGGCCGCCGCCACCAGGGTGCCGGTCGACGAGCCGCCAAGGATGCCTTCTTTCGAAAGCAGTTCGCGTGCGGTCAGGAAACTTTCCTTGTCGCTGATCGCGTAGGCCTTCTTCACGCGCGAAAAGTCGCTGATGTCGGGCAGGAAGTCCTCGCCGATGCCTTCGACCATCCAGCTCGCCGACTTGTCCGATAGCACGCCGTCGTTGATGTATTCGGCGAGGATGGATCCGACCGGATCGGCGAGGATGAATTCCGTTTCAGGGGAATGTTCGGCGAAGTACTGCGAAAGGCCGGTCATCGTGCCGGACGATCCGCAACCGAAGACGATCGCGTCGACCTTGCCATCCATCTGTTCGAGGATCTCGGGGCCGGTGGTCAACTTGTGCGCCAGTGGATTGTCCGGATTGCCGAACTGGTTGATGAAATAGGCGCCGGGCGTCTCGCTGGCGATGCGGGCGGCGAGGTCCTGGTAGTAGTCCGGGTGGCCCTTGGCGACGTCGGAGCGGGTCAGGATGACTTCGGCGCCCATCGCCTTGAGGTTGAAGATCTTTTCGCGGCTCATCTTGTCCGGCACGACCAGGACAAGGCGATAGCCCTTCTGCTGGGCGACCAGGGCGAGGCCAATGCCGGTATTGCCGGCGGTGCCCTCGACCAGGGTATCGCCGGGCTTGATGCGGCCGTCGCGCTCGGCGGCGTCGATCATGCTGAGTCCGATTCGGTCCTTGATCGAGCCGCCGGGGTTGTTGCATTCGAGCTTGAAGAAAAGCTCGCAACTCCCGGTGTCGAGGCGCTGGGCCTGGATCATCGGCGTATTGCCGATCAGTTCGAGGACGCTTTGATGGATCGACATGCGGGCTCCGCGCAAGTTCAGGCATGGGGGCGGAATGATAACCCAGGGTGGATTTGGATCTGGGCAAGGTGGGAAAGCTGTCGATACGCGCGCCGCCGCTCGCAAACGCTGTGCAGGAGCCCCTTCAGGGGCGATGCTATTGCGTCGAATCACCATGAGCGTCTCGGCAGAAGCGCCTCGCCAGAGGAAACAAAACAGCATCGCCCCTGAAGGGGCTCCTACAAGAGACGTGCGGAAGCGCAACGCGAGGACATCCATCGGTACCCGCGGCACGGTTCGCAGGTGCTTTGCGGAAAGGGCCGTGGCAGATGCTGGTCGCCATGCAAACTGCAGGAGCCCCTTCAGGGGCGAGGCTATTGCGTCGAATCACGATGAGCGTCTCGGCAGAAGCGCCTCGCCAGAGGAAACAAAACAGCATCGCCCCTGAAGGGGCTCCTACAAGAGACGTGCGGAAGCGCAACGCGAGGACATCCATCGGTACCCGCGGCACGGTTCGCAGGTGCTTTGCGGAAAGGGCCGTGGCAGATGCTGGTCGCCATGCAAACTGTAGGAGCCCCTTCAGGGGCGAGGCTATTGCGTCGAATCACGATGAGCGTCTCGGCAGAAGCGCCTCGCCAGAGGAAACAAAACAGCATCGCCCCTGAAGCGGCTCCTACAAAGGAACGTGCGGAGCATCGCGGCTGAAGCCAACAACAAAGCGGAAACGCGAGGCAAGCCATCGAACCCCGCGCCGCATTTCGCCTGCTCTTCGTAGGAAGGGCATTCATGCCCGATGCCCTTCGTCACGTGACGGTAGGCATCGCCCCTGAAGGGGCTCCTACAAAGGAACGTGCGGAGCATCGCGGCTGAAGCCAACAACAAAGCGGAAACGCGGGGCAAGCCATCGAACCCCGCGCCGCATTTCGCCCGCTCTTCGCAGGAAGGGTCCTTCGACAGGCTCGGGACAGACATTCATGCCCGATGCCGTTCGTCACGTGACGGAGGGCATCGCGGCTGAAGCCGCGTCCTACAGAGGGCGCGGAGCATTGCGACTGAAGCCAAAAACGTAGCGGTAACGCGGGACAAGCCATCGAATCCCGCGCCATTGATCGGGCGTTCTGTAGGAGAGGCATTCATGCCCGATGCGTTTCGTCACGTGACGACAAGCATCGCGGCTGAAGCCGCTTCCTACAAAAAGCCGGAGGGCGCCGGGCAGATGCGCTGCGCCGCTTGCCCGTAGCGGGCATCAGCGGCGCGCGGAAAAAGGAAGGTCAGTGTGCGGAGGGATTCAGGTTGGCCCACATGTGGGTCAGCTTGTCCTTCGCCAGCAGCTTTTGTTTCTTCATGGTGTGCAAGGTGACGACATCCATGGGCAGTACGCCGAGCTCGGCGTCGCGGACCTTGTCATCAAGTTCCTTGTGCTTGTGGTAAAGCTGGCGGAACTCGGTATTGCCGTGCATCAAGGATTCCAGATCTTCTCTTGCTGCTTGTTCGAACATCAGGCTACCTCCTCTCAGGGTGAAAACGCAGACACCATGACGCGACGCCCGGGTGGGCGTCGCGTCATGGGTTGCAGGGACGATGGAACTGACACGTGATGGCCTGGAATCAGGCCGCCTGAGCCACTGGGTCCAGCACTCGGGTCGCGACTACCAGCCTGCGACACGGGCGGGCGCCACTGCCAGGCACTCGACCGTGCGTGTCGGACGTTGTGAACCGACGGCGCTGGGTGAACGGTCTTCTGTGCTGAACTCATGGGCTAGACGTGTCCCATGCGGGTTCCAGAGAAACACCGGGTCGCATGGGATTTAGAAACTACTCCTTTGCCGGGGCCTTGGCAACCGCTTTTGGCGGCCAACATTTCCCTAACAAAATATTCGTATCTTATTGTTTTTCCTCAAGAATAACGTCGACCCTCCGATTCCTGGCACGTCCCTCGGCGGTGTCGTTGGGAGCGATGGGCCGCTCGGCGCCGACACCGACCGCGGTCATCCTCGAGGCCTCGATTCCGGCCTCAAGCAGGGCGTCCCGGACCGCCTCGGCGCGCTTCTGGGCGAGCACCTGATTGGCGTTGGCGCTACCGGTGGAATCGGTATGCCCTTCGATGCGGATCTGCTTGGACGGGTCCTGGCCGACGAACTCAACGAGCTTTGCCAGCGATTCGCGGGCTTCCGGCCGCAATTTCGACTGCCCGGAAGCGAAGGCGACGTCGTCCAGGGTCATCTGCATGCCCCGGGTGCCACGGGTCGCGCGCAGGTTGTTGAGTCGGGCACGCAGGGCATCGTTGGCGGCTCCGGCCAGCTCGGCCTCCTTGCGGGCCAGGGCGGTCTCCTGCGCCTGTGCCTCGGCCAGGCGACGCGCCTGCTCGGCCTCCTCGCGGGCCGCCGCAGTATCCTGCTCGCCCTGCAGGCGGGCCTGCTCGGCGGCGCGTTCGGCCTCTTCCGCGCGTATCTGTGCGAGCAGGCGCTGCTGGTCGAGCTCGCGACGCGCCTGTTCGGCCTCCTTGCGCGCGGCGGCCAGTTGCAGGCGGCTGTGCTCGTTCTGCAGTTCGGCCAGCTGGTTCTCGAAGTCGAGCACCTGGGCGCTCGCCCAGGCGATGTCGACGCGGCGCTCGGCCAGGTAGAGCAGGTGGGCACGCTTCTTGCCGCGGCCATTTTCCTCGAGCAGGGCGAGCGCGGCCTGGGCGCGTGCGACCTCGGCAGCCGCATAAGTGCCGAGCTTGGCATCGGACGCCAGCTGGGCGAGGCTACGCGACAGCCGCTCGTAGTCGACATCGCGGCTGGCCGCATGGGCAGGCCCGACCAGGGCCAGGGCCAGGCCACAGCCGATCAGCAGGAGGCGCTTCATGGCGTCCCCCCGCGGTCGTTTTCGCCCGCCCCGATGACCCGCGAAATCTCGGCGTTGTCCTGTTTCAGGGCATCCACCGATTCGCGCAGCTTGCCCAGGCGCGCCTTGATGGCGGCCAGCTCGCTGTTGGCCGAGGATTCCTCGGCCAGATTGGCCGCCAGCGTGTAGTCGCGGTCCTGCATGGCCATCCGTGCCTGGTCGAGCCGCTCCTCGGCAAACCGCAGTTCCAGAGGTGCATAGGTGGGGGCCCCGGCGTTGCGGGCGCTGGAAAGGCCTAGCTGGGCATTGCCCAGCAGGTCGGGCGGTGGCTTGGTCGGACCGCAGGCAGCCAGCAACAGCGCCAGGGAAACGACGAATGGAGCATGGATTTTCGTACCGCTTGGTGTCATAACTGTTCTCTGCGCCTCGGGCCCAGTCCTATTGTGGGAAGGTGGCCGGGCATTCGCAACGCTCTTGGCGAATCTGGATTCACGTTTCAAGGGGACAGATCAGATGGACATCGGGTATTTCCTCAAGTTGATGACCGAGAAAGGCGCGTCGGACATGTTCCTGACGACGGGCGCCCCGGTGAACATCAAGGTCGAGGGCAAGCTGTATCCGCTCGGCAATACCGGCCTGCCCGGCGGCATGGTCAAGAAGATCGCCTACTCGCTGATGGATGAAGGCCAGGTGCCGCAGTTCGAGAAGAACCTCGAGCTCAACATGGCCATCGCCGTGAAGGACGCCGGTCGCTTCCGCATCAACGTGTTCAAGCAGCGCGGCGAAGTCGGCATGGTCATCCGCGCAATCAAGAGCGAAATCCCGACCATCGAACAGTTGCGCCTGCCGCAGCTGTTCAAGGACCTTATCATGGAGCCGCGCGGCCTGATCCTCGTGGTCGGTGCGACCGGTTCGGGCAAGTCGACAACGCTGGCGGCGATGATCGATCACCGCAACACGAATACCTCCGGGCACATCCTCACCGTCGAGGACCCGATCGAGTACCTGTACCGGCACAAGAAATCGGTGGTCAACCAGCGCGAAGTCGGCCTCGACACGCACACCTACCACGCGGCCCTGAAGAACGCGATGCGCGAGGCGCCCGATGTGATCCTGATCGGCGAAATCCGCGACGCCGAGACCATGGAGGCGGCGATCTCGTTCTCGGAGACCGGCCACCTCTGCCTGGCCACGCTGCACTCGAACAACGCCGACCAGACCCTGGAGCGCATCCTCAACTTCTTCCCGGAGTCCGCGCACCGCAACATCCTGATGAACCTGGCCCTGAACCTGCGCTCGGTCATCTCGCAGCGACTCGTGATGGGCAAGGACGGCCGGCGCCTGCCGGCGGTGGAGGTGCTGCTGAATACGCCGCTGATCCGCGACATGATCCGGCGCGGGCAGATCCACGAAATGAAGGAGGCGATGGATCGCAGCCTGCAGGAAGGCATGTGCACGTTCGACCAGGCGCTCTACGCGCTGTACAAGGATGGCCGCATCGAACTCGAGGAAGCACTGGCGAAAGCGGATTCCCGCGACGGCCTCGCCCTCAAGATCCGCCTTGCCGAAGGCGGCGAGACGCCGATGGACGAAGGCTTCGAGGACGCGCACTTCTAGTCGGCGCGACCTCCCGACAATGTTTGCGGCATTGCCGTCCATCCTTCGACGGGCTTAGAGCCTGTCGAAGGGCCCTTCCAGCAAAGACGCTTGAGCGCATTGGGACGTGGGGGTGGCTATTGAGGCCCGCGGCGTTTGTCGGCTTTTGGTAGGAGAGGCATTTATGCCCGATGCCGTTCGTCACGTGGCGGAGAGCATCGGGCATGAATGCCCTTCCTACGAAGAGCGGGCGAGCAGCGGCGCAGGTGCCGATGAGGTGTCACGCGTTGCAGCTTCGTTGTTGGGCATGAATGCCTGCCCTGTGCCTGTCGAAGGGTGAACTCCAACCTGCCTCAACCCTTTGCGAAGAACTCGCCCCTGAAGGGGCTCCTACGGGTGCATCGTGGCGCGGGGTGGTCGCACGGCGCGGAGTCATCGCGGCGTGGGGTCATCGCGCGGCGTGGGGTCATCGCGGCGTGGGGTCATCGCGCGGCGTGGGGTCAACGCGACGCGGGGTTTCTGTAGGAGCCCGTTTACGGGCGATCTCGGCAACCCTGTGCGAAGAGCTCGCCCCTGAAGGGGCTCCTACGGGTGCATCGTGGCGCGGGGTGGTCGCACGGCGCGGAGTCATCGCGGCGTGGGGTCATCGCGACGTGGGGTTTCTGCAGGCGCCCGTTTACGGGCGATCCTGACGGGTTTCATCGCACCGACCGGGCAATGCGATAATGGCGGCCCGACCAAGCTGCGGCGCGAGATTCCGATGATCCATCAACTGCGCAACGTCCTCCAACCTGCGGAACTGGCCCGACTGCGTGCCATCGCCGAGAACACGCCGTTCGTCGATGGCCGGATCAGCAATCCGAACCATCCGCTCAAGCGCAACCAGCAGATTCCGCAGAACGATCCGTCCAGCGTCGAGCCCGGGGCGATCCTCCGCGATGCGCTGTTTCGCCACCCCGATCTGCGCATCGCGGCATTCCCCAGGAACATGGCCAATCCGACCATTTCGCGCTACGAGCCCGGCATGAGCTACGGCTGGCACATGGACGAGGCGCTGTTTCCGTCGCAGCCGGCGATGCGTTCGGACGTTTCCGTCACTGTGTTTCTCAGCGATCCGCAGGACTACGACGGCGGCGAATTGATGATCACGCTGGGCCAGCATGTCCTGCCGATCAAGCTGGCTGCCGGTGATGCCGTGCTTTATCCGGCGACCACGATCCATCAGGTTGCGCCGGTGACGCGCGGCGTGCGCCTGGTCGGCATCACCTGGATGCAGAGCTACATTCCGGACGTGCACCAGCGTGAACTGCTGCAGCAGGTCGAGGAGGCGCGCAACATCGAGATGGCGCGCGGCGAACAGGCCGACATGCGCATGCTGCTGCTGCTCGGGTCGATGCGCAACAACCTGTTCCGCATGTGGTCGGATGCCTGACCTGACGTGATCCGGTTCAATCTGCGTCGCGCCGCGGGTTGCCGACCTGCGGGCAAGCTCCGGCGCGACGATGGCCATCCTGCGTCACACGGCTCCCGCGCGGGGTGGAACCCCGCTCAACGCAGCAGGGTTCGCAGCGGTTCGCATTGCCGGTATTCACCCAGCAGCTTCTCCGCGAAGGCCATGCCGCGGGCGATCTCGTTGCCGAACCGGCGTCGCGACAAATCCAGATCGTGCGCGCGATCCGCGGGCGTATAGGCGTGCGTCGGGCTCTTCGCGTAGGCACGCATCACGGCCGACTGCATCAGTGCGGCATTGTCCGTCGGTAGCGAGTCAAGGCCCAAGTGCGCCCTGACCGCATGAAGGTGCGCGGCGGGATCTTCCAGCAACTTCTCGAAATCGAGCAGCATCACGCGCGCGGCATATGCCGCAGTCGCCTGGATCTGCTGGAAGCGCAACAGCTCGGCGACCCAGCCCATGGCCACGGTCTCGGCCGTATCGAGCTGGTGCAGGCGCAGCGGAATGCCGCCCAGTGCGCGATCCAGGAACTGCAGTCGCGCAGGGGCGCCGTGCAGGACATCGAGTCCGCCGCCGGGCGCTTTCATCATGGTGGCAAGATAGTTTTCGAGCGGCAGGTAGATCAGCACGATACGGACCCGCGCATCGAGTTCGAGCACGCGTTCGATCAGGTTGTTGCAGCTGCTGGTGGCCTTGATGATGACCTTTTGTTCCGGCGCGAAGCGGCGTCCGAGGATCGCGAGCGTATCCGCGAACAACCGCTGCCACTGATCGCTCGAGAGGCGTGCCGACGTGGATTCGAGCTCGCGTTCCGCCACCGCCAGTTCGCGCAACACGAGGGGCTCGCGCAGGCCGAGGATGCCGGCATCCTGGTCGAGCAATCGACTCAGCAGGGTCGAACCGCAGTGGCCGATGTGGAAGATGAAATCCGCGGTGGGTGCCTTGTGGATCATCGCGGAGGCCACCTCGGCGATTCCCTGCAGCGGCACCCAGAATCCTTCGCGCCCCTGCATGCCGAGACGCTCGTCGAGGAACGACGCGGCGCGCAGATCTTCCTGCGACAACCGCACGAACAGGGCGCGTCGCAAGACAAGGTCCACCTGCTGCAGGAAGCTGCCGGCGTCGTCCGCCATCGCTCGTGCAACGCCGGGTTCGATGGCGGTGCTCATCGTGTGCATCCCGGGCTGGGCGACCGCTTCATGCCTCGGGTCGGGTGACCGCGGAGTCCACGACCGGATTCCTCGCGAACAGCAGGTAGGTCGAGAGGATGTACTTGTCGTTCGATCGCGGCGGCATGCCGGCGTGCTGGTACATCCAGAACGGCGGAAACATCAGCAGCCGCCCGGCGCGTGCCTGGACGTTCATGTCGAGATCGGTGAAACGGGTCTCGCCGCCCTCTTCGACATCATTGAGGTACCAGAGGAACACGAGGTAACGATGGCAGCGGTCGAAGATGGCATCGAAATGCGGCTGGAAGCCCTCGTCGCCACCTGCCGCGTAGCGCTTGATGATCAGGTCGGCGGTCAGGTTCGATCCCGGTATCGGCAGGCCGACTCCGATGTCGGCGTTGTAGCGGGCCAGGAAGTGTTCGATCTGGCCGAGAAAGAATCCCTTCATTCCGGCATCGGCGAAGCGGCTCAGGTTCAGTTCGGTCCACTTGCTGTCGTCGAGGCCGGCGCGGATGCCGCGCCCGTTGATTTCCTGGGCATCGCGCATCTGTTCGAAACCGGCGACGAGGCCCTGGCACAGCTCGCGCGGCAGTGCGTCGTCGTACCAGCGGACGTAGTGGCGCAGGCTGTCGAGTGAGGTATTCATTTCCGCCTTCCGCTCAGGCCGTGTAGCCCCAATGATCGATGATAGGCGCCAGCGCTGGCAACGAGGGCTCCAGCCAGGCGCGGTAGCGCTCCCAGCGCCCCAGCGCGTCGGAGTTCAGGCCCTGCACGACCTGCGCATAGCTCGGCGTGCCGATGAAGCCGCGGGCGCGCGCATGCTCGCCAAAATTGAGCATGGCCGAGGTGTTGTCGATGCCGAGGAACTCGCCGATGCGGCGCAGTTGCTGTTCGGCGTCGGTGACGAGTTGCTCGTGCCGGCAGACGAGGATCTTCGAGGGAAACAGCTTCGAATCGTTGATCCAGCGCTCGGTCAGGCGCTGGTAGAGGTCCGCGAGTCGCGCGATGCTGGTGCACTCCGCGGCGAGCCTCGGATCACGGAAGTTCTGCATGTAGCTGCTCAGGATCGAATCGCAGGGGTGGCGCACGCAGAAGATCAGCGGCGATTGCGGGAAGATCCTGCGGATCAGCGGCAAGGCGAGGAAATTGAGCGGATGCTTGTCGACCAGTCGGACGCCGGCTGGCCTTTCGACCGTGATCGCGGCTTCCTGCCAGTAGACCTCGCGAAGCATCGCGCACTGTTCTGCCGTCAGGTCGGCCAGGGCGGATGGATAGTCCGCGCCCTGCTCGCGCAGTCGCTCGAGCATGCGCTGGACCATCGGCTGCTCGTCGGTCGAAGCAAACGCGGGATGCGCCGCGAGCATCTGCTCGAGCAGGGTCGTTCCCGACCGCGGAAATCCGACGACGAACACCGGCGAATCGGCCTCGGATGGCGCGTCGGCCGCATCGCCGCCGGCGCCAGCGGTGACCTGGTATTCGGGGTCGAGCAGCGAGAGAAGGCCGGTACCGGCCAGTCGCGCCTTTTCCTCGGCGGTGTACTCGACGATGGCATCGGCATGCGCGTGTTGCAGGGCGTCCATGGCGGCGGCGGCATCGTCCATCTGGTCGCAAACCTTGGCCAGTCCGAAATAAAGGGTCTGCTTGTAGCGTGGCGGGACCTCCAGCGCCAACGCGGCCTCATAGAAGTTTCGCGCCGCGGCGTAGTCCTTGTTCCGCGAGGCGATAAGCGCCATCGCATGCAGGGTTTCCATCTTCGCCTGCAGGTCGGCGATGCGCGCCGGATCGCTCATCCTCGCGATCAATTCGCCTGCCTCGTCGAGGCGGTTCAGGCGTTCGAGGGCCAGCACACGCCGGGCGGTCGCGCGCATGCGGATCGTCGCATCCTGGAATTCCGTGGAAAGAATGGATTCACCGGCACCGATGTCGCCCAGCTGGTAGAGCAGCCAGCCGAGTTCGAGCATCGCTTCTTCGCTGGTGCCGCTCCATTCCGGCCAGCCCTGGACGAGCAATCTTGCGGTCTGGTCGTCGGCGCAGGCATGGCAGGCAACGGCGGCCCAGATGCGCATGCCGGGCTCGGCACCCTCCATGACGCAGGCCGCGCAGAGCTGGTCGCGGGCTTGTGCGAAGTCACCGAGATTCAGGTGCAGCAGTCCGAGGTTGGCGCGCAGTCGCGGACTTTCCTCGTGCAATGCAAGCGCACGCTGATAGGCATCGCCGGCCGACTTCAGGTCGCCCAGCAGGCGTTGCACGTTGCCGAGGTTGTTCCAGTGCTGCCAGGTTTCCGGGTGGTCACGGGTCAGGTCCAGCAGCAGATTGCGCGCGGTCAGCATGTCGCCCGCATTCTGTTCGCCGAGCGCAAGCAGCGACAAGGCGCCTTCGTCGTAGGGGAAGGACTGGACGAGGGTGCGCGCCATGCTGAGTGCGTCGGCGTGCCGGCCAACCTTCATGGCTGCAACGATGTTGTCAACGAGTTCTTGCACGGCTTGTCCCGGTCACGTGGTGGGTGGTGGACGGCGCTGGCACGCGCGATTGCTCGTGCCGCACGCAGGGTTGATGGCGCGAGGCGATGTCAGGCGTCGTAATGCCATCGCTGCATGGCTGGCTGGAGGGTTGGAAGCACCGGTTCGAGATACTCGCGGTAGCGCTGCCAGCGTCCCACCGCTTTCTTGTTGAGCGGCTCGACCACCTGCGAATAGCTCGGCGTGCTGATGAATCCTTTCGCGCGCGCGCGTTCCTGGAATTTCTCCAGTGCGGTGGCGTCGTTGAGGTCCAGGTGCGCGGCAATGCGCTGGGTCTGGGCGGCAACGTCATCGAGCAGATCCTCGTAGCGAAGTTCGAGGATCGCCGGCTTGAAGAGCTCGGCGTGGTAGGTCCAGAAATTCATGGCATTGGAATAGCCACGCGCGAGGCGCTCGAGCGTCGAACACAGGACCTGGTATTCCGGCGCGCGGAAGCTCTGCATGTAGTTGCTCAGGATGACGTCGCAGGGATGGCGCAGGGCCAGCACGATCCTGGCGTTCGGAAAGATCCGGTGGATCATCGGCAAACGCAGGATGTTGAGCGGATTCTTGTCGACCAGACGCTCGCCGGGCTCCAGTTGCACGACGTCCCTGACGCATTCCCAGTACACGCCGCGCAGGTCCTCGAGCTCGCCCGGCTCAAGCTGGTCGAGGTCGTCCGGGTAAACCCGATCGTTGGTTGCCTGCACCTTCTTGATGACGTTCTGCAGGAACGCACGCTCGTCCATCGAGCGAACGCCGGGGTGGGCATCGAGCATCTGCTCGAGCAACGTCGTTCCGGAGCGCGGGAAACCGACGATGAATATCGGCGAGGCGGCGGCATCCGGCGCGCCGGGATCGGCCTTCCAGCGCGCGTATCGGGCCGCTTCTACCGGGTAGCTCGTGATGTTGAGCGGATTCGAATCCGGATCCATCAACTTCGGAACCAGGCGGGCCGCCTGGCGCATCTGCAGGCCGTGTGCCGTTGCAAGTGCTTCCATCGCTCCGGCGGGGTTCTTCGAGGAGTCGTACGCTTTCGCCAGGGCAAACCATTGGGGCGCCTTGGTGATGTCGCTGGCATGCGCACTGAGGGCGCTTTGATAGTGCGAAACCGCTTCATCGAAGCGGCCGCGCCGCGCAGCCAGCGCTCCGCGCACGATGCGTTCTTCGTCCTTGTCCATCGGCTCGATCGGAGCTCCTTCCAGCAGCGCCTCCGCTTCATCCAGACGATTCAGCCGTTCGAGTTGCCCGGCCAGTCGCAACCTTGCGATTCCTTCAGCCTCCGGTCGCTGGATTGCGGCGCGCAGCCTGCGTTCCGCATCTTCGGAGCGTTCCAGTTGCATCAGCAGCGTGGCCAGGTCGGACTCGAGCACTGGACCGATATAGGGCCACTGGTTGCAATCGGCCACCAGCTTCTCGGCCATTTTCGTGTCCGCGCATTCGTGACAGGCCAGCGCGCCGTATATGCGCCCTTCGGGCAGTCCCGGATCCATGCGGGCGACGGCGAGCATGATGTCCCGCGTGTCCACGGCATCGCCCTGCTGCCAGCGCAGCGTACCGAGGTTGGCCAATGCGGCCGGATCCGAGGAATCGATGGCCAGACCGGCACGATAGGCCTGCTCGGCGCCCTCGAGATCGCCAATCTCCCTGAGCGCGGTGCCCAGATTGTTGTGGTGGCTGGGTTCCGCGGGTTCGAGTTCGATGAGCTTTCGATAGAGCTCGATAACCTCGGTTTGCCTGTTCTGCATGTTCAGTGCGATGGCGAGCAGGACCATGGCCTGGGTATCGCCCATGTCCGCGGCAAGCCGTGAGCGGACGAGGCGTTCGGCGCCTGGTGCGTCGCCCGCCTGCAGCGCGGAGACGATTTCAGGTATGGCACTGGCCGACTGCATTTCGTTCATCGGGGATTTCTCTCGATCTGGCGTGCACTGCGCATCTCAAGCCGTGCCGCCGGAACCCGGTAGTCGGTTGGGCAGGAAAAGGAGTGGCGAGCGCGTGGGGGCAAGCCGATTACGTTAGCACGGTTTCGCCCGGCTCCCAAGGCAGCGAGCCAGTGCTGAAGACAACGAAACTGCGCTCCTGCGCGCAGTCCCCGGTGACCAGGACCGCCATCGCACCAAAAAAAAAACCGCGCGGCTGGAAGCCGCGCGGTCAGATCAAGCATGGAACGTCTTATCAGAACTTGACGGTAGCACGAGCCCAGTAGTAGCGGCCCACCGTGTCGAAGGTACGGACGTCGGTGTTGGCGTTGGTCACGTTGTTCTGGAAGTAGATCGGCGGCTGCTTGTCGAACGCATTGTCGATACCGATCTGGAACTGCGTGTTGATCGCTTCAGCCGTGTAGCCGAAGGTGAAGTTGTGGTAGGCGTACGCGCCGTAGTTGCGCTCGATGCCCACGAATCCACCGTCGACCGACAGACCCTGCGACAGGTCTGCGCTACCGACGCGCGTGTTGCCGATGTAGCGAATGCGCCAGCCAGCCTCGAACGGCCCCATGTTCCAGTCCAGGCTTCCGAGAGCGCGAACGCGCGGGAAGTTGCCGAACTGGGCCGTGTACACACCGGCGTTCGAGATACGCGGCACGTCCGGGTTGCCCGGAGTCGGCGTGTTGTCGAACTCGGAGATGTAGGTGCCGTTGAAGCCGACCGAGAAGCGGCCGATGTTGCGACCGAACATGTCGAACTCGGGCAGGCGGTAGCTGATGCCGAGATCCCAACCGCTGGTATCCAGGCGACCCAGGTTCACCGTCGGCTCGAGGATCGTGTCGATGTCGCCGTTCGCGAAGCGCGAGATGAACGGACAGAACGGGCTGGCCGCATCCTGGTAGCAGAGGTTCAGCACGTTCTGCGCATTGATGTTGGTGATCGTATCGGTCAGGTAGATACGGTAGTAGTCAAGGCTGACCGACAGGCCTTCGATCCAGCTCGGGTCATAGACCACGCCGAAGTCGAAGCTCTTGCCGCTTTCCGGCTTGAGCGAGAAGCCCGCAGCCACGGCGCCCGACGCGATGCCGTTGACCTGGCCGTTCTGCTGACGCGGAATGCCGTTGACCGGATCGATGTTGGTCGCACCCGTGGACGGTCCGCAGGCGTTGATGCCCTGCTGCTGGCCCGGCAGGTAGCCGAAGCACGGATCCTGCGCGGTCGGCGCATCGCTCTGCGCACCAGCGAACAGTTCGCTGATGTTCGGAGCGCGGAACACTTCGGAGACGGTGCCGCGGAGCAGCAGGTCTTCGATCGGACGCCACTCGACGGAGATCTTCGAGTTGGTCGTGTTGCCGGCCAGGTTGAACTTCGAGTAACGCACGCCGACGTCGATATTCAGGCTATGCGCAAACGGCATGTCCTTGAGGATCGGCACGAACATTTCCGCATACACTTCCTTGGTATTGATGTTGCCCTGCAGCTGGGTCGTGCAGGCGGTACCGAGGTCGCAGGTGCCGGTCTGCGGATTCAGGATGATCGTCGAATCCGCCTTCAGGCTCGAGTAGTCCTTGCGGTACAGCACGCCGACCGCGAGGCTGGCCGGTCCGGCCGGCAGCTCGAACAGCTCGCCGTTGACGTTGGCCGTGGCTTCGCGCGAGGTCGCCAGGAAGTTCTGGAACGGGTTCGAACCAGCGGCACGCAGGATCGCGGTCGAGGTCGGGTCGTCCTGCTGGAAGATGTTGAGCGGGACGCAACCGGCGATGACATTGCCACCCAGTGCATCGACGCAGACCGGCACGCCGTTGCGAAGTTCGGACGGCCCGAGAGCCGAAGCGAGCTGGGTGAAGTTCAGGTAACCGGTCGTGTACTGGTCCTGGGTGAAGTGGCCGTAGTTGACGTTTGCATCCCAACGCCAGGACGTGTCACCAATGTTGCCACGCAGGCCGGCGATGAACTGCGAGGTCTGGGTGTCGAACTGGTTGACGCGCTGGCCGACGCCGGTCAGGCGCTCGAGAACGCCGTACGGGGTGCCGAAACCGAGGGTTTCGCCGAACGGGTTGTACAGGCTGTCGCCCGAGATCGTCACGCCATTGCCGCGCGCATCGAACGGATACGGAGCGATCAGCGAGCTCGACGAGGTGCGGTTCACGAAGGCCTTCATGTAGGCCTCGACGCTGTCGGTCAACTTGTAGTTGCCGATCGCGAACAGGTTGGTGCGCTCCTGCGGAACCAGGATCACGTTCAGCGGCTGGTAGTTGTAGAAGTCGTTGTTGTCGCCAGAGGTGACAAAGCAGCGGTAGTTCGACAACGAGCTGCCCGTGGTGCCCGGCAGGCGGGTAACCGTGGAGCAGCCAAACTGGTCGCGCAGGCCGACCGGCAGGGTGATGCGGCCGGTCGGGGTGCGGCTGGAACCGCCCGCGAACGACGAGCCGTAATACAGGTACAGCGCCTGGCGCGAGAAATCGCGCTTGCCGGCGCTGACGGCGTCGGTCTTGTTGTAGTTGATGCCGGCGACAACGCTGCCGCGATCGGTCGACTGACCGAAGGTGATCGACACGCTCTGGCGCTCGCCATCGTCGCGGTCGGAAATACCGTAGTCGGCGGTGAACTCGGCGCCCTGGTAGTCCTTGCGCATGATGAAGTTGACAACGCCACCGATTGCGTCCGAACCGTAAATGGCCGATGCGCCGTCCAGCAGGACTTCGATGCGCTCGACAACGTTCGCCGGGATCTGGTTGACGTCGTTGTTGATGATGCGCTGGCCGTCGATCAGGATCAGGGTGCGCTTGGAGCCGAGGCCGCGGAGCGAAACGCTCGCTGCGCCGGTGCCGCCACCGTTGTTGACCTGCGGGTTGGTCGCGTTACCTGCGATGGACGGCAGTTCCTGGACCAGGTCACCGACGGTGAGCTTGCCGCTCTTCTGGATCTGCGCACGGTCGATGGTGATGACCGGGTTGGCCGTTTCAATGTCGACGCGACGGATGTTCGATCCGGTCACGACGATCGTATCAAGCCGTTCGCTGGCAGCTTCATCCTGGGCGAAGACTGCACCGGAGCTCAATCCGACAACCGCTGTCGTGCCCGCATACAAAGCGAGTCGTACAGCTTTCAAAAGCTCGTTGTTCGTTAATCTCATTACGCTCTCCAACGTTTTTAGAGTGGTGTCACTGGTGACGCGGATTCGGGACATGACGCAGATAGGGAATGTGGTTGAATCCGTTCCCCGCTACAAAAATAGCCGGAAACGGCCCAATGGACCGACGGCAGTGACGGGATACTAACAACATTCTCACGTTATGGGAATCCCCGATTGATCACTTAACAATGATCAAAATGCTCCTGAATCCGCCGGAAATTCAATAAGTTGCAGATGCAACTAAAAATCCCGCGCGATCGCGCAAGGACTCAAAGTACGAAAGGTAGGGTTTTGGAAACGGCGAGCAGATTCGCAGGCAATCCGGGCGCGGATGCCGGAAAAAGCGGGACTCAGAGATCCTGCCGGTACTGCACGTAGGGCATGCGCGCCTGGGTGGCGTCCATGTCGCGCGCCGCGGCGGCATCGAGCGGCGCGGAGAACAGGTTTTGCGCGCCGACCGTCACTTCACCGCGCCACGGGGTGCGCCAGGAAACTCCGAGGTCGAGCCCGCTCCAGCGCTTGCTGCCGATCACGCCGGGCTCGTCGAGGCTGCTGATGCGGCCGACGATGCTGCCACGCAGCGAGCCGCTGTTGACGCCGAGGCCAAGCGTGGCCTGGTTCAGATCGAGGCCGCTGCCCGGCAGGCCGTACCAGATCGGCATGAGTTCGGCGCGCGTCAGCGCAGCCGTGAGGTCGATCACCGGCCCCTGATCCAGCTGCCAGGTACCGCGCGCGCTGAGGCGCTGGCCCGCATTCAACTTGTAGCTGACTGCGTCCGGCACATCCAGAAGGGCCAGGTCGATCGGGCTGCCTGCGAAACCGCCGCCAGCCAGGACCGGCAATTGCGAATGGCGACCATCGAGCCAAGAAAGGCCGAAGGAGAGGTCCACGCCGTTGGGGGCGGTCCAGCCGAGGCCGATGGCCGCACTCAGGACGCCGGATGCGCGTGCCGCATCGATTTCACCGAGGCAGTTGACGCAGCCCGGGGAACCGGGGAAATCGAAAGGCACGGCCGACGCGCTTTCCTGGCCAAGCATCATGTCGGCACGCAGGCCATCGCCGAGGCGCAGGCGCAGGCCGGCGGAAAACAGGTCGGTGGCATCGACGATACGCAGGTCGGAGACGCCGCCAAACGCCGGTGAAGGCGGCAAGGCCGGGGCGCCGGTCCCGCGCGAAAGCGCGACGATGGCCATCAGGCGACCGTCCGGGCTGGCCCACAATGGAACGACCTGGTCGCTGGTGCCGGCCGTGCCGGAGCTGACCTCGATCGACAGCAGGCGATCGAACAGCGGGCGCTGCGCGTCGGCCAGCGTTGCGGGCGCCATGCGCTGCGCTGCCACCGAAAACGGCAGCAGGATCGCAAACAGCATGGTGGCGACGCGCAACAGCATTTGAGTAGATCCCAAGGTTGATTTCAGGTGACTGCTGTCAGGGCGCTCAAGTTCCCGGGGCCTTTCGCCCGGAACCGTCAGCGGCGACAGAAATCCATGGCACGAATCATACGCCATTTTACGGAAAACAAACAGTCTATTCAGTCTCAGGCTTTGCCTACAAGCGACTGAATTTCGGCATTTTCAGGGCAAATCGACGGCCTGCGGCGGCCTTCCTTGCCGCTGCGCACCGGCGCGCATGGCCGCTATTGGGCGGAAGCGCTCCCCGGAGCCATGGGATGGCTGGCAAACAGGCCGGCGACGTCAACGCTATCGACCCGATAGGACCGATTGCAGAATTCACAGGTAATTTCCACGTCGCCGTTCTCGGCCACGGCTTCGTTCGCCTCATGCGGGCCCAGCGACTGCAGCATGGCGAGCACGCGCTGACGCGAACAGCTGCAGCGGAATGCCAGCGACCGCGCCGGCTGCAGCACCACCTCTTCCTCGTGGAACAGGCGCAGCAGCAGTGTCTCGACCGGAAGCTCGAGCAGCTCCGCCGGGCTCAGGGTGTCGAGAAGGATGCCGACGCGGTTCCACGCATCGGCATCGGGGCTGGCTGCGCTGCCGCCGGCCTGGGCGACCTTCTGCAACATGATGCCGGCACAACGCCCCTCGTTCGCGACAAGCACGATCCGCGTCGGCAACTGTTCGGAACGCTCGAAATAGCCCTCGAATGCGGCCGACAGGCTGTCGGCCTCGACCGGGACGAGGCCCTGGAAACGCTTGTCGGTGGCCGAATTCTCGATGGTGATGGCCAGCCTTGCGCGAGGATCCTGGAGATCCGCGTCCTGTTCCGCGGCCTCGCCTTCACAGCGCGCAATGCCCCGCAGGTAACCGTCATGCGTGCATTCGGCGAACAGCAGCCGCAGTTTCCCGGCGCCCCGCAAGTGGATGGAAAGGCTGCCCTCGAACTTGAGCGCGCCGACGAAAAGGGCACTGGCGGCCAGCGACTCGCCGAGCAGGCGATTGATCGCTGGCGAATTGCCGGAGTGCTCGAGGATTTCGGTCCAGGCCGATCCGAGGCGGACGATCCCGCCACGCACTCCGGCCCGCCGGAGCTGGAACGAATGCATCAGGTCATCTGGATCGTGCATCATGGGCGTCCACTTTCGAGGCCCGAGTAGATGCGGCCAAAGTGCGTCCTTGCAAGCCGCGTCGCTTCCGCCAGGACAATCTCCCGTCGCGCCGATGAGTCGAGCGGGCAGGATCCGCAAGGTGGCCCGCGCGGGATGGCACAATCGATCCGGGATATCCGCGACGTCTCTCCGCGGCAGGGCCGGAGAAAGGCATGGATATCGAGGCGGCATGCCACGCGGCGGCAATCAGGCGACCATCGGAGTGGCGAAGCAAGGCGCAATGGGAGAACGACGAAACATGCCGGCGAAACGACCTTTCCTGCGTCGCCTCCTCCGCTGGACGGGCATTGCCGCATTGACCTGGGTCCTGTTGACGGTTTCGATCGTCCTGGCGCTGCGCTTCGTCCCGCCCCTGTCCTCGGCCTTCATGCTCGGGCGCAGGATCGATGCGGCGCTCGAGGGGCCGCCCGGTTTCAGCGTACACTACCGGTGGACCCCGCTTGCGAAGGTCTCCGCCAACCTGCCGATCGCCCTGGTCGCCGCCGAGGACCAGAAATTCCCGCAACACCACGGTTTCGACGTCGACGCCATCCAGACCGCCCTGGCCGAGGCCGACGAAGGCGCGCGGCTGCGCGGAGCCAGCACGATCAGCCAGCAGGTGGCCAAGAACCTGTTTCTCTGGAACGGGCGCAGCTTCATCCGCAAGGGATTCGAAGCCTATTTCACGGTCCTCCTCGAAACGCTCTGGCCGAAGCAGCGGATCATCGAGGTCTATCTCAACATCGCCGAGTTCGGCGACGGCATCTATGGCGTCGCGGCGGCCAGCGAACGCTACTTCGGGGTGACCCCGGCGCAGTTGAATGCCCATCAGTCGGCCCTGCTTGCCGCGGTCCTGCCGAACCCGCGCCGGCTGCACGCCGACCGCCCTTCAGCCTACGTGCAACGCCGCGCGAACTGGATCGAACGGCAGGTCCGCCAGCTGGGTGGCCCGGGCTACCTCGATCCTTGAGGAATGATTCGGTCATGGGATGCCCGAGATGGGTGGATTCACTCGGCCGTGGTTCACCCTTCGACAGGCTCAGAGCGCGCCTTCGGAAAATCCGTTCGTCCTGAGCCTGCCTTCGGGGAATCCGTTCGTCCTGAGCCCGTCGAAGGATGAGCGGCAACAGCGCGTGCAAGTTGCAGTTCCCGGCCCTGCCACGGACGCCAATCCGGGGTGCGTGGATCCGGCGGGATTGCAGTCATCCCACGATTCCCGGTCGCAATGTCAATTTCCGGCAGGGAAATGCATAATTTGGGCCTGCCTTCCAAGCATTGATGTCGATGAGCGTATTTCCACTTTTTTCGGTGCCGTTCGTGCGCACCAAGTTGAACAATCCGGCCACTATCAATGCCGAGTTGCGCACCCTGTTCCTGAAGCGCGAAGCGGAAGGCACCAGTTGGCGCAATCCGAAACCGACCATGCCCATTCCCTCGGGACTGTACGAGAGCAAGTTCGACCTGTTCTCGTGGCCCGAGCGCTGCGTGCAGCAGTTGCACGAATTCTGCATGCTCGAGTTGTTCAAGGTCATTGGCGAGGTCAATGCCTACAAGCTGGACGAACTCCGCCAGCTGGAATCGCAGACCCATGCCTGGTTCCATGTCACGCGACGGGGCGGCCTGTTCAGTTCGCACAACCATCCGATGGCTTCGTGGTCAGGCGTGTACTGCGTCGACGCCGGCTCCAGTGATCCCGGTGAATCCGACTCCGGCGTGCTGCATTTCCAGAATCCGCACCAGCTGGCGAGCATGTACACCGATCCGGCCAACAACAGCATGATCGATGCCTATTCGTTGAAGGGCTGCAATTTCCACCTGTCCGCGGGCGAGCTCGTGCTGTTCCCGTCGTGGCTGTTCCACGAAGTCTCCCCGTTCAAGGGCAGCGGGGAACGCATCACCGTCGCATTCAACACGTGGTTCAGGAAGCGCGAGTCCGCATAGACCCGCCCACCTGCGGTTGACTCGCATCGTCGATCCGACTCCGTGCATTTCGGGGCCGGTTCGCCAGCCCGGCCGCCTGCAGCGCCGGATATGCGTTGCCCGGGCGGGACGGGGCCAAACTCGGCTAAGATGATCCTACCGCTGAGCGCGAACGAGGTCGGAGGTCGCCATGCTTCAAGCCAAGCACCTACTTGCAGACAAGGGCCACGAAATCTTTTCCATCGGTCCCGGAGCACCGGTTCTCGAAGCGTTGAACCTGATGGCGCAGCGCTCGGTCGGCGCGCTCCTGGTCATGGATGCCGATGCCCTGGTCGGCATCGTTTCCGAACGCGACTACGCGCGCAACATCGTGCTCAAGGGACGTTCCTCGGCGACGACGGCGGTGAACGAAATCATGGGCACGGGCCTGATCACGGTCGGACCCGACGATACCGTCGACCATTGCATGCGCCTGTGCACCAACGAGCGGGTCCGTTACCTGCCGGTCCTCGAAGAAGGCAGGACGATCGGCGTGCTGTCGATCGGCGACCTGGTCAAGGCGGTCATCAGCGAGCAGACCGAACAGATCGAACAGCTGCAGCGCTATATCGCCGGCTGATCGGGATTCGCGTCGCCCTCAAGCCGACCGGGTCGGCGCATCCGGCTGGCTTTCCGGACGGGCTTCGCTGAATTCGGCCATCTCCAGGCAAAACTGCTCGATGCGGGTAATGGTCGGATAGGGCGAAAGGTCGACATCGAAGCGGCGCGCGTTGTAGACCTGCGGGACCAGGCAGATGTCGGCAAGGCTCGGCGAATCGCCATCGCAGCAAAGCCCGGTCGAGGCGTTGTCCGAGAGCATCGCCTCGAGCGCGGTGAACCCTTCGACGATCCAGTGCCGGGTCCAGCGTTCGCGCTCGACATGCGGCGAACTGAACTCTTTTTCGAGGAATTTCATCACCCTGAGGTTGTTCAGGGGGTGGATGTCGCAGGCGACGATCTGGGCCAGCGCGCGCACGCGGGCACGCTCGCGTGCGGTCGAAGGCAACAGGGGAAACGTTCCCGGATAGGCCTCTTCGAGGTACTCGATGATCGCCATGGACTGGCGGAATACGCGCGCACCGTCGAGCAGGATCGGCACCGATCCCTGCGGATTGAGCTCGCGATAAGCCGCCGAATGCTGCTCGCCACCGTTGTTGACGAGATGGACCGGAACCAGCTCGTAGTCGAGCTGCTTGAGGTTCAGGGCGATGCGAACGCGGTAGGCAGCGCTCGATCGCCAGTAGCTGTAGAGCTTGAGTGTCTCCGCCATGCATCCTTCCCCTTTGCACTGAATCCACCGGAGCCGCAACGCTCCGATCTCCGGCGCATTCGGCGAATCAGGCCGGTGAATACTTCTCCACGACCTGCTCGATGGCACCGAAAATCGAATGCCCTGCACTGTCGGTGACCTCGATCCGCACGCGATCGCCGAACTTGAGGAACGGGGTCGTCGGCTTGCCGTCCCGCAGCGTTTCCACCGTGCGCTGCTCGGCCAGACACGACGCTCCCTTCGATGTGTCCTCGTTGGCAATCGTACCTGATCCGACCAGGGTTCCGGCACTCAGCGGCCGCGATTTCGCCACATGCGCAACGAGGTCGGCAAAACTGAACTGCATGTCGACGCCGGTCTCGGCCTCGCCGAACCACTTGCCGTTGATCCAGGTGCGCATGGGCAGGTGCAGCTTGGAATCCTTCCAGGCATCCCCCAGCTCGTCCGGCGTGACGAAAACCGGGGACAGGGCGGAACGCGGCTTCGATTGCAGGAAGCCGAAACCCTTGGCCAGTTCGCCGGGGATCAAACCGCGCAGGGAAACATCGTTGACCAGGCCGATCAGCTGGATGTGTTCGGCAGCCTGCTTTGGGGTCACGCCCATGGCCACGTCGTCGGTCACGACGACCACTTCGGCCTCGAGGTCGATGCCCCAATCCTCGCTGGCCGCAAGGATCGGATCGCGCGGCGCGAGGAAGCCGGAGCTGGTCGCCTGGTACATGAGCGGATCGGTATAGAAGCTTTCCGGCACCTCGGCCCCGCGCGCGCGGCGCACGCGCTCGACATGCGGAAGGTAGGCGCTGCCATCGACGAATTCGTAGGCGCGCGGCAGCGGCGAGGCGAGCTTGTCGATATCCAGATCGAAGGCATCCGCGGCCTTGCCGGCCTGCAGGCCCTCGAACAGCGCGTTCAGGCGCGGCGCGATGTTGCTCCAGTCCTCCAGTGCGGCCTGCAGCGTTTGCGCGATGCCGGTGGCGCGGACCGCGCGGGTCAGGTCGCGGTTGACGACGATCAGCGTGCCGTCGCGGCCGCCTTCCTTGAGACTTGCAAGTTTCATGTCGGTTCCTGTCCTTGCGGGACGATCAGCGCTTGCGCGGATCGAAGTGTTTGCGGATGCCCTGCCAGCATTCGAAGTAGTCCTGCTGCAGCTGGGCCGATTCGAGTGCCTGGCGGGTCGGCCTGATCACCGCCCGCGTCTCGAACATGAAGGCCATCGTATCGACGATGTGGTCCGGTTGCGAGGTGTCGGCCTTGCTCGCCTTCTCGAAACTCGCCGCATCCGGACCGTGCCCGGACATGCAGTTGTGCAGGCTGCTGCCGCCCGGGACGAACCCGCCGGCCTTGGCATCGTAGGCACCGTGGATCAGCCCCATGTATTCGCTGGCGATGTTGCGATGGAACCACGGCGGCCGGAAGGTATCTTCCGCGCACAGCCAGCGTGGCGGAAAGATCGCGAAATCCAGGTTCGCCGTGCCGGGCGTATCGCTGGCCGAGGTCAGCACGGTGAAGATGGACGGATCGGGGTGGTCGTAGCTGATCGAGCCGATCGTGTTGAAGCGGCGCAGGTCGTAGCGATACGGCACGTGGTTGCCATGCCAGGCGACGACATCGAGCGGCGAGTGGTCGATGGGCGCGCTCCACAGCTGGCCCTGGAACTTGGCGACCAGCTCGAATTCGCCTTCGAGGTCTTCGTAGGCGGCCTCAGGCGTCTCGAAGTCACGCGGATTGGCCAGCCCGTTGGAGCCGATCGGACCGAGATCGGGCAAGCGCAGGGCGGCGCCGAAGTTCTCCGCGACATAGCCGCGCGAATCGCCGTCCGGCAGGTCGACGCGGAAACGGATGCCGCGCGGGATCACCGCGATCTGCTGCGGCTCGATGTCGATCACGCCGAGCTCGGTGACGATCGACAGCCGTCCCAGCTGCGGCAAGATCAGCAGTTCGCCGTCTGCGTCGTAGAAGTAGCGCCCCTGCATCGAGCGGTTGGCGGCATACACATGGATGCCGATTCCGGATTGCGATGCCGGGCCGCCATTGCCGGCCATCGTCACCAGGCCTTCGATGAAATCGGTCGGCTTCTTCGGCAACGGCAGCGGGTCCCAGCGCAACTGGTTCGGGTTGACCGGCGCCTCGTCGAAGCGGTTGTGCAGGCCTGCCGAATCCATCACGACGAAGGGCTTGTGCATGGCCGCCGGACGGATCCGATAGAGCCAGCTTCGCCGGTTGTGCGAGCGCGGCGCGGTGAAGGCGGTGCCGGAGATCTGTTCCGCGTAGAGCCCATAGGGCGCCTTCTGCGGCGAGTTGCGTCCTTCGGGCAACGCGCCGGCGAGTGCTTCGCTGGCGAATTCGTTGCCGAAGCCGGATCTGATACATGCCTGTTTTCGTCGTGGTCATCGCTTTGGCTCAATAGCCCCTCTCCCGTCGGGAGAGGGGTTGGGGTGAGGGTACGAATCGGCAAGGGTCTGAATGATTGCCTCAAGGACTGCATCGATCTGCAACAGGACGTCATGGTTCCAGAAGCGAATCACTTTCCAACCCTCCAGTTCGAGCCGAGCGGTCCTGCCCGCATCCAGAGTGTGGAATGTCTGCGAGCCGTCGAGTTCGATAACCAAACGGCGTTCCAGACAGCAAAAATCCGCGACGAAGGGTGGAATGGGATGCTGGCGACGAAACTTGAGTTCTGGATCTGCCGATCGCGAATTCGAGCCCACAGTTTCGTTCCGCGTCAGTCAATTCGCTTCGCAGCGCCTTGCACTCGCCAACGTATCGGTACGGCAGTGGTGGCTTGATCCCTGCCGGCATGTCGATTTTCCACCCTCTTTGAACTGCCCCCCGCCAGGAGTTGTACGCGCTGGATTGACCACCTCGACCTTGGCGGGCACTCGGCGAAGCGTACCCTCACCCCAGCCCTCTCCCGAGGGGAGAGGGAGCAAAAGTGCTACAGCACGCCGCGGCGTATCTGGTCGCGCTCGATCGATTCGAACAGGGCCTGGAAATTGCCTTCGCCGAAACCCGGGTTGCCCTTGCGCTGGATGATCTCGAAGAAGATCGGTCCGATGCAGTTCTGCGTGAAGATCTGCAGCAGCAGCTTCTGCCTGGTCTCGGTATCGGCGTCGATCAGGATCCTGTTCTTCGCCATGCGCGGCACGTCTTCGCCGTGATTCGGGATGCGCTCGTCGATGACCTCGTAGTAGGCGTCCGGCGTATCGAGGAATTCGACGCCCTTGGCGCGCATCGCCTCGATGGTCGAATAGATGTCGTCGGTGAAGCAGGCGATGTGCTGGATGCCCTCGCCGTGGTACTCGTTGAGGTATTCGTTGATCTGCGATTTCTCGTCGGAGGACTCGTTGAGCGGGATGCGCACCATGCCGTCCGGCGCGGTCATCGCCTTGGAGACGAGTCCGGTCTTCGCGCCCTTGATGTCGAAGTAGCGGATCTCGCGGAAGTTGAACAGCCGCTCGTAGTAATCCGACCACTTCTGCATGTTGCCGAAGTAGAGGTTGTGGGTGAGATGGTCGATGAAGGTCAGGCCGAATCCCTTCGGGTGCGGGTCGGCGCCCGGGATCGGCGCATAGTCATCGGCGTAGATGTCGCCGGCATCGCCATAGCGATCGACCAGGTAGAGCATGCAGTCGCCGATGCCCTTGACCACCGGCACGTCGATCGCCTTGCTGGCTGGCTTGTGATCGATGGCCTCGCCGCCGTTGGCGATGACCTTTGCGCAGACCTCGTCAGCGGGCTTGCTGAAACGGATCGCGAATCCGCACGCGCTCGGGCCATGTGCCCTGGCGAAATCGGCGGCGAAGGAATCGGGATCCTCGTTGACCAGGAAATTGACCGTGCCCTGCCGGTAGATCGTGATCGGACGGGTCTTGTGCCGAAGCACGGCGCTGAATCCCATCCTGATGAAATAGTCGTGCAGCTTCTGCGGCTCGGGCGAGGCGAATTCGACGAACTCGAAACCGTCGATCCCCATCGGGTTCTCGAACGTCGTAACCTGCATGCCCGTGTTGGCGGTTTGGGGTTGGACGTTCATGCCGGTTTCCTCGTTGCCTGCGCGGGTTGCGCTTCGAACCGTATGTTATAGTTTCAATTGAAACCAATTGCAAGAGGCACAGTGCAATGCCCGGTCATGCCCTGCTCGAACTCGAGACCTTCCTGCCTTATCGGCTATCGGTGCTTTCCAACACCTTGAGCCAGGCGATCGCGCGCGTCTACGAGAAACGTTTCGACCTGTCGGTGACGGAATGGCGTGCCATGGCCGTGCTTGGCTATTGCGCGAACCTGTCGGCGCGGGAAGTCGCCGAACGCACGGCGATGGACAAGGTCGCGGTCAGCCGAGCGGTCGCCCGCCTGCTCGCCAAGGGTCATATCGAACGCGGCACGGCGCGGCACGACAAGCGCCAGTCGGTGCTGCGGCTGTCCGAGGAAGGCTGGAAGATCTACGACCAGGTCGCGCCACTGGCCCTCGAGCACGAAAAGCGCCTGCTTGCCCACCTCGACGAGGAAGAACGCCAGTGGCTGGCCCGCATCCTGGATACGCTGTGGCAGGCGGAGCTGGTGGAGTCGAAGCGATGAGGTCAAGCGCAACGCGGTAACGCCGGACAAGCGATCGAATCCCGCGCCGCCGTTCGCCCGCTCTTCGTAGGAAGGGCATTCATGCCCGATGCTCTTGCGCAGGATTGGAGAAAAGCATCGCGGCTGAAGCCGCTTCCTACGACAGCGCGATGACGCCGGAACGGTGATCGAATCCCGCGACAAAATTCGCCCGCTCTTCGTAGGAAGGGCATTCATGCCCGATGATTTTCGTCACGTGACGAGAAGCATCGCGGCTGAAGCCGCTTCCTACGACAGCGCGATGACGCCGGAACGGTGATCGAATCCCGCGACAAGATTCGCCCGCTCTTCGTAGGAAGGGCATTCATGCCCGATGCTCTTGCGCAGGATTGGAGAAAAGCATCGCGGCTGAAGCCGCTTCCTACGACAGCGCGATGACGCCGGAACGGTGATCGAATCCCGCGACAAAATTCGCCCGCTCTTCGTAGGAAGGGCATTCATGCCCGATGCTCTTGCGCAGGATTGGAGAAAAGCATCGCGGCTGAAGCCGCTTCCTACGACAGCGCGATGACGCCGGAACGGTGATCGAATCCCGCGACAAAATTCGCCCGCTCTTCGTAGGAAGGGCATTCATGCCCGATGCTCTTGCGCAGGATTGGAGAAAAGCATCGCGGCTGAAGCCGCTTCCTACGACAGCGCGATGACGCCGGAACGGTGATCGAATCCCGCGACAAAATTCGCCCGCTCTTCGTAGGAAGGGCATTCATGCCCGATGCTCTTGCGCAGGATTGGAGAAAAGCATCGCGGCTGAAGCCGCTTCCTACAGGGCAGGAAGAGCGGGACCCGTGATCGAATCCCGCGCCGTTATTCGCCTGCGGAATTTCGCCGGCGCGCTATTTCACGCCATGCATGAGCTTGTTGATCAGCGGGGCGATCAGGAAAAGCAGGACGCCGGCGCCGAGCAGCAACCAGAAGCTGAAGGTGAAGCCGCTGAGCGCCGAGGCCACGGTCATGCCCGTCTCGCCGCTCACCGAGCCGGCGAAGATGCCCGACAGGTTGTTGCCGATTGCCGTGCTGAGGAACCAGCCACCCATGGCCAGGCCAACGAAACGAATCGGCGCCAGCTTGGTCACCATCGACAGTCCGATCGGCGACAGGCAGAGCTCGCCGGCCGTCTGCAGCACGTAGACCAGGACCAGCGGCCAGAATGGAATCAGCCCGTCGGGGCCGACCAGGTTCGTCAGCGCATACATGAGGACGAGGAACGCGATCGCATTGCCGAGCAGGCCGAGGCCGAACTTGCGCGGGATCGACGGCTCCATCTTCTTGCGCCCGAGAAAGCCCCAGGTCATGGCGGCGATCGGGGCAAGCAGCACGATGGCAACCGGATTGACCGACTGGAACCAGCCAACCGGGAATTCCCAGCCACCGAACATCTTGCGGTCGACGATGCCTTCGGCGAGGAAGTTGAACGAACTGCCGGCCTGTTCGAAGAACATCCAGAACAGCACGTTGAACCCGAAGATGATCAGCATGGCGATGACGCGATGGGTCTGCACCTTGCCTTCGCGGAGCGCCTCGACCAGCAGCATGACGGCCAGCCCGATGAACAGCGACAGCAGCACCCAGGCCAGGATCTCGGCGCCGACCTTGTCGATCAGCAGGTAGACGATAGGCACCGCCACGGCCGCGCCGACGATGACGGCGAGCAGGTTCTTCATTCCGTGGCGTTCGCCCGGCGGGTCGCCGATGCCCTTGAGCTGGCGACGGCCGAACCAGAACCAGAGGAAGCTGATGATCATGCCGACGCCGGTGGCGGCGAAGACAACCTTGTAATTCTGTTCCATCGGCGTATCGGTGATCACGCTGGCCAGCCAGCCCGTCACCAGCGGCGCGACCAGCGCGCCGGCGTTGATGCCCATGTAGAAGATGGTGAATCCGCGATCGCGGCGGTCGTCATCGACGGAATACAGCTGGCCGACCATGGTCGAGATGTTCGGCTTGAAAAGACCGTTGCCGACGATGACCAGTGACAGGCCCAATACGAACAGATCCTGGTTCGGCAGCATGATCGTGAACAGCCCGGCCGCCATGATCAGGGCGCCGAGCAGGATGGACCGCTGGTAGCCGATGATGCGATCGGCGACATAGCCGCCGAACAGGGCGGTGGCGTAAACGAGGGCGAGGAAGGCGCCGTAGGTGCGGCTCGCATAAGCCTGGCCGGAAGCATCGCCATCGAAGAACTGCGCGACGATATAGAGCGTCAGCGCCCAACGCATGCCATAGAACGCGAAGCGCTCCCAGAACTCGGTCATGAACAGCATCCACAGCGGCCGCGGATGCCCCAGCGTGTCCTTGAATTCGTATGGCGGTGGAGCGGGTGTCGCCGAGTCGGTGGCGCCGGTCATGCAGTTCTCCCTCGAGGAACGATGATTAACCGGGGGAGGATCACCGACAGTGGATGTTCCCGTCAAATGAATTGCTGATCGCGACAACGCATGCTGCGACGCACCAATCGACGCCGGCGCCGCTCAGGTTCCGATCACGGTGCGCACGTCGAGGAGTTCCGGAAAGAAGGTCAGGTCCAGGGCCTTCTTCAGGAAGGAGACACCGGACGATCCGCCGGTGCCGCGCTTGTGGCCGATGATGCGCTCGACGGTCTTCATGTGGCGGAAACGCCAGAGCTGGAACGACTCTTCGACGTCGACCAGCTGTTCGCAGAAATGGTATTCCGACCAGAACTCGTCGGCATTCTCGTAGATGCGCTTGAACACCGGAACGAGGTCCGCCCGGTAGCGATGCGGCCGCGACCAGTCGCGTTCGATGCAGTCGGCCGGAATGGCGTGGCCGGCACGGTGCAGGAAGCGGAGGAATTCATCGTAAAGACTGGGCGCCTCGAGCGCCTGGCGCAATTCCGACTGGCGCGGCGGATCGTGGTCGAACACGGCGAGCATGTCGGCGTTCTTGTTGCCGAGCAGGAACTCGATCATGCGGTACTGGTGCGACTGGAAGCCCGACGCCGGGCCGAGCGAATCGCGAAACTGCTGGTACTCGGTCGGCGTCAGTGTCTCGAGCACGGCCCACTGCTCGAACAGCTGGCGCTGGATCTGCTTGACCCGGGCCAGGATCTTCAGGCACGAGTCGGTCTGGTCGATGGCGAGCAGGCCGATCGCGGCCTGCAGTTCGTGGATGACCAGCTTCATCCACAGCTCGCTGACGTGGTGCTGGATGATGAACAGCATCTCGTCGTGGTGCAGCGGGTTGCTGATCGGCTTCTGCGCTGACAACAAGGTATCGAGTTGCAGATATCCGCCGTAAGTCAGGCGGTCGCGCAGATCCACCTCGATGCCTTGTTCGAGTTCGCGTCGGTTTTCCATGGGGCTTGCGGTTTCCGCAGGAATCGAACCCGGCAAGCTACCCGACGCGGAGATTCATCGCCAGTCCCGCCAATGCGGGCGCGTAGGGTCGTGCATTGCTGCGGCGGGCCTTGCGTGCCGGCGCGACGCTTGCTATCAAGTACGCACTCGTCGTGGCGCAGGGCCACGCTTCGGCACAGTCTCGAGCCGTCCGGCACTGGATCCGGATTCCGCACGAAACGTTCGCGCCGTTCCCGCAGATCCGCCGGTCGTCCGGGCGGAGCGCAGCGACGACATGTCACAGCTCCGGCCGAAACTTGGCCAAATCGCGCCGCCATTGCGAGGCGTGTTCCAGTGGAGAAGCCCGTGCCAATCGTCGCCACGTTCGAAATCGAATACCTGCAGTACCTCGATGCCGAGGGCAAGCTGGTCCGCTCCGACCTCCCGGCATTCGCCCGCGACGTCAAGCAACTGGTCAAGCTGTACCAGGAAATGCTCATGGTGCGCATCTTCGATGCCAAGGCGATCGCGCTGCAGCGCACCGGAAAGCTCGGCACCTACGCACCGTGCCTCGGCCACGAGGCAACCTATCTGGCCATCGGCAGCGCCATGCAGGAGGACGATTCGTTTGCCTGCAGCTATCGCGAATATGGGGCGCAATTCCACCGTGGCGTGAAACCGCGCGAGCTGCTCCTGTACTGGGGCGGCGACGAACGCGGCAGCAACTTCTCCGGCCCCGCGCACGACTTTGCCTGGTGCGTGCCGATCGGCACCCAGTGCCTGCACGCTGCGGGTTCCGCGCTGGCCTTCAAGATCCGCAAGGAGCCGCGCGTGGCGGTTTGCACGATCGGCGACGGCGGTTCGTCGAAAGCCGATTTCAACAGCGCGCTCAATGTCGCCGGCGCCATGACGCTGCCGCTGGTCGCGGTGATCGTCAACAACCAGTGGGCCATTTCGGTGCCGCGCGATGCACAGACCGGGGCGAAGACCCTGGCCCAGAAAGGCATCGCCGCCGGCCTCGAATGCCTGCAGGTCGATGGCAACGACCTGATCGCGATGCGCGCCGCGATGGACCACGCCCTCAAGCGTGCCCGCCACGGACATGGCGGCATGGTCATCGAGGCGGTTACGTATCGATTGTCCGACCACACCACGGCCGACGACGCGCGCCGCTATCGCTCCGAGCAGGAGGTCAAGGACGCCTGGGATCGCGAGCCGCTGCGGCGCATGAAGACCTACCTGATGTCGCTGAATGCCTGGACCGAGGATGAGGAGACGGCCTGGAAGGCGCAGTGCGCGAAGTACGTGGATGCCGAGGTGAATGCCTACCTCGAGACGAAAACGCAGCCGGTCGAAGCGATGTTCGACTTCACCTATGCGGAACTCCCGCCCGACCTGCAGGCCCAGCGCGCGGAAGTCCTCGCGGCGGCCAAGCGCTGACCCATCGATCACCGACCTGCCCACGTGGCATAGCGAATACGGAACGACATGGCCCAGATTACCCTGATCGAAGCAGTCACCCAGGCCCTGGCCTGGGAAATGGAACACGACCCGAGCGTGATCGTGCTCGGCGAAGATGTCGGCATCAACGGTGGCGTCTTCAGGGCCACCCAGGGCCTGCTCGACAAGTTCGGCGCCGACCGCGTCATCGATACGCCGCTCGACGAGACGACGATCGGCGGCATCACCGTCGGCCTTGCCGCGCAAGGCATGAAGCCGGTCGCCGAAGCGCAGTTCGAAGGCTTCATCTACGGCATGCTCGAACAGATCATTTGCCACGCCGCGCGCATGCGCAACCGAACGCGCGGGCGCATGACCGTGCCGGCGGTCTGGCGCGCGCCGTGGGGCGGCGGCATCCGTGCGCCGGAACACCATTCCGAGGCCAACGAAGCCCTGTTCACCAACGTGCCCGGCTTGCGCGTCGTGCTGCCGTCGTCGCCCGGGCGCGCCTACGGCCTGCTGCTCGCCGCGATCCGCGATCCGGATCCGGTCATCTTCTTCGAGCCCAAGCGCATCTACCGCCAGTACAAGGAAGAAGTGCCCGACGATGGCGAAGCGCTGCCGCTGGACGTCTGCTTCGTGCTGCGCGATGGCAGCGACGTCACCCTCGTCACCTGGGGCGCGCAGGTCAAGGAAACCCTCGAAGCCGCCGACAAGCTCGCCGGGGAAGGCATCAGCGCCGAGGTGATCGACGTGGCCACGCTGAAGCCGCTCGACTTCGACACGATCCATGAATCGGTGCGCAAGACCGGGCGCTGCGTGATCGTCCACGAGGCACCGCGCACGGCAGGCTTTGGCGCCGAGATCTCCGCGCGCCTGGCCGAGCATGCGCTGTACGACCTGGTCGCGCCGGTGGAGCGTGTGACCGGATACGACACACATATTCCATTGTTCCGCCTCGAGATGAAGTATCTTCCGTCGGTGGAGCGGATTGTCTCCGCCGTCCACAGGACGATGGAGGTGTCATGATGAGTCGCGCGCATCTGATTCTCGCAATGGTGGTCTTTCTTTCTTTCGCCGTTCCGTCCGGCGACGCGATCGGCCAGGCGACACCGCCGCCGTCGCTTTCGACGACGCCGAGTCCACCACCCGCAAACCAGCCGTTCGCTGCCGTTCTTCGCATCTGGACCAATCCATGGTCGACTGGATTCTGGGAAGGATTGCCACTGCAGAGCAGCGTCAATGGCAACGTCGTCGAGATCCTGTTCGACATCGGATGCGGTTTTGTCTGCCCTCCCTTTGAACCCGAATACCAGAACTATTCGTTCACCATGCCGGCCTTGCCGGCTGGCAATTACACTGTCCGTTTCGTCGGAGGATTCGGCCAGACCACCCCGCCCTATGCACAGGTAAACCTGACAGTCGGAGGTGGCGTCCAGGCGCCGGCATCCTTGCCCATCGGTGGGGTTTGGAGCGTGATGCTGGGGGGGCTCCTGGCCCTGTTTGCCGCGACCTCGATTCGCAGGGTTCACCGAGTACGAAGGACTATAGTCTGAACATGCCAACCAAGACATTCCACCTGCCGGATCTCGGCGAAGGCCTGCCCGACGCCACCATCGTCGAATGGTTCGTCAAGCCAGGCGACATCGCGCGGCTCGACGAGCCGCTGGTCTCGATGGAAACGGCCAAGGCCGTGGTCGAGGTGCCGTCCCCGTTCTCCGGCAAGGTCGTCAAACAGCATGGCAATGCCGGCGACATCATCGAGACCGGTGCGGCGCTGATCGACATCGAACTCGATGCGAAGCTGCCGCAGCGCGCGGATGCCGAGGAGACCGGCCATCACCATGGGCCGCCGAAAGCCGCCAAGGCGCAACCGGCGGCACCCGCCAAGGGCGCGAAGGAGCAGGACGCGCCCGCGCGCGCCGACTCCGGCACGGTCGTCGGCGCCATGGAGGCCGGCGACCACGTGCACACCGAACAGACTTCCAGCGTCGGCGGCGTCAAGGCCGTGCCCGCCGTGCGCGCGCTGGCGAAAAAACTCGGCGTCGACCTGGCCCGGGTCAAGCCGAGCGGTGCCGACGGCGTGGTGACCCTGAAGGACGTGAAGGGCGCCGCCGCGGCGGGAACGGCGCAAGCCGGATCGGCGCCGGCCACGGCGCGCCCGGCTGCCGCGAGCAGTGCGGCCGCGCCCGTTGCGCAGCGCTCGGCCAGCGAACGCACGGCATTGTCGGCATCGGGTCAGCCGATGCGCACGACACCGCCGACGCAAAGCGCCAGCGGACAACCGGAACAACTCAAAGGCGTGCGCCGAAACATGGCGCGCGTCATGGCCGCAGCACATGCCCAGGTCGTACCGACCATGCTCTGCGACGACGCCGACATCCATGCCTGGGCACCCGGCAACGACATCACCGTGCGCCTGATCCGCTCGCTGGTGCGTGCCTGCAAGGAAGTGCCGGCGATGAATGCCTGGTTCGACGGCGAAAACCTGACCCGCACGCTGCATCCGCACGTCGACATCGGCATCGCGGTGGACACCGATGATGGCCTGTTCGTGCCCGCGCTTCGCAATGCCGACGTGCTCGATGCAAATGGCATTCGCCAGGCCATCAACCGGCTGCGCGACCAGGTCGTCAACCGCAGCATCCCGGCCGAGGAACTGAAGGGATACACGATCTCGCTGTCCAATTTCGGCGTGTTCGCGGGCCGCTATGCGACGCCGATCGTGGTGCCGCCGACCGTCGCGATCGTCGCCGCCGGCAAGGGCCGGCACCAGATGACGCCGGTCATGGGCGGCTTCGAATCGCACAAGATCATCCCGCTGTCGCTGACCTTCGACCATCGGGCGGCGACCGGCGGTGAAGCTGCGCGTTTCCTCAAGGCCATGCTCGACGACCTGGCACGGCCGAACTGATTCCGCGCGCTGCCCCTAGCTCTTGCAGGAGCGCCTTCAGGCGCGAGCCATTTCGGAACATTGCAACAAACGCTCGCCCCTGAAGGGGCTCCTACAGTTGATCGTGTCGTGCCCGCTCCCGGGAACCGGCACTATCTGGACTTGGGCGGCTCTCCGGTGTCCTCGTAACCGACGATGTCGAGGTCGAATCCGGCCAGGCCGACCAGCTTGCGCGGCGTGCCGAGCACGCGCAGGTGGCGCACGCCGAGATCGGCGAGGATCTGCGCGCCCAGGCCATGTTGCCGCCATTCCCGGACCGTATCGCCGGAGCCCTTTGCCGGCTTGCCGGCCAGGCTGTCGAGCAGGGCTTCGGCTTCGCCCGCTTCGCTGAGCACGACGACCACGCCGCGCCCTTCGGCTGCGATGCGCCGCAAGGCGGCGGTCACGGTCAGGCCGAGATCGTCGCGACGCAGGTGCAGCACATCCGACAGCGTGTTGCGCACGTGCACGCGGGTGAGCACCGGCTTGTCGTCGTCGACCTTGCCGCGCACGAGCGCGAAATGCAGGGCCTTGTGCACGAGGTCGCGCCAGACCACCAGGCGGAAGGTACCGAACTCGGTATCGACTTCGACATCCTGCACGCGCTCGATCGTGTTTTCGGTCTGCAGCCGATAACGGATCAGGTCGGCGATCGTGCCGATCTTGAGGCCGTGCCGGCGCGCGAATTCCTCGAGCGCTGGCCGCCGTGCCATGGTGCCGTCCTCATCCATGACCTCGACGATGACCCCGGCCGGTTCGAGCCCGGCCAGGGTCGCCAGGTCGCAGGCCGCCTCGGTATGCCCGGCGCGCACGAGCACGCCGCCGGTCTGCGCGGTCAGCGGGAAGATGTGGCCGGGCTGGGCCAGGTGTTCCGGCCGCGCGTCACTGGCAACCGCCGTGCGGATCGTGTGCGCACGATCGTAGGCAGAAATGCCGGTCGTGACGCCCTCGGCCGCCTCGATCGAGACCGTGAAGTTGGTGTGGTGCGAAGAGGTGTTGTTGTGCACCATCGGCTTCAGCCCGAGCTGGCGGCAGCGCGCCGCCGTCAGGGTCAGGCAGACCAGGCCGCGCGCTTCGCGGACCATGAAGTTGATGTCTTCCGGACGCACCATTTGCGCGGCCATGACGAGGTCGCCCTCGTTTTCGCGGTCCTCGTCGTCGAGGATCACGACCATGCGGCCGGCGCGGATGTCGTCGAGGATTTCGGGGATCGTGTTGAAGCTCATTGCGGGTGTCCGTGGGGTAACGTGGATTTTCGTTGCTTCGTTCCCTGTAGGAAGCGGCTTCAGCCGCGATGCTCTTCGTTGGGCATCAGAAGCAGGAGCATCGCGGCTGAAGCCGCTTCCTACATGGTTTGTGTCTTTTCGCGGAAATCGATCAGGCGTTCGGCATAGCGCGCCATCAGGTCGACCTCGATGTTGACCGCGTCGCCGATACGGCGCTCTCCGAAGGTCGTCACTTGCTGGGTATGCGGGATCAGGTTGACGCCGAAGCGCAGATGGTCGACTTCGTTGACGGTCAGGCTGACGCCGTCGATGCAGACCGAACCCTTGCCCGCGATGTAGCGCGCCAGGTTTGGCGGCACTTCGAAGACCCAGCGTTGCGAACGCGCATCGGCGTGGATGTCGACGACATGGCCGATGCCGTCGACATGCCCGGACACCAGATGACCGCCGAGCCGATCGCTCAGGCGCAGCGCCTTTTCCAGGTTGACCGCGGCGCCCGGTTGCAGCGTGCCGAGCGTGGTCAGGCCCAGCGTTTCCAGCGAAACATCGGCAGCGAACCGGTCGGCGGCGATATCGAGCGCGGTCAGGCAGACGCCGGACACGGCGATGCTGTCGCCGGCATCCACGTCACCGAGCCCCAGCGTTCCACTGGAGAAAACCATGCGCCGGTCGCCACCGCGGTCTTCGCTGGCGAGGAGCTGGCCGATCGACTGGATGATTCCGGTAAACACTCAATTCTCCCGTGGACGCAGCAGCCAGCGACTGTCCTGGCCGAGCATGCGCTGGTCGACCATCGTCAGTTTCCAGCGTTCGCTCATTTCGGCCAGCCCGGGCAAGGCCAGTAGCGGCCTCGCCGCATCGCCAAGCAGGACGGGCGCGATGTAGAGCAGCAGTTCGTCCACCAGCCCCTGGCCGAACAGCGCACCGCAAAGTGTCGGGCCTGCCTCGACCTGGATCTCGTTGACTTCCCTCGCGGCCAGCAAGACCATCAATGCTGACAGGTCGAGTCGACCCCCGCGGATTTCAAGCGCGGCGAGTTCGACGCGGGCGAAACGGTCATCCGCCGGCACCACATCCGCAGCGTGGACGACCAGGGTCGGCGCGCTGCCATCGAGCACGTTCGCACCACGCGGAGTGCGCAGCTTGCCGTCGAGGATGACGCGCAACGGCGCGACTGCTTCGGCTTCCGGCAGACGCACGGTCAGTCGCGGATCATCGGCGAGTACCGTGCCGACACCGGTCAGCAGGGCCGAACTGCGCGCGCGCCAGCGCTGCACGTCGGCGCGCGCCGCTTCGCCCGTGATCCATTTCGAATCGCCGCTGGCCAGGGCCGTGCGACCGTCCAGGCTCATCGCCAGCTTGAGCCGGACCCACGGCCGCCTGCGCCCGACCCGCGCGAGGAAGCCGCGATTGAGTTCGCGCGCCGCCTCGGCCATGAGCCCGGAATCGACCCGGATGCCGGCATCACGCAGTTTCACGATGCCGCGGCCATCGACCTCGGCGAACGGATCCTCGTGGGCGATGACGACGCGCACGACGCCGGCCGCAATCAGGGCATCGGCGCATGGCGGCGTGCGCCCGAAATGTGCGCAGGGCTCAAGGGTTACGTATGCGGTGGCGCCACGCGCGCGTTCACCGGCTTCGGCCAGCGCATGCACTTCGGCATGCGCACTGCCGGCGCGCCGGTGCCAGCCGCTGCCGACCACCTCGTCGCCATGGGCGATGATGCATCCCACGCGCGGATTCGGCTGGGTCGTATGCAGGCCGCGCCTGGCGAGGCGCAGCGCCTGGGCCATGTGCGCATGGTCGATGAAGCTGAAGGCGGGCGTGGTCACCTCGAAACTCGCACCGCGGAGTCAGGCCTTGCCCTTGCGCGAGACGACTTCGGCCAGCAGCGGAAGCTGCATGCCCTCGAGTGCGGGCAGGTCGCGTTCGAGTTTCTCGATCTCCTCGCGGAACGCCTGCACGTCCTCGAAACTGCGATAGACCGAGGCGAAGCGCACGTAGGCAACCTGGTCGAGCTTCTTCAGCTCGCGCATGACCAGTTCGCCGACGCGCAACGAAGGTACTTCACGCTCGCCACTGCGGCGCAGGTCGTCGATGACGGCATGCACGGCGGCATCGACCTCGTCGCTGGAGACCGGACGCTTCTGCAGGGCGCGGCTGAAACTGGTGCGCAGCTTGCGCTCGTCGAACGGCTCGCGGCGCCCGTCCGACTTGACCATGGCCGGCATCTTCAGCTCGGCCGTCTCGAAGGTATTGAAACGCTCGCCACACTGCTCGCACTCCCGCCGGCGCCGGATCGTCGTGCCATCGTCGGACACGCGCGAGTCGATCACGCGGGTGTCTTCATGCTGGCAGAAGGGGCAGTGCATCAGGGCGACGGGATTCGGGATTCGGGATTCGATATTCGGGAAAGCGGACTTGGTGCACCCGTGCGGAAATGCGCGGGACAAGCGGAAAACGGGCTTCTAACGAATCCCGAATCCCAAATCCCGAATCCCGGCAACTCAGCCATACACCGGATACGCCTTGCATTGCGCGGTGACTTTTTCGCGGACCGCGGCGATGAGCTTGTCGTCGTTCGGGGCGTCGAGCACGTCGGCGATCCAGCCGGCGAGGTCCGCGCAGTCGTTCTCGCGGTAGCCGCGCGTGGTTACGGCCGGGGTGCCGATGCGCAGGCCGGAGGTGACGAAGGGCGAGCGCGGGTCGTTCGGCACGGCATTCTTGTTGACCGTGATGTGGGCCTTGCCGAGCGCGGCCTCGGCATCCTTGCCGCTGGACTCGCGGCCGATCAGGTCGATCAGCATGAGGTGGTTCTCGGTGCCGCCCGAGACGATCTTGTAGCCGCGCGCCATCAGGGTCTTCGCCATGGCCTTGGCGTTGGCCACGACCTGCGCCTGGTAGGCCTTGAACTCGGGCTGCAGGGCTTCGAGGAAGGCCACCGCCTTGGCCGCGATCACGTGCATCAGCGGCCCGCCCTGGATGCCCGGGAAGACGATCGATTGCAGCTTCTTCTCGTGCTCCTCGCCGAGCCCCCTGGCGATGATGAAGCCGCCGCGCGGGCCGCGCAGGGTCTTGTGCGTGGTCGAGGCGACCACGTGCGCGTGCGGCACCGGGGTCGGGTAGACGCCGGCGGCAATCAGGCCGGCCACGTGGGCCATGTCGACGAAGAAGATCGCACCGACCTTGTCGGCGATGGCGCGCATGCGCGCCCAGTCGACCACCTGCGAATAGGCGCTGAAGCCGCCGATCAGCATCTTCGGCTTGTGCTCCACGGCGAGGCGTTCGACCTCGTCGTAGTCGATCAGGCCCTGCTCGTTGACGCCGTACTGGACAGCGTTGAACAGCTTGCCGGAAATGTTCGGCTTGGCGCCGTGGGTGAGGTGTCCGCCATGCGCGAGGCTCATGCCGAGGATCGTGTCGCCGGGATTGAGCAGGGCCAGGTAGACCGCCTGGTTGGCCTGCGAGCCCGAGTGCGGCTGGACGTTGGCGTAGTCGGCGTCGAACAGCTGCTTGAGCCGGTCGATGGCGAGGCGCTCGGCGATATCGACGTATTCACAGCCGCCGTAGTAGCGCTTGCCCGGATAGCCTTCGGCGTACTTGTTGGTCATGACCGAGCCCTGCGCCTCGAGCACGCGGGGACTCGCGTAGTTCTCCGACGCAATCAATTCGACATGATCTTCCTGACGCGCGGCTTCGGCGCTGATCGCGCCAGCCAGCTCCGGATCGAAACCCTCGATACGCAAACCCTTGGAAAACATCGACAAACTCTCGGCAGCCATGGCGGGATGCGCATGTTACCGCGTTGCAGCACCGATGACGGAATCGGGCTGCGCCGGGGGCCCGGGCCGACCCGGGCGGGATGCGCCCTAGTGCTCGGGGGCGAGCAGCTCGATGGCCATGACCAGGGCGTCTTCCCGGGCGCGCTTGCCGGGATAGTAGTTGGGCCGCTTGCCGATTTCATTGAAGCCGGCGCTGTCATAGAGCGCAATGGCCGCCTTGTTCGAGGGACGCACCTCGAGGAAAACGCGTTCGGCACGGTGCCAGCGGGCCAGGTCGAGCAGGCGCGCGAGCACGCGCCGGCCATGGCCCCTGCCCTGGTCGGCCGGCGCCACGCACAGGTTGAGGATGTGCGCTTCGCCGCCGGCGACGGAGAGCACGCCGTAGCCGATGATCTCGGCGGAGCGCTCGAGCACCCAGCACTCGTAACCGGCGGCGAGGCAGTCGCGGAAGATGCCGAACGTCCACGGATAGGGATAGGCGGTCAGCTCGATGCGCGAGATGGCTTCGAGGTCGTCGCGACGCATCGCGCGAAAATTCGAGATCGGTTCCTGCAGGTTCGCGACCATGGGCGTGCCGCTCAATCCCCGTGGCGGGCCGGGCCGGACTGGCGCGCCAGCCGTTTGATCTCGCCCCAGAGCGCCTGCTTGGCAGCTGCATTGCATGCCAGTTGCGCCGGCGCGGCAGTGACGATCCAGGCAATTTCGTTCTGGCGCTGGGCCGGCATGCCGGCGCCGAGCTGGCGGGCCAGCGCTTCGCCGAGCACGAGCAGGCCGCGTGCGGCGGCAATCGATGCCTCGGACTGGAATTCACCCGGCGCCGCATCGAGGTTGAGCAGGCGCAATGCGCGGACGAGATCGGCAAGCAGCCGTGGCGGGGCCGCTTCATGGCCGAGGATCAGGATTCCCGCGTTGGCGGCGCGCGCTGCCGGCGCATGCGCGGTGCCCGTCGCGGCGGGTGGAGAAGAAGGTTCGCTTGCGGCCGGGGCATCGCCACTGGCCAGTCCGGCATGCGTCGCACGCGGCAGGTACACGTCGATACCCATCTCCGCGAGCAATTGCATGCCGTACTCATCGAGCATGTTCGAACTCCTCGCTCTTGATCAGGTCGCCGTGGAATTCGGCGAAGATCTGGTCGACGGCGGCGAACAACGCGTTGGCGGTCGAGAGCAGGCGATTGTCTGCCGCGGGAACATCGGCATGGTAGATCTCCTCGAGTTGCGGCGATCCGTCCGGGCGGTTTGCGCGCAACTTGAGCACGACGCTGGCCATATGCCCGCCTTCGACGGTGGGCACGCGCTCGAAACGAAGGATTTCGCCGCTGATGCGCACCGCGCCGATGCTCGCCGCCAGCGCATCGATGACCAGCGGGGCAATGCCGGACTCGCGCAACTCGATCTGCAGGCGTCGCTGCAGCAGCCGCGTCGGCGGATCCGTCCACAACTGGTAGTGGTACTGGCGCAGTTCGTCGGCCTCCGGATCGAGTGCATAGACCAGGGCGCGATCGGCATACAGGCCGTTCGCCTCGAACAGGCCGACCACGATCGGATTGACGAACACCGGCTTGTCGCTGCGCGGCAGGGCCTGCGGCGTGCTCATGCGGAAATAGGTGTGGTCGGGAACGCCCGGCACGTTGCCGCATCCGCCGAGGGCGAAGGCAGCCGCGAGCAACGCAATGGCCAACCTGGCTGAAGTCCTCATGGCGTGCCTTCCTCCAGCTTGTCCTGTTCGGGCGAACGAATCAGCTGGCCCGGATTGCGCCGGATCTCCCGGCTGAACTCGTCAAGGTTTCGCGTGGCCGATTCCAGGTGGTGGGTGATCACGTCCATGCGGCTGGACAGGCTGGCCATGACCGTGGCGAGGTCGGTGACCGCGCCACGGATGTCGCCGCGGTTCTCGCGCGCCATGTCGGCCAGCTCGCCGACGGTCTCATCGAGCGTCTTGCGCGTCTCGCGCAATTCCTTGCTGAGACCCTCGACGTTGCCGAGGATGCCCGCCACGGCGGCCCGATTCTGCGGCTTGAGCAGGTCGTCGAGCGCCGTCGAGGCGCCGTTGAGCTTGCCGAGCAGGGTCTGGGCCTGGGCCAGGATCTCGGGTGCGCTGGTATCGAGTGCGCCAGTGATCGAGTCGACTCGCTGCGAAAGCAGCGCCACCATCGGCGTGATCTGCTCGCGGGTCAGGGTGGAGACCTGGCCTGCCAGTTCGCCTACGGCGGCAAATACGTCGGCGGACTCCGCGCCGGCGATTTCCGCGCCCGGGGCGAGCATCGTCCGGCTGCTGCCTTCCTTGATGCCGATCGACATGTCGGCGAGCAATCCGCTGGACTGCAATCGCGCCACGCTGTCCTTCGGGATCGCCCAGTCGCGCTTGACCGCCAGCGTCACCTCGTAGCGGGTGCCCTGGTCGCTGCGCTGCGGCTCGACGCCGCTGACTTCGCCGATGCGGTAACCCTCGTAGAAGACCGGTGCGCCGTAACGCAGCCCGGTGACGTTGCGGTAGTGCACGGTATAGTCGACCGATGCCCCGGTGCGTCCGGTGATCAGGGCCAGCCCGACCAGCAGCAGGACCAATGCCACCGCAACGACGGCACCGACAAGCACATAGTTGACCGTGTCGCGTTTCACTGTGCGATTCCCCTCGATTCCTGCGCCATTCTAGCGTCTGTTCGATTTCCGATGCGTGCGCGCGGATTCACGGCTCGTCTCCGGTCAGCCGGCGCAGATATTCGTCCGCATCGACCTGGACATCGCGCGGCCGGCGATTGAGAAGGTCCTGGATGCGCTCGTTGTCGGAGGCGCGCACGTCCGCGGTCGTACCGGTCATCAGCACGTTGCCCTGGTCGAGCACGGTGATCGTGTCGGCGATCTTGAATGCGCTGTCGAGCTCATGGGTGACGACGACGATGGTCATGCGCAGCGCATCGCGCAGGCGCAGGATCAGTTCATCGAGTTCGGCGGAAACGACCGGATCGAGGCCCGCCGACGGCTCGTCGAAAAACAGCAGGCGCGGGTCCATGACGATCGCCCTGGCCAGTGCGGCACGCTTGATCATGCCGCCCGACAACTGGCTCGGCATCAGGTCCTGGAAGCCGCCGAGGTTGACCACCTCGAGCTTGATCCGGCTCATGATGCGGATGGTCTGCTCGTCGAGATCGGTGTGTTCGCGCAACGGCAGCGCGACGTTGTCGCCCACCGTCATCGAGGTCAGCAGGGCGCCGCCCTGGAAGGACACGCCGATGCGCCTGCGCACGTCGAGCTTTTCGCGATCGCTGGCATTGGCCAGGTCGGTGCCGAACAGCCTGACCCTGCCCGATACCGGCCGGTTGAGGCCGAGCATGTGGCGCAGCAGCGTGCTCTTGCCCGACCCCGAGCCACCCATGATCACGCGGATCTCGCCCGCATTGACGCTGAAATCGACGCCATCGAGGATGCGCCGCTTGCCGTACCAGGCTTCGAGCTTCTCGACTTCAATGAGCGGCGCTGTCGTGTTCATCGATTGAGGAAATAGGAAAAGATCATGTCGGCGATGATGATCCAGCAGATCGAAAGGACGACCGAGCGCGTCGTCGCGCGGCCGACGCCCTCGGCCCCTCCGGTCACCGAGAAGCCGGTGCTGACGCCGATCAGGGTGATCAGCAGCGCGAAGACCACGCTCTTGGAAATGCCCTGGCCGAGATCTCCGGGATCCAGCAACGCGAGGGTCTGCAGCATGTAGGCGGTCGGCGTGATGTCGAGCGCCGGCGCGCTGTAGAGGGCCGCGCCATAGATGGCCACGGCATCGGCGAACACGGTCAGCAGGGGCAGCATGATCAGCATGGCGATCAACGCGGGCGCGACCAGGTAGCGCACCGGGTCGATGCCGATCACGGCCAGCGCATCGACCTCCTGGGAGACCGTCATCGAACCGATGCGTGCAGCCAGCGCCGAACCGGATCGCCCGGCGACGAGGATCGCCGTGATCAACGCACCGAACTCGCGCGTCACCGATTTCGCCACGGCGAGCACGACCTGCGACTGCGCACCGAATTCGCCGAGCGCGGAAACGAACTGGATGCCGAGCATGATGCCGACGGTAAACGCGAGCAGGCAGACGATCGGCAAGGCGTCGACGCCGATCTGGCGCATCTGTTCGAACACCGAACGCAGGCGCAACGGCTGGCCGATGCGCCAGCCCATGACCGACAGGTAGATGGACTCGAACAGCAGCAGGGCGGCATAGCCCAGGGCGCTCAGGCCATCGAGCGTGGCCCGCCCCAGTTGCGCGAGTGGGCGAGTCAGGGTTTCCAAGCCGGCACGCCGGTGACTTCGGGAATCTGGTCGACGTCGGCGACGATCGGAAACACGCGATCGAGCCGGGCCAGTTCGAGTACCGCGCGCACGGCGTCGCTGACGGCGACCAGGGCGAAGCCGACGCCCCTGGAACGCGCGCTCTGGAAGCCCTCGACCAGGGCGGCGATGCCCGAGGAATCGATGTAGCTGACGTCGCTCAATACCACGCCGACGCGCTGGCTTCTGGAAAGCGCTTCCAGCACCGCCTGGCGGACCTGCTGAGACCACGACAGATCCACTTCGCCACGCAACCGGATCAAGGTTCGACCGTCCGCGGTTTCCTGCTCGATCCCGTTCATTCGTGTTCTTCCCCGTTCTTGCGCCTGAGGTTGATGCGCTTGTGCATGACCAGTCGATTGCCCTTGCCACCCGGCATTGCCTGCAGATTCCAATCGTCCATCACCGAGTCGATCAAGGCTACCCCGAGCCCACCGCTGCGGCACTCGCCCAGCGGCTTCGGGCGGATCTGCGCCGGATCCACCGCCGGCGCCGTATCGCAGACGCGGAACTCGAGCACGCCATCATTGCTGGTGAGGTGCAGGTCGATGTCGCCGGTCAATTCCGGCCCGTACGCGTGGCGGATGATGTTGCAGCAGGCCTCGTCGACCGCGAGCACGAGTTTATCCCGAATGGCGCTTTCAATACCGGCGTCGTCGAGCACCCCGCGCAACAGCGAGCGGATCTCGCGCATCTGCTCGGCCTTGGCCGGGAAACTGCGCTTGAGCAGCACCTCGGGCGCAAGCGGATGCATGCGCTCGATCAGCAGCAAGGTGGTGTCGTCGACCAGGCGCAGGTGCTTGAGTTCGGAAAACATGCCGCGCAGGCGCGGTTCCGCGGATGCGCCGGCGTGGCGAAGGATCATCTCGCGGACTCCTTCCGAGCCAATGGTCTGGCGTTGCGCATCGCGCACGTCGGTGACGCCGTCGGAGAAGCAGTACAGCGAGGCGCCGGCCAGGTCGATCTCATGGCCTTCGAAGGTCATGCCCGGCAGGATGCCGAGCGGCGCACCGCCGGACAGGAATTCGGTGAACTCGCCGCCGCGGTAAAGCAGGGCTGGCGGAAAGCCGGCCGCGGCGATCTGCACGCGCTCGGCCAGGCGATCGCACTGGCCGACCAGCGCGCAGACGAATCGCCCGTCGAGACTGGTCTGGCAGAGTTCCTCGTTGACCCGCACCAGCCATTCCTCGGGCGGCGTGCCCTCCTTGCCGATCCAGCGCAGCAGCGAAGCCACGCGGACCATCAGCAAGGCGGCATCCAGGCCCTTGCCGGAAACATCGCCGATGACGAAACCGATGCGTCCGTCGGGCAGGTCGAAATAGTCGTAGAAATCGCCGGAAATCTCGTGCGCCGGGAGATTCACGCCGAGCAGCGGAAAGCCGTTGCGGCGACGCCTCGGCAGCAGCGACTTTTGCATGCGCCGGGCGAGGTCGAACTCGCGCTTCATGCGTGCCTGCTGGACCAGTTCGTGGGCCATGCGCGCATTGTTGATGGCCAGCGAGGTCGGTGCCGCGATGAGGCGCAGTATTTCCGCATCGTCGGCGCTGAATGCACCGCCACTGCGCTTGTTGACGACTTCCAGCGCACCGATCGGGCCGCGCGCGGTGGCCAGCGGCGCGCACAGCAGGCTGCGCGTGACGAAGCCGGTGTCGCTATCGGTGGAATGGTCCACGCGCGGGTCGTTCAACGCATCGGCGACCACCTGGCTGGCGTTTTCGGCCACTGCGCGCCCGACCACGCCCTGCCCGATCGGAATGCGCAAGCCGGCGATGTCGATCGGCCCGACGCAGACGCGGCACTCGAGCATCTTGCCGTAATCGTCGAGCAGGAACAGCGAGGCAGCCTCGGCACCCATGAAGTCGGCAATCCGGTTGACCGCTTCGCTCAGGGTCTGGCGCAGGTCGAGCGAAACCGCCAGGGTTTCCGAGAGGTCGGCGAGGAATGCCAGCGCACGCGCCTGATCGGCCCCGGCCGAATCATGCTGCATGGCCGGCATGCTGTTCATTCGTCGCTGCGCTCGCTGCTGCGCAAGGCGCGCTGTTCGCGCCAGCGGCGCAGGCCCCAGAGCGTCATGATCGGCCCCGACAGCACGTACAGCACGCCGATGCCGAACAGCACGCGCGGCGGGTCGATGGCGAGCGCGACGATGACCAGCAATGCGGCGGGGATCCAGATGAACGGCACGCGATCCGACGTCGGCCAGCTCTTGAAGCTGAAGTAGCGCACGTTGCTGACCATGAGCAGGCCGGCCACCACGGCAATGACCGGCGTGATGAATTGCACGTCGATGCCGCTCATGTCGAATTTTTCGATGGTCCAGACGAAGGACATGCAGAGTCCGGCCGCGGCCGGACTCGCCAGGCCCTGGAAATAGCGCTTGTCGGCCACGCCGACCTGGGTATTGAAACGGGCCAGGCGCATCGCCGCGCAGGCCGCATAGATGAAGGCAGCCGCCCAGCCGACCTTGCCCCACAGCGAGCCGTACTCGGTCAGCGAGGACAGCGACCAGGTGTACATGACCAGCGCCGGGGCGACGCCGAAGCTGACCAGGTCCGACAGCGAATCGTACTGGACGCCGAAGTCGCTCTGGGTGCCGGTCATGCGCGCGACGCGCCCGTCCAGCCCGTCCAGCACGCCGGCGATGAAAACGGCCAGCGCCGCCTCGGAGTAGCGCCCTCCGATCGACGCGACGATCGCGTAGAACCCGGCAAACATCGCCCCCGTGGTGAACAGGTTGGGCAGCAGATAGATTCCGCGGGGCCGCTTGCGCGGACTGGAGGGTGTTTCTTCCATGCTGGGTGCCGTTCCGGAAAGTGTGTCGAGTTTAACTTATCGTTGCGATTTATCGGCGAAGTGCTTGTAAGACAACGAAACTAGTGCTATCCAGTGCCCTAGTACCCGGAGGCCAAGATCGGCTCGCACCGGCGTGGAGACCATCATGAATTCCAGATTGCTGCTACTCGTCCTGCTCTGCCTCGGTGCCGCCCCTGCCGGCGCCCAGCAGGTCTATTCCTGGACCGACGCCAACGGTACCAAGCATTTTTCCGACACGCCGCCACCGCCCAACACGGCGAGCGCGAAGAAGCTGATGGTGCACAACGGCGTCACCAGCGAGGAAGCCAACCCGCAGGCGGCCGCCGACGGCGCGGCCAAGCAGGGCCCGGCCATGGCCGCGGCTGCCGGCTACAGCAGCGACGACATCAAGCGCAATTGTGAAGTAGCACGCAAGAACCTTGATGTCTACAACGCGTCCAAGCCGGCCGAAGGCAGCGACCCCGAAGCACAGGTGAAGTACCAGGAAAGCATCAACAAGGCACAGGCCCAGATCAAGCTGTTCTGCGGCTGAGCAATGCGCCGGGCCCGGATCCGGCGGGCACATTCCGTCACGCCATCAGCGTAGCCTGCTGCGTTCGCCGCGATGCCTGCCGATGATCGCTGGGCCGGGCCGGTGAAAATCCGCGCTCTTCTGTAGAATCACGGGTTTCCTGCGATCGAACCCCGAACCCATGCGCCTGTCCCGTTTCCACCTCGCTACCGTCAAGGAAGTCCCCGCCGACGCCGAAATCATCAGCCACAAGCTGATGCTGCGTGCCGGCATGGTCCGCAAGCTGGCCGCCGGCATCTACACCTGGTCGCCGCTCGGCCTGCGCGTGCTGCGCCGGGTCGAGGCCATCGTGCGCGAGGAGATGAACCGTGCCGGCGCGGTCGAACTGCTGATGCCCTCGATCCAGCCGCAGGAACTCTGGGAGGAAACCGGGCGCTGGGAGAAATTCGGCGGACAGCTGCTGAAGATCAAGGACCGCAAGGAAGCCGGCTACTGCTACGGCCCCACGCATGAGGAGGTCGTGACCGATTTCGCGCGCCACGAACTCAAGTCCTACAAGCAGCTGCCTATCAACTTCTACCAGATCCAGACCAAGTTCCGCGACGAGATCCGGCCGCGTTTCGGCATCATGCGCGCGCGCGAGTTCCTCATGAAGGACGCCTATTCCTTCCATATCGATGCGGATAGCCTCGGCTCCGAATACCGCAACATGTACGACACCTACACGCGCATCTTCACGCGCCTGGGCCTGCGCTTCCGTGCGGTCGACGCCGATACCGGCGCGATCGGCGGCAGCGCCTCGCACGAGTTCCACGTGCTCGCCGATTCGGGCGAGGATGCGATCGCGTTTTCGACGGAATCCGATTTCGCCGCCAACGTCGAGAAGGCCGAGGCGCTGGCGCCCGCGCTCGAGCGCCCCGCTCCGCAGGCGAAGCTGGAAAGCGTGGATACGCCGACACAGAAAACCATCGACGAAGTATCGGCATTCCTCGGCGTCGATCCGACCCGCTGCATCAAGACCATCATCGTGCGCGGCAACGAAGGCCTGGTCGCGCTGTGCCTGCGCGGCGACCACGAGATCAACGAGGTCAAGGCCTCGCGCCTGGACGAACTGCCCGGCGAATCGGTGCTCGCCGACGAGGCCGAGCTGGTCCGCGGCATCGGCTGCAAGCCGGGCTTCATCGGCCCGGCCGGACTGCCAGACTCGATCCCGGTGATCGTCGACCGCGCGGCTGCGGTCGTCGCCGATTTCGTCTGCGGCGCGAATGCCGAAGGCAGGCACCTGCGCGGCGCCAACTGGGAGCGCGACGCGCGCATCACGCGCGTCGCCGACCTGCGCAAGGTCGTCGATGGCGATCCCTCGCCGGATGGCAAGGGCACCCTGTCGATCGCGCGCGGCATCGAGGTCGGCCACGTGTTCCAGCTCGGCAGCAAGTATGCCGAGGCGCTCGGCGCGACCGTGCTCGACGACCAGGGCAAGGCGCGCGTCATGTCGATGGGCTGCTACGGCATCGGCGTCAGCCGCATCGTCGCCGCCGCCATCGAGCAGAACAACGACGAGGCCGGCATCCTCTGGCCCGAGGCCATGGCGCCCTGGCAGGTCGTGATCTGTCCGATCAACATGGCGCAGAGCGCCGCCGTGCGCGAGGAAGCCGAGCGGCTATACGACGAACTGGGCGCGCGCGGCATCGAGGTCGCGCTCGACGATCGCGGCCTGCGTCCGGGCCCGATGTTCGCGGACGCCGAACTGATCGGCATTCCGCATCGCATCGTCATCGGCGATCGCGGACTCGCTGCGGGCACCTATGAGTATCGCCGCCGTGGCGAGGCGGAGAGCCGCTCGGTGTCGCGCGATGAACTGCTGGGCCTGTTCGAATGAGCCAGGCGCCGCCAGACAGGCGGCGCGATACCCGCACAGGCTGTACGGACCGCGGATGCCCGCCACGATGCGGCCGGGCCGCAAGCCTTGTTGACGGGCAACGCCGATGAAAACCGGGGCCGATCCGCTGCTGCCTGCCGAACCTGGCCGGCGCCTGCTCAGGCGCGAGCTGCGCGAAGTGGTGGCGCTGGCCCTGGCCGTCGTCCTGATCATTGCGGCCGTGGTGTTCCTCGGCCATGAAGCCGAGAGGCACCTGCACGCCATTGAAGCCTGGATCGCGCAGCTGGGCCCATGGGGCATGCTCGCCTTCGTCGGCATTCTTGTTCTCGCCACCTCGCTGCTGGTGCCCGAGTCGCTGTTTGCCCTGGTAGCCGGAGCATTGTTCGGGCTGGCCTGGGGCATCGGCCTGATGGCCGTCGGCAACCTGCTGGCGGCGGCGCTGCAGTACACCCTGGCGCGCCGTCTGTTGCACGCGCCGATCCAGCGCGCGCTGGAAGGCCGGCCGCTGCTGCGGGCGATCCAGCATGCGGTGATCCGCGACGAAACCAGGCTGCAACTGCTGCTGCGATTGACGCCGCTGAATCCGGCCCTGGTCAACTACCTGCTCGGCGCGGCCGGCGTGCGCTTTGTCGGCTTCATGCTCGCCAGCCTGCTGCTGGCATCGCATTTCAGCATCGAGGTCTACCTCGGCCATGCCGGCAAGCAGCTGGTTTCGAAGGGTTTCGACCATGCCCGGGCCGGTTGGCAGCACGAGGCACTGATCTATGGCGGCGTCGCGCTCGGGCTGCTTGCCGTTGTCCTCGTATCGAGGGCCGCGCATCGTGCGGTCATCCGCGCCATCGCCGAGACGCGCGCTGCCGAGGACAGCCAGGCGCCCTGACAGGTCCGGCGCGTCGTGCTTGCGCGCTGGCCGATCTCGACTCTTCGCGAATCGACTTCCGGCTCGATCCTTGCGCCGGGAGACCTGGCCGCCTCAGGCACCGGGTCCGCAGTCGATGCAGCGCAGCGGCGGCTTCGGCCCCATGCCGAGCGCGCGATTGAGGTCGCGCAACGCCATGCGCAGGCCTTCCTCGATCACCGGATGGTAGAACGGCAGTTCGAGCACCTCGTCGACCGTCTTGCGCAACTGGATGACCCAGGCCAGCAGATGGGCAAGGTGTTCATTGTGCGGACCGAACATCTCGGCACCGAGCAGCAGCCCCGTGCCCTTCTCGCCATACACGCGCAACAGGCCCTGGTTGACCAGCATCACGCGCGAGCGGCCCTGGTCCTCGAAAGACACCTCGCCGATGCCGAATTCGACCTTGTCCTCGACGAGCTGGCGATAGCGGTGGCCGACGAATGCCGCCTGCGGATCACTGAAGACAATGCCGAGTGGCGTGCGCCGCGTGTGCCGGAACACCGAGGGATAGCGCGCCGCATTGTGCCCGGCCAGATGGCCCTCGTCGGCGGCCTCGTGCAGGATCGGGCGATCCGCGGCGGAATCGCCGGCAATGAAGATGTGCTTCTCGCTGGTCTGCATGGTCAGCGGGTCGAACTGTGGCACGCCGCGCGCGCCCAGCCTGAGTCCGCCTTTTCCGGGCACGAGCCGGTCGACGTTTGAAACCCGGCCGGTTGCGGCAAGCAGCCATTCGAACCGTTCGCTGCGCGCGACGCCTTCATCATCGGTGAAGTCGACCACGACGGAATCGCCGTCGCGCTGGATGCGCACGTCGCGCGCATCCAGGCTGGCCGGCATTTCCGCGGCGATGGTGCGGGCGGCGTACGCGCGCACCTCGGGGTCGGACAGGCCGGCAACTCCACCACCACGCCCGAACAGGCGCACGCGCACACCAAGCCGGTGCAAGGCCTGGCCGAGCTCCACCCCGATCACGCCGGCGCCGAACACGGCGACCGATCGCGGCAGGTCCTGCCAGTCGAACACATCGTCGTTGACGACCAGGCGATCGCCGGCCGCCTCGAGTCCCGGCGCGATCATCGGCCGTGAACCGACCGCGATCACGATGCGTTCGGCGACGATGCGGCCGCTCGCCCCGGCGCTCTCGACGCCAGCATGCGCGGGACTCAGCCGCAGCGTGTGCGGGTCTTCGAATTCGGCGTGCGCGCGCACGATGTGGTCCTGGTCGAACTGTTCGATCGACTCCTTCACGAAGCCGACGAAGCGGTCGCGCTCCTCGCGCACCCGGCGCATGACGGCGACGCCGTCGACGACGCCGGCATCCGTCGAAAGCCCGAACTGCGCGAAGGACTGCAGGCGGTGCCTGGCCTCGGCCGGCGCGATCAGCAGCTTGGACGGCATGCAGCCGACCCGGGCGCAGGTGGTGCCGAATGGTCCGCCCTCGATCAATGCGATGCGATCGGTGAACTTGCGTACCTCGCGATAGGCGGACAATCCGGCCGTACCGGCGCCGATGATGGCGACGTCCACTTTTCTGTCAGTCATGCTGGGGCTCCGGTTGTGCGGCACGGACCCATGGGACCGCCCGATGCCGCATTCGCTTTCAGGGATACAGCCACCTCGAACGGATCAGCGCGGCGCGATGGACATCGCGCGTGCGCAGGAGGCTAGCTTTTCCTGGCGCGTCCCGCCGAGCCGGCAATGCGCAATCGCGAATCGAGTCGCTTGAACAGCAGGCAGATTGGCGAACCGTTCTTGAACTTCGTCTGTATGCTGGCCTTGCTGGCTTCGAGGTTGGCCATGGCCAGGTCGTGCTCGCCGCGCGCGATCTGGATTTCGGCCAGCTCGATGCGAACCTCGATGACCGGATTCGCCTGCGCACCGAAACCCGATTCGGACAACTGCAGTGCGCGCTGCATGGTCGCCTCTGCCGCGCTGAAATCGCCCTTGTCGCGTTCGAGCAGCGCGCGCGCCCTGGCGACACCGGCAGCGCGCACGTGCGCCGGCCCGAACACGGAATTGACCATGTCCTCGCCCTGCGCAATGTACTCCGCCGCGCGCTCGTGGCGACCGCCGAGCCGGAGCCATTCGGCAAGATGGATCAGGCGGCGCAGGCGGGCGACACGCCGGTCGTCGGAGCCATCATCGGCAATCTCGGGCTCGAGGAACGCCAGTGCCTCGGCGCGTTTTCCAGCCAGCATCAGCACGCGGCCCAGGCTTTGCCGGTAGATGTCCGGGCGCGCACTGGTCGGATCATTCTCCGCGTTGGCCAGGCGCAGCGCCTCGCGCAGGTTGGCCTCGGCGGCCACATAGTCGCCAATCTGGTCCTGCATCGAACCGAGGTTGTTGAGGGCGATCATGTAGGACGGCGTGTTGGTTTCACCGTGCTTGCGCATTGCTTCGAGGTTTTGCTGCAACAGGTCGGTCGCCTCGAGGGGTTTGCCTTGCAGGCGCAGGACGGCGGCAAGCTGGTTGCGCAGCCCGATGATCCAGTCGCTGGCCGGATCCAGCGTCTTCAGGCGCACCGCGATCACGTCGCGCAGCAGTGCCTCGGCCCGGTCGCGCTGGCCCTGCTCGGTCATGATGTTGGCCAGGTAGGTCTGCGCCAGCAACAGGGTGTTGCCGGCATCCGCCAGCGAGCCCAGGCCACTGATGTTCAGCTCGGCGATCTCGCGCGCCCGGGTCAGGTCGCCATTGCGCCAGTGCGCCTCGCTCAGCGCGTTGTAGGCTTCGCCGCTGCGCAGGCTGGGGATGCCATCGGCCTTCTGCGCGAGCGCGACGGCACGCTCGGCATCGGCGATGGCCGCGGCGATCTGGCCAATGCGCGCTTCGGCCAGCGACCGCGTGGTCAGCAGGTCCGACATGGCCCCGGAATCCGTCGAGCCCGCCGTTTCCATCAGGCTCTCGGCCTCGCGCAGGCGAGCCACGGCCGGGCCGTGCCGCTCGGTCATGTTCAGGGCGGTGCCGAGCAGCCTCAGGTAATTGGGCAGCTCGTTCGGCGCGGGCTGCCGGGCTTCGAGTTCGACAGCCTCATCGAGCACCGGAATTGCCTGCTCGGCCTTGCCGAGCTTGGCGTAGATCTCTCCGAGCGCTGCGAGCAGGCGCGCACGCGAACGCGACTGGCCGGTCAGGTTCCTGCGCGCCTCGCGGACGCCGGAGTCGACCAGTTCCAGCGGTGAAATCATGCGCGTGCCGATCTTGTCCGGCGAGGCCGCATCGAACAGCGAGACCAGATACTGGACAACGCTGCCGGCGGTTTCCGATTCGCGCTGGGCCAGTTCCTCGGCACGCAGGGCGCGCTCCTTTTCGGCGGCCAGGCGCGCCACCATGACGATCGCCAGCACGAGCAGCATGGCCGTGGTCGCCACCGCCCAGCGGTGGCGATCGATGAACTTGCCGAAGCGGTAAGCCAGGCTGTCCGGCGCGGCCTGGATCGGACGGCCGCGCAGGTAGCGCTCGATGTCGTTGGCCAGCGCCTCGGCGGAGGCGTAGCGGCGATCGGGCTCCGGATGGCTGGCCTTGGCGACGATGATGTCGAGCTCGCGATTGCTGCCGGTGCCCGAAATACTGCGGCTCGCGCTGGCCGCAGGGAGGCGTCCCTCGGCGTCGGCGCGCGGCACTTCACCGGTCAGCAGCTGATGCAGGAGGACACCGAGCGCATAGATGTCGGTGGCCGTGCTGATGGAGCGTCCGTTGCGCTGCTCGGGGCTCGCATAGGCTGGCGTGAACCACGGAATGCCGGTCTGCGTCTGCTGGCCCGAGGCATCGTTCTCGAGCAGCTTGGCTATGCCGAAATCGAGCAGGACCGGCGTGCCGTCGGCGCGCACGAGCACGTTCGCCGGCTTCAGATCGCGATGGATGATGAGGCGCTGGTGCGCGTAGTGCACGGCCCGGCAAACCTGCTGCAGAAGTTGCAGCCGTTTCTTCCGCGACAGCGCATGCGAAGCGCAGTATTCGGTGAGGGTCGGCGCGCGCGTGATCGCCGGCGCAGGCTGCTCCGCAGCGGAGCCGTCGGCCGCGGGCTCTTCGGGGCCCTCGATGAACTCCATGACCAGGTACGGCTGGCCGGCGTCGCTGGTGCCGCCATCGAGCAGCGGCGCGATATTCGGGTGGCTCAGGTTGGCCAGGATCTGGCGCTCGCGGCGCAGGCGCGATGTCGCGTCGGCGGTCGGGATTCCGCGGATCAGCTTGATGGCGACCTTGCGGTCGAATTCACGGTCGACGCGCTCGGCCAGGAAGACGGTGCCCATGCCGCCACTGCCGATCTCGCGGATCAGCACGTACGGACCGACGCGCAGGCCGCTCGCCGGTTGCGGCGTCACCGCATCCGCCACCTTGCGCAGCCGCGCGGTCAGCACCTCCTCGCTGGACTCATGCTTGTCGACCAGGGCGAGAGCCTCCTCACGCAGGGCCGGATCGGCCTCGTTTTGCGCCAGCCAGGCCGCGCGCCCGGCCGGCGCCCGTTCGACCAACTGTTCGAACAGCTCCTGCAGCCGGGCCCAGCGCGCCGGATTCATGGCTGCAGCTGCTCCTTCAGCCAGGCCTTGGCGAAACGCAGCTCGCGGTCGACGGTCGGCACGGACACGCCGACCGCCTCGGCGATTTCCTCGCGCTTGAGGCCGAGCAGGTAATGGAACTCGACGATCTCGTGCTTGCGCGCGTCCAGCTCGCGCAGGGCCAGCAGGGCATCGTGCAGGGCGCTGGCTTCTCCGCTGTCGGAGACCACGCTGCCGGCGCCGGACAGGGTCACGTGGATCAGGCCCCCGCCACGCTTCTCGCTGCCGGCGGCACGCGCCGAATCGATCAGGATGTTGCGCAGGGCCGCACTGACCACGCCGAAGAAATGCCGGCGATCACGCCAGTCCACATTTGCCTCGAGCAGGCGGATGAACATTTCGTGGGCCAGCTCGGTGGCCTGCAGCGATCCCGAGCCGTTGCGGCGCACATGCTTGCCGGCCATCGCGCGGATCTGCGCGTAAACCAGCTCGGTCAGGTTTTCCGCGGCCTGGGCATCACCGCGACTCCAGCCATGCAGGAGTTCGGTGACGTTCCGACTGGTCGGATCAGGAGGAGTTTCCAAGTTCATGTTTCGCGCTCCTGCCAACACCATCAGCCATCCGCCTAGCTAAGCGCAGCGGGGGGACCAAGGCAAGGCCCGGAAGTCAATTTTGCCTATCGCACGGGGTCAATCCCGATAGGAATTCAGATCCCGTTCCGTCTTTCGGAATCAGACCGCATGCAAACGGTCGAATCGATTCCACCCCGCATCGACCCCGCATCGACAAGGAAAGCCGGTGAGTACACTGAATTCTATCCTGCTGGCCGTGGCAGTTGCCGGCTCCCCGCTCGCGCAAGCCGCAACGTTCACCGTGACCAGCCTCGCCGACAGCGGGGCGGGCACCCTTCGCGACCGCATTGCCCAGGCCAATACGGCGACTGGTGCTCCGCACGTGGTCAATTTCCAGGCAGGCCTGGGCGGCACGATCGCGCTGAACAGCCCGATCCGCATCAGCAACAGCATGACCATCAGCGGGCCCGGCGCGGCCGTGCTGACCATTGACGGGCAGGATGCCACGCGCCTGTTCGACGTGCGCCGCACTTCGGGCAACCCGAGAAGCGTTGCCATCAACGGGTTGACGATGACCGGAGGGCTCGCCGACGAAGGCGGAGCGATCTATGCCTTTGACGAAGATCTCAGCGTCGGCTCGTCGATCTTTCGCTTCAACTCCGCGACCCTGCGCGGCGGCGCGATTTTTGCCGCGGAAGCCGACCTCAGCCTGGATGGCGTCAGCGTGCTCTCCAACAGCGCCCCCTCGACCGGCCAGGGATCGGGTGGCGGCATCTATTTCAGCGCCGGCACCCTCACCCTGGCGCGCAGCATCATCGCGCAGAACACCGCGAACTTCGGCGCCGGCCTGCGCATCACTTCGCCCCGGGCCAATGCGGTCATCACCGATTCGCTGATCCAGGACAATGTCGCCGGGCACACGGGCGGCGGAATCTACGCCGGCACGATGACCAGCTTGCGCATGTCCGCCAGCGCCGTCGTCGCCAACTCGACCGGCGAGCCGCAAGGCGGTGGCATGTATTTCACCGGCGTTTCCGACGCGGGTGCAGCCACTTCGGTGATCGAAAACAGCACCTTTTCAGCCAATGTCACGCGCCATCAGTCGGGCCAGGGAAGCGCACTTTCCGTGAGCGGCGGGAAGCTGCTCGTGCGCAACTCGACTTTCGCGTTCAACAAGTGCGCACCGACCCTCTCGCCAACTGCCGGCGTCAAGGCGGGCGCGATCTGGGTCGACACGACGGGCACGACCGTCAGCCTCGAAAGCACCCTGTTCGGAGCCAATACCCAGGGCATCGGCAACGTCGCTGCCGACCTTGCGCACGTCTCGGGCTCAGCGTCCAATCCGAGCATCGTCAATGTCTCCGATTCGCTGTTCGCCACCATGCCGGGCGCGGCGGAGATCAACGGCTCGAACCTGCGCAACCAGTTCGCGGCCGATGCGCTGCTGAAGCCGCTGACGAGCGCCGATGGCGGCGGGTTCGTCCCGGTCCACCCCGTTTCACGCCTGAGCCCTGCCATCGACCGCGGCAGCAACTCCGGCGCCTTGACCTGGGACCAGCGCGGCAACGGCTTCGTGCGCGCCTGGACCGATTCCCGTTACCGCAACGATCCGGTCTTTTCGAGGCCGGACATCGGGGCCTACGAATACCGCGGCGACGGGTTGTTCGTCGGCGATTTCGAGCAGCAGTAGCAGCGCCGGACTCCTGGCGGCCGAGCGGGTTCCGGCCGGCGATGACCAGGCAAAGGTCGGGCGCAGGCCGCGGCCGGCACCGGATGCTGCAGCGCAGCACCGACTGCCGTATGATGACGCCCCCTGTTTCCGTGGCCGCCGCCGAATGTATGGCGGGGCCGTCATCGAGGAGCTTCCATGGCTTTGCAGCTTGTTCCGACTGGCAAGGACGTGCCGAACGAAATCAACGTCATCATCGAGATTCCGAAGGACGCGGAACCGGTCAAGTACGAGGTCGACAAGGCCACCGGCGCGATCTTCGTCGATCGCGTGCTGTCCACGCCGATGCGCTACCCGTGCAACTACGGCTACGTGCCGCAGACCCTGGGCGGCGACGGCGATCCACTCGACGTGCTGGTGATCCTGCCTCTGCCGCTGGTGCCGGGCTCGGCGATCCGCTGTCGTCCGGTCGGCGTGCTGCGCATGAGCGACGAGGCCGGCGCCGACGAGAAGCTGGTCGCCGTGCCGATCCCGAAGGTGTTCGAGGGCTACGCCCACATCAACGACATCGAGCAGGTCTCCAAGCACTGGCTCGAGCGCATCGGCCACTTCTTCGAGCACTACAAGGATCTCGAGAAGGGCAAGTGGGTCAAGCTCGAGGGCTGGGGCAACGCCGATGACGCCAAGCAGGAAATCCTCGCCGGTGTCGCACGCCACCGGGCTACCGAAGCCTGAGCTTCACGCCAGCAGATCGCTGTACTCGGCGTGCTTGTCGATGAACGCTGCGGAGTATGAGCACGCCGGGATGACTTTCCAGCCGTTCGCGCGCGCCGCGTCGAGCGCGTAACGCGTCAATTCGGCGGCAATGCCGCGGCCGCCGAGGCTGGCCGGCACGCCGGTATGGGTAATCGTCATCGTGCCGCCGGACAGGCGATATTCGAGGACGCACGGCAGGCCCTCGACGATGGCGACGAACCGGTGGGCGGCTTGCTCGTGGGTGATTTCGAGGGTCATCGGCAATTCTCGTCCGCGTCATGCGTGGACTTGGGAGGGTTTCCGACCCGGCGCGCCGAGTCAAGGGCCGACTGCCGTCGCGACGGGGTACCGTTCAGCTGGTTTCACCGATTGATTGGAGATCCTGCACGATCCTTCAGGGGCAATACCGTTTGGCACGATCGCGAAATGCATCGCGCCTGAAGGCCGATCCCGGATCTGTCGAAAGCACTCCCGCAGGCGGAGCACTGCACGCTTCTGTAGGAGGCCCGTCAGGGGCGATGTTCCTGTTCGGACCGGCGAAGGGCATCGCCCCTGAAGGGGCTCCTACAGAAATACAGCGCAGGTTGGACGGTCGCCCGCCTTCAGCCGCGCTTGAGCAGCTCGCGCAATTCGATCAGCGCGGCATTGGCGCGCGAGATGTAATTGGCCAGCACCAGCGAATGGTTGCCGAAGAAGCCGAACGGCGCTCCGTTCAGAACCATCGGGCTGCCGAGCGGCTTCTGCGCTTCCTCGATCTCGCGGATCACCTGCTCGAGGCTGATCATGGCGTTCTTGTCGCGCAGGACCGGGCCGAAATCGACGCGGATGGCTTCCAGCTGTTCGCGCAAGGCCCAGGTGTAGCCGCGCGCCTCGTAGAAGTTGTCGTCGATCTTCGTCCACGGCGTCTTGACGATGCGCGAGCTGGCCGCCGGCCGGGATTGCTGCGCGTTCGGATCGTTGGCCAGGTCGGTGTCGATGCGCATCTGGCCGACGCTGGCCGAAAGGCGCTGCGAGAGCGAGCCAAGGCGGGTCGAGACGACCGAGAGGAAATCCACGAGATTGTCGGCACGCGCGTAGAACTGCGCGTCGTCGGTATCGTTGTCGGCGAGGCGCGTGGCATAGCTGTCGATGCGCTCGATCGCCTTGCGGTACTGGCTCTCGGAACTCGGCAGCAGCCAGCGATCGTTCGGCGAACTGATCAGCGGCTCGGCCTCCTGCAGGTCCTTGTCCTCGACCGACTGCGTCTGCGAACGGCTGAATTCGTTGCGCAAGGCGCGGGTCAGGTCGCGCGAGGCGGTGACCACGCCGAATTCCCAGTTCGGCATGTTGTCCATCAGCACGCCGGGCGGCAGCTTGTCGTTGCTCAGGTAACCACCGCGCTTGTCGAGCATGACCTCGATGGACTGGACCAGGGCACTGGTCGTCGCCGAGCCGACCACGACCGCCTGCTGCTTCGCGGTCGCGCGCTGCTGGGTGACCTTGATCGGGTCGAAATAGTCGGGCTCGGTATCCCACCACCACATCATGGCGAGGACGAACAACACGTAGGCGATCAGCAACACGGCGAAGCCACGGAACATCCATGACGAACGGCGGGCAGGCGGGTTGGTCGTTTCCACGGGTCTCTCCTCTGCTTGCGGCGATCTGCCGGGCGCGACCAGAGGCGGTGCGGCGGGCCGGCAATCCCGTCATCGGCCTCCATCTTCTCACGAACCGCCCGCGCGGCGGATGCGCAGGGGCGCCTGCACAGGGCTGGACTGTTCGACCGGCGACTTGGGAAAGCCAGGCGACTTGCGTTTCGCAGGCAAAAAAAGACCCTGCCGCCAGTGAGGGCCGGCAGGGTGTCGTGGAGAGCCGAAATCAGAACTTGTAGGTGACGCCGAGCAGGTACTGGCGACCGTATTCTTCGGAACGCTTGGTCAGGCCGCTGTCATTGAAGAACTCGCGGTACGGTTCGTTGGTCACGTTGTTGATCTGCAGCAGGATGGTTGCGCCACGCAGCGCGGTATCGTCCCCGAACGTGTAGCCGGTCTGGAAATCGAGGACAGACTCGCCGTCGATGTAGACCAGTGCACGGTCGGCGCCGAAGCCCTGCACCTCGCCGAGGAAGTCCGAGCGCGAGTGCTGGCTGATGCGCGCCTGGAATCCGTGGTTCTCGTAGTAGAAGGAGAAATTGCGGACCTGCTTGGAGAGTCCGGCAATCGGCTCGTCCGGACCGTCCGGACCGAGGCGCTTGATCGAACTCGTCGTGTCCGAGTAGTTGAAGGACAAGCCGAATCCTTCGAGGACCGGCGTGAACAGGTCGAACGGGATGGACAGCGCGAGCTCATAGCCCTTGATGCTGCCACCGGTGCCATTCGCCGGGCGCTTGTAGATGCCGATCGGATCGGGCGTCGGCCCGACGTATCCGGCCGGAATCGGCAGGCCGCTGGCGTCGAATGCCGTGGTCTGGTCGTAGACGTAGGTCTTCAGGTCCTTGTAGAAGTACGCAACGCTGAAGTATCCGGTCTTGGCGAAGTAGTGCTCCCAGGACAGGTCGAAGGCATTGGCGATCCACGGCTGGAGCTCCGGGTTGCCGCCATCACGCGTCCAGCGCCCGAAATTCTCGCCCGAGAAGGCGAGGCTCGTGTTGTTGTTCGCACGCATCTGGTCGAGCCGTGGCCGCGCCGCCTCGCGTCCGAGGCCGAGGCGGATCGTGTTGTCCGACGGCAGCAGGAAGGCGAGGTTCAGGCTCGGCAGGTAATCGGTGTAGGTCGAACCGCCGGAAAACGGCAGGGCATTCCCCGCATCGCCCTGCAGGACTTCGAAGCCGTCCGAGTTCTGGTCGACCGAGACCGCCTGTACGCCGACGTTGCCGCGCACCGGCACCGAACCCAGTTCCGAATTGATGTTGAACTGGAAGTAGCCGGTCGTGACCTTCTCGTTGACCTTCCACTGCTTGTTGACGATATCGGCGTTGATGTTGTCGCGCAGCGTGTAGAACTGGGCCAGCACCGGATTGATCCGGTAGCTGATGCTGCCCGGCACGCCGGCGAACCCGAGGTCGACCGGCGAGATCAGGAAGTTGGCCGGAATCGTGGTTTCGTCGTTGATCAGGTCGAGGAAGGCTTCCGGCACGCTGCGCTGCTTCTCGCGGTCGGAATAGTTGATGCCGAACTCCATGCTCGAGAACGGGCCGCCATTGAAGGCACGCTCGGCGCTGGCGCGGAACGAGGTCAGGTCGTCCTTGATCGTCGGCGTCTTGATGTAGCCGTCCTGGCCCCAGCCTCCCGGATCGGTCAGCACGATGACATTGGGGTCGGTGTAGTCGAGGCCGTAATGGAAGGTCGGGAAACCGGTCGGATCGAGCAGGAAATCGACGTTGTCGGTGACCCCTGCACGCGTGCCGGAATACATCTCGAGGATGCTCTCGTGGCGATCGGCCTGCGAATGGCTGATGTCAATGTCGGCCGACCACAGGTCGGTCATCGTGAAATGGTTGTTCCAGCCGATCGCGAAGAGCTTGTCGTTGCCCTCGTTGAGATCGTTGCGCAGCACCGGGCGCACGCCGGCAAACGTACCGCTGGTGACCACGCCGTTCTGCACGCCGGGATTCTGCAGCGTGGCGCCGGACCAGGCGAGACCGGTCTCCATGAAGCGCGTGGTCTCGGCCTTGTCGAACTTCGAATAGTAGACATCGAGCATGGTGGTGTATTGCTCGCTGGCGTTGAACTCGAGCACGCCCATCAGGCCCTGGCGGACCGAGTCCCTCGAGGTGCCCTGGAGCTTGGAGCCACCGATCGCATAAATGCCGGCGTCATTGGTCGGATAGCCCCATGACTCCCAGCGATTGGACTGCCCCGGTGTGTCGAGGCGTGCGTAGCCCAGCGCGACGCCGAGCTTGTCGTCCATGAACTGGTCGACATAGAAGGCGCTGACGCGGCTGCCAAAATCGTCGGAATCCGCATTGACCTTGCCCAGCGAGTTCTTCTCGCCGCGCGCATTGAGCGAAACGACGCGTTCCTGGAAGGACAGCGGGCGCACCGTGCGCAGGTCCACTGTTCCGGACAAGCCCTGGCCGACCAGCGAGGCATCCGGGGTCTTGTAGACGACGACCTGGTTGATCAGTTCGGACGGAAACTGGTCGTACTCGATCGTGCGGTTGTCGCCGACGCTGACCTGCTCACGGCCATTCAGCAGCGTGGTTCCGTAGTCGCCGGCAAGTCCGCGGATGCTGACCGTCGACGAGCGACCGGCGACGCGTTGCGTGGCGAGTCCGGGCAGGCGGGCCAGCGAATCGGCGATCGATACGTCAGGGAGCTTGCCGAGGTCTTCCGAGGAGATCACCTCGACGATCGAATTCGATTCACGCTTGACTTCGATGGCGCTCTCGATGGCCGCGCGGATACCCGATACACGCACGGTTTCGAGCGTGTTCGCATCCTTCTCGGCTGCTTCCTTCTTCGCCGCCGCTTCGGCATCGGCCGAAGTCTGGTCGGCTGCTTCGTCCGTGCTTTGGGCACGTGCCGAAATCGCGGTGGCCATGATCGCCGACACAAGTGCGACGCTCAGCATGTTGCGCTTCAGATACAGCATCTTTTTCCCCCAAACTCCGAAATTCGAACAGTGGCCAGAATGGTTGGCAGTGGGCTCCACCCGGTCGCGTGCGCTGCCGAACGTTGCTTCCCCTCAGCGCCGGATGATGGTATCCCCAGCGTTTCCGGCGTGGCGGATCTTGCATACGTATTCATGCCCGTTTGTCGTTCGGCGGTCATGCGAGGCCATGGGATAGTGCGGCTGCATGGCGGCCACGCGGCGAAGCCCGAACGCGCATGGCCACGTGCGGCAGGACGTCGGGCCGGTGCGGCCCGGCGAATCCAACAGACGGAAAACATGCATGGCCATCCGCTCCCCGACACGCGCCTGCCACCTCGTACTGACCCTGCTCGGACTGGCCACGGCCGGAATGGCCCCCGCCGCGGACGATTGTTCCCGCGGCCCGCTGCAGGTCGCCTCGCCGGACTGGCGCGACCAGGTCATCTATCTCGCAATGATCGACCGCTTCGACGACGGCGATCCGGGCAACAACGACCAGGGCGCCGGCGAGTACGATCCCGCCGATGGCGCACGCTACAGCGGCGGTGATCTCGCCGGCCTGATGCGCCGCATCGACTACGTTCGCGGACTCGGTGCGACGGCGCTCTGGGTAACCCCTCCGGTTGCCAACCAGTGGTGGGATGGCCAGGTCGGCTACGGCGGCTACCACGGCTACTGGGCGGAGAACTTCAAGGCCATCGATGCGCATTTCGGCACGCTGGAAGACTACCGGCACCTGTCGCGCTGCCTGCATGCGAAGGGCATGTACCTCGTGCAGGACATCGTGGTGAACCACGTCGGCAATTTCTTCCACTACGAGGGCGACGCCGATCCTGCGGATCCGGCCACGAACTATCGCCTGAACGCCGATTCCAGGCCCCACGCCGCGCCGACCCAGGTTCCGTTTTCCCTGAACGATCCGCGTCGCGAAGCGGATCGCAAGGCCGCGATCTACCACTGGACGCCGCGCATCCGGGACTTCAACGACCGCAGCCAGCAACTCGACTGGCAACTCGCCGAGCTGGATGACCTCAACACCGAAAATCCCGTTGTACGCAAGGCGCTGCGGGACAGCTACGGATACTGGATCCGCGAAGCCGGCGTCGATGCCTACCGGGTCGATACCGCGTTCTACGTGCCGGCCGGGTACTTCGATGATTTCCTCAACGCGCGCGATGCCAAGGCTCCCGGCATCCTGCGCGTGGCGCGCGCCAGCGGCCACAAGGATTTCCACCTGTTCGGCGAAGGCTTCGGCATCGATGCGCCCTTTGCCGATACCCAGGCACGCCGGATCGACAGCTACATGCGCGACGCGAAAGGCCACCCGCTGCTGCCCGGCATGATCAACTTTCCGCTGTACGGGAGCACGCTCGACGTGTTCGCCAAGGGCCAGCCGAGCGCCGTGCTGGCCCATCGCATCCGCAACATGATGAGCGTTCACGCCGATCCGCACCGCATGCCGAGCTTCGTCGACAACCACGACGTGGAACGCTTCCTCGCCGGCGGCAGCGAAGCCGGGCTGCGCCAGTCGCTGCTGCTGATCATGACCCTGCCCGGCATCCCGGTGATCTACTACGGCACCGAGCAGGGCTTCAGCAAGCAGCGCGCGGCGATGTTCGCGACCGGCGTCGATTCGGGCGGACGCGACCATTTCGACGTCGATGCGCCGCTCTACCGCTACCTTGCGCAGATCACGAAACTGCGTGGGGAACATCGCGTCCTCTCGCGCGGAACCCCGACCGTGCTCGCTGCCAATACGGCGGCGGCCGGCGCCCTCGCCTACCGCATGCAGGATGGCAAGGACAGCATGCTGGTCGTGTTCAATTCGGCGGAGCACGAAAGCCTGCTGGCCGATCTCGATACCGGCCTGGCCGCGGGCACGCGGCTGGTGCCCGAATTTTCGATCGACGGCGAGGCGCGGCCGCTGGTTGTCGGCAAGAACGGCCGGCTCGGCCTGCGCCTGCCGGCGCGCAGCGGCCAGGTCTGGAGCGTGCGCGCGGACAAGGCAGCGCCGCCCGTGTCCACGCCCGCGCAAGCCGAACCCACCGTGCAAATCGACGCACCGGCCTCGGCCGTGGTGCGCGGCGACCTGCTCCTGAGCGGAACGGCAAAAGGCATCGACGACTTGCTGCTGGTCATCGACGGCGATCTCGATCGCGCCAGGGCCGTGACGGTTGCCGGGGACGGGCGCTGGCAGGCGACGCTCGACACCGCCGACCTGATCGATCCCGGCATCGAACACGGCGTGGTCGCCTGGTCGCAGGCGGCGTCAGCCAGCTCGCCGGGCATTCCGTTCCGGGTCGAGCGCCAATGGACCCTCAAACGCGACGTCGAGGATCCCGCCGGCGACGACCATGGCCCGGGCGGCAACTATACGTATCCGGCGGATCCGTTCTGGAACAGGCATCACCCGCTCGACCTGCGCGGCGTGCGCGTGCTGGCTTCAGGCAGTTCGCTGCGCGTGGTCGTGCGCATGCACGAGCTCGTCGCGGAGTGGAATCCGGTCAACGGCTTCGACCATCTCGCCGTGACCCTGTTCCTCGAGTTGCCGGGCGGCACGGGCGGCAGCACCACGATGCCGCTGCAGAACGCCAGCCTGCCCGGTGGCATGCGCTGGAATTATCGATTGCGCGCCGGTGGCTGGAGCAACAGCCTGTTCAGCGCCGAGGGCGCCTCGGCGTCGAACGAGGGCCGCCAGGTGTCGCCAGTGGCCGACCTCAAGGTCGACCGCGCGAACAACAGCCTGGTCTTCACGTTTCCGGCCTCCGCCCTCGGCAATCCGGAATCCCTGTCCGGGGCGCGCCTCTACGTCACGACCTGGGATTACGATGGCGGCTACCGCCCGCTGCAGGCCGAACCCGATCACCACCGCTTTGGTGGCGCGAAAGGCGATGCCGACCCGCTGGTCATGGATGCCAGCGCCGTGATTACCCTGCCCTGACCCGGCCGCGCGATCAGGCAGCCGCGCGACGGCAGACGAAGAATCCGTTCCAGGTCAGGCGCCCCTTGCGCGGATCGCTGTCCAGCCGCTGCGGCGCCCCGATGTCGCTGGCATGGAACACGCTGCCACCCTCGTAGAACACCAACCGGTTCCACTTCGCCTCGACCACCGCGGTCTTCTCGAACCAGTCGTTGCTGGCGACCGGATAGGACGGCGCGATGCCGTATCTGGCGGTGAAGGCAGCCGCGTCGAGCTGGCCCGACTCATGGATCAGGATCGCGGTCTCGCGTTCGCCGCGACGCGGCGCGAAGAATGCCGTGCCGCCGAGCGATGCATCGCGGAACAGGTAGAGCACCGAGGCCGCGATGCAGCGGTCCGGCGCGATCTCGAGGCGATCGCGATGACAGATCCACTGGCGCGGTTCGAGCTCTTCGACCTGGCGCGTGGCCATGGCGAGCCGGCTGTACATGCGCAACGTGCGGCGCGCACCGAGGCGCTTGCGGATATGTTCGCCGAAGAAGGCATCGAGCTTCGCCGACAGCGCATCGGGCATGCGCAATTCGCCACCGGGATAGGCATTGAACGGCGCTTCCGCGAACGCCTCGCGGTGCTCGTGGGCCAGGGCCACCCAGCGCTCGGGATCGCTCAGGGCATCGTCGATGACGAGGCACTCGGCTGCGGGCGCGACAGTGATGGACTGGATGCGGGGATTCGGGTTGAACATGGCCCATGGTCGAGCGCCGACGATCCGCACGCAAGCGTGATTTGTTCCGCGAGGCAGCGCCAGTCTGCCGGCCATGGCGACCCGCCGGCCTGCGGGCGCCGTCCACTGCCACTGGTCGCCTTGCAATGATTTGAGCTTTCGCTGCCGTGCGTTAGCATCTTTTCTGGCGATCTGCTGCCAAGGCAGTGGCAGTTTCGCCAAGGCGGGGTAAAATACCGCCCCGGCGACACCATTGTTTACACGGAACACGCCCATGCGTCCTGAAGCACGTAAAACCCTGACCCAGATCCGGCGCCTGACCCGGCTGGAAGCCTGGATCCGCTGCGCCCGGGCCGAGTTGGCCAGCACGCCCGATGACAAATCCCTGGCCGAGTTCATCCGCTTCAACGAAAAGCAGCTGGCCAAGGAACGCGAGAAGCTCGAGGCCGCCTAGCCGGGCGGATTCGCACCCCCGCCTTCCGCCGGGCCTGCAGCACGACATCACCCGCCTGCAGCCCGCTTGGCCGATGGCCGTGCAAGCGCCGATCCCCGCACATACGAACGCCCCGGCCGAGGGAGAGGCGGCCGGGGCGCAAGGTCGAGCCTGCGGTCAATCCGCTCGACGGGACCGTGACGGGGAATTACTCCTTCGGCATCAACACGGTGTCGATGACGTGGATGACGCCGTTGGATGCCTGGATATCGGTGGCCGTGACGGTCGCGTTGTTTACATGGACCGTGTCGCCCATGACCTTGATCGTGACCGACTGGCCATTGACCGTCTTCGCGCTGTCGAGCTTGACGACGTCCTTGGCTTCAACTTTTCCGGCGACCACGTGGTAGGTCAGGATTGCAGACAGCTTGGCCTTGTCCTTGAGCAGGCCGTCGAGGGTGCCGGCCGGCAACTTGGCGAATGCCGCATCGGTCGGGGCGAATACGGTGAACGGGCCCGGGCCCTTCAGCGTGGCGATCAGGTCGGCTGCTTCGAGGGCGCTGGCCAGGGTCTTGAACGAACCGGCGGCGACGGCGGTGTCGACGATGTCCTTCTTGACCATCTTGTCCTTGCCGCCGGCAGCGGCGGTGAGCGGGACGGCGACTACGGCGGTGGCGAGGATGAGGGATGCAAAGTTCATGGTGTACTCCTTGGGGGGTGGGGAGGATCAGAAGTGCGGCGTCTAAGGCTTGTCCATGTATTGGTTGGTCGGCATGGAGGTTGTACAGTACATGTCCAGCTATTTGATGTCAACAGCCGTCAATTACTTGGACACAAGCCGTAAATATCTGGACAAACGCGCCGCACGTTCCTAACATGGCGCATGGACAAGCCCCACTCCCCTTCCCTGCACTCCGTCCGCGTCGTGGCCCGGCGCACCGGGCTCACGCCCGATCTGCTGCGCGCCTGGGAAAAGCGCTACGGCGCGGTCCAGCCGACCCGCACCGAGGGCGGCCAGCGCAACTACTCCGACGCCGACATCGAGCGCCTGCGGCTGCTGGTCAGCGCGACCGGGGCCGGCCGGCAGATCGGCCAGGTCGCACGCCTCGGCAACGACGAATTGCGTGAACTGGTTGCGGCAGATGCGCGCCTGGCACCCGCAACCGCCGCCGTGGCCGACACCGATGAACCGGTGATCCACGACTACCTGGCGACGGCGCTGGCCGCCGCGGAAGACTTCGACGCCGCCACGCTCGAAGCGACCCTGCGCACGGCGGCGTTGCGCCTGCCTTCGGAACAGATGCTCGACCGCGTGATCGGGCCGCTGCTGGTGGCGATCGGCACGGGCTGGCACGATGGCCGCTTTCCGCCGGCGAACGGCCACCTGGCCACCACGGTCATCCGCCGCGTGCTGACCTGGATGACCGATTACCCGACCGTGCGCGATGACGCGCCGGCCATCATTGTCGGCACGCCGGCATTCCAGATGCACGACCTCGGCGCGATGCTCGCGGCGACCGCCGCCGCCGGCAATGGCTGGCGCGTGACCTACCTTGGCGCCAGCCTGCCGGCGGCGGAACTCGTTCGCGCCGCCAGGCTGGCCGACGCCGATGCCGTGGCCCTGTCGATCGTGCATCCGACCGACGATCCCCGCGTCGCGCAGGAATTGCGCGAGCTGAGGGCGGCCCTGCCCGCGCAGACTGCGCTCGTGATCGGCGGCGCCGGCGCAACGGCCTACGCCGACGTACTCGCCGAGATCGGTGCCGAACGCATGAATTCGATCGCCGCCTTGCGCGCCTGGTTGCGCGTGCGCGCCGAACAGTACGCCCCAACCCGGGACAACGGGCTGCCTCGCACGGACGGATAGCCGTCGCGGGTCATTGTGCGGATTACCCGTGCTTGCATCTGGACGTGGATGGGTTTTTCATCGCGTTCCCCGCGACACGCGCGCGCCCCCGAATCGAGATCGTCATGTCGACCCCCAAGGCGCAGGCCGAACACTTCCGCTCCCTGCACGTCGCCGGCAATCCACTGGTGCTGTTCAACATATGGGATGCCGGCTCCGCGAAGGCCGTCGTTGCGGCGGGCGCAAAGGCCCTCGCCACGGGCAGCTGGTCGGTCGCCGCCGCCAATGGCCTCGACGACGGCGAGAGGGTGCCGATCGAATTCGTCATTGCCAATCTCGAGCGCATCGTCGGCGCCAGCGAACTGCCGGTCTCGATCGATCTCGAAAGCGGCTACGGCGAAAAACCGGCCGATGTCGCGCGAAGCATTGTCCGCGTCATCGAGGCCGGTGCGGTCGGCTGCAACATCGAGGACAGCCTCCGAGCAAGCAGCACTTTGCGCGAACCCGTCGACAATGCAAGGCGGATCGCCGCGGCACGGGCCGCGGCCGAATCCTCGGGGATTCCCTTTTTCATCAACGCGCGTACCGATGATTTCCTGCGCGCCCCGCGCGAGAGCCACGATCATGCCCTGCTGCGCGCCGCGCTCGAACGCGGTCGCGCCTATGCCGACGCGGGCGCCGACGGCTTGTTCGTTCCGGGCCTGGTCGAGCCGGGCCTGATCGAACGCGCAGCACGGGAATCGAAGCTGCCGCTCAACGTGCTGAAAAGCGCCACTGCGCCGTCGCTGGCCGAACTCGCAGGCCTCGGCGTCGCCCGCGTAAGCCACGGACCCGGACCCTACCGGGCGATGATGAAGGCCCTCGAGGAGGCCTGCCGCGAGGCCATGCGCTAGACGCCGGGCTGCCCTCCTATCTGGCCTTCGAAGAGGTCGCTGGCGCGAGCAGGAAGCCCATCGGGATCGCCAGTCGCTGCGCCCATGAGGTCTCGTTGTGCTCGGCTCCCGGGAATACGCGGGTCATGAAGTCCTTGCCGGTGTATCCCTTTGCCTTCATCACGGCATCGACCACGACCTGTCTATCCGCATAGCTTTCGTCGAGCGTCTTCGTGCCGTGGTCAAAGTAGACGCGGTGGCCGCCGGCCTCGGGGAATGACTGCTTGATGTAGGCGAAGATCGCCGCCGGCACCGGGTTGTCCGGGCTGTCGCCAACGCGGCCCGGCCAGTGCGTCGAGAGGCAGGCGGCGCCGCCGAATACCTGTGGATACTCGGCCACGGCGTACAGCGAGATCAGCGCCCCGAGGCTCGACCCCATCGTCAGCGTGTCTTCGCGGCGCGGGCTGGTGGCGAAGTGGGCATCGATGTAGGGCTTCAGTTCGCCGACCAGGAAACGCAGGTAGCGATCGGAGTAGACCGGCCCGGAAAACAGCTTCTGCCCGGCGCCATAGGTCATCGCCAGCAGTTCGTCGCGTTGCGGTGCAGGCAGGGATTGCAGGGGCTTCTGCGGAAAGTATTCGGCCGCGCGCGCGTCACCGCCGTTCCAGATGCCGACGATGATGAAGGGTCGCGTCTTGCCCGATGCAATCAGTTCCCCGGCCACCTCGTCGGCCTTCCATTCCTGGTGGTTCCAGGTGGTCGCCGCATCGAACAGCATCTGCCCATCGTGCATGTAGAGCACGGCATACGGCGCGGCTTTCGGGTAACCATCGGGCAGCCAGACATCGACATTGCGCGACGGAATTTCCTTCGAGGGAAAATCGGCGAGGCGTTCGATGCGGCCGCTGGCGACCTTCGGCAGTTCGGCGGCGATCGCGCCTGCGCCGAAACCCAGCAGGGCCGTGAGCCAGAGTGCGTGCAGCTTGCGTTGATGCATGACTGTTGTCTCCTATGTGGGTCATCCGGGAAATGCAGGTTAATGGTGAGCCTGCGAACCCCAACGTCCCTGCGCCCTTGCCAAAGCCACGCACGCTGAAGATCACAAACCGTTGGGGTTCGCTGGCGCTCACCCCAACCTGGGCTCGCCAGATTCCCTGCTCGTCGTCCCGGCGCAGGCCGGGACCCAGTGACTCCATCGTGTCGCCCGAAGACGCCGGACCCCGGCCTGCGCCGGGGTGACGGTAAAGGGTCGCGAGCCTGCGCGCGGCCTCGTCGCTTTGTAGCTTGGTGGTGAGCCTGCGAACCCCAACGTCCTCGCGCCCTTGCTGATGCCACCTCGATGAAGATTACAAGCCGTTGGGGTTCGCTTGCGCTCACCCCAACCTACTGGGCTCGCCAGATTCCCCGCCCGTCGTCCCGGCGCAGGCCGGGACCCAGTGACTCCATCGTGTCGCCCGAAGACGCTGGACCCCGGCCGGCGCCGGGGTGACGGCAAGAAAGGTGTCCTGCTGCAGCCATCCGGGGGATTTCATCACCGGCCTTTCGGCGTGAAGCGGATGGCCTGGCCGCCGCCGGCTGCGAGGCGAACGCTCAGCGTGTCGGCGCTGGTCACCTCGCGTTTTTCGCGGACGAACGAGAACGGTTTGGTCTGCCAGTCCGCGTCGTCGCCATCGCGATAGATCTCGGCGACGTAGCTGCGCCCGGCATCGAGGAACGACAGCGGCACCGACAGCAGGCGACCGTTTTCGTCGGTCAGGCTGCCGAGGAACCAGTCCTCGCCGTGGCGGTCCTTGCGCGCGATCGTCACGAAGTCGCCGACCTCGCCATTGAGCACATGGGTTTCCGACCAGTCGACCGCGACATCCCTGATGAACTGGAACGCGTCGGCGTGTTTCGCGTAGTTCTCGGGCAGGTCGGCAGCCATCTGGATCGGGCTGTAGAGCACGACATAGAGCGCGAGCTGCTTGGCCAGCGTGGTCTGCACGGCCTGGCCACGACCCTCGAGGCTCAAAATGCCCGGCGTGAAATCCATCGGCCCGGCGAGCATGCGCGTGAAAACGAGATTGGCTTCGTGTTCCGGCGGATTCGGCGGATTGCCCCAGGCCGCATACTCCATGCCGCGCGCGCCTTCGCGTGAAACCCAGTTCGGAACCGTGCGGCGCAGGCCGGTGTCCTTGATCGGCTCGTGCGGATTGAACGCGATATGGCGTTTCGCGGCTTCCTCGACCACGTGCAGGTGGTGGCGCGCCATCCACTGGCCGTCATGCCACTCGCGGCGGACCACGCCATCGCCATCGTTGCGTTCGATCTGGCCGGCATCGGCGACGTAGCCGGACTTGACCACGTCGATGCCGAGTCGCGCGTAGAGGTCGAGCGCGGCATCGAGCTGCTTCTCGTAGTGGCTGACCGCACCGCCGGTTTCATGATGGCCGATCAGGTGAACGCCCCTGTTCTTCGCATAGGCCGCAAGGCCTTCGAGATCGAAATCCGCAGTCGGCGTGGTGAAATCGAAGTCGTTGCCGTTGCCGAACCATTGCCCGTCCCAGCCCTTGTTCCAGCCTTCGACGAGCACGCCACGGAAACCGTTCTTCGCCGCGAAGTCGATGTAGCGCTTCGTGTTGGCGGTGGTCGCGCCATGCGTCGGCCCGGTCGACCAGCTCGACTTCTCCAGATGCATCTCCCACCAGACGCCCACGTATTTGGCCGGCGTGAACCAGCTGACGTCACCGAGCCGGTTCGGCTCATTGAGGTTGAGTTCGAGGTTCGACTCGTAGAGCTGGGCGGCGCTGTCGGCAATGACCAGGGTTCGCCAGGGCGTCGTGAACGGCGCCTGGCGGCGGACCTTCCAGCCTTCCGACGCCGGCGCGAGCTGTGCCCTGAAGCGTTGCCCCTCGACCCGGCGCAGCCACATCCCTGCATAGTCGACCAGGGCCGCCTCGTGGAAGGCGATGTGCAGGCCATCGTCGCTGCGCACGGTCATCGGCGTGTGCGCCTGGCCGACCTCGTCGAGTGGCGTCCTGTTGTAGAGGTACTCGTAGCGGTTCCATTCGCCGCCGGGGATCCACCACGCGGTCGCCTTCGGCACCACCGCGAATTCGGTCAGCTCGTCGTCGATGATCACATCGGCCAGGTTCTTCTGCTGCGGGAATTCGTAGCGGAAGCCGACGCCATCGTCGTAGACGCGAAACACGACATCGAGATCGCGCTTCAGCTTGACCTGTTCGCTGAAGCGCGTGCGCAGTTCGGTAAAGCGGTTGCGCACGAAGCGGCGCTCGCCCCAGGGCTGTTCCCAGGTCTCGTCGACGCTGCGCGTGGCCTGCGTGGCGAGGGCGAAATTGCGTTCGAGCTTTTCCGTGTTGCGCAACAGGAAACCGAGCCGTGACGGCGCGATGACCGGCTTGCCGAAGCGCAGCACGCTGTAGCTGATGCGGCCTTCATCGAGGCTCAGCTCGACGCGCAGCACCTTGCCGGGCGAGTCGACGGTGGCGACGAGCTTCGGCGGTTCGGCGAGAGCCGATGCCGACGCGACAAGCAGTGGGAACAACATCAATGCGACCAGCTTTTGCATAGCCAACTCCCGCGGATCAATTCCCTTCAATAGAAGATTGCGGCGTCTATCGACGCGTATTTACATCGACCACCCTCATCCGCCCTCCGGGCACCTTCTCCCGCCAGCGGGAGAAGGAAAGCCTGGCAAGAGCCGCTTCTGGAGTTCTTCTCCCGCCAGCGGGAGAAGGAAAGCCTGGCGAGAGCCGCTCCTGGAATCCTTCTCCCGCTGGCGGGAGACAAAACGGCAGGACTGCCGTTTTGAGCAGCGAATGCTGCCCGCAGGGCGAGCGCCATGGATGGTGCGAGTCCAGGTCCCGAAGGGCGGATGACGAGTCCATGGATGGACTCGGTAGAGCAACGCATGGAGCAGTTGCCGAAGGTGGGCTTGCGATTTCCATGAACCCGACATCAACCAGCGCGGCAATGTTTGGCGATGAAGTCGGCGTGCATCGGCATGGCCGCGGCGGCGCGATCGAGGACCGCGCGCGTGCCTTCGACCACCTGCACGATCTCCGCCTCGCTCAGCATGTCGACCATCGGGTGGTAGCGCTCGGGGACGATGCCCTGGCCGATCATCACCTGCAGCCAGGCGACCTCGGTGAACAGTTCCTCGTTCTCGCGGAAGATCCGCGCACTGCTGCGGAACAGATCGATCTTCTGCGCCAGCGTGTCCGGGATCGACATCTCGCGGCAGCGTTGCCAGAACGGATCATCGCGCTGGTTGGCCTTGTAATGCAGGATCAGGAAATCGCGGCTGCGCTCGAATTCGAAGCGGGTCTGGCGGTTGTAGGCATCGATGGTCGCGCTGTCGAAATGGCGGTCGGGAAACAGCGCAACGAGCTTCGAGATGCTCGACTGGATGAAGTGGATGCTGGTCGATTCGATCGGCTCCATGAAGCCGCTGGCCAGGCCGATCGCCACGCAGTTGCGGTTCCAGAACTGGCGGCGCATGCCGGTGGTGAAGCGCAACGGTCGCGGCTCGGCCAGCGCCTTGGCGTCGAGGTTGGCCATCAGGATGGCGGCCGCCTCGTCGTCGCTGATGAAATCGCTGCAGTAGACATGGCCGTTGCCGGTGCGGTGCTGCAACGGGATGCGCCATTGCCAGCCGGCCTTGCGCGCCGTCGCGCGCGTGAACGGGGTCGGATCGGGCACGCTCTCGCAGGGCACGGCCATGGCCCGGTTGCACGGCAGCCAGTGGCTCCAGTCCTCGAAGCCCGTCTTCAGGGCCTGCTCGATCAGCAGGCCGCGGAATCCCGAGCAGTCGATGAACAACTCGCCCTCGATGCGCTCGCCGCTGTCGAGGACGACGGCATCGATGAAGCCGTCTTCTGCGCGCAACACCGTGTCGACGATCTTGCCTTCGGTGCGCACGACGCCGAGCTTCTCGCTGAAGCCGCGCAGGAAGCGCGCATACAGGCCGGCATCGAAATGGAAGGCGTGGAAGACGTTGGTCAGCGGCGAGTTCGGCTGGCCGGTGCCGCGCATGAAGCGGCCGAGGCGGGCGGCCACCTGGTTGAACGTGTAGCTGCCGAGGTCGGCGGCCTTGCCGAGCTGGCGCAGCTTGAGCCAGTACTGGTAGAACTGGACGAGGCCGAGATCGCGCCCGCCGACGACGCCGAACGCGTGCATGTAGCGATCGCCGGGCCGGGTCCAGTCGACGAACTCGACGCCGAGCTTGAAGGTGGCCTGGGTCGCGCGCATGAACGCGTCCTCGTCGATGCCGAGGGTGGCGTTGAACAGGCGGATCTGCGGAATCGTCGCCTCGCCGACGCCGACGATGCCGATCTCGTCGGATTCGACCAGGCGGATCGATACGCTGCGACCGAGCAGTTTCGACAGGGTGGCGGCCGTCATCCAGCCGGCCGTGCCGCCGCCGACGATGACGATTTTCTGGATGCGGTCTTGTTCGCTGCTCACGCGGTCTCCGTTTCGATGGCATGCACGCCGGTGCGGACGCCCTTCATTCGATCACAAACACGACGGCACTGCGTGCCGGGACATGGAAGCGTCCTGCGTCCCGGTCGTAGGACGCGTCTTCGCGCACGCGCGCATCGGCCGCCGCTGCACTGCGCTGCAGCGGATGCAGGACCCAGGGTCTGTCGGCCTCGCCGTCGGCATCGAAATCGACCGCGCGCGTATCGACGTTGACGAACACCATGAGCTCCCCGAAGTTCGCGCCGGCGAGACCGCGGCCATCGAGATGCTCGACGACCAGGGTGGCGACCTGGGCGGGCCCGGTGTTGAGGAAATGCAGGCGCTGACTCACGTCTTCCGCGCTGCGCAGGCGGAACAGGCTGGAACTGCGGCGCAGGCGCAGCAGGTCGAGGAAGGCATCGCGCGTCCAGCGCATGGTTTCGGCATCGGGCTTGAGCGCGGGATCGGCCAGCAGCGGACGCAACAGCGGCCAGTCCTTGCCGTTGTCGGCCGCGGGCGGCAGTCCGCTGCCGAATACGCTGTCGCGAAACGTCCAGTCGATGCGGTTGAACCAGTCGCCCGAATCGAAGCTGTTGCGATCGAGCGACTTGCTGCGCAGCCCTTCGATGCCGGCGTGGTAGTAGGCGATGCCCTGGCTGAAGGCCGTGATGGCGGCGGCCAGGACCTGCACGCGTGCGCGCTCCGCCATCGAGGTCGCCAGTGGCAGCTTGAGCACGTTGATGTCGAACAGGGTCGGGTTGTCGTGGTTTTCGACGTAGTTGACCACCTCGCCCGGTGTGCTGGCGTAGCCGGCGGGCTGACCGGCATAGTCGATCTTCGCCAGCGTCCGGGTTGCGCCGGTCGCCGTCTGCATCGGGTAGTCGCGCAGCGTGCCGGCGAGGCCGACGCGGACGAGGTCGGCCGCGCGCAAGAGGTCGGCACGCGTGGCGCGATCGCCGGCATGCGCGTTCGGCGCATAAAAGAGACCGTTGACGTAACCCTGCCGCGCGAACAGGTCCGCGCCACTGTCGCAGCAGCCGCCGCCGCGTACGGCATCGCGGGCGCGGTCGCTGAAGGTGGCGATGCCGCTGCCGTCGAGCGAGCGTTGCGAGGCCTGCACGAAACGCGCGCCATCGGCGACCTCACCGAAGTTCCAGCCTTCGCCGAGCAGGACCACGTGCCGGCCGCGCGCCGCATCCGCCGCCGCCTGCACGGCCTCCATCGCCGCGCGCGGCTGGTGGCCCATGAGATCGAAGCGGAATGAATCGAGGTGGTAGTCGCGCGCCCAGGTCGCCACCGAATCGCGCATCAGTCGCGCCATCATGCGATGTTCTGTCGCCGTGTTTTCGCAGCAGGTCGAACGTTCGATGCGTCCGTCGCGGTCGAGGCGGTGGTAGTAGCCAGGCACGATGCGGTCGAGCACGGATCTTTCGTCCTGCCCGGAAGCGCTGGTGTGGTTGTAGACGACGTCCATGCCGACGCGCAGGCCGGCCGCATGCAGGGCCTGCACCATGCGCCGGAATTCGCGCACGCGCACGCGCGCGTCGCCGGCGTCGCTGGCATAGCTGCCCTCCGGCGCCGTGTAGTGCAGCGGCTCGTAGCCCCAGTTGTAGCAGTCGCGCGCGTGCGTCGCGGCGATCAGCGCCTGCTGCGCTTCGCTGTCGGGCGCGCCCTTCGGTTCTGGCGTCACGCAGCCGGTTTCCGGAATCGTGGCGATGTCGAACACGGGCAGCAGGTGGATATCGGTCATGCCGGCACCGGCCAGCGCACGCAAGTGGCGCATGCCATTGGAATCGTGATCGGTGAAGGCGAGGTATTTGCCGCGGTGCTCGGGAGGAACGCTGGAGTCGCCGACCGAGAAATCGCGCAGGTGCAGCTCGTAGACCTGCATGTCGGTCGCGGCGGCGACCGGCGCCGGGCTGCGATCGGCATCCCAGCCAGCGGGCTTGACGTCCACCGCATCGAGCGAGCCGATCCAGCTGCGCCGCGAATCGGCGTCGAGGCTCAGGCTGTAGGGATCGGTGACCCGGTTGCGCACGACGCCGATGCCGCGGACGAAGACATCGACCAGGTAGGTGTAGTAACCGTTCGCATGATCGCCTTCCACGCGCGCCGACCAGACTCCGCTCGCCACATCGCGCTGCATCGGCTGCAGCGAAGCCGCATCGGGCTTGTCATGCAGGCACAGGGCGACCTGCCGCGCGCTCGGCGCCCACAACGCGAAGCGGGCCGCGTCCGCGGACACGGCGACGCCGAGCGCCTGGCGTTCGGCCGCTTCGGCATACCGCGCGTCGAGCGCGCCGGCGACCTGCACATGGGTGGCATCGACCAGGCGATCCTGCGCATCGACCTCGGCGAGCACCAGTTGCCCGCGCAGGAGTTCATCCAGTTCGGCCTGCCCATCGCCGGCCAGTTGCAGTTCAACGCCGGCACCGAGATAGCGGTAGCGTTTCGTGGTCTCCCTGGGCAAGGCACCGCGGGCGACTTCGAGATCGAGCACGCGGTCGGCACCTTCGACTGGCTGCCCGTTGTTGATCCGCATGCCGGCATCGGCCGAGGCATACAAACGATAGCGGCCCTGCGCCGATTTGCCCGGCCAGCGCAGGCGCCGCGCATCGAGCCAGGCCGCGCGCGCGTCGTCCGGCGCGGCGGCGCTGGCGTCGAGAACCGTCTGCCAGGCCGGCTTGAGGCAATCGGCAGCCGAAGGCGCCTGCGCATGGACGGCCGGGACGAACAGCCAGGCCGCCAGCGCCAGGTGCAGGGCGACGCGCATGCTCAGGCCGGCTCGCCTACCGGGCGTGCGCCGGCGCCCCAGCGATCGACGAGGGCGACCACGACCAGGGTGGAGGCCAGCGTGATCGCCATCAGGTGGATGTAATGCAGCGGCGACCAGACGAAGGTGAACACGGCATACAGGGCCGCGCCGAAGCCGATGCCGACCTTGACCGCGTGCGCGCTCACGCCGCGCATGAAGATCGCCGCGAGGAACGCGGCCAGCACCGGCATCGAGTAAAGCCCGTTCAGGCGCTGCAGGGTGTCGACGATGCTCTGCGCGTGCTGGAACAGCGGCACCATGGCCACGCCGACCACGGCGAACAGCGTGGCCACGCGCTGGCCGATCTTCTTCACGTCGGCTTTGGCATTGACCAGCGGCAGGTGCAGGTCGCAGGTGTACAGCGCCGCCGCCGAGTTCAGGCAGGAATTGAAACTCGACAGCACGGCGCCGACGATCATCGCGGCGAACGCACCCGACAGCCAGGGCGGCAGCACGTCGCCGACGAGGCGGCCGTAGGCGACGTCGCCGATGTCGCCGTAGAGCTTGTAGGCGATCACGCCGGGAAACACGACGATCAGCGGGATCACCAGCTTGAAGCCGGCGGCGGCGTAGATGCCCTTCTGCGCCTCGCGCACCGAACGCGCCGCCATCGCGCGCTGGGCGATCACCATGTTGGTGCCCCAGTAGAAGATGTGGATGAAGAGCATGCCGGTCAGCAGGGTATGCCAGGGAATGTCGGAATCGTTGCTGCCGATCAGCGTCCAGCGCTCCATCGGGATGCCCGACAGGTCCCATTTCACCGCGGCCAGGGCGAACAGGGTCACCGCCAGGCCCATCACGAGCAGGCCGACGCCGTTGAAGGTGTCGGAAATGGCGATCGCGCGCAGGCCGCCAAAGGCGGCGTAGAGCAGTCCGCCCAGCGCAAACGCCGCGGCGATGACGATGATCGGCACGTCGAGGGCGAACATCGACTTCATGAACACCGAGCCGGTATAGAGCACGACCGGCAGCAGGATGAACATGTAGCCGACCAGGAACAGCATCGACACGAGGCGGCGCAGGCCCGGATCGCCGAGGCGCTTCTCGAGCAGCTCGGTGGTCGTCGTGCACTGGTACTTGTAGTACATCGGCACGAGCACATGGGCGAGCACGAGCAGGCCGGCCGCCGCGCCGAATTCCCACCAGGCGACCAGCAGCATCTGTGCCCCGTTCATGCCGACGATCTGCTCGGCGCTGATGTTGGTCAGCAGCAACGAGCCGGCGACGAAGGGCCAGCTCAGTCCTCCGCCGGCGAGGAAGTAGTCCTTCGATTCGTCGTCGCTGCGCACCGAGCGCCGGCACATCCACCAGGTCAGCAGAGCAACCAGGGCGGTCAGGCTGGCGAACACCGAGACCTGGACCAGATTCGTATTCAAGGACAACCCTCCCCGTGAGCGGCGCAGTCAGCCGCCCTGCATCGTTGAAAATCCACCCGCACGCTAATCTGATTCGGGTACCGGAAGTTCAAGCCGCGCGCATGAATACGTATGCACAAACCACCGGCAAACACGGAAGGGGGCGTTAAGCTGCCAACTATCGGCACTGGCCGAAAGGAACGCCCCGCGCAGAGCATGCGCCAGCGGATCGGAACGACTGAATGAGCAAGCAACCCTGGTGGCGCGGCGCCGTCATCTACCAGATCTATCCGCGCAGTTTCCAGGACACCAATGGAGACGGCGTCGGCGACCTGCCGGGCATCATCGAGCGCCTCGACTATGTCGCCGGCCTCGGCGTCGATGCGATCTGGGTATCGCCGTTCTTCAAGTCGCCGATGGCCGACTTCGGCTACGACATCGCCGACTACCGCGATGTCGATCCGCTGTTCGGCTCGCTCGCCGATTTCGACCGCATGGTCGAAAAGGCCCACGCGCTCGGCCTCAAGGTGGTCATCGACCAGGTCCTCAGCCATACCTCGATCGACCACGCGTGGTTCCGCGAAAGCCGCGAAAGCCGCGACAACCCGAAGGCGGACTGGTATGTCTGGGCCGACGCGCGCGACGACGGCTCGCCGCCGAACAACTGGCTGTCGATCTTCGGCGGCGTCGCCTGGCAGTGGGAACCGCGCCGGCGCCAGTACTTCCTGCACAACTTCCTGGCCTCGCAGCCGGACCTGAACTTCCACCATCCCGAGGTGCGCCGCGCCGCGCTCGAGAACGTGAAATTCTGGCTCGATCGCGGCGTCGACGGCCTGCGCCTGGACGCGATCAATTTCTGCTTCCACGATACGCAGCTGCGCAACAATCCGCCGAAGCCGGAATCCCGGCGCGTCGGCCGCGGCTTCAGCCCGGACAATCCCTACGCCTTCCAGTATCACTACTACAACAACACCCAGCCGGAAAACATCGGCTTCATCCGCGAACTGCGCGAGCTGCTCGATCGCTACCCGGATGTCGCCGCCCTCGGCGAAATCTCCTCGGAGGATTCGCTGGCGACGATGGCCGAGTACACCGGCCCGGATCGCCTGCACATGGGCTACAGCTTCGAACTGCTGACCGACGAATTCTCGACCCGGCACATCCGCGAAACCGTGCAGGAACTCGAATCGCGCATGACCGAAGGCTGGCCGTGCTGGTCGATCTCCAACCACGACGTGCAACGCGTGGCGAGTCGCTGGGGCGGCGCCGATGCGCCCTCGCACCTGGCCAGCCTGCTCAGCGCGATGGTCTGCTCGCTGCGGGGCTCGGTCTGCGTCTTCCAGGGCGAGGAGCTTGGCCTGACCGAGGCGGACCTGCCCTACGAACTGCTGCAGGATCCCTACGGCATCGCGTTCTGGCCGAACTACAAGGGGCGCGACGGCTGTCGCACGCCGATGCCCTGGACCAGCGCGGATGGCGGCGGGTTTTCGCCGGCGCAACCATGGCTGCCCATTCCCGACTCGCATCGCCAGCGCAGTGTCGAGGAACAGGATGCCGAAGCGGATTCCCCGTTGCAGCGCTTCCGCACGTTCATGCGCTGGCGCAAGCAGCACCCTGCCCTGGTCTTCGGCGAAGTGACCATGCTGACCGCTCCCGAACCCGTGCTCGCGCTCGAACGCAGCCTCGACGGCATCCGCGTACGCGCCTGGTTCAATACCGGCAACGAACCCTGCGTCTTCGCGGCCGATGGATCCGGCGCGTTTCGCGCGATCAACGGCCATGGCCTGATCGCCGGCGAACTCGGCGAGTCGCGCGTCCGGCTGCCTGCCTTCGGGGTGCTGTTCGCATCGGATGGATAGCTGCCGCGCGCGAGCCCGGTCCAACACGCCACTCCGGTAGCCACCATTGCACCGCTCCGGGTGGCACAATGCTGCAGCGCGGCAACTGCAATCGTATTCAGGTCACCAGCGCCACGTGACCGCGTTAGTCTGCATTCCATCCAACGGGCTTCTTCCATGACCGGCACTCCAGCCAACCTGCTGACGATTTTTGGTGCGACGGGCGATCTCGCCCAGCGCATGCTGCTGCCCTCGCTCTACGGCCTGCAACGCGATGGCCTGCTGCCCAAGGGCCTGCGCATCCTCGGCACCGCGCGCAGCGACCTCGATGCGCAGGGATTCCGCGACACCGTTGGCGCGACCATCGAGCAGCGGGTCGCGGCGGACGAACGCGATGAGCGCAGCGTGCGCGACCTGCTCGAACGCATCGACTATTGCGCCGCATCGATCGATGACGATACCTCGATGAATGCGCTGGCCGACGCCGTCACCAAGGCGCGCAACGGCGATGTCGTCTACCACCTGAGCACGGCACCGCGCTTCTACTCGCCGATCTGCGCAGCACTCGGCAGCCGCGGCCTCGGCGGCGGCGGCACCCGCGTGCTGCTGGAAAAGCCGATCGGCCAGGACCTCGCCACCTCGATTGCGATCAACGACGGCGTCACCCGCGTGTTCGACGAGGATCGCGTCTTCCGCGTCGATCACTACCTTGGCAAGGAAGGCGTGCAGAACCTGATCTCGCTGCGCTTCGGCAATACCCTGTTCGAGCCGCTGTGGAATGCGCAGCACATCGAGCAGGTGCAGATCACCGTTGCCGAAACGGTTGGCGTCGAGGGCCGCGGTGGCTACTACGACGAATCCGGCGCCATGCGCGACATGCTGCAGAACCACCTGCTGCAACTGCTCTGCCTGACCGCCATGGAGCCGCCGGCGCATTTCGAGCCGAGCGCCGTGCGCAACGAGAAACTCAAGGTGCTGCGTTCGCTGCGCCTGATCGGGCGCAAGGAGGTTGGCAGCGAGAGCGTTGCCGGGCAGTACACGGCCGGCGCCGTCGATGGCGTGGCCGTGCCCGGCTACCTCAGCGACCTCGGCCATGAGAGCCGCACCGAGACCTTCGTCGCCCTGCGCGCGCACATCGACAACTGGCGCTGGTCCGGCGTGCCGTTCTACCTGCGCACCGGCAAGCGCATGCCGCGCCGCTGCACCGAAATCTACCTGCAGTTCCGCGCCGTGCCGCACTCGATCTTCGCCAACAGCGGCGCGCGCGTGGAGCCGAATGCGATGATCATCCTGTTGCAGCCCGAAGAACGCATCCAGATGACCCTGATGCACAAGACACCCGGGCTCGATCGCAGCGGACTGCGCCTGTCCCAGGTCGCGCTCGACCTCGATGTCGACCAGCAGTTCGCCGCGCATCGCCGGCGCCTGTCCTATGAGCGGCTTTATCTCGATGCGCTCGAAGGCAATGGCACGCTGTTCGTGCGCCGCGACGAAACCGAAGCGGCCTGGCAGTGGATCGATGCGATCTACGACGGCTGGCAGAGCGCCGGCAGCGCGCCGAAATCCTACCCGGCCGGCACATGGGGACCAAGCAGCGCGGTGGCGATGATCGAGCGCCACGGCCACAGCTGGCGCGAGTAGCAAACATGCCCTGGACCTGGACCGAGCATGCCGATGCCGATGCCCTGGCAGCGACGCTGGCCGCGCGACTTTCCACGGCGACCGACCAGGCATTGCGGGAACACGGTGCGGCGACCCTGGCCCTGGCTGGCGGACGCACGGCGCCGCCGGTGTTGCGGCGATTCGCCGGGGAGGCGCGCGACTGGAGCCGGGTGACGATCCTGCCGACCGACGAGCGCTGGGTGCGCGCCGACCATGCCGACTGCAACCTGCGCCAGCTGCACGAATCGTTCGCCAGCGTCGCCGGCATCCACTGGTTGGCCCTGGTGCCGCAGGAACCGGACGGCGTGGTCGATGCCGCGTTCGCCAATGCCCAGCTGCAGTCACTTGCCGGACCCATCGATGCGACCATGCTCGGCATGGGTGCGGACGGCCATTTCGCCTCGCTGTTTCCCGGCGCACAGAATCTTGCGGCGGCGCTTGATCCGAAGTTTCGGCAACCGGCCGTGGCGATCGTTCCCGATCCGCTGCCGACGGCCGGGCCGCACCCGCGCATCAGCCTGAGCCTTGCGCGACTGCTGCACAGTCGCCATGTCATCCTTGCGATCACCGGCGCAGACAAGCGCGCCGTCCTCGAACGCGCGATCGCCGAAAATGACGCCGCGCGCCTGCCGGTCGCCGCGCTCCTGCACGCGCCGGATACGATCATCGAGATCCACTGGAGTCCCTGATGAGCCTGCACCCCGTTGTCGAACGCGTCACCACGCGCATTGCCGAACGCAGCCGTGGCTCGCGCGACGACTACCTCGCGCGCATGCACGAAGGTCTGACGCGCAATCCCGCCCGCGCCCGCCTGAGCTGCGGCAACCTGGCCCATGGCTTCGCCGCCGCGGGCGCCGACAAGCCGCTGCTGCGCGGCGCGCGCGCCGGCAACATCGGCATCGTCACCGCCTACAACGACATGCTTTCCGCGCACCAGCCGATGGAGCAGTACCCGAGCCTGATCCGCGCCGCGGCGCGCGCAGCCGGAGGCGCCGCGCAGGTCGCCGGCGGCGTGCCGGCGATGTGCGATGGCGTCACCCAGGGCCGCGACGGCATGGAGCTCTCGCTGTTCTCGCGCGACACGATCGCGCTGGCGACCGCGGTCTCGCTTTCGCACGACATGTTCGATGCGGCCCTTTTGCTCGGCGTCTGCGACAAGATCGTGCCCGGCCTGCTCATCGGCGCGCTGAGCTTCGGCCATCTGCCGGTGCTGTTCGTGCCGGCCGGGCCGATGACCTCGGGCCTGCCGAACAAGGAGAAGGCCGCCGTGCGGCAACGCTACGCCGAGGGCAAGGCGACTCGCGAGGAGCTGCTCGATGCCGAGTCGAAGTCCTACCACGGGCCCGGCACCTGCACCTTCTACGGCACCGCCAACTCCAACCAGATGCTGCTCGAAGTCATGGGCCTGATGATGCCCGGCGCGGCCTTCGTCAATCCGGGCACCACGCTGCGCGATGCGCTGACCGTCGCCGCCACCGAACAGGCGCTGCGCATCACCGCGCTCGGCGAGAACTACACGCCGCTGGCGAAGACCCTCGACGAGAAGGCCATCGTCAATGCCATGGTCGGCCTCGCCGCCACCGGCGGTTCGACCAACCACGCCATCCACCTCGTTGCCATCGCGCGCGCCGCCGGGCTGCGCATCGACTGGGACGATCTCGACGAACTCTCGCGCGCCACGCCCCTGCTCGCGCGCATCTATCCGAACGGCGGCGCCGACGTGAACCACTTCCAGGCCGCCGGCGGCCTCGGCTTCGCCATCCGCGAACTGCTCGACGCCGGCCTGCTGCACGCCGACATCCACTGCGTGCACGGCGGCGACCTGCGCGCGCAGGCGCAGGAACCCGCACTCGAAGATCTCAAGCTGCGCTGGAATCCGCCGCCGGCGGCCTCTCTCGATACCGCCGTGCTGCGCCCGTTCGCCGATCCGTTCGACGCCGAAGGCGGCCTGCGCCGGCTGTCCGGCAATCTCGGGCGCGCGGTCGTCAAGGTGTCGGCGGTCGCCGTCGAACATCGCTCGATCGAGGCGCCGGCACGCATCTTCGAATCGCAGGACGCGATGCTCGATGCGTTCAAGGCCGGCACGCTGGACGGCGATTTCGTCGCCGTGATCCGCGCCCAGGGACCGCGCGCCAACGGCATGCCGGAACTGCACAAACTGACGCCGACGCTCGGCGTCCTGCAGGATCGCGGCCAGCGCGTCGCCCTGCTCACCGACGGGCGCATGTCCGGCGCCTCGGGCAAGGTGCTCGCCGCGATCCATGTCGTCCCCGAAGCGATCGCCGGTGGCGCCCTCGCGCGCCTGCGCGACGGTGATCCGATCGCGATCGATGCCGAGGCCGGCTGCCTCGACGTGAAGATCGACGCGGCGACCCTGGCCGCGCGCGAACCGATTGTTCCCGACCTCGGGCCCAGCCACCACGGCCTCGGCCGCGAGCTGTTCGGGCTCATGCGCCAGGCCGTCGGCAGCGCCGAGGAAGGCGCCTGCAGCCTGTTCGGTGCGGGCTGAGGCATGGCGCGCACCGGCACGGATCTCGCCCTGATTGCCGATATCGGCGGCACCAATGCGCGCTTCGCGCTGACTGATCTCGCCGCGCCCGAGATCCGCGTCATCGAGCCGCGCGCGCTGGCCGGCGCCGAGTTCGCCAGCCTGCAGCATGCCGCCGAGCACTATCTTGCCGCCGTCGACGTGCAGCCAAGACGCGCTGCGTTCGCCGTCGCCTCGCCGGTCGACCACGACGAGATCCGCCTGACCAACCGCGCCTGGTCGTTCAGCCGCGCCGAGCTGCAGGCCAAGCTCGGTTTCGACGAACTGCGCATGCTCAACGATTTCGGCGCGGTCGCCTGGGCGGTGCCGGCGCTCGGCGCCGAGGATCGCGTGCATCTTTACGGACCGCTGCGGGCGCCGATGCGCGGCCCGGTCACCGTGATCGGGCCCGGCACCGGCCTCGGCGTCGGCCTGCTGGTCGGCTCGGACGCGAAAGGATGGCAGGCCGTCGAAACCGAAGGCGGCCACGTCAGCTTCGCCCCGATCGGCGACGAAGAGCACGTCGTCGCGCGCTGGCTCGACGCGCGCTTCGGACGCGCATCGACCGAGCGCGTGCTCAGTGGCGATGGCCTTTCGCACATCGCGGCCGCCATCGGCGGCACCCATGGCGGGCCTCGCGACGGGCGCAACGTGCCGTTGCGCGATCCCGCGGAAATCGTGGCCGCCGCGCTCGACGGGCATGATGTGGTGGCGCGACGCACGCTGGCGCGCTTCTGTTCGGTGCTCGGCAGCGTCGCCGGCGACACCGCCCTGATCCATGGCGCGCGCACGGTCGTGATCGCCGGCGGCATCGTGCCGCGCTTCATTCCGTTCCTGCGCAGCAGCGCATTCCGCGAACGCTTCCTGGCCAAGGGGCGCTTCTCGACCTATCTCGAGGCAGTGACGATCGAGGTGGTCGTGCATTCGCACCCCGGCCTGCTCGGCGCCGCCGTCGCCCTGCGCCAGCTCCCCGAAGGATAAGACCGCCATGCCGAACTGGACACCCGAATCCCGCAGCGCACGCGTAGACGAGATCCTCGCGCGCGCGCCGATCCTGCCGGTGCTGAGCATCGAGCGCATCGACGACGCGATCCCGCTGGCGCGCACCCTGGTCGAGGCTGGCCTGCCCGTGCTCGAAATCACCCTGCGCAGCGCGGTGGCGATCGAGGCGATCCGGCGCATCGCCGCCGAAGTGCCTGGCGCACTGGTCGGCGCCGGCACCGTGCTCGACGCCGCTTCCCTGCGCGCCGTGCGCGATGCCGGTGCGTTGTTCGCGATTGCGCCGGGGGCCACCGAGGCGCTCTATGCCGCGGCCGCCGATAGCGACATTCCATTCCTTCCGGCCATTGCAACCGCCAGCGAACTGATGCGCGGGCTCGAACACGGGCATCATCGCTTCAAGTTCTTCCCGGCCGCCTCCTCAGGCGGCGTCGATGCGCTGCGCGCATTCTCCGGCCCGTTTTCCCAGGTGCGCTTCTGCCCGACCGGTGGCATCGATGCGCTCAGTGCGCCGTCCTACCTGGCCCTGGCCAACGTGGTCACCGTTGGCGGATCCTGGATGGTGCCGCGCTCGGCGCTCGAGGCGCAGGACTGGGGCACGGTCGCCCGCCTGTCGCGCACCTGCGTGAACCTGGCCGCGCGCTCCTGAGGGAAACCGGCGCGCCGGCGCAGCGCGCCGATTCACCGGAAGCGGGCCCGAGCCCGGTGGACCCGCGTATGCGCCGCGCCCGATGTTGCACTGCAGAACGCCGTGTCGCCGCCGATCCGGTAAAAAGGTCGCCTCGCAACTGCAACCAGTGTCCGGGCCTTGAGCACGAAAGGGAAAGCCACCTCGTTCGACATCGCCTACGAGGCAGGCGTATCGCAATCGACGGTGTCGCGCGCGCTCAGCGGCAGCTCGCTGGTCAACCTCGATACGCGGCGCAAGATCCAGGCGATCGCCAAGCAGCTCAACTACAAGGTCGACAAGAATGCCTCGTGCCTGCGCCGGCAGCATTCGGTCACCCTCGCCCTGCTCCTGTTCGAGGATCCGACGCCGGACGATTCCCTGATCAATCCGTTCTTCCTGTCGATGCTCGGTTCGATCACGCGCGCCTGCGCCCGCCAGGGCTATGACCTGCTGATCTCCTTCCAGCAGTTCTCCAATGACTGGCATGCCGACTACCAGGACAGCCACAAGGCCGATGGACTGATCCTGCTCGGCTACGGCGACTACCGGGTCGCGCGCAGCACCTTGCAGAAGCTGGCCGACCAGAACACCCATTTCGTGCGCTGGGGCGCGGTCGTCGAGGGCCAGCCCGGCATCTCGGTGGGCTGCGACAACCTCAGCGGCGGCCGCGCGATCAGCGAGCACCTGCTCGGCCTCGGCCGGCGCCGCATCGCCTTCCTCGGCGGCATCGGCGAACAGTGCCCCGAATTCCGCGATCGCTACCTCGGCTATTGCGCGGCGCTGCAAGCCGCCGGCATCGAAGTCGACCCTGCCTTGCAGATCGACGCGCTCGATTCGACCGAGCAGGTCGGCCATTCCGCGATCGCCGAGTGGATCGGACGCGGCATTGAATTCGATGCGATCTTCGCCGCCAGCGACCTGCTCGCGATCGGCGCGATCAATGCGCTCGACGAAGCCGGCATCAGTGTTCCCGGGCAGGTCTCGGTGGCCGGATTCGACGACATCCCGCTGGCCCGCTACGCCCACCTGCCGCTGACGACGGTGCAGCAGGATACGAAGCTCGCCGGCGAGGTCCTGGTCAAGCGCCTGCTCCAGCAGATCCGCGGCGAACCGGCGCAGAGCGAGATGCTGCCGGCGCGCGTCGTCATTCGCCGGTCGTGCGGCGCTCGCGTCCCTGCATGAGCTGATCGAGCCGCGCGCGCAGCGACGGCAGCGTCACCGGCGCGTCCAGCAGCCAGACCGCCGCATCGTGCGGCCCGACTTCGAAATTGTGCGGCGTGCCCGCCGCGATCGCCAATGGCGCCCGTGCGCTGTCCATCGCGTCCCGCCAGGTGCCGGGCTGCAGGCGATCGCCGAGGTCGAAGGTCTCGGCCTTGTCGCCCTTGTTGAGCAGGACCAGCGCGGTCTGCGCCGTGCCCGCGTGTGCAAAGACGCGGTAGAACGCCGCGCGCTGCCCGGCCAGTTCGAGGTCCAGTTGCAATCCGCGCTGCAGGGCGACCGATGCGCTGCGTGCGCGGGCGATGCGCGTGAGCTGCTTGCGGATCGGATGTTCGCGTGCCGCGGCGATGCCTTCGCTGCCGAAGTAGTTTCTGTTGCCGTGGTGTTCGACGCGACCGCGCATGAAGCCTGATTCCGAGCCGTAATAGACCACCGGGATCCCGCGCGCCGTGAACAGCCAGTTGTGCGCATCGATGAAGCCGGCATCGCTGGCGTTGAAGCGGGCCATGTCGTGGTTGTCGTAGAACGTGGTCAGCTCGTAGGGATTCTGGAACGGGCCGTTTTCAAGTTCGAGGGCGGCGCCGAGAGCGGCGAAATCGCCGTCGGGTTTCTCGAAGGTGTCGGCGATGGCCTTCTTCATCGGGAAGTCGAGCACGCTGTAGCGGCCATTCGCATCCCAGGTGAACGGCGCGATCTTGGAGGCGTCGTAGTCGAAGGCCTCGCCGAACATGAAGAAGCCCGGGTGCTTCGCGCGAATGCGCGCGGCGAACGTCTTCCAGAATGCCGGCGGCTGATGGCCCAGCGTATCGACGCGGAAGGCAGCGGCGCCCTGGTCGATCCACTGCAGGTAGGCCTGGCTCAGATAGTCCATGACCTCGGCATTGTCCGGATTGAAATCACCGAGCTGGGCGAGGTCGGGTGTCGTGTTGTACCAGCGCTGCAGTGGATTGTTTGCCGGGTCGAGCTCCTGGGGCGGCAGGTTGCCGTGGTCGGCGACCAGCTTGCCGGCCGCATCGAAGACCTGGCCGAAACCCGGCTGCTTCTGCGGCATCGACCACGCCGGCGAGCTGTGGTTGGCGACGATGTCGAGCACGGTCTTCAGGCCTTTCGCGCGCAGCTCGCGGCTCAGGTCGGAAAACTGCAATCCCGGGCTCGGCAGGTGTTCGTCGACGCGGAAGAAGTTCATGCCCCAGTAGCCGTGATAGCCGGCCTTGCCACGGTCGGTCAGGAACGATGTGCAGGTGACCTCGTCGCCGCCGCTGAAGGCTTCATCGGGGTTGTCGACGATCGGCGTGATCCAGACCGCGCTGAAACCCATTTCACGGATGTAGTCGGCATTGTCGAGCAGGCCGCGGAAATCACCACCGAGGTAGCCGAGATGCGCGACGACGCCATCCGGGCAGTGCAGCGGGATGTCGAAGGTCGGATGTGCACCGCCCTGGTCGCGGTGGTCGTTGCCCGGATCGCCGTTGACGAAGCGATCGGTGACGACGAAGTAGACGGCCTCGCTGGCGAAGGGTTCGAGCGTGCCGTAGTAGTCGCCGGCCGCTTGTGGCGCCACGCCGGCCACCGGGGTCGGCGGAGGGGCCTCGCATCCGCTCATCAGCGCGAAGATGCAGGCGAGGGCGAATCCGGCTCTGACACTACGCATCTCAACCTCCCCGCTGCGTGGCAGCGACGACAGGGGCATCCATCGCCGGCACGCGCAGCATGCACAGCCCGGCAATGACGAAACTCGCGCCTCCGAGCACGAGCGCATAGATCGGCTGGTTGCCGAACAGCGTCTTCAGCAGCACGCCGAGCACGCTCGCCGCGAGCAGCTGCGGGATGACGATGAAGAAATTGAAGATGCCCATGTAGATGCCCATCTTTTTCGCCGGCAGGCAGTCACAGAGCATGGCGTAGGGCAGCGACAGGATCGATGCCCAGGCAAAACCGATGCCGATCATCGACACCAGCAGCCAGTCCGGATCGCGGATGAAGAGGAATGAAACCAGCGCCGCCGCCCCCAGCCACAGATTGAACATGTGGCTGGCGCGCAGGCCGATGCGGGCGACCATCACCGGAATGATGATCGCGGCCAGCGCGGCGAACCCATTGTAGGCGGCGAACAGCACGCCGACCCAGTTGGCGCCTTCGTTGTAGGCCGCCGAGGTGGTGTCGCTGCTGCCGAAGTGCACCCCGGTGACGGCGGCGGTCGTGTAGATCCACATCGCGAACAGGGCGAACCAGGAAAAGAACTGGACCAGGGCGAGGCGGCGCATCGGGCCGGGCATCGCGCGCATGTCGGCCATGATCTGCACGAAGGCGCCCTGCGAGCGGGTCTGGCTGAGGAACAGCAGGGCGATTCCGTAGCCGAGCAGGCCACCGGCCAGGATGAAGAGCTCCTTGGCCAGGTCGCCGAGCACGATCCAGCTCAGCAGGCCGCCACCGACGAGGATCCAGAGGATCGCATCACGCAGCGACGAACCCTTGCCTTCCTCGCGATGCACCGGCTGCGCGTCGTCGAAGGACTCGAGCACCTCGGGCGGGTATTCGCGTGTCTTCAGCACGGTCCAGCCGACCGCGCCGAACAGGACCACCGCGCCGGCATAGAACGCATAGTGCACGGTCTGCGGAATCTGGCCCGGCTCGGCGGTATTGGCGACCCCGGCCTTGGTCAGCAGCCAGGGCAGCAGGCTGGCGACGACGGCGCCGATGCCGATGAAGAAGCTCTGCATCGCATAGCCGCGTGGACGTTGCGATGCCGGCAACTGGTCGCCGACAAAGGCGCGGAACGGCTCCATCGACACGTTGATCGAGGCATCCAGTATCCACAGCAGTCCGGCCGCCATCCACAGCTGCGGCGAGTTCGGCATCAGCAGCAGGGCCATGCTCGCGAACATCGCGCCGTAAAGGAAATAGGGCCGGCGCCGGCCGAGCCGCGTCCAGGTGCGATCGGAGAAGTGGCCGACGATCGGCTGCACGATCAGGCCGGTCAGCGGTGCCGCGATCCACAGCAACGGGATCTGGTCCATGTCGGCGCCGAGGGTCTGGAAGATCCGGCTGACATTGGCGTTCTGCAGGGCGAAGCCGAACTGGATGCCGAGGAAGCCGAAGCACATGTTCCAGATCTGCCAGAAACTCAGCGTCGGTTTGGTCGTCATCACGGGTTCCGCAAGCCAGAAGGTGAACCGCGATCAGTGCAACCGGCGGCCCACCCCATGGTAGTGCGAGCCGCAGCCCCCGTGCCTGCCTGCATACGTATTCATGACGTCTCCCGATTGCCGGCTTCGCCGAGGCTAACTGAGTCACACAAGAGAGTCTCTGGCATTTTCGGGGCGGCTCAGTAGGCGAGGTAGAGCTTGCCGTTGTACACCGCGCAGCGACAACTGGAACACGCACTATCTGGTCCCGAACGCCTGGGGAAATCATGAGTGTTCCGTATAGGCGCTTGAACGAAGACACGCCGGCACGGCAGACAACCACAAGAATGGGGTCGGGACCGAAGGGTGCTGACGCAAGGCTGATTCCTGGCTGAGGTCCTACTTGCTCAAGTCGTTCGTGCTGAGTGGACGCAAGCTGCCGGACGGCTGAGGCAAACTTCCGCTCATGGTTTCCTTCGGCAGGCTCAGGACAGGCTCGGCTCACCACGAACGGAAGTTGATGAGACTTGCCCCTAAGTCAGTGCCATTCGGGTCAGTACCCGACTTTTGAACGAGTACACACACAAGCGTCGCGCGCCGACTTGCACAATCTCAAGGCTGCGCCGCTGAAGCTCGACGCCCCGGCAGGGGCACTACAACGACCGGGCTAGTCGAAGCCGCTCGCGAACAACCTGTCGTCGGCCGGTGCGCAGCTCCAGGTGCGCACGCCGGCAGGCCCGTCCGACAACGCAATGATGTCGTTGGCCACGTCGATCCACAGCGCCTCGCCCGAGGTCTGCTGCTCGTCGAGGAACATCGGCGATGCCGGCAGGCCGATGTCGAAGCTGCGCAGCCCGCCATACTCGCCGGCGACGGCATACAGCCTGTCGCCGCGCGCGGCGATGCTGTTGGCCACGGCCGGCGCAAACGGAATATTCGAGACTTCGACCGGCGCGGTCGGTACCGACACGTCGAACACACGGACCCCCTGCAGGGTCGTGCCGACATACAGATACGAGCCTTCGATGCTGAGGTCGTTGATGAACGAGGAAAACTGCGTCTGGCTGAGCTGCTGCGGCGAGGCCGGATTGGAAACATCGACCACGCGCACGCGGTTCGACTGGTCGCTGACGAAGGCCAGGTTGCCGCGCGTGGCGACCCGGATCAGGCCCTCGCTGGCCGGCTGGAAGGTACCCAGCAGGGCCGGCAGGGCCGGGTTGGCCAAGTCGTAGATCTTCATGCCGCTGAAACCCCAGGTGACGAACAGCCGGTTGCCATTGCGGTCGAGGTCGAGCAGCAGGTCCGGTACGCTGACTGTCGAAACCAGTTGCGCATTCGCCGGGTTGGAAACATCGACGACCTCGAACTGGCCGTAGCTGCCGACGATCGCGTGTCCGTTGATCCATTCCACATCGGTGACGTCGACGTTGCCCGACGAGTAGCCGCCAATGCGTGTCGGCGAGAGCGGATTGGCCATGCTGAGGATGCTCAGGCCGCTGGCGCGATGGGCGACCAGCAGGTTGCTGCCGGCGACCCGTACTTCAGCGGTGTCATTGAAGAAATCGAGGCTGTCGCGCAGCGCCGGCGCGAGCGGGTTGCTGAAATCGATCGCCCGCAGATGGGATGGCCGCGAGGAGTCAGGCAGCAGAAACGCGTCGTTGCCTATGACGGCGAGGTCGAAGGCCGGTTCCGGCTCTCCGCCCAGCAGCGCCGGCGATGCCGGGTTGCTGATGTCGTAGACGTAGGTGCCGTCATAGCCGTCGGCCACGACGAGGCGATCGGCCCCCAGTGGCTGGACCGCATTGACGACGGCCGGTGTATCGTAGGTACCGAGCCGGGTCGGTGCCGTCGGCACGGTCAGGTCGAGGATATCGAAGCCTTCGCTCCTTCGCGCGACATAGGCGCGGTTTCCGGAGATATGGATCTGCGACGCCAGCGTCGAGCCTGCGTAGGCACCCACCATGACCGGACTGGCGGCGTTGCTGATATCCACCACGGTGACACCCTCGGCATCATCGGCCAGGTAGGCATAATTGCCGCGCACCTGGAGGTCGAACACGAAGCCGGTTGCAGACATGGCCGTGGTGCCGAGCGCGACGATGCCGTCGGGATTGCTGATGTCGAAAATGCCGACCCCGGCACTCCGGATCGCCACATAGAGCCGGTTGCCGACGATATCGAGGCCATACGGTTGCCGGTTGCTGGCGATGACGAGGCTGCCGCGTGCCTGCGGTGCGGCGCGATTGGCGATGTCGACGAGATGGATCGTGCTGCGCCAGTCGGAGACGGCAACCAGCGTGCCGTCGGCGGATACGTCGATGCTGCGCACGGGGTCCGCGACGGAGACCTCGCCAAGGATGGCCAGGGCAGACGGGTTGGATGCGTCGATCACGCTGAGCACGGCGCCGTTGCCGACCAGGAGCAGGGTTTCGCCGCCACCGGTCCAGCGCTCGACCGTATAGCCGGGCCCGTAGGCCCAGTGTCCCTCGACCGGGTCGCTGCAGGACAGCGGTTCGGCGGCGGAGGCCGACAGCGCGTAAAGCAGGACGAAGAAGATCAGGCCCACGCACAGCGTGGCCGTGGAAATGCAATTGATATCGGACCCCGGATCGGACTTGCGGCGCATCGGCTGTTCCCCACTTTCCCTAGGCAGATCCGAAAGTGCCTGTCCGCTGCCGAAAAGGCATGAAGGAATTCCGAAAATCCCCTGAAATTTCGAATCGGATCGACCGCCTGGGCGTCGGGGCGTGGCGGGCAGTGAGTCTGGCTGCCGCCTAGTAGGGAATCGGCGGCTGCATGCCGTTGAATGCCACGCCGCGACGACCCAGCTCGGCCCGCGCTGCGGCGGACCCGGCACCGTTCGCCAGCATCTCGGCCTGCAGCGCCAACAGCTCGAATCCTGCCCTGCGTGCACGCTCGGCGATCCGTTCGAGCGCAGGTCCCTTGCTGGCGGGACGCAGCGAGGCGCGCAGCAGGTCCACGCGCAGGGTCAACAGGGCGTCGGGGTTGCCGGCCAGCTCCTTCTCGAGATCATCGAGCAGGCGTTCGGCCTGTTCGACGCGACCCTCGGCCGATAGTGTTCCGGCCAACAGGATGCCGGCCTGCAACGCGGCATGCGCGTCCCCGGCCTCGCGCATGGTCCGGCGCAATTCGCGGGCCGACTGTTCGGCGACCTCGAGCAATCCCTGCCGCGCCGACAGTTCGACCAGATCGAGCTCGCTCATGCGCGCCCAATCCTCGAGACCTGCGCCCCCGCGCAATTTGAGGGCCTTCCGGAAGCCCGCTTCGGCGGATTCGTTCTCGCCACGCAGGGCAGACTGGCGCGCTCGTGCGGTTTCAATCGCCGCGCGCCGTTGTGCGGGCATGCTGTCGTCGAGGGTGACTGCCGAGAGCAGCGCACCCGCGCCATCGAGGTCTGCGCGCAACAGCAGCAACTCGCCGAGGCTGGCCACTACCTGCAGGCGAAAGTCTGCTGCGCCCATCGCCGAAAACCCCTCAAGGGCCTCGCGAAAGCGCGTTTCCGCTTCGACGACGCGGCCGGCACGCCGGTCCTGGACGCCGAGATTGAACTGCAGGCGCGAAACATCAAGTGTGGCGCCCACCTCCCTGAATCCCGCCAGTGCCGCCTCGTTGGCATCACGGGCCGCATCGATGCGGCCCGCGCGAGCATAGAGGATGGCCAGGTTGCTCCTCAATGTGGCCTCGCCACGACGATCACCACCGCGCTCGAAGAGGGCGAGGCCCTTTTCCCATTGTTCCTGCGCGTCAGGCATCCGGCCGGATCGCGCCAGCAGCATGCCGAGCGTGTTGCGAGCGGAGGCTTCGCCGGTCAGGTCTCCTGCATCCAGGTAGGCACGCAACGCCGCCCTGGCCGAGGCTTCGGCGCCGTCGAGATTCCCGCTGCGCTGCTGGACCAGCGAAAGCACGTCCAATGTGCTCGCCTGTGCACGCGGGTCACCCATGCTCACCTGGTCGTCGAGTATGGCTGTCAATTGCGCGAGCGCCTTCGCATGCTCGCCTGTGCTGGTCATGACAAAAGCCGCATCGCGCTTCGCGGCCGCTGCCAGGCTGTGCTGGCCCAGAGCCAGCGCGGCTTCTGCAGCGGCGTCGTAGGTGGCTATGGCCCCGGCGAATTTCCCGTCTTCGCGCTGCAGCAGGGCTGTCAACAGCTGTCTCCGTGTCGCGGCAGCGGGCCAGGGTGTCGCCTGCAGCAGCGCATCAACCCGCCCAAGGGTCACGCGGACTTCGGCCATGTTGCCGCCGAGCAATTGCGCGGATGCCAGTTCGAGCAGGGCATCGACGCGGGCGGGGTCGCTGGTTGCTTCTTCGAAGGCCGCCGTGGCGGCCTGCGCACGCGCCCTCTGGTCACCGCGGATGCTGGCCATTCGGGCCCGCATCAAGGCAAGGCGCGCATGGTCGAGCGATGGCGCCCGGCTGTCGCCAAGCTGGTCAAGCAGGCGCCCGGCTTCCTCCATGCGCGCCGCTCCGATCAGGGCATCGAGCAGGCGCAAGCCGGCGTCGTTGTCGCCGGGGTCGAGCTGGTGCAGCGCCTGCAGGGCCGAAATGGCGTCGCCACGCCGGTAATCGAGACCGGCCTGGAAAGCCTCGACCCTCAGTTGATCCGGGCGCGGCATTGCACTCGAAGCGGCAGCGGCGGAATTCGCCCACGCCCGCGCATCGGTCAGCGCGCCGGCACGGGCAAATGTATCAGCCAGTGCGGTCATCGCCGCCGCGCTGTCGGGTTCACGCTTGAGGACACGCTCGAAGCGATCCCGTGCTACCAGTAGGTTGTCTCGACGCAACGCATCGAGCCCTTCCACATACCAGGCCAGAGCCTGCGGCTCCTGTGGCCGGCCTTCATGCAGGACCTCGACGGCAGGCTGCTGCTGCGCTTGTTCCGTGGCGGCATGCCGCGACATCGGGAGCCATGCCCAACCCAGGACGCCCAGGAGCAGGACAGCACCCGTCGAGGCCACGGCCACCCACTTTGGCAACAACGGCGGACGAGACAGATGAGTCCGGGCCTGCACGGATCCGTCCGCGAGCGCGGTAACGGGCGCGCCCGTGTGGGGCGCCTGCTCCTCATCGACCAACACCCGCGGCTGCACGAGGAAGCGATAGCCAAGCTTGTGCTTGGTTTCAATGAACGTCGAGTTGCGTGCGGAGTCGCCCAGGGCCTGGCGCAGCTCGCGAATCGACTGCGAAACCACGCCGATGCTGACCGCCTGACGCCCCCAGGCGTGGTCGAGCAATTCTTCGTGGCTGACAAGGCGTTGTGCATTCTCGATCAGGCACTTCAGGACGAGCAAGGTGATCGGTCGCAACGCGATTTCGCCACCCGGTCCGCTGAGCTGTGCATTGTCCGCGTCGAAAATGAAAGGATCGAACTGATAGCGCATTGCAGGAGTCTAACCGGCATTCCATATCCCACAACCATCCACCTGTCGCAGGCGCCCGGCCGGACACGCCCGGACCAGGACGATGCGATAGAATCGGTCATCCAGAAGAGGCCGAAGCAGGCGCCACATGCTGTACCTTCCCGACCAGCCCGTTCTCGACAAGGTCGCCCTGATCGGCGGTTGCGCGCGTTTGGGCATCTCCATCGACATTCATCGCCTGCAAGCGGAAGTTTCGAGCCTGCCGATGACATTCTGGGGACAGAGCGGCGGACGCGTCGGCGTGCACAGTCCGGCGCAGGCGATCTTTCTGCGCGGACACGCGCCCGCAGACGGCAATCTGCCGATCGAGGAACGTGAGGCACTGCCTCATCTACCTTATGTGCGCGAGTTGATCGAACAGCGGATCCCTGCCCAGCCGATGCGCTGCCTGGTCGCGTTGCTGCCACCGGGTGCAATCATCGCTCCACATATCGACCAGGCCGACTATTTCAGCAAGACCATCCGTGTGCACATTCCGATCACCAGCAACGAAAACGCCTGGATGTATTGTGCTGGACAGTGCTACCGGATGCGCCCGGGCGAGGTCTGGGCGCTCAACAACAGTGCCGTGCATGGCGTCGTCAATGCCGATGAGCAGGAATCACGAACCCATTTGATCTGCGATTTCCTGCCAAGTCCGGCGCTGGGAGACCTGCTTGGATCAGCCGAGCGTGGCCTCGGCGAACGCAATGCGGACATCGAAGCGCGCCTCTTCGCCGAGCGGCCACTCGCGCGTCGGGCATGATCGCGACCCGTCGCTTCATCTACATCCACCTGCACAAATCAGGCGGCACGTTTGTCAATGAATGCCTGCTGCGTTTTTTCCCGGATGCACGCCAGCTCGGCTACCACCTGCCGCGCAGCCTGATTCCGCCGGAGCTTGCCTCACTCCCCGTTCTCGGCTTCGTGCGAAATCCCTGGAGTTACTACGTCTCCTGGTACAGCTTCCAGTCGCAGATGGCGCAGCCGAATGCCCTGTTCCGCTGCGTCAGCGAGGATCGCACCCTCGGCTTTTCCGGCACGATCCGCAACCTGCTCGAACTCGGCAGCGGCAGCGACAAGTTGGACGATCTGGTCGCGCGATTGCCGGCGAGCTACGGCAACCAGGGACTGAACCTGCCGGGGTTCGCGCTGGCGCCGATCCGCAACAGCGGGAAGGGCTTTTACAGCTATCTCTTCGATTACATGTATGGCGGTGGCAACGTACCGGCGGTCGTTGGCCGCGTCGAAAACCTGCGCGCCGACCTGCTCGATTTCCTCTCGGGCCTCGGCACGCCGATTCCGCAGCCCCTGCGCGAGTTCATCCAGCATGAACCTCCACGCAACCGTTCGCGGCATGGTGAAGCCGCAGGGCACTACGACGCCGAACTGAGTGCCCTCGTCGCCCGGCGCGACTGCGCGGTAATCGAGGCTTTCGGCTATGAATGCAAGAGTCCCTAGGCGGACAGGTGCATACGACGCGATCGGCATTTGCCGAAGTATGCGAGCAGCGCGTCGATGCGTAGCCGGTCCGTGCGCTGACCAGACGGAACCAGGCACGCGGAACCTCCTGGCGATTCAGGAATGCACGCTCCGCATGCAGACGCTGGGCGCTCCTGGAACCTGTGGATCCTCAACAATCACAATGCAGGCGGAACCGGCAAGTACGGCAGTCGACATATCAACCGGAGAACGGCGCATCTCCCGACGACCTTGCCGATGCTGCGCCTGTGTGGATCCTCACCAAATGGCCAGCGCCTCCATGTGCCGGCCAATTGTCATCTGTCCCGCTTGCCGCCCATCGCACAGACCCGGGGTGTTCTAGGGTTTCGGGCGAGGTGTAGTGGCAACGCTGGGAGGAAGGATCGGCAGCGTCACACTCGGCTGGTCTCCGGTCAGCGCGCCGAGGAATGATTCGATCTTTTCGACTTCATCGTCGCCAAGCTTTGCACCCAGCTGGCTGCTGCCCATGATCGCCACGGCCTGGCGAAGATCCCAGACCTTGCCCGTATGGAAGTAGGGCGCTGTCAAAGCGATGTTGCGTAGTGGCGGTACCCGGAACACATACTCGTCGCTGACGGTCTTGGTGACTTCGAAGCGTCCCTTGTCACCGGGTGGCAGGATGTCGGCACCGGGCCGCTCCACCACTCCAAACGGAGCGTACATGCCACCGCCAATATTGATTCCGTTATGGCATGCCGCACAGCCCTTGCTTATGAACAACTCCAGACCTGCCTTCTGGTTTGCTCCAAGTGCTTTCTCGTCACCCTTGAGATAGCGATCAAGCGGCGCATTCGGCGTAATCAGGGTCGCCTCGAATACCGCAATCGCCTTGCGCACGTTGTCAAAAGTGATCGGATCGGATTCGCCGGGAAAGGCCTTGCCAAAAAATGCCGAATAGCCCGGAATGCCCTTGAGCTGTTCGACGACATGTACCTCGGTTGTATCCATTTCGACCGGGTTGACCAGCGGACCTCCTGCCTGTTGCTCAAGATCCTTTGCCCGGCCATCCCAGAACTGCGCGATATCGAACACCGCGTTGTAGACCGTAGGTGAATTGCGACCGCCGTGCTGCCAGCGGTGGCCGAGTGAAGTTTCCTGGACATCGACGCCGCCCATTCCAATCATGTGGCAGGAGTTGCAGCTTATCGAGTGGCTTTCGGAGAGTCGCGGCTCAAAGTAGAGCATCTTGCCGAGACTCACCTTGGCCGGTGTCGATGCATTGCCCGGAAGTGGAGGTGCCTTGGCAGGTATCGGCTTGAACAAACCCTGCGCCTGTTTCATCAACGCGGATTGTGAATAGGCCGGAGCGGCCACAAGGCATCCGATAGTGACAATCGCTACCGCTGTTATCGAGCGCATGACGACCTCCCGTTCTCGAACGGCAATTGAAATGCTGACGCGGGCCTTGCCGGGGGAACCGTGCAGGCCCAGTTTACCACGCGGCTTTCGATCAACCCGGCTGGTTGCCCAGGCACATCAGGATCCGCGCTGGAGCGCTGCGCTCGGGAGTCCGGCGTCACATGGGTGAGTTACTGATCAACCGGCATCGCTTCTGGCGCTCCCATCGTATTGGCGACCGTCGAGCCGTTGCGCGAATTCATCGAGCAGGCCGCGCCGCGCAATGCGTCGGCGCACAAGTCCTATCGCGAGTATTACGACGATCAGCTGGCCGCGCTCGTGGCCGGGCGCGACCGCGACGTCATCGTCCGCCACGGCTATTCATTAGACGGCTGAGTGGCGGGCTGGCGGCAGATCGGCGCGGCTACTTGCGGCTACGCTTGGCGCCGCCCGACTTGCCCCGCTTCTCCGGCTTGGCCGGCTCGCCCTTCTTGCCGAGTTCCTCGAGCAGGGTGCTCATGTCCTCGGCGTGCTCCTCCTCGACGGCGAGGATCTCTTCCATGATGCGCCGCGTGGTCGTGTCGGCGTTGCCGAGATAGGCGACGATCTCGCGGTAGCTGTCGATGGCGATGCGCTCGGCAACCAGGTTTTCCTTGATCATGTCGACCAGGTCGTCGCCTTCGACATAGTCGGAATGGCTGCGCGTGAGCAGGCCTTCCGGCGACAGGTTCGGCGCGCCGCCGAGCTGGGTGATGCGTTCGGCGATGCGGTCTGCATGGCCCTGCTCCTCGTTGGCGTGGGCGAGGAATTCGGCGGCCACGCTCTGTGCGTTGATGCCCGATGCCATGTAGTAGTGGTACTTGTAGCGCAGCACGCAGACGATCTCGGTGGCCAGCGCTTCGTTGAGGATCTTGATCACGGTCTCGCGATCGGCCTTGTAGCCGTCGGTTACGGCGCCACGCTCGATGTGCTCGCGCGCGCGCTTGCGGATGTTCTTGATATCGGAAACGAACGGCTTGCTGGCGGCCATGGTGTCTGCTCCTCGGCTGGGGTGAAGATCGCGGGCTGGCGAAGCGAAGCAGGCAGCCACGCATAACGTGTCCGCCGCTTCTTCGTCCCGCCGATTGTGCCGGCCGATCCACAGCCTGCGCTGAACAGCCCGTGGCTAGCCGCGGCTGGCCGCCTCGGCACGCTCGCGCACTGCCGCGATCAGCGGCAGCACCGCCTCGATCTCGCGCTCATGGCGACGCCACTTTTCGGCGGCCGGGGCAGACAGGGTATGCCGCGAATGCGGCAATTGCGCTTCCAGCTCGACATCCCAGGCGATGTCGCTCTCGGCGCAAAGGCGCTGCGCTTCGCCGCGCGGATCGGCAAGGAAGGCATCGTAGCGGATCCGGCTGACCTGGCCGTCAGGAACGCTGGCGAGGTCGTCGAGCAGGATGTGCGTCGTCCTCGCCCATTGCTGGGCGACGATCTCGTGCAGGGGCTTGCCGTGCAGGTCGCGCCAGCCCGGCACGAGCACCAGCGACCACGCCGGGCTGCCCCAGTCGGGCATGTTCGGATAGGTGCGGAATTTCCCCGAATTCCACGCCTCGATCATGCTCGAGAGCACTTCGCGGGGATCACGGTAAAGATAGATGAAGCGGGCCTCGGGAAACACCTTGCGCAGGAACGGAATGCGCAGCGCGTTCTTCGGCGTCTTCTCGAGCATGCGCACGCGGCCGGCCGGCGCGGGTGCGCCCTCGCGATCGCGCAAGGCTTCGTCGAAGCGCGCGCGCAATTCGGTGATGATCGCCGGCGTGGCCGCAGCGGCCTCGAGCCGGTTGGATTGCCAGCCGCCCGCCGCCGGATGCAGGCCGGGCATGCCTTCGACACGGCCGTGGCTTTCGCCGCCAACCGTGTACAGGGCCGGCGCGCGCGCCAGCGTCTCGAACAACAGGGTTGAGCCCGATCGCGGCGGGGATACGATGAACACCGGACGATCGAAACGCGCATCGCTGCCAGCGCTTGCCGGGCGCCGCGCGGCGCCTGGCGCAACGGCAGCGGTCGCCACCTGCGCAGCACCCGCCGCCGTCGTTGCCGCCGCTTGCGCCCCGGCATCCGGGTCGGTGCCACGCTCGTCGCTCATGCCGGTCCTTGGCTGGTCATCGAGCGCCGCGCGCAGGATCATCGGCGCCAGTGCGGAGAGGAACTGCGAGCCGTTGCGCAGGGCGACCGCCTGGCCGAGCAACTTCATCTGCTGGCCGAAGGCATCGAGTGCGGCGCGATAGGCCGGCATGCCGGCGCGGTCGCTGCCGTGGCGCGCCCACAGGCCGAGCCAGGTCGAGGTCAGCCGCGCGCACTGTTCCTGGATAGCCGCCAGCTGGGGATTGGGCTGCGCTTCGCCAAGCAGGAAGTTGAGGTGCTCGCGCAGTTCCCACGGCGACATCACGCTCGGCAGGTTGACCGATTCGAACTGCAATTCGGGATTCGCGGCGGGATCGGGCGCGACATGGCTCGACTTCCACCCGGGCGCCGGGCGTCCCGGGACGCGGCCACCGCTGGCGAGGTTCCAGAAAGCCTCGCCGCCGACCGTGTCGGCAACCAGGTGGATGCGCTGGCTGTTGGCCGCGTTGATGACGCGATGCCGGCGCCAGGTATCGAAAATCCAGCACTCCCCGGCGGCCATGTTGACTTCGCCCTCGCCGCAGATGAAGCGCACCGTGGGCTGGGTCAGGATCGGCACGTGCACGCGGACGCGTTCACGCCAGTAATAGGCGAGGTCGGCATGCGCCGGCACTTCGGCATGGCCGCTCAGGCGCATCAGCCGGCTGCGGCCCCAGACCGCGCCGAGGCTGGCCAGTACCTGGCGCAGGTACGGACAGGCCTCGAGGTACGGGGTCGGCCGCATCAGCCCGGAGATCGAATCGCTGCCCGGATCGCCATCGACCGAGATCAGGGCCAGCGCGGAATTGCCGGCGTAACCCTGAGGATGCGGGCGCCACGCATCTTCACCGAGCTGGCCGATCTCGGCCAGCAGCGCTTCCGCGTCGAAATCGAGCGGAAACTGGACAAACGGAACCTGCAGCTTCATGCCTTCACCTGGACGGACGACCGCCCATTATCACCCGGGACGATAAACGTCGCCGCCGGTCGCGCGGAATTCGGCGGCTTTTTCGGCCATGCCCTCGCTGAGCGCGGCATCGGCTTCGAGTCCGTGTTCCTTCGCATAGTCGCGCACGTCCTGGGTGATCTTCATCGAGCAGAATTTCGGCCCGCACATCGAGCAGAAATGCGCGGTCTTGTGCGCATCCTTGGGCAGGGTCTCGTCGTGGAACTCCTTGGCCTTCTCCGGATCGAGGCCAAGGTTGAACTGGTCGGCCCAGCGGAACTCGAAGCGCGCCTTGGACAGCGCGTTGTCGCGCGCCTGCGCGGCCGGATGGCCCTTGGCCAGGTCGGCGGCATGCGCGGCGATCTTGTAGGTGACGATGCCGTCGCGCACGTCCTGCTTGTTGGGCAGGCCGAGGTGTTCCTTCGGCGTCACGTAGCAGAGCATCGCCGTGCCGTACCAGCCGATCATCGCCGCGCCGATCGCCGAGGTGATGTGGTCGTAGCCGGGCGCGATGTCGGTGGTCAGCGGCCCGAGCGTGTAGAACGGCGCCTCGCCGCATTTCTCGAGCTGGCGCTCCATGTTTTCCTTGATCAGGTGCATCGGCACGTGGCCGGGGCCTTCGATCATGGTCTGCACGTCGTGCTTCCAGGCGATCTGCGTAAGCTCGCCGAGCGTATCGAGTTCGGCGAACTGGGCGGCGTCGTTGGCATCGGCGATCGAGCCCGGGCGCAGGCCGTCGCCGAGCGAGAAGCTGACGTCGTAGGCCTTCATGATTTCGCAGATTTCCTCGAAGCGCTCGTAGAGGAAACTTTCCTTGTGGTGCGACAGGCACCACTTGGCCATGATCGAACCGCCGCGCGAGACGATGCCGGTGACGCGCTTGGCGGTCAGGTGGATGAACGGCAGGCGCACGCCGGCGTGGATCGTGAAGTAATCCACGCCCTGCTCGGCCTGTTCGATCAGGGTGTCGCGGTAGAGCTCCCAGGTCAGGTCCTCGGCGACGCCGCCGACCTTTTCCAGCGCCTGGTAGATCGGCACGGTGCCGATCGGCACCGGCGAATTGCGGATGATCCACTCGCGCGTTTCGTGGATGTGCTTGCCGGTGGACAGGTCCATCACCGTGTCGCCGCCCCAGCGGATCGACCAGACCATCTTCTCGACTTCCTCGGCGATCGAGCTCGACAGCGCCGAGTTGCCGATGTTCGCGTTGATCTTCACGAGGAAGTTGCGGCCGATGATCATCGGCTCGGACTCGGGATGGTTGATGTTGTTCGGGATGATCGCGCGGCCGCGGGCCACTTCGTCGCGCACGAATTCGGGCGTGATCAGGCGCGGCAGAGAGGCGCCGAACGATTCGCCCGGGTGCTGTTTGAGCAGGTGCTGCTCGCGGATGCGCTCGAGGTTCTGGTTCTCGCGGATCGCGATGTATTCCATCTCGGGCGTGATGATGCCCTGCCGCGCATAATGCATCTGGGTGATGTTGCGGCCGGCCTTGGCGCGGCGCGGCTTGGGCACGCTCGGGAAGCGCACGTGGTCGAGCTGGTGCGCGCCGGCATGCTTGCGCGTGAACGGAGAGGAGAATTCGGCCAGCGGTTCGCTGTCGCCGCGCGCCTCGATCCAGGCGGCGCGCAGGGCCGGCAATCCGGCAACCAGATCGACGCGATGGTCCGGGTCCGTGTACGGGCCCGAGGTGTCGTAGATCGCGAACGGCGCGTTCTTCTCGACCCCGAACGTGCTCGGCGTGTCCTCGAGGACGACCTCGCGCATCGGCACGCGGATATCGGCGCGGCTGCCCTGCACATGGATCTTGCGCGAGCCGGGGATCGGCCGGGTCACGGATTCGGAAAGCTCGGCGGCTTCGGTCAACAGCGGATTCGGTACGGCGTTCATCGGCGGGCATCCTCGGGCAGGCAGGGGAAGCGACGGCGCCGAATGCCGACGGATGATCGGCCTCGAAGCTCCCTACGCCGGTTTTGCCTCGCTGTCGGGCCGCCGGATCAGGTTCCAAGGGACTCTCTCAGCCGGCTTCAGCCGGCACCCCCGCTTCATCGCGGCATTGAACCATGTTCGCCGCAGGCAAGCCAGCCGAAACCCGCCGCGACTCGCCGGCAGGCCGTCGCGCGACGTATCCGCCTGCGCCGACACGAATCGCGCCGGCGCGCCAGACGCGGCACAATGGGGGCCTGCCCCAAGGAGCCTCCATGGATACCCAGCATCCCGATCTCCATCCGCTCTTCGCCGAGCACGTCGATATCCTGACGAAGCGCACGGACGCGGCACTGCAGCGCGGCGGATTCGATCACCTGGTCGTGCCTGCCGGCGTCCTGCGCTACCAGTTCCTCGACGATCGCGACTATCCGTTCTTCGTCAACCCGCATTTCAAGCACTGGCTGCCGGTGACCAGGGCGCCGGGCTCATGGCTGGTCTACACGCCCGGCAAGAAGCCGAAACTGGTGTATCTGCAACCGGCCGACTACTGGCATGTCGTGCCCGAAGCTCCGGCCGGCTACTGGGTCGAACAGTTCGACATCGTGGTCATCCGCGAAGCCGCCGAAGCCGCCGCGCACCTGCCGAAGGACAAGCCGCGCTGCGCGATCATCGGCGAGAAAAATGCCGCGCTCGACGGCTTCGCGCCGAACAATCCGCAGGCCGTGATCGACTACCTGCACTACCAGCGCTCGTACAAGACCGCCTACGAACTGGCGATGATGCGCGTGGCCAGCAAGATCGGCACGCGTGCGCACCGCGCCGCCGAGAAGGCGTTCCGCGCCGGCGAATCGGAATTCGGCATCCACATGGCCTATCTCGACGCGGCCCGGCAGACCGAAAACGAGCTGCCCTACAGCAACATCATCGCGCTCAACGAGCACGGTGCGATCCTGCACTACCACGATCTGCGCCATGCCCCGCCCTCGCACCTCGATTCATTCCTGATCGACGCGGGCGCGAGCTTCCACGGCTACGCCTGCGACATCACGCGCACTTATGCCACCGACACCGCGGGCGAATTCCAGGCCCTGATCGACGCGGTCGAGGCCGCGCAGAAGGGCTTCTGCGCGCAGGTGCGCAAGGGCCAGGACTACGCCGGCCTGCACGTGCACGCCCATCTTGTCCTCGCCGGCATCCTCAAACAGCACGGTTTCATCCGCATGAGCGCCGAAAGCGCGATCGAATCGGGCGTGTCGGCCGTGTTCTTCCCGCACGGCCTCGGCCATCCGATCGGCCTGCAGGTGCACGACGTGGCCGCCTTCGCCGCCGATGACGCCGGCGCCACGATCGATCGGCCGCAAGGCCATCCGCACCTGCGCATGACGCGCCGGCTCGAACCGGGCATGGTCGTCACGATCGAACCCGGCCTCTATTTCATCGACATGCTGCTGGCGAAACTGAAGGACAAGCCGGCCGGCAAGGACATCGCCTGGGATCGCGTCGACGCATTCCGCCGCTATGGCGGCATCCGCATCGAGGACGACGTGGCCTGCACCGACGGCGAACCGGAAAACCTGACCCGCGATGCGTTTGCGCTGGTTGGCGCGCGCTGAAGGCGGCGTGCCGCCCGGCATCGCGCGTTCAACTGAACCCGCGGAGAACGACCGGCTGCCGGTCGTTCAGGCCGTGCAACCAAAGCCCGCGCTGCGACGTCACTGATATCAGCTGCAGGCGATTCCGCCGCGCATCCATCCTCTGGAGACCGACATGCATTGCAAGAACCTGGCACTCCGTACGCTCGCCAGCCTGGCCCTGGCCACCGCGGCGCTCGGCGGCGCGGCCGCCGCTTTCGCCAGCGAGGCCGCGAACGACAACGCCCGGGTCAACGTGACCTGGACCGATCCCGCGCAATTCACCGAAACGCGCTACAGCCACGGACTCAACCGGCCGAAGCCCGAGAGCTGGCTCAATGAATTGCGCAAGACCGTCGTGCGCCGCGCCGACCGCCTGCTCAAGCCCGGCCAGCGCCTCGACGTGACCATCACCGACGTCAAGCTGGCCGGCCAGTACGAACCCTGGCGCGGTCCCAGCTACAACGACATTCGCATCGTCAAGTCGCTGTACCCGCCGAGCATCGACCTGCGCTTCAGCCTGGTCGACGCGGATGGCAAGGTCATCGACAGCGGCGAGCGCAAGCTGCGCGATCCCGCCTTCCTCAATCGCGGCTCGACCAACAGCAGCGAGTCCTATCGCTTCGAGAAGCGCCTGCTCAAGGACTGGCTGGCGCGCGAGTTCGAGAAGAAGGACGCCTGATCGGCGGCGATCGCGCGCTCAGCGTTCGTCGGAACCCGACCACGGATCGCGCGTCGTGCTGCGCATCCAGCCCATGCGGTAGGCAGCCTCGCCGAGCATCTCGTGGATCGCCGCGTCGGATTTGTCGAGCGCGCCGGTCGACGGCAGGTAGTAGCCCACGCTGTTGGCGCTGGCGAATCGCGAATCGGCGGGCCAGGCGCAGGCGTCGAAGCCGGCCTCGCGGAATGCGTAGAGCGCACGCGGCATGTGCAGGGCGGAAGTAACCAGCCAGATGCGCTGGTCCACGGCCGGCTCGAGTTCGCGGGTGAACTGCGCGTTCTGCCAGGTCGAGCGGGAACGCGCTTCCAGCGTGATCGCCGCGGCCGGCACGCCGAGTTGCCGGGCGAGCCGCGCCATCAGCGCGCTTTCGGCGATGCCGTACTGCCCTTCGCCGCCGGAGATGACCAGCCGTGCCGCTGGCTGCGCCTGGTAGAGCGCCACGGCGGCGAGCAGGCGACGCAGGCTGTATTCGCCCAGTGCCGCGTAATCGGAGGCATCGACCGGTTGCCGCGTGATGCCGCCGCTGAGCACGACGATCGTGGTCGGCGCCGAAGCCGCGCAGGCGTCCGTCGCCGGCGCCCGTGATTCCTGGAAACGCACCAGCTGGTTGGCGACCAGCGGCAGGCTCAGCGCGATGCAGGCGGCAAGCGGCAGGCTGGCCAGCACGCGCATCCAGCGCGGCATCCAGCGCCAGAGGACGAGCAGCAGCAGGGCCAGCAGGACGCCGAAGCGGACCGGCGAGAAGAACGAGGTCAACATGGCGGGCGCCCGCCGAGAGTGGGTCCGCTAACGGTTGCCTGTCGCGTCACAGCCGGCCTCCACGATCGATCGCCGCGAGGCCCGGAACCAGCGCGGACTGCCCGACATCACGCGCCAGCAGCATGACCTGGAACTTCTCGCCCATTTCACCGGGCAAGGTCAGGCGCTTGACCTCCTGGGCCAGGCGATAGCAAGTCATTTCATCGGCACCGCTGCTGGCCGCCGCGAAGCGCTCCGGCAGGCCCGCGGCCATCAGGAACTGTGCCTGCGTGGCGTAGCTGGCGACGCCGAACCCGGCCTGGTTGCCGGCTTCCGCCAGTGCCGTGAAATCGACGAAGGCGGTGACATCCTGCAAGCCGGGCATGCCCAGCGCATCGCCATGCGCGCGATGCCGGTAGTGGCAGACCAGGGTGCCGTCGTCGCGCTGCGGCAGGTAGTACTCGGCGCGCGGATAGCCGTAATCGACGAACAGGACGAGTCCGGCCTTCAGGCTACCGAGCACGGCCTGCATCCAGTACGGCAGTTGCGGCAGGATTTCCGATCGGTAGCCATCGGCGAACTCGCGTCCGAGATCGCGCTCGACATGGCGCACGGCACCGGCCACCAGGGCATCGGCCGGGCGATCGCTGCGGCGGAAATGGCCGGAATCGTCGAGCGTCACGTGTTCCTCGTAGACTTCGCCGTCGCGCTTGCAGAAGCGCGTCACCGGCAAGGCATCGATCACTTCATTGGCGAACAGCACGCCGCGCCAGTCCGCCTCGGGCGGACGGTCCAGCCATTCGACGCGCGCATTCAGCTCGGCCGGCAAGGCGGCGCGCAGGCGTTCGCGTTGGCGTTCGCGCAGGTCGGCGCTCGGCTCGAGGATGCGGTAGCGCCGCGGCACCACGCCGGCCTCGGCGAAAGCGAGCAGGGCCGCCTCGGCAAATGCACCGCTGCCGCCGCCGAGCTCGCAGAATTCCGCTTCGGGACCCAATTCACGGAGCGCGGGCATCAGCGCATCGGCGATGGTCTGCGCAAACAGCATGCCGAGTTCGGGCGCGGTGACGAAATCGCCGGCGGCGCCGAACTTGGTGCGGCCGGCGCTGTAATAGCCCAAGCCGGGCGCATACAGGCAGCGCTCCATGAAGCGCGAGAACGGCATCGGCCCCTGCGCGGCGATTTCGCCGCGGATCAGGTCCACGAGGCGGGCGGAATGGGCGAGTTCCTCGATGGAGGGCGTCGGCAGGAGGTTGGACACGGCTGGCTCGTTGCGCCAAGTTGCGGCAATCTGCCCAGAATACCGAAACCCGACGTCCACGGAGATGCCAGATGACGGATCCAGCCAGCGCCCGCCCGGTCGTGATGGTCACCGGCGCCGCGCGCAGGGTCGGCGCGACCATCGCGCGCAACCTGCACGCAGCGGGCTACGATCTCGCCCTGCATTGCCGCCATTCGCGCGATGAACTCGACGCCCTCGTCGCCGAACTGGAATGCGCGCGCCCGTCGAGCACGCTCGCCCTGCAGGCCGACCTGGCCGATTTCGAACGCCTGCCCGACCTCGTCGCGGCGACCGTGGCGCGCTTCGGACACCTCGACGGACTGGTCAACAATGCCTCGGCGTTCTATCCGACGGCCTTCGGCGAGGTCAGCCAGATGCAGTGGGACGAGCTGTTCGCGTCCAATGCACGCGCACCGTTCTTCCTCGCCCAGGCCGCCGCCGCGCACCTGCGTGAACGCGGCGGCGCCATCGTCAACCTGCTCGACATCTACGCCGAACGTCCGCTGGCGGGCTATGCCGTGTACTGCATGGCCAAGTCCGCACAGGCAACGATGACCAAGGCACTGGCGCTCGAACTGGGACCTGAAGTCCGCGTCAACGGCGTCGCCCCCGGTGCCGTGATGTGGCCCGAAGACGGCAAGGCCTACGCGCGGCAGGAAGACATCATCGCCAGCACGCCGCTCAAGCGCGCCGGCTCAGCCGCCGATGTCGCCTCGGCCGTGCTCTGGCTGCTGCGCGACGCACACTTCGTCACCGGCCAGGTCATCAATGTCGACGGCGGGCGCTCGCTGGCGATGTAGCGGCGCTAGCGCGACAGGTTGAACACGGGCGGAATGCCGACGTGGCGGTACTGGCCGGGCGACATGTAGTGGGGCAGGACCGAGGTCTCGTCGCGCCCGATCATTTCGGCCAGAAACCTGGCCACGCGCGATACATCGGCGACGATGCGGCGCCGGTGCTCGCTGTTCCACGGCGTGCCGAGGTATTCGCTGAGCACGGCCTCGATGATCCGCGTGCCGCGCTGCGATTCATGCTGGACGGAATCGAGGATGAGCAGCGCCGAGCTGTCGTTGTGCAGGCCCCAGCGCACATAGGGGAACAACTGCGAGGATTTCAGCAGGGCGAGTGCGCGGAACAGTTCGGCGAAGGCCTGCAGGCCGCTTACCATGGCCGCTTCGTCGCGCCGCGCGCAGGCCGAGAGGACGCCACGCATCAGCATGCGCAATTGCTGGTGGCCATGCACCACCTGGTTGACCAGCAGGGGACGGTAGCGGACTTCGCCGAATTCGCCGTCGTCGTGGGTCGCCGCGCCATTGGGCTGCCGTCCGCCGTTCACCCCTCTCCACATGCTGCGCAAGCTAGACAACATGGCGCTCCTGCCCGGACTGATCGCTCGGAAACGGGAAACACATCGGTTGGACGACTCCTGAAAGGTATCCGTTTTGTGACCGGATTAACAGTTTTCCCCTTGGCAGCGGGTCCGCAGGGGTATTCGCCACTGCCCCGCTTCGGCCGTCCGCCCTGCCGCGCCCCCTGCCGCGCGACCTGCCGCGCCAACCTGCCGCGCCTCCGTCTGCCTTGTGCCGCTTGCAGATCACTGCCCGTGCATTGCGGCAGGTCTGGCCGTGGCTGCCTGCATTGGATACATTGACGCGGCAGGGAAACCTATCGTCGCCCGGCACGGGAACTGACTTGCAAATCCTTTACGTGGGAGTGCCGGGATCGACCACCGGCGACCTTGATGCTTACGTGGCCGACCTCGGGGACGGTTCGCGCCTGGACATGGCCGCCAGCGGCCGCAGCGCGATCGCCGCCACCGCGCAAAGCGACTACGACGTCGTCATCGTCGGCCCGATGCAGGCCAACCACTCGCCCGCCGACCTGCTTGAACAGATCCGCATCCTCCGCCCCGGCGCGATCCGCATCGCCCTGGTCGAGCCGGAAAGGATGGACCAGCGCGCGCTGAGCCGCCTACTCGGCGTCGCCCACCGCTTCCTGCCGCTGCCGATGAGCGCGGCGCAGCTGCTCGAGTCCGTGCACAGCTACGAGGAACTGCGCGAGACCATCGACAACACGCGCCTGCGCACCCTGGTCGGCGGCATCGACACCTTGCCGGCGCCGCCGAAGCTCTATTTCAGCCTCATGCAGACGCTCGACGACGAGGAGGGCAGCAGTTCGTCGGATGTCGCCTCGCTGGTCGCGAGCGATCCGGCGATCGCCGCCAAGGTGCTGCGCCTGTGCAACTCGGCCTATTTCTCGAAAGGCCGCGAGATCAGCGACCTGCGCTCGGCGGTGACCCGGCTCGGCACCACCACGCTGCGCGAACTGGTCCTCGCCAGCGAGGTGTTCTCGATGGCCAGTCCGCTCGCGGTCGATCGCCAGGACCTGCAGCGACGCGCCCTGCTCGCCTCGCGCCTGCCCTCGAAGATGCTGCCCGAAAGCAGCGCGGATCTTGGTTCGACGGCGGCGCTGCTGGCCAATATCGGGCTGTTGCTGCCCGGCGTACGCAACGAATGCATCGCGCCGGACAAGACTTCCGCCGACGACCAGCGCCCGGGCCACGCCGAAGCGGGTGCCTACCTGCTCGGCCTGTGGGGATTGCCGATGCCGATCGTCGAAGCCGTCGCCTTCCACCGCACGCCACGCCGGTCGAGCCTGCGCAGTTTCTGGGTTCCCGGCGCCGTCCACGTGGCCGTCGCGCTCGCCTGCGACGAGCCGATCGACGAGGAATACCTGTCGAGCCTAGGCGTGCTGCCGAAGCTGGCCAGCTGGCGCGAACAGGCCAGCCGCCTCGCCGAAATCGGCTTCGACACCTGACCGGCAGTCGGCGCGGGACCCGGGCAGGCTCCGCGCCGGACTGGCTCAGGCCTTGACCTTGAAGGCGCCGGCGACGAGCTCGTTGCCGAATCCTGCGCCCGCATCTCCCTCGGTGGCATAGCGATACAGGGCCGCCGCGTAGACGCCCTGCAGGGCCGCCTGGATCAGGATCAGCAGGAGCAGGGCGAGCACGACGGCGACCACGGAAGTCACGATGATCGCGACAATTCCGCTGGAAACGGCCAGCACGATCAATCCGCCGCCGACCACGGCCAGGGCGAAGATGCCGAGGCCGAACACGAGGCCGATGCCGCCGGTACCGATCAGGTTCTGCCCCCAGGTCTTCTTGAGCAGTTCCGCACTGCGCTTGACCGCGTCGATCGGGCCGATGTCCTGGCTGACCAGCACCGGCACGACGAGGAACGAGGCTACCGTCCAGGCCAGGCCGATCAGGCCGATGACGAAGCGGCCGATGAAGCCGGCGCGTTCCTGCAGGGCACGCAACAGCACGCCGACGGTCGCAGCGATCACCGCGTAGCCGAGGATCGCCGGCAGTTTCGACATGGCGATGCGGAAGCCGTCGGCGACGGTCGGGTCGCCGCCGTCGAGGCGGATCATGGCCGCGCCGATCAGGGCCGAGTTGAAGAAGATGATGACGAAATACTGGACCACGTAGAACGCGAACAGCAGCACGTACATCAGCGGGTTGGCCTGGTCGCCGCGGATGCCGGCGAACAGGCCGCCGAGGATGGCCGGGATGAAGAAACTCGCGGCGACGATGATGCAGCAGATCGCCGAGAGCAGCGGAAAGACCAGCAACTCCTTGTCGGCGCGCAACACCGCTGCGCTGGATTTGACCAGTGACCAGCTATGCGAAAACTTCTCGAACATGTCGACTCCCCGTTTCGAATGTGGGTGCCTTCAGGCGGCACCGGCAAAGTATAGCGTCGCCGCCCCGTCCGTCATGCGCCGCGGCGGGAACGGCGCGCCGTCGTCACTCCAGGCGGACGCGCTGCATGTCCCGGCCGTGCTCCGGGTGCGCCTGCCAGAGCCCGGCCATGGTCTTGCCGCTGACCGGATGCAGCGCATCCGGCGCAATGTCGGCGATCGGCGCGAGCACGAAGGCGTGCCTGAGTTCGTCGCGCGGCACCTGCAGATGGCCGGGACCCTCCACGACCAGATCGCCGAACAGGATGATGTCGACGTCGAGGGTGCGGCTGGAATAGCGGGCCACGTCGCGACGCCGGCCATGCCGGTCTTCGAGCGCGTGCAGCCAGTCGTCCAGCTGCTGCGGAGTCCAGTCGGTGTCGAGACCCACCGCGAGATTGAGAAACGCCGGGCCTTCGAAGCCGACGGCCTCGGTGCGATACACCGGCGATACGGCGAGTTCGCCGAACTGCGCGCGCAACTCGCCCAGCGCCGCGCGCAGGTGGCGTTCCGGTTCGAGGTTGGAGCCGAGGCTGAGCAGGACTCGCGTCACGGTTTCGCTTCCGCGGCGCCGGCACCGCGCCCGGCGGCGCTCGCGATGGCATCGCGCAGGTCGCCACCGGCGGGCTTCTGGTAAAGGCGCAGGCCGAATTCCGGGAGCACCGCGAACATGTGGTCGAAGATGTCCGAGACGATGCCTTCGTACTCGTACCAGTCGGTGGTCCGCGTAAAGCAGTACAGCTCCAGCGGTATGCCCTCGCCGCGGGCATCGAGCTGGCGCACGAGCAGGGTCATGTCCTTGCGGATCCCGGGCAGCGAGGTCAGATAGGACACGGCATAGGCGCGCAGCGTGCCGAGGTTGGTCAGGCGCTGCTGGTTGAGCACGTAGCGCCCGGCCTCGCCCAGCCCGACATTGAAACGCGACACCTCGCCGGCCTTGCCGGTCAGGTAATCGTGCAACACCAGCGATGAAGACATCCGCGCGATTTCCTCGTCATCGAGAAAGTGCACGCTGCCCGCGTCGATCAGCAGCGAACGCTTGATCCGGCGCCCGCCGGCTTCCGACATGCCGCGCCAGTTCTTGAATGGATCGGCGATCAGGCGCCAGGTCGGGATCGTGGTGATCGTCTTGTCGAAATTCTGCACCTTGACCGTGTGCAGGGCGATGTCGATGACATCGCCGTCCGCGCCGGCCGCCGGCACCTCGATCCAGTCGCCGACGTGCAGCATGTCGTTGGTGGTCAGCTGGATGCCGGCGACGAAGCCGAGGATGGTGTCCTTGAAGACCAGCAGCAGGATCGCCGAGAGCGCGCCGAGGCCGGACAGCAGGATCAGCGGCGAACGGTCGATCAGGATGGCCATGATCACCACCGCGGCGACGACGTAGATCGCAATCCTGAGGAACTGCACGTAGGCCTTGATCGAGCGCGTGCCGCCGGACTTGCGGCTGTACAGGTCGGCCAGCGCGTTCAGCGCGGCGCCAAGAGCCAGCACGACGAACAGGATCGTGCCTGCCATGGCCACTTTGTGGACCAGCACGTCGATCCGCTCGGGCAGGCCCGGCACGAAACCGATGCCGAGCTGGATCACCAGGGTCGGCGCGATGCGCGTGATCTGGCGCAGGGTGCCATGCTCGATGAGCACGTCGTCCCAGGTCCAGCTGGTGCGCACCGCCACCGCGCGAAAGGCCCGCACCAGCGCGCGGCGGGCGACGGTAGCGGTCAGCCAGCTCGCTGCGACCAGTGCAAGCACGCCCAATGCCGTCTGCATCCAGGGCAAGGCCAGCCATTCGGTCAGTTCATTCATCGCCATCCTCGTGCCGTGATTCACAATATGGTCAGGTTTGGGCTATCGCGGTGATAGCAAGCCGTGCCTACAATGGCCGACCAGATCGATCGCAGTTCCAACCATGACCTATTGTGTGGGTATCCACGTCGACCAGGGCCTCGTGCTCGCCGCCGACACACGCACCAGCGCCTCGTTCGACGATGTGCGCACGCACGGCAAGATGCATGTCTTCGAAAAGCCGGGCGAGTGCGTGTTCGTATTGATGTCGGCCGGCAACCTGGCGACGACGCAGGCGGTGATTTCGACCCTGCGCCGCGACATCGAGGACCCTGACGCCAGGTTCAGCCTGTTCAAGGCCAAGCGCCTCTACGAAGTGGCCGATTATATCGGCCGCGTGCTCGTCGCCAACCAGGCCCAGGTCAACGAGAACGCGCAACAGAGCGGCGTCAGCGTCGAGGCCACGCTCATACTCGGCGGCCAGATCGCCGGCGGCGAAGCGGCCGTGCGCCTGATCTACCCGCTCGGCAACTGGATCAGCGCGTCGCCGGAAACGCCCTACCTGCAGATCGGCGAATCCAAGTACGGCAAGCCGATCCTCGACCGCATCATCGATCGCGACACCTCGCTCGGCGATGCGGCGCGCTGCGCGCTGGTCTCGCTCGATTCGACGATCCGCTCGAATGTGTCGGTGGGGCTGCCGATCGACCTGGCGATCATCCGCGAGGGCGAACTGCGTGTCGGCCACAAGGTACGCATCGACGAAGACACCGAATTCTTCGCCGACATCCGCCAGGCCTGGGCACAGAAACTCACGGAAGCCGTGCACACGCTGCCGCCGTTCCCGTGGGAAACCGCGACGGGCAACGCCTGAAGGCGGCGCAGAAACCGCGAAACCGTTTCGGCAGCCGATCAGGAAATGCGGGCGAATGCCGCGCCCGGACGCGCAGGCCACCAAACGCATCCTGTCATCCCGGTGCAAGCCGGGATCCAGCCGTTACTGAAGCCCCACGACACTGGATCCCGGCCTGCGCCGGGATGACGCGGAGGTTGACCGGATTTCCCGTCATGCTGGCGGCACCGCACAGCGGGTTCTGCGAAACCCTGATCACTCGCTCCGCCCGTACCCTCACCCGCCCCTGCGGGGCACCCTCTCCCGGCGGGAGAGGGAAACAGCGCGCCGTCTCGGGAGAACTCCGATTCCTACGCGCGCTCGCGCTCGATCTGCACGCCGACCGACTTCGATCCGCGCACGGCGCCCGGCCTGGCCAGGCGCAGGCGCACGTGCCGGACATCGCATTTATCTCGTCATCCCGGCGCAGGCCGGGATCCAGTCTTCGCTGGAATCCCAGGCCACTGGATCCCGGCTTTCGCCGGGATGACGGAGCCGTGTGCCGGATACCACCCGCAAGAACGGCACGCGTATCAGCTTCGCTCGCGCTCGATCTGCACGCCGACCGACTTCGATCCGCGCACGGCGCCCGGCCTGGCCAGGCGCAGGCGCACGTGCCGGACATCGCATTTAGCTCGTCATCCCGGCGCAGGCCGGGATCCAGTCTTCGCTGGAATCCCAGGCCACTGGATCCCGGCCTTCGCCGGGATGACGGCGCCGTGTGCCGAATACCACCCGCAAGAACGGCACGCGTATCAGCTTCGCTCGCGCTCGATCTGTACGCCGACCGACTTCGAACCGCGCACGGCGCCCGGCTTGGCCAGGCGCAGGCGCACGTGCTTCACGGCGAATTCGTCGAGGATGATCGCCGCGCAGCGCTCGGCCAGGGTTTCGACCAGCTGGAATTCCGAGGCCTCGACGAAGGCGATCAGGCGCTTGGACACGGCCTTGTAGTCGAGCGTGTCCTCGATGCGGTCGGTCGCCGCCGGTCGCGTGTTGTCGAAGCGCATCTCGATGTCGAGCGCGACGACCTGGCGGATGCGCCGCTCCCAGTCGTAGATGCCGATGACGGTCTCGATGCGCAGGTCTTCGATGAATACGATGTCCATGGATTCGGATCGGTTGGTTGGATTGGGTGCCGGCGACGGCGTTGCCCGTCAGACCACGGCAGGCAGTGACTCGAGATCCCAGCGCGGGAATGCCTTGATCTGCGGGTCGTTGTGCTGGCCGGCGTGCAGGCGGATCGAGCCGGCCAGGGCGATCATCGCGCCATTGTCGGTGCAGAACTCCAGGCGCGGGAAGTAGCTGCGGAAGCCGTCTTCGCCGGCCGCCTTCGCCAGTTCGGCGCGCAGGCGACGATTGGCGCCGACGCCGCCGGCGATGACCAGGCGCTTTGCGCCGGTTGCCAGCATCGCCCGACGGCATTTGATGACCAGGGTCTCGACGATGGCTTCCTCGAAATCGCGGGCGATCGCGGCGCGGATGGCATCGCCCTGGTCGCTGCGCTGCCAGGCCAGCAGGACCTGGGTCTTCAGGCCCGAAAAGCTGAAATCGAGCCCGGGACGGTCGGTCATCGGACGGGTGAAGCGGAACTGGCCCGGTTCGGCGGTCTCCGCGAGCTTCGCCAGGGCCGGGCCGCCCGGATAGGGCAGCCCCATCAGCTTGGCGGTCTTGTCGAAGGCCTCGCCGGCCGCGTCGTCGAGGGTGTCGCCGAGCAGGCGATAGCGGCCGATGGCCTCGACCTCGATCAGCATGGAATGGCCGCCAGACACGAGCAGGGCGACGAAAGGCGGCTCGGGCGGGTCATCCTCGAGCATCGGAGCGAGCAGGTGCCCCTCCATGTGGTGCACGCCAATGGCCGGGATTTCCAGCGCCCAGGCCAGCGAACGCGCCGCCGCGGCGCCTACCAGCAGGGCGCCGACCAGGCCGGGGCCGGCCGTATAGGCCACCCCGCCGAGATCCGCAACGGCCATCCCGGCCTCGGCCAGGGTCTGCCGGATCAAGGGCAGCAGCTTGCGTACGTGGTCGCGCGAGGCCAGTTCCGGCACCACGCCGCCATATTCGGCATGCAGGTCGATCTGGCTGTACAGGGCGTGCGCAAGCAGGCCGCGCTGGCGGTCATAGACCGCCACGCCGGTTTCGTCGCAGGAGGTCTCGATACCAAGGACCGGACCGGGTTTTGCAATGATCGATGCCATGAAATAGAATGCGCGGCTCGCCCGAGAGCCCGGGTTGTCGAGTTTAACAGCGGAGAGACTATGCCAAGCGTCAAAGTTCGCGAGAACGAACCGTTCGAGTTTGCCCTGCGCCGCTTCAAGCGCACCTGTGAAAAGGCCGGCGTGCTGGCCGAAGTGCGCAAGCGCGAGTTCTACGAAAAGCCCACCCAGGAACGCAAGCGCAAGCGCGCGGCTGCGGTCAAGCGCCACCTGCGCCGCGTTTCGCGCGACGTCACCAAGCGTCAACGCATGTATTGATCGGGCGGTCGCGCGGTCGCTTCGGCGCTCCGCATGACCGATTGATCGCGGTTTCAGCTCCGTTCTGAAGCCGCAACATCCGGGCTGAAACATTCGGCCGGCTCTGCCCACGCAGCGCCGGCCGTTTGTGTTTCCGGCCCATCGACACGGCGCCCGGGGCATGGATCCGGGCCCGGCGTCGCCACCATCATTCCCAGGACGAGGTGCACGATGTCTCTCAAGGCCCGCATTACCGATGACATGAAGACCGCCATGCGCGCCGGCGAAAAGGATCGCCTTGGCGTCATTCGCCTGATCCTCGCCGCGCTCAAGCAGCGCGAGGTGGACGAGCGCATCGAACTCGACGACGCCCAGGTGCTCGGCATCCTCGAGAAGATGCTCAAGCAGCGCCGCGACTCGATCGAGCAGTATTCGGCCGCCAACCGCGAGGACCTGGCCGCCGTCGAGCGTGCCGAAGTCGAGGTCATCCAGACCTACCTGCCCGCACAGCTGTCGGCCGCGGAGCTCGATGCCATCATCGGCAAGGCGATTGCCGATTCCGGCGCCGCCAGCCCGCGTGACATGGGCAAGGTGATCGGCCTGGTCAGGCCGCAGGTCGCCGGCCGCGCCGACATGGGCCAGGTTTCCGAGCTGATCAAGGCCAGGCTTGCGTAGCGAGGCGAGATTCGGGATTCGAGATTTGGGATTCGCAGGAGAGCCCATTGCGGTGATTAGCGGATTTGCATGGTGCGAGCGTCCAAGTCATCCGGAACGTTGGCTCCTGGCTGCAGCCTGGCCTTGACGAATCCCGGCTTTCAACAGCCGAACGGCTGGTCATCCCGAATCTCCAATCCCGGCTCCCCGCTACACTAGCGCCATGGCTGGCCGCATCCCCGAACGCTTCATCGACGATCTCCTGACCCGCATCGACATCGTCGATGTGATCCAGGAGCGCGTGACCCTGAAGAAGGCCGGGCGCGACTGGTCGGCGCGCTGCCCGTTCCACGACGAGCGCTCGCCCTCGTTCACGGTCAGCCCGGCCAAGCAGTTCTACCACTGCTTCGGCTGTGGCGCGCACGGCAGCGCGATCCGCTTCCTGATGGATTACGACCGCCTCGAGTTTCCCGATGCGATCGAGGAACTGGCGTCGCGCGCCGGCGTCAAGGTCGAGTACGAGGGTGGCCAGCGCGACAAGCCACGCGAGGATGTCAGCGACCTCTATACCCTGCTTGATGCCGCGGCCACGTTCTATCGTGAACAGCTCAAGCACAACGCGGCGGCGCGCGACTATTTCGAACGCCGCGGCCTCGATGCGGCGATCCTCGAACGCTTCAACCTCGGCTTCGCGCCGGACCAGTGGGATGCGCTGAAGAACGCGCTCGGCACGACGCCGCAGCGCATCGCCCTGCTCGACAAGGCCGGCATGCTCGCCAGCGGCGACCGCGGCGGCAAGTACGACCGCTTCCGCGACCGCGTGATGTTCCCGATCCTCGACCGGCGCGGGCGGACCATAGCCTTTGGCGGGCGCCTTGTTGAGAAGTGCGGCGATGGATCGCCGCTTCTTGATTCTCGCGCACAGGATGTGCGCACAAGAATCAAAGCCGATCGGAGCGAAACGACTCCCGACAAGAGCCCCGGGCCGAAATACCTCAACTCGCCGGAGACACCACTGTTCCACAAGGGTCGCGAGCTGTTCGGCCTCTGGCAGGTGCGCGATGCCAACCAGAAGATTCCGCGCCTGCTCGTGGTCGAGGGCTACATGGACGTGATCGCCCTGCACCAGTACGGCATCACCCAGGCCGTGGCGACGCTCGGCACGGCGACGACCAGCGACCATGCCGAGATCCTGTTCCGCAACTCGGCCGATGTGTACTTCTGCTTCGACGGCGATCGCGCCGGGCGCCAGGCGGCCTGGCGCGCGGTCGAATCGGTGCTGCCGCGCATGCGCGACGGCCGCCAGGCCTGGTTCCTGTTCGTACCCGACGGCGAGGATCCGGATTCGCTGATCCGCAAGGAAGGCCTCGACGGGTTCGAACAGCGGCTCAAGCAGGCGATGCCGCTCAGCGAGTTCTTCTTCGCCGAGACCGGCAAGGACGTCAGCCTTTCCAGCCTCGACGGCAAGGCGCGCCTGGCCGAACGCGCGCGCCCGCTGATCGGGCAGATTCCCGATGGCGCGTTCCGTGACCTCATGTATGCCGAGCTGGAGCGATTGAGTGGCGCGAAGACGGTCGCCCCCGCTGGCAGCGGAAGCGCCGGCGCACGTCCACAACCGAAGCGCCCCGCGCAACGTTCGCTGGTGCGCACCGCCGTGGCCCTGCTCGTGCAGTACCCGTCGCTGGCCGCCGAGATCGAGCCGCCATGGACGTTTTCCGAACTGCGCCAGCCGGGCATCCCGCTGCTGGTCGAACTGATCCGCCTGTGCCGGGAGCGCCCTTCGCTGACCACCGGCGCCCTGCTCGAACACTTCGCCGGCCGCGAGGAAGCCGGCGCCCTGAACAAGCTGGCGACCATGGACCTGCTGGTCGACACCGACCAGGGCCGCGCCGACTTCCTCGGCGCCATCGCCCAATTGGACGTCCAGACGTCCCAACAGCGACTCGATGACCTGATCGCCCGCCAGGTCGAGGGCCAGCTCTCGGACGCCGAGCGCGACGAACTGCGCCAGTTGATGGCGAACAAGCCCGCACATCGGCGCAAGTAGCGGTTCGCTGTAGTTTCGTATGCAACCGTAACTTGACAAAACTGCAGCCGATCGGCTCAACTTGCTGCATGTGCACAATCTTCATGACTACGACGATGATTACGACGCCCACCCGGGTGCGGTCAGTCGTGCGCAGTTAATTTCCATCGCAACGACCCCGCAGCTCGAAGAGGCTGCGGGAAGCGCGCTCCCCTCCTCGACGAACGCAGGGCCACCAGCCGGAGGCTTCATGAGTCCGTTTGCCCGATTGTCAGCCACGCTTGCTGCCACGCGTCATGACCTTGCCGCCACTGCGGACGACACCCGCGGTGCGCTGACCGCGCACAAGTTCGGCGGCTCGTCGCTGGCCGATGCAGCCTGTTTCCGTCGCGTCGCCGGCATCCTGCTCGAGCGCGACGATGCGCGCCAGGTGACCGTGGTCTCGGCCATGCAGGGCGTCACCAACGGACTCATTGCGTTGGCCCAGGCTGCCGCGAACAAGGACCCGGGCTGGCAGGCGCAATGGGGTGCGCTGCGCGAACGCCACCTCGAAACCGCACGCGACCTGCTGGCCGAAAACTCCGGGGCCATGCAGGTCTGGCTGGAGGCGCGCTTCGCCGATCTCGCCGACACGCTGAAGGCGCTGGCCGTGCTCGGCATTCCGGCCCGCGAGGCGCTCGATGCGATCCAGGGACTCGGCGAGGTCTGGTCCGCGCACCTGCTGCGCGCGCACATCGAAGCGCTCGGCCAGGAATGCGCCCTGCTCGACGCACGCGACGTGCTCGTGGTCAGCCACGGCGAACTCGGCGTCGCCGTCGACTGGCAGGCCAGCGCGGCGCGGCTGGCCGAGTGGCGCGCCGGCCATCCGCAGCGGCGCGCCATCATTACCGGCTTCGTCGCCCGCGATGCGGACGGACGGCCGACCACGCTCGGACGCAACGGCAGCGATTTTTCCGGGGCGATCTTCGCCGCCCTGTTCGAAGCCGTCGAACTGCATATCTGGACCGACGTCGATGGCGTGCTGTCGGCCGATCCGCGCCTCGTGCCCGAGGCGGTCTCACTCAACGCGCTGTCCTACGAGGAAGCCTGCGAGCTCGCCTACTTCGGCGCCAAGGTGATCCACCCGCAGACCATGCTGCCGGCGATGGCGCTCGGCCTGCCGATCCTGATCCGCAACACGTTCCGGCCCGGACATCCGGGTACGCGCATCACCACGCTCGGCGACGCCGCGCAGGGACCCGTGCGCGGCCTGTCGCTGGCCGACCAGCTCGCCATCGTCAACGTCGAAGGCGCCGGCATGATCGGCGTGCCGGGCACGGCCGAACGCGTGTTCGCCGCGCTGCGCGACGCCAAGGTCTCGGTCGTGATGATCTCGCAGGGCTCCTCGGAACATTCGATCTGCGTGGTCGTGCGCGCGATCGATTGCACGCGCGCGGAAGTGGCGCTCGATGCGGTGTTCTCGCGTGAACTCGCCTCGGGCCAGATCCAGGCGATCACGGTCACCCGCGACATCAGCGTGCTGGCCGCGGTCGGCGACGGCATGGCCGGCACGCCCGGCGTCGCCGCGCGCCTGTTCGCCACGCTCGGCCGCGCCCAGGTCAACATCCGCGCGATCGCCCAGGGCGCGTCGGAGCGCAACATCTCGGTGGCCCTGGCCAGCGCGGATGCCTCGCGTGCATTGCGCGCCGCGCATGCCGGGTTCTGGCTGTCGCCGCAGACGATTTCGGTCGGCGTGATCGGCCCCGGCAATGTCGGTCGCTCCCTGCTCGAACAGCTGCGCGAGGCCTCGCCGCGGCTGTGCGGCGAGGCGAACCTCGACCTGCGCGTGCGCGCAATCGCATCGAGCCGCCAGTTGTGGCGCAGCGACCGCGGCGAGCTGCCGGCCGACTGGTCCGCCCAACTGGCCGCCAGCGATTCCGGCGCCGACCTCGACGAATTCACCGCGCATGTGCATGCCGCGCACCTGCCGCATGCGGTGATCATCGACTGCAGCGCCAGCGACGCCGTGGCTGCCCGCTATGCGGACTGGCTGGCTGCCGGCATCCACGTGATCACGCCGAACAAGCAGGCCGGCGCCGGGCCGCAGCAGCGCTGGCAGGCGATCCGCCAGGCGCGCGCGCTGAGCGGCGCGCGCTGGCGCTACGAGGCGACGGTCGGCGCCGGCCTGCCGGTGATCTCGACATTGCGCGACCTGCTCGATACCGGCGACGAACTGATCGGCATCGATGGCATCCTGTCCGGCACGCTGGCCTGGCTGTTCAACCGTTACGACGGCAGCCAGCCGTTTTCGGCGCTGGTCCGCGAGGCCCTCGCCCTCGGCTATACCGAGCCGGATCCGCGCGACGATCTTTCCGGTCTCGACGTGGCGCGCAAGCTCGTCATCCTTGCCCGCGAAGCCGGCCAGCACCTCGAACTGTCCGATGTCGAGGTCGAGAGCCTGGTGCCCGCCGCCCTGCTCGCGCTGGATCGCGACGCCGCCATCGCCGCACTCGAATCGCTCGATGCCGACATCGCATCGAAGTACGCCAGCGCACGCGCGAACCGCTGCGTGCTGCGCTACGTGGCCCGGCTCGACCAGGCGGGGCGCGCCAGCGTCGGCCTCGTCGAATTGCCCGAATCGCATGCGTTTGCCAACCTGCGCCTGACCGACAACAGCGTGCAGTTCACGACCCGGCGCTATGCGGAAAATCCGCTGATCGTGCAGGGCCCCGGTGCCGGTCGCGAGGTGACCGCGGCCGGCGTGTTCGCCGACCTGCTCAGGCTCGGCGCCGCGCTCGGAGCCCGCCTGTGAAGTCGGCCACGGCGTTCGCACCGGCCAGCATCGGCAACGTCGCCGTCGGCTTCGACATCCTCGGCCAGAGCATCGCCGGCGTCGGTGACCGGGTGACGGTGCGTTCGATCGACGAGCCCGTCGTGCGCATCGATTCGATCCGCGGTTGCGTGACCGGGCTGCCGCTCGACGCCACGCTCAACACCGCCGGGCGCGCCGTGATCGCGCTGCGCGAGGCGCTCGGCCTCGAGCATGGTTTCGCCATCGACATCGACAAGGGCATCGCGCTCGGTTCGGGCATGGGCGGCTCGGCCGCTTCCTGCGTCGCCGCCCTGGTCGCGGCCAATGCGCTGCTCGAACAGCCCTTGCCAAGCGAAGCGCTGTATCCGTTTGCCCTCGACGGCGAGGCGGTCGCCAGCGGCAGCCGCCACGGCGACAACGTCGCACCGATGCTGCTCGGCGGCCTCGTCCTCGCCGCGCAGGGCCGGCTGGTCCGCCTGGTGGTGCCGGATGCCTGGCATTGCGTGGTCGTGCATCCCGACGCGGTACTCGAAACGCGCCGCGCGCGCGAGGCGCTGCAAGGCAGTTACGGTCTTGCGGAATTCGTCGAACAGAGTGGCAATCTCGCCCTGGTCATCGCCGGCTGCCTGCGTGGCGACGCCGACCTCGTGCGTGCCGGCCTCGCCGACGTCATCGTCGAGCCGCGCCGCGCGCCATTGATCGCCGGATTTCATTCGGTCAAACGCGCCGCGCTGGACCACGATGCGATGGGCTCGGCGATCTCCGGCGCGGGGCCGAGCGTGTTCGCCTGGTTCGAGGATGAAGTCGGCGCGCAAGCGGCGGCGCCGGCGATGTGCGACGCGTTCGCGCAAGCCGGCCTGGCCAGTCGCGCCTATCTGACCCCGGTCAACGGCCCGGCCGCCGCGGTGATCGCATGAACTATGTTTCCACGCGCGATGGCAGCACCAGGGTGGCCCTCAGCCAGGCGCTGATCGCCGGCCTCGCCGCCGATGGCGGCCTCTACGTCCCGGCCAGCCTGCCGCGCTTCGCCGCGGCCGATTTCGCCGCCGATGAATCGCTGGCGGAGGTCGCCGCGCGCCTGCTCAGACCGTTTTTCGCGGGCGATGCGCTGGCTGGCGAGCTCGATGCGATCTGCGCCGAAGCCTTCGATTTTGCGGCGCCGCTGAAGGCGCTTCCGGTTGCCGAAACCCATGTCCTCGAACTGTTCCACGGGCCGACCGCGGCGTTCAAGGATTTCGGCGCGCGCTTCCTCGCGCGCTGCATGACGCGCCTGCGCCGCAGCGATGCGCCGCCGCTGACGATCCTCGTCGCCACCTCGGGCGACACCGGCGCCGCCGTCGCGGCAGCCTTCCATGGCCTGCCCAACCTGCGTGTCGTCATCCTCTATCCCGATGGACGCGTGTCACCGCGCCAGGCCCACCAGCTGGGCTGCTTCGGCGAGAACATCCACGCGTTCCGCGTTGCCGGCAGCTTCGATGACTGCCAGCGCCTGGTGAAGCAGGCGCTCGGCGATCGCGACCTGCAGGAGCACGTACCGCTCAGCTCGGCCAACAGCATCAGCCTCGGGCGCCTGCTGCCGCAGATGGCCTATTACGCGCATGCTTCGCTGTCGCACTGGCGTGCCACGCAAGCCCCGCTCAACGTGGTCGTGCCCACCGGCAACCTCGGCAACGCGCAGGCCGCCATCCTCGCCCGTGCCTGCGGGCTTCCGCTCGCGGATATCGCACTGGCAACCAATGCCAATCGCGTGTTGCCCGACTTCTTTGCCGGCGACGCCTACCAGCCCAAGGACAGCGTGGCGACGCTGGCCAACGCGATGGATGTCGGGGCGCCAAGCAATTTCGAGCGGCTGCGCTGGCTGTATGCCGACGCCGACGCACTGCGTGGCGCATTCCAGGCGCATGCCGTCAGCGATGACGAAATCCGGTTGGCCATCAGCACCGGCGTCGCCCGCTACGGCGAAGTGTTCTGCCCGCATACCGCCTGCGCCGCCCATGTCCTCGACGTTTTGCGAGAACGCGGCGCGCACGGACATTGGGCCATCATCGCCACCGCGCACCCGGCCAAGTTCGAGCAGATCGTCGAACCGCTGGTCGGTCATCCGGTGCCGCCACCGGCTGCGCTCGCCGCCCTGCTTGCGCGCCCGTCGGCGGCCGAACCCCTGGCCGCGGAATACGCCGCACTGCACGAGAAACTGCGCCCGGTTGCTGCCCAGGGCTCCTGATACGCCCTCCCCGCAGACCGGCAACGGGCTGGCCCGATAGCGGGACAGCCACCGGAACCGGCCCCCGGCCGGCCGTGGCGGACCGGGGCAAACCATAGCCAGGTTGTTGTTATATATGCGTTTTATTGGAACCTGCGGCCCCGGGCGTCATATCGAGGCAGATTTTGCAAGTCCGGCAAGGCACTTTTTTCGTTTTCCCAGTCGCTTTGTTTAACAATCCTCTGTACAGTGTGCGCACTGTGTTTGCCAGGGTCACTGTTAATCGTGGCCCGATGTGGTCGAATATCACGATTCCATCGTTCCGATTGCGCGCTCCTTAGCAACCTCAGTCTCGTCCCACGGGGTCTCCCCCGGACGTGAATACCATTACTTTTGAGTTTGTTAGGAGTTAGATATGTCCAATCGTCAGAACGGTACCGTGAAGTGGTTCAATGATGCCAAAGGCTTCGGCTTCATCACCCCGGAAAGCGGCCCCGACCTGTTCGTGCATTTCCGTTCGATCCAGGGCAGCGGCTTCAAGTCCCTGCAGGAAGGCCAGCGCGTGACGTTCGTCGCCGTGCAGGGCCAGAAGGGCATGCAGGCCGACGAAGTCCAGGTTGCCTGAGCTTCGCGCCATTGCGAAATGAAGAGCCCCGGGTGGCGACACCCGGGGTTTTTTATTGCCTGCGCGGCGGCCAGGCCATCCATCCCGCGCCGGCATCGGGCCGCGAACCGTTGCGTCGGGCACCGCGCGCAGCCGGAAGCCGCGACCGCGCTCAGGGCGTCTCGAAGCCGTCGGCAAAGATGCTGTCGATGCCGGCCGTGCACAGGCCCGGCACCTGGGCATGGGTCACGCGGATATCGTCGATCCACCAGCCCTCGGCGGTCTGGGATGTATCGGTGCCGAAGCGCCAGCGCAGCCGGATCGCCTGGCCGGCATAGCTGGCCAGGTCGAACTGCTGCCGCGTCCAGCCCAGATTGGTGCCGGTATAGGCGCCGCTGCCGAGCGGAATCCCGCAGGCATTGCCGGTGTGGGTCAGCGTGCCCGGATAGCCACCGGCCGGCGTGATCGTGCTCCATGACTGGCCCTCGTCGGTCGAGACCTGCACGATGCCGCCATCCCAATTGGCCTCGATGCCGTAGCGTGTCCAGAATTCGAGCTGCGGACTGGTCGCCGCGGTCAGCGTGATCGTGTCGGTACCGATCGACAGGCACTCGGAGTTGTTGTAGCCCGAGTAATAACTGCGTGCTCCGCTGTGCGCCTGGTCGGTGACGACCTCCCATGCCACGTGACGCGGCGTTTCCGCGCTGTCGGTGGTGGCCGTGCCGTCGGCGCCGGAAAGGATCGGCGTACCGATTTCGGCACCGCTGAAATAGTCGCCGTCACCGGGCGGGCCGGCGGGAGTCGCCGTGAGCCGGATGTTGTTGAAGTCCACGCTGCCGTTGCCGCTGTCGGCGGCGCGCACGACATAGGTATAGGCGGTCGCCGGCGCGACGGCGGCATCGAGCCAGGACAGCGCGGCGATGCCCGACGCCACGCGGTTGGCCGGCGCCGGCGTGAAGGCAGGATCCTCCGACCGGTAGACCTCGAACGCCGTCTGTGCACCGCAATAGGACTGCGCCGACTGCCAGGCCAGGTCGATCGCGCATTGCGCGGTGCCGGCCGAGTTCGCGCTGGAGATTCCGTTGAATGCGGGTGGCGCCGTGCAGGCACCGGTGGTGGTCGCCTCGACACAGGCGCTCGGCGCGGCCGCACATTGCCCGGAGGCGGCCACGCTGCGCACGCGATAACCGTAGGTGACCGCACCGGACGCGGACACATCATTGAAGCCGGGCGAGAGCAATCCCGTCGCGATGGTCTCGCTGGCGCTGCCAGTGCAGCCGCCGAGCACGCGGTCGACGCTGTAGCTGGCACCCGCGGTGGCACTGGCGTTCCAGGCCAGGTCGATGCGGTTGTCGCCATTGGCATTGGCCACCAGTCCGTTCGCCGCCGCCGGCGCCACGCAGAGGTTCGGTTCGACGACGAAGAAGCCGCGGTTCATGTCGCTGATGCCGACCAGGCCGCTCGCGTAATAGGGATAGTTGCTCCAGGTGCCGCCGTAGTTCGCGTCATCGGAAGCCGGATAGGTATCGAAGTACGCCGCCTCGGCGAGGCTGCCGCTGTCGATATTGGACAGGTCGATGATGCGCAATCCGCTGCGGTAGTTCGATTCGTAGGCGTAGCCCTGGTGCACGTAGAGGTTGTGGTCGATCGCCGGCACCGGACCGGTGTAGGCGAAGGCCAGCTGCGGCGCGTCGAGGTCCTGCACGTTCCAGACGTAGGTGCGCGTGTTGTGGCCGAAGTCCTGTTCGTCGAGTTCGTCGTTGAGCAGGAAATAGCGGCGATCGGCGGTCAGCCAGCCCTGGTGCGTGTAGCTGGAGCCCGCGTAGGCGGTGCGCGACAGCATGACCGGGACCGACTTGTTCTCGACATCGACGATGGTCAGCGTGTCCTCGTTCGCGGCGAAGCAGATCTCGCGCCCGACATGCGCGGTGTCCGGGCCGTCGTAGACGATGCACTGGGCATCGTGGGTGTAGCCGTCTGCGCCGAAGCAGCCGGCGAACACGGGAAGCAGCGGATTGCGGATGTCGATCATGTGCAGGCCGGCGCCGCATTGCTGCGTGCCCTGGCGCGAACCGACCGCGTAGGCGAAGCCCGATTGCTCGTTGATGACGATGTTGTGGGCGCGGCCGAAATTGCCGTACCAGGCATCCTCGGTGAAGGTTGCCGGCGGCGTCGCCACGTTGCGCAGGCGGCGCAGGTCGAACACCTGCATGCCGTGGTCGGCCGCCTCGGAGACGATGAAGGCGTAGTAGCCGTAGGTCTTGATGTCGCGCCAGGTCGAATTGCTGCTGTGCGTGGCGAGGTTACCGACGCGCAGCAGGTGATCGGGATCCGACAGGTCGATGAAGGCGGTGCCGTTGTTGAGGCCGACCAGCGCATATTCCTTGCCGGTATCGGGATCGGTCCAGCCCCACATGTCGTTGCCGCTGCCGCCGGCCGTGGTGCCAAGCTCGACCAGGCCGAGATGCCCGATCAGGTCGACCTTGTTGCAGGGATACCCTTCGGCCAGTCCGTCGATGCAGGGCGTGGTGTGGCGCGTTTCCGCCGTGGCGCCGGCCGCTGCCAGCAGCAACGCAACTCCCGCCAGGATCCTCGTTGTTGCCCGCATCCGCACGACTCCCCCGGTCGAATAGAGGCAGGAACCTAGCATATCGGCGACGGAGGCGCCGTGGCCTGCGGCGCAGCGGCCACCTGCCCGCGGCCGGCTTGCCGCTTGCCGTCCGGCTTGCCCGCCTGCAGCGCTGTGCCGCGCCCGACGAATCGGGCGCGGCGGCATGCAGGGTCGGGCTCGCCCGCTGCGCTCAGCGAAGCGGTGGATCGAAGCCGTCGACGAAGATGAAGTCGTTGGTGCCGGTGCTGCACGCGCTGGCGGTACCGACATTGCTGATCGTCACGCTGTCGACGAACCAGCCGGTCACGATCGCCGAGCTGTCGTCGCCTTCGTGCCAGCGCAGCTGGAACTGCTGGCCCGCGTAGGCGCCGAGGTTGACGCCGACTTCGGTCATCGCCCCGATCGTGCCCGCGCACCACGCGCGCTTGCCGCCGATCGGATTGCCGAAGCCGGAATTGACCGTGCCGTTGAAGCCGCCGGCAGTGAAAGCGGCATCCGGCACGACGCTCCAGCTTGCGCCGGCGTCGGTCGAGATTTCCAGCGTGCCGGCGTCGTAGCATGTCGCCAGCGTGCCCTCGAACGCGAAGGTATGGAAGAAGCTCAGCGTCGTGTTTGCCTGCGCGGTCAGGCTTGGCGTGGTCAGCACGCGATCGGACACCGAGGGCAACTCGGCAGATGCCCACGAGTGGCTCGGCGTCTGGCTCTGCGCGCTGGACCAGGTCCAGTCATTGGCGCCGCTGAGCGCGGCGTGCGTCCAGCCTGCCGTGTCGAAGCCGCCGGCGGCCTCGAAGGTATCGACCAGGTTGGCGCTCGCGATCGGACCGGTCGGCACGGCGCTGCGCTGCACGCTATTGGGATCGATCACGCCGTTGGAGGCGTCCACGGCACGCACGACGTAGTAGTAGCGGGTCCCGCTGGCCAGCGAATCGCTGTCGAGGTAGGAAGTGCCGCTGACGCCGCTGGCAATCCGGTTGGCGAGCGACGGCGCGAATCCGCTGGTCGTGTCGCGGTAGACGTTGTAGCTGACCGGCCCGGCGCACTGCGCGACGGCCGCCGTCCAGCCGAGGTTGTTGGTGCAGGTCGCCGTTGCCGAATTGCTCGCCGTGTCGAGGCCGCCGAAGGTGGCGCCCAGGGTGCACTGGCCGGTCGCGGTGGCCTCGAGGCAGGCGCTTTGCGCGGATTCGCAGGAACCCGATGCATCGACTCCGGAAACCTTGTAGGCGTAGGTCAGGCCGCCCGAGACCGTGCTGTCGGTGAACGGGCTGCCGGCGAGTCCGCTGGCGATGGCGCCGAAGGACCCGGGTGAAGCGCAGGTTCCATTCGCCCGATAGACATTGAACGTGGTTGCCGCCGGCGCGCCGTTCGACCAGCTGAGTTCGACCTGGTTGGGCGCGACCGCCGTCGCCGCACCGGCGACCGGCGAGGCCGGCGCGGTGCAGACCAGATCGAGGATCTTCGCGGTCCAGATCTCTTCCTTGAGTCCGGCGCGGCGGTCGGTCCACGACGGGAAGAAGGTGCCGGCGATGCCCGAGAACGCGTTGTAGTCGCCGTACTGGTTGCCGCTGTCCTGGCCGCCGGTGGTCTCGTCGGTCTGCGCCGAGGTGACCTGCACCGCCGGGATCCAGGTCGCGCCGTCGTCGAACGAGGACTGGTAGTAGAGATGGGTCTTCTTGCGGCCGGAATCGGCAACGGTGTCGTAGTAGATGATGCCGACGCCGCCGGTCGCTTCATCCACCACCAGCCACTGGTTGAACTGGTCGTTCAGCGAAGCCTGGTTGTTGAGCATGACCTTGGGTTGCCAGGTGGCGCCGCCATCCAGCGAACGCGCGAACCAGATGCGCGTCTTGCAGGTCGAGGCGACGTTGGAGCCCGGCTCGTTGGCGGCGACCGTGCAACCGGTCTCGCCCGAGAGGTCGGTCCAGGAGGCATAGACCATGTTCTTCGTCGCCGAGCGATAGGTGCCGCCGGAGACGTAGATCAGGATGCGCCGATTGGCGAAGCCCGGTACGCCGATGTCGTAGCCGTCGAACGTCGTGGCCACCTGCACCGGGGTAGCCCAGGCAACGCCGCAGTTGCTGCTCTTGGTGACGAAGACCTTGCGATTGGTCGTGGTCGGCCAGAAGCCGAAGGCGTCACCGGCGGAGTTGGACTTGATGTCGCTGCCGATGGCGGTGCCGGTCGACTCGGCGCCGCTGACCTGGATCGGCGCGCCCCAGGTGCCGGTGCCCGCGTTCCTGGTCGTGATGTAGGCCGGCGCGTTGTTGTGGTAGATGATGTACTGGTAATCCTTGCAGGCCGAGCTGGCGCTGTGGTCGACCCAGTGCATCTGCTTGTCGACCGCGGTCTGCGCGGCCGACGGCGTCGCCTCTAGCGTCCAGGTCGCGCCCGAATCGGCCGAACTGTAGGTACGCAGCTTGAGGACGTTGCCGGCAGAATTGATGCCGAGCGTGCTCGACCACGCGGTGCCGTTGGATGTCCATTCGACGGTCGGGTCGGAATGGAACGCGTCGCCGCTGGCGAGGCTCAGGTTGGTCTGGCCCCAGGTCGCCCCGCCATCGGTGGAATAGAACTGCGCCTGCGTTCCGGCGCTGCTGATGTTGTTCGAAGCGGAGATGATCTTCTGCGGATCCCAGTAGTTGACGCGGATATCCGACTCGCTGCGCGGGCTGGTCTGCAGGCCGGAGACGCGCTGCTCGCCATTGACGATCGGCGCGTCCGGATCCACGTTCGATTTCGGGAACTGGTCGGAATCCGGCGTGCCGGGCTTGAGGTCCTGGTGCGAGAGCATCCACTCGTGGACTTCGCGCAGCACCAGCGGATAGCCGCCGCTCGGATCGTCGGCCGTGTAGTTGCCCTTCGGATGCTCCTTGCGCCAGATGACCTTGAGCCACGGCGGCAGGTCGGGTCGCGTGGTCGCGAGTTCGTCCGCGCGCAACAGGCTGAAGTCCTGGTTGGCGCGAATCAGTTGTTCGAGCGCACTTCCGGGCTGGACCCGGTCAGCCGCGAGTTGCTGCGAGACAGTGGGCCAGGCAGCGGCGGCCAGGGCATTGCCCGCCAACGCGAACACGCCCAGCGCCATCGAAAGGCCGGCTACACGCATCTTCATCGATTTTTCCCCAATCCCGGAAGCCGACGATCCGTCGGCGGGCGGACCAGCTGTTGATCCGGGGCGCGATGGTAGTTCAGGCGGGGCGTGTTTTACATCCATCCGGAGACCGATGGATCGCCTTCCGGCGCCTGCGCCGCCCGCGCCCCGACGCGCGCCGATTGCCCGTCGGTGAAGAGGGCCCGGCCAAAAAAAACCGCGCCCCTGCTGGGGCGCGGTCGATTGACTGCGGACGCGATGGACTACGGAGGCGGCGGATCGAAGCCGTCGGCGTAGATCAGGTCGGGCAACAGGGTCGGCACCAGGCAGAACGACTCGATCGTGCCCGTATCAATGTTGGCGCGATCGATCGCCTTGAGCGACCACGAAGCCGACAGCGGCGACCCGTCGAACACGCTGAGCGGATTGGCCGGCTGGCGGATGCCGCTGATGCCGGGCGGCGTCGAGCCGCAGACCACCGGCCCGGCCGCTTCGTCGTCGAAGGTGACATCGACATTGTCGGTGCCGCAACCGCTGCCGCCGAGGCGGGTCGCCAGGGTCACCGACGTCGTGCCGTTGCTGAGCTGCAACTCGAGATCGCCGGGATAGGTATGGTTGATCACCACGTCGAGATTCAGGTCGGCGAGCGTGCCGCCGGCGGAAACGGCGAGGGTTCCGGTCGCGCCGGTCGTGTTGTTGTCGGGAATCGCCACCGGTCCCGTGAAGCAGATCAGCAAACCGGTCGTGAACCTCGAAGTCGCCGAGTAGCTGCCGTCGCCACAGGCATTGCTGGCACGCACGCGCCAGAAATAGGGCGTCTCGGGATCGAGGGTCGAGGCCGGGGTGAAGCTGGTGCCTGCAACAGTGCCACTGGCGACGATGCTGGCGAAGCCCGCGTCGGTGGCGATCTCGACCGTGTAGTCCACGGCGCCGGCAACGGCGGACCAGGTGAAGGTCGGGGTCAGGCCGATGTCGGTGGCATTGTCGGGCGGCATCATCAGGGTCGACGCGGCCGGCACGCCGGCGGCGAGGTTGACCGTGAAGCCGACCTGGCGAACGATCGCCGGCGCGCCGCCATCGCTGGCCTGCACGTTGACCGGGTAGTTGCCGGTCGACGCGGCGCCCGACGTGGTCAGGTTGATCGTCGAATTCGCCGGACTGGGGCCGACAGTGACTGGATTTGGTGTCGCGGTGGCGCTCGGGAACACCGCCGCATTGAGACCGGGGAAGGAGATGGTGGCTGAACCGGTGTAGCCCGAAAAGCCCTGAAGGGTGATTGTGCGCGGCGGCACCGGGTCGCCGGCGCAGACGGCGACGCTGGCCGGATCTGCGCTGCCCATCGTGTAAGTCGGGCCCGCGGCGAGGTTCTGCACGCGTCCGACGTAGGATTTCTGCACCGGCGTGCCGCCGCCACCCGGGCGATTGTCGGTCCAGCTCATCGCCGCCTCGACCGGGCCGGCCGTGATGCCGTTGTAATCGCCCCATTCCTGGCCATTGGTGATGTTCACCGACGTGGCCGCGGAAACGCGCGTCTCGTCGAGCCAGGTGGCGCCGCCATCGACCGAATAGTTGTAGTAGAAATCCACACCGGTGCGGTTGGGCGAATTGCGCGTGTCGTAGAAGCCGATATGCACGGCACCGCCCTGGTCGACTTCGAGCCACGGGTGGTAGCGGTCGACGGTCGCGATGTCGGCCTCCGAATGCGGCGTCGTGGTCAGCGCCCAGGTCGCACCGCCATCATCCGAATAGGCAACCTGGATCCAGGCGTGGTTGGTCGCCGTGGTGTTTCCGCTGCTCGGATGCAGCGCGGTATAGGCGGCATAGACACGCCCATTGAACGGGCCGCCGGAACGATCGGTGTCGGCGGCGATGTAGATGAACGCGCGCCGTGTCTCCATCGACGGAATCGGGAAATCAAAGGTGTCGAACAGCGGCTGCACCGCTACCGGCGCGCCGAAGGTCGCTCCGCCGTCGGTCGACTTGACCATGTAGATGTTCGCCGTGGTCGATGAACTGCTCGGCCAGATGTAGTAGATGTTGCCGGCGCTGTCGGTGGTGATGTCGCTGCCGATGCCGCGCGCCGCGCTCGGGAACGAGATCGGCGTCGACCAGGTCAGGCCCTTGTCGACCGAGCGCGAGAAGAACATCACGTTGGACTGGTGCCAGGTCAGGTAGACATTCTCCAGGTACGGCGAACTCGGCGACTTGTCGACGTGGATCCATTCCTTGTCCGAGCTGCCGGTGGAAACGATGATCACCGGGCCCCAGGTCTGGCCATTGTTGGTGGAGCGGAACAGGCCGGCGCGCAAGCCGCCCGACGAAGGCAGCGTCGCGGCATAGGCCACCGTGCCGTCGGCCGACCATTCCATGGCCGGATCGCAGCAGGTGCTCGGCAGGACGCCGGCGCTGGACCAGGTCACGCCGCCATCGGTCGAGTAGTTCTGCACCTGGCCGCCCGGGCCATTGGATCCGGCGATGACGATCTGCGGATCGACCGGGTTGTACTTGATCGAGGTTTCGTTGTCGCCGATGGCCATCGGCGTTTCGCCGTTGACCGGCACGGCATGCGGCAGCGGATCGGTGGCGTAGATCAGCGGTTGCGGCGGATTGGCCGGATCGGGGTGCGAGTAGATGCCGAGGCCGCGCCGGTGCAGCACGCCGTCCTGGAGCAGGCCACCGAAGCGGATCTCGAACTCCTTGTCGATCTCGCGCGGATAGTGCTCCTCGATCGGATAGCCCTCGGCCGCGGTTTCCTTGCGCTTGAGGATCTTGAAGAACGCGGGCACGCCATAACGGTACTCGTCATCCGCAGGCAGCAGGCCGACGTCGGCCAGGGTCAGCTGGTAGTTGCGATCGTCCCACGGGCCGAAGCGGCGCAGGCTGGCGTAATCGACACGCTGGTCGACGCCCTGCGCCTGCACGATCGTGGCGTTGTCGATCTGCTCGACCGTTGCATCCTTGTCGGCATTCGCGGCGAACGCCTGCACGCTGGCGCCGGCCAGCACGACGCCAAAGGCCAGCGGCCAAAGAATCCTCGTCAATCGCATGGTGTTTCCCCAATCAGGTGGCATTCGCCCCCTGTGCGGGGACTCGAACCTCAACCTTAATCCGCCTTCAGGCGGAGTGCAACGAAGCCTGCAGGATGAGAGCGCGGGAATGCGGGGGAATTGCGCGAACCGTCACGAAACCGGCGAAACATGAATGGCGTCGCGTGCTGCAGATGGCGCTGGCCGGGCGAACCGCCCGTGCGCCCTGGCGCCGCAGACCGGAGGCAACCGCAAGAAGTGCAAATCGGCGCGGACCGGAATGGCGCGCGGTCCCGTGCCGGCCTTCCGGCCCGGCCCGGGTGATTGAATCGCTACTTGAAGATTTCCTTGTTCTTCGCGTAGTTCATCGCGGCCTGGCGGGTGACGAGGCCACGCTTGACCAGGTCCTGCAGGCACTGGTCGAGGGTCTGCATGCCGTGCTGGGCGCCGGTCTGGATCGACGAATACATCTGCGCGACCTTGTCTTCGCGGATCAGGTTGCGGATCGCCGGGATGCCGACCATGATTTCGTGCGCGGCGATTCGGCCACCGCCGACTTTCTTCAGCAGCGACTGCGAGATCACCGCGCGCAGGGATTCGGAAAGCATCGAGCGCACCATCGGCTTCTCGCCGGCCGGGAACACGTCGATGATGCGGTCGATCGTCTTCGCGGCCGAGCTCGTGTGCAGGGTGGCGAACACCAGGTGGCCGGTCTCCGCGGCGGTCAGCGCGAGGCGAATCGTTTCAAGGTCGCGCAACTCGCCGACCAGGATGTAGTCGGGATCTTCGCGCAGGGCCGAGCGCAGCGCCTCGGTGAATCCATGCGTATCGCGATGCACCTCGCGCTGGTTGATCAGGCACTTCTGCGAGGTGTGCACGAACTCGATCGGATCCTCGACGCTGAGGATGTGGGCGTATTCGTGCTTGTTGACGTGGTCGATCATCGCCGCCAGCGTGGTCGACTTGCCGGAGCCGGTCGGGCCGGTGACGAGGATCAGTCCCTGCGGCTGCTCGATCAGCTCGCGGAAGATCTTCGGACAGCCCAGATCCTCCAGCGAAAGCACTTCGGAGGGAATCGTCCGGAACACCGCGCCCGAGCCGCGGTTCTGGTTGAAGGCGTTGACGCGGAAGCGCGCCAGTCCCGGAATCTCGAAGGAGAAGTCGACTTCGAGGAATTCCTCGTAGTCACGGCGCTGCTTGTCCGACATGATGTCGTAGATCAGCGAATGGATCTGCTTGTGGTCGAGCGAGGGGATGTTGATGCGGCGCACGTCGCCGTCGACCCGGATCATCGGTGGCAGCCCGGCCGACAGATGCAGGTCGGAGGCCTTGTTCTTGACCGAAAACGCGAGCAGCTCGGCAATATCCATGAGAACTCCCCTGAAGGCGCCGACGGGCGCATGGCTGCGGTAAACGCGAGTATAGCGTGGCAAAATCAATGCGATGCAAGAACAAGACCTGAAATTGCTCGAAGTGGCCTGGCGTTCCGTGACGCAGCGCGCGGAAGCGGCGGCGCAGGGGCGCCCGGTGCAGGTGCTGGCGGTGAGCAAGACCAAGCCGGCCGGGTCGATTCGCGCGCTCGCGGCGCTGGGCCAGCGCGCCTTCGGCGAGAACTACGTGCAGGAAGCCCTGGCCAAGCAGGCCGAACTGGCCGGCTGCGCCATCGAATGGCACCTGATCGGCCCGCTGCAGTCGAACAAGTGTCGCGAGGTGGCCGCGCACTTCGACTGGCTGCAGACCGTGGATAGGCCCAAGCTGATCGGCCTGCTGGCCCGCCAACGGCCCGACGGCATGGCGCCGCTCAACCTGCTGGTCCAGGTGAACATCGATGACGAAGCCAGCAAGGCGGGCTGCCAGCCGGACGCGATCGGGCCGCTCGCCGATGCGATCGCCCGGGAGCCGCGCCTGCGACTGCGCGGCCTGATGGCGATCCCGGCGCCCGCACCCGACCTCGATGCACGGCGCCACGCCTTCGCGCGCATGCGCGGCTGCTTCGAAACCCTGCGCGAATCGCACCCGGCCGTCGACACCCTGTCGATGGGCATGTCGGACGATTTCGAGCTGGCCATCCGCGAAGGTGCGACGATGGTGCGGGTGGGGAGTCTGTTGTTTGGGGCACGGGGCGGCTGACGCCGCCGGGATTCGGCATTCGGGATTCGGGATTCGAAAGGGCCATGAGACACCCCGACCTCATGCTTCGCCCTGCCGGCAGCCTTGGTATGCTGGTTGACCCGTTCTGCAGCAAAGAGCCTAGTGATGTCTTCTGACTTCGATAACCGATCCATTGGCTCCAGCGTTGTAGCCTTTGTTGGCGGCGGCAACATGGCGCGCAGCCTGATCGCGGCGCTGCTGCGCGGCGGCGCCGAAGCCGCGGCGATCCACGTGGCCGAGCCCAACGAGGCCCTGCGCAAGCAGCTGGCGGCGGATTTTGGCGTCGCCGTTTTCGACAACGGCGCGGAAGCGGCGAAGGGCGCCGACATCGTCATGCTGTCGGTCAAGCCGCAGGTCATGCGCGGCGTCTGCGAGGAACTTGCCCCCATACTCGGCGCACGCCATCCGCTGGTCATCTCGGTTGCGGCCGGATTGCGCATCGCGCAGATCGACGGCTGGCTCGGTGGCGGCTACCCGATCGTGCGCTGCATGCCGAACACGCCGGCCCTGATCGGTGCCGGCGCCACCGGCATGTTCGCCAATCCCGGCGTCAGCGCAGCACAGCGTGCGCAGGCCGAGGCGGTCCTTTCCGGCTCCGGTCTGACCGTCTGGATCGAAAAGGAAGCGCTGATGGATACGGTCACCGGGCTGTCCGGCTCGGGCCCGGCCTACTTCCTGCTGATGATCGAGGCGCTCGAGGATGCCGCCGTCGCCCAGGGACTGCCGCGCGAAACGGCGCGTGCGCTGGCCATCCAGACCTGCCTCGGCGCCGCGCGGCTGGCCAGCGAGGACGCCGAGGCACCGGCACGCCTGCGCGAACGCGTGACATCGCCGGGTGGAACCACGCATGCCGCGCTGCAGGCGTTCGCCGATGGCGGCCTGCGCGAACTGGTGGCCGCCGCCGTGCGCGCCGCCACCGAGCGCGGTCGCGAAATGTCCGCCGAACTGGGCTGAGGAACGATGCGATGAACTACTTCGCCAATGCCGGCCAGATCCTGATCGAATTCGCGTTCGGCATCCTGGTCGGGCTGATCGTGCTGCGCGTGCTGCTGCAGCTGGTGCGCGCGAATTTCCACAATCCGATCTGCCAGTTCCTGTACAAGGCGAGCAACCCGATCCTGATGCCGCTGCGCCGATTCATCCCGTCCTGGCGGCGCCTCGACCTTGCCGGCGTCCTGCTCGCCTGGCTCTTGCTGCTGGTCAAGCGGGTGCTCGTCTTCGCCATGTTCGGCGCAGTGCCCTCGTTCGCCGGCCTGGCCGTGATTGCCCTGGCCGACCTGGTCGGATTCGTGCTGATGATGATGCTGATCCTGGTCATCGTGCGCGTGATCCTGAGTTTCGTCGGCAGCGACAGCTACCATCCGGTCGTGCCGCTGGTCTTCCAGCTGACCGAACCGGTGCTCAAGCCGGTGCGCACGCGCATGCCGGCGCTGGGCGGGCTCGATTTCTCGCCGGTGATCGTCCTGCTCGCCATCTCGCTCATGCAGGCCCTGCTGGTCGCGCCACTGTTCGACCTGGGCCTGCGCATCGGTTGAGGAACTGCGGCCGCGGCAAGGCGTCCAACCGGGATCAGGAAAGCAGGCCGGCGCATTGACGGAATCCGCACCCGCCCCACCCGACATCGCAGCAACCCGCCGTATTCGAGGAACCCCCATGAGCCCTTCCCTACATGCCCTGCTCTTCTTCGCCCTGTTCGCCCCGGTCGCGACGGCCCAGGCCAATCCGTCGGACGGCACCGACAAATTCGGCGACTACCTGATCCACTACAACGCGCTGTCGACCCAGGTCCTCAGCCCGGACATGGCGCGCCAGTACTCGATCGAACGCTCACCGCAGCGAGGCATGCTCAACATCTCGGTGCAGAAGGTGGCCAGCGATGGCACCGCGACGCCGGTCGCCGCGGAAATCAGCGGCGAGGCGACCAACCTGACCGGGCAGAAATCCCCGATCACGATCCGCGAGATCCCCGACCTCTACGTTTCCTACGTCGGCCTGTTCAAGGTCGTCGCGCCGGACACCTACACCTTTGCGTTGTCGATCAAGCCGGCCGGTTCCGGGCAGGCCTACGAATTGCGCTTCAGCCAGGACTTCGTTGGCGAGTAGAGGCGGGGCTTGAGCGGCAACGCGGGCAATTCCCACGAATCCCGCGCCGCAGTTCGACAACTTTTGTAGGAGAGGCATTCATGCCCAACAACGAAGCGGCAACGCGGGCAATGCCATCGACTCCCGCGCCGTAGTTCGACAGCTCTTGTAGGAGAGGCATTTATGCCCAACAACGAAGCGGCAACGCGGGCAATGCCATCGACTCCCGCGCCGTAGTTCGACAGCTCTTGTAGGAGAGGCATTTATGCCCGATGCCGTTCGTCACGTGACGGAGAGCATCGGGCATAAATGCCTCTCCTACAAAAAAACGCAAGAAGCATCGCGCCTGAAGGCGCTCCTACGGATGCGCGACGGCGGCGATGCGCCGGTGCAGTTCATCGAGGCCGTCGAACAGGGCGGCCGGGCCGGGCTGCAGGATGATCGGCGACTTGATCTCGTGCAGCTGCCCGTTGCGCACGGCGGGAATGTCCTGCCAGCCCGGGCGCGCGGCGACGCTGGCCGGACGGAACTTCTTGCCGCACCAGGAGCCGAGAATCAGGTCGGGCTGGCGACGCACGACTTCGCCGGCGTCGGCGATGATGCGATCGCGCGCCAGCGACTTCCCGGCCAGCTCCGGAAACACGTCGTCGCCGCCGGCGATGCGGATCAGTTCGGCGACCCAGCGGATGCCGCTGATCGGCGGTTCGTCCCATTCCTCGAAATAGACCCGCGGCCGGCGCGGCAGGCCAGCGGCCGCTTGCCGGATCCGCTCGATATGCGCCTGTGCTTCGCCTGCATACCGATCGGCCTTTTCGGCCGCTCCCACCATCGCGCCGAGGCGCCGGATGTAGCCGAGGATGCCTTCGACCGATCGATGGTTGCTGATCCATACCTCGACGCCGGCGCGGATCAGATCGCGCGCGATGTCGGCCTGGATATCGGAAAAGCCGATGACGAGATCAGGTTCGAGGTCGAGGATCGCGCCGATTTTCGCGCTGGTGAATGCGGAGACCTTCGGTTTCTCCTTGCGCGCGCGCGGCGGCCGCACGGTGAATCCGGAAATGCCGACGATGCGCCGCTCCTCGCCAAGCGCATACAGCACTTCGGTCGGTTCCTCGGTCAGGCAGACGATGCGTTGCGGAAAGGGATCACCCTTCGTCATCAGGGATACAGCTGGCGTTTGCGCCATTCGCCGTCGGTGAACTGGTAGCGCTGGCGCTCGTGAAGCCGGAATTTCGCGCCGTACCAGAATTCGAAGAGGTCGGGAACGAGAAGGTAGCCGCCCCAGTGCGGCGGCCGCGGCACGTCGATGCCGTCGAAGCGCTTCTCGATTTCCGCGACGCGCGCATCGAACACCTCGCGCCCCGGCAGTTCCTGCGATTGCAGCGAGGCCCAGGCGCCGATCTGGCTCAGCCTCGGCCGCGACGCGAAATAGGCGTCCGAATCCGCGGCGCCAAGCTTTTCGACCAGTCCCTCGACACGCACCTGGACCTGGTCGCGCAGGGTCTTCCAGTGGAAGGTCAGTGCAGCCTGCGCATGCGCGGCAAGCTGGGTCGCCTTGGCGCTCTCGTAGTTGGTGAAAAAGCGCAGGCCATCGGCGTCGAGGCCCTTGAGCAGGACGACGCGCGAATGCACGCGACCGTCGGCATCGGCCGTGGCCAGGTTCATCGCGGTGGGCTCGGGATCGTCCACTGCGGCCGCTTCAGCCAGCAACTGGCGCAGGGTGTCGATGGCCTGCTGGTAAAGTTCGCCAGCGGCGGTATTCCTCGGGGCGGCATTGTTCATGGGACGAAATGCTAGCACGCAGCACGGCTTTGCCCTCGATGTCGTCGACGAGGCGGTCGGCCATCTGCGCGCCGTGTCCGCGCGGCGCCGCAAGCCGCTGCTGGTCGGCCTCTCGGCGTTGCAGGGCAGCGGCAAGAGCACGCTGGCTGCGCAACTGGTGGCCGCCGCGCGTCGCTGCGGCATTTCAGCGCTGGCCCTGTCGATCGATGACTTCTACTACGGCCGGCGCCAGCGCAACACGCTTGCGCGCGAGGTCCATCCGTTGCTGGCCGTGCGCGGCGTGCCGGGCACGCACGACATCGCCCTGCTGGAAAGCACGCTGGCCGCGCTGCTGCGGGCGGATCCGGCCACGCCGGCGCGCCTGCCGCGCTTCGACAAGGGACGCGACACGCGCCTGCCGCCGTCGCGCTGGCGCCGCGTCACGCGGCCGCCGCAGTGGATCGTGCTCGAAGGCTGGTGCGTCGCGCTCAAGGCCGAGCAGGCGGCAGCCTTGCCCGAGCCGGTCAACCGGCTCGAGCGCGACGAGGATGCGGATGGCCGCTGGCGAACCTTCGTCAATGCGCAGCTGGCCGGCGCCTACGCGCGCCTTTGGCGACGCATCGATCGCCTGCTCGTGTTGCAGGCGCCCTGCTTCGAGGTCGTCGAGCGCTGGCGCGACCAGCAGGAGCGCGCCCTGCGCCGTCGCGGCGCCGCGCGCGCGATGTCGCGCCAGGGCATCCGTCGCTTCATCCAGTTCAGCGAACGCCTGAGCCGGCATGCGCTGGCGACGCTGCCGGGCCAGGCCGATCTCGTCCTCGAACTCGACGCCGCGCGTGCTGTGATTGCGCGCCGCCATCGCGCGCGGGGTTGATCAGGGTGCTGCGACGGCGCGCTGCATCGCGCGCGCAAGCTGCTCGACGTTGATCGGCTTGGTCAGGTACTGGTTGGCGCCGGCATTCAGCGCAACCAGCCGCGCTTCCTCTGTGGGTGTCGCCGAGAGCGTGATGATGTGCCCGCGATAGCCCTTGGCACGCAGGCGGAATACCGCGGTATTGCCCGAGAGGCCTGGCAGTTCGACATCGACGACGAGCACGTCGGGCGGATCGGCCATGGCCTGCTCGACCGCCTTCGTGGCATCGCCGACGCTGCGCACGTGGAAGCCAAGATCGCCGAGCAGCACCTCGAGCAGGTGGGTGATGTCCGGATCATCGTCGACCACGAGCACCCGGTGCACGCCGTCGACGCGGGCCGCGGCGGCCTCCGGCATTCCGGCCGCGCGTTCCTGGTCGCGCATCGTCGCCAGGCTCGGCAGGACGATGCGGAAGCGCGAACCCGCGCCTAGCCTGGACTGCAGCTCGAGCGTGCCGTGCATCTGGTCGACGAGGCGCTTGACGATGCTGAGGCCGAGGCCGGCGCCGCTGCCAGCCGCCTGGCCGGTACGATTGAACGCCACGAAGACCTGTTCGCGGAATTCCTCGGCGATGCCGATGCCGGTGTCCCTGACCTCGATGATGAGGGCGTCGTCCTTCCACTCCAGGCGCGCGCTGACGCCGCCTTCGGCGGTATAGCGCACCGCGTTCGAAAGCAGGTTGACGAGGATCTGGCGCACGCGCATCTCGTCGAGCACGGGTTGTTGCCCGGCAGGAACGTCGACGCGGATGTCGAAGTTCAGCTTCCGCTCGGTGGCCAGTGGCCGGAACATGCCATCCATGTCGTCGGCCATGGCGTGCAGGTCGGTGGCGACCGGGGCGAGCAGGCTCGAGCGGCTGTCGCTGCGCGCGTACTCGAGGAGGTTTTCCGCCAGGGTGAAGAGAAAATGCGCATTGCGTTTCAGCGCGCGCAGCGAATGCCTTACCTCGTCATCGCCGTTTACCTGCTTCTCGAGCAGGTGGAGATAACCGAAGACCGAAGTCAGTGGCGTGCGGAAGTCGTGGCTGAGCGTCGCGATCAGCGCGTTCTTCAGTGCATTCGCTTCCTGCAGGCGACTGCGCTGCTGCTCGAGCTCGCTGCGGATCTGGCGCAGCTGCGCGATCGCCTTGCTCTTCTGGTAGCCGATTAGGGTCGCCTCGTTGCCCGATTGCTGCTGGGCCTGCTGGCGGTCGTGCTCACCCTGTGCATCGAGCAGGAGCACCTGGTAGCCGCCGTCGACGACCATCAGGTGCACGTGCACGCTGCGACCGTTCGGCATCTGCACGAACGGCAGGTCGATGGCTTCGTCCAGCACCATGCCGAGGAACAGGTCCTGCAACTGGCGTGCGCCGGCCTGCGCATTGTCGACGTCGAAGCCGAAGCGCGACGCATCGCCCTGCAGGTTGACCAGGTGCCAGGCCGCGTCGAATTCGAGCAGCAGCGGTTGTGCGCGCTTGAACAGGAAGCGCGCGATCTCGCGTTCCACTTCGGGCGAGAAGTCGGCGAGGTCGAGCGCTTCGTTCATTCGCCCACCCTCCGCGCCAGTTCGACGAAGGCCTCCTCCACGCCGGTACCGGAGAGGGCGCTGGTCTCGATGACCGGCAGCGTCTTGCGCAATTCCACCAGGGTCGACGCAGCAACTTCCCAGCGTTCGACGAGGTCGAGCTTGTTGACGAGCAGGACGGCCCGGGCTTCCGGAAGCAGGCTGCGCGACTGCAGCAGCAGGTCGATCGCCGCACGCATCGTCGATTCGCGGGTGCCATCGGCGACCAGCAGCAATCCGCTGGCGCCACGCAGGTAACTCATGTTGAGTGCATCGAGGATGCTATTGCCGGCGATGTCCCAGACCACGAGCTTGACCGTTCCGGCGTCGCCGCAATTGACTTCCTTGCTGTCGACCTTGACGCCAACGGTGGTCAGGTATTTGTCGGAGAACGTATTGCGCACGAAGCGCGAGACGAGGCTGGTCTTGCCCACGCCGAAATCGCCGAGCATGCAGATCTTGTGCGCACGCGGCGTCATGGCTCGTTCGCCGCGATGACCAGGCGCAGACTCGCGCCGCGAAATTCCGAGTCGTCGTCCTGCACGTCCTCGCCCATTTGCGCATTCCGCAGCCAGTCGGCCGGGACCCCTGATTCACCCAGTCTATCGCGAAGCCATGCGGCGCGTTCGGCGCGCAGGCGGCGGTTGGTTTCGGCGCTGCCGGTGGCGTCGGTATGACCGAGGATGTGCAGGCGCAGGCTGGCCCGCGCCTCCCGCGCCAGCGTCCCGGCCTGTTGCAGGTCGGCGGCAATGCGCGCGAGTTGCGCCAGGCCCTCGGCACTCGGCTGGCTGTCGTCGACGAAGATCACCCTTGCCCGGGCCAGCTCATCGGCCAGCGCCACCAGTTTCGCGTGCGCGGCTGCCCTGGCCAGCGCATCCGGGTCCGGCCCGCTCGCGGCTGGCGCGGCAACCTGCCAGTCGACATCGCGCACGCCGGCAATCCAGGCCGCGCGTTCGCGAGCCGTGCGGATCCATTCGGCGTCCGCGCTGCCCTGCAGGGTGAGGACGCCCTGGCGCACGGCCAGACTCACGCTCGCAGGCGGATCGAGCAGGCGTCGGGCGCGCTTTTCGAGGATCGGGTCGGCGCTCGACAGATAGCCCTTGAGCTCCCATTGCGGCTGCACGTCGCCGAGATCAGCCGCAGCCAGCAGCGGCTGCAAGGGTTCGGCATCGGAATCGAGGACGCCGTGGATGACCAGGGACTTCCAGGGCTCGGAGTCGATCCCGGTCAACAGGAAGCCAGGCTGCGCGGCCAGCGTGCTGCGCACGCTTTCAACCCGCGATTGCCAACGCTCGTTGCGCACGAAATACCAGCCGACCGCGCCAAGCAGGAGCACCAGGATGATCAGCAGCGGCCAGCGCGTGCCGCCCGCAGCAGCCGGCTCCGCATCGCCGGCCATGGCCGCACTCGCGGCTACCAGTTCCACCGGATCCAGCGCCGCCTGCCAGTCCAGCCCGGCTGGTGCCGCCGGCCCGCCAGCGTCGACCGCATCCGGCCATTGCGCATGGATCTGCTCAAGGCGATCGCTGAGGATTCCACGCAGCGATTCCTGCGGCACGCCGGATATGAAACAGGCCAGCGAAGCGCGCGGACCGTCGAGCACCCACAGCAGGTGCTCGCCGACGCGTGCGGCTTCGAGCGAACCTTCGCCCTCGCGGCCGACCGAGTCGCGCACGAACTGGCCAATCGCGGTGAGCATGCCTGCTATTGCATCCGCATCGAGATCGGGCAGGCCCGGCGCCGACTCGCGATGCAGGACAAGGCCCGAATCGCGCTCGATCAGGAACAGGTGGTCGATGCTGTAGCGCAAGGTGTGCCTGAGGACGATCTGCGCGAACGGCACGCCACTGCGCCAGGCCTCGATGCGCCAGCGGATGCCGCGCGGGCTGAAGCCGTGTTCGACGACGCGGTTGAGGTCGCTCATCAGTCCGCGCAGGGCCTCGGCGATGGCCTTGCGGATGATCGGGCCGATCACCGGGAACAGGGCATCGACGATGCTGCTGCGGTTGTCGCGCACCGCGCTGCCCAATGCAGCGGCGACCGGGCTGGCCAGCGCGCGGGTCATCGGCTCCTGCGGCGCCGCGCGCACCAGCGCAGGCAGGATCGCGGCGAGCTCGCGGTTCTTCTGCTCCAGCTGGTCGAGCCGTTGCTGCGCGCGTGCCAGGGCGTCGCGCTCTTCGGCAAGCAGGAGTTGCTTGAGCCGGTCGAGGTCGCTCATGGCGGCGGTACGGCCCGGCCGGTCAGTTTGAAGGCAGTTCGAAATCGCCCTTCAGGCGCAGCGCCAGCTCGGTCAGCAACGCGGACATGTCTTCGCGGCCGACTTTCTCGGCGCGCAGCTCGGCGCTCGCGCGAGAAATCGACGCGGCCGCTTCGCTGGCGCGTTCGTTGAGCGCGGAACCGAGTTCGGCCAGTGCATCGCGCAAGCGTTCATCGACCGCGCCCAACTCGCCGCCGAGCCCTTCGAGCGCCTTGTTGATTTCGGTACGCGCGGTGCGCGCGGCCTGCTGCATGCGTGTTTCGAGGTCATCGACCGCCTGGTTGCGATCGCTGATTTCCTGGCGCAATTGCTTGCCTGCCTTTTCGAACTGCTCGTCGATGCGCTTGTCCATCTGCGCCATTCGCTTGTCCTGGCTTTCGCGCAGGCGTCCCATTTCGGCTTCGAGGCGTTGGCCCAGTTCCTGGAAGCGGCGCTCGTAGTCGCGCATCTGGCCGCCGAAAAGGATGTCGCGGATCTGGTCGACATTGCGCTCTGCGTCCGCATCGGCTGCGGGTTTCTTCGGCTCGGACATGGTTCTGTTCCTTGCTTTCGGCTGGGTTCGCTTGGCTGCGGCGACCAGTTTATGCGAAGCGGAACGTGATCCGGCCTTTTTCCGTCCTGACTTGCCTGCTGCTGCCATGCGGATTTCCCCTCTTCGGTATCAATCCAGCGCGTCGAATCGCGCGTACTTCAAGTCTGCTCGAGGCGGTAGCCATGCTGGTAGACGGCCGACAGGCGCCAGCCGTGTTCGCCATTGAGTTCGAGTTTCTTGCGCAATCGGCTGACATGGGTATCGACCGTTCGCGTGGATACGGACGCATTCATGTTCCAGACGTTCTCGAGCAGGGCATCGCGGCTGACGATGCGCCCATGGCGGCGGAACAGGAACGACGCCAGTTCGAATTCTCGCGGCGTCAGATCGATGGACTGTTCGCCGACGCTGATGCGCTGGCGCCTCGGGTCCACCGTGTAGGGCGCCACCTCGAAGCTTTCGCCATCGCCCCCTTCGAGGCCGAGCCGGCGCAGCACGGCGCCCACGCGCGCGATCAGCTCCTGCTGCTTGGCGGGCTTGATGACGTAGTCATCGCCGCCGGCATTGAGTCCGCGCACGACATCGGCTTCGCTGCCGCGCACGGTCAGGAAGATGATCGGCAAATTGGCATTGGCCGAGGAACGGATCCAGTCGGCCACCTCGGGTCCGCTGGCATCCGGCAGCATCCAGTCGAGCAGGAGCAGGTCGATGGCCTCGGCACCCTGGCGACGCCGGAACTCCGCGGCCGAGGCGAACATGCGCGTACGGTAGCCGGCCTGTTCGAGCCAGTGCAGGATCAGGTCGGCCTGGTCCGTATCATCTTCGAGGAATCCGATCACCGGATCGAGCTTGCTCATCGGTACAAGCCTTTCGGCGCCCATGGCGCCGATTCAGTTACCGCGCCCAACCGCCTATTCGACAACGAAGGTGATGCGCAGGTTGACCCGCCATTCCTTGATGTTTCCGGACTTGTCGGTGATGACCTTGGTTTCGCTGACCCACGCGCCCTGGATGTTTTTCACCGTCTCGGCGACTTTCTTCAGGCCGCTCTGCACGGCGTCTTCGACGCCTTTTTTCGAGGAACTGCTGAATTCGATGACCTTGGCTACAGACATTGCACAAACTCCCTTGCAAAACGCGTACTTGCACTATAGCAAAGCCTGCGCGCCGCGGACTCAGGCCGCCGGCGTCGGCATCGCGGGAGACCCCGGCCCGGAATCCCGCGGGACCCTCGGAATGTAACGCAGCCATACCAGGAACACGATCAGCGCATCGATCACGATCAGCGCCTGCCACAGGTACAGGTGGAACCACTCGAACCAGACCTTGCTCCAGAGACCGAGGAAAAACAGGCTGACGATACGCACCAGATTGAGCAGCTGGATGGCGAAGAAGCCGAGGAACAGGCCGGCCAGTCGATGCTTCCATGGCGCCGGAAACGCGAGGATGGCCGAAATCAGGATGATCACCGCCTCGATGCCGTTGCAGCCGCGCTCGATCGACACGATGAAGGTGCCGGTGGCGTTCTGGATCAGCTTGCCGCGGGAAACCGTGCTGCCGTCGAAAAGATGGATGATCCACGCGCAAATGTCGGCCAGGATCGTCGTGAACGGGACGATGACGTGGCGCTCGACGAATGGGGTCAGCTCGGCGATGAAGAGGACGACGAGCAGCAGCATGAACACGAGAATGAAACGCAACATGGGCGAAATTGATCGGACAAGAACGCACAGTGTAGCCCAAGCGGCAATCCAGGCTGCTAGCATCCGCACCATGAACCCTGCTCCCAACCTGTTCCTTGTCGGTCCGATGGGCGCGGGCAAGACGTCGATCGGGCGCCGCCTGGCTGCGCAGCTGGGATTGCCGTTCCTCGACCTGGACCTCGCTTTCGAGGAACGCACGGGCGTGAGCATCGCACTGACCTTCGAGATCGAAGGCGAAGCCGGATTCCGCAAACGCGAAAGCGCCCTGCTTGCGGAACTCGTCCAGCGGCGCGGCATCGTCCTTTCGACCGGTGGCGGCGCCGTGCTCGATGCAGGCAATCGCGAGCTGCTGCGCAGCAACGGTTTCGTGATCTGGCTCGATGCCGATGTCGACACGCAGCTGCATCGACTGCATGCGGATCGCAAGCGGCCCCTGCTGAGCGTCGGCGACCGCCGCGAACAACTGCTGAACCTCGCCCGGGTGCGCAATCCCCTGTATGCCGAAATCGCCGACCTGCGCGTGCCCGCATCGGGCGCCGGCAGCAGCAGCGCCATGGCGCGCCAGGTCGGCGCGCAGGTCATGCACCACTGGCAGGCGAACGACAGCGGAGCGCACGCATGATCCGGCTCGAGGTGGAACTCGGCGCGCGCAGCTATCCGATCGACATCGGCTCCGGCGTGCTCGACGCCGCGTCGACATGGCGACCGGCGATTGCCGGCAAGCATGTCCTCGTCCTCAGCAACACCGTCGTGGCGCCGCTCTACCTCGATCGCGTGCTCGCCGGACTGCACGGGCTCGAGCACGCCACGGTCATCCTCGAGGACGGCGAGCAGCACAAGACCTTCGACAACGTGGCCCGCGTGCTCGACGCGCTGGCCCGGCTGGGTGCCAGCCGCGACGCCACCCTGGTCGCGCTGGGTGGCGGCGTGGTCGGCGACCTCGGCGGATTCGCCGCGGCCTGCTGGATGCGCGGCATCGATTTCGTGCAGATGCCGACCACCCTGCTGGCCATGGTCGATTCCTCGGTCGGCGGCAAGACTGGCGTCAACCTGCCTGCCGGCAAGAACCTGGTCGGCGCCTTCCACCAGCCACGCGCCGTGTTCATCGATATCGCCACCCTGGCGACCCTGCCGCGCCGCGAATACATCGCCGGCCTCGCCGAGGTACTCAAGTACGGCGCCATCGGCGATGCGGCATTCTTTGCCTGGATCGAGGCCAACGCCGACGCCCTGCTGGCGCGCGACGAACGCGCGCTGGAACAGGCAATCGCCCAGAGCTGCCGGCACAAGGCCGGCGTGGTCGCGCGTGACGAGCGCGAGACCGGCGAGCGCGCCCTGCTCAACTTCGGCCACACCTTCGGCCACGCGCTTGAGGTCGAAGCGGGTTACGGCCGCCTGTTGCACGGCGAGGCCGTCGCCATCGGCATGCTCCTCGCCGCGCGACTTTCCAGCAGGCTCGGGCGCGCCCCGGCCAGCGATGCCGATCGCCTGGAGATGCTGCTGCAGCGACTCGGCCTGCCGACCGGCCTGCCCCCGGGTTGCGCCGCGCACCGGCTGCTGGAACGCATGCGCCTGGACAAGAAGTCCGTGAGCGGCCAGTTGCGTCTCGTGCTGTGGACGGGACTCGGCGCGGCCGACATCGTTGGCGGCATCGATGAATCGATCATTCGTGCCGAACTCGAGCAGGCCATCGCGACGGCCGCCTGAACGGTCGATCGCAGCGGCTGCGGCAACCGGTCAGCCATGCGGATGCAGCGCAGCACGGCCATTGCGCGTTAAAATCAAGGCATGCGCATCTACATGCAAACACGGCCGGACGAGTCCGAATCGCCCCGCTTCTATCAGCTATCGCTGCAGCAGGACCTGCTCGGCGGCTGGACCCTGTATCGCGAATGGGGCCAGCAGGGCGCGCGCTCGAGCCTCAAGCGCGAGGTCTATCTCGATCGCGACAGCGCCCTGGCGGCGTTCGAAAAGGCGCGCGATTCGCAGGTCAAGCGCGGCTTCCGCGTGATGTTCAGCCAGGGAATGGACAACTCCCATGCGCACTAGGAAGGCCCTGTGCTGCATCCTGATCGGCCTCGGCCTGGGCCTGGCCGCGACCGGTACCGCCTTCGAACCGGGAACCGAGCGGGTCTGCGAGCCCTCCGCCGACGGGCAATCCTTCGATTGCCGGGACAAGGCGACAGGCGAACTGGCCGAGCCCGCGAAGACCGAGGTCCGGAAGGCCGCGCCTGTGCCCGCTCCCGTGGCTGCGCCGGCGGCTGCACCGGATCCCGCGCCTGCCACGGGCGCCGCGGCACGCCCGCGACCCGCACCCGCGGCCAGCAAGCTGCCCAACTACCTGCGCCAGTCGCCGGCCGCGGAGACTGCTGTGCCGGCAGAGCCGCGCGCTCCCTCGGGCAATCCGCAACCCGCCCCAACGAGCGGCGCACAATCCGCCAGTGCGCCGGAAAGTGCGCCCGATTCCGGCGCCGCGGCCGCACGGAAGCCAACCGAACCGTCCACGCCAGCGCCAGCGCAGGCCGCTGCGGAAGCGCCGTCCGCGCCCGACTCGCCGTCCGCTTCCGCCCTGCCGCAATCGCCGGCTCCCGCAGCGGCGGTCCCACGTGCAGCCGCCCGGGAGGCCACGCCACCTGCCGCAGCGCCGATGCCCGCGGCCGCCACCCAGGACTCGACAGTTGCGCCGATGCCACGGCAGGATCTTCCAGGTGCGGCCGAGTTCAGCCGCCTGCCGGCCGGCCACTACACCCTGGTGCTGGCCAGCGTGCGCGATCCGTCCACGCTCGATGCGCTGGTCACGGACATGGGCGGCACACCCGGCCGGCTTTACCTGCTCAAGCTCGGCATGCCGGACGGCGACTGGTACAGCCTGTGCTGGTCCGAGTTCGACGACCTCGACGCCGCGCGCGCCGCGCGCTCCACGCTGCCGGCGAATGCCGCCATCACCTCGGGCTGGCCGCACCGCATCGGCCTGCTGCAAAGCGAAATCGCAAGATAATCCCTGGAGTTCCCGTGACCGATCACCGCTTCCTGCGCGCGCTCAAGCGCGAGCCTGTCGACACCACGCCCGTCTGGATCATGCGCCAGGCCGGTCGCTACCTGCCCGAGTACCGGGCCACGCGCGAACGCGCCGGCAGCTTCCTCGCCCTGGCCAAGACCCCCGAGCTGGCCTGCGAGGTGACCCTGCAGCCGCTCGACCGCTTCGCCCTCGATGCGGCGATCCTGTTCTCCGACATCCTCACGATTCCCGACGCGATGGGACTCGGCCTGCATTTCATCGAGGGCGAAGGCCCGAAGTTCCACCACCCGCTGCGCACGCGCGAGGCGATCATGAAACTCGGCGTGCCCGATCCCGAAGCGGAGCTGCGCTACGTCACCGATGCGGTGCGCCTGATCCGCAGGGAGCTGGCCGATCGCGTGCCCCTGATCGGCTTTTCCGGAAGCCCGTGGACGCTGGCCTGCTACATGATCGAAGGCGGCGGTTCATCGAACTTCTCGCGCGCCAAGGCGCTGATGTGGGACGACCCGAAAACGCTGCATCACCTGCTCGATATCAATGCACGCGCGGTCAGCGCCTACCTCGCCGCACAGGCCGCCGCCGGCGCGCAGGCGCTGATGGTGTTCGACACCTGGGGTGGCATGCTCTCGCCCGACGCGTTCGTCGAATTCTCGCAGCGCTACCTGACCGTGATCGCACGGGCGCTCAAGGCCGATCCGGCCACGCGCGACATCCCGCTGATCCTCTTTTCCAAGGGCGCCAACGGCCACCTCGAAGGACTCGCCGACAGCGGTTGCGATGCACTCGGGCTGGACTGGACGATCCGCCTGTCCGAAGCGCGCGAACGCGTCGGTTCGCGCGTTGCCCTGCAAGGCAACCTCGATCCGGCGACCCTCGCCGCCAACCCGCAGGCGATCCGCGACGAGGTCAAGGCAACCCTCGCAAGTTTTGGCCAGGGCCCCGGCCATGTCTTCAACCTCGGCCACGGCATCACGCCCGACATCGACCCGGCGCATGTCGCCGTGCTGGTCGACGCCGTGCACGAATTCGGCCGTCGCTGAAGAATGACCTCCCCTTTGCTGTCGTTCCTCGCCATCGCATGCAGGGCGTTCCTGCCGATGCGCAGAATGTTGCTGATGCTGGTGCTGCTGGCCGCGCCACTTTCCGGCGCCGCCGACGAAACCGCGAAGGAGTCGGCGGATCCCGAAGTTTCGATCCTGCAGACGGTCGTCGTCAGCGGCGAGCAGCCGGGCCCGGGCATGTGGAAGGTGAGCAAGGGCGAACATGTCCTCTGGATACTCGGTACCTTGAACCCGCTGCCAAGGAAGATGGAATGGATCTCGCGCGATGTCGAGGCCACGATTGCCGCTTCGCAGGAAGTCATCCTCAGCCCCGGCGCTTCGATCAACGTCAAGGGCGGCATGCTGGGCGGGCTGTTCCTGCTGCCCTCGCTGATCGGCGCACGCAACAATCCTGACGACGCCCGCCTCGCCGACGTCGTGCCGGCCGAACTCTATGCGCGCTGGGTCGTGCTCAAGGCCCGCTACATCGGCCGCGACAACGGCATCGAAAAGCGCCGGCCGATCTTTGCCTCGCAGGAACTGTTCGTCGAGGCGATCAAGGATTCGGGCATGTCGCTCGATGACGTGGTCGGCAAGGTGGTGAAGAAGGCCGCGCGGCGCAACAAGGTCGCGATCGTCGAACCGCGTATCGAGTTGCGCATCGAATCGGCCCGTGCCGCAGTCCGCGAGTTCAAGAAATCCGAGCTCGACGATATCGATTGCTTCGCGAAAACCATGACCCGTCTCGAAACCGATATCGAGGCGATGAAATTGCGCGCCAATGCCTGGGCCAGCGGTGATGTCGAGGCGCTGCGCAGCTTCGGTTACGACGACCAGTTCCAGGCGTGCAGCGATGCCGTGCTCAAGGCCAGCGTCGCCGAGGAACGCGGCCTCGGCGACCTGCGCGAGCGCATCGCCAGGGTCTGGCTCGATGCCGCCGAATCGACGTTGGCGCGCAACCCGAGCAGCTTCGCCGTCCTGCCCGTGCGGCACTTGCTCGAAGCGGACGGATTGCTGGCCCGCTTGCGCGATCGCGGCTACCTCGTCGAAGCGCCCGAGTAGGCCGGCAGCGCAGGCCCGCCGGCAGCAGCGGCGCCGGATTTGGCGTTACACTCGCCCGACTCGGGGAGGGGGAAGCGCATGCATGACGTGACCGGGAACGGCGTGATCACGCGGCGCCAGGTATTGCGCATGATCGGCATGGCGGCCGGCAGTGCGGCGATGTACCAGGCCATGACCAGCCTCGGATTCGCCGCCGAATCGGGCTTCACCGGCATGCCGCAACTCGGCCAGGCGCCGAAGGGCGCAACGGTCCTCGTGCTCGGCGCCGGCATCGCCGGCATGGTCGCGGCCTACGAACTGAGAAAGGCCGGCTACGCGGTGCAGGTCCTCGAGTACAACGAGCGCGCCGGCGGCCGCAACTGGAGCCTGCGCGGCGGCGACCGCTACACCGAGCTCGGCGGCGCGACCCAGCAATGCGATTTCGCGCCGGGGCTCTATCTCAATCCCGGTCCGTGGCGCCTGCCGCATCACCATCGCGGCATCCTCGGCTACTGCCGCCAGTTCGGGATCCCGCTCGAGAATTTCGTCCAGGTCAACTACAACGCCTGGCTGCACAAGAGTTCCGCGCCAGGCGGCAAGCCGCAACGCTACCGTGAAGTGCTCGCCGACTACCACGGCAACGTCGCCGAACTGCTTGCCAAGACCACCCAGGACGGCAGGCTCGACGCGCCCATGAGCCAGGAGGACCAGCAGAAGCTGCTGGCTTCCCTGCAATGGTGGGGCGCCCTCGACAGGAACTACAGGTACAGCCGCAATCGCGACAGCAGCGACCGGCGCGGCTACGCCAGCGATCCCGGTGGCGGGCTCTCCGGCGAACCGCTGCCATCCACGCCGGTCGGCCTCAAGGACGTTCTCGACAACAGCCTGTGGAGCCGCCTGCCGATCGCGGAACTCTACGAAATGCAGGGCACCCTGCTGCAGCCCGTTGGCGGCATGGGCCGCATCGGCGAGGCGTTCGCGCGCGAATTGCAGGGGCTGATCCGCTATCGCGCGAGGGTCGTCGACATCCACCAGGATGAAAACGGCGTGCGCGTTGCCTATGAAGACGGCGCCACGTCCGGCAGCCGCCGCGAGGCAAGCGCCGACTGGTGCGTCTGCACGATCCCGCTGTCGATACTCGGCCAGATCCCGATGAATGTCGGCCAGGCCATGGCCGATGCGATCGCCGCCGTGCCCTATGCCGCGTCGGTCAAGATCGGCCTGCAGTTCAAGCGCCGCTTCTGGGAGCAGGACGAGGCGATCTACGGCGGCATCAGCTATACCGACCTGCCGATCGATACGCTCAGCTATCCGTGCCATGGCTACAACGAGCCGGGCAAGGCAGTGATGCTCGGGGCCTACATGTTCGGCAGCAATGCGTCGAAATTCACCGCGATGAGCCCGGCCCAGCGCATCGAGGCCGCCGTGGCGCAGGGCAGCCAGATCCATCCGCAGTACCCGGCAGAGTTCGACAACGGCATATCCGTGGCCTGGCATCGTTCGCCATTCACGATGGGCTGTTTCGGCCTGTGGACGGAAAAGGCCCGCGAGCAGCACTACCGGAATCTCTGCGCATTCGATGGCCGCATCGTGCTGGCCGGCGAACATGCCTCCTGGCTGCCTGCATGGCAGGAAGGCGCCGTCACCTCGGCCCACGATGCGATCGACCGCCTGCACAAGCGCGCCATCGGAAAGGGAGCCGCGACATGAAATGTTCGACCCTGCGCGTGTCCCTGAAGTCGATCCTGCCGGCGCTGCTGACGACCACGATGCTGCTGCCCGCTGCAGCGCATGCGGCGCGGCGCGACGCCCACGACGGCGTCAACGGCATGCTCGGCTTTGCCGATGGCGAGCAGATCTTTGTGCAGGTCTGCCAGGGCTGCCATATGCCGGACGGCCGCGGCGCGCAAGGCGCCGGCCACTATCCGGCATTCGCCGGCAATCCGGCCATCGCTTCGGCAAACTACCTGGCCGCGACGATCCTCAACGGCCGCCGCAACATGCCCTCGTTCGAGCGCCCGACGGATTTCGAATTCTTCTTCGATCCGCTCTGGCTCAACGACACCCAGGTCGCCAATGTCGTCAATTATCTTCGTACTCATTTCGGCAACCACTACGAGCCGCCGATCACGCCGGCCGAAGTCGCCGCGTTGCATCCGCGACAGGAAGGAGAATGACCATGCGCGCCAACAGGATCCTGCTCTCTTGCATCCTCGTACTGGCGGCCCCGGCAACGGCATCCGCACAGGATGTGGTTCGCCACAAGCTGCCCAACAACAGCACCTTCCCGATCGCAGCGGCCGTCGAAGTGCCCGCGGGAAAGACCCTGGTCCTGCTCAGCGGCAAGGTGCCGCCGCTGGCCGATGCCAAGGCCCCCAAGGACAGCGTGGCCGCGTACGGCAACACCGAAACCCAGACCGTCGCCGTGCTCGGCGCCATCCGTGACCAGCTCGAGGGCCTCGGCCTGGGCATGGGCGACATCGTCAGGATGCAGGTGTTCCTGGTCGGCGACCCGGCCGCGAACGGCAGGATGGACTTCACCGGCTTCATGAAGGGCTACACGCAGTTCTTCGGCACAAGGGAGCAACCGAACCTGCCCGCGCGCTCGGCCATGCAGGTCGCCGCGCTGGCCAATCCGGGCTTCCTCGTCGAGATCGAGGTTACTGCCGTACGGCCCTGAGCGGGGGGCGCTTCGCCCGGGGCCCGCTCAGGCCGGCGCGCTTTCTGGCGGATCCTTCGCGGGCAGCCACGGCGCCATCGCGGCTTCAAGCGCACGTGCGCCCAGCGGTTTGCGCAGGAAGCCGTCCATGCCCGCCTCGCGCGCCTGTTCTTCCTCATTGCCGGTTGAGCGTGCGGTGATCGCGATCAACGGCAGATGGCCACCCTGGGTGCCTTCACGCTCGCGCAACAGGCGCGCCAGTTGCAATCCGTCGATGCCGGGCAGGTCGAGATCGACCAGGGCCAGGTCGATGCCTGCTTGCTCCAGGGCCGCCAATGCGGCGAGGCCGTGCGCGGCGTGCGTGGTGCGATGGCCAGCCGATCCGAGCATGCCGAGGATGACTTGGGCAATCGTTGCGTCATCCTCGACCACGAGCACATGGGCGCCGCGTTGCCTTGCATCGGTGCGGGGCGATGACAGCGGTTCGCGGTCGCCTGAGCGGCGCCGTGGCGTCGTCGCGTCGCGAACGGGCGCCTCGACTTCGACGAGCGGCAGGCGGATCGTGAAGCGCGAGCCCTCGCCCAGTTGGCTTTCTACGTCAATGCTGCCGCCCATCAGCTCGACCAGCTCGTGGCAGATCGCCAGGCCGAGTCCGCTCCCGCCGTGGCGCGGCGTCACCCCCGCGGACTGCTCGAAGCGCCCGAACAGGCGCGCCTGCATGTCGGCATTCATGCCCGGCCCGGTATCGCTGACGGTGAACTCGAGGGCGCCGTCGGCGGCATTGCCGAGATCCAGCCGGATCGTTCCGCGCTCGGTGAACTTGATCGCATTGCTGATCAGGTTGAGCAGGACCTGCTTGATGCGCAGCGCATCGCCATTGACCCAGCGCGGCACCGATCCACCGATGTCCGACAGCAGGACGAGGCCCTTCTTCGCGGCCAGCGGCGCTTCGAGCGCAACGACTTCGCGAACCACCTGCGAGGGATCCACGGCGCGCCGGTCGAGCTCGAGCTTGCCGGCTTCGATGCGGGCGAGGTCGAGGCTGTCGTTGACCAGGCGCAGCATGAGATCGCCCGAACGGCTGATCGCCTCGGCATAGCCACGCTGGCGTTCATCGAGTTCGGTGGCGCGCAGCAGCTCGGCCATGCCGAGCACGCCCGTCATTGGCGTGCGGATCTCGTGGCTCATGTTGGCGAGGAACGCGGACTTGGCCTCGGCCAGCTGTTCGGCGGCGCGACGCTGTTCCTCGGCGAGCGCCACGGCATGCTGCTGGTCGACGCGATGGCGCCAGGCACGCAGGACCAGCAGCACGCCGAGCGCCGCCGCCACCAGATAGGCCAGGTAGGCGCCCGGCGTCCGCCACGGCGCCGCGGCCACCGTGATCGGCACCGACTCGATGGTCTCGCTGCGGATGCCATCGGCATTCGCCGCCTGCACCCGCAGGCGATAGTCGCCGGCCGGCAACTGCGAGAAGACGCGTTCGCCACGCGCGCCGGTGTCCACCCAGTCCTTGTCGAAGCCATCGAGCTTGAACCGGTAGCTGTTGCCACCCGGATTGAGGAACGAGAGCACGCGCGCCTCGATCGTCAGGTCGCGGTCGGAATAGCCGAGCCGCACGGGTTGGCGTGCGTCGAGGCCGATCACGTTGCCGTCGCGACGCACCGTGAGTCCCGACACCTGCAGGGGCGGCGGCGGGGATTCGAGCGAAATCGCCCGCGGGTCGAAACCGACCAGGCCGGAGCGCGTGTTGGCATAGACGACGCCGTCGCCGGCGACGGCAAAGGCGCCGATCAGTTCCGCGCTCGGCAATCCGTCGCGCTCGCTGAACTGGCGAACGGCATGGCTGCGCCCGTCGACGCGCCACAGCCCGCGCTGGCTGGCCGCCCAGACCGAATGATCGGCGCCGACATGCAGATCGCTGACCTGCATGGCGGGCCAACCCTCGGCGCTGGCGAAACTTGCCCTGCGCACCAGCCTGCCCGCCTCGAGCTCGAAGCGTTCGAGCGCACCGAGCCGGTGCAGCCAGAGCGAGCCGTCGGCGTCGAACGCAAGCGCCTGCACCGCTTCACCGGGAGCACCGGCCATGCGCTCGAAACGGTCGCCGGCCCGGTTGTAGCGTTCGACGCCATCGCTGGTCGATATCCAGGGATCGGACTGGCCGTCGAGGACCATGCCGGTGATGTCGGCACTGCCGAGGGTCGCGGTCGCCACCGAATAACCGCGTATGGCGAGGGTCGCCGGATCGATGTGGGCGACGCCGCCACCGCGCAGGCTGGCCCAGAGGCCGCCATCGGGCGCCTGCAGCAGGCGGTTGACGTAGCCACGCGGCAGCGCCGTCGGCGAGTCCTCGGCGACCGGCAACTCGACATGGCCGTGGTCATCCAGTGCATAGCGCCGGATCCCCCGGTAGTGGCCCACCCAGAGATGATTGCCGATGTGCAGCAGCGAACGCAGCGGGCTGCCCTGCACGTCGAGGCGCGCACCGAAGCGTTCCACCGTGCCGCGGACCGGATCGATGCGGTCGATGCCATCGCGCGCGCTGCTGACCCAGATGGCGCCTTCGCTGTCGACACTGGCCGCATCGGAAACGGCATGCTGCAGGCTGTCTTCCTGCCCCGGACGATGGCGCCAGACCGAGAAGTTGCGCCAGCGCGCCGGCAAGCGGGCGATGCCGCCATCGAGCAGGGCGATCCACAGGCCGCCTTCGCGATCGCGCAGGATGTCCATGACGCGCGTCGAAGGCAGGTCGCCGGGCAAGGCATCGCCACCGCCGAAACGCTGCTCGCCATCGGCATCGAGACGCCACAGTCCGGCGGTCGTTCCGATCCAGAAATCGCCACCGGATTCGGCCAGCATGGCCATCGTCGGCATGCGCGAAGGCGGCGCAAAGACCTGCCCGGCGACGGCGAGTCCGGGCGACACGCGGACGACGCCATGGTCGGTGCCGACCAGCATGCTGCCGTCGGCCTGCGGGCGCAGGCTGCCGATCTGCAGCTTGTCGGCCTTGCCGGCGAACATCGGCAGGTCGACATGCGTGATGCGGCCGTCCGCACCGCGCACGTCGAGACCGTCGTCGGTGCCGATCCAGAGCCGGCCCGCGGCATCGGCGGCCAGTGCGATGACCGTGGTCGAGCGCAGGCTGGCCGGATCATCCGCGTCGTATTCGATGTGCTCGAAACGGCCATCGTCGCGCAGGCGGTTGAGGCCGCCGAGGTAAGTGCCGACCCAGATCGTGCCGGCCGCGTCCTCGGCGATGGCGAAAACGTCGTCGCTGCTCAGGCTGCCGGGATCGTCCTTGTCGTGCCGGTAGCGGCGGAACCCGCCGTCGTCCAGCATCTCGTTGAGGCCGCCCGCCTCGCCACCGCACCAGACCCGCCCGCGGCGGTCGATGAGCAGGGCGGAAACGTCGTTGCTGGCCAGCGTGGCGGCGTCGTCCGGATCATGTCGCCAGACGCGGAAATCGACGCCGTCGTAGCGGGCCAGCCCGTCGCGCGTGCCGATCCAGATGTAGCCATCGGCGCCCTGGCGCAGGGCGTAGATCTCGTTCGAAGGCAGGCCATCGGCCACGCGCAGCACCTCGAACCAGGGCGCCGCCGGCGGCGGCCCGGCCATCAGCGCGCCCGCCAGCAAGATGCCGGAAACGAAGGCCGCGAATCGTCTCATTGTGCATTCCTGAGCCATTCCGGGCCGATGGTGCCATGCCGGAAGAGCGTCCGGCCAGCGCGGGCGGAGCGCGGCTCAGGATAGAATTGTTCGATGTCGCAATCCCGCCTGCCCCTGCGTTTCATCCTGCTGGCACTGCTCGTCGTCGCCGCGCTGGTCCTGCTCGGCCTCGGAATCAGCCTGGTCAACAGCCTGCTCGAGTTCTACGAGCGCCTGGCCAGCCTGCCCTTGCTGGTCCGCGCGCCACTGATCCTCGTCGCCGCCGCCGCGCTGCTGGGCCTGGCCGTGCTGGCCTGGAAGCTGCTGCGGCCGTCCCGGCGCAAGCCCGCGCGCGGCAAACCGGCCAACCTGCCCAGCCGCGAATCGGTCGAGGCCCGCCTCGCCGCGCTGCGCGAGCGCCAGGCCGAAGCCCAGGGCCTCGAGCAGGAACTCGTCGAACTCGACCGCCGTCGCCTGAGCGGCGAATGCCATGTAGCGCTGTTTGGCGAGATCAGCACCGGCAAATCGAGCCTGATCAGTCGCCTGACCCGCGAGCCGGCACCTGAAATCGACGTCACCGGCGGCACCACGCGCTGGGTACGCCACTACAAGGGCGGGTTGCCGGACGGCCGCGAACTCGTGCTCGCCGACATGCCGGGTACCGGTGAAGTCTCCGGCAACCAGCGTGAACAGCTGGCGCGCGACGAGGCACTGCGCGCGCATGCGGTGATCTACCTGGTCGACTCCGACCTGACCCGCGCACAGGATGCCGAACTGCGCTGGCTGGCAGGATTCGGCAAGCCGCTGATCCTCGCCCTCAACAAATCGGATCGTTACGACGACTTCCAGCGCGGCAAGCTGATGCGTGCGTTCGGCCAGCGCTACGCACCGGTCACGCGCGCGATCGTCAGTATCAGTGCAGGCGGCAGCGAGCGCTTCGAACGCCAGCTTGGCGATGGCCGCATCGAAAGCGTCGAACGCGAACGGCTGCCCGACGTGGACAGCCTGGTCGACGCCCTGGCCAAGGTCACGGCAGCCGGCGCGGAAGCCCTCGAGCCGGCGCGCGAACGGGCCGTGCTGGCCAGCGTCGACCAGCGCGGACGTGCGCTGGCGCGGGTGGTCGCGGCGCGCGAGTCCGAAGCCACGGTGTTCCGCTACACGCGTCGCGCGGTGATCGGCGCCATGGCTGCGGTCGCACCGGGAACCGACATCATCATCCAGGGCGCGCTGGCCACCGCGATGGTGCGCGAGCTGGCGCGCATCCACGAAGTGCCGGTGCGCGAACTCGATGTGGAGAGCCTGCTCGCAAGGCTCGGCCTGACCATCCGCAACACGACCGCCATCGTGCTCGCCATCGCCGGCAATGCGCTCAAGGCGTTTCCGGGACTTGGCACGCTCGGCGGCGGTGCCCTGCACGCGGTTGCCTATGGCCTCGCATTCGATTCGATCGGCCGCGCCGTGGCCATGACCCTCGCCGAACACGCCGAGCTCGACCAGGTCGAGGCCGAGCGGAACATCCGCGAACTGCTGGCAAAGCCAAGCAGGGAGCGCATCGAGCGCGTGGCCCGCCTGGTCGTCAGCGGCCTCGGCAAGGACGATTGATCAGGCTGGCGAAACAGCGCGTTCACCGCGCCGTGCTGGCGATCGGCTGGCCATTTTGCCAAGCTGCATGCATGGCACACCGATTCCCCATCGTCCTGCTCGCCGCTCTGGCCGCGGCTTCTTGCGCCGGCCACGCAGCATGGGCGGCCGCGCCGAAAACCTACCTGCTCGATCCGGTACATACCCAGATCGTGTTCTTCGCCGACCATCTCGGCTTCTCGCACGGCATCGGCCGGGTCCGCATCAGGGACGGCTGGTTCCAGTTCGATGCCGCGGACTGGAGCAGCGCGCGCGCCGACATCGTCGTCGATGTCGCCAGCCTCGACATGGGCGAGCCGGCCTGGAGCGAGAAGGTCCGCTCGGCGCAATTCCTCGATACGACGCGCTGGCCGACCGCGCGCTTCATCGGCAATGCGATGGAGAAGAAGTCCGCCAATACCGGCATCCTGCATGGCGAGCTGTGGCTGCGTGGCGTGCGCCGCGACGTCGACCTCGAAGTGACCTTCAATCGCGAGGGCGGCGATCCGTATGCGTTCAAGGAGAAGGCCGGTTTCACCGCGCGCGCGCAACTGGACCGCTTCGACTTCGGCATGAGCACCTATCGCGATGTCGTCGGCGCCACCGTCGAACTGCGCATCGAAGTCGAAGGCATCCTCAGCCGTGCCAGGCCTGCCGAGGCAAGATCCGATGCCGCTGAAGAGTAATGCCGAGCGCTGGGGCAGCGTGACCCAGTGGCTGCACTGGCTGATGGCGATCGGCATCATCGGCAGCGGCGCGCTCGGCTGGTACATGGAGGAGATGCCGCGTGGCATGGACAAGATCAATGCCTATGCGCTGCACAAGTCGATCGGCCTGACCGTGCTTGCGCTGCTCGCCCTGCGCGTGGCCTGGCGCGTCTTCGACCGCAGGCCGCGCGAGGAGCCGATGCCACGCTGGCAACGGCGCGCGGCGCACGCGATCCATGGCCTGATGTACCTGCTGATGCTGGCCATTCCGCTGAGCGGCTGGGTGTACAACTCGGCGCGCGGCTATCCGCTGCAATGGTTCAAGTGGTTCAACCTGCCCGCGCTGGTGGAGAAGAACGCGGCGCTCGGCGATTTCGCCGACCAGGCCCACGAGGTTCTATCCTGGATACTGGCCGGCGTGCTCATTGCCCACGCCGGCGCCTCGCTCGTTCATCACTGGTTCGAACGCGACAACACGTTGTTGCGTATGCTGCCTTTCGCGCGCCTGCGCCCACGACCCAATGGAGAGAAAACATGAAACCGGCCGTCTTCCTTGTGCTGTTCGGCTTGCTGACCCTGCCCGCCATGGCCGCCGAATTCGCGACCAGGCCCGGCAGCACGCTGGGTTTCACGGCGATGTTCCAGGGCGAGGAATTCGAAGGCACGTTCAAGAACTTCGAAGCGAAGATCCGTTTCGATCCGGACGACCTCGCGGCATCGAAATTCGACGTCACGATCGACCTTGCCAGCGTTTCCACCGGCGACAAGGATCGCGACGACGTGCTTCCGGGCAGCGAATTCTTCAATACCGGGCAGTTCCCCAAGGCGCATTTCGTGACCACCGACATCCATCGCTCCGGCGACGAGATCGTTGCCGAGGGAACGCTGTCCCTGAAGGGCGTGGACAAGCCGGTCACCCTCGCGGTGACCTACAAGCCGGCAGCGGATGGCGCCAGCCTCGACGTGCAGACCACGCTGAACCGCCTCGATTTCAATGTCGGCACCGGCGACTACGCGGATACCTCGACGATCGGCAACGAAGTGGAGGTCAAGGCCCACCTCGTGCTCGGCAGCCAATAGCGGCGCGAGCCGCCGACGTGGCGTAGGCGGGTCCAGCGTCTACCATCAGGCGGTGGACAAGCCCGACACTTTCTGGCGCCGACTGCTGCGCCGCATCGCACCGCCTGCGCCTGAGCCGCGCGGTCGCGACGGCATCCAGCCCATCCGAAAGGCAGCATGCGCAGGCCGAGGAAAGCCTGCGCGGCCTGCTCGACGATCCGCATATCCCGGACGCCATCCGCACTTCGCTGGCGGCGGACTTCGCCCAGCTCGAAGCCATGCTCGGCAAGCTCGAACGCGGCGAACTGCACCTGGCCGTGTTCGGCCGGGTCAGCGTCGGCAAGTCGGCGCTGGCCAATGCCCTGCTCGGCGAAGATGCCTTCGAGGTCGGCGTCCTGCATGGCACCACGCGCAGCGCTTCGCCGCGCCCCTGGCAGGTGGTCGCCGGCAGCGGCGTGCACCTGATCGACACGCCCGGCATCGACGAGCTCGATGGCGAAGCGCGCGAACAACTGGCAGTCGAGGTGGCCGGCATCAGCGACCTCGTCGTGTTCGTCGTCGACGGCGACATGACCACGCGCGAGCGCGACGCCCTGGTCCTGCTCGCCAGCACCGATCGCCCCCTGCTGCTGGCGCTGAACAAGGCCGACCGCTACGACGCCGCCGAACTCGAGCGCCTGCTGGCACGTCTGCGCGAACACGGCGCCGGCCTGGTGCGCCCCGAGGATGTCGTCGCGGTCAGCGCGCAACCACCACCGCTGCGGCGCGTGTCGCTCGACCGCGAAGGCCACGAGCAGGTCGAGATGATCCGCCAGGCTCCCAACATCGATGCGCTGCGCGACCGCTTGACCGAAATCCTCGCCCGCGAGGGTCGTGCGCTGTCCGCGCTCAACGCGAGCCTGTTCGCCGGGCGCCTGACCGATGCGGTCGCCCGGCGCATCATTGAAGCGCGGCGCGAACTGGCCGCCAAGGTCATCCGCCAGTACTGCCTGGCCAAGAGCGTCGCCGTCGCGCTCAATCCGATTCCGGTCGCCGACCTGCTCGCCGCCGGCACACTCGATGCCGCCCTGGTCATGCACCTGGCGCGCGTCTACGGCCTGCCGCTGACGCGTCGCGAGGCGGGCGGACTGATCGCGACGATCTGCGCGCAACTGGCCGCCCTGATGGGCGCGATCTGGGGCATCCACCTGGTCGCCTCGGCGCTCAAGGGCATCAGTGCCGGCATGTCGACCGTGCTGACCGCCACGGCCCAGGGCGCGCTGGCCTGGTATGCCACCGAGATCGTCGGTCGCGCCGCCGATCGCTACCTCGCCGCCGGCAAGTCCTGGGGCGAGCTCGGCGCCAAGCGCGTCGTCACCGACATCGTCGAAAGCCTCGATCGCGATTCGATCCTGCGCGAGGCACGCGCCGAGATCCTGCGCCGCCTGCGTTCGCCCGACGAGGTCAAGCCGTAGCCGGCGGACGCAAGGTCCAGGCGTCAAGCTCGCCCCACAGTGCGCCGGTCAGCGACTCGATCATGTCCCGCTCGCGTTGCGAAAAGGACGGCGCGTAGTAGCCGGGCTTGTGCAGGCGCGGCGCCCATTCCTCAACGAGCATGTTGCGATCATCCTCGGCCAGCCCGACATGGCTGCCGAGCCGCTCGAGCCCGGCTCGCGGATCGGCGCAGAGCCGGTCGTGGCCCAGCCACAGGCAGGCCGAGGCCAGCGCGGGATCCTCGCGCATGCGGCGCAGGGCGAAGCCGTACTGGGCCAGCCACTGCCGCGCATAACCCTCGGCCCGCTCACCGCGTTCGAAACACGCCGCGATGGCGGATGCTTCATCGGCGTCGCCGAGGTTGAGCGCGCGCTTGTGCGGGCCGAACTCGAAATGGCCGATGCGCGCGAGATGCGCGCTGACCGCGGGATCCTCGCGATCCAGTTTGCAGAACAGGGCATCCTGCTTGAGCAGGGAGGCAATCTGCGCCAGCGGTTCGCGCACCGGGATGATGAAGCGGGCATTCGGGAAATGGTGATGGAGGAAACCCAGCCGCGGCAGGTGGTAGTTGGCCTTGGCCAGGTAGCGCGTGGCACCGCGCGCGGCGAGCAGCTTGCGCTGGTGCTCGCGGAAAAACCGCAGGAACTCCGCGGCGGGCGCATCGGCCTCGAGGACCTGGCTGACGGCCGGATCATGGCGATCCGCGAAGTAGTGCATCCAGAACACTTCCTCGAATGCCTCGGGGCTGTCGCGGCTGACGACGATGCCGTCGCGATGGGCGCGCTCGTGCGCTGGCACGGTGGGCAACGGCAGGCGCGCGTGCAGGCGGTTCCACCAGTACGGCGTCCACAGCCACGGATAATCGCTGTAGCGATGCGACGTGAAGGCCGGCAGCCCATTGAGCATTTCGAGCAGGATCGTGCTGCCCGAGCGCGCCATGCCGCAGATCCACACGGGCGCTTCCGGCTGCACTGCGTCGATCTCATCGCGGACCGTGGCCGACTCCCAGCGCGCCAGGCGCGGTCCGAGCGAGGGCAACGCCGCCAGCAGGGGCGCGATCCGGCGTTCGCTGAAGGGCACATGGGATGGTCTGGATGGCATGGGTGTTCCTGGCGCCGGAACGTGAACGAAGGGCGAGGGCCATGCATCGCAGCGGCAAGCTCGGCTAGACTTGCAGGCTAACCGGAGAAAATTGCATGCGTCTACTGTTTGCGCTGCTGCTGATCGTATTCAGTGGTTCGGCTTTCGCCTATATCGGCCCGGGTGCCGGCGTCAGCTTCCTCGGTTCGGTGTGGGCCGTCCTTGCCGGCATCGTGCTGGCCGTGGCCGCCGTCCTGATCTGGCCGATCCGCTACATGATCCGCCGCATCCGCCGTCGTGTCGGCGGCAAGCCCGGTTCGACGCCGCCACCCGCGGAGTGAGCCTGCTGCGTCCACTGGTCCACGCACTGTGCTGCGTGGCCCTGCTCCTGCCCGGCGCCTGCAGCCGGACGACCACGCCAGGACCACCCGCCGTGGCGCGGACCGTCGTCATCGGTTTCGACGGCTTCGATCCGGTCCTCGCCGAGCGCTGGATGGATGAAGGCCGCCTGCCGCACTTCGCCGCATTGCGCACGCAGGGCCATTACCAGCGCCTGGCGACATCCAATCCACCGCAGTCGCCGGTCGCCTGGGCCGGTTTCGCCACCGGCCACGGTCCCGGCGAACACGGCATCTTCGATTTCCTGCGCCGCGCGCCAGGCAGCTACGCGATCGACTTCAGCATCGCCGAGCAGACGCCGCCGAAGCATGTGCTGCCATTGTTCGGCTGGCGCATTCCGCTCGACGAGGGCGAGCTGCGCAACCGGCGCCAGGGCACGCCGTTCTGGCTCGATGCCGAACGTGCGGGCCAGCGCTCCACCGTATTGCGCGTGCCGGTCACCTACCCGCCCGATCCGGTCTCGCAGATGATCTCGGGCATGGGCGTGCCCGACCTGCTCGGCACGCAAGGCACCTATACCCTGCTCGCCACGCGACGCATCAGCGGTGCGGAGAACGGCGGGCGCATCCTGCTCGCGCCGGTCGGCGACGACGGCATCGTGCGCACCGCGCTGGAAGGTCCTGCGCATCCGCTGAAACCGTCGGCACCGCCCTTGAGCGTGCCGCTGCAACTCGAAGCCGCCGAAGGCGGCGCCGTGCTGACCCTCGATGGCGAGGCACATGCCTTGCGCGTGGGCGAGTGGTCGGGCTGGATCCGCGTGGATTTTTCGATGGGCCTGTTCGGCAGCGTCCACGGCATGCTGCGCGCCTACCTCAGCGAAGGCTTTCCGCGTCCGCTGCTTTACATTTCACCACTGCAGGCCGATCCGGCCGACAGCGCGCTGCCGATTTCCTCGCCACCAGCCTACGCCGCGGATATGGCCGGTCGCATCGGTGATTTCCATACCTTGGGCATGCCGGAGGAAACCTGGGCTTTCGACCAGGGCCACCTCGGCGAAGCGGCCTGGCTCGACATGGTCAAGACCACGCTCGCCGAAGGCGAAGCCATGCTCTACGACGCGCTCGATCGCCACGACAGCGAACTGGTGATCGAGGTCTTCGTGCAGCCGGACCGGGTCAGCCACATGTTCTGGCGCGGCTTCGATCCGCAACACCCGTCCTACGCGGAGAGCAGCGCACTCGCGCGCGGCGCCATTCCGTGGATCTACGCCGAATCCGATCGCGTGCTCGGCGAAGTGCAGAAGCGGCTCGGCGCGCAGGATCGCCTGATCGTGCTGTCCGATCACGGCTTCGCCTCGTACCGGCGCAGCGTGCATCTGAACCGCTGGCTGGTCGATCACGGCTATCTCGTGCTCAAGCCCGGCGTCGATCCCATGCTGCCGCTGTTCGCGGCGGTCGACTGGGCGCAGACGCGCGCCTATGCGCTCGGACTCAATGGCGTTTATCTCAATCGCCAGGGGCGCGAGCCCGAGGGCATCGTCGACGACGCCTCGACCGATCCGCTCAAACAGGAACTGATCGCCGCGCTCGGCGAGCTGCGCGACCCGGTCGACCAGTCACGCGTCGTGCGCACGGTCTACGATTCGAGCCGGATCTACGCCGGCGCGCATGCCGGTGACGCGCCCGATCTCGTGGTCGGTTACGAACCGGGCTATCGCGCCTCGTGGCAGACCTCGCTCGGTGCGACACCGGTGGCGCTGATCGAGGACAACCGCCAGGCCTGGAGTGGCGATCACTGCATCGATCCGTCCGCCGTGCCGGGCGTCCTGTTCACCTCGTTCGTGCCTGCGCAGCCGGTCGCCGACATCGCTGCCGTGGCCGCCCTGGTGCGCAGCCCGCCTGCAGTAACCGCCGCAGAGTCGACCCCATGAACCACGGACTGCTCGACCTGCCCGGTGTCCTGCTCGGCCCCGTCGACGCCCTGCTCGCCCTGCTGCACGTGCCGGCCCTGCTGCGCGTGCTGCTCTGGGGCGCGCTGGTCGGCTATGCCGGCATGTGGATCTATCGGCGCTGGTCGCCGCAGCAGCGCATCGCCGAATTGCGCGTCGAGCTGGCCGCCGTGCAACGACGGCTGGCCGGCTACGACGGCGAATTTTCCGGCCTGCTGCCGCTGATCCGCGCGCAGTTCGCGCTGGCCCTGCGCCAGATGCGCCTGACCGCCGGCGCCGCCTTCCTCGCCGCCGCGCCGATCCTGCTCGTGCTGCCCTGGCTGTCCAACCAGTACGATCGCCAGTTCCCTGCTGCGGGCGAGCACGTGCGCATTTGCGCGAGCCCCGCGGCATCCGCGCAGGCATTGCGCTGGAGCCCGGCGGATCGGAATGCCGATGCGCAGGGCTGCTGGGAACTACCCTGGCCGCAGAGTGGCGAAACCCTGAATTTGAGCGACGGGTCGCTCGAACTGCTCGAGTTGCCGACCGCCGTGCCGGCCACGATCGTGCACAAGCGCCACTGGCTCAACTGGCTGGTCGGCAATCCGGCCGGCTACCTGCCCGATGACGCGCGCACCGACAGCCTGACCCTCGATCTCGCCGCGATCGACCTGGTTCCGTTTGGCCCGGGATGGATGCGCGGATGGGAAGCGGCCTTCTTCCTCTCGGCCCTGGCCTGGTCGCTGTGGCTGCGCTGGCGCTGGAAGCTCAACTAGCCGGCGGTCGATTCAGCCGGGTCCGATGATTCAGGTTTGCGGCATGCCCGGATCGAGGAACCCGGCCAGCTTGCGCTCGTCAAAGGGCCAGTCGATCTCGCGCCCGGAAACCAGATCGCGCAATACCGGGACACGATCCCCGTAAAGCACCTCCAGCTCCATGTCGTTGTCGATCCAGATGCTGGAGAAATCGGGAACGCCGGCGCGCGCGAGCACGTCGATGGCCTCGTCGCAAAGTGCGCAATCATCGCGCTGGTAGAGAACCAGGGGCATCTGCAGTCCTGTCGTGGCAACGGCGTAGAATAGCCGCAAGTCCACTCCTCGATCATCCACGCATGGCTGTCAGCGTCTTCGACCTGTTCAAGATCGGCATCGGTCCATCCTCCTCGCATACGGTCGGGCCGATGCGCGCGGCTGCGCGCTTCACGACGCGCTGGCTCGACGAACGCGGCCTGCTCGAAAAGACCGCGCGCGTGCGCGTCGAGCTGTTCGGCTCGCTGGCCCTTACCGGTCGCGGCCACGGCACCGACAAGGCCGTGCTGTGCGGGCTCGAAGGCGAATGGCCGGACAGGATCGATCCCGACGTCATTCCCGAGAAGCTGGCGCGCGTCCGCGGCGCGAAGCGCATCCGTCTGCTCGGCAGGCACGAAATCGATTTCGACGAGAAGAAGGATCTCGTCTTCAACAAGCGCCAGAAGCTGCCTTACCACAGCAACGGCATGCGCTACGCCGCCTACGACGCCGAGGGCAACGAACTGGCCACGCGCGACTACTACTCCGTCGGCGGCGGCTTCGTCGTCAACCATGACGAGGCCGCCGACGACCGCATCGTCGCCGATACCACGGTCGTCCGGTATCCGTTCAGGAGCGGCGACGAACTGCTCGAGCGCTGCGAGGAATCAGGCCTGAGCATCGCTGGCGTGATCCTCGCCAACGAGCAGGTCTGGCGATCCGAAAAGGAAATCCGCGACGGCCTGATGACGATCTGGCAGGCGATGCAGGATTGCGTGGCGCGCGGCATGCGCGGGACCGGGGTCCTGCCCGGCGGACTCAAGGTCGCGCGACGCGCGCCGGCGATGGCGGCGGAACTGCGTGCGCTGCCCGAGAAGGCCTTGCGCGACCCGCTCACCATCCTCGACTGGGTCAATCTCTACGCCCTTGCAGTCAACGAGGAAAACGCCGCGGGCGGACGCGTGGTCACGGCGCCGACCAATGGCGCGGCCGGCATCATGCCGGCGGTGATGCACTACTACGACCGCTTCTGCCCGAAGGCCGACGAGCAGGGCATCATCGATTTCCTGCTCACCGCCGGCGCGATCGGCATCCTGTACAAGGAGAACGCGTCGATCTCGGGTGCCGAAGTCGGCTGCCAGGGCGAAGTCGGCGTGGCCTGTTCGATGGCCGCAGGCGGACTGACTGCGGTACTCGGCGGCAGCATCTACCAGGTCGAGAACGCCGCCGAGATCGGCATGGAACACAACCTCGGCCTGACCTGCGATCCGATCGGCGGACTCGTGCAGATTCCGTGCATCGAGCGCAACGCGATGGGCTCGGTCAAGGCCATCAACGCGCAGCGCATGGCCATGCGCGGCGACGGCAAGCACCGCGTCTCGCTCGACAAGGTCATCAAGACCATGCGCGACACCGGCCGCGACATGCAGGACAAGTACAAGGAAACCTCGCGCGGCGGCCTCGCCGTCAACGTCATCGAGTGCTGACGAAAAATCCTGGTCGGTGGGTGCCCTGATCCATTGATGGGAAAACACCGGACCCATGGCGCTCGTCCCGTGCGTGTCGAAGGGTGAACTTCAAGTCTCCGCAGCCCGTCATTTCACCGCTGCGCCGACTGCACAATGCCTGCGGCATTGCGTTCATCCTTCGACAGGCTCAGGACGAACGGGTTTTTCATTGCGTGATTTCCCGCGTGCCCTTGCGCGCCCACGCGGGAAACCCGCCAATCCTATCCGTTGCCACCGAATCGGAGTCCGGGGCAGGCACTGAGCCTGTGGAAGGGTGATCTGGGACTGCGCTAAACCGTTCGCCCCGACTGCGACGCGTGGCTCGATGGTCGGCGTGAAATCCGCTCAGGCCCTGCCGCCGGTTCCGCGGGCGCGGCGGCGCGACCAGGCGCGCGTGCCCAGCGCCAGCGCAAGGATCAGCGTGATCGCACCGAGCAGCCCGAGCCATGCCATCGGATGGGGATGCATCAGTACTTCCCGCGCGCGCTCCATGAAAATCGTGTAGACGACGATGCCCGGCAGCATGCCGATCGCGGTGCCGAAGATGTAGTCAACGCGACGGATGCGCGTGATGCCGGCAAACAGGCTGACCACGCTGAAGGGCGCCACGGGCACGATGCGGATGACTGCCATGGCCAACAATCCATGGTCGACCAGACGCGTCCGCAGCGCTTCGCCGCGACTGCCAAGCGCACGCGTGACCAGGGCCGGTGGCAGCCACCGGCCGAGTTCGTGAACCGCGATAGCGCTCGATACCGATCCGCACAATGCGACCATGCCACCGATGACGGGGCCAAACACGAGCAGGCTGGCGGCAATCAGCAGGCTGACCGGAAAGACGACCAGTCCGCCAACAACGAAGACGACCAGGGCTACCGGGACGGCGAACGGCGAATCGCGCCATTGTTCCGCAGCACCGATCATCGCGGCCAACGACGGAGGTTCGAGAACGACCCAGGCTCCGGTGGCTGCCAGCACGACCACGCTGACCAGCAGCAGGACGAGGCCGTTCCTGCCCCATCGACGGCCTCGCAATGAGGTCTTCGCTTCGTTGTTCGTTGCGCCAGGTCCCGACCCTGCCATGCCGCTCCCTCCGTGCGCGACTAGAGCAGGCCTTCGATTGGCAGGGCGCGCATCAGCTTGACCTGCATGCGCTTCCACAACGACGTATCGGGGTCATGACGGTATTCCACCGGCTTGCCTTCGACGCTGGCCTTCCAGCGCACGACTTCGCGGTCGGAGCCCGCATGCACGGGCTCCAGCACGACATGGTAGGACTTCTCGGGGCTCGTCGCGCTCGCAAAGTATTTCTCCATGGCCGCCGCCAGCGCGGGACTGTCGACGACGACACCCATCTCGGTGTTGAGGTAGCGCGAGCGCGGGTCGAAGTTCATCGAGCCGATGAACACCTTGCGGTGGTCGACGACCATCGCCTTGGTGTGCAGGCTCGAGCCGGTCGAGGTGCCGGCGGCGCTCTCCGTTTCCCTGCCGCCGATCGGCCGGAATTCATAGAGATCGACACCGCCGCGCAGCAGGTCGAGGCGGTGGCTCTCGTAGCCGGCATGGACGGCCGGCTCGTCGGTGGCGGCCAGCGAATTGGTCAGGATGCGGATCTCGACGCCACGGTCCACCATCGCGCCGAGCAGCTTGACGCCGGTGTCGCTGGGAATCAGGTACGGCGACATCAGCAGGATCTGCTGCTTCGCGCCCATCAGCAATGGCACGATCTTCTGGTCGATGCGCGGTGCTTTTTCGTCTTCGCCGGCCTCGACTTTTTCGGGTACGTCGGCAATCAGGCGGGCATGGCCCCAGAACCACGAGCCGCGCTGGTCGGCGCTCGGCCCATCGGGCAGCTCCCAGGCCAGCGCCTCGGCATAGGCGCTCTCGTTGAACTCACGCGTGTCCTTGCCGAGCCCGACGCGCACTTCGGCGAGATGCCCGGGCGTCGCGTCCTTGCCCGTCCAGGCCTTGACCGGGAAAGCCGAATCGCTGTTCCAGTAGTCGTCGAACGATGCCGCGATCTGGTGCACGACCGGACCGATGACCAGTGCGTCGAGATCACGGAAATAGACTTCTTCCCCGACCTCGAAATAGGCATCGCCGATATTGCGGCCGCCGATGATCGCCTGCGCGCCATCGACGATGAAGGCCTTGTTGTGCATGCGCCGGTTCAGGCGCCGGCCCTCGATCAGGAACTGTCCGGCCTTGGCCAGCAGCGAACGGTGGCGGAAGCGGAACGGATTGAACAGGCGAACCTCGATGTTCGGATGCGCGTCGAGCGCGTCGAGCAGCGGATCCTGCTTGCCGATATCGAGATCGTCGAGCAGCAGGCGCACGCGCACGCCGCGGTCGGCCGCGCTCAGCAGCCTTTGCGAAAGCAGGCGCCCGGTCGAATCGTTGAAGTAGATGTAGTACTGCAGGTCGATCGAGTGCTGCGCCTTGTCGGCCAGCGCGATGCGGCTCATCAGCGCATTCGGGCCGGTCGTCAGCAGACGGAATCCCGATTGCTCGTCATGTGCATCGACCTGTGCCTCGACGTGACGCGCCGCCGGCGTGCTGGCAGCCGGCTTGATCGCCGTGCTCGGCTGCTTGGCGTAGTCGGTGCGCAGGGTCGAACAGGCGCCCAGCGCCGCGATCAGCGTGCAGAACGACCACCGCGCCGCGACTGCGAGTTTGGCGGGGACAGTCTCGTTCATCCGTACATGATGGCCGCGGCGATGGTTGCCCTGCGCTGAACGGGGGAATCGGCGATACCCTGCAAGACGTCGCGTCCACAGAGGGCGCTGCCTCTGCCAACAATGGTTCCAGCGATGTCCTGGTGCTCCTGAGCGGCGACGGAAAGCCGGCCACGCCCCTGGCGCGCCCTGTTGGCCCGGAGCGGCAACAGGGATACGTCGTTGCCTGCAGCTTGATGGACGGGTATCCCAATCCTGGTCCAGAGCAACGCTGGATTGCAGATTCGCGATCGGCACCATCGGCGCGAGCAGGCCGGCCAGCGGACATGCCACGACCAACGCATTGCCTTGCGGCATTGGCGCAACTGCGCCGGAACTCTCGCCCGTCCCCGATTGCACCAGAACGAAAGCCCCAGCCTCCTTGCCGGGTGCCGGCACGACGTGCGCCGGCGTGTCGTGCAACACGGGATTCCCGGCCATTGCCGGGAACCCCGTGCAGTTTGTCCGCGGCCGGAATCTAGGGCTGGGCGAACTGGCAGCGGTTGAAGTCGAACTCGTCGCGGAACAGCACGTTCTCCGCGTTCATGCGCCAATCGATGTCGCGGAACAGGGGCAGCGTCAGGTCGACCTTGTTGAAGATCGAACGGTTCAGCGACGGCTCCATCAGCAGGTTCGGGAACGCATCGGAATGGAAATGCGAGACCGATGAACCCGACTGCACCGGATTCGGCGCGAACATCCTCACGCAGCCGCTGTTGGTTCCGGACAACGCCCCGCTCGGATCGACGCCGAGGGTTGCATTGACGCCGGGCAGGTTGGCGATGATCGAGTTGCCGAGGGCCTGCGAGACGCCGAGCGACGAGATCACGATGCTGCCGTCGCTGCCGCCCATCGGCGGCAGGCCGGTCGCCGCATTGTTGAAGATCAGCGCGCCGACCGCGCCATTGAGCTGGGCGTTCTTGACCTTGACCGTGAAATTGCAGGTGCCGCGTTCGATCAGGGCGATCCTTCCGGCCACCGCCGCGGCATTGACGAAGGGCGTTTCGCAACCGTCGCGCGTGGTACCGATGCCGTCGTCGACGAGGACGACGTCCGCGGTCGTCGGCGTCGACACGCTGGCACCGTACTCGGCGGTCTGCGCGTCGTAGACGCCGGCGATGCTGCCCGGCGAATTGATGATCGCCTTGGCGGCGGGGCCGAGGTAGGCGGGCGACCAGGTGTTGGTCAGCGATCCGGCCCAGACCAGGTTCGGGTCGTTGATCGCCGAGGCCACGCGCTCGCCGCTGGTCATGTCCTTCCAGAGCTTGCTGGTCCCGGTGTCATAAAGGTAGAAACCCCAGATCGGCGTGTCGGATGTACTCGGATTACCCGTGGTCGAGCTGTACAGCGACGTGAATCCGATGCCATGGCCGATCTCGTGGAAGACCACGGGCAGCAGTGGCGTGCGGTCGTTCGGGATCGGGATGTTCGGATCCGTGCTGTACCACCAGCCGGCCACGCCGGTCAGGCAGGTGCCGCTGTCGAGGGTGACGTTGAAATTGGCATTGACGTCGTTGTTCGCCGCGCTGAGGTCCGTCCCGGCCCAGGAATTGGCCAGCGCCTGCACATAGGCCACGTTCGGCCGCGGCGCATTGGCGAAGTTCGAATGCGCGGTGGTCGGCCCGGCCGAGCCGAGCACGGCGCTCGTTCCCGAGCAGGTCAGCGGGGTCATCGAACCGTTGACCGCGATCGTCACGTTCGACTGCAGCAAGGCGCCCCATTGCGCGGCCGCCTGGTTGAAGACTCTCAGCCGGCACTGGCCGAGGTTCTCGCCCACGTTGCAGCCTGCGGACGGATCCGGCGTGGCGGTATCGTTGAATCCGACGCCGGCCGCATTCGTGTTGACGACGACGACGGTGGCCGCGGCGGCGAGCGACGAGACCGCCAGCCCGGCAACGAAGGCGAGGGTGCCGAAGAGTTTGCGATCAGCGCTCATCACGACCTCCCTGGGCGACCGGCGCCTCGAGGTGGTCGTGGACGACACCGTGCTCGGCGCAGACGACTTCGAGCTTGCCATCCTGGCCGCGCCTGGCGACGAGGGCGGAATCAACCTGGCCATTGAAGACCCATTCGGTCGATCCATCGGCCTTGTTGATTTCCTGGATCTTGCTGTAGTCCTCCTTGAATGCCGAATCGAGCGCCGCGGCATCGGCCTGCGTGGTCGGACGACTGACCAGTTGCCCTGTCTCCGGGTCTACATAGGCCTTCATGCCGGCCTGCCCGGCAGCGCTTTGGGTGGCGTCCGATTTCTGCGCTTCCTGCGGCGGTGCCGCCAGCGCAGGATTGTTCCAGCCGGCGCCGGCGAGGCATGCGCCTGTCGCCGCCGCGAGAGTTGCCAGTCGAACCAGGATCTTCATGACATGACTCCAGAAAAGTGGCCGCACCGGCGAACAACCATCCGTCCGTCACGCAAAGCAAACTTTCGCCAGCGGCCGCGAGCGTGGAAAAAGGGTTATAGCACCGGAAAATGAGCCGAACAATCGAGACGCGCCCCGCCCCGGCGCAGGCCGCTTCAGGGGCGGAAGAAACGGATGGCGTCGTCGATGTCGCGCGTGCGCGGGAAAGCCGGCAGGCTGGCCAGGAACGTGCGCCCATAGCCCTTCGTGGCCAGGCGCGGATCGCAGAGCACGAGCACGCCGCGATCGTTGATGTCGCGGATCAGGCGTCCGGCGCCCTGCCTGAGCGCGATGACTGCATTTGGAATCTGCCACTCGACGAACGGATTGAGGCCGGATTCGCGCAGCACTTCGAGGCGGGCGACCAGCACCGGATCGTCCGGCGCGGCGAATGGCAGCTTGTCGATCACGACCACGCTGAGCGCCTCGCCGGCGACATCGACGCCTTCCCAGAAACTGGCCGCGCCGAGCAGCACGCCATTGCCCGATTCGCGGAAGCCGCTGAGCAGCTGGTGGCGCGGCGCGGAGCCCTGCACGAACAACGGGTAATCCAGCCGGCCTTCGAGCAGTTCGGCGGCACGGCGCAGCGCGCGATGCGAAGTGAACAGCAGGAACGCACGACCCTGCGAGGCTTCGAGTACCGGCAACACGGCATCGATCATCTTCGCCGTGTAGTCGGGCGTGTTCGGATCGGGCAGGCCCGGCGGCAGGTAGACCAGGCCCTGCCGCGCATAGTCGAACGGACTGTCGAGGCAGACGCTGTGCGGATCGTCGAGGCCGAGCTGGCGCGAGAAGTGATCGAAGCGCCCGGCGATGGAAAGCGTCGCCGAGGTGAAGATCCATGCCGCATGGCTCTGCTCGCGCAGTTCGCGCAACGGAGCGGAAAGGTCCAGCGGCGTGGCATGCAGGGCAAAGCCGTGCGCGCTCAGTTCGTACCAGTGCACCGAATCGCGCGCGTTGCTGTCGCGCAGATGGGCCAGTCGCGCAGCCATCTGCACGGCGCGCTCGTGCACGGCATCGAGTCCGCGGCTGCGCTCGGCATGCGCGGCAAGGCCCGTGCCGAGTTCATCGAGGGCGACGCGCAGGTCCTCCAGTTCACGCTCGACTTCGGCATCGTTCTCGATGGCGAAGAACGCCGCCTTCGGCGGGAAGCGTTCAAGCGCGAGGCGCAGGCGGCGCACGGCCGGCGTGATCGCCTCGATCAGGGGTTGCAGCGTGCCGAGCGCGCCGGTCACCGCGCCGCATTCGGCGAGGCTGTCGGAGGCGAGCTCGGTCAGCTGGCGCGCGGTCAGGGTGATCGAGAAGAACTGCCCGGCCAGTTCGGGGATCTGGTGGGCCTCGTCGAGGATGAAGGCCTGCGCGCCGGGCAGGATCTCGCCGAAGCCTTCCTGCTTGATGGCGAGGTCGGCGAACAGCAGGTGGTGGTTGACCACGACGAGGTCGGCTTCCTGGGCGGCGCGGCGTGCCTTGACCACGAAGCAGTCGCTGAACATCGGGCATTCGCTGCCGAGGCAGTTCTCGGTGGTCGAGGTGACCCGCGGCCACAGCGGCGAATCTTCCGGCAGCTCGGCCAGTTCGGCGCGGTCGCCGCTCTTCGTCGTCGTCGACCAGGCGTGTACCTGCTGCAACTGGGCCACCTGCTCGCGACTGGGGAAGCGGCCGTCGCTGCGTGCCTGCTCGAGGCGGTGCAGGCACAGGTAGTTGGCGCGTCCCTTGAGCAGGGCCGCCGACAGGCGCGCGCCGAGCACGCTGCGCACGCGTGGCAGGTCGCGATGGAACAACTGGTCCTGCAGCGCCTTGGTGCCGGTCGAGATGATCACGCGCTTGCCCGAAAGCAGGGCCGGCACGAGATAGGCGAAGGTCTTGCCGGTGCCGGTGCCGGCCTCGGCGATCAGCGCGTGGCGCTCGTCGATGGCTGCGGCGACGGCCGTGGCCATGGCCTGCTGCACCGCACGCGGCACGAAGCCCGGCACTTCGCGTGCGAACGGTCCATCCGCGCCGAGCAGGTCTTCGACAGCTTCGTCCATGCCTCGCGACTCCTCTCAGCGCGGTCCGCGTTCGCGAAAGGCGGGCGCACGATGCACGCCGCGGCGGACCACGGCCGGGCCGGTCACCGCGACATCGCGTGAACGCAGCGACCCGTCACAGCCGCACCGGACGCTTGACCTTGCACTGGTCGCGCTTGGCTTCGGCGACCGCGCGGTAGTCCGCATCGTTGAAGATCTTGCGGGCTTCGACCACGGTCTGCCAGTTCTGCACGCACAGCGTGCCGACCTGCGGGCCTTTCTTGAAACTTTGATAGGCCAGCTTCTCGGCTTCGATGGTGTTGCCGCGCAGGAACTCGATCTCGGCTTCGTACTGGAGCAGGTCGGGTGCTTCGGGGGCGAGCTTGCGCGCCTTGGCGAGCGCCTCATGGGCCGCGTCGAACTCCTGCAGCTTTTCCGCTTCGCGGGCCTGGGCGAGGTAGCCCTCAACGCCCGGGTCACGCAACGGATTGACCTGCAGGGCGGAATCCTCGCCGGCGCTGGCGGCACGGATCGCCTGCACGGCGGCCGCGCGATCGGGATCGGCCCGGGTCAGCGGCGGGCTTTCCGGCTGGCTCGGCGTCGAGCAGGCCGAAAGGCCAGTCAGCAGGATGAACGGGAAGGCGAAATGGAGCGGATGCAATGCGCGTTTCATGGGAACGGAAAAAAAGCCAACGGGGAAGCCCGCTAGCATAACGTCATTCGCCATCGCGTCCGAGCCACTGGCGGATGCGGTCGATCGCGCAGCCTTCGCGGTCCTGCGGCGCATAGCCGGCGATGAACGGCAATTCGCGGGCACCGGAACACACGGCATCGCTGCGCCGCCCGTTTTCGGGATCGATCCAGGCGAATTCGATGCCGTCGGCTGGCTGTGACAGGGCCTGGGCCGGCAGGCGCCTGAACAGGTCGATCCAGACCTTGAGCGCGCCGGTCGAGCCGTACAGTCCGGTCGGCTTGTTGTCGTCGCGGCCGACCCAGACCACGCCGAGCTGGTTGCCGCTGAAACCGGCGAACCACGAATCGCGCTGGGTGTCGCTGGTGCCGGTCTTGCCGGCGGCATGCAGGTCGCCGAGGCCGGCCGCGCCGATCGAGCGCGCAGTGCCGGATTCGACCACCTGCTGCATGGCCCAGGTGACCAGGCGCGAGGCGGCCACATAGTCCCCGGTGCCGGGCTTCACCCCATAGCGCGACAGCGTGCGTCCGCTGGAATCGACCACGCCGCGCACGGCACGCAGGGGCACGGCATGGCCGTCGGCGGCGAAATACTGGTAGAGCTGGGCGACGTCGAACGGACTCAGGTCCACCGCGCCGAGCAACAGCGAGGGATTCGGATTGATCTCGCGGCCCAGCCCGAACGACTGCAGCAGTCCGCGCACCTGGTCGACGCCGAGACGCAGGCCCAGTTGCACGGTGGCGAGGTTCCAGCTGTTCTTCAGCGCATCGATGAGCAGTACCCGGCCGTGCACGTCGCCGTCGTCGTTCTTCGGCATCCAGCGCGAACCATCGCGCTGCGGCAGGTCGACCGGCGCATCGTCGATGATCGACGCCAGCGAATAGCGCTGCGGCTGCGCGAGCGCGACCAGATAGACGAACGGCTTGACCAGCGAGCCGATCGGACGGCGCGCATCGAGGGCGCGGTTGAAGCCCTGTGCATCGGCATTGCGACCGCCGACCAGGGCCTGCACTTCGCCGCTCGGCACGGCAGTCACGACAACTGCCGATTCGACGCCGGCATCGCGCTTGCCGAGGCCGGCCAGGGCGGCGTCCATCGCGGCTTCGGCCTGCAATTGCGCCGATGGCGCCAGCGTGGTGTGGATGGCGAGGCCGGCGGCGTCGAGTTCATGCCCGGCGAAATCGCGGCGCAACTGCTGGCGGACCAGCTCGAGGAAGGCCGGAAAGCGGTTGCGCGGCAAGGCGCCCCTGGCGCTGATGCCGAGCGTCTGCGCGGTCGCGCGCTCCAGCGTGCGATCGTCGATCAGGCCGGTCTCGTTGAACTGCTGGAGGACGCGGTTGCGCCGCTCCAGCGCGCGCTGCGGCGAGCGGCGCGGATCGTACAGGCTCGGCCCCTGGACCATGCCGACGAGCAGGGCGATGTCGGCCGTGCTCAGTGAATCGACTTCGCGACCGAAGTAGAACTCCGAGGCCGCGGCGAATCCGTGCACGGCCTGGCCTCCCTGCTGGCCGAGGAAGATCTCGTTGACATAGGCCTCGAGGATGCGCCGCTTGTCGTAGCGGTATTCGATGAGCAGGGCGATCAACGCTTCGTTGAGCTTGCGCACGAAACTCTGGCCGCGATCGAGGAACAGGTTCTTGACCAGCTGCTGGGTCAGCGTCGAGCCACCCTGGACGACGCGACCGGCAGTCAGGTTGGCCCAGCCCGCGCGCGCGATGGCGGTCAGGTCGACGCCGTGGTGGTTCTTGAAATCGCGATCCTCCACTGCCTGCAGGCCGGTGACGAGCAGGGCCGGCAATTGTTCGAGCTGGACGATGCGGCGCTCTTCCTGCTGCGCGCCATACAGCGTGGCGATGCGCGCCGGATCGATTTCCGCGAGATTGAGGGCCTTGCCGTTGGCGCTGTCGACGAGGCTGGCGACACGCCCGTTGGCGAGTTCGAGCACGATGCGCTGGGCCGCATGCCGGCCATCGAGGCCGACGAAGGCGCGACGGCCGATGACGAAGCGGTCGCCATCGCGCGCATAGGTTCCGGGTGCCTGCGCCGCCGGCGCCGGGCGATAGCGGGCGGCTTCCAGTTCCAGTCGCAGGGTCTCGGCATTCATCGGCCGCCCCGGCGCCAGATCGAGCGGCCGCGCGAACACGCGGCTCGGGATCTGCCAGCTCAGGTCGTCGAAGCGCTCGCGCACCTGGTGATCGAGGCTGATCGTATAGGGCACGAGGAAGCCGAGCAGGCCACCGATGCCGAGCAGGGCCGGCGCGCGCAGGAGGCGCCACAGCCATGCAATGAAGGCGAACAATCGTCGAAACAGGGACAAGCGGGTATTCCATTGGGAAGCGCCATCAGTCTATCCGATGCGTCAAGCCCGATTGCGGCCAGGGACCCGGAAAGCGCGTCCGTGACAGTCCGCGCCGGCATCGCCGATAATCCGCGTCCGCTTCCCGCCTGGACCATCGTGCAGAAAACGTCGCCGGATCCTGTCTGTCTCTGTGTGCACGGCGCCGATCCCTGCAGCGAGGCATGGCTGAATGCAGCGCTGGCGCAGCTTGCGGGGCGCGCCGAGCTGGTGCTGGCCGGGGCCTGTGCGACGATGGCCGGGCAGGCCCAGGCATTGCGACTCGCCGAACCCGATGATGCCGGGCCGATGGCGCTGGCCAAGGCAGTGGCCGAACGCCTGCCCGGGCGAACCCTGGTCCTGCTGCGCAGCGATGCCGAACTGCCGCCGCTGGCCCTGGCGCGCCTTTGCCGCGCCCTCGACGAAGACGACGTGCTCGCCGCCGGTGCGCTCGACAACCTTGATGCACGACGATCGCCGCTGCCCGTCGCCGCGCGCAGCGACGCCTCGGTCGAGCGCATCGACGCGCTCTGCTTCGCCTTTTCGCAGCGCCTGCTGATCGACTGCGCGGAACTCTCGCCGCTGGCCTCGGCCTGGCATGGCGGGCGCCTCGCGCGCCTCACGGCCACGACCGCGGTAGCGGAACCACTGCGCACGGTCCTGCTCGACCACTGCTATGTCGCCGCGCGCGGCCGGGCGCTGGTCGGGCCGGAAGCGGATGCCGACGTTCGCGATCCGTCGCCACCTTCGCCGCTCGCCGGCCTGCGCGAAAGCCTCGGCGCCGCGCTGGCCACCGAGGCATGGCCCGACCGTCCGGGGCTTGATGCACGACCGGTCCTGCTGCACGTGCTGCACGGCTGGGGCGGCGGCGCCGAACGCTGGGTGCGCGATTTCTGCAGCGCCTTTGCCGCTGCCAGCCATCTCGTCCTGATTGCGCGCGGCAGCCATGCGCGCAAGCGCCATGGCGAATGGCTGGAGCTGCACGACGGATCACTGAACGGCCCGCCGCTGCGCCGCGTCGCCCTGCCCTCTCCGATCGACGATACCGCCGAAGGCGATCCGGCCTACCGGCGCCTGCTGCACGAGTGGATCGGCGAGTATGCGGTCGATGCAATCATCGTCTCCTCGCTGATCGGACACAGCCTCGATGCCTTGCGCACGGGCCTGCCGACCGTGCGCATCGTGCACGACCACTACCCGCTATGGCCCGTGCTGCACCGCGATTTCAGCAACCCGGCACTGGCCTTCGACGAGGACCAGCGATGCCGCGACCTCGCCGCGCTCGGTGCCGATCGCGAATTCGGCAATGCCGATCCGGCGCACTGGAAATCGCTGCGCGATGCAAGCGTCGCCGCCCTGCTCGAGGCGCGCACCACCCTGGTCGCACCGAGCCGATCGGCGCTCGCCAACGACCTGCGCCTTGCGCCCGAGCTGGCGGCGCTGCGGTCGGCGGTGATACCGCACGGCCTGTCGGCCTGGCCCGACGATGCGCCGCGGGTCGAAACGGTTCCGCCGAGAGAGCGCCTGCGCCTGGTGATCCCGGGCCGCGTGCGCCGCGGCAAGGGCGCGCAACTGCTCGAACAGGTGCTGCCGCGCCTGCGCGGACTGGCCGATGTCTTCCTGCTCGGCGCCGGCGCCGACGCGCATGCGTTCTTCGGCAGCAGCGGCGTGCACATCGTGCTCGACTACCGGCGCGAGGACCTGCCGCGCCTGTTGTCCATGCTCGCCGCCGATGCCGCCGTGCTCATGCCCACGGTCGCCGAGACCTTCGGCTACACGCTTTCGGAACTGCGCGACCTCGGCATGCCGGTGATCGCCACGCGCATGGGCGCCTATGTCGAACGCATCGAGGATGGCATCGACGGCTTTCTCGTCGAAGCCGATGCCGATGCGATCGTGGCCCGCATCGCCGGACTGGCGGCGCAGCGCGAGCGCCTGCAGGCCGTGCGCACGCGCCTGCAGGCGCACCGCGAACCCGACTTGCCGGCGATGGCCGAAGCCTATGCCGGACTGCTCGGGTTGCCGGCCGCGCGCACGCTGCGCTATCCGCTGAAATCGCTAGACGCCACCACGCAGCAACTGGCCGCGCAGGCGCGCGATCTCGATCGTGCGCGACAGCGCGAAGGCGAACTCGGCCGCCAGCTCCTCGCCAGCGACAGGGAAAGCCGGCGGCGCGGCGAATGGGGACACAGCCTCAATCGCGAACTCGCCGCCGCGCGAGCGCAGCTGCTCCAGCTTGAGGCGGATTTCGCCGAACGCACCGAGTGGGCGTTGCGCCTCGACGCCGAGGTGAACGAACTGCGTCCGATCGTGATGAGCCGGCTGTGGCGCTACACGCTGCCCCTGCGCCTGGCCATCACCTGGGTGCGCGACCGGCGCGCCGGACTCGTTTTCCGCAAGAACCGCCTGCTCGGCCAGGTGCGCCGCCTGCAGGGCAGCCTGGCCCGCCATGGCCTTGCCGGCACCTGGACGCGCCTTGTCCGTGAACTGCGACCGAAGGCGCCGGTCCACGCGCGCCAGACCTATGCCGCGCCAAGCGAGGCCTTCTCGCCGTTCGCCGTTCCCGCCAGCGACGATCCACGCGTCTCGATCATCATCCCGGTGCACAACAAGTTCGCCTACACGGCCGCCTGCCTGCGCTCGCTGGCCGAACACGCCGCGGCGACGTCATTCGAGGTGATCGTCGTCGACGACCTGTCCAGCGATTCGACCGCGGCCAGATTGAAGGAAATCGGCGGCGTGCGCGGCGTGCGCAATGCCGAGAACCTCGGCTTCGTCGGCTCCTGCAACGCCGGCGCGGCGATCGCGCGCGGCGAGTTCGTGCTGTTCCTCAACAACGACACCGTGGTCACCGCAGGCTGGCTCGAAGCGCTGCTGCGCACCTTCGACGAGGAAGGCGATGCCGGCCTGGTCGGCTCGCAACTGGTCTATCCGGACGGTCGCCTGCAGGAAGCCGGCGGGATCGTCTTCAACGACGGCTCGGGCTGGAACTACGGGCGCTTCGAGGATCCCGACGACACCCGCTTCGCCTTCCGCCGCGAGGCCGACTACTGCTCGGGTGCCGCGATCATGCTGCGCCGCGATCTGTTCGAGAGACTCGGCCGCTTCGACCAGCGCTACGCGCCGGCCTACTACGAAGACACCGACCTCGCCTTCGCCGTGCGCGCCGCCGGCCTCAAGGTTTTCTACGAACCGCGTTCACGCGTGATCCATTTCGAGGGCATCACCGCCGGCACCGATACCGGCAGCGGCATGAAGCGCTACCAGGTGGTCAACCGCGACAAGTTCCTCGACAAGTGGCGCGATGCGCTGGCCCGGCAACCTGCGCCGGGAACGCCGCCCCACCTCGCCGCCACGCATCGCGCGCAGCGGCGCATCCTGATCATCGACGCGACCACGCCGGCGCCGGACCAGGATTCCGGCTCGCTGCGCATGGTCAACCTGATGCGCGTGCTGCGCAGGAACGACTGTCACGTCGCCTTCATGGCCAGCAACCGCGCCTGGGTCGAAGGCTATACCGACGACCTGCAGGGGCTCGGCATCGAAGTGCTGCACCATCCGTACAACAGCGATCCGCTCACGCTGTTCCGCCAGCGTGGCGCGGAATTCGACGCCATCCTGCTCTCGCGCCACTATGTCGCCGCCGAATTCATCGGCCTGGCCCGCCTCTATGCGCCACAGGCCCGGCTGGTCTTCGACACGGTCGACCTGCACTACCTGCGCGAGCAGCGCGCGGCCGAGCTGGAAGGCCGCGAGGACCTGGCCCGCGTCGCGGCCAGGACCCGCGCCGGGGAGATCGGCATCATGCGCGAGTGCGACGTGACCCTCGTGGTCAGCCCGGTCGAGCGGGAAATCCTCGCCCGCGACGCCCCGGGCGTCGCCGTCGACGTGCTCTCCAACGTGCACGAGATCTTCGGCTGCCGGAAACCCTTCGACGAACGCCGCGACCTCGTCTTCGTCGGTGGTTTCCAGCATCCGCCGAACAGCGATGCGGTGACCTGGTTCGTGCGCGACATCTTCCCGCGCGTGCTGGCCGCCCTGCCCGATCTGCGCGTGCACGTCATCGGCAGCAAGGTGCCCGACGCGATCCAGGCGCTGGCCGACGAGCACGTGCTCGTGCACGGCTATGTCGAGGACATCGGCCCGGCCATGGATGGTGCGCGCATCTCGATTGCACCGCTGCGCTACGGGGCCGGCGTCAAGGGCAAGGTCAACATGGCGATGAGCTACGGACTGCCGGTGGTGGCAACGCCGATGGCGGTCGAAGGCATGCACGTGCGCGAAGGTCTCGACGTGTGCGTGGCCGAAGACGCCGCGCGCTTCGCCGACGCGATCATCGAGCTCTACGGCAACAAGCCGCTATGGAACCGGCTGTCGGTCAACGGCCTGGCCAACGTGCGCAACCACTTCTCGTTCGAGGCGGCAGAAAAGGCGATCCGGCGCATCTTCCGTTTCTGAGCCGCGGATCAGCCCAGGCGCCACTCGCCTTCGATCTCCAGGCACTCCCAGTGCACCTCGTCGGCGGGCACGCCCAGCGCCGCGAAACTGCGCTCGCGAAAGAACAGGCTGCCGTCCTCGTGGCGCAGGAGCAACGTGCTGGCGCGCGTACCGTAGTGGTCGCCGCGGATGAAGATCGGCGCAAGCATGCGTTCGCGTTCGAGGCCGATGCCGGTATCGGGCAATGCCGCGTCGTCCGGCAGCACGGTGTCGGCGAGCAGGCCGAGCAGGGTCGCGTCGTCGCGATCGCCCGCGCGGATCGACCGGGAAAAAAGCGTGCGCAGGCGTTCGACCTTGGGCCAGGGAGTGCCGAACGCGCCGTTGCTGACCACGTGCACGCCCTCGCCCAGGCGCTGCAGGCTGCTGCGGGCGCCGTCGATCAGCCACACCGACTCGCGATCGCCGAAGACGAGGTTGAATGGACCGTATTCGTCGATCTGGCCGATCACGCGGTCGGCGAATGCCTGGGCCTTCTCGTTGCCGATGACGAATTCGCGCACGAGCTGGCCGCGTGAACGCGGCGCCTGCGCGGGCAGGCCGGTGCGCCGGTTGGTCACCGCCGCGAAGCGCCCGTCGTTGCGCTGCGCCAGCCAGCTGCCGCCGCCGAGCCGGTCGATGCCACCAAGGCAGTCCGACGCCCCGGGCCAGGGTTGCGCGGGCGTGCTCGGGCGCTCGTGGAATTCGTCGCGATTGCCGAGCAGCAGCAACGGCCAGTCGGGCATCGCGTCGATGGCGATCAGCAGGATGCACATGGTGCGGATTCCTGCGTGTGACGCCTGACTGCCGCAGCGGGTCGGAAAGCCATTTCAGCCGCCCGGCGGGGAAAGCTCGCGCAGCGCCTGTTCAAGCCGGGCCAGGCGTGGATTGTCCGGGCTCAGGGCACGTGCGGATTTCAGCGCGCGCGCGGCCTCCGCCGTCTGCTTTTCGCCGACGCGCTTTTCCGCAAGGTCGAGCCAGGCATCGGCCAGTCGCGTGGACATCGCCTTGAGCGAGGCGTCTGCCGGAGAAATCTGGCGCACGACCTCAAGCATGCCCTCGGCACGACTGAGCGAGCCGGCGTCGATGTATTCGCCGAACAGTTCCCTGGCGCGCACCGGCAGCTTGTTGAGGCCGTCCTGCGCGATCACGTTGTTGCCGTCGATCGCCAGCGCGGCGCGATACTTGTCGTAGGCGCTGTTGCCGGGCGGATTGATCAGGCGTCCTGCCTGCGTGGCCTGTGCGGCCTCGGCGATCAGGGTGCGCATGCGCTCGATGTCGTCCGCCGATGCCGGCGGCCGTTCGGCGGCGATGGCGAGCCGCTCGCGCAGTTCGCGCAGGTCGATGCGCGCGGCGCGCAGGTCGGCCAGGTTGTTGCCGGCCAGCGATTCGGCCTGGGCCAGCAGCTTCTCGGCGCTGCCGGGATTGCTGTCCTCGATGGCGGCACGCGCCTGCACCACGAACGCCTGCGCAACCCGGCGCAACCCGGCGCGCGCACGCGCATTGTCCGCATCGCGTTGCAGGACCGATTCGTACAGGGCCTGGGCGGAATCCGCGCTGCCGCTGATGCGGCCGGCGCGCAGCTGCGCCTCGGCGCGCGCGAGATCCTTGTCGATCGCCGCGGCAGCCAGTTCGCGCTGCTTGCCGAGGCGCGCGCGCAGGTCGGGCAGGTCGGGATGGCCGGGCAGGATGCGCGCGATGTCATCGACGCGCGCGGCGGCCGTAGCCAGGTCGTTGGCCTCGAAGGCAGCCTTGGCTTGTGCGACCAGGGCGTCGACGCTGCGGCTGATGCCGGCCTTGGCCAGCGCATTGCCGGGGTCGCTGGCGAGCATCTGCTGGTAGAGCGCGACGGCACCCTTGTCGCCGAGCAGGCGGCCGGCCTCGAGTTCGGCCTGGGCCGCCTTGAGCAGCGACTCGGTCTGCGTGCCACGCGCATCGAGCGCGGCGATCGCGCGGTCGACCTCGTCCACCGCCGCGCCACCGCCGAGCAGTTCGCGCGCGGAGGCGGCGGCCTGCCGGGCTGGTTCCAGTTCGCTGCGGGCCAGCGCATCGCGAGCCCGCGCGAGCAGTTTTTCGCCGACGCTGCGCAATCCGCGACGGGCGATGTCGTTGTCGGAATCGAGGGCGCGCGCGGCCTCGAACAGCTCGCGCGCGCTGTCGCCCTGGTTGCCCGCCAGCTGGTCGGCGTCGAGCGCCTTTTGCGCACGCGCCAGGATGTCGTTGAGTTCGGTATTCGGCAGGAACGTGCGCAGGCGGTCCTGGTGCTGCCAGACCAGCAGCGCAGCGCCACCGATCGCCAGCAGCACGACCAGCACGGCCAGCCACAAGCCGATGCGCCGCTTTTTCGGCTTCGCCCTGGCTCGCGATATGCGACTCGCGCGCATGATGTGGTCATCCGTGGCCGCCATGATTTCCTCGAGCCGCCCCATGCTCGGGTCGGAGCGATGGCGCGGGTCGGCCTCGGTGGGTGTCGATTGCGCGGCCGACGGAAGTGGCGACACCTGGGTCTCCACCGATCGCGCCTCACGATCGGTATCCGCCGGCAGGACGTCGAAGCCCTCGAGTTCGCCGCTGGCGATCGCCTGTTCGTAGCGGGCGATCGCCAGGGCCGCGTCGTTGCCGGTCTGGAAGCGGTCGCTCGGCTCCTTGGCCATGAAGCCATCCACCAGCGGCTGCAGCACGGCCAGCGAATCCGGCAGGCGCGGTACCGGCTGGGTGATGTGCATGATGCCGACCGCCAGCGAATCCTCGGCATGGTAGGGCACGCGCCCGACCAGCATTTCGTAGAGCACGACGCCGAGGCTGTAGAGGTCCGCGCGCCCGTCGAGCTGCTTGCCGCGCGCCTGTTCCGGGCTCATGTAGTGCGGCGTGCCGACCACCGATCCCGTGCGCGTCATGCGCGTCGCCGAATCGTTGGCCCGGGCGATGCCGAAATCCGTCAGCGCCGAGGAGCCGTCGTCGCGCAGCAGGATGTTGTCCGGCTTGATGTCGCGGTGGATGAAGCCCTTCTGCTGGGCGTAGTTGACCGCGCCCGCGATTTCGCGGGTAACGCGCAAGGCGAACTGCACCGAGCGGGGTGGACCGTCCTTGCTCAGGACGGGTCCGCCGGCGAGGTATTCCATGGCGATGTAGTGGTAATCACCGACCCGGCTGACGTCGTGGATGCCGACCACATGGCGATGGTGCAGTCGTGCGGCGATCTTGGCCTCGCGCAGGAAACGCTCGCCAAAGTTCGGATCGACCAGCAAGGCCGGCGACATGATCTTCAGCGCGACTTCGCGGTCCACGGATTCCTGGACCGCCAGATACACGGTAGCCATGCCGCCGCGCCCGAGCTGGCGCAGCAATCGGTATCCGGGAATTTCGATCACGAGGGGTCTGTATCCATGCACAATGCCGCGCTGCAGCGTAAGCCCTAGCATATCAGCCCGAATACGGTGAAGCAGTACACGGAGGCGCCTCCGTGCAGGTTCAGATTTGCCGCTGGGCTTCGATCACGTTGGGCACGGCGTGCAGCTGGCCGAGCAGGGCCGAAAGCTGGCCGAAATCGACGACGCGCAGCACGTAGTTCATGGCCACCTCGTTGCGCGCGGGGTCGACGCGTGCATCAACGGCGAGAATGTGCACATTGGCCGCGGCGATGACATTGCTCACGTCCTTGTGCAGGCCCTTGCGGTCGTAGCCGCGAACGAGCACGTTGACTTCATAGGCGCGCTGCCGGCCGCCGCCCCATTCCACCTCGATGATGCGGTCGGGGTCGAGCGTACGCAGCCGTTGCAACTGCCGGCAGTCGGTGCGATGCACGCTGACCCCGCGGCCGCGCGTGATGAAGCCGGCGACGTCGTCGCCCGGCACCGGCTGGCAACAGCGCGCCAGCACCGTGAGCAGGTTGCCGACACCCTCGATGACCAGCGCATCCTTGCCCGGTGCCGGCGGCTTCGATGCCGGCGCCGGCCGGGGCTGCAAGGGTTCGGCGCCGCGCTCGCCCTCGTGCAGGGTGCGTGCGATCTGGGTCGGCGTGACATCGCCGAGCGCGAGCGCTTCGTACAGGTCGTCGATGCTGCGCAGGTTGAAACGTGCCGGCAGGCTGTCCAGTTCGATGTTGCTCAGCGCAAGGCGCTTGAACTCCCGGTCGAGAACACCGCGGCCTGCGGCGATGTTGAGTTCGCGATCGGCGTGCTTGAACCAGTTGCGCACCTTGTTGCGCGCACGCGCGGTGTGCAGGAATCCATGATGCACGGACAGCCAGTCGCGCCTCGGCTCGGCGACCTTGCCGGTCAGGATCTCGATGCGGTCGCCGCTGGCCGGCTGGTGGGTCAGCGGCACGATGCGGCCATTGACCTTGGCGCCACGGCAGCGATGGCCGACATCGGTATGGATCACATAGGCGAAGTCGAGGACGGTCGCGCCCTTGGGCAGGTCGATGACCTGCCCGCGCGGGGTCAGCAGGTAGACGCGATCCTCGATGACATCGGTGCGGAAACCGGCAAGCAGCGCGGAATCGTCGTCCTGCTCGTCGCGACCCTCGAGCAACTGGCGCATCCAGGCGATCTTGCGCTCGAAACTGGCGTCCCCGCCGCTGCCTTCCTTGTAGCGCCAGTGCGCGGCAAAACCGAGCTCGGCGTAGGCATGCATGTCGTGCGAGCGGATCTGCACTTCCAGCGTGCGCCCCTCGGGGCCGACCACGGCGGTGTGCAGCGATTGGTAATTGTTGCCCTTGGGGCTGGCGATGTAGTCGTCGAATTCGCCGGCTATGAACGGCCACAGCGAATGCACGACGCCGAGCGCGGCATAGCAGGACGGCACATCGCGGACCAGCACGCGCAGGGCACGGATGTCATAGAGCCCGGAGAAGTCCAGGCCCTTCTTCTGCATCTTCCGCCAGATCGAGCTGATGTGCTTGGGCCGGCCGGCGATTTCCGCCTCGATGCCTGCCTCGTGCAGCGCGGCCTGCAGGATCTTCCGGGCCTGTGCGATCCAGGCCTCGCGATCGCCACGGCGCTCGTCGAGCAGTTCGGCGATGCGCCGGTAAGTGTCTGGCTGCAGATAGCGGAAGGCCAGGTCCTCCAGCTCCCACTTGAGCTGCCAGATGCCGAGCCTGTTCGCCAGCGGCGCGTGGATGTCGGCGGTCAGCTGGGCGAGTGCAATGCGATCTTCCTCGCCGAGGTCGGCGGCGTTGCGCATCAGCACGAGCTGGCGCGCCAGCAGGATGAAGACGACGCGCAGGTCGCGGATGATCGCCAGCAGCAGCCGGCGCAATCCTTCCGCAGCACCTGCTCCGGAACGCACCGAGTAGAGCGACCAGACCTTTTCCGCGGCGCGCTGGCCTTCGATCAGGTCGACGACTTCCGCGCCCCAGGCCTGCAGTTCGGCCGCGCTGAATTCGCAGCCTGCCAGTGCGGCCTCGTGCAGTAACAGTGCGTTCTGCGCCGCGTGGCCGGTCTGCAGCTTGCCGAGCTCGGCAAGGACAGCCGCACGCACCGGTTGAGCGGCGTCCCAGCGGCTTCGCGCCGCTGCCGAGCGGGCCAGCTTGCCTTCGATCTGCAGCAGTACGTCGGCGCTTGGTTCGGACACTGGGCGACCCGTTGGCGAGAGAATCACGACGGCCGTCATGTTAACCGCTTGGTGCGATCTGCCAGCGCACGCCGATGCCGCCCCGCAGGGCAGCGATCAAGGGCGAACAGGCAGGTGAAACCGGATCCGGTGCTGCATTCGTCGCGGACAGGCTGGCTGGCCGCAACGATGGACCGGATCGGGCAGGATCAGAAGTTGTACCAGACGCTGTCGTCGGTGAACCAGTCCTGCGACTCTTCAGGCACGCCGGGCATTCCGCCGCCGGTGCGAAGCGCGGCAAATCCCTGCGCCGGGGTACCCGAGGTTGCCGTACCGACTATCGTGCGGTAGACCAGCACGAAATAGGCCGTCGAACCGGAAGTGGCACTGATCGCATGACGGACGAACGGACCGGTCTCCTTGACCACGCCCGCTCCGGCCAGGCCCGCGTCGTCGCAGAGATCCTGGGGCGGGGTCGTACCTTCGACCCAGGTCGTGCCGAGGCCGCACCAGGTCGCATCGGCCAGGGTCGACAGCGCACTGGTATTGAAGCCGTCAACCAGGGTCCAGACCGTGTCGGCGGGCTGGCCGGGATCGAAGGCCGTTTCGACCTTGACCACGCTGACGGCCTGGTTGCCAAAGCCCGAGAACGTCTGCGCGGTGACCTTCACGTTCTGGTGCGGGCCGGACGGCGCATCCGGTTCGACGTTGCCGCCGAAGCCGCTGTCGAACAAGCCATGGCTGACGCTGGGCAGGTCGAGGCTGCTGCCCGGATATGCGCTCAGGCAGCGCATCTGCTTGCCCGGGAGGCTTGCGGCCTGTCCAAGGTACAGGGCTGGCGCACCGGCGCTCTGCACGCCGCTGCCCGTGTACTGGAAGCTGCCAAGGTAGACCGGGGCGAACTTCCAGACATCCGGACCCACCGCGACCGGCAACTGGAAACGCGGTTGCAGCTGGAGCTGGGTCGGCGTCTGCGACAGATTGGCGCAAAACACATGCGTATTGAGGTAGGCGGTGGCGGTTGCAGGCCCGGACGCCGGGCGCGTGAAGGCGAGCGCACCGGAATTGGTCGGGTCAAGCGCCACGGTTGCCTGGTCGCCCGATGCAGTATCGCCGCCAACCAGGGCGGCGACGTTGTCTGCGGACGCCGAACCGGCGCACGCAATCAGGGCAAGGGAGAGTGCAGCCTTCGGGCTACCAATAAGACGCATGATCATCAGTTTAATTCGGTCCGCTGACTAGGGAGAAACAGCAATTTGAATGTGAAGGGCAGCTGAAACCCTGATCCTACACACGTGCAGAACCCGGGCAACCGGATTCTGGGTGCCCGATGCTAGACTGCACGGGTCAGGATTCTACCCTCTCAATTCGCAGAGCGCACCTGTTAACCTCCCGTTAGACAACGAGTTTTCGACCAACTGGTCACGTTTTGACCACCGCACCGAGCCCAACGCCATGCACTCCAGAGTCCCGCTCCTTGCTTTCCTGCTGATTTTTCCCCTCTGCCTCGCCGTCCACGCGCAGGAACCCCAGGCACCGACGCTGGAAGAGCGCATGTCGCAGGACGAGTTCAATGCGGCCGGCCTGGACCGCCTGTCGCCCGAACAACTCCGTTTCCTGAACGGCTGGATCCAGTCCAAGGGAGTCAGCGCCCTCGGCGCTCCGATCAAGCACCGCGACGGCACCACGGTGTTCTATGCCAGCGACAGCGACCGCGAGGTCATCGAGTCGAGCATCGTCGGCGAGTTCAACGGCTGGAACGGCAAGACCCGCGTGACGCTGGAGAACGGCCAGGTCTGGGAACAGGCCGAATCGGGCCGCAAGGGTTATCGACTGACCGCGCCCAAGGTCAAGATCAAGCCGATGAGTTTCAGCAGCTGGCTGATGTACGTGGATGGTTGCGGCTGCGACGTACGCGTCAAGCGCATCAAGTAGGCAAACCCCCGGCACAGGGCGGCAGGACGGGCTTCCGTCGCCGCCCCGCTCAATCGAGTGCGGCCAGCGCCCGGGCCAGGCGCTTGGGCGACACCGGCTCGGCCGTGCGCAGCTCCTGGGCGAACACGGAAACGCGCAGTTCCTCGATCAGCCAGCGCAAGTCCCCGAGCGCAGCCGGATCGGCATCGTTGCCGGCGCGCCGCTTCAGATACTCGCGCCAGTAGCGCTGTACGCCAAGCATGCGCGCCTGGTCGCGCGCCGGGTCCTGGCGCAAACGCTCCGCGCGCAGGCGCATGCCGCGCAGGTAACGCGGGAAGTGGCCGAGATGGCGCGGATCGGTGTCGCGCAGGAAGCCGGGCGCCAGCAGCTCATCGCGCTGTTCGTGCAGGTCCTCGTAATTGGCCGCCGCGAAACCGAGCAGTGGCGGCTCCAGCCAGGGCGCCAGTTCGGCGTGCGCCTCGATGATCGCCTCGGCGAGCTTGAGCCGCTCCACGGCGGCCGCGAACAGCTCGCTGCCGAGGGCCGCCTTCAGGCGCTCGAAATCGCCGCGCGTCCGTGCGTCCAGCGCATGCGCCTGCAGGCGCTCGGAAAGGGCCGCCTCGACGAGGTCGGCGCGCAGCGTCTCGGCACTGCCCAGCGCCGCCCATTTCAGGGCGGTCGAATTGTCCAGCGGCAACTGGCGGCGCGCCTGCTTGATGCGGTCGGCCAGGGCGCGGCGCAACAGGCGCTCGACGCCGCGGCGATGTTCGCTGCGTGCCTCGTCGGCATTCTCGAACACGCGCAGGGCCACGCTGTCGCCGAGATCGACCAGGGCCGGCCAGGCGACCAGCCCCTCCGGCGAGCGGATCGACTCGGGGATGTCCTCGATGTCGAAGCCGGAGAGGTCCTCGCGCACGAGCTCCGCATCGGCCTGCCGCGAGAACGCCGCGCGCGCCGCGCTGGCCCAGTCGTGCTGGATCGCGCCGAGATCGCGTCCCGTAGCGACGATCCGGCCGTTCTCGTCGGATACCTGGAAGCGCATGAGCAGGTGCGGCGGCAACTCGATCGCGGAAAAATCGGCCGCCGAGATGTCCACGCCCGTGACCTTGCCCAGATAGGCGGCCAGCATCGCGGCCAGTGGCTTTTCCATCGCGCTTTCCCGGGCCGGCAAGGCTTCGACGAAGGCGCGCGCGAAATCCGGCGCCGGCACGAAGTTCCTGCGCAATGATTTCGGCAGTCCGCGGATCAGCTCGGCGGCCTTTTCGACCAGCAGGCCCGGAACCAGCCATTCGCAACGGATGGCCGGCAAGGCATTGACCAGCGCCAGCGGCACATGCAGGGTCACGCCGTCGGCCGGATCGCCCGGCACGAAGCGGTATTCGAGGCGCAACTCGTGCGCGGCGAGCATCATGCGCGTCGGAAAATCCTCCGCGGCCACCCCTGGCGTCGTCGACAGCACATCGGCCAGCGACCAGCGCAGGGCAGCCTGTTCCGACGGCGACGCCTTGCGATACCAGGCATCGAGCGCAGCACTGGTATGGATGTCGGCGGGCAGCTTGCCGCGGAAGAATGCGACGAGTTCATCGGCCGACTTGATCAATCCGGATCGCCGCTGCTTGGCCTCGATTTCGGCGGCCTGGGCCAGGGTGCGCAGGTTGGCGCGGATGAAATCCGCGCGCGCGTCGATTTCGCCGGTAGCCAGCGCCTCGCGCACGAAGATCTCATGCGCCTCGACCGGGTCGTGCCGGCCGAACTGCACGGCGCGCTTTTCGACCAGGACCAGGCCGAACAGGCTGACCTGCTCGAACGCCATCACCGCGCCGCGCTTGCGCGACCAGTGCGCATCGTGCCAGCTGCGCCGGACCAGGTGCGCGGCCTGCTGTTCGATCCACAGCGGCTCGATGCGCGCGCACTGCATCGCATAGACCTTGCCGATATCGATGATCTGCCCGGCCAGCAGCCACTGCGGCGGAGATTTCGCCAGCGCCGAGCCCGGGAAGATCGCAAAACGCCGCTCGCGCGTGCCGACATACTGGTTGCGCTCGTCCTTGCGCGCGACCTGGGTGGGCCAGCCTGCGAGGAGACAACGGTGAATGCTTTCACCGTTGTCGGGATTGGGTGAAGCGACGGGATTCGAGATTCGGGATTCGGGATTCGGCGGAGCGGCCTTCGCTTCGACTGGGGCATCGGGCTTGCGATTGCGCCCGCTTTTGCCTTTGCCTTTGCCTTTGCCCAATCCCGAATCCCGAATCTCGAATCCCGGCCTTCCAACCAATCCCGAATCCCGACTCCCGAATCCCGGCATCACCAGCAACTGCCGATGCAGCTCGCGCCATTCGCGCATGCGCATGAACGAGAGGAAATGCTCGCGGCACCAGTCGCGCAGTTTCGACTGGGTCAGTTCCTCGTGCGCTCCCGCGTAGGCGGTCCACAGGTTGAGCACGCCGATGAAGTCGGATTTCGGGTCGGTGAAGCGGGCGTGCGCGGCGTCGGCCTGCTGGCGGGCATCGGCGGGGCGTTCGCGCGGATCCTGGATGCTCAGGAATGAGACCAGGATCATCAGCTCGCGGCTGACGCCGAGTCGCTGCGCTTCGATCAGCATGCGCGCGAGTGCGACATCGACCGGCAGGCTGGCGATCGTTGTACCGATTTTGGTGATGCGATGCTGCTCGTCGATCGCGCCGATCTCGATCAGGCGCCGGTAACCGTCGCCGATGGCGCGTTCGGGCGGCGCCTCGACGAACGGGAAATCGGCGACGTCGCCGAGCTTGAGGCTGAGCATGCGCAGGATCACGCCAGCCAGCGACGTGCGCAGGATTTCCGGATCGGTGTAGGGAGGCCGCTCGAGGTAGTCGTCCTCGGCATAGAGGCGATAGCAGATGCCGGCGGCGACGCGCCCGCAACGGCCCTTGCGCTGGTCGGCGGCCGCGCGCGAGATCGGTTCGATGTGCAGGCGTTCGAGCTGGCCACGCTGGCTGTAGCGCTTGACGCGCGCCATGCCGGTGTCGACGACGAAACGGATGCGCGGCACGGTCAGCGAGGTTTCGGCGACGTTCGTGGCGAGCACGATGCGTCGTTTGGTGCCCGGCCTGAACACGCGGTCCTGCTCGGTGGCCGAGAGCCGCGCATACAGCGCGAGCACTTCGGTCTCGCGGTACTTGCGCCGGTCCAGGGCGAGGTGGGCGTCGCGGATTTCGCGCTCGCCGGGCAGGAAGACCAGCACGTCGCCGCGCGGATCATCAGCCGTGATCTCGTCCATCGCCGCGACGATCTGCTCGACGCTGCTCGATTCGCCGCGCTCGGGCGGCGGCCGCCAGCGCACCTCGACCGGATAGGTGCGGCCCTCGACTTCGACGACCGGCGCATTGTCGAAATGCGCGGCGAATCGCGCGGTGTCGATGGTCGCCGAGGTGACGATCAGCTTGAGGTCACGGCGCTTCGCCAGCAGGCGCTTCAGATAGCCGAGCAGGAAGTCGATGTTGAGGCTGCGCTCGTGCGCCTCGTCGAGGATGATCGTGTCGTAGCCGCCGAGCCAGGCATCGCCCTGGGTCTCGGCGAGCAGGATGCCGTCGGTCATGAACTTGATCAGGGTGGCGTCCCCGACCTGTTCGGTGAAGCGCACCTGGAAGCCGATCAGGTCGCCCACCGTCGTATCGAGCTCGCTGGCGACGCGACGCGCGACCGTGCGCGCGGCGATCCGGCGCGGCTGGGTGCAGCCGATCATGCCGTGCGCACCGCGTCCCGGCGGCCAGGCAGAGTTTCGGCAACTGCGTGGTCTTGCCGGAACCGGTTTCGCCGGCGAGCACGATCACCTGGTGCTCGCGGATCAGCTTGACGATTTCCTCGCTGCGCGCGGCGATCGGCAGGGATTCATCGATGCGTATCGCCGGGATGCGCGCGGCGCGCGCAGCCACGCGCGCCGTCGAGACCTCGATGTCCGCGCCAGCTTCGCACCTGTCCTGCTTTGACCGCTACGCCGGCCTTCTCGAGACGACGCCAGCGCCCGATCAGGCGCCCGCGATCCCGCGTCATGACGCCAGCCAAATCATGTTTGAGTTTTGACAATTCGGACATGAAGGGGGATTCGTGATGAGCAACGATTGGAATGAAGCGATTTGGCATGCTGGTGAGCAGTAGGCGGTTGGCGGAAGAATCAGGAGCCAGGCCCGGTGCTCATGCCGCTAGTTTGCTGCGCACTTCCAGTGTAGGAGCCCCTTCAGGGGCGAGGATGTTCTTCAATCCGCCGGAATGCTCGCCCGTAAACGGGCTCCTACAGGTTTGCGGCAAACCCTGTTGTTCGCATTTTTCCCACTCCCGACTCCCGACTCCCGCTCAAAGCTTGCGCCGCGGCGGCACCAGCAGGTCGCCGAACAACAGGCCGGCCACGAGCGCCACGAGCAAGGTCAGCAACGTGATCCCGGTGTCGATGCCGAGCATTACATCACGCTCGAATACAAAACTGAGCGTGCGGAAGCCGACGCTGCCGGGCACCAGCAGGATGATGCCCGGCTCGCGGATCAGCGCACCCGGGCGGTTGAATACGCGGGCAAACACGTTGCTGCTGGCGCCGAGGATCAGGCCGCCGGCGAAGACGCCGAACGGCGCCGAAACATGCACGCCGCCGACGCGCGTGCAGATGTAACCGGCGATCACCGAGCCGATGACGATCGGGAAATACCGCCACGGACTGCGGAAGGTGATCGCGAAGGTGACGGCGGCGAGTGGCACGGCGACCCACTCGGTCCACGGCGGAATCGCCAGCAGCGGCACCGGCGGCGGCACCAGGCCGAACAGGGCGCAGACCTGGGTCGCGGCCACCGTGCCGAAGGCGAGCTTGAGCAGAACGGCCATCGCACCGGCCATGCGCGCCGTACCCGAGACGAGGTCCTGGCTGGAGAGTTCGCGCACCGCGGCGGTCAGGCTCATGCCGGGCAGCAGGATGATCAGGCTCGCGACCACCACCGAGCGCACCTGGATCGGCACGAAATAGACCGCCACCACGGTCGCGATGATCGTGGCGAGCAGGGCCGAAATCGCCTCGAAGGCGGCGGCGATATTGGGCCGCTTGCGCGCGCTCAGTGCAGTGACGCCGGTGACGAAGCCGATGACCGAGGCGGTGGCGACGCCGGCCCAGCCGGTCAGCAGGATCGCGGCCACGCAGGCCGGGGCCACCGCATAGGCGACCAGGGTGAGGACCTGCGAAGTCAGCGACGGACGCCGGCTGCCGACCTCACGCAGGCGACGGCGGCCCTCGGCGAGGTCGAGTTGCCCGTTGATGACCTGGTCGGCGATTTCATCGACCAGGCACAGGCTCTTCAGGTTTACCTCGCCCGGCGGCAGGCGCAATACCTGGGTCATCTCGGCAACGCCGCTGCCGGAATTCACCAGCTCCGAGAACGACATGATGATCGAGGTCGGCGTCGACAGTACGTCGCAATGCAGCGAAAGGCGCTGCCCGACCAGGCTCACCGCCGCCTCGAGGCGGGGCGCAGCCGTCCCGTATTCGTGCAGGCGGCGCGCCAGCTCGACGATGAATTCGACGCGTGTGGTCAGGGGGACGCTGGTCATTCGGACGATCCGCAACGGCAGTGCGCCGCCATTATGGCGGCTACAGGGCGCATGGCCAGCCGCCGGATGCAGGCCAATGGGGGTGAATGTGGAAGATTCAACGCAAGGCCGACCGATTTCGCGCTCGCGAAACCCGCGGCGACGGCGCGCGCCGCGATGAAAGTCCGCAGAGCGGCCCCGGCCATGCCCGGACAGGTCACGCCGGGCGCGCCATGCAGGGCATTCCGCAGCGGCATCGCGGCCTGGCGCCGGCCGATTGCGCGCCGATGCCGCTGCGGCTTCCATGCGGCTGCCATTCAGCCAGCGGCAGCGGCCCCGACTCCTTTGCTGATAATCTTTCCGGCATGAGCGAAACGGGCAGCGCAACCATCGGCGAGGACGGCATCCGCATCATCGCCCGCGGCGACTGGATACTGGAGCATGTTGCGCGACTGGCGGTGCTGTGCGAATCGCTGCAACGCAGCGTGCGGCCCGAAACCCGCGTCGACGCCACCGGCCTGGGCCGCGTCGACACCGCCGGGGCCAGCGTCCTGCTCGATCTGGTCGGCGACGATGCCAGCCGCATCGATCTGGGCAACGAGGCCACGCGCAAGCTGTTCGCCGCGGTGGCCAAGGCCGAAAACGCGCCTCCGGCGAAGAAGCGGCGCAAGGATTCCGGCTTCGTGTCGGCCATCGCCAACGTCGGCGAAGCACTGGAGAGCCTCTGGCGCGACAGCGTCGCGCTGGTCGCCTTCATCGGCCTGATCCTGTCCGCCTTCGCGCGCAGCGCGCTGCTGCCGCGCCGCTGGCGCATGACCTCGACCGTCGCCCATATCGAGCAGACCGGGCTCAATGCGCTGCCGATCGTCGCCCTGCTCTGCTTCCTGGTCGGCGCCGTGGTCGCCTTCCTCGGCGCCACCGTGCTCAAGGATTTCGGCGCCAGCATCTTCACCGTCGAACTGGTCGGCTATTCGTTCCTGCGCGAATTCGGCGTGCTGCTGACCGCGATCATGGTGGCGGGCCGCTCGGGCAGCGCATTCACCGCGCAGATTGGTTCGATGAAGGCGCGCGAGGAAATCGACGCGATCCGCACGCTCGGACTCGAGCCTGTCGACGTGCTGGTCATGCCGCGCGTACTCGCCTTGCTCGTCTCAATGCCGATCCTGACCCTGGTCGGCATGCTCGCCGGCATCATCGGTGGCGCCGTCGTCTGCGTGCTCACGCTCGACATCTCGCCGTTGATGTTCGTCACCCGCCTGCAGGAGACGACTACCGTGCGGCACTTCTGGGTCGGCATGAGCAAGGCGCCGATCTTCGCCTTCCTGATCGCGGCGATCGGTTGCCTGGAGGGATTCAAGGTCGCCGGCAGCGCCGAGTCGGTCGGCTCGCACACCACTTCGAGCGTCGTCCAATCGATCTTCGTGGTCATCCTGATCGATGCGCTGGCGGCGATCTTCTTCATGGAGATCGACCTGTGAACGCGGCCGAGCCGGTCATCCGCATCCGCGGCCTGCGCAACCAGTTCGGCGACCAGGTCGTGCACGAGAGCCTCGATCTCGACGTGCAACGCGGCGAGATCATCGGCGTCGTCGGCGGCTCGGGTTCGGGCAAGTCGGTGCTGCTGCGCGCGATCATCGGTCTCGGCCATCCGGCGGCGGGCAGCATTCGCCTGTTCGGCGAGGAGGTTTCCACGTTGTCGGATGCGAAGCGCGCCATGATCGAGCGCCGCTGTGGCGTGCTGTTCCAGAATGGCGCGCTGTTCTCGTCGCTGACCGTGGCCGAAAACGTGGCCGTGGCGCTGACCGAGCACCACGATCTCGATGAGGCGATCGTGGCCCGGCTGGCCCGGCTCAAGATCGCCCTGGCCGGCCTGCCACTCGAAGCCAGCGACAAGTTTCCCTCGCAATTGTCCGGCGGCATGGTCAAGCGCGCCGCACTGGCCCGCTCGCTGGCGCTCGACCCCGATATCCTGTTCCTCGACGAGCCCACCGCCGGGCTCGATCCGATCGGCGCGGCCGCCTTCGACCAGCTGATCCTGACCTTGCGCGACAGCCTCGGGCTGACCGTCTTCCTGATCACCCACGACCTCGACACGCTCTACACGATCTGTGATCGCGTCGCCGTGCTCGCGCAGAAGCGCATCCTCGTCGCCGGACCGCTGGAAGTCGTGGAAAAGACCGACGACGCCTGGGTCCAGGAGTACTTCCAGGGCCCGCGCGGCCGCGCCGCGCAGCGCGCCAGCGCCAACAACCACGCTCAACCAACCGCAGGCACCTGACGATGGAAACCCGCGCCCACCACATCCTCATCGGCTCGTTCGCGATCCTCGCATTCCTGCTCGGCCTCGGTTTCGTGCTGTGGTTGTCCAAGACCAGCGCCGATCGCGAGTTCGGCTACTACGACGTGATCTTCACCGAAGCGGTGACCGGCCTGTCCAAGGGCGGACTCGTGCAGTACAACGGCATCAAGGTCGGCGAGGTCAGCCAGCTGAAGCTCGATCCGGCTGATCCGCGCAAGGTCATCGCGCGCGTGCGCATCGATGGCGGCACGCCGATCAAGGTCGATACCGAAGCCAAGCTCGGCCTGCTCGGCGTGACCGGCACGGCGTTCATCCAGCTCTCCGGAGGATCGCCTGCTGCCAAGCTGCTGTTGCCGACCGACGACAAGCCGGTGCCGGTGATCGTCGCCACCGAATCCGCACTGTCGAAACTGCTGTCCTCCGGCGACGACATCGTCACCAGCGTCAACCAGTCGCTGCTGCGCGTCGGCCAGTTGCTCTCCGAAAAGAACATCGGGCACGTCTCGGCCACGCTCGAGAACATCGACAAGCTGGCCAGCTCGGTCGCCGACCAGCGCGACGACCTGGCCAAGGCACTGGCCCAGCTGGCCGATGCCAGCGGCGAACTCAAGTCGACCCTGACCACCCTGCACCAGATGGCCAGCACGACCAACGAGCTGATCAACAACGACGTGCGCAAGGTAATGGCATCGACCGACAAGGCGATCAACGCGATCGAACGCGTGGCCGGCTCGACCGGAGAGCTGCTCGACCAGAACCAGGCCGCGATCGCCAGCTTCAGCGACCAGGGCCTGCGCCAGGTCGGGTCCGACACTTTCCGAATTGCGCGAAACCCTGCGCTCGTTCAAGCAGCTCAGCGACCAGCTCGGCAGTTCCAATACCCTGCTGCTGGGCCGCGACCAACCGAAGGAGTTCGAGCAGAAATGAATCGCCTGACCCGATTGCTGATCCCCGCTGGACTGCTGCTGCTCGGCGCCTGTGCTGCGCTGGGCGGCAAGCAGGGCTCATTCGCCATCTATGCGCCGCGCCTGGACCTGCCCGCCGCGCAGGAATCCGCAGCAGGCCGATCCGCGATCGCCTGGCAGCTGCTGGTCGATACGCCGCGTACAAGCGCCGCGCTCGACACCACGCGCATCGCCGTGATGCCGAGGCCCGGTGTCCTCGAGGTCTACCCGGGTGCACGCTGGCGCGATACCGCGCCGGCCATGCTGCGCAGCCTGGTCGTGCAGGCCTTCGACCACGATGGCCGCATCGACCGGGGTCAGTGCCACCGATTCGGGACTCAACGGCGACTATTCCCTGAGCATCGAGCTGCGCGATTTCCAGGTCGAGCTGGCCGGCGACTCGGCCAGCGCGGCGATCCGCCTGACCGCCAAGCTGTTCGACCGGCGCAGCAACCGCATCGTCGCCAGCCAGGCATTCGACGAAGTGGTTCCCGCCGCGGGCAGCGACATCGCCAGCGCGGTCGCGGCCTTCGAGCAGGCGCTCAACCAGCTGTTGCCGAAGATCGTCGACTGGACCGTGCAGCAGGGCGAAGCTCACAACCCGGCAACGCCGGCGAGTCCTGCCGACCCGGTTTGAAACGACGGTAGCGACCCGGGAAAGCGAACGGATCTGCGACGCGTCCATGGTTGCCGCCGCGGTGACGGGCGACCGGGCAGCGCTGTCGCGCCTTGTCGCCCGCTCGCGCCGGGTAACGGCAGGAACCGGCGCGGGGTTCCGGTTGCATCGGGTCACGGCAATGAACGCGACAGGCCAACCGCCCCCTCGGGAGGTTGCCGGATCAGGAACGCGGACCCGAATGGGCGGGTACACTCGAAACCCACGCCGGACTGCCTGGGAGAAATACATGCGCCATGCCGTGATTGCACTCGCCATCATGCTTGCTTCGGTTGCAGCCATCGCACGCTCGCAAACGCCCGAAGCCGGCAACGTCGGGGCGAAGTCACCAAAGGCCGTACTGGTCACCGGAGCGAGCACCGGAATCGGACGGAACATCACCGAACATCTCGCTGCCAAGGGCTATTTCGTCTACGCCGGCGCGCGCAAGCAGGCCGATCTGGAGGCCCTGGACGCGATCAAGAACGTGCAGGCGATCCGGCTGGATGTAACCCGGCAGGCCGACATCGATGCCGCGGTGGAGACCGTGACGAAAGCGGGACGCGGGCTCTATGGCCTGGTCAACAATGCCGGCGTTGCCACCATTGCGCCGATAACCGAGACGAGCGCGCAGGAATTCGATCTGGTCATGCAAGTCAATGCCTATGGACCGTATCGCGTCACCACGGCGTTCGCGCCGCTGATCATCGCGCAGAAGGGACGCATCACGACGATCGGTTCGATTTCCGGTGTCCTCGCCTCACCCCGGCTCGGCGTCTACGCGATGAGCAAGCACGCCGTCGAGGCGTTCGGCGATTCGCTGGCCGCGCAGATGGAGCCGCTCGGCGTGCAGGTCAGCATCATCGAGCCAGGCAACTACGATTCGGATATCGGCAAGAACGCGACGCAGCGCTCGGGCAAGGAAACCCGATTCACGGATCGCAGCCAATACAAGAAGCCCGATGAGGTCGCTGCCGCGGTCGAACTGGCCCTGTTCGAGGCCAGGCCGAAGCGGCGCTACATGGTGGTCCCCAACCAGGGTGAAGCCGAAATGACGATCCGCAAGCAGATCGAGCAACTCGTGCAGCTCAACGAAGGACAAGCCTACAGCTACGACCGCGATGCACTGGTGAAGATGCTCGACGAGGCCATGCGCAACGCGCGACCGAAGACGCAGTAAGCGATCCTGACCCCGGGTGCGATACGTCCGGGCCGCGCGCGGTGGCGAACCCGCGCACCTGCACGGTTCAGTCGCGCATCGCCACCGGATAGGCCGGTGCGGCGTCCAGCCTCGACGCGCACACTTCGGCGAGTTCGAGCAGGCGCAGGTCGGAGCCGGGCGCGCCGACCAGTTGCAGGCCGACCGGCAGGCCATTCTCGAGCGTACCCATCGGCAGGGTTACCGCGGGACAGCCGGCGACGCTGGCGAAACTGCACAGGTCCGCGTCATTGGCGCGTTCGGTTTCGCCGATGCGGTATGGGCCCTGCGAGACGGTCGGCAGCACCAGTACGTCGATCTGCTCGAACAGGTGGCGCGCCTTGAGCACGGCGCTGTCGAGCAGGCGATCGGCCGCGGCATAGTCGACCGCCGACTTGCGCCGGGCGAAACCGAGCATGTCGCGCAGGCGCGAGGAAACCGGATGCGCGCCGTCGTCGAGGTCGGCCTCGAATTCGCAGGACAACTCGCTTTCCATGATCAGCAGCGCGGCGCGGCGCATGCGCGCGAAGTCGTAGCCGGAGAAATCCGCATCGGTGCGCTCGCCGAGCTCGAGCCCGAGCTCGGCCGTGGCGCGCTCGAATACCGCGACCACTTCGGGGCTGACGCCAAGCGCGGCGAGATTCGGCAGGAAGCCGCTGCGCAGGCGCCCGGGCTCCCAGTCCGGTGGCGAGAGCGCGACGCGGCGACGGCGCGAACGCGCGTCGTCGGCGTCGTAGGCATCAAGCACCTGCAGCACGATGGCGAGGTCCTGCACCGAACGGGCGAGGATGCCGACGCTGTCGAGACGGCGCGCGGCCGGAACGACTCCTGTCATCGATATCTCGCCGACCGTGGGGCGCAAACCGTAGATGCCGGCGTGGCTGGCCGGAATGCGCACCGAACCGAGCGTATCGGTACCGACCGCAAAACTGCACAGGCCGGCCGCCACCGCAGCCGCCGAGCCGGCCGACGAGCCGCCGACGATGAAATCGCGCCGCTGCGGATTGTGGGTCGGCCCGCAGGCCGAGGTGGTGCCGGTGGTGCCGAGCGACGCTTCGTCGACGGCGGTCTTGCCGAGGATGACCGCCCCGGCGGCGCGCAGGCGCGCAACCATGCTGGCATCCTCGCTGGCCACGCGCGACTCGCGCCCTCGCAGCCCGCAGGCCGTTGGCAGGCCGGCGACATCGATATTGTCCTTGATCGCCACCGCCAGCCCGTCGAGCCGGCCGATCACGCTCTTCGCCGCGCGTCGCTGGTCGCTCGCGCGCGCCGATGCCCGCGCACCGGGATCAAGGGCGACAAAGGCGTGCAGGCGCGCGTCGTGTTCCGCGATCGCGGCCTGGTAGAGGTCGAGCAGGCGCTGTGAATCGATGCGCTCAGCGGCCATCCAGTGCAGCAATTGAAAGGCGCTGGCGCCACGCAGGCGCTGGCTGGAGAGTTCGGTATCGGGATGGTCGGACATTCCGGAATCCTGTTCGATTCCCGACCATGGTGCAAGTCCGAATTGCTGCCCGTCCCGCTAACCCGGACAATGGCCGCTGGCCCCATGCGATCAGGACCCCGCCATGAGCGAACGCGAAACGATGGAGTACGACGTCATCACGGTTGGCGCCGGCCCCGCCGGGCTCGCCTTCGCGATCCGGCTCAAGCAGCTCAAGCCCGAGCTCAACGTCTGCGTGATCGAGAAAGCCTCCACGATCGGCGCGCAGATCCTCTCCGGCGCGGTGATCGAACCCGAGCCCGCTCAACGAACTGCTGCCCGAGTGGGGCAAGAACCCGCCGCCGATCTGCGTGCCGGCGGCGAAGGATGAGTTCTGGTGGCTGCGCGACCATGAGCGCGCGACGAAATTCCCGATCGTGCCGCCGCAGATGCACAACCACGGCAATTTCATCGTTTCGCTCGGCGCGCTGTGTGCCTGGCTGGCGCCGCAGGCCGAAGCGCTCGGCGTCGACGTGTTCCCCGGATTCGCCGCCGCCGAGGCGATATTCGACGAGGCCGGCGCGGTCGCGGCGTGCGCATCGGCGACATGGGCGTGGCCCGCGACGGCTCGCACAAGCCCGGCTATACCGAGGGCATCGACATCGTCGCGCCGGTCACCGTGCTCGGCGAAGGCTGCCGCGGCAGCATCAGCAAGCAGCTGATCGCGCGCTACAAGCTCGACGCGGACAGCGATCCGCAGACCTACGGCATCGGCCTCAAGGAACTGTGGCAGTTGCCCGAGGGCCGCGGCGAGCCCGGCAAGATCGTGCACACGCTGGGCTGGCCGCTCGATCCGGCGATCTATGGCGGCAGCTTCCTGTATCACCTGGACAAGGACCGCGTCGCGATCGGCTTCGTCGCCGGGCTCGATTACGCCGATCCGGAGTTCAAGCCATTCGAGGCCTTCCAGCAACTGAAGAACCATCCGGTCATCAAGCCGCTGCTCGAGGGCGGCGAGATCCTCTCGGCCGGCGCACGCGCGATCGTCGAGGGCGGCTACCAGTCGCTGCCGAAGGTCGAGATGCCCGGCGCGATGCTGATCGGCGATTCGGCCGGCCTGGTCAACGTGCCGAAGATCAAGGGCACGCACCAGGCCATGCGCTCGGGCATGCTCGCCGCCGAACACATCGCAGAAACGGGCAAGAGCGCCGGCTGGGATGCGAAGCTGCGTGGTTCGGTGGTGATGAAGGAACTGCGCAAGGTGCGCAACATCCGCCCGGGCTTCAACAGGGGCCTGTGGTTCGGCCTCGCCAATGCCGGCTGGGAAACGGCTACCGCCGGGCTATCGCCGTGGACGCTGAAGAACCACGCCGATCATTCCGCATTGCAGAAAGTCTGCCGAGCTACGAATCGCCGCAACGCGACTGGACCGAACGCACGTTGCCGCCGCGCGACCGTCTCGCCAGCGTCTATTTCGCGGCGACCGAACACGACGAGGACCAGCCGATCCATCTGAAGGTCGCCGACACCAATGTCTGCATCTCGCAGTGCGCCGAGGAATACAACAACCCGTGCACGCGCTTCTGCCCGGCCGGCGTCTACGAAATGGTCGACGACGCGGCCGGCAAGCGCCTGCAGATCAACGCCGCCAACTGCGTCCACTGCAAGACCTGCGACATCAAGGATCCCTACCAGATCATCACCTGGGTCACCCCCGAGGGCGGCAGCGGGCCGAACTATCAGAACCTCTGAAGGCGGTCGGAAGGTGCGCGCGCGAGCGCCTCAAGGTTGCGGGTTCTGCATCGACGGCATGGTCCCATGTTGGATCGGGGGCTGCGGATTTCGCGGTTGGCCAAGACTGCCGCCGCCATAGGCCTCCTCGTTGACGTCGACGAACGCGAGCATCTGCATAAGTTTCCGGTCCGCGCCGTTTTCGAATCCGCATTCGCCGCGGAACTCGGCCGGGTTGCGGAATGTGCCGAGCAGGATGTCCCACAGCGGAAAATCGCCGTAGTTGAAGGAGTGGGAACCCATGCGGTGGTGCACGCAATGCGCCTCCGGGCGCTGGATCAGCACGCCCAGCCACTGCGGCGTGCGCACGTTCCAGTGCTGGAACATCCCGTAGAACGCGGCGACGTAGCCGACCAGCGCGGCCGCCAGCGGATCGAGGCCGAGCACGATGACGGTGACGAACAGCTGCAGCAGCACCTGCAGGGTGATTTCGGTCGGATGAAAGAGCACCGATCCGGGAATGTCGACGCGATTCGGACTGTGGTGGATCTGGTGGAATGCGCGCCAGAGCAGTGGCGCGTTGTGCACCATGCGGTGCCATGCATACATGATCGCCGACAGGCCGACATAGCCCACCAGCGTTCCGCCCGCCACGCCAAGCCGCGTCCCGTCGATCCAGCGATGGGCGGCCATCCAGTCAAGCGGCAGCATCAGCGGCACGACGGTCGACAGCGTGCCGAGCAGCAGCAGGAAGCCGACGCCGAGCCATTGCCAGCCTTTGCGCGGCGGAAAATCCCGCTCCGGCCAGAGTTTTTCCGTGACGAGGAAGAAGAAGTAGGTAAGCGGAACGAGCAGGCCGACTATATCGATCGCATCCATGGGATTGCCCTGTCGGAAAGAACCGGTCCTTACGGCGTAAGGCAAGCGGATCTTACTCTTACAGCGTAAGATTTCAAGCATGGCAACGAACAAGCCAAAACCGGCTGGCGCCAAGGCCTCCGTCCCTCGGGGACGGGCCAGGTGCGCACCGCTTGCGCCCGGGCGCATCGTCAGCGCAGGCCTGGAACTGATCGAAGAACGGGGTTTTGCCGCCTTTTCGACGCGCCGCCTAGGCGAAGTGCTGGGCTGCGAGGCGATGAGCATCTACCACCATTTCCCGAGCAAGCAGCACCTGCTCGATGCAATGGTGGGCCGGGTCGTCTCGGAATTCCGCTGGCCTCCAGCGGAGCTCGACCCGCTCGGGCGATTGCGCCAGGTCTGCCATGCCTATCGGGAAACCGCGCACAGGTATCCGAAGTTCTTTCCCTATGTCGCCGTCCACCGGCTCAACATGCCGGACGGCGTGGACTTCATCGAGCAGGTGCTGGGGGCGTTCGAAGCGGTCGTCGTCGATCGCGAGCGCGCTGCACGCTGGTTCCGCGTCGTCGGCTACTACCTGGTCGGCGCGGGGCTCGACGAAACCTCAGGCTACGCGTCCGGACCTTCCGCGGCGGAACCGGTCACCGATGCGTATGTCGCCGAGCACTGCCCCCGCCTGACCGCGGCAGCGCCGCATTTCCGCCAGCCGCAATGGGACGCGACCTTCGGCCTCGGCCTCGAGGCGCTGATCGGTGCAATGACCAGCCCACGCGATTGAGGCGCATCCCGGGTTGCCGATACCGGCAAGGTTTGACAATACCCAATGACGCGCCGACCTCATCGCGTGCAGCGGACCAGGACTGCGACTCGCGAGTGCGGACCAATGAAAAGAGTCCACGAGCCCCACGCGCAATGGCATCCAGAAGGGCCGATGACGTGACCGCAATCCGGCAAGGCAGGGACGGCCTTCGAGACATTGGGCATACTGCGCGAATGCGCGGCCGGCCTGGAGGCCCAAGCTGCGGCATCAGGGGAGGCCCGGACGCTGAATGCGACGCTACACCAGGACTCGTTCATCACTTTGCGCGATGCGATCCGCTGGCGCGTCGCGCTCGTGCTCAGCGTGCTCATCGTGGTGCTGATGATCGTTCTCGGCGCGATCAATACTTCGCTTGGCCTCGGCGATACCGCCCGCCTCGCCTGGGGCGTGCTCGCCGTCGCCAGTGCCAATCTGGTCGCGCTGCTGGCGCTCTCGCGCCGGCTCGGCGGCACGATCTTCTTCACCAGCATCGCCGTGATCCTGCTGGTCGTTCCGCTCTACGGGTTCGAGAACGACCGCAACATGCAGCACTGGGCGTACATCTTTCCGCCCTTGCTCGTGTTCCTGCTGCGGCCCGGCCCCTCGCTACTGGCCATGGTGGCCTACGGGATCTATGTTTCCTGGTTCACCGCGCTGCTGCTGCCGCCGATCGAGGTGGTGCGTTTCGCCAGCGGCTACGGCCTGATGGTCTGCTTCATGTTCACCTACGCGCTACTGCAGGACCGCGCCGCCGCGATGCTGCGCTACCACTCCGACCACGATGCGCTGAGCAACTGCCTGAACCGGCGCACGTTCAACGAAGCGCTGGACCAGCTGGCATCGGGGCGGGCCAGGAACCGCCGTTGCGAGATCCTGCTGCTCGACATCGATCATTTCAAGGCGATCAACGACCAGCACGGCCATCTGGTCGGCGACCGCATCATCACCGAGGTCGCCGCCGCGCTGGGTCGCCAGCTCGACGCGGACGCCGCGCTGTTCCGCTACGGCGGCGAGGAATTCTCGGTGATGCTCGTCGATCGGCCGGACGGCACCGGGCCGACACTGGCGGAACGCATGCGTAGCGCCATCGAGGGCAGCGATTTCCAGGGCGTGAAAGTCACCATCAGCATCGGCACGGCGATCTGGCGGGCCGGCGCGGGAAAGGTGGAAGCGGCCCTGCAGCGCGCCGACGAAGCCCTGTACGAGGCCAAGCGCGCGGGCCGCAATCGGGTGGTCTGTGCGACCGCCTGAAGGCCGGCGCGTCGCCCGAAGACCCGGTATCAGGCGGTGTGGACCAGCCAGGCCAGGTAGATGGCGTAGCCGCCCAGCAGGATGCCGCCTTCGGCGCGACCGAGCTTCGCGCCGGAGACGAGGAACAGCGTGATCAGGCTGGTCGCGGCGACCAGCACCCAGATGTCGATGTGGATGATCTCCGCCGGTACCGCGATCGGATGCAGCAGCGCGGTGGCGCCGAGGATGCCGAGAACGTTGTAGACATTGGAACCGATGATGTTGCCCAGCGCCACCTCGGCGTGGCCGCGCACGGCGGCGACGATGGTGGTGACCAGTTCGGGCAAGGACGTGCCGACGGCGACCACGGACAGGCCGATGACGGTTTCCGAAACACCGAGGCGGCGCGACACATCGATTGCGCTTTCGACCAGCCAGTTCGCACCGAGCATGGTCAGGCCGATGCCGACCACGGTCAGCACCAGCGACTTCGCCAGCGTTCGCTCCCGCGGAGCAGCAACATCGGCGACCTGCTGGTGCACGGTCCGGCGCGTGGCGGTGTCATTGCGCTCGCTGTGGTAGGCCCAGACCACGTAGACGACGAGGAGCGCGAGCATGGCCGCCCCGGTGACGGCGTCCAGCGCGCCGTACAACACCACGCCGGTGCAGACCACGGTCGAGCCTGCCAGGGCGATACCTTCGCGGCGCAATGCGTTGCGGGCTATCGCCAGCGGCGCGATCAGCGCGCCCGTGCCGAGGATGAGCAGGAGGTTGGAGATGTTTGAACCGACCACGTTGCCGACCGCGATGCCCGGGGCATCCTCGAAGGCGGCGATCAGGCTGGTGACGAGTTCGGGCGTGGAGGTGCCGAAGCCGACGATGGTCAGGCCGACGACCAGCGGCGAGACCCCGAGGGTGCGCGCCGCGCCGACGGCACCACGCACGAGCAACTCGCCGCCAATGCCGAGCAGGGCCAGGCCGAGCACAAGCATCAGGACAATCATGCTGCGATCACGCCATCCCTCCGGCACCGTCCCGTCCTGGCGATCGGTGCACCCTGAGGATCAGGAACCCCAGCAGCCCCGCGACCAGTGATCCGGCCAGCACGCCGATCTTGACCTGGTCCATCTGCGTGTCCGAATCGAAAGCCAGCGAGCCGATGAACAGGCTCATCGTGAAGCCGATGCCGGTCAGGCAGGCCATGCCCCACAACTGGACCCAGGACACGCCGGCCGGCAATCGTGCCAGGCCCACGCGGACCGCCAGCAGCATGAAGCCGAACACGCCGACCTGCTTGCCGACGACGAGGCCCAGGGCGATGCCGGAAGGCAGCGGCGCGAACAGGTCGGCGACGCGCATGCCGTCGAACGAAACGCCGGCGTTGGCGAACGCGAACAAGGGCAGCACGCCGAAGGCGATCCATGGGTGCAGGCTGTGCTCGAGCTGCTTGAGCGGCGACTCGCCACGCGCATTGCGCAGCGGCACGGCCAAGGCGGTGATCACGCCGGCAAGGGTCGCGTGGACGCCGGACTTGAGCACGCAGGCCCAGAGGAAGATGCCGACCATGACATAAGGCGCGATGCGGGTCACGCCACCGCGATTGAGCGCGAACAGCGCGACGCCGCCGAGCGCGGAGAGGCCCAGCGCAAGCGCGGAAACGTTTTCCGTGTAGAACAGCGCGATGATCGCGATCGCGCCGATGTCGTCGATGATCGCGACCGCCAGCAGCAGGATCTTGAGCGCTGCAGGCGCGCGCTTTCCAAGCAGGGCGAGCACGCCGAGCGCAAAAGCGATGTCGGTTGCCGCCGGGATCGCCCAGCCGTCCAGGTTCGCCGGCGCTCCTCGGTTGACGGCGACGAAGACGAGCGCGGGCACGGCCATTCCGCCGATGGCCGCCATCGCCGGCAGGCCGGCCTTGTCGAAGCTCGACAATTCGCCCTGGACGACCTCGCGCTTGACCTCGAGCCCGACCAGGAAAAAGAACACGGCCATCAGGCCATCGTTGATCCAAAGCAGCAATGGCTTGGCGATGGCGAACGTGCCGACGCGCAACTCGACCGGAGTGCGCAGGATCCCATTGTAGAAACCCTCCAGCGGTGAATTGACGGCAACCAGGGCAAGCACGGCCGCGGCCATCAGGAGGAATCCGGCGGAGGTCTCCCGGGCGAGGAAATCGTCTATGGCAGTGCGCAATTCCGACAACATGGCCGTCAGCTCCTCTGTCCGGGGAAATCCGCGCGATCACGAGCGTCATCGCGACAATCCATTCGGCCGGACGAAATCCACCACCGGTTCACGTCCGGGCAGACCCGGTCATGCATGGCGGCCGGACAGCGCATTTCCTGACGGCGGCCAGGCATTACTGCTGTTCCTTCCGCCCTGCTTCGAGGGGCCTGGCGGGTTGCGCCGCCGCACCCCCGAAAGCCGGACCGCCGATGTCCGCCGCGCTCCAGCCGCGGTCGAGATCGATGCCGGTGGTATGCCAGTCGTGTGCGTCGATGCGCAGCGGCCCGCGCACGCGCTCGTGGAAGCGTACCGGCAGCAGGAACGGGCCGACCTTTTGGTAGTCGAGGAAGGTGGTGTCGACGTGCGCTCCCTGGGTCGTCTCGAAGCCATTCAGCGTCATGTGCACGCGGAACAGGCGCGATGTCTGCGCGTCGATCCAGAGCACGACCTGATCCTGCGCGGCTTCGCCGAATCCCGGTTGCACAGTCGCCAGCAGGCGCCGGTAGTTGCGCCCGTTCTCGCGGGCATCGGCGATGCGCACCATCGCGGTCGCGCGCGCCTTCACGAAGCTCGGGCCGAAATGGAACATGCGGAATGCATCGTTGGTCATGGCCGTGGCGCGGATCCTGGCCGGATCGGTCTCGCGCGTGCCGTTGTACCAGACGGCAATGCCGTCCGCCGTGCGCACCACCTGCTTGCTGCCGAGTGGTCCCTCGTGATGGACCGAGTAGAGTCCATCGCGCGGCCGGTAGCGCTCCTGGGAGGTGACCCGGAAACCGGCGTCGCTGACGATCGGCTGGATGCGCTGGATCAACCGGTACCACTGGCCATCGGTCGAAAGGTTGATATCGCCGGGATATTCGCGCATGTCGCCGCCATGTGCGTCCATGCAGGCCGCGAAGATTGCTTCCGCGCCGAGGCCATCGTCGAAACGCGCATTCGGCGTGGCCTTGGGAAACGACGCGCAGCCGGCGAGCAGCAACGCGAACAGGACAGTCACGATGGGAAGGGGTCGAAGCATCATGGGCGTGCACTCGATTCCGGTGTTTCAGGGTAACGCAGTCTGCCTTCGCATTTGCAGGGGCGCGGCAAATTGCGGACGATCCGCCGCACCTGTGGCCCCGCCCCGGTCGCGATGAACCCGCAGGGCTGGCACCGCTCCGACTGGACCCGGCGAGCCGCTCAAGCAAGCACGCACAGCGGGACAGGGCGCTGCGACATCGCGCGCATGCGGCTCCACCGGCAAGCTGGCATAGTGAGATCGCATGCCGGCAACGTTGCCTGCGCGGAGTCCCCATCCTGCCGATGATCGATATCGTCGTCCTGCCCATCGACATCCCGACACTGGCCCTCAGCCGCGGCCTCATGCAGATGATGCTCGCCGGACTGCTGCTCTATCTGGGCAGCCGCGACGAGGGTGTCGGTGCCGCGCGCTACTGGGCGATCGGCTTCCTGCTCAACGGCATCTCGCTGTTCGTCTTTCCGATCCAGGTGCCGGCGGCGTGGGAACAGCCGGTAACCGTGGTCAATCACCTGACCCTCGGTGCATCAAGCCTGTTCTTCCTGCTCGGCTTCTGGAAATTCGCCCGGCAGCCGCCGAGGATCTGGATCCTCGTCCTGATGATCGCCATTCCCGTGGCCAGCCTGCTGGCCTGGGAAGCGCTGTGGCCGAACGCGCGCCTGCGCGTGCTCAGCACGGCCTGCGGACAGGCGCTGTTCCTGGTCACCCTGCAGCACATCCTCGGCAGCGCGGCGCGCAGCGAGATCGCGCGGATATTCCGGCGCCTGCGCTACGTCGTGATCGGCTATCTGCTGATCGTCGTCTGGTCCTACGCGAGCATCGCCGGCGTGCTGCCGACCTCCGCGCGTCTCGACGCCGGCTACCATCGCACCTTGTTCAGCGTGGCCTCGCTGTTGTTCATGCTCGCCCTGGCGGTGGGTTGCCTGGCCTTGCAGTTCGCCCTGCTCGCTGCGCGCAATGCCGACCTGGCCATGATCGACTGGCAGACCGGCCTGCTCAATCGCCGCGGATTCTTCAGCGCTGCCGGCCGCAATGGCCGCCTGCTCTCCGACGAGGCTGGCCCGGCCAGCGTTATCGCGCTGGACATCGATCACTTCAAGAAGATCAACGACCGCCATGGCCATGCCGCAGGCGACCGCGTCCTGCAGTTCATCGGAGACCGCCTGCGCGAGCTGACCGGGCCGGGACACCTGGTGGCGCGCATGGGTGGCGAGGAGTTCTGCATCGTGCTGTCGGGCAACAATCCGGCGGCGGCAGTCGCACTGGCCGAATCGATTCGCAGCAGCTGCTCCGAGGCGGAAATAAAGCTCGATGACGGCCAGGTCATCCGCTTCACCCTGAGCGCCGGCGTCTGCAGCGCTTCATCCGGACAGTCCCTGGACGAAGCCCTGGCGCGGGCGGACGAGGCGCTCTACCTGGCCAAGCACGAGGGCCGCAACCGCGTGGTGCTCGGCACAGCCGTCGCCCTGGCCGGATAAGCGTTCGCACCGGCGGACCGTCCGCGCGACGCCGCCGGCCAGGTACCTTCGTACGATGGCAAGGCCGCCTGCCGTCGCGTACACCGGACGCCGGACTCGGGAGATCCCATGCCATTCGAGTATGTCGGCGTCGAAGAAGCCATGCAGCGGCCGGGCCTGCGCATGGTGGTCGTGGGCAGCGTGCCGAGCCTGTGGGGCGAGGCGGCCAAGGGCATCCTGCATGTGAAGGGACTCGACTGGGTCGCGGTGCGCCTCGTCTATGACAGCGAGGCGCTGAAGAACTGGGCCGGCCAGCGCAGCGGACCGGTGCTCATCCATGACGACGGGCAGCCGCTTTCCGGCTGGCTGGACATCCTCCTGCTTGCCGAGCGCCTGGCACCGGCACCGGCGCTGCTGCCGGATGATTGCGGGACGCGCAACCTCGTGCTCGGGCTGTCGGAAGACATCTGCGCGCAAGGCGGCCTCGGCTGGTGGCGTCGCCTGCAACTGATTCACGCCGGCTTGCACGCTGGCAGCGGATTTCCGGAGCGCGTGGCGAAGTACCTCGGCGCGAAATACGGCTACGACGCCGCGAAAGGCGAACGTACGGCGAGCGCGTGGCCGTGCTGCTCGAAAAGCTGGCGCGCCGGCTGCATGCCCAGCGCGCAACGGGAAGCCCCTACATCGCCGGCGAATCACTGACCGCCGCCGACATCTACTGCGCTGCGGCGATGGCGATGTTCGCACCGTTGCCGCCCGCGCAATGCGACATGGATCCGCTCGTGCGCAACGCGTTCGAAGCCCGCGATGCGCGGACCGCCGGCGCGCTTGATCCGATCCTGTTCGGGCATCGCGACATGATGTACGCGACGCACCTGGAGTTGCCGCTCGCGCTTTGATCGCCGGTACACGCCACCCGGCCGCCCGCTCCGTCAGTGCGGGGGCTTGTCCAGATCCGCGATCAGCGCCTTCATTTCCGCGATCTCGCGACGCTGCGCCTCGATGATGCCGTCGGCCAGTTCGCGCACGCGCGGATCGGTGATGTGGGCGCGCTCGCTGGTCAGGATGGCGATGGAATGATGCGGGATCATCGCCCTCATGTACGACACGTCATCGACCGTCTCCTGGCTGCGCACCAGCCACAGCGAGACGCCGAACACGATCGCGCTCGCGGCCAGGATGGCCCCGTTGATCTTCCGGTTCTCGTACATGCCCCACATGAACAGCAGCATGACGACGGCCATCGCCGCGCCCATGATGAAGGCCATGTAGGCGCGCGTCTCGCTGAAGAACACGTGATCGATGGCGTAGGTATTGAGATACATCAGGCCGAACATGACCAGCACCGACGTGCCGATCATCACGATGAATTTCGGATAGGCAGACATGATTCCTCCGTTTCCCGTGGCAGGGCGGAAAGCGCCGGGCATCGCGAGCCAGTTCTTCGTCTCGCCGCCGCATTTCCGCCTCCCGCGGTTTAACGCGCGGCGGCTGAACATGCGCTGGCGCATCGGATGCGGTGATCCGCGAGGCCGCACGTTCGCCGGCGCGGGGAAAGCTCGCCTGGAACCCCGCTCAGGCGGGGCGGATGCGATGCCGGCGCAGCTTGTCGTAGAGCGGCCGGCAGGCCTCGGCGACGCGCGCCGCCTCGCCTTCGAGCTGGATGTCGCGTGGGTGCGGCGGCTCGAACCCGGTCGATGCCCAAACCGAGGCATACCAGTGCGGTGCCCAGATGCCATCGCTGGCGCGCGGCCCGGCCGGCCAGTGCAACATGGCTTCGCTGAACGGAATGCCGAAGTGTCCACACAGCGCGCGCAGGTGCGATTCGGGATCGAGCAGGAAGTCGTCGGCATCGATGACCGGCGGCGCCACGCCGAAGCGGTCGCAGACCTCGTCGAACAGGCGCACCTGCTGCGGCAGGCCGATGTCCTCTTCGGTCACGCTGCTGCGCGACTTCAGATAGGAAGCCACGACCTCGGCCGGATCGCGGATCAGGAAGGCATGGCTGAGCCGGCCCATCCAGTCGTGGTCGATGTGGGCGAGCATGTGGTGGCACATGTGCTTCTGGTACCAGATCGCGCGTCCATCCGGTATCGGCCCGGTCATCGCCGTCGCGACCTTGCGCCAGTCGGTCTCGCCATCGGCGATCACTTCCTCGCGGGCCGGATGGTCGAGGCCGGTTTCGGCGAGATAATGCGCGTAGAACGGTTCGTCGCTGACCGCGCAATCGCCGCGGTTCTCCCAGGCCCGCATCATCGCCGTGGAAAGATTGCGCGGACCCGACCACATCGCGATGCGCAACGGGCCATGCGTCGCACTCATGCGGAAACGGTCCGTGCCTTGCGTGCGGCGATGTCGCGCGCCACGTATGCCTTGTACAACGACTGGATGCGCTCGACCAGCGGCCCGCGCCGGCCATCGCCGACGACGCGTCCGTCGATCTCGCGCACCGGCACGACGCCGGCGAAGGTGCCGGTGACGAAGGCTTCGTCGGCGCCGTAGACATCGGTCAGGCTGAAGGACTTCTCGATGGCCGGGATGCCGGCTTCGCGGCACACCGCGAGCACGTTGGCGCGGGTGATGCCGCCGAGGCAATACTGACCGGTCGAGGTCCACACCTCGCCCTTGCGCGCGATGAAGAAGTGCGTGGAATTGCAGGTGGCGACGAAACCGTGCGGATCGAGCATCAGGCCCTCGTCGGCGCCGGCGGTGTAGGCCTGGATGCACGCGGTGATGCAGTTGAGCTTGCTGTGGCTGTTGAGCTTGGGATCCTGCACGTCCGGATAGCCGCGGCGCACATGCACGGTGAACAGCTTGAGGCCGCGCTCGGCCGTGTCCGGCAGCGGATTCTTGTATTCGGGGATGATCACGATGGTCGCCGGGCCGATGACGACGCGCGGGTCCTGGTAAGGCGTGCGCTTGAGCCCGCGCGTGACCATCAGGCGCACGTGCACGCCATCGTGCATGTCATTGGCGGCCAGGGTCCGGTAGATCGCACCGGTCAGGGCCTCGCGGTCGAGGCCGATGTCCATGGCGATGGCCTTGGCGCCTTCGTAGAGGCGGTCGAGGTGCGCATCGAGGAAAGCCGGATGGCCGTCGATGACGCGCAGGCCTTCCCAGACGCCATCGCCGAGCACGAAGCCCGAATCGAACACCGACACGGTGGCCTCATCGCGATGTTTCAGCGCGCCATTGACGTAGATCCGGATGTCGCGATTGCGCGGGTCGTCGGTGTAGTCGTGGCTGCCGTGGCTCATGCGGGAAGGTCCTCTGCGGGTGCGCTGCGAGCATACGCCAGAGCCGCATGGTCGTTCACGCCGGCGCGCGGGACGACGCCGACTTGAGCTATCTGCCGGCTGCGGGCACGATGGCGTCCCCTGCTCCGGAGCCGCCTTCATGCCGCATGTCGCACTGGTCACTGTCGCCGCCGCCCGCGCCAGCGACGAGGATCTGGCACCGCTCGAGCGCGCATTGGTCGCGCACGGCGCCGAAGTCTCCATCGTCGACTGGGACGATGCGCGCGCGGACTGGTCGCGATTCGATGCCACGGTCCTGCGCTCGTGCTGGGACTACACCGACCGCATCGTCGAGTTCCTGATCTGGGCCGAGCGCATCAGCCACGTGACGCGGCTGATCAATCCGTTCGACATCGTGCGCTGGAACACCGACAAGCATTACCTCGCCGAACTCCAGCAGGCCGGCATCGCCATCGTGCCGAGTCGCTTCATCGAACCCGGTGGCGACGCGACGGCGACCCTGCAGTCGTTTCTCGACAACCATCCCGGCGCGGCCGAGTTCGTGGTCAAGCCGGCGATCGGCGCAGGCTCGCGCGATACGCAACGGCATGCCCGTGCTGAAACCGGCGCCGCCATCGCGCACGTCCGGCGCCTGCTCGACGCCAAGCGCAGCGTCTTGCTGCAGCCCTACCTCGAACGCGTCGACGACGCCGGCGAGACTGCCCTGATCCACTTTGATGGCCGCTACAGCCATGCGATCCGCAAGGGCCCGCTGCTGCGTCGTGGCGAGGGTCCGACCAGCGCGCTGTTTGCGCCCGAACAGATCGAGGCGCGCGAACCCGGCGCGGACGAGCGCGCCCTGGCCGCCGCGGTGCTCGCCGCGCTGCCATTCGCCCCGGCACCGGCCTACGCCCGCGTCGACCTGATTCGTGGCGACGATGGCGAACCCCTGCTGCTCGAACTCGAAATGGCCGAGCCCTCGCTGTTTTTCCTGCATGCCAGCGGTTCGGCTGAACGGTTCGCGCGCTGCCTGCTCGCACGCTGCGCGGAAACGGGCGACGCCTGAACCCGCTCGCAGCGGTGCCGGATTGGACACGAATTGCCCAATCCGACGCCGCCGCCAGCAACCACGCGGGGCAGCGCGCCTTCATACAGATCTTGTCCACAGGCCTGTCCACGCGTGCTGTGGATAAGCAGGCGGCGCGGGCACATTCCGGCGCGCCCGGCAAGCCCCGATTCGTGCGCCGAGTGCCCGGACCGGGCATGTCGCCGGCCACGCACGAACGGACCGAATGCCGCATCGGCAGCGCCGTGGCGGCGCCCTACGCTACAATTAAGGAGTCCTGTTTCCCCGCTAAGGAATCCCGCAACGATGAAAATCCTGGTCGGTTACAAGCGCGTCGTCGACTACAACGTGCGCATCCAGGTCAAGCCCGACGGCTCCGGCGTGGTCACCGATGGCGTCAAGCTGTCGGCCAATCCTTTCGACGACATCGCCCTCGAGGAAGCCCTGCGCCTTCGCGAGAAGGGCGTGGCGAGCGAAGTCGTCGTGGTCACGATCGGACCCGCCAATGCACAGGCGCACATCCGCAACGGCCTGGCCATGGGCGCCAACCGCGCCATCCACGTGGTCACCGATGAGGCGATCCAGCCGCTGACCGCCGCGCGCGCCATGCTCAAGCTGATCGAGAAGGAACAGCCGGAAATCGTCATCCTCGGCAAGCAGGCCATCGATGACGACTGCAACCAGACCGGGCAGATGCTGGCCGCGTTGTGGGATCGTCCGCAGGCGACCTTCGCCTCGAAGATCGAGATCACCGACAAGGTCGCCAGGGTAACCCGCGAAGTCGATGCCGGGCTGGAAACGATCGAAGTCGACCTGCCGGCCGTGATCACCACCGACCTGCGCCTCAACGAGCCGCGCTTCATCAAGCTGCCCGACATCATGAAGGCCAAGTCCAAGCCGCTGGAGACAATGGCCTTCGCCGATCTCGGCGTCGAATCGGGCGATCACCTGAAGACGACGAAGCACGAGCCGCCGGCCAAGCGCAGCAAGGGCGTGATGGTCAAGGACGTGGCCGAACTGGTCGCCGCGCTCAAGGCCAAGGGCCTCGTCTGAAGCAACGCCCCCAACGCATTCAGCAAGGAACAACGATGTCGAAGATCCTGATCATCGCCGAACACCTGGACGGCAAGCTCAATTCCAGTACCGCACGCTGCGTCAGCGCGGCGCAAGCGATCAAACCCGAAGCCATCGACGTGCTCGTCCTCGCCGCCGATGCCGCCGCGGTCGCCGCCGATGCCGCGACGATCGAAGGCGTCACCCGGGTGCTCACGCTGAGCCGCGCGGAGAACGCGCACGCGCTTGCCGCGATCCTGGCACCACAGGTCGCGGCAGTGGCGGGCAACGGCTACAGCCACGTGTTTGCGCCCTCGACGACCTTCGGCAAGGACCTGATGCCGCGCGTCGCCGCCCTGCTCGGCGTCGCCCAGGTTTCCGACGTCATGACGGCCGAATCCGCGCACACGTTCAAGCGTCCGATCTATGCGGGCAACGCGATCGTCACCGTCGAGGCACCGGCATCCGCGATCGTCGCGGCCACCGTGCGCACGGCGTCGTGGCCAGCGGCCGCGAACGGTTCGGCAAGCGCGCCGGTTGAAGCAGCGAGTGCGGACGTGGCCTTGCCCACGCACACGCGTTTCGTCGAACTGGCCCAGGGCAAGAGCGATCGCCCCGACCTGCAGGGTGCGAGCAAGGTCATCTCCGGTGGCCGCGCGCTCGGATCCGCGGAGAACTTCGAGATCATCTACAAGCTGGCCGACAAGATCGGTGCGGCAGTCGGCGCTTCGCGCGCCGCAGTCGACGCCGGCTACGTGCCGAGCGACCTGCAGGTCGGCCAGACCGGCAAGATCATCGCCCCCGAACTGTATGTCGCGATCGGCATCTCCGGCGCGATCCAGCACCTGACCGGCATCAAGGACGCCGGCACCATCGTCGCCATCAACAAGGATGCCGAAGCACCGATCTTCGAAGTGGCCGATTTCGGCCTGGTCGGCGACCTGTTCAAGGTCGTTCCGGAACTCGAAGCCGCGCTGTAGTCCCGGCTTGCCACGGGTGCGCATGGCGCACCCGTCGGCTTCGATCAGAATCCCTTTTTCCGCTCGATCGCCGCCCTGTCGCAGGATCCCGCTTCGGGCACCTCGTCAGCGTCTTCGGCTTCGTCGAAATCCTCGTCGTCATCCGGGCAGTTGCCTTCCTCGGTGCACGGATCGTAGCCCGGTGTTTCGCGCACGAGTTCCGGATGCGCGGCGATGAATGCATCGCCCGCGGCCTCTGCGGCGGCGATGCGCGCGACGCTGCGCGGATGGCTGGACAGATAGGCCGGGCCATCGTCTTCTTCGCCAGTCTCGCCGTAGTGGTCGTCGAGCTTGCGCATCGCCGCGGCGAACCAGGCCGGCGAGGTCGCATGGGCGGCCAGCGTGCTGAAGGCGAAGGCGTCCGCCTCTTCCTCGAAGCCACGCGAATAGTGGCTTTGCAGGAGGAAGGCCGGCACGGCGATCACGATTCCGCTGGCCGAGCTGACATCGCCGGTGAACAGTGCGGCGATGACCAGCACGAACGAGCTGCGCAGGGTCTGGCGCAACGCGTGGCGGTGCTGCTGGTGGCCCAGTTCATGGGCGATGACGGCATCGAATTCGCGGTCGTCGTCGAGCAGTTCGACCAGCTGGTCGGTGACGACCACGGTGCCGCCCGGCACGGCCAGGGCATTCGGTCCGACCCCGGGTGCGTCGCGGAACGCGAGCCGGTAGTGGCCGGCATCCGCAAGCCCGGCGACCAGTCCGGCGAAGCGCGTCGACAGTTCATCCTGGCGCACGCGCTCGACCTTGCTCGCGGCAAACCCGAAGAAGCGGTCGAGCTGGCCGAGCACTTCCTCGCCGAGGGCCGTCTCGACCCTTTCCGGCACCTGGGCGGCAATGCGGTCGGACAGCCATGGCACACCCCAGACAAACGTGACGAAACCCATGACGAGGCAGACCACGATCGAAGCGGCGACGGCGTGTGCATGCCGTTCGAGGCGGTCGACCATGCGCTGCAGGCGATCCCCGGACGGGAACCACTGGTCGAGCAGGTCGTGATGGCTGACCAGCAGTCGCGCGCCGTCGGCGAACTCGATGGTGCGGGCGATGCGTGCGAGCGGCGGCGAGATGCGCAGGGCGGATACCTGCTCGATCCGATCGATGCCATCGCCCCCGATATGGATGCGTCCCGCGTTCAGGCGCCTGACCTCGACCTCGTGTGCGCGGCTGCTGCGACCGTCGAAATAATTGGCCCTGAAGGTGCTCACAGGCCGATGTCGATGTCGAACAGACCATCCACCTCCGCGGCCGTGGCGTCGACGTTGCCCGAGCTTTCGGCGCGCATGCCGTTGAAGTCATCGGTCGCGACCAGGCTCAGGCACTCGGCACGATAACGGGCGAGGCGCACCATCGCCCATGGAATCAGCAGGCCGACGCTGGCCAGGATGGCGATCGTGTTGCTGAAATAGATCCACAGCAGCCGATGGCCCTTGAGGGTCGAACGGAAGCGGCGCCCGTCGATCTCGACATGGTTGTAGACCAGGTTGGACAGGGCCGCCGCGAGGAAGGCCAGGACGACGAAGTAGCCGGCATACATGAGGATCGGCATGCCGATCATCAGCCATGCCGGTGGCGCACCGCTTTCTTCGCCCCCGGCCGCAAGCGCCGCGAAGACCACGCCGACCATGAGGAAGCTGACGAAGAACATCCAGGCCGTGATCACGCCCCAGGCGATCAGGTAGGGCGGGTAGAACTGGCCGGGCCTGAGCAGGAAGCGGAACCAGCTGCCGCCGAAGCGGTGGCTCTCGACGATGAACTCCTTCTGCTTGCCCTTGACCCACGGGTAGAGCATGCCGAGGGTCAGGATCAGCGGAATGCCGAGCACGAGGAAGCGCAGGTAGGCTTCGCCGTAGTCGGACACGAAGCGGAAATTCAGGCCGCGCCACGACGAATAGCGCGCGCGGAATGCAGCGCCGCGCACGATCAGCCAGGGCGTGAGCACGGCGATCAGCAGGGCCAGGCCGAGCTGCAGGCCGATGCTGTACTGGCCGGCGATCACATAGGCCGCGAACAGGACCACCGCGATGATGCGGCCCTTGAGGATCGGCAGTGGCCTCGCCAGGTATTCGAACGGCACGCCGGCCAGGCGCGTGTTGCCGTAGAAGTAGCGTTGCGTGCGCACCTTGGCCCAGGCCGAAAAAATGCCGAGGGTCAGGACGCCGAGGGCCAGGTTGACGATCCAGATTCGGAAATATTCCGCGGCGTTGCCGTCGAACAGGAACGGATACTCGACCGGTGAACGCTCATGGAGACCGGACCCAACCGATGGCACGGGCGGCAAAGGCGGATCGGGCAACGGCGGCGGCATCGCGATGACGTCCGTGTGCATCATGAAGATCCCCTGCCTGCCTCCCCTGTCCGCTCGAAGTGTACGCGAACCGGATCGGCCGCAGCGAGGCCGGGCGCAGCCTGCGGCGGCTGCGCCGCGGCGGCGATTCAGGCCCTGCCGAGGATCAGGTCGGCGGCGCGCTCGGCGATCATGATCGTCGGCGCGTTGGTATTGCCGGTCGGCAGGTCCGGCATGACCGAAGCATCGACGACCCTCAGCCCGTGGACGCCGCGCACGCGCAGCTCGCTGTCGACGACGGCGTCTTCGTCGTTGCCCATGCGGCAGGTGCCGACCGGGTGGTAGACGGTTTCCGCCTTGCGCCGGACGAACGCCTCGATGGCGCGGTCGTCGCTGGCAGTGGCACCCGGGTATATCTCCTCGCCACGGTAGGCATCGAATGGCGCCTGGGCGAAGATCGAGCGCGAGACGCGAACCGCCTCGATCATCATCTTCAGGTCGTAGCCTTCCGCGTCGCCGAGATAGTTGGCGTGGATCGCGACCGGCGCGCGCGGATCGGCGGACTTCAGGCGCAGCTGCCCGCGCGACTTCGGATGCAGCATGCACGCGTGCACGGTGTAACCGTAGCCGTCGAGGCGATTGCGGCCATGGTCGTCGAGCAGCGCCGGCACGAAGTGGAACTGCAGGTCGCAGCGTTCGTCCTCGGCGAAACGCGAGCGCAGGAAACCGCCACACTCGGCGATGTTCGAGGTGCCCACGCCGCTGCGCCTGAACAGGAACTCGAGGGCGACCGCCACGTCGTTGGTCTTGTCGTAGGTGATTGGCTGGGTGCAGCGCGAAAGCGTGCAGACGTCGAGATGGTCCTGCAGGTTGGCGCCTACGCCGGGCAGGTCCTGGCGCAGCGCAATGCCTTGCTCGCGCAGGTGCCCGGCCGGGCCGATGCCCGACAGCATCAGCAGTTGCGGTGAATTCAGGGCGCCGCCCGCGAGGATGACCTCGCCGGCCTCGGCGCGCTTGAGCCGGCCGTGATGCCGGTAGTCGACGCCGATCGCACGCGCGCCGGCGAACAGCACATGCTGCACCTGGGCATGCGTGCGCACGGTCAGGTTGGGGCGGCCACGCGCTTCGCGCAGGAACGAAGCGGCTGTCGAGCAGCGTGCGCCGTTGCGCTGGGTGACCTGGTAGTAGCCGAATCCCTGCTGCCGTTCGCCGTTGAAGTCGGCATTGGACTCGAATCCCGCAGCGACCGCCGCGTCGATGAAAACCTTCGACAGCGGATTGCTGTGGCGAAGGTCGGCGACGCCAAGCGGGCCGTCCGCGCCATGCAGCGGGCCGGAGCCGCGGGTATTGTCTTCGGAGCGCTTGAAGTAGCCGAGCACGTTGTCCCAGCCCCAGCGCGAATCGCCGGTCTTCTCCGCCCAGGAATCGTAATCGCCGCGGACGCCGCGGATATAGCACATTGCATTGATCGAACTCGAACCGCCAAGCACCTTGCCACGCGGCCACCACAGGTTGCGTCCGTCGAGATTCGGTTCCGCTTCGGTGTTGTAGTTCCAGTTGTGGCGTGGACTGGCGGCGAGCTTGGCGATGCCCGCCGGCATGTGGATGAACGGGTGCCAGTCGCGCCCGCCAGCCTCGAGCAGGAGCACGCGCCGGGCCGGGTCCGCGCTGAGCCTGTCGGCCAGCACGCAGCCGGCCGAGCCGGCACCGACAATCACATAGTCGTAGGTCATGGACATGTCGTTTCGATCGAGGTTGACCCCGACCCTAAACGGCAGGAATAGAGCACATGCTCCAGTACGCGTGGTTCAGCCGAGGATTTCAACTTCATCGCCGAGGGCAATGCGCCCGTTGCCGCGTGGTATGAGGTTTTGTCCGAACGTCACTCCACCCGGCGAGCGCCGGTATCCGGTCAGCGTGCGCAATGGCTCTCCCGCGGGATCGAATTCGCCGCGATGCGGATCCACGGTCGTCAGCACGCATCGGCTGCACGGCTTGACCACGTCGAAGCGGATCCCGCCGATGCGGATCGAACGCCAGCCGTCCTCTGCGTGCGGCAGCGTGTCGGCGACGACCAGGTTCGGCCGGAAACGGCTCATCGTCACCGGCAGCTCGAGCTTTTCATTGAGCGCATCGAGCGCCGCGCGCGAAATCAGCAGCAACGGATAGCCATCGGCAAAACTGACCTCGTCGCCCGCCTGCGAATAGTCGGGATCGACCGGGCGAATCGCCTCGGCGTCCATGTGCACGAATCGCGCGGCGAAGCCGAGGTAGCGGCTGATCCACGCATTGGCCACCTCGTCGGCGAGCATGGCGCGGACCTGGTTGCGCCAGACGCTGACTTCGAGCCTGGGCGAAGCAGGCGCTGGTTCGAGGTGCAAGCGCGGCATGCCGGGCGCATCGAGGATCAATCCATCGCCGCCGGCGTCCGCGCGGATCAGCAGCAGGCGCGGATGCTTGCGCGCGGTGACGAACTTGCCAACCGCATCGACGACCATCCAGCGCCGGTCGCCGGCCAGGCCGCGCGCCTCGACAAGGGCATGCTCGGGTTTCAATGCGGCCGCGGACTTGAGCGGGTAGATGCGGATGCTGGATAGGACGGGTTTCATCGGGCCATTATGCAACTGCCGGGCAGGTGCGTGCATGCTAGGCTCTGGCGCCTCAGGAACGGAAAGCCCGCGTGTCGAAACGCCCCGCCATCCAGTCGCACGAATGGTTCGCCGTGAGCGTTGCATTCGCCTATTTCTTCTGTGTGCTCGCGGCCTATTATGTGATCCGCCCGGTGCGCGACCAGCTGTCGGCGGCGGTCGGCTCGACCGCCCTGCCGATCTTCTACGCAGCGACGTTCGTCGTGACCCTGGCCCTGATGCCGCTGTTCGGAGCACTCGTGGCGCGCTTCCAGCGACGCACGTTCGTGCCGGTCGTGTACCTGTTCTTCCTGCTCGGCATGCTCGCCTTCATCCCGCTGTTCCAGATGCAGGACCTGATCGGCGCGCGCCTGCTCGGTTCGATCTTCTTCGTCTGGGTCAGCGTGTTCAACCTGTTCGTGGTCGCCGTGTTCTGGAGCTTCATGGCCGACCTGCTCGATTCCGAGCAGGCCCATCGCCTGTTCCCGGTGATCGCGCTCGGCGGCACGCTCGGAGCGATCGCCGGTCCGGCCCTGACGCGTTCCCTCAACGAGGTCGTCGGCGTTTCCGGGCTGCTGGTGATGTCCTCCACCCTGCTCGGCCTGGCCATCGCCTGCATCCTGGCGCTGTCGCGATGGTCACGCCGGCATCCGGTTGTCGGCGACGAACAGCGCGATACGCGCGTGATCGGCGGCAGCTTCATCGCCGGCGCCATCGAAACCCTGAGATCGCCGCTGATGCGCCGACTGGCCATCCTCATGCTGCTCGGCGATGCGGTCGGCACGGTGATCTATGCCCTGCTCGCCGACTACAGCGGAGCCACCTTCTCCACGCGCGAAGAGCGCATCAATTTCGCCGCGAACATCGACCTCTACGCAAACCTGCTGCAGGTCGTCCTGCAGCTGGGCCTGACCCGCGCCTTGCTGGTGCGTTTCGGTCCGGCGCCAGCGCTGGCCCTCGATGGCATCATCAAGGCGATCATGCTGGCCGGACTTGCGCTGTTTGCCGGGCCCTGGATCGCGGCGGTCGCCGTGGTCACCCGGGCCAGTGCCTACGGCGTCTTCAAGCCGGCTGCGGATTCCCTGTATACGCGCGTCGATGCCGAGACACGCTACAAGACCAAGAACTTCATCGACACTTCAGTCTGGCGCTTTGGCGACCTCGCCGTGACCAGCAGCATCAACCTGCTGCGCAGTATCGGCACCACGGTGCCCGGCCTGGCCCTGCTCTCGATGCTCGCGGCCGGCAGCTCGGCGTGGATCGGCTGGCGCGCGGCACGCATGCTGCCGGAGGACGGATCGGCCATGCGCAAGCCGGCCGGCAAGGAAGCCCTCGACAGTGCGGCGTAGGAATTGCGCGCACGCCTGAACCAGCAGAACGGGAAAAGCCATGTCACTCGAAATCCTTTCCGAACATCACTGCCATGGCGGCCTGCAGGGCTTCTATCGGCACCATTCGACGGAAACCGCCGGGCCGATGAAATTCGGCCTGTTCCGGCCGCCGCTGGCGGCGAAACGGAAAGTGCCGGTGCTGACCTTCCTCGCCGGCCTGACCTGCAACGAGGAAACCGCCGCGATCAAGGCCGGCGCACAGCGCTTCGCCGCGCAACACGGATTGATCCTGGTCACGCCGGATACCAGCCCGCGCGATACCGGCATCGAAGGCGCGACCGGCGACTGGGAGTTCGGCGAAGGCGCCGGCTTCTATCTCGACGCAACGACGGCAGCCTTTGCCGGCCGCTTCCGCATGGAGGCCTGGGTGACGCGCGAACTGCCGGAACTGGTTGCCGCAAACTTCCCGGCCGACATCGGCCGCAGCGGCATCTTCGGCCACTCGATGGGTGGCCACGGCGCACTGACCATTGCGCTGAAGCATCCGCAGGCCTATCGCTCGGTCTCCGCGTTCGCCCCGATCGTGGCGCCGAGCCAGGTACCGTGGGGACAGAAGGCCTTTCCGCGCTATCTCGGCGACGACGAGGCCGACTGGAAGGCGCACGACTGCGTCGCGCTGATCCGCAGGGGCCGGCGCTTCGACGGCACGATCCTCGTCGACCAGGGCGATGCCGATGCCTTCCTCGACAGCCAGCTCAGGCCGGAACTGCTCAGGCAAGCCTGCGATGAATCATCGCAATCGCTGGACCTGCGCCTGCAGCCGGGCTACGACCACAGCTACTGGTTCATCCAGTCGTTCATCGCCGACCATCTCGCGCACCACGCCCAGGCATTGAACGCCTGAGCGCCGCGCGCACGACGCTCAGCGCGGCGACACCCACATCGTGATGTCGGCGTCGAACACGACCTCGTCGGCCTGATTGCGCACTTCGACCACGGCGTGCAGGTCCTGGGCGACCGTCGCGTCGGCCGGCGCCTGCACGCGCGCGGTCGCGCGCAACTCACCGAAGGCCTTCTTCAGGTAGCGCACGCTCATGCCCTTCGGAATCCAGCGCATCGAGCCCGGGATGGTCACCTCGGTGGCCATTCCGCCGGCGAGTTCCGCCGCATTGCACATGGCGATGGCATGCACGGTGCCGATGTGGTTCTGGATCGCGCGACGCTGGCGCAGGCGCACGACGCAGCGGCCCGGCTCGAGCACTTCGAAGCGCGGCGAGATCGATCCGAAGTACGGCGCCTTCCAGCAGATGATGCGCGAGAACAGCCAGCGGCCCGGGGCGGAGCCGCCAAGTTTCCGGAACATCTGCAACGCCTGCGTGGCCATCGATTCAGGCCACGCTGCGCAGCGACTTGGGCGCCTTCTTCTTCGTCGCGGCGCGCAGCTCCTCCGGCGCGAAATCATCGACCGAGATGAACTCGAAGCTCGCCGTGCGCACGCGTTCGAGCAACTTGCGTTCGGCGCCGCTGATCACGCCCTTGGCCTCCGCCTCGGCGACCTGCGCCTCGAAGTCGAGTCCGCCGACGTCGCCACTCTTCACCGCCTTGAGGAACTTGCGCTCGATCGGTTCGGCGGCGATCACTTCGGGCAACAGGGCATTCATGCGCCCGATCGGGTTGTTCGCGCTCGGCGTCATGTAGGCGCCCGAGATCAATCGCGTGCGCGCTTCGTTCGGTGCCATCATCAGCGCCGCGACGCGATGGCCGAGTCGATCCGAAGGCGGCACCTCGCGACGCCCGAACGGAAACACCAGGGCGCGCAGCAGCCAGGCGACCGGACGCACGGGGAAATTGCGGATCACGCCATCCAGCGCCATCTGCATGCGCCAGACGCATTCGTGGAAGGCCCAGGCCAGCAGCGGCCGATCGGAAACCGGTTGTCCTTCGTCCTCGTAGCGCTTGAGCATGCTCGAGGCGATGTAGAGATAGGACAGCACGTCGCCGAGGCGTGCCGAGATCTTCTCCTTGAACTTGAGCTTGCCGCCGAGCACGAGCATCGAGGTGTCGGCAACCAGGGCCAGCGCCGCCGAATAGCGATTGAGCTTGCGGTAGAAACGCCGCGTGTAGGCATCGCCCGGGGCCGAGCCGATCTTCGCGTGGCTCAAACCAAGCACGAGGCTGCGCACGCCGTTGGAGATGCCGAAGCCGATGTGCCTGAACAGCAGGTCGTCGAATTTGCGCAGGCGATCGCCATAGTCGGGCAAGGCCGCCGCCTGCATTTCGGCGAGCACGTAGGGATGGCAGCGGATCGCGCCCTGGCCGAAGATCATCAGGCTGCGCGTCATGATGTTGGCGCCTTCGACCGTGATCATGATCGGCACGCCCTGCCAGGATCGTCCGAGGTAGTTGCCCGGGCCGAGGATCACGCCCTTGCCGCCGTGCACGTCCATCGCGTCGGTGCAGATCTGTCGGCCCCATTCGGTGGCGTGGTATTTCGCGATGGCCGAGGGCACCGCCGGCTTCTCGCCGCGATCCACCGCCGCGGCCGTGGCGCGCGAAAGCGCGGTCGTTGCGTAGGTCAGTCCGCCGATGCGGGCGAGCGCTTCCTCGACGCCTTCGAAGCGGCCGATGGCCAGGCCGAACTGCTTGCGGATGCGTGCGTACGCACCGGTCGCGGCGACGCCGGCGCAGGCACCGCCGGTCGCGTTCGACGGCAGCGAGATCGCGCGGCCGACCGACAGGCACTCGACCAGCATGCGCCAGCCTTGCCCGGCCATGTCCGGACCGCCGATCAGTTGCGACAGCGGCACGAAGACATCCTTGCCGCGCACCGGCCCGTTCTGGAACGGCACGTTGAGCGGGAAGTGGCGGCGGCCGATCTCGAGGCCCTCGGTTTCGCGCGGAATCAGCGCGAGGGTGATGCCGAGGTCCTCGTCATCGCCGAGCAGATGGTCGGGATCGAGCATGCGGAAGGCGAGGCCGACAATCGTCGCCACCGGCGCCAGCGTGATGTAGCGCTTGTCGAAGGTCAGGCGCACGCCAAGCACGTTGCCGCCTTCCCATTCGCCCTTGCAGACGATGCCGTAGTCCGGCAGCGAGGTCGCATCGGAACCGGCATAGGGTCCGGTCAGGGCGAAGCACGGCACTTCCCGTCCATCGGCCAGGCGCGGCAGGTAGTGGTTCTTCTGCTCCTCGGTCCCGTAATGCAGGAGCAGTTCGGCCGGCCCCAGCGAATTGGGCACGGCGACCGTCGAGGACACCGTCGCCGACATGCTCGCGATCTTCTGCAGCACGGCCGAATGGGCCAGCGCGGAGAACTGCAGGCCGCCGTACTGCTTCGGGATGATCATGCCGAAGAACTTGTTGGCCTTGAGGAATTCCCACATGTCCTCGGGCAGGTCCGCCAGCTCGTGGCTGATCTCCCATTCGTTGATTTGCGCGCACAGTTCCTCGACCGGACCGTCGAGGAAGGCCTGCTCGTCGACGCTCAGCTCGGGCCTGGCCTGGCCGAGCAGTTCGGACCAGTCCGGCTTGCCGCTGAACAACTGGCCCTCGAAACCGACCGTGCCGGCTTCCAGCGCGATCTGCTCGGTTTCCGATAGGTTGGGCGTGATCTTGCGGTAGATGGCGAGCAGCGGCGCAGACATCCTGGCGCGACGGAATGCGGGCAGGTTGAGCGGCACGCTGATCGCGGCGAAAACCAGCAGGGGCAGCCCGATGGCCAGCCAGTGCGAACCGGCCAGCAGGCCGGCACCGACGATGGCGACGGCACCGGCAATCGTCCAGGTGCGCAGTCCGACGCGCAGATAGGCTGCCGTCAACGATGCCAGCACGCCGGCCAGCAACGGGATCAGGTAAGCGAGCGTGTTCAACATGTCCAAGACTCCTCTTCTCAATACGGTTCCTGCCTGTCACCTTTACCGCCCGCTTCAGGGCGTGGACCGGCAGGACCTGCTTCGGCCATCGGCGCCGGAAAACCCGGCGTCAGTGGCAAGATTCGATTGTGTCCTTCGCTACGCGAAGGTTCGGATGGATCCCGGACAGGCGAACCATCCGCTGCTTTCAACCGCTCGTCAATCGGGCGGCAAACCGGCCAGGAACTCCAGTACGAGCCGGCTGAACTGGCTGTTTTCATCGCCCGCGACCATGTGCGTGGCGCGCGGCACGGTGACGTGCCTGGCCTGCGGCACCAGTTGCAGGAATTCGGCGATCGTCGCTTCCGAGACGACGTCGCTGGCCGCCCCGCTGATCAGCAGGGTCGGCACGCGGATCCTTGTTGCCGCATCAAGCAGGTCCGCCTGGTGGCGGGCACCGTCTTCGGCGATCGGCTCGAGCATGCGTGGATCCCAGTGCCAGCGCAGGCGGCCGTCGGCGGATTCCACCAGCAGCCGGCGCAGGCTTTGCGGCGACTTGCGCTGGGTGCGATGCGGGAGATAGGCGGCGATCGCGTCCGCCGCTGCCGCCAGATCGGCAAAGCCCTGCGGGTGGGCGCGCATGAATTCGAGGATGCGTTCGACGCCGGCCGGCTCCCAGCGCGGGGTGATGTCGACGAGGACCAGGGCGCGGCAGCAGGTCGCATCGGCGCCGGCCATGGCGATGCCGACCAGGCCGCCCATCGAGGCGCCGATGACCACCGGGGGCTTGCGCCCCTGCGCGGCGACCAGGCGCAGGTCGGAAACCAGCTGGTCGACCGAATAGGCGCCGGATTCGAGCCAGCTGCTGTCGCCGTGGCCGCGCGCGTCAAAACTGACGCTGCTCCAACCGGCCGCGGCCGTGGCGGCGGCGCAACTCGACCAGGCATCACGGGTCTGGCCGAAGCCGTGCGCGAAGACGGCGCTGTTGCCGGATTCGGCGTCAAAGTGTTCGAGCGCCAGCGAAACGCCGTCTCCCGTGAGCAATCGATCGGGGCGCGACACGGGAGCGGGATTGTCGGCAAGCTGAACCATACGCACAAGTATGGAGCGGGATCCGGCGTAAATCAATTGCCGTCGCCAGCGCCCGGGCGGGCATCGGCTTCTCATCCCGTGCCGGCTGCGGCACACTGCATGGATGGCCCAAGCAGATCAAAAAGCCGAGCCGCGTGGACGCCTGTCCGCCACCGACTGGGAACAGGCGGCGCTCGACGTCCTCGCCGAGGCCGGGGTGGCGGCGGTCGCGGTGGAGTCCCTGGCACGCACGCTGGGCGTCACCAAGGGCAGCTTCTACTGGCATTTTCCGACCCGTGAGGCGCTGCTCAAGGCGGCCATCGACCGCTGGGAACAGCGCGACGAGGACCAGGTCATCGCCCGCGTGGAACGCATTGCCGACCCACGCGAACGCCTGCGCGAGCTGTTCCATCGGGTCAGCCGCGAAGTGCAGTCGCACCTGGTCTATGCCGCCCTGTTGCAGGCCTCGGACCATCCCCTCGTGCAACCGGTGATCGAGCGCATCTCGAAGCGACGCCTGGCCCTGCTCACCCAGGCCTACGGCGAGGCCGGATTCGACGCGCGTGCCGCGGCCCATCGGGCGCGCCTTGCCTACACGGCCTACAGCGGATTTCTCCAGCTCAATCAAAGCCATGGCATGCCGCGCATGGACCACGAGGAATACGAGGCCTACGTCGACCACGTCATTGCAACGCTGATTCCGGCCTGATTTCCGCGGCGGCATGTTGCCGCAGCTGACCTTGCCAAGGGCGGTCCCGGCCGCTAACGTCGCTGACCCAACATTCGCAAACGCGGGTTCCGGCTCGCGACCAAGGAAAACATGGCAAGTTCGCTGGAGTCCTTGAACCGATGGGTCGAGGAAGTGGCCCGTTTGACCCAACCCGCCGAGATCCAGTGGTGCAACGGTTCCGACGGTGAAAGCCGCCTGCTCAAGGACCACATGCTCGCCCGCGGCGACCTCCTCGAGCTCAACCAGGAGACGCACCCCGGCTGCACCCTGCACCGCTCGAGCCCGACCGACGTCGCCCGCGTCGAGCACCTGACCTACATCTGCACGCGCGAGCGCGACGATGCCGGCCCGAACAACAACTGGATGGATCCGGCCGAAGCGCATGCCAGGATCGATGCCCTGTTCGAAGGCGCCATGCGCGGGCGCACCATGTACGTGGTGCCCTATTGCATGGGCCCGATCGATTCGCCGTTCGCGCGCTGTGGCGTGGAGATCACCGACTCCCCGTACGTGGTCGCCAACATGCGCATCATGACGCGCATGGGCGCGCCGGCACTGACCCGCATCGAGCGCGAGGGCCAGTTCGTCAAGGGACTGCATTCGACCGGCGAACTCGACCCGGACAAGCGTCTCATCATGCATTTCCCGGAAGAGCTCACGATCAAGTCGATCGGCTCGGGCTACGGCGGCAACGCGCTGCTCGGCAAGAAATGCCACGCGCTGCGCATCGGCTCCTGGCAGGCGCGCAGCGAGGGCTGGCTGGCCGAGCACATGCTGATCGTCGGCATCGAGAACCCGCAGGGAGAAACGCACTACATCGCCGCGGCCTTTCCTTCGGCCTGCGGCAAGACCAACCTGGCCATGCTGATTCCGCCCGAGGGCTACCGCAAGGCGGGCTGGAAGGTGTGGACCGTCGGCGACGACATCTGCTGGATGACGCCCGGCGAGGACGGCCGGCTGTGGGCGATCAATCCCGAGGCAGGATTCTTCGGCGTCGCGCCGGGCACCGACCGCACCACCAATCCGAACGCACTGGCCACGATCCAGCACGACACGATCTACACCAACGTCGCCGTCACCGCCGACAACCAGCCCTGGTGGGAGGGCCTGCGCAGCGGCAAGCCGGCGAAGGACTGGCAGGGCCGCGACTACGATCCGGCGAACGGACCGGCTGCGCACCCGAACTCCCGTTTCACGGTGGCGGCGAAACAGTGCCCGAGCTGGACGCCAGAGGCCGAAGCGGCGCAGGGCGTACCGCTCAGCGCGATCGTGTTCGGCGGACGCCGGCCCTCGCTGGTTCCGCTCGTGTTCGAAGCCAGGGACTGGGCGCATGGCGTGCTCGTCGGCGCCGCGATGGGCTCGGAGACCACGGCGGCCGCCACCGGTGCGGTCGGCGTGTTGCGCCGCGATTCGATGGCGATGAAGCCGTTCTGTGGCTACAACTTCGCCGACTATTTCGGCCACTGGCTATCCTTCGACAAGCCTGGCGCGAAGCTGCCGAAGATCTTCCACGTCAACTGGTTCCGCAAGGGCGCGGACGGCAAGTTCCTGTGGCCGGGCTTCGGCGAGAACCTGCGCGTGCTGGAATGGATCATCGGACGCTGCAAGGGCAGCATCGACGCCGCCGAAACGCCGATCGGGCTCGTCCCCGAAGCCGATGGCATCCGCACCGATGGCCTCGGCCTGTCGCCCGGTGCGCTGCGCGAACTCCTGCAGATCGACAGTGACGGCTGGCGCACCGAAGTGGACGCCATCGGCAAGTATCTCGACAGCTTCGGTGCGCGGCTGCCGGCGCGCCTGAAGGATGAGCAACGCCGGATCGCCGCGGCCCTTGCGGCCGCACCGGCCGCGCGCTCGCGCGTCGCCAGCGGCTGAACGACCGGGGGTCGGCCCGCGCTGCGCTGCACCACGGTCTAAACCCTGCGCGGCGCGGCGGCATCCAAGCTGGCACTATGAGCTCTGCCTGTCTCGCCATGCCCTTGCCGATGATCGACGCACCACGGAGCGAACCCGAGGATGGCGAGCTGGTCCGGCGCGCGACGGCCGGCGACGTCGGCGCGTTCGAACAGCTCTACCGCCGCCACGTCGGACGCGTGCACGGCGCGGTCTGGCGCCTGTCCGGGATGAATCCATCGCGCGCCGAGGAACTGACCCAGGAAGCCTTCGTCCGCGCCTGGCAGAAGCTCGACAGCTTTCGCTTCGAGAGCGCGTTCACCACCTGGCTGCATCGCCTGGCCGTCAACGTCGCCCTGATGGACCTGCGCCGCCACGACCCCGAGGAATCGGCCGATGACGCCACCCTCGAAGCGGCCAGCGATCCGGTCCGCCCGTTCTGCGCCGGAGAGCGTGCCGACCTCGAACGTGCGGTCGCCAACCTGCCGCCGCGCGCGCGCGCCGTGCTCGTGCTGCACGACATCGAAGGCTGGAAGCACGAGGAAATCGGCCGCGAACTCGGCATGGCTGTAGGATCGTCGAAAGCCCAATTGCATCGGGCCCGTGGATTGCTCAAACGGGCCCTCGGAGAAACTCCATGAACGATTTCGAACTCCGCCGCGAACTGCGCGAAATGCGTGTCCCCCGCGAGCCGCAGCGCGATCTGTGGACGCAGATCTCGCGCCAGCTTGATGCCGGGCCGGCGATACCGAAGGCGGTCGCGCGGCGCGCCTGGTGGCCGCTTGCAACCGCTGCCGGCGTGGCCCTGGCGGTCACCGCCGGCCTGTTCTCGCTGACCCTGCAACGCCAGGGTGAAAGCCGGGAAGCCGAACTCGCCAGCCATCGCGACGGCCCTTCGGTGAGGGAGCAGATCGAACGTGCACGCGAGCTGGCCAGCACCGGCGATCCGCGCCTGGCGGGCGCCGAAGTGGTCATCGACGCGGCCAGCGACGAACTCGAACATGCCCTGCAACAGCATCCCGACGCGGTCTTCCTGGTCGGCCTGATCAATCGTACCCATGCACAGCGGCGCAAGCTCGCCCGCCTCGGACTCAACGCCGGCTAAGGATTCAACATGAGACTGAAAACACTCCACTTCCTGCCGGCGGCCCTGCTCGTGGCCAGCGCCACGGCGATCGCCGGTTCGCCGATCAGCGAGAGCCGTGCCGTCGACGCGACGGCGCGGATCGACATTTCCAACGTGCGCGGGTCGGTCACCGTCAGTGCCTGGGACCAGGCCAGGGTCGAAGTCACCGGCACCCTCGGCACCGGCAGCAAGGGCCTGAGCATTTCCGGCGGAGGTTCGCGCCTCACGATCAAGGTCGAGGGGGCCGAGCAATCGGGCTGGTTCAACTGGGGGTCCAACTCGCGCATGGAGGATTCCATCCTCGACATCCGCGTACCACGCGAGGCCGAACTGAAGATCGAGACGGTCAGCGCCGGGATCAGCGTGACCGGCACGGCGGGTCGCCAGCTCGATGCGAGCAGCGTCAGCGGCAAGATGCGCCTGGACAGCACGGCGAAGGAGGTCGAGGCAGGCAGCATTTCCGGGACCATCGAACTGAGTGGCGCGGGTGAGCGCGTCCATGCCGACACGGTTTCCGGCGACATCGACCTGCGCTCGAACCGGGACCGCATGAAACTGGAAACCGTCTCGGGAAACATCGTGGCAACCACCGACAGCTACCGCGAATTCTCCGGAAGTTCGGTCTCGGGCGACATCACCCTGCGCGGCACGCCCGGCACCGACGCGCGCCTCGACGCGGAAACGATGAGCGGTGACGTCAGCGTCGACCTGCCCGGCAACGTGTCCGCCCGCATCAACGCCGAGACGTTCAGTGGCCGCATCCGCAGCGACTTCGGCACGGTCAGGGAACCCGAACACGGCCCGGGCCGCTCGCTCGACGCGACGATTGGCGACGGCAACGCCCGGGTCAGCATCGAGACCTTCAGCGGCGACATCACCATCCGCCGCGACTAGGCACGCGGCCTCCGGCCCCATGGCGCCGGCCTGAAGAGATCGCCGGGCTCGCGTACAATGCGCGCCCCGCAGGCAGCCGAACACGTTGGCTGCCCCAGATCCAGGCAATCGCATGAGCAATCCAGTCAGCGAGATGCGCCGGCGGCGCACGTTCGCGATCATTTCCCATCCCGACGCCGGCAAGACCACGCTGACGGAAAAACTGCTGCTGTTCGGCGGCGCCATCCAGATGGCCGGCTCGGTCAAGTCGCGCAAGGCCGCGCGCCACGCTACGTCGGACTGGATGGCGCTGGAACAGGAACGCGGCATTTCGGTGACCAGCTCGGTCATGCAGTTCCCGTACGCCGGGCGCGTGGTCAACCTGCTCGACACGCCGGGCCATGCCGACTTCTCCGAAGACACCTATCGCGTCCTCACCGCCGTCGATTCGGCGCTGATGGTCATCGACTGCGCCAAGGGCGTCGAGGAACGCACGATCAAGCTGATGGAAGTGTGCCGCCTGCGCGACACGCCGATCATGACCTTCATCAACAAGCTGGATCGCGAGGGCCGCTCGCCGATCGAACTGCTTGACGAAGTGGAGTCGGTGCTCGGCATCGCCTGCGCGCCGATCACCTGGCCGATCGGCATGGGCTCGCGCCTCAAGGGCGTCTACCACATGCTGCTCGACGAGGTGCACGTGTTCGAGCCGGGCAGGAACTTCACCCGCCAGGATTCGACCATCTTCAAGGGCCTCGACGATCCGGCCCTGCGCACGCGCATCGGCGACGAGGCCTGGCGCGAACTCAACGACGAACTCGAGCTCGTGCGCGGCGCCTCGCACCCGTTCGACCAGGATGCCTACCTGGCCGGCAAGCTGACCCCGGTCTTCTTCGGCTCGGCGGTCAACAACTTCGGCGTGCAGCTGCTGCTCGATTTCTTCGTCGAACATGCGCCGCCGCCCAAGTCGCACGAAACGACCACGCGCACGGTCAGCGCGGACGAGCCGCACATGAGCGGCTTCGTGTTCAAGATCCAGGCGAACATGGATCCGATGCACCGTGATCGCGTCGCCTTCATGCGCATCTGCTCGGGTACGTTCAGTGGCGGCATGAAGGCCCTGCACACGCGCACCGGCAAGGAAATGAAGCTGGCCAATGCGCTGAGCTTCATGGCTTCCGACCGCGAAATCGTCGACCAGGCCTTTGCCGGCGACGTCATCGGCATCCACAACCACGGCACGATCTCTATCGGCGACACCTTCTCGGAAGGAGAGTCGCTGAGCTTCACCGGCATCCCGAACTTCGCCCCCGAGCTGTTCCGTCGCGCGCGCCTGAAGGACCCGCTGAAGATGAAGCAGCTGCAGAAGGGCCTGGCCCAGCTGTCCGAGGAAGGCGCCACCCAGTTCTTCCGGCCGCTGATGTCGAACGACCTGATCCTCGGCGCAGTCGGCGTGCTGCAGTTCGAAGTGGTCGCCTACCGGCTCAAGGACGAGTACGGCGTCGTCTGTGCGTTCGAGAACGTCGGCGTGGTCACCGCACGCTGGGTGCATTGCACGAATGCGAAGAAGCTCGAGGAGTTCCGCGAGAAGGCCGCGCAGAACCTGGCGGTCGATGCGGCGGGCGAACTGGTCTACCTCGCGCCATCCCGGGTCAACCTGCAACTGACCGAAGAGCGCTGGCCCGACGTCCGCTTTGCCGCCACCCGCGAACACGCGAGCGCGGTCGGCGCCTGATCAACGGCGCTCCAAATTTCTCGCGGAGACTTTGGTCCCAAAGCAAAAAGCCCCGCATCTCTGCGGGGCTTTTCCACTAGCAGGCATTGTTTCCCTGCTTGCTGAAAAATACTCTCGACCTGTTCAGTTGACCGATTCGGGGCAATCGTCAGTGTTTACCCCGTGACAAGTCCCGCCGCCGGTATTTGAAAGATGGTTGTCTTGCAGGCTCCAGCTCCCCGTTGTGTATGTCCCATTGCTGCTGTAGTTCACCGGGCGCGAATAGGTCGTCGTGCGCAGCCAACCGGGCGAGGTAGTCTGATAGGTCACCTGGGTCACATATCCCGGGACCGACGAAGGCCCCGGCGGAGGCGGAGTTCCCGGGGGATCCCCGGCGGATTGCGTGGTGGCCGGCGCCTCAATACCCAGTTCGTCGAACATTTGATTTGCATTTTGGAACGCGTATCTCATGGTGACCACGCTGCCGTCTGCCATGGACGCGACCGTGGTAAATGCAGTTTCGAATCGCTCGGCGCGGGACTGGTGTACCGTGGTCGGTGCCTGCCCAATTGCGGCAAGCGGAATCATCACCAGCAGCGCTGCCAGCCACAGGTTTTTCGTTGAAGGCATTCCTTGCTCCTCTACATTTCTCTGCAACATTGCAGAATGTATAATTTACCCCCCCGGGCAAAAGTCAACGCCTCCCAAGAAAGAAAGCGCCCGGACATGCCGGGCGCTCGTCGTCTGAAGCGGACCACAAGCGAACTTAGCCGCCGTTGAAATCCGTGTGGAACACGGCATCGGACGCGGCCGGCGCCGAGCGCTCGTCGACCATGGCGAAGATCCTGTCCTTGCTGGTGAAGATACGGTCGGGCTTTGCCGCCGCCTGAGCCGGCGAGTCCGGCATGCCTCGGTTGTTGGCGCCCGGATGCCAGAGCACGACGCCGAAGACCAGCGTCAGGCAGGCGGCGAGGCCGACCCAGCGCAGGTGGCGGACGTGGCGACGGGCGACCGGTGCATGCCGGCGGCCGCGTGAATCCCGCGAATGGGCATGGCCCTGGCGCTCGCCGACGGCACTGGCCAGTGTTTCGGCGTCCGCGGCGAGATCGCGCAACAGGCGCACCATGTCGGTCTGCAACGGGGAGCGCGAAAGCCGCGCCGCGACTTCATTGCGCCGGTCACCCTTGAGGCTGCCGGCGGATGCGGCGACCAGGGTGTCCGCGTCGAGCAGGTCGGCCGCAGCGGTCGACGGCTGCGTTGCCATGCGCTGGTAGAGTCTGGACAAGCTGCGCTCAGTCATCGAATTCACCATATCCCAGTTCCCGCAGGCGCGATTTGAGGTCGTCGAGCCCGCGCGTTACCAATTTCCGTGCCGCTTCGGCCGAGGTTCCGGCCACATCGGCGATCTCCTGCAGGGAAAAGCCCTGCAGATGCAGCGTGATCGGCAGGCGCCGGCGTTCGGGAATCTCCGCCAGGCAGCGCTGCAGACCGCTCATGCGCTCGCCATCCGTGGCCGATTGCTCGGGTCCGACGCCGGTTTCCGGCAGCTGGCCGGGTTCGTCGTCATTCTCGGGCAGGGGCTCCGCAGCCCGGACTTCGGCCCTGCGCAGGGCGTCGATCACGGTCGTCGCAACCACTCTCTGCACATAAGACGCATGAAAGGCCCCGGAGCGGTCACGCGAGATCGCCTTCCACAGCCGGATGCGCACCTCCTGCTCGACGTCGTCGGGATCAATGCCATGCCGATCAAGGCGATAGCTGCGCATCAGCACCCCCAGGCGGGATCCGAAATCGCGCAGGACCTGCTCGAGACGTGCGTCTACGCTGTCGGAATCCGGGCTCATCGGGTCGGGGGCTGCTGCGGGGCCGCTATGCTCCACGACCCGTCGCCGTATCGCAACGTAAAGGCGATGCTTCCGGTCCCCAGGCAGTGGCAGTCGGCCCTACTGTTGCAGGATCGGCGGCAGCGGGCAATGCAGGGCAGCGCATACGGTACGCAGCAGTTCCGCCTCGTTGACGCTGACCACGCCATCGGCACTGATCGCGTGGGTCAGTCCGCGCACCACCATTTCCTTGCCGGCAGGCGCCAGCAGGTCGAGCCGCGGAAGCGCGCGGTCGAGCGCCATTGCCCAGTCATGGGGCGGGCTGTAGGACGGCTTGAGCCCGGGCAGTACTTCATGAAGCCCGAGCATGTAGGCGCGCCGCGCACCCTCGGCGTCATCGTGTCCATACTCCGCCACGACCGCGAACAGGTCGCACAATTCGGCCTGGACATCGCCGAGCTTGATCCGGCCCATGGTGCGGGTCGCCGCGGGGTTCAGCGCATCGACGACCTGGATGCCGACCAGCCGGGCCAGGCAGTATTCCTCGAGGCTGACCTTGCCATCGGCCTTGATCAGCTGCTTGAGGACGATCACGAACACCTGCAGCTTCGGCCGCGGATGCCGGCGCAGGGCCGGAAAGGCGAGCGCAGCCAGCGGCAGTCTCTGCATCGGATGCAGGCCAGCCGTCTGCACGGCCAGTGCCTCGACCTCGGCGGCGGTGCCGGCGTCGTAGTAGTGGCTGATCAGGTCGATCTGTTGCCTGCGCACGGCCTCGTCGGCATTCAGCAACAGGGCAAACACGACCGACACCGACTGCTCACGCCCATGCGCGGCTTCGACCAGTGCTTCGGGAATCGTCGCGTTGAGGGCCGCCGCGGCCCGGTAGTCACCGGTGTCCGGATTGCCCACCTGCTCGGCCACGCCGCGTGCCGAGAGGTGCAACTCGCGCGAGGCTGCCGGCAATGCTGCGCTGCGCGCCGGGAGGGGCGCTTCCGCCGCCGATCGCGCCGGCGCGAAACCGGCCAGCGAGGCGTGCGGGTCGTCGGTTTCGCCGACGCGCCGCGGCTGCGTCCAGTCCGCCGCGATCCCGGCGAATTCGGCCGGATCGAAGCGCGGCTGCAGGCGCCTGATGCGTTCGACCAGGGGCGGATGCGTGGCGAACAGGGCGGAGTAGCCGACGCCATCGCCAAACAGCATGTGCGCCACTTCCTCGCCGTCGTGGCTGGTCAGTTTCGAGCCTTCGGAAAGTCCACCGATCTTTTTCAGCGCACCGGCGATGCCATCGGTCTGGCGCGTGAACTGCACGGCCGAGGCATCGGCGAGGAATTCCCGCTGGCGCGAAACCGAGGCCTTGATGATGCGTGCGAAGAACACGCCGATGTAGCCGACCACGAGCAGGGCGATGCCGAACACGACGATGCCGCCACTGTCGCGGCTGCGCGAACGCCCCGAGGCTTCGGCGATCTTGCGCCCGACGATGGCCAGCACGAGGATGCCGAAGGCGACGCCGATGAGCCGGATGTTCAGGCGCATGTCGCCGTTGAGGACATGGCTGAATTCATGCGCGATGACGCCCTGCAGCTCATCGCGGGTGAGCTTGTCGAGGCAGCCGCGCGTTACCGTAACCGCCGCATCCGCCGGCGTGTAGCCGGAAGCGAAGGCGTTGATCGCGGTCTCGTCTTCGAGAACGAAGATTTCCGGCACCGGCACGCCGGAAGCGATCGCGATTTCCTCGATCACGTTGCGCAGCCGGCGATAGGCGAATTCGGTGGTGTCGATGGGAACCGGCGTGGCACCGAGTTGCAGCGCGACGGCACTGCCGCCACTGCGCAGCGTGGAGATCCTGTAAAGCGTGGCCAGGCCGATGACCGCGATGACACCCAGCGTGGTGGCGACGATTGCGCCGAAGCCGGCATCGGCAACGCCGCGCCGGCTCTCGGAACCGACGCCGAGGGCGACCATGACGACGAAATCGACGGCAACCACGATGCAGATCACGGCCAGCGTGAACAGCACGATCATGCGACGCGTCTGCTTTCGCGCAAGTTCCTGATGGGCGAAGAAATTCAACGCCGGACCCCCGGGGTCGACAGGCCGCGGCCGCCTGTCATCGCTGACAGGCGGTCCGCCGCGAGGCTCAAGTAAACGAAACCTTCACGGCTTCGCGCTTCTCGGGCGCTTCGATTTCCAGCAGCTGGGCCGCCTGGAAACTGAACATGTTGGCCACGATCGAGCTCGGGAAGACCTCGCGTGCATTGTTGTAGCCCATGACCGAGTCGTTGTAGGCCTGGCGCGCGAAGGCCACCTTGTTTTCGGTCGAGGTCAGCTCTTCGCTGAGCTGCATCATGTTCTGGTTGGCCTTGAGGTCCGGATAGGCCTCGGACAGGGCGAACAACCTGCCGAGCGTCTGGGTCAGGGCGTTGTCGGCACCCGACAGCTGCTTCATGGCCGCGGGATCGCCCGGGTTGGCTTTCGCGGCCGAAAGGCCGGAAACCGCGGAATTTCGCGCCTGGACGACCGCCTCGAGCGTTTCGCGCTCGTGTTTCATGTATCCCTTGGCGGTCTCGACCAGGTTCGGGATCAGGTCGTAGCGACGGGTCAGCTGGACATCGATCTGGGCAAAGGCGTTCTTGTAGGCATTGCGCGAAGTGACCAGGCCGTTGTAGACACTGATCGCATAAAAGGCGAACACGACGATGATCGCAAGGAGTATCAGGGAACTCATATTTCCTCTCCACGAATGCGTGATTCAACGTATGATTTCGAGCATAGCATGCGCCAGCAATCGTCCATGACAGTCAGCAAGAAACAGTTCCACATCGGCGCCCTGGTCGTGGCGGCGTTCCTCCTGTCCAGCGCCACCGACGAGGCGCAGGCGGCGCGCCGGCGCCCGGCGCACCAGGCGCCCAAGCCGGTCCAGGTCGATGTCCGCAGCATCGCCAGGGACGCGGCACCGGTTGCCGCGGATTTCAATCGCTGGGTCGACCACATCGAGAACGCCGGGCAAGTTTCCGGGCTGGCCGTGGCCATCGTCAAGGACGACAAGGTGATTCTCGAGCGCGGCGTCGGCTACGCAGACTGGGCAAGCAAGGAAAAGGTGGAACCGGACACGGTGTTCCGCCTCGCCTCCCTTTCCAAGGCCTTTGCCACCACCCTCACCGGCCTGCTGGTCGAGGATGGCGTGATGCACTGGGATACGCGCATCTCCAGCGTGCTGCCGACCTTCACCCTGGCCGATGTCGAGGCCAGCCGCAAGCTCACCATCGGCGACATCCTCAGCCATCGCGTCGGCTTGCCGCACAACACCTACGACAACCTGCTCGAACAGGACGAACCCTATCCCCTGCTGGTCGAACGCCTCAGCGAAGTGCCGATGGCCTGCCCGGTCGGCGAGTGCTATGCCTACCAGAACGTCGCCTTCAGCCTGATTGGCGACATCACCTACGCGCTTACCGGCGACTTCTTCTACCACGAAGTCGAGAAGCGCATTTTCCATCCGCTGGGCATGGAAAGCGCGACCTACGGCCGCGATTCGCTCGAGAACTCCGCGCACTGGGCGCGTCCGCACCGGCGTGCCGGCCGGGGCTGGAAGCCGTTCATGCCGAACGAGACCTATTACCGCATGCCGCCGGCAGCCGGAGTCAACGCCAGCCTGCGTGACATGGAGCAGTGGTTGATCGCACAGATGGGCGGGCGACCGGACGTCCTGTCTTCCGCGTTGCTGGAGCAGTTGCATGCGCCGCTGGTGGAAACGCCCCGCGACCTGCGTTCGACGCCCTGGCGGCGCGGACGCCTGCTCGATGCGCGCTATGCGCTCGGCTGGCGGGTCTACGAATACGCCGGCGAGCCGCTGGTCTTCCATGCCGGCGCGGTGCAGGGCTATCGCGCGATGATCGGCTTCCTGCCGAAGCGGCGTTTCGGCGTGGTCATGCTGTGGAATTGCGAATGTGCGGCTCCCAGTGGCCTGCTGCCGATGCTGTTCGACCGCTACCTCGGGCTGCCCTCGATCGACTGGGCCGGCGTCGGCCCATCGGGCTCGCCAACCAGCGGTGGTGGAGACGTCGATTAGGATAGGGGCCGGTTTCGCCGTACGGGTTTCCCCTCGGGCCCGGATTCCACCTGTACACTCCCAATGCCGTAGCATAGGCGCCGCTTTCCGTTGTACAGCCTTAGGCTTGCTTCACGCTCGTCGGCCCGACCGAACCCGGTCGCACCCCTGGAGGGCCAAATGCTGATTGCCGAGCAACTGATGTTGCTGTGCCTCGAACCGGAGCGCGGGGATTTCGATCTGTCGCGTGCGCATGCCGACATGAACACCTTGTCCGCGGCGGCGCTGATCCTCGACCTCGCCGAGCAACGACGCCTGCGCTACAAGAGCGGCCACATCGCCGTCGAGGCGGTCCTGCCAACGACGCATCCGCAACTGGCGGCCGCGGCCCAGGTCCTTTCCGGGCCGACCAATGGATTGCCGATGGGTGCGGCCATCGAACTTCTGGTGACCCGACTGAATCCGATCAGCCGGCACCTGCTGGAAAGCCTGTTTCGCCGCGATGTGGTGCATCGCATCCGCTCGTCGTGGTGGCCCTGGAGCGCGCCGCTCTTTCCGCTGCGTTCCTTGCAGGCGCGCAACGAGGCAATTGCGCAGCTTTACAAGGCGGCCGAGGAAAGCACCGTTACCTTGCGTGGCCTTGGCCTGCTCGTGCTCACGGACTTCGCCGGGCAGCTCGCATCAAGCCTCAGCGGCGACGCCCACGAAGCCGCCGCGCAGAAACTGCTGCACCTCGCCAGCGAACCGGTCGGCATGGACGCCGAACACGACATGCTGGTGCACTTGCGTCGCAGCCTGCTGGGCTGACGCGCCGCGAGTCGCGCGCGACAGCCGGGTTCCGGGGCGGTGATCAGCGCCCGAGCTTGAACTCGATCCGGCGACGTACCGTCGCATCGACGGCCACCCCGTTTTCGAGACGCGGACTGAACTTGGTGCGCTCGATCGAACGCACCGCCTCGCGATCGAACACGCGGGGAGGTTCGGACGCCGTGACCTTCGCATTCTGGACCGTGCCGGCCGCGGTCACCGTGAATTCGACCTCCACCCAGCCTTCCTCGCGATTCCGTGCCGCCTGGCTCGGGTAGGAAGGCGCCACCGGCGTGACCACCTCGACGTCGCGGGACTCGCCCTGCGGAGCGGCCGGCGGCGGGGTCGGCTTCGGTGCGGGCGCAACCGGCGGCGGCGGCGGCGGCGCTGCTGCCGTGGTGGCAGCGTCGGACGGTGCAGCGGGCGTCTCTGCCGGCGCAGCCGGCTTCGGTGCAGGGGCGGATGCCGCTGCGGCGGCGGCGGCGGCAGCGGCGGCGGCCTGGGCCTCCTGCTGGTCGATCTGCTTCTTGCGCGCTTCAAGCTTGCTGCGAAGTATGGTCAGCGTGTAGTTGCTCGGGTCGGCCTTGGCCAGGGAAGCGATGATCCGGTTCGCTTCATCAAGATTGCCCTGGGTGATTTCCTGTTCCGCCGTACCGCTGGCGAATGGAAAGAGTTCGCGCAGCGCTTCGTTGGCGCCGGAGTTGGTGGGATCCTTCTCCAGGATCGCCAGGTAATATTCCAATGCATTGTTGCCGGCAGGCGCGACCATGCGCTGTTCGGACATCGCCTTGCGTGCCTCGCGATACAGTTGGTCGATGCTCAGTTCCTCCACAGCCGGAGAGACTGCCGCGTCGGCAGGCGCGTCCGCGCCAGCCGTCACGCTGCCGGGCACCGTCGGAGTCGCGACCGGCGCGGCGACGTCGCGCTTGTTCAGGTACCACCATGCGCCACCTGCGAGGACGGCGAGCACCAGCACGCCAGCGATGATTTTGGGGGCCGCGGATCCGCGAACCGCACGCATTGTGACTAGGGACGATTTCATTATTGCCTGGCGCTCCGGATAGTCAGGACAGGACCTTCGCGTTCGTGAGTGACGCCTCCACAGCGGATTCGATGGGAAGACTGCGCATTCAAGCATGCACAAAACCTGCCAATGGGCCCCGCAAGGCACCCGACCATGAGCAGATGTTTGCGCAGATGCGCACGCTTCCCAACTCCCTGCAACCCAGGCCCGGCCAACTGCGAGGCCATGTGGTGATCCCCTCTCGTCAGCATCAACCAGCGAATGGACGGCCCAACGATAGCGCAATCCAGCGCGGGCTGTCACACCTTGGCGCGTGGTGTCACACCGCGCAACGGGGCGCCCATGCGGCAGGCGCACATGCATCCGCGAGGCGCGCATCGCGCCGCTCGAAATCGGTTCCGCCCCGGACGGATGCCTCGCTGCAGCGCGACTGCAGACTCAGCCATGCAGGCTTCAGCCTTCGCGTGCGAGCATGCAATCGTGCGCCATCGGTGCACGCCGGGCTGCACATGGTGTCCCGCGCCGGAACCCACCCTGAAAGGAGCTGAGCATGAGCACACTGTCCAGACAAGAGAGAAAGGCCGCCGACGAAGCTGCCGAGGCCGCATCCACGGTCACCAGCAAGATCGCCGGGAAGATCAGCGATGGACTCGACGAGGCGGCGAAGTCGGCCAACCGTTTCAGCGAGAAGCTGCGCAACAATGGTGCACATCTGCACGAGGAGCTTGCCGCCGCGGGCGATCGCTTCGGCGAGGGAGCGAAGCGCCTGGGTGCGGTGACCTCCGAACAGATCCGTGCCCATCCCTGGGCTGCAGTCGGCATCGCCATTGCGGTAGGCGCCGTGGCAAGCCGACTCTTCCGTCGCCGCTGAGGATCGCGAGATGCCGCCGAGGGGAGCGTCGGATGGCGACGACGAACCGGTCCATTCGACCGAGTCGTTGATCGCCAGCGCGCGCGAGGCGCTGCGCGGCGCCATGCAGGTGGCCGAGGCCGCCCTGGCACTGCTGCGCGCAGAACTTCGGCTGGCGCGCAGCAGCGCGTTGTCGCTGGTCTGGCTCGGATTCGCGCTGATCTTCTTCGGCGCCGGCGCGTGGCTCGCGATATCGGCGGCGATTGCAACGGCGATCTACCAGCTGACCGGCAATCCACTGCTCGGAGCGGGTGCGGTCGCGCTGGCCAACCTGGCAGCAGTCGCCTGGGTGGTCCTGGCCATGCGCCGATGCTGGCGCGACCTGAGCCTGCCGCGGACACGCGCGCTGCTGGTCGCTTCCAATCCGGAGGCGGCAAGCGCAAAGATCGAGTCCGACCCGACGCGAGCCTCGCCATGAAATTGATTCACGATCGAAAGCGCGCGCAGGCCGCAGCGAACACTCTCGTCCTGCGGCGGCAGAAATTCCGCGAGCAATCGGCATGGGTGCACGATGGCGTCGAACGCCATCGACCCGCGATCCTTGTCGGCGGCGGACTTCTGGCCGGATGGCTGCTCGGTCGGCTCAGCGTGGTCGGCGCCGCGCGCAGGGCCACTGCGGCAATGAGCCTCGGCGCAACGCTGATGCGCTCCTCGTTGGGGCCGATCGTCATGGCCACGCTGCTGGGCCGCAGGCGCGGCAGCAGGAAGCGCGAAGCGGACACCGAAGCTCAGGGCTGATCGAAACCGTCGACGAAGATGCTGTCGCTGTCCGGCAGGACGAGCAGGCTGGCCGAGCGTGGCGGCAATCCGGCCACGCTGATGCTCGAGCCGTTGATCGTTCCGGATCCGGCGAGGCCCAGATCGCTGCTTGCGCTGAACTGATAGAGCTTCCAGCTTCCGGAGACCGCGCGACCGAGGTTGATGGAGGCGGTTGTCGCCGTGGTCGCCTTGTTGAACAGAAGCACCATCACGCGACTGCCTGGCTGGTGCACGGCATAGGCGCCGAGACTGTCGACGTCGGCGCTGGTCGCGCGCACGCTGTCGCCCGCGACCTTGCCGCCAAGTGCGTCGAAGTCGAGGTACATGCGGAACGCACGCTCGACGAGGGAGCCCTGCACTGGGGCGACCCAGCGCGCCGCAAGATCGACGCCTTCGCGCGCGAAGATCGCCAGCGCCTCGGCCTGCGCCAGCGCACTGCTCGCGCCGTTGTCCGCGCCCCAGTTGTATTCGGTAATCGCCAGGCCGGTGCCCGGGCACGAAGCGTCGATCCATGCGCGCACGCGCCGGATCAGTTGCGGCCGGCTGTAATGCCAGGGCACGCTGTTGCCCAGATCCGCCAGCCAGGATTCCGAGTCCCAGTTCGGGTCGTAAAGTTCCTTGAGCGAGCGCAGGCGGCGTGCGGAAATTTCAGCCGTCTCGGATCCGCCGGGCGGATCGGAAAAATCCACCACGCCGGCGCCTTGCGGGTAGTAGTGCAGGTCGAGGAAATCGACCAGGCGAATGCCGTGCTGGGATTGATAGCTGCAAACCTGCTGCAGGTACCACTGGACGAACGGGACGCCGCCATGCGCCGCGCGATCGTTGCCGTCGAGGCAGTTGTCGGCAGCCGAACCGAACAGGTCGCAATAGCCCCAGGTCACCGGGCCGAATACCCTGGCAGCCGGATCCTGCTGCTTGATCGCAGTGGCGTAGGCCACCGTGCGCTGCCAGATCTCGTCGTAGGTCAAGGGCTGCGGATGGACATCGCGGTGCGTCGAATTCCACAGCATCGGCTCATTGTCGAGCGCGTAGTAGCGCACGCCGCCATTCGCGGCGTTGCCGAAACGCTGCTGCAGATGCGCGATCCACGAGCCTTGCAGTTGTGGCGTGCCCGGATCGGAAGTGTCGAGCGGATCGTTGCCGACGATGAGGCCGGCCGCACTGCAGAATCCGCTCTGGTTCTGCGAAGGGTTGCAGGCTCCATTGCCCGCGTCGGCGCTGCACCATGGTGGCGGATTGGCTCCGAAGTAGCTGCATTCGGTCTGCAGCTGCGGTCCGTACTTGGCCACGGAAAAAGCCCAGCGTTTCTGTTGCACGGGCTTCGGGGTCCAGCCGATCGTGCTCAGGGTCAGCAGCGGTTGCGAGCCCGCGGCCAGGGTGGACGCGAGAAGGCTTTCCACCGAGGACGAGGATGGCGTTCCATTGCCATCGGGGATGTTCATGTAGAACCAGTCCGCAGCCGTGTTGTGGACGTCTGCCTGCCAGTTGTATCGCGTGGTCGAGTTGCCGCCCCAGCGCACCAGCGGATAGGCAACGCGGCCGAGGTCCGGCGAGCCACTGACACCGAAGATTTCAGGTTTGATCGGATGCCGGTCGGCGGAGAGGTCGACATTGACGCCGATGGTCGCGGCGGCTGCCTGCAGGTGCAGGCCAGCGCAGGCGATCCAGGCCAGCAATAGTCGCGCATTGCGCATGGACGGAAACCGGATTGAAGAGGTTGGTTGACGCTAGCAACTCGCGGCCATGCGCAAATCGGTCGGCGTCACAGTTCCGGATCAGATGGGGCCCGTCCCGGAAGGAAGGGCGGGAACGGTTGCCAGCCGCCTCCCCGATTCGCCTCCCGGATCCCCTGGTTTCCGAAATCTCTCCCTGCGCTGGGCATACCGCAGGGAGAGTAGTCCGGTTGCTGGATCCAGTGAAGCTTCTTTACCTGCACTTGATGTGCAGTGACTCTGAACTGCCTTGCATCAAAGTGGCGATGCGCGGCGTACAGTCAATGGCCAGTCGCCCGGAGGCTCCTGGCCGGGTCACGATTACTTCTTCTTGGCAGCCTTCTTTGCAGCTTTCTTGGCTGGTGCCTTCTTGGCCGCCGGCTTCTTGGCCGGGGCCTTCTTGACGGCCGTAACGGCCTTCGCCTTGACTACCCGCTTCTTGGCAGTCTTCTTCTTGGCGGTCTTCTTCTTCGCGGCCTTCTTGGCCGGAGCCTTCTTCATTGCCGTGGCGGACTTCGCCTTGGCAGTCTTCTTCTTTGCCGGTGCCTTCTTGGCTACGGCTTTCTTGGCCGCTTTCTTGGCGGCGGGTTTCTTTGCAGCTGGTTTTTTCTTTGCAGTTGCTTTCTTTGTGGCCATATCGCGTCTTAGCTCCTCGTCAGTTGGCAGTGGTTGCCCAGTAAAAGCGTGAAGAAATGCTTCGCACAGCAAATTGCTGTTTGTAGCGTGGCGCAGGTTGGCGACCTGGCGCCGGGTCCGTTCGTCGGACAGAAGTCGAAGTATGTGCAGCGGAATCGATACCGTGATTTTTCTTACGGCCGATGATTTCAGGCCGTGCTCGATGTAGGGATCGACGAATCTGGGTGCAGCCATGATTCCTTTTTATGTCCGTTGTGTTACTGCCGCGAAAATTATTCCTGTCGAGTGCGCGTGTCAACAAATTTCTGAGGGCAAACATGCCCCCGAAAACCGGGCGGAAAGCCTTGGAAATCAAGCACGGAGGACCGCCTTCGCACGCCGGGAAATGCAGCATTTAGCCGTCTATACGTCCAGCCGTCTTTTTATGAATTTTTTCGACAAGCCGGGATAGTGAGCATTGGCGCGCCATACAGGCCTCAGGCAAGTCCGCCACGCTCCGCGCGCAGCATCAATCGCATTGGCGTCGCCTTCATGCTTTACGCCGGCAGAAGTGGTCCCGGCAGGCCCCCGACACACCCAAAACGCCAGCCAAACGAATGAAAAATATTTTCACCTTGAAGCCGATTTTTGTCCGTTCGCATGTCCAAAACACCGATTCCGGAAATTCCGGGCACCCGTTGCCGGACTCCCGGAGCACCGAATTTTTTCTGCGTCCGGTGCGCGCGGACAAGTCGGATCCGTCCATCGACACGCGTGACGACCGTCACGATTCCTGCCGGCGGACGAATCGAAATCGCGGACTGAATTACCGCGAACCCGACGCTCGAGCCGCGACGAACGCATGGAACTTCGGCGGTCGTCGGCAAAAAAAACGGGCCGGAAATCCGGCCCGCCGTGTATCGCCTTCCTGCAATGCGCAGGTGGATCGCGCTCAACTCTCTTCGTTCTCGATCAGCTCCGCATAGGCATCGGGATCGAGAAGCTCCTGCAGCTCTTCGCGATCGGAAAGCTTGACCACGAATATCCAGCCGTCGCCGTAGGGATCCTCGTTGATCGTCTCCGGCTTGTCGGCAAGCGACTCGTTGACCGCGACGATCTCGCCGCTAACGGGGGCGTAGACATCCGAGGCGGCCTTGACCGATTCGACCACCGCGGCGGCCGTACCGGCCTGGGCGGTATCGCCGACATTCGGCAACTCGACATAGACGAGGTCGCCGAGCAGTTCCTGGGCATGATCCGAGATGCCGATGGTGGCCGTGCCGTTGTCCTCGACGCGCACCCATTCATGTGACTTGAGGAAGATCAGATCGCCGGGAATCTCTTTCATGACAAAAGCCCTGGATTAGGAATTGATGGGATGGAAGGCCACTTCGCGATTCTAGCAGCCGCCCGGGCCGGAATCAGTCCGGGTTAACCGCTTTGCCGTCGCGAACGAAGGGATACTGGACCACCCGCACCGGCACTTCGCGACCGCGTATGTCGACGCGGACGCCGGTGCTTGCGCCAGCCGGGATCCTTGCGAATGCGATGGCCTTGCCGAGCGTCGGCGAAAACGTGCCCGAAAGCACCTCGCCTTCGCCCGCATCGGTCAGCACGGTCTGGCCGTGGCGCAATACGCCCTTCTCGTCCATGACCAGGCCGACCATGGCCATGCGGATGCCGGCGGCCTGCTTCGCCTCCAGGGCGGCGCGCCCGATGAAGTCACGTCCTTCATTGAGTGCGACGGTCCACGCCAGTCCGGCTTCCCAGGGCGTGATCGTTTCGTCCATGTCCTGTCCGTACAGGTTCATGCCGGCTTCGAGGCGCAGGGTGTCGCGAGCGCCGAGCCCGGCCGGGGCGACGCCCGCCGCAACCAGGCGGTCCCAGAATCCAGCGGCGTCCGCTTCGTCGACCATGATCTCGAAGCCGTCCTCGCCGGTATAGCCGGTGCGGGCGATGAACATCCCGTCGCCCTGCATGGCGACGAACTTGCCGAGCTTGAGCGCCTTTGCCGCGACATCCTCGCTGAACAGCGATGCCGCCTTGGCGCGCGCGTTTGGCCCCTGCACGGCGATCATGGCGAGATCGGCGCGCTCGGCCACCTCCACGTCGAATGCCTTCGCCTGCCGGCTGATCCAGGCCATGTCCTTTTCGCGGGTCGATGCATTGACGACCGTGCGGAAGAAATCCTCGCCGACGAAATAGACGATCAGGTCGTCGATCACGCCGCCCTGCTCGTTGAGCATGCACGAATACAGTGCCTTGCCAGGCGTCTTCAGCTTGTCCACGTTGTTGGCGAACAGGTAGCGCAGGAATTCGCGGGTGCGCGGACCCTTGAGGTCGACGACGGTCATGTGCGAGACATCGAACATCCCCGCGTCGCGACGGACCGCGTGGTGCTCCTCGATCTGAGAGCCATAGTTGAGCGGCATGTCCCAGCCGCCAAAGTCGACCATCTTCGCGCCGAGCGCGCGATGCGATTCGTTGAGGATTGTTTTCCGGGTCATGGCCAGCGCCTGCAAAGGAGGCGCGAATTATAGGCAATGCGCGGCAACCTTGCTGGCCGCCTCAGTGCGAGGAGACGGCGATCACCTGCAGCGTGGTTCCCTGTACGCCGACCACTTCCACCGTCGTGCCGACCGCGCAGTCATCGCCCTCGACCAGCCACACCGAATCGCCGACCTTGACCTTGCCGCGACCGTTGACGATGGGCTCGACCACGCTGACCCGGCGCCCGACCATGCGATCGCCCTTGCGGTTGAGCAGTGGCTGGTCGTCGCGCAGTTCGGCGGCCGGCCGGATGTACTTCCAGTAGACCAGGCAGGTGGCAATGGACGCCAGCAGGAAGACGACGGCCTGGGCGATGAAGGGCATGCCGGGGAACACCAGCATGACCAATCCCATGACGCCGGCCGCCAGCCCGATCCAGAGCAGGAAATAGCCGGGCGCCAGCAACTCCGCCGCGATCAGCAACAGGGCCAGCAGCCACCAGCCGTAGCTGGCGAGGAGATCCGGAATCAATCCATTCATGGCGACTCCCGGTCAGCGCATGACCGGCGGCGGGGCGCGCGGCGGGGGTGGCGGGGTCGGTGCGCTCTTGTCGAACGCGTTCTTCGCGATCTCGGCGATGCCAGCCAGCGAGCCGATGATCCCGGAGGCTTCGAACGGCATCAGCAGCATCTTCTGGTTCGGCGAGTTGGCCATTTCCTTGAGCGCTTCGATGTACTTGTTGGCGACGAAATAGTTGATCGCGTTGATGTCGCCGCCGGCGATCGCGTCGGAGACCATGGTGGTCGCCTTGGCTTCCGCTTCGGCCAGTCGTTCGCGCGCCTCGGCTTCGCGGAAGGCCGCCTCGCGTTCGCCTTCGGCTTCGAGGATGGCCGCCTGCTTCTCGCCATCGGCCTTGAGGATGGCGGCCTGGCGGAAGCCCTCCGCCTCGAGCACGTTGGCGCGCTTCTCGCGCTCGGCCTTCATCTGCCGCGCCATCGACTCGATGAGGTCGCGTGGCGGCGAAATGTCCTTGATCTCGATGCGCGTTACCTTGACGCCCCACGGATGCGTCGCCTCGTCGACCACGGCGAGCAGCTTGGCGTTGATCTCGTCGCGCTTGCTCAGCGACTCGTCGAGGTCCATCGAGCCGAGCACGGTGCGGATGTTGGTCATGACCAGGGCCAGCGATGCCTGCTCGAGGTTGGAGACCTCGTAGGCCGCCTTGGCCGCGTCAAGGACCTGGTAGAAGACCACCCCATCCACGCGCACGACTGCGTTGTCCTTGGTGATGACTTCCTGCGAGGGCACGTCGAGCACCTGTTCCATCATGTTGATCTTGTGCCCGACGCTCTGCACGACCGGCACCAGCAGGTGGAATCCCGGAGTCAGCGTATGCGTGTACTTGCCCCAGCGCTGCACGGTCCATTCGTAGCCCTGCGGCACGATGCGCACGAGCTTGGCCAGTGCGATGAAGACGATGACGACAATGACCAGGCCGATGAAACCATTCATGGCGCTCTCCCCGCGCGGATGTGTGGACGCAATCTAGCAGGACTGCGCACTCAAGAATATGTCAGCCCGTCGGCGCGGCGGATTCCGGCAGCGGCTGCGGCAGGGTCAGCGTGACGGCGAGGCCCCCGCCGGCGCGATTGGCCAGTTGCAGCCGCCCGTTGTGGGCCTCGGCGATTTCGCGGGCGAGGGCCAGGCCGAGCCCGGTTCCGCTGCGCTTGGTCGAGTAGAACGGCAGCAGCGCATTGGCCAGCACGCTTTCGCTCATGCCGGGCCCGCGATCGCGCACTTCGATGCGCAGTTCGCGCCCGCGCACCTCCACGGCAAGTTCGACGGCCTCGGCGTCGCCGCCCGATTCCTTCGCGTTCTTCAGCAGGTTGATCAGCAGCTGCTCGATCTGCGCGCGGTCGAACCATGCGCTGGCCCGGGGCAGCTCGCCCGCCAGCCGGAATGTCGAGTGGCTGCCCAGCGCATCGATGAACGGCTGCCACTGGACAGCTGCCTGTTGCGGATTGGGCAATTTGGCAAAGTGTGCGTAGCCCTGCACGAAGCTGCCCAGGTGCCGGGCGCGCTCCTCGATGGTGTCGAAAACGATCGCGAGGCGCTTGAGCTCCCCCTGCCTGGCCAGCTCCCGCCCCGAATGCGAGAGCGAGCGGATTGGCGCCAGCGAATTGTTGAGCTCGTGGCTGACCACGCGGATGACCTTCTTCCAGGTGGCCACTTCCTGGCGCGAAAGCTCACGGGTCATGCGCCGCAACATGATCATGCGGTGCGTGCGGCCCTGCAGCTTGAACTGCCGTTGCGCCAGGTGGAAGGTCTCGTCCTCCTGCTTGAGCTGCACGCTGAACAGCGCGTCTTCCCCGCCGGACAAGGCTGCGGCGAGCTCCGGCGGCGCGTCGCCGATGACCTGGTCGACATGGATCCCGTTCATCGCGCGGCCGCCATTGAGCAGGGCGCGTGCGGCGAGGTTGGCATAGACGACATGCCCGCCCGGCTCGACCAGGATCAGTGCATTGGGCGTGTTCTGCACGACCGTATCGAGCAGCAGCTCGCGCTGGAAGAGGTTCTGGCGCTGTTCGCGCAGGACACGCCCGAGCTCGTTGTGCGCATCGACCAGGTCGCCGACCTCGTCACGCCGCGTATTGCGGATCGAAAAACTGAAGTCGCCATCGCCGAAGGCCGAGACGCTGCCGGTAAGCGCCCGGATCAGCTGCGCGACAGGCCGGCCGAGCTGGCGTGCCAGCCAGAGTCCCGGCAACAGCAGGACGAGAATGGCGGCCGCCGCGCCGAGTGGCACGGAGTCGAGCCAGTCCGTGAAGACGATACCGAGGCCCGCGGTCAGCGCCGACCAGGCAACCAGTGCACCGGCAAGCTTGCCCTCGAGGGAAAAGATTCGCATGTGGCTTGGATACTCGACGGCAAGGGTCCGATGGGCCGCCCGCTTGCGGCAGCCGATCCGGCCAGCATAGGCGATACCAACCGTCGGCGAAATCTGGCCCGTGCGTGCGTGGCCAGGTGCAATTCGGTCGTCCCGCGCGCAACGGTTGCGCAGCAACCGGTATTCAGCTGCCGATGCCCATCTTTTCCATGCGCCGGTACAAGGCCTGGCGCGACAGGCCGAGATCGGAGGCCGCCTGGCTGATGACGCCGCGGGCACGCTGCAGCGCCGCCTCGATCATGCCCTTGTCGGGCTCGGCCTCCGGCGCCAGGCGCCCACCGGCCGGACGGGCCGGGCCGAGGTCGAGATCGCGCGCCGTGATCGTACCCTCGCTGCACAACAGGCTGGCCCGTTCGATCGCGTTCTTCAGTTCACGCACGTTGCCGGGCCAGGCGTGGCCCAGCAATGCCGAGCGTGCGCCGCTGTCCAGCGTGGCCCTGCCCTGCAGGAAATGCTCGGCCAGCGGCAGGATGTCGTCGCTGCGCTCGGCCAATGGCGGCAGGCGCAGCTCGATCACGTTGAGGCGGTAGTAGAGATCCTCGCGGAAAGTCCCTTCGCGGATCTTGGCGGGCAGGTCGGCATTGGTCGCGCTGATCACGCGCACGGCGGCCTGGCGCGTCTTGCTCGAACCGAGGCGCTCGAACTGGCCGGTCTCGAGGATGCGCAGCAGTTTCATCTGCCCGGCCAGCGGCAGGTTGCCGATCTCATCAAGGAACAGCGTGCCGCCGTCGGCGACTTCGAAGCGCCCTTCGCGAGCACGATTGGGCGCGCCGGTGTAGGCCCCCGGTTCGGCGCCGAACAGTTCGGCTTCGATCAGCTCGGAAGGCAGTGCGCCGCAATTGACCGTGACGAACGGTCCCTTCGCGCGCGACGAATTGGCCTGGACGATTTCCGCGATGCGCTCCTTGCCCGCGCCATTGGGCCCGGTGATCAGCACCGGTACATCGGCCCGCGCGACCTGGCAGGCCAGCTCGACGATGCGCTCCATGCCGCTCGACGCGAACACGATGCCGCGCAGGTCGAAACGATCATCAAGCTGGCGACGGCGACGGCGGCGCTCTTCGCGGAAGCGCGACACCTCGCGCGTGGCTTCGGAAAGTTCGAGCAGGTTCTCGACCGTCGCCAGCAGCTTGTTGTCATCCCAGGGCTTGCCGAGATAGTCGCCGGCGCCGGCCTTGACCAGTTCGACTGCGGTCTCCAGCCGCGTCCACGCGGTCAGCAGGATGATCGGCAGGTCGGAGTGATCGCGGCGGATCGCCCGGTACAGTTCGATGCCTTCCTCGCCCGAGGTCGTGTCGGCACTGAAATTCATGTCCTGCACGACCAGGTCGATGCGCTCGCGGGCGAGCACGGCGAGGCCCTCTTCCGGCGAATTCGCCACCAGGGTACGGATGTCGCGCAGGCCGAACAGCACATCCAGTGCCGTCCCGACTGCCGGGTTGTCGTCGATCACCAATACGGTGCGCATGGGTCTGGTTCGGGTTGGGCATCGACGCATGACTGCTTGGATGCAGCCGGGCGCCGGATGGTTACATTCTTGTGGGGGATTCGGGATTCGGGATTCGGGATTCGGGATTCGGGATTCGGGATTCGGGATTCGGGATTCGGGATTCGGGATTGGGGATTCGGGATTGGGGATTGGGGATTGGGGATTGGGGAAAGATAGCACCATCGCCAGTTTGGGCAGAGTGGTGTGCAGTCCATCCAAATCCGATGCACAGATCCGGATCCGAATCCCGAATATCGAATCCCGAATCCCGTCGCCCCTCAGACGCTCCGCGTCGCCACCGCCGGTGGCACGCGCGAGGCGCGCAGGGCCGGGCCGAGCACGGCCAGCTGGCCCAGCGCCCACAGGCAGACGAAGCCGATCGGCACGTAGTACCACGGCAGGCGCGGCGCCTGGTAGCTCTGCATCATCCACAGGCTCAGCGCATAGGCGAGCACGGCGCCGCCGAGCAGGCCGAGGCTCGTGATGATGAAGTTCTCGGTCTGGAAGTAGCGCAGGATGTCCCGCTTCGAGGCGCCGAGCGCGCGTCGCGTGCCGATCTGGCGCGTGCGCTGGGCGACCCAGAAACTGGCCATGCCGACGATGCCGAGCGCGGTGATGGCGAGCAGGGAGAAGATCACCGCGCCGAGGATGATCGCCATGGCGCGATCGCCTGCGTAGGCCTCCGCGCGCGTCTCCTCGATGCTGCGCATCTTGCCGATGATGCGGCTGGTATTGGATTCGGAAAGCTTCTGTTCGACCGCCTTCATCACCTCGTCGCGACGCCCGGGTTCGGTGCGCACGATGTAGCGCGAGGAATTGCCATAAGGCATGTACGCAGGCACGAAGGTCGAGTTCTCGACCGAGGAGCTTTCCGGCCACGGTTGCTGGGTGCGTTCGACGATGCCGATGATCGTGCTGGTCGGCGGATCCTCGTTGAGGTAGACGGATTTTCCGAGCGCGTCGCCGTCGGGAAACATCTTGTCGGCCAGTGCCTTGGTCACGATGATCACGCTCGGCCGCAGGTTGTCGCCGAACGTCACGTCGGCGACTTCCTCGGGCTTGAAATTGCGGCCGGCGATCAGCTTCGCTCCGAAGGTTTCGAGCCCCTTGTCGTCGATGATGTAGACCGCGGTGTCGGCCGTCGATGTCTTCTGGTGCGGCTGCAGGTTGAGCCCCGAGCTCCAGCCGCCCTGGCTAAGCGGCACCGTGTTGGTCGTGGCCGCCGAGACGACACCGGGCATCTGCCGGAGTACGGCCAGGTCTTCGTGGATGGTCGCCTTGGCATCGAAACCCTGGCCGAATCCGGAACTGCCGAAATAGAACGTGTCGGCCTCGTTCATGCCGCTGGGCCGGTACATGTGGTCGAGCCGCTGGCCAATGATGAACAGGGCATTGCAGACGATGGCCAGGGTCAGCGCGACCTGCACGCCGATCAGGATCATCGAGACCTTGCTGCGCATAAGCGCTGAAAGTATGGGACGGATTTCCATGGCTTTTTTCCGGGAATCGGGAATGGGGAATGGGAAATCGGTAATCAAGAAAGGAGCTGGGAACCAACTACGCCTGGCCTTTGCCATTCCCTATTCTCCATTCTCGATTCCCGGCTACTCATATCTTCAACTGCGCCGCCGGCTGCACGCGGCAGGCGCGCCAGGTCGGATAGAGACCGGCCAGCACCGCGGAAACGATGGCCAGGGCTATCGTCACGCCGATCATGGTCCAGTCCAGTTGCGCGACAGTCTTGTACTGGGTATAGAGCGCGCGCACGGCGAGCAGGCCGAGGCCGGTCAGGCCGAGGCCGAGGATGCCGCCGCTCAGGCCGACCACGCCCGATTCGATCAGGAACTGGCTGAACACGTCGCGGCGGCTCGCGCCGAGGGCGCGACGCAGGCCGATTTCGCCGGATTTGCGCGTGAACTTGGCCAGCAGCAGTCCGACCGTGTTGACCAGGCAGACAATGAGGAAGGCGAAGGCCAGGCCGGTCTGCACCTGCACGTCGCGCGAGACGACCTCCTGGTCGGCCATCCATTCGTTGACGTCGAGCAGGCGGTTGTTGAGTGGCCGCGGGAAGCGCCCGAGTTTCTTCTGCTCGTTGACATAGCTGTCGAGGAAGGACTTGTACTCGGCCAGCCGCGCCGGCGAGTCGAGTTGCACCCACATCTGCAGCCAGACGCAGTCGGAATCGAGATAGGAATCCCAGCCGTCGCCGGGGGATTTCCAGCAACTGTTGTTGCCGGTCGCGCGCTGCTTGAGGTCGATCGCCGTCGTGAACGGCATGAAGAACTCGTCGGGATCCTCGAAGGCGCCGTTGGTCAGGTCGTAATAGCGTGAGCGCAGCTTCCAGTCGTCGAGCACGCCGACGATCGTGTAGTCGATGCCGTCCATGCGCACGCTGCGGCCGGTGCTGTCCTGGCCGCCGAAAAGCTTTTCGTTGATGGCCTTGCCGAGCACGACCACGCGTTCGTGGCTGGCATCCTGGTCGCGGCTCCACGGACCACCGTACTTGAAGGGCGGCTCGAACATGCCGAAGAAATCGGTGTAGGTCACGCGCCCGAGCGAACGGAACGGCTTCAGTTCCTTGTTCTCGGGCTGGATCGGCAGGGCCATCTTGAACATCGCCGCCTGCTTGTCGGCCTTGCCGGCCTCCATCAGGGCGACGGCATCGCGATAGGTCACCTGGTCGGGCGGGCGGCCGTCGTCGTAGTAGCTGTTGTCCGCACTCCAGTTGTCGAGCTGGACGTAGTGCAGCTTGTCGCTCTTCCACGGAATCGGATCGCTGCCCATCAGGTGCATCACGGTCAGCGTGGTCATGCTGGCGGCGATGCCGAGGCCGATGCCGATGACCATCAAAGCGGTGAGGACCGGGTTGCGCCTCAGGCTGCGCATGCCGAGTTGAAGATAGTAGGAGAACATGGTCAATGGCCGGGATTCGGGATTGGCGATTCGGGATTGGTTGAAAGCGGAGCGCGCTGAAATCTCAGCGTTCGCTCGTCCTTCGAACCAGTGCGATGCAGAACGGCGTGTTCGCGAACAGGCGTCATGTCACGGCCTCCGCTTTGTCGAATCCCGAATCCCGACTCTCCAATCCCGGTTGCGCGTTGCGCAACTTCGGCTCCTCGTCGAAGTCGGTGACCTGGCCGTCGATGACGTGCACGTTGCGCTGCGCGCGGGCGGCCAGCTCGGGATCGTGGGTGACCATGACGATGGTCGTGCCCTGGCGATTGACCTCCTCGAGCAGTTCCATGACGCCACGCGCCATCAGCGAGTCGAGGTTGCCGGTCGGTTCGTCGGCCATCAGCAGGCGCGGCGATCCGGCCAGCGCGCGGGCGATGGCGACGCGCTGCTGCTGGCCACCGGAAAGTTCGGACGGGTAGTGCTTCATGCGCGAAGCGAGGCCGACGCGGGTCAACGCATCCTCGATGCGCTTCTTGCGGTCGGCGGCGGCGAAACCGCGATAGCGCAGCGGCACGTCGACGTTGTCGAACAGGTTCAGGTCCGGAATCAGGTTGAAGCTCTGGAAGATGAAGCCGATCTTTTCATTGCGCAGCTTCGAGCGCGCGTTGTCGTCGAGGCCACGCACGTCGACCCCGTCGAGCCAGTATTCGCCGCCGGTGAACTCCTCGAGCAGGCCGGCGATATTGAGGAAGGTCGTCTTGCCCGATCCGGACGGGCCGGTCACGGCGACGAACTCGCCTTCCCGCACATGGATGGAAAAGTCACGCAAGGCGTGCGTTTCGATCAGGTGGGTGCGGTAGACCATCTGCAGGTGGTTCATTTTTAACATCGGCGTTGCCTCTGTTGGGATTCGGGATTCGGGATTCGGGATTCGGGATTCGGGATTCGGGATTCGGGATGACCAGCCATCCGGCTGTTGAAAACCGGGATTCGGGCGCGGGCTTTGGGCTTCGCATTTGCAAATCCCGAATCCCAAATGCCGAATCCCGCCATCAATTGAGAGCCACTCGCTGTGCGCCATTGAACTGGTCGGTGCCGGAGATGACGATCTGGTCGCCTTCCTTGACACCGGAAATGATTTCCACGGCATTGAGGCTGGTCGCACCGACTTCGATCGGGGTGCGTTCGGCGACGCCGTTGCGCACGACATAGGCGACGCGGCCTGCGCCGGAGTCGATGAACGGCCCGCGCTCGACCATCAGCACGTCGGGATGTTCGTCCATCAGGATGCGCGTGGTCAGCCTCTGGTTCTGGCGCAGGCCGGCCGGCTTGTTCTCGCCGAAGCGGATGCGGCCGCTGACCTGGCCGTCGATGACCTCGGGCGACACCGCGCTGATTTCGCCGATGTAGTTGCCCGAGCTGTCGCGGATCTCGGCGGCCATGCCGATGCGGAGATCGTGCGCGAACACCTCGGGCACCTTGACCTCGACTTCCAGCGCGCTGAGGTCGACCACGGTGATGATCGGCGCATTCGCAGCGACATTCGCGCGTTGCTGCACGATCAGCTGGCCGACCTGGCCGTCGACCGGCGAGCGCACCTTGAGTTCCTCGACCTGGCGCTGCAGGTCTTCGGCGAGCAGGCGCTGGCGATCGAGGGCGAGGCGCTTGCTCTTCAGCTCGAAGGCGAGGCTCTCGATGTCGAGCTTCATGTCGGCCTCGGCATTGGCGACCGTGATGTCGGCCTTGGCCAGGGCGTCCTTGGTGCGCAGCAGGTCCATCTCCGACATCGCGCCGGCATCGAAGGCGCGCTGGGTGCGCTCGACTTCGCGCTTCGCCGTCTGGCGGTCGATCATGGCCTGGTCGAGCAGTTTCTTCGCCGCCAGCTGCTGCTTGCGGTGATCGAGGCTGGCACGCTGCACGTCGATGTCGAGGCTTTCGCGGGTCGCCTGTTCCTGTTGCAGGCGATTGCTCAGTTCGGGACTCACGACTTCGGCCAGCACCTGGTCCTTGGCGACCTTGTCGCCAGCATGGACGAGCAGGGTCACGGTTCCGGCGCTGGCGGCATACAGGGTCGGACTGACCGCCGCGACCACGCTGCCCTGCACCGAGACATCACGGGTCAGCGTGCCGCGCTTGACCTCGGCGATGCGCAGCCGGCTCATGCTCGCCGAGGAATCCGACGAGAACAGCCGCGCCGCCGTCGGCACGATCAGGGCGAGCAGGGCAATGGCGACGGCCGCGCCGACGCCGAGCTTGAGCCAGCGCTTGCCACGCTGCGGCTCAAGCTTGATCTGCCGGTCCTGCGCTGAGGTGTCGCGAATCATTCATGTCTCCGTATGCGGCGCCCGTGGCCGTCTCTGCGGGTGTATCAGCAACTCCCGTGCCACGTTTCAAGCAGTTGATCTACATGACTTTTATTGCGACAGCCGCAGCGGCGGACAGTGTCCGCCAAGGTCCACCGGACAGACCCGGACAGCGGTTCCAGCCGCGCTTGCGCGACTCGCCAGGCATGCGGTCGTCCATCCAGGCGCAGGCAGGAATGCATGGCGTTGCGACCCTTTGATGCAACGGAGCATCCTTGCCGGATGTGAACACGCCCTTCTGCATCGATGTCCCCGACACGCTCGTGGCGCTCCTCAAGCGCGGCGAGCTGCGCGCGTTCGAGCAGGTTTACCGCTTGTTCGAAAAGCCGGCCTGGACGCTCGCCCTGCGCATGATCGGCAACGCCGAGGATGCGCGCGAGATCGTGCACGACGCGATGCTTCGCGTTTTCGAGCGCGCCGGCCAGTACCGCGGCGATTCGCCTTTCTGGGGCTGGATCCGGCGCATCGTGGTCAACGAGGCCCTGATGCGCATGCGCCGCGACCGCGGACACCTGGAAGAGGATATCGACGGCCCGGAGACGGAGCTGGCCGCGGACTCCGCGCCGCCCTGGGCATGGACCGAGGCACGCCAGCTCGAGACTGCGCTCGGTTCATTGCCGGCGCTGACGCGCAGCGTGATCTGGCTCTACCACGTCGAAGGCCACACCCATCCCGAAATCGCCAGCATGACCGGCAAGTCGGTGAGCTTCTCCAAGTCGCAACTCGCCCGCGGCACCGCGCGCTTGCGCGAACTGCTCGGCACGAGCAAGGCAGGCAACCCATGTTCCATCACGACACTGGCCATCCCATGAATCCGACCGATCCGCTGGCAGCCGCCCTGCGCGCCCTGCCAATGGCCGAGCCGCCCGCAGACCTGTTCGCGCAAATTGCAGACAGCGCGCAGGCGCGTCGTCGTCCGGCCCCCCGGCGCTGGCTGTGGCCGGCCGCGCTGGCGGCGAGCGTCCTGCTCGGCCTGCTGCTGGTTCGCGGCCAGTCCCCAGCGCCCGTGCCGGCAACCGGCATCGCCGGCACCAGCGCACCGGCGCCCGTCGCATCGACGCCAGCCGAGGCCGAACTGCAACGCCTGCATGAATATTCGCGAAGCCTCGAGCGCTGGCTGGCCGGCCTGCCCGACGGCGCGCCACGGGATGGACGCAGCCTGATGGCGGTGGCCGAACTCGAGGACCTCGTGGGCCTGGTCGATGTGCAGTTGTCGGCCGCGCGCAGCGAGTCCGAAGCGCTGCCGCTGTGGCGCCAGCGTGTCGCCCTGCTCGAAGACCTCGCCGCCATTCGCAGCGAACCGCTGACCCTGATCGCCGAAGCAGGATACGCCGGCTTGCCTCCCACGACCCTCTAGTTCAATGAAGGAATCGAACATGTCCACACGTCTGCTGGTCCTGTCACTCGGGATCCTCCTCACCGGCGCAATGGCCGACGCCGCCGAGCCCGCTGCCAAGCCGGCACCGGCGGCGCAGTCCGCCCGCGCGAGTGCATCCGCGGCCGCATCGGCTTCCGCGGCAACGGCCGAATCCGCAGCGAGCGCGGCCGCGGCAAGAGCCGAAGCGGAGCGCGAACTGGGCGATCTGCGCAAGCGGATCGGGGAGCTGTCGCAGCGCATGGCCGAACTGTCGATGCAGCTCGGCGATGTCGGTCCCCAGGCCTACGCATTTCGATACATCAATGAATCCGATCGCGCCATGATTGGCGTAGTCCTGTCGCCCGAACCCAAAGGTGCGCGTATCGATGCGGTCACTCCCGATGGCCCGGCAGCGCGGGCCGGGCTGCACAGCGGCGACTTGCTGGTCAGCATCAACGGCGAGGCATTGATGGCTGGCGACGCCGAAGTTTCACTTGAGCGGGCACGCAAACTGCTCAGCGACCTGAAGCCAGGCGAATCGGTCCGCCTGGGTTATCGCCGCGGCGGCCGGGACTCGGCGGTCGTCGAGGTCAAGGCCGAACGCCGTGAAGCCTGGAACTGGCAGCGCCTGTTCGTCACCGATGACGCCGATCCAGGCGCAAAGGTCATCCACGACCGCAAGACCGGCATTGATCGCCGCGTCGAGGTCGTCATCGACGACGGCGCACGCGCCGACGACGCAGCTGCCCGCAGGATCCGCTCCGAGCGCACGCGCGAAGCGATGGTCGAGGCACGCCGGGCCATGCACGAAGCCCGCCGGGAAATGGAAATGTCGCATCAGGGCGCGATGCTCGCCGACGTCGACGGCGAACCGCTTGCGATGGATGGCATGTACGCCATGATGCCGTGGTGGGGTGTCAACCTGACCGCGCTCAACGCCGAACTGGGCCGCTATTTCGGAGCCGACAGCGGCGTGCTCGTGCTGTCTTCGAGCAAGGGCGCCCTGAAGGAGCTCGAGGCCGGCGACGTCATCCAGAAGGTGGGCAGCCAGACCGTGGAGCGCCCCGAGCAGGCGCTGCGTGCGCTGCGCGACCAGGAGGTCGGCAAGAACGTCGAACTGTCGATCCTGCGTGAGCGCAAGAAGATCGTGCTTGCGGTCCGCGTCCCCGAGTACAAGGCGATCTTCGACATCCGGGCGCTCCCCGCTCCACCGGCCCCGCCGGCTCCTCCGGCTCCGCCCGCGCCACCGGCTCCTGAAGTGCCAAAGGTGCCCGCAGTTTCCATAACGGCGCCGGCCCCGGTCCCGCCCGATCCGCCGGAGGCCTCCACTCCGGTCCCGCCACCGCCGCCCGGCGCCCCCGCGGACGCCGCCATCTACTGATCTTTCCCTTGCGCGCGGTGCCGGGCGCTCGCCCGCGCCGCGCGCGCCGGACCGCAGGCCCGGCAAGTCCCGCCGCTTTGCTATGATCGGGCGGCACGAGGACAGGGGACATGACCGACCGCATCCAGGACATTCCTGGCTACGAGATGATCAGCGAGCTGGGCGAGGGCGGCATGGCGACCGTATACCTCGCTATCCAGCATTCGCTCGATCGCAAGGTCGCGATCAAGGTCATGCGCCGCGAACTGCGCGCCAACACCGGCGGGCCGATGCCGGAATTCGAGCGGCGCTTCCTGCTCGAAGGCCGCACGATGGCCAAGCTTCCGCATCGCAACATCGTCGCCGTCTACGACATCGTCACCCGCGACGAGATCGCCTACATCTCGATGGAACTGCTCGAGGGCGGCACGCTTTCGGAGCGCATGCGCAGCGGCGTATCGCTGGGCGAGGCGATCGGCATCGTCGTGCAACTCGCCAACGGCCTCGAGTACGCGCACAAGAACGGCGTCATCCACCGCGACCTGAAGCCGTCCAACGTCATGTTCCGCGACGCCACGACGCCGGTGCTGACCGACTTCGGCATCGCCAAGCAGTCCGACGTGCTCGCCTCGCGCATCACCCAGACCGGCCTCGTGCTCGGCACGCCGACCTACATGAGCCCGGAACAGGCCAGTGGCCGCGAGATCGACGGCCGCGCCGACCAGTACGCGCTCGGCATCCTGTTCTACGAAATGCTGACCGGCCAGCCGCCGTTCACCGGCGAGAACCCGATGGCCGTGCTGATGGGCCATGCCCTGCAGCCGCCGCCGCCGTTGCCAGCCGATCTTGCCCCGCTGCAGCCGATCTTCGATCGCATGCTGGCGAAGGAGCCGAACGACCGCTTTCCCAACCTTCAGGATTTCATCAAGGCGCTGCGCGGGCTCGTCGTCGGCAATGATGCGCTGGTCAAGCAGCTGGGCAGCATCACCACGGCCAGCACTTCCGAGCGCCTGCGCGCGCTCGGCTTCTCCGGCGACTACACGGGTGGCGACAGTGGATTCGCGCTCGACCTCCTGCGCATGCCGCAGAGCGATCCGGCGATCAGCCAGCAGACCACCTCGCTGGTCATGCAGGCGATGCGGCAGCGGCCGCGCCTTCTGGCCGGCATTGCCGCCGGCCTCGGCATCCTGCTGGTTTCCCTCGTCCTGTGGGCAGTCTTCAAGCCGCGCACGCTGAGCCAGGACGACCAGTACCTCGTGCGCACCCTGCTGCGCGAGGCCGACCGCCTGGTCGAGAACGGCGACCTGCTGACGCCACCGGGTGCGAATGCGTTCGAAGACCTGCAGAAGATCCTGCAGAAGGATCCGGAGAACGAGCGCGGACTCGAGTTGCTCGACCGAATCGCCGGCCTGCTCCGCGCCGACGCGGAGAAATCCGTCGCCGCGAACGATTTCGAAGCGGCCAGCGAAAAGGCCAACCAGGCCCTGCTCGTGGCGCCCGACAATGCCGAGGTACAGGCCCTGGTCAAGCGCATCGCCGAGGAACAGGACCGGCGCGCCCTGGCCGTGCGTGTCGGCGAGCTGCTGCGCAAGGCCGAGGAGGCCGAGAAGCGCAACCAGCGCAGCGGCCAGGACGGCTCCTACGCGCTGTTGCGCGCGGCGCTCGGCCTCGATCCGCAGAACAAGGAGGTCGTGGCGAAACTGAAGGCACTGACCGATGCGCAGTTCGGCCGCGTCCGCGAACTGCTTGAAAGCGGCAAGCCCGACGCGGCCGCGCAGGCACTCGACGGCCTGCGCGCCGAATTCGGCACCGATCCGGCGTTTGCCGAACTCAGCCAGAAGATCCAGCAGCGCCAGGAGGCATTGGCCGGCGCCCAGCGCATCGAGGCCCTGCTCGAAAAGGCGCGCAGTGCGCTCGCCGCCGGAAAGGTCAGCGAACCGGCCGGCAACAATGCCTTCGACTGGTTCGAGCAGGCGCGCCAGACCGACAGCAGCAATGAAGCGGTCAACGCCTTCAAGGCGACCCTGGCCGAACGCATCCTCGCCGACGCCCGGGCGGCGCAGTCGCGCAACGATGCGGAAACTGCGCTTGATCGCGCCGAACTGGCCCTGCGCGTCGATCCCAATCTCGCCGAAGCCGTGTCCATCCAGGGCGCCGCGCAACAGTCCCTTGGCACGCGCCGCGCGGCGATCGCCTCGCAGCTGAACCTGGCGCGCGCTTCGATCGCGTCGGGGCGCCTGCTGCCGCCTGTCAAGGACAATGCGCGCGATGTGCTCGAACTGCTGCTGCGCAGCGATCCGGAGAATGCCGATGCACTGAAGTTGCGCGAAGCGCTGCCGCGGGTCGTTGCCGACGCCTTGCGCGGCGCCGTGGAACGCAACGACATGGACTATGCGGTGCCGCTCGCCGATTCGGCGGGCAAGGCCTATCCGGATGACGCGAAGATTGCCGGGCTGATCGGGGACGTGCGCGAGATGCAGGTCGCGCGCAACGCCGAACTCGAGCGCAAGGCCAGCGAGCAGCGTGTCGCCGGCCTGCTGCTCAAGCGCCCGCTGGTCGGCAACGATGCCGAAGCGGCGGCGAAGGAGATCGAGAGCCTGCGCACCGCAGGCTCGACCGAAGCGGAACGCTACGAGAAGCAGTTCGCCCAGGTGCTGGCCGACGACGTGCGCAACGCCGGCAGCGTCGAAGCCGGCCGGGCCAGCCTCGCCGCGATCCGCGCGGCCGCCAGCACGCTGCGCACGAGCAAGGCACTCAGCGCGATCTACGCGCCGGCCGAATCCCGGGTTGAGGAGTTGCAGAAGCAGCGCGATGCCGAGCAGGCTGCGCAGAATGGCGAACTGGTGATCAACGCCCTGCCCTGGGGCACGGTCGACCAGGTCCTCGATTCGTCGCGCAAGCCAATGCCCTTGCCCGATGAGCGCACGACGCCGCTGCGCCTGACCCTGCCTGCCGGCAGTTACTACGTGACCCTGCGCCACCCGGGCTCGAACAAGTCGGTATCGGCATTTGCGCGCGTCACCAGGGGCCAGCGCAGCCAGACCAGTGCGAGCTTCCCGACCCTCAGCGCCGAGGAGTACCTGAAGAATGCGGGCCTCTAGCTCGCGCTACTGGCTCGCCGCGCTGGCCTTGCTGGCGGCGCCAGCCATGGCTGACTGGAAACAGGACTACGGGCGTGGACTCGAAGCGGCGAAGAACGGCCGCTGGGAGGACGTCGAGCGCTACATGCAGAGCGCGCTGGAAGGCAACGCGCAGCCGGCCGAACGCTTGCGCCTGTACGGGCAGCGTTACGAGATCTATGCACCGCAGCACTATCTCGGCATGGCGGCACTGCGCCAGGGCGATTGCAGCGCCGCGCTTCGCCTGTGGTCGCAGGGCGGCAACGAGTCGTTCATTGGCGCGTTCCCCGACCTGGCCGACGAGGAGCGCCAGGGTCGCGCCGAGTGCAACACGCGCCTCGTTCGCCAGGGCCAGACGCCGACGCCGACCCAGGTCGTGCCGAAGGAAACACCGCAAGCCAGACCGCAGGCCAGCCCCTCGCCGCCGCCACCCGCACCATCGCGTCCTGTCGCGGTCGCCCCGCCACCGTCGCGGCCTGCGCCCGATACGCCGCCCGTTCGGCCGCCCCAGGACACCGGCTCGTCGCGTTCGGTCAATGCGCAGATCCTCCGACCGCTGGTCGATGCCTATCTCGACGGCCGCTATACGGATGTCCTCAAGCTCAGCAACAGCGTGCCGCCGACACCACGCCTGCGCTGGCACATGCTGACCCTGCGCGCGGCCGCCGCCTACAACCTGGCCCAGCTCGGCCAGGGCAGCGACTCCGACCGGATCGCCCGCCAGGCCGCCAACGAGGCACGCCAGAGCGATCCGTCCCTGAAGCCGGACACGCAGTTCTTCTCACCGAAATTCGTGCGCTTCTTCGCCGGCCGATAACTGGGCGTAGAGAAACGCTTTCCCGTCGAAAACGTTGGGCTGCGCATTCGCCCAGCACCAACCTGCGCCCCGCTCGCGATGGGATCGTCAGGTCTTTTGGCGGTGAGCGGACGCGAACCCCAACGCCGTGCGCCCCATCTGGCCACGGAATATCCAACGCGATGCGCTGCATCGACGGCGAATTGAATCGAAGGGTTGCCAGTGGGGCAACGCCCCCTTCCGCATGTTGCGGAAAGGGGCGCGCGAATCAGAAGCGGAACACGCCCGACATCGATACGGTGTCGTTGGAATCGGAGAAATCCGCGCCCAGGTCGATCTGGAACTTGGCGAAGGCCATGCCCGCACCGATCGAGTAATGGGTCTGGCTGCCCTTGCGGCCGGCGGAGAACGTCGCCGCGTTGATGGCGATGTCGGACGGCACGCCGCGATAGACCAGCTCATGCTCCGGATCGCGCCAGACGCCGGCGCGCAGGCTGAACGGGTGCGTCGTGGCAAACGTGTACTCGGCACCGAGATGCACTTCGGTGCCGTCGTCGAGCTTGAGCGGCACCAGCTCGAGGTTCGGATCCTCGTCGAACACCGTGGTGATGTTGTCGGTGAGCTGCGAGTAGTAGACCTTGTTGACGTCGAAGTTGATCACCCAGGCATCGCTCGGACGGAAGCTGACTCCGAGGCCCATCACGTCCGGGATATCGAGGTCGGTGCGCACCCCGACCGAGCCCGACTGCCCGGGCACCGAGAGGATTGCGTCGTAACGCAGCTCGGGTGCATGCCGGTAGGAAAAGCCCGCGCTGAACTTTTCGTTGAACGCATAGCGCGCGCCGAAGGTAATGCCGGCCTTGCCATCGCCGTTGAGATTGGCTTCGCGGTTGACCGGGTTGCCGCCGAGCGTGAAGCGGTCGGTCGTGCTGTTGATGTCGAGCAGGTAGTAATTGAGGCCGACGCCGATCGAGAACTTGTCGGACATCTTGAAGCCGAGCGCCGCACCGTAGGTTTCGATATCGAGGCTGGTGTTGACGTTGTAGGCGAAAATCGTGCCGTTCACGTTGCCGCCGCCGGTGGTGTAGGTCTCGCCCGAGCTCTGGAAACTGGCGTCGTAATTGACCAGTTCATAGCGATAGACGGCAAACGAGAAGCGCTCGCCCGGATAGACGAACGAGAACGAGCGCAGCGACGTGGTCGTATCGTTCTGCGAGGAATAGTTCAGGCCGCCGGAATTGAAACCGTTGTACTGCAGCGAACCGCCGTCGACCCAGCGCGTATCGGTACGCACCGAGCGGATTTCGGCGGAGACTTCGGGACTGACCAGCTGGGTCAGGCCGGCCGGGTTCGCATAGGCCGCCGATGCGTCATCGGCGAGGCCGATGAAGGCGCCACCCATGCCCAGAGCACGGGCACCCGGGCTGGAAAAACTGAAAGGAAGACTCGCATTGGCCTCATTGTCGGTAATCGCGAGTGCATTGCCCGCCATGCCGGCCAGGCCGAGTGCCACGGCAGTTGCCAGTAACTTTTTCATTCCTTAACTCCCCGAGTGAACGAATGCCATGTATTGAATGACCTGCCGGGCCAAAGATAACACGCCCTTAACGATCAAGCACCGAGCGGCCACAGCCTTTTGCTGCCCCGCAGCATGCCTCGTGCGGGCCGGCCAGGACGGCTATCCGGAACCATGCGGCGACCGGGCCTGGGTCGCAGCGGCTGATCGGCGGAAGATCCCTGGTCACGCTGACCGCGGTCGGGCTCAGGCCGCTTCCGCGCGCCGCCGGGATCCACAGGCGCGCAAGGCCTGCTCGACCACGGCGAAACCGGCATCAGGACGGTGCGCGTTTTCGCTGAGCGTGCGGCGCCAGGCGCGCGCGCCGGGCAGGCCCTGGAACAGGCCAAGCATGTGCCGGCTGATGTGCTGCAGCCTGCCGCCACTGGCGAGATGCGCCTCGATGTAGGGGCGCATGCTTTCGATCACGGATTCGCGTCGCGGCAACGGCGTGCCGAACAGCACGTGCTCGATTTCGGCGAGTCGGTAGGGTTCGTGGTAGGCGGTGCGTCCGAGCATGACGCCATCGGCATGCACCAGGTGCGCCTGGACTTCGCCGACCGATTCGATGCCGCCGTTGATGATCACCGTCAACTGCGGAAAATCGCGCTTCAGGTGATAGACGCGCTCGTAGTTGAGCGGCGGCACGTCGCGGTTTTCCTTCGGCGACAGGCCCTTCAGCCAGGCCTTGCGCGCATGCACGATGAACACGGCGCAACCGGCCGCGGCGACGACTTCGATGAAATGCTGCAGGTCGGCGTACTCGTCCTGCGCATCGACACCGAGCCGGCACTTCACCGTGACCGGGATCGACACCGCATCGCGCATCGCCGCGAAGCACTCGGCGACCAGCGACGGCTCGCGCATCAGGCAGGCACCAAAGCGCCCGGACTGCACGCGATCGGAAGGGCAACCCACGTTGAGGTTGATCTCGTCGTAGCCAAACTGCGCGCCGATCCGCGCCGCCTCGGCCAGTTCGGCTGGATCGGAGCCGCCCAGTTGCAGGGCGAGCGGATGCTCGCAAGCATCGAAGCCGATCAGGCGATCGCGGTCGCCATGGACCAGGGCCGGCGAGGTCACCATCTCGGTGTACAGCCGTGCATTCGGCGACAGCAGGCGATGGAAATAGCGGCAGTGCCGATCCGTCCAGTCCATCATCGGCGCGACGGAAAGGAGCCAGGGGGCCGAACCGGAGGGGTCTTTGGAAACGCTCATCCGGCCATTCTAGCCGCGTTGGGCGCGCATCCGAATCGTTGCGCCCCGGTGTCGCATCGCGAAAACGGGAAAGCGGGTCGGTACCCGCCACCCCGATGCCGGCATCATATAGGCTGTGCCCAGCCCTGTGACCCGACACGCGCGGGGGAGAAAAGGCGATGGCGGATATCGAATTGCGCATCCAGTGCATCGAGCAACTGTTCGACAACCTGGATCCGGCGCCATTCCGTGCCAAGGCGCTCGATCGCAATGCCGAAGCCTATCTGCGCGAAAGCGCCGGCGAACACTCCGCGCGCGAGCCGCTGTGCATCGTCATCCACGGGCCTGCGGCGCTTGCCGGCCAGATCGACGACATGGCCGCAGGCATCCATACGCACTTCGCGCTCGCCCTCCAGCAATCCGAGCGGCAGCATCGTCGCCAGCGCCGCATCGGGCGCATCGCCCTGGCCGGGGGCGGCACCACGCTCGCCGCAGCACTTCTGCTCCGGCGCTGGGTGACCAACCTTGGCGGATCGCTCGGCGAGGTCCTCGCGGAGGGCCTGCTGATCCTCGCCTGGGTGGCGCTTTGGCGACCGATCGAGTCGATCGGTTTCGATTCCTGGAAGAGCCGCGAAGAGCGCCGATTGCTCGCGACGCTGGCCAGGGTCCCCTTGCGTTTCGTGGCCGCGCCGGACGACGCCGAAGGCGACCACGGGAACTGAATCGCCCATTCGGGCAATGCCGGTTGCCTGGTTGTTGCGCCGGCTGACGCCAGTGGCAAGGCCGGCGCGCGAATCAACCTCAACGCCAACGGGCGCCTGCGTGAAGCGACTGACCTTGCCAGCCGGCACGGCGGTAGCGTCGACGCGCCGCCGCATTCGATCGCTCCACACGGATAGCGTACCGTGGTGCTGGACAGCGAAGGCAGCCGCATCGCACTGCATTCGCAGGTCGATGTCTAGTAGGCGAGCCGTAGCCCGGTCACCAAACCCGACACTCCATCCAACACCGCGTCGCCAGCAGCAAAATCGGAATGATGCCCCCCTAACTCTGGATATTTTCTAGCATTCTTGCGTCACACTACGTTCGATTTCCTCTATGCTAGTCCTGGTCCGCAAATTGAATGGGAGGGGGCATTTGAACAAGACATTGAAGTGGGTTCTCGTTGTGGGAGCCTTGGCACTCGGCGCAAACGTAGTCAAGGAATCCCTCAAGGCGAGCAAGGAGGTTGATGCCAGGATCGCACTGAAAGAATCCTGTGCGCGTCAAGCGCAAAGTGGAGCTGGCTTGCAGGCGAGCCAAGTCGATGCCGTCTGCAACTGCACTACCGACAGGACGGCAAAGGCACTTGGAAGCGATGGGTTGCTTCGACTGACCGGCGTGACCAATGCAACAGAGTCCGATCGCAAGACGCTGCTGGACTCCACGATTGCCTGCATGGATGAATTCGCACCGCCCGGCTAGCAAACAGCATGCCCTGACATCTCAACGGGAAGGTGCGACTGGGGAATTCAATACCCCCCCTTTTGCCTGTTTCCGAGCTGACATACTGGTACCAAGACCCGCAAAACCCGGGTCAGGTCGCACTACCCAGGTTGGGGAAAGGTGCGCCCTGACTCCAGATCCTGCATGCGCGTCAGCCGCGCCTGGCCGCCTCGATCGCGGCAATATCGATCTTCACCATTTCCATCATGGCGTCGAACGCGCGCTTGGCGGCCGCCTGGTCCGGATCGGTGATCGCCGCGGTCAGGGCGCGTGGCGTGATCTGCCACGAAATTCCCCATTTGTCCTTGCACCAGCCGCAGGCGCTCTCCGAACCGCCGTTGCCGACGATCGCGTTCCACAAGCGATCCGTTTCGGCCTGGTCGTCGGTCGCGACCTGGAACGAGAAGGCTTCGTTGTGCGTGACTGCCGGGCCACCGTTCAGGCCGAGACAGGGAATGCCCATCACGGTGAACTCGACCGTCAGCACGTCGCCCTGCTTGCCGGAAGGATAGTCACCCGGCGCGCGATGGACGGCGGTCACCGCGCTGTCCGGAAACGTCGCGGCATAAAACATTGCGGCTTCCAGTGCATCGCCGTCGAACCAGAGACAAATCGTGTTCTTGCTGACCATTTGTGTTCTCCCATGGTGCGCGCGAAGCAGGCTTCAGAATATCAACTGCGTCCACCAGACGAGCGCGAACGCGTGTCAGCCGGACGATGGCTTGCCCGTGAAAACCGCTAGTTGATCGGCGAAAGCGTGCTGGTAGGCAGGCCGTGCTTCACCCCGCGCAACATAGGCGCAGAGATTCGGAAATTCGTCCAGCAAAACTGACCGGTCCAATCGGCGCAGGACGGCCACCATCAGCAGGTCACCGGCGCTGAACGCATCGTCAAGCCAGTCCGCATTGCCGAGCCGACTGGAAAGTTCACCCAGCCGTACACGGATTCGATCCTCGACAAGCGCCAGGCGCTCCTCGTGCCAGGCCTTGCCCTGATCCAGGATGAGGGCCATTGAACGTTCAACGATGGGCGGCTCCACCGTGTTGAGGGCGGCGAACATCCACATGATCGCGCGCGCCCGGGCAGCAGCATCGACGGGCAGCAACCCCGCATGCTGCTCGGCGATATGGAATACGATCGCCCCCGACTCGAACAGGGCGAGATCGCCCTCCTCGAAGGTCGGAATCTGCCCGAAAGGCTGGAGCCTGCGATGGGCGGGTTGCTTCATCTCGCGGAACGAAACCAGACGAACCTCGTAGGGTTGACCCACTTCTTCAAGCGCCCAGCGGACACGCATGTCCCGGGCCAGTCCCCTGCCGCAATCGGGCGACCGTTCAAAGGCGGTAATGGTTGGGGTCATCGGAAGGCTCCCGTTGATTGCATGACGGCATCCCTGGAAGCCATGGCGCCGACGATTGACTTTCGCATGGGGTCACTTTTCCTGCCTGCCCGAACCACGACGAACGGAGCGCTTCCGATTCGACACAATCCTTTATGCCCTGGCAATGGGTGCGGCTCGAGCAAGCCGGCGGACGTGGCAGCGTAACGATGTTCTCGTCACATGCCTGCCCTGGTCCCTGTTACCAGTGTGCGAAGAATCCGGAAACGCACAGGCTCAGCGGCAACGATTCAGGATCCAGGTTCTGACGCCCGCACACTGTCGCCCCGATTCAAGGATCGACACCCGGATGCGTCGCGTCACGATGGCAGGAAGATGGATCCTCCTGAACCCGCCTTTGGCTCGCTGCTCAGGCGTCCTCGTGCACGACCGCGTTGATCCCACCCTCGGCCGACAGCGAGTTCGAGATCAGGCAGCTCTGCTTCGCCTTGTACAGCGCCTTCTTCGCGGCCTCGACATCGGTGCCGGAGGGAACGTGCAGCTCGGCGTTCACGGTGTAATGGGTGAACCGGGTGACGCCGTCGACACGATCAAGCTGCGCATGCACGCTGCACCGGGCACGCGACCACGCAAGGCCACCCGCGCGGGCAATCGCGCGGAAACTGAGCAGGAAGCAGTCGGCGATCGCACCGACCAGCAGGGTCTCGGGCGACCAGGCATCACCGGGGCCGCCGAACTCGGCCGGCGGCCAGCTTTCGAGCGCTTCGAGGCCCGCCGATGTCAGCGTCACCGCGCCTTCGTGTGCCGTGCTTCCTTCAACGCGGTAGACATGGGGATAGGCTTGCATGTTCATGCTCATGATGTTCGATCCGTATACCTTATCCGCTGCCGGGCCGGCACTCGCTGACCCAGATCAAGCACGAGCCGGCAGTCTTGCTGCAAAGTTGGAATCCAGCCCGGCCAATCCCGCCAGGAACAGGTGAACTTGATGGAACAGAATGACCTGGGCGATCTGCGCGAACAGGCCGAGAGTGCATCACGGCAGGCGCGCGCACCCTATTCCGGCTTGTTCGTCGGAGCCGCCTTGCGCTCGGCGAGCGGCCAGGTCCATCGCGGCTGCAACGTCGAGAACGGTGCCTTGCCGCTGGGCAGTTGCGCCGAACGGGGTGCGATCGCCGCTGCCGTGCTCGCGGAAGGCCCGGATTTCGGCCTGGCCGAAATCGCCGTGGTCGCGAAGAGGGCGGATGGCACGCTGCAGGCGGTTTCACCGTGCGGCGCGTGCCGCCAGTTGATCGCCGAGTCCGGGCCGACCGCGCGGATCGGCTTCTACTCTGCGAACAACGAATGGATCATCGTCTCGACAGCCGAACTGCTGCCCTACGCGTTCGTACTTCCCGGGTCCTGAGCACCGGCGTCTGCGTCCAGAAGACTGTCCAGCGCCAGTTCCGCCATCTGCGCGAGGCCCCGTTCGCGCTCGTCGGCTGCCATGTGCGCGTCGCGTTCGAGATGATCGGTCACGGTCAGCACCGATAGTGCCTGGATGCGCTCGCGCATGGCCACGCCGTACAGACCCGCAGATTCCATTTCGATGCCGCTGATGTGGTGGCGCGCGAGCAGGCCGAGGATGTCGGCGTCGCCATCGTAGAAGCAATCGGTACTGAAGATGTGAGCGACACGCAGCGCGATACCGGTCCGTCGTGCCTGCGCGGATACAGCCTGCATCAGTCCGAAATCGGCGCATGCGGAGAGATCGTGGCCACCGAAATGCAGCCGGTTGAAACCGGAGTCGGTGGCCGCCGATTGCGCCATCAGCAGGTCCCCGATTTCGACATCGCCGATGCCACCACAGGTGCCGACGCGGACGATTCGCCTGACCCCGTAGACCCGCGCCAGCTCGGTGGCATAGATCGCGCACGAGGGAATGCCCATGCCGCTGCCCATGATGGTGATGCGCTCGCCTCGATAGCGGCCGCTATAGGCGAGCATGTTGCGTCGCGTGCTGACCTCGACACATTCACTGAGGAATTGCCTGGCGAGGTGCCGCGCGCGCAGCGGATCGCCCGGCAACAGGACGGTGGGCGCGATGCCGCCGGCTTCAGCGGCGATGTGTGGTGTGCTCATGCGCGGGACTCATGCGTGGATGGAGGGAACTGCGGCGTTGCGCATGGGGTGGATCAACGCCGGTGCGTTCGCGGCCATCACGAACACATTGAAATCGCCGTGACCAGCTCGTCGAACAGGCTGCTCGCGCCGATCCGAAAGTGCGCCGGCGTGATCCACGACGAACCGAACCTGGCCGTGGCCTGGGCGAGATACTGCTCGGCCTGGACGATGCTGCGCACGCCACCGGCAACCTTGATGCCGCAATGCCCACCGCCTGCCGCGATCGCGTCGAGCATGACCGCAGTGGCTTCCAGCGTGGCGCCGCCAGCGGCCTTGCCGGTCGAAGTCTTGAGGAAATCGACGCCAGCGCCAAGGCCGATGTCGCAGGCTTGCCGGATTCGATACGAGGACTGCAAGGCGCCGGTTTCCAGGATTGCCTTGAGCGTCACGCCGTCCGTGCAAAGCTCGCGACAGGCCCGCACCACGGCCTGGGCGGTCAGCCGATCATTCGGCGAATCGAGCTTTTGTGGCAAGACCAGATCGATCTCGTCGGCGCCAGCCGCGAGTGCGCGACGGGTTTCGCGCAGCACGCGCTCGCGATCCGAAGAACCATCCGGAAAATTGACCACGGTGGCGACGCGGACGCGCGTGCCGTGCAAGGCTCGCGTGGCCGTGGTGATGTGTTCCGGATAGATGCACACGGCAGCCGGCATGGCGTGACGATTGCGCGCGGCCGCGCACAGGCTTTCGATCTGCGCCGGGGTGTCGTCCTCGCCAAGACTGGTCAGGTCGAGCAGGGGCAGCAAGGCCAGCGCCAGCGTGCGGCGCGCCTCGCTGGCATCACGGTTTTGCGAGTTGGCAGCCATCGCCATCAGGGCAGTCCTGTCTTCCAGGAAGCCGAATCTTGCGGGAGGCCGGCGTCGCCTGCCTTGACCTGCGGCAAGCTTCAGCCAGAAATCCGCCTCGCCCGACCAGGACCAATCCAGGACAACGATTCCGGATCGAATTTCGCCATCCGGCTAGTCGTCGTCCCCGCTTCGTGTCGGCGCTCCCGGCACGCGGATCTTCATGATGCCTTCGATGTTGGCGGAGATGCGCCGGGCGAGTTCGGGCGTCATGGTCAAGGCGACGGGTTCGACATCCTTCTGCACGCCGAGGGCACGCTGTTCGGAGGCCATGGCCGCCGCGCTCATCGTGGCTGAAACCGCCGGCGCGGCGAAGATGTCGGTGCGGTTGGCGTTGCCGGCACCGGTCGTGCGCGCGAAGAACGGCACGAACACCGCGCCACTGCTCGCCAGTCCCTGGTAGTCGCCGAGGAAGAAACCGGTCGTGTTGAAGGTGGCGCCGAGCGGCGCGGTGACCAGGTCGAACGGACCGGCAACCTGGCTTTCGACCCAAGTCGAAGCGTCGACCGATCGGGCCAGCCAGAGACTGGTGAACAGGGTATTGCGATCCGCCGTATTGTTGCGGAAATCGTAGTAGCTGAGACCGATCATGCCGTCTGCGCGCACGTGCAGCGATGGGATGAACGCGGCGACGGCCGGATTGCTGTTGGCGCGAACCGGCGCCGACCAGGTGAAGCCGCCATCGTCCGATCGCGAGACGGCGATGCCGTCACGCGCACCGTTGCTGAAGCGCGAATCCTGCCAGGCCACGTAGAGGCTGCCGCCGACACCAACCGCGGCCGTCGGCACTCCGGTACCGTCGCGGACGCGCTGACCGGTCTCCGGGTCGACCGTGCCGACGCTGAGCTGGCTGGCGACACGGATCGGCGCCGACCAGGTTGCGCCGTTGTCGGTGGAACGCATCACGTCGAGGAAGGCGGTGGTGGCGTTGTTCGCGGCCGCGTTGATCTCGGTATAGACGTTGACCAGGGTGCCATTGGGCAGGACGACGATGAGGTTGCCGATGGTCTGGTTGTTGAGGCCCGGATCGTAGATCGGCCGCGCCGGCTCCCAGCTCTGCCCGCCATCGACGCTGCGCGCGAACCAGGTCGGGCCGAAATTGGCCGCCGAGATGCGATCCCATATCGCATAGACGAAACGCGAATCGTTGGGGTCGGCCGTTATCGTTTCCTTGTCGTGGAAGACGTCATTGAATTCGCGCACCAGGGTCTTCGGCAGGCTCCAGCTCGCGCCGGCATCGGTCGACCGGCTGACCAGCACCGAGGAGACCGATCCGGTCGCCAGCGCATTGCCATTGAAGGCGATGGCGATGACATGGACGGTGCCGTTCGGCGACACCGCCACCCAGGGATCGCTGCTGCGCTCATAGTCGCCGCCGTTGGCCGGCGTGCCACCGGCACATCGTGAAAAGACCGGCAGGCCACGGGACCAGCTCTGGCCTCCATCGTTCGACACCGCGGCCACGATGCCGCGCGCCCCGCCGGTGGACCAACGGTCCTGCTGCCAGGCGCCGAAGAAGCGCTGCGAATTGGTCGGGTCGGCTGCGAAATGGGGCTCGACTTCCGCATTGGCGTAGACAGTTCCAGCCAGGGCTGCGCCTTCACAACCCGCTGAAAACGGGGTCGCCGCGGAAGCAGCGTATTGCGGGTCGAGGGTGGGTGCCGGCGGAGGGGGTGGCGGAGGCGGCGCAGGGGGCGTCGTGGTCGGTGAATTCGAACTGCCGCCGCCACATGCACCGATGGTCAACACCATCAGCATGGCGAGGGCTCGTCCCCATCCGTGCGCTGGCATGAGCATGACAATCCTCTCCGCGGCGGCCTCGTGAACGAAGTTCATCGTATACCGAAACCGCGCAGGCGTCGCAGGCACGGTCGGCAGATGCCAGCAGGCCGGCGGAATTCGCGTCGGGCGATCTCCCCGCGCCTTGGTGAATGTCACAAAATGTTGCCGAAACAAGGAGTTAACAGCCACCCGTGTATGCTTGTAGTGATTGGATCCATCCCCGGCTCGCCGGGAGGCCCATGATTTTTCGGTTTCCCGGAGACCCTCACCCTGACCAGGAGGTCTCAATGAACCCTCGTATTTCCCTTGCAGCATTTCTCGCCGGTTGCGCCTTCGGCATCTCTACGCTTGCGCTGGCTGATGACGCTCCCGTAGCGGCAAGCGCGCAGGCGACCGAAAAGGTCACCGAGACCGCCACCGACATGGCCAAGGACAAGGCGAAGGACGCCGCGATGGACAAGGCCGGCGACATGGCCGGCGGCAAGACCGGAACGGCCGCCGCAGCGGGCGCCGCGATGGGCGGCGGTTCGATGACCGATGCCGCGACCGGCATGGCCAAGGACAAGGCGAAGGACGCCGCGATGGACAAGGCCGGCGACATGGCCGGTGGCAAGACCGGAACGGCCGCCGCAGCGGGTGCCGCGATGGGCGGCGGTTCGATGACCGATGCCGCGACCGGCATGGCCAAGGACAAGGCGAAGGACGCCGCGATGGACAAGGCCGGCGACATGGCCGGTGGCAAGACCGGAACGGCCGCCGCAGCGGGCGCCGCGATGGGCGGCGGTTCGATGACCGATGCCGCGACCGGCATGGCCAAGGACAAGGCGAAGGACGCCGCGATGGACAAGGCCGGCGACATGGCCGGCGGCAAGACCGGAACGGCCGCCGCAGCGGGTGCCGCGATGGGCGGCGGTTCGATGACCGATGCCGCGACCGGCATGGCCAAGGACAAGGCGAAGGACGCCGCGATGGACAAGGCCAAGGAAGCCGCCAAGCCGGAAACGGATGCCGACGAGGACACGGATGCCGAGGACAAGCAGGACTAGTTCACGCGCACCGCACGACTCGTTGATCGTGAGCGATGCAACCAGGCTGGGCTTCGCTTTCGCCCAGCCTGTATTTCACGGTCGCGAAGACCCGCTCAAAGGTGCGCGCACTCCTGCCGCACCGCGCACCCGACCGATCGGCCGCCTTCCTTGCGCGGCGCAATCGGGATCAATTCCGCAAAGCGGGGCCTGGCTCAGCCGAACGGACTGACGCCGATCCAGTGGCGATGGGCCCAGAACGCGAAGGCCGCCCAGGCGACGATGCCCGCCACGACGGCGATCAGATCACCCGCCAGTGTCCCGGCCGGATAGACCACGCCTTCCCGGCGATCGCGCCGGCGCGACACAACGAACAACGCAACCGCCCAGGCGAGGAACGCGCCGAACAGGACCACGTCGTGGAGGAATCCGATCGAAAGCAGGTGGCCGAGCGCCCACACCTTGGTACCTGCCAGCATCGGATGGCCGACCGAGGCCTTGATGTGGTTGCGCGGCACATAGGCGGCGGCCACCAGCACGAAGGCGATCAGCGTGAACAGCGAGTTGGCATGCTTCAACGCCTGCGGTGGCACGTAAAGGAGCACCGGCTGCTGGCGGGCCAGACCGAAGCCCCAGACGATCAGCACGAAGCCGATGATCGAAACGATCGCGACCACGCCTTTCCAGCCATTGGTCCCAAGCTTCGCGATCATGCGGTCGCGAAGGCCGTCGGCGAAGATCCGTGTCGAATGGATGCCGAGAAAAACGAGCAATCCGATGATCAGCATGGTCATGTTCTTCTACCCTCTTTTTTCACGGTTGAGTGGTGCGCAATGCCGCGCGGAAGTTTCCGGGCGGGCTAGGGCAGATCGCGGGATTCCGCCTCGCCCCCGATTCGATCTGTCCGGCGGTCGGCACGTCGACGCGCCCGAGGCCCGCGGTTTCGAGCGAGCGGTTGAGCGTCGCCAGCGCGGTACCGTGCAGGTCATCCCATTGGACCAGCGAACGATCGAGTGCGGCCCGGTAGTCCGCCAGCAGGTGCTCCTGGGGCTGCGTCGGCAGGCGGTCGGCGCCTTCGACATCGGTCGCAAGCGTACCCAGCACATCATTGATCGTCGCCAGCGACGGCGCCTCGTGGCCATGGTCGTTGCGCAGGGGCTCGAGGCGTTTGCGGTATTCGTCGATGGCGGCTTTCAGTTCGCCGGCAGGAGGATGCGCCTTGTCGGCCAGCCGCTTCGCCAGGGCCGAGTCCACCGCTTCGACCTGCCCGTGCGCCAGCCAGCTGCGTTCGAGTTCGTGTTCGATCGCCCGCGAGAAGTCGCGCGCGGCCTCGAGGTCCGCGGTCGACGCCTGCACGCGCGGGTCGAGCCGCACCGGGAGCGGCTGCGTGTAGGTCTTGCCGTCGACATCGAGCACCACCTTGTAATCGCCGGGAACCACGAGCGCGCCCTGCGGCACCAGCGGCGTCGACTGGCCGAGCACGGCGGCAATCGAGTAGTCGTACTTGACGGCCCTTGGCCGCTCCAGGCGCAGGTCCCAGACAAAGCGGTGTCCGCCCTTGCGCGTTCCCGGGAGGTCGGCCGGCTTGAGCCAGGCATCGGCGAAGTACGGCTTGGCCAGCGCGTTCGGCGGCGCGTCGTTGCTCGCAAAGCGGCGCAGCAGCTGGCCGCTGGCATCGCGGATCTCGATGCCGACCTGCCGCGCGTTCGCGGCCAGCGCGTAGTCGATGACGGCACCATTCGGCGGGTTCGTGCCAAGCGCGGTTTCAGCCGGAGGCGGGGTATCGCGATTCTGGTCGCGGCGCAGGCGCCAGGCCGGCGCCGGCGCAAACAGGCGCGTTGCGATCGTGGCGCCGGCGGCGTCGAGCTGGCGCAATGGGCTGACATCATCGAGCACCCAGATCGCGCGTCCCTGGGTCGCCGCGATCAGGTCGTTGTCGTGCACGAGCAGGTCGCGCACCCAGGCCACCGGCAGGTTGCGCTGCAGGGTCTGCCAATGCTCGCCGTCATCGAATGAGACGAACACGCCGTTGTCGGTGCCGGCGTACAGCAGCCCGCGCCGTACCGGGTCGGCACGCACGACGCTGACGTAGTGGCCGGCCGGCAATCCCTTCGCGATGGATTTCCAGGTCTTGCCATAGTCGCGCGTGCGCAGGATCGCGGGGCGGAAATCGTCCTTCCGGTGATTGTCGATGGCGGCGTAGACGGTGCCGGGATCGAGCATGGAGATATCGAGCGAGCTGATCTTGGACCAGTCGGCGAGACCCTTCGGCGTGACCTCGCTCCAGTGTCCGCCGCCGTCGCGGGTAAGCTGCACGCGGCCGTTGTCGGTGCCGATCCAGATCTCGTCGTTGTCGCGCGGGGATGGCGCGATCGCATAGATGACGCCGAAGCCGCAGGCGCTGGCACGCGCGACCGGCACGTCGCCTGCGCAGGCTTCCGGCCTGGCGCTGGCGCCGGTGAGGTCCGGACTGATGACCTGCCAGCTCTGGCCCCTGTCCATCGAGCGGAACAGCACCTGCGCGCCGGAGTACAGCGCGTACGGAGGCCGCGCCGAAAAAGCGATCGGCGTGAACCAGGTGTAGCGGTAGCGTGACCTCGGTTCCGCGCGCGCCGTAGCTCGACACCGGCCATGGTGAAACATTCTGCACTTCGCCGGTGCGGGCATCCCAGCGCGAGATTCGCCCGCCGAGTCCGGAGCCGTAGACGATGTCGGGGTTTTCCGGATCGGGAATGTCGAAGTCGCGCTCGTCGCCGCCGACCGGATGCCAGTCGCGGAAGCTGATCGCACCGTAGTCGCTGCGGCTGGCGATGGCGACCGTGCCGGAATCCTGCTGGCCGGAATAGATCCAGTACGGAAAGCGGTTGTCCGTGGCCAGGTGGTAGAACTGCCCGGTCGGCTGGTTGTACCAGTCGCTCCAGCTGGCGCCGCCATTCACGCTGACCACGGTGCCCTGGTCGGCGGCGGTGACCATGCGCTCGGGATGCTTCGGATTGATCCACAGGTGATGGTAATCGTCGCCACCCGGCGCGCCCTTGATGATCGTGAAGGTCTGCCCGGCATCGGTGGACTTGTGGATGGACTGGCCGACCGTGTACAGGGTATCGGGATCGTCCGGCGCGACGGTCAGTCGGCTCATGTACCAGCTGGTCACGGCACTTGCGTCGTTGACGCGCTGCCAGCGTGCGCCGCCGTCATCGGAACGGTACAGGCCGCCGTGTTCGGCGGAATCAATCGATGCGTAGATCCGTGTCGCGCCACTGGCCAGGTGGGTCACCGCAAGGCCGATGCGGCCAAGCTTGCCGCTGGGCCAGCCTTCGCCGCCGAGCCGCTGCCAGGTCTGCCCGGCGTCGGAGGAGTGCCAGATGGCACTGCCCTCGCCTTCGATCGGCGTGAAGTAGCTCAGCCAGGGCCAGTTGCGCGCCGTCCACGACGAGGCATAGACGCTTTCGGGCGCTGCCGGATCGACGGCGAGATCGACGACACCGGTCTGCGCGTCGATGAACAGCGTGTTCTTCCACGACTTGCCGCCATCCGTGCTGCGGAACACCCCGCGCTCGGGATTCGGGCCGAACCAGTGGCCCAGCGCGCCGACCAGGACGATATCCGGATTCTTCCCGTCGACCAGGATCGCGCCGATATGGCGCGTCTCGCGCAAGCCGGCATGCTGCCAGTGCTGGCCGCCGTCGCTGGACTTGTAAAGACCATTGCCGGACTGGACGTCATAGCGCGGCTCGGGATGGCCGCTGCCGGCGTAGAGGACCTCGGGATTCGACGCAGAGATCGCGATGGCGCCGATCGCCGCGTCCGCGAGGCCATCGGACATCGGCCGCCAGGTCGCACCGGCGTCGTCGGTTTTCCAGACGCCGCCGCCGGCGGCGCCGAAATAAAACGTGTCGGGCTGGTCGGCGATGCCCGCAGCCATGGTGCCCCAGCCGCCGCGGAACGGTCCGACCAGGCGCCACTGCAATCCATCCAGCTGGGCGGAATCAACCGGTCGCGAGATCGCCGGCCGGGCGTGGATCGTCGCCAGCATCGCGCTGGCAACGCAGAGCATCAGAAAGCAGCGACGCAGGAACATGCGCAGGGTCCTCGGAATATCGTCACGGAAACGTTGACGATACTCCGAACACCCATCGATCGAACATCATCGCGCCGGGGATGGGCCCGGATTGCGCGGATCCGCTGCGGGCGGAATCCGGCGCAAGGCGAGCCACGATGCGCTGTCAACCTGGAACGCGTTGCGTTGCGGATCCGTCCGTGCGCGCATGCCGTTGCCGGAACCCGCGCACGGTTCGGAGCCGCTGCCGGTCAACCACCACCCCGGCCGCCATCGAGCCCCATGCGATTCGCCGGCACATTGCCGTTCATGCCGGCATCCGATGCGCGCTGGGAATTTTCCGTCTCGAAAATCTTGCGCCGCGCAGCGTCCCGGCGATGGGCCAGTTCGCGCACCGTCTTGCACTGGGTCATCGGGATGTTGGAACCGGTCGGCGCGACATGGGTGCAGACCAGGCGGTCGGCGGCGTTCTTCGCCAGCACGCCATTGACCTCTTCCTGGATGCTGAAGAGCCGGGTCTTGTCTTCCTGCGACATGGCCTCGACCGAGCCTGCCCGCTCGAGCATGTCGGCCATGCGGTCGAGGGACTTGTTGACCATGTCCCGGTTGTAGTTGTTGAGGAATTCGTAGCGCTTGCCAGGCGCCATTTCGTGGCGAATGGCTTCGACCAGCACGGCGAACTTTTCAGGCGTGTCGGCCTTCACGGCTTTTTCTTCGGGCTTTTTCGCCTGCAGGGTGGAGGCGGCAAACAGGAACACGGTAACGACAAACAACACGACGCGCGACATGGCAATCTCCCTTTTATCGGGGCGACCCTTCCGGTGGCTGCGTGTTCACCGCTGGTCGGGTCGCGTGGGGACGATCATGTCGCGTCGAGCGGCCTGACCGTCAGGTAAGTACGAAACGAATCGTACTATGCCTTCCGGCTGGCGTCCAGCACCCGTTTGCGGGATTTTCCCGTGGCGGAACGCGCTGCGGATTCCACGGTTATCGATTTGCGTTGTAGCGACCCAATGGATCGCTACTCGCATGTAGCCGGCTCCGACGCGGCTGCGTGCCCGCGGTCGTCGCCGGTGGCAGCTGCAGCCTCAATCACCGGCGTGCTCCGCTGCCCGGCGTCCTGGCCAGGCGCCCGCGACCGGGCGCCAGACCTTTATACCTGCGTCAGTTTCCGGGACCGCTGCCAATGCGCCCCTGGTTGCTCAGTTCATCGGCCTGGCGCCGGAAGTTGGCGCGGCTCTGCGCAATCTCGCGCGCGGTCCTGCATTTCTTCACCGGCAGGTGCGATCCGACCGGATTCTCATAGGTGCAGACCAGGCGGTCGTCTGCATTCTTGGCCAGCAATCCGTTGACCTTTTCCTGCTCGTTCATCATCGTGGTGCGATCGCTCTTGCTCAGTGCGTCGACCGTGCCGCTCTTGCCCAACAGGGCGGTCATGCGATCGAGGGACTGGTTGACGGTCGTGCGATCGCGCTGGTTGAGAAACTCGTAGCGCTTGCCGGGAGCCATTTCCTGCCGGATCGCCTCGACCAGCAATTCGAACTTTTCAGCCGTGTCCGCGACAACGGCCTTCTCTTCGGCCTTCTTCGCCATCAGCGGCGATGCGACCAGGCACAGGACGAGGACAGCCAGCACATTCAATCGAAACATCTTTGTTCTCCGTAGATCGTGGGGATTCGCCGGGCAACTGCCAGGCTTTGCATTACTTCACTCAAAATTATTCCGGCAGGCATCCATGTAGATTCGGACCGGCCCGCCTGCGTACGAACCGCATCCTGTTTTCCCGGCGCCGGTGTCAACGCGCCGTGTTTCTGCTACCGACAGGTTCTGTTTCGTGGCCACCCGGAAGGAAGACCGCAAAAAGGACTGTTGACCCTGATCCGCGCCACTGTCTGCACGGTCATGGGCGCTGTGCAAGCTGTCTCGGGCTCGTGTTCTACCCGCGCTTGCTACCCTCCCGATCCCTCCCTTCCCGGCCCCAGGCGATTCTGGTCGCGCAGCCGGTCCGACCAGCGACGGGAATCTTCACGGTTCCTTTTCAGTTCGCGAACCGTATGGCAAGTGGTGCTCGGCAGATGGGAACCGGTCGGTGCATCGTGGCTGCACACCAACCGATCGTCCGCATTCCTGGCCAGGATTCCGTTGACTTCCTCCTGGATGCTGAAGAGCCTGGCTTGCTCTTCCGGCGGCATGGCTTCGACCGACCCCGCCTTGGCCAACATGTCGGCCATGCGATCGAGCTTCTGGTTGACCTTGTTGCGGTCCTTTTCCTTGAGGAATTCGTAGCGCTCACCCGGCGCCATCTGGGCGCGGACCTTCCCGACAACGGTCTCGAACTTGTCGGGTGTATCGGCCGTCACGACCTTTTCGACCGGCTTGCCTGCAAGCAGCGGCGACGACGACAGCAACAGGATCAGGGCCCAAATGGAATGCGCGCGCAGCATGGGATATTCCTCCGAACACGAACCCGCTATCGCCAATGGCGAGTGGCTCGGGAAAACAAGTTGACGGCAACACCTCCATCGCACGCCCGAGCGGACCACCCCGTAATACGATTTTCATCGTACGACGCAGGCCGTCTTCCGTCAAGCCGGCTGGTTCGCGTGATCGCGAGGGAAGAAGTCTAGCCGGCCGGCCGCTGCCCCTCGCCTGCATAAAGTCATGGGCCGATGCCACCGCGGGAACGGTCGCCGGGGGTCCGCCACGCTGGCGGTCAATCGGTAAACAACGCTCCGCTGCGTCGGCGCCGGTCGACCCTCAATTCGAACACGTCGGGTCGCGAGTAGTGGCCGGACGGATCGAAGTTCTGACGCTCTGCGCGCACCCGGGCGTGGTCGAGCTCGGCGATCAGCAGGACTTCCTCATCGACGCGCGGCGGGATGATCCATTCGCCATCCGGCCCGGCGATGCAGGAACCGCCGTTCGCACACAGTGCGGGCAGGCGCTCGCGCAGCAGGTCCGCATGCGGGGCATGCCGCGGAATATCCTCGCGGCGCAACAGGCTGCTCGCCGACAACACATAGCTGCGCCCCTCGCGGGCGATGAACGGCGTGATCGTTTCCGTATTGCGCGCACTGCCCGGCCAGGCGGCCACGTGCAGGTCTTCACCCTGCGCGTACAACGCCGCACGCGCCAGCGGCATCCAGTTTTCCCAGCAGTTGAGCCCACCGATGCGGAAGCGATCCAGCGCAAAGGTTTGCAGGCCTGCGCCATCGCCTTGCGACCAGACCAGGCGCTCCTCATGGGTCGGCATCAGCTTGCGGTGCACGTTGCGGATCTCGCCACCGTCATCGATCGTGACAAGCGCGGCGAACACGCTCTGTCCGCGCGCACGGTCGCGCTCGATGCAACCGAGCACGACCCAGATGCCCGCATCGCGTGCCGCCATGAGGATGGGCGCGAGGTCGCCGCCGGCAATGTCGACGGCCTGGTTGGAATAATGGGCGAACAGGCTTTTCTGCAACGCCGAATCGAAGCGTGCCCCGTCGGTGTGCTCGATCCAGAACGGGTAGCCGGGCAGTACGCCTTCGCCGAACGCCACGAGCCGCGCGCCGAGCCGGCCGGCTTCGGCGATCCGCTCGGCAATTTTCGCGACGGTGGCGGCGCGATCCAGCCAGACCGGCGCGATCTGGGCGATGGCCACCACACAAGGATCTGCAGAAAGAGTCATACCGGGTTCCGGACGCAAGACCTGGGCCCCGCATTATCGGCGAGCGCGCCTGGCAAACGGCGCCTGCCTTCCGTTCGCCATATATATCGGCTATTCTGGATGCATGGATATACATGAAGCGACCCAGGTGCTGGCGGCGCTGGCCCAGCCGACCCGGCTGCAGGCCTTTCGATTGCTGGTCAGCCATGAACCGCAGGGCCTGCCGGCCGGCGACGTCGCACGCACGCTGGAGGTGCCACAAAACACCTCGTCGACGCACCTGGCGATCCTGGTCAACGCCGGCCTTGCGCACTCCGAGCGCAGCGGACGCTCGATCACCTACCGCGCCGACCTCGATCGATTCCGCGAGCTGACCCTCTACCTGCTCAGGGATTGTTGCGAGGGTCGTTCCGAACTGTGCACTCCGCTGCTCACGGAACTTGCCCATTGCTGCGCGCCGAATGCGTCCTCCACCTGTTGACGCGGACCCGCCCACACACCGAATCCGGATCGCGAAACCTACCCTTGCACGTCAATCTTTCCAGGACCACGCCCGATGTCTGACCGAGTCTTCAATGTGCTTTTCCTGTGCACCGGCAATTCCGCGCGCTCCATCATGGCCGAGGGCATCCTTGCGAAGGATGGCGCCGGGAGGTTCCGGGCCTGGTCCGCCGGCAGCATGCCGAAGCCTGATGTGAATCCGCTCGCGCTGGAAACGCTGCGCAGCTTCGGCTATCCGGCCGAAGGCATGCGCTCCAAGAGCTGGGACGAGTTCGATGGCGCCGATGCGCCCAGCATGGATTTCATCTTCACCGTCTGCGACAACGCAGCGGGTGAAGTCTGCCCGGTCTGGCCGGGCCATCCGCAGACCGCGCATTGGGGAATCGAGGATCCGGCGGCCGTGCAGGGCAGCATCCTCGAGCAGAAGCAGGCATTCGCCACGGCGTTCCGCCACCTGAAGAACCGCATCTCGGTATTTGCGGCACTTCCCTTCGAGCGTCTCGATCGGGGCGCCCTCGCCGCGCGACTGCGCGAAATCGGCAGGCAGGAAGGCGCCACTTCAGAAAGCACCGACGCCCACTGAGTCCGGATTCCCATGAACCAATCCAGTACTGCGGCCCGCCGCGCGGGCCTTGGCGTCTTCGAGCGCTTCCTCAGCGTGTGGGTCGGCCTTTGCATCGTGGCTGGCATCGGTCTTGGCCACTGGCTGCCCGGTGCATTCGCGGCCATCGCGCGCACCGAATTCGCGCACGTCAACCTGGTCGTCGCCGGCCTGGTCTGGCTGATGATCGTGCCGATGCTGCTCAAGATCGATTTCGCCGCGCTGGGCAGCGTGCGCGAACACTGGCGCGGCATCGGCGTCACCCTGTTCATCAACTGGGCCGTGAAGCCGTTTTCGATGGCCCTGCTCGGCACCGTGTTCATTGCCTGGCTGTTCGCGCCGTGGCTGCCGGCCGATGAAATTCCGTCCTACATCGCCGGCCTGATCCTGCTTGCCGCGGCGCCGTGCACGGCGATGGTCTTCGTCTGGTCCAACCTGGTCGACGGCGAACCGCATTTCACCCTGAGCCAGGTCGCCCTCAACGACGTGATCATGGTGTTCGCCTTCGCACCGCTGGTCGGCCTGCTGCTCGGCGTGGCGTCGATCACGGTGCCGTGGGATACCTTGCTGCTGTCGGTGCTGCTTTACATCGTCCTGCCGGTGATCGTTTCGCAGGTGCTGCGCGCCATCCTGCTTCGCCGTGGCGGTCACGCGATGCGCAAGGCGCTCGCCATCCTGCAACCGATTTCCCTGCTGGCCTTGCTCACCACCCTTGTCCTGCTGTTCGGATTCCAGGGCGAAGCCATCCTCGCGCGGCCGCTGGTGATCGCGCTGCTGGCCGTGCCGATCCTGTTCCAGGTGTATCTGAATGCCGGACTGGCCTACTGGCTGAGCCGGCGCTTCGGTGTCGCCTGGTGCGTCGCTGCGCCGTCTGCGCTGATCGGCGCCTCGAACTTCTTCGAGCTGGCCGTGGCCGCGGCGATCAGCCTGTTCGGATTGAACTCCGGCGCCGCCCTGGCGACCGTGGTCGGCGTGCTGGTCGAAGTACCGGTCATGCTGTCGATCGTGTCCCTGGTCAAGCGCACGCGCGGCTGGTACGAGCGCGGCACGCTTCCGGCACCATGATGGGTCGTGCGCGAGATCCGCATCGGCAGTCCTGCAAGATCCTTGCAATATTCGGCGCGTAGCCTGAACGCACTCGCGCTCTCCAACGTCGGGTAATCCAGGGCCGCCAGGATTTCAGCTGGCGGCCTTTCTGTTTGGGCTTCCGCCAACGGCCTGCCGGCCCAGCGCCGGATCGTCGGTGAACAGCGCATCGACGCCCGCATCGACAAGGGCGCGCATCTCGCGGATCGTGCCTTCCTCGCAGCGCATCGCCGGATCGTCGCCGCATCGAAACGCAGGCGGCAGGAAATGATTCTCCGGTCGCAGCGTCCAGGCCTGCACGGCAAGGCCCGCCGCGTGCGCGTCGCGGATCAGCGCGGTCGGCGCGCCCAGGCCGCCGCCATCGGGATCGAGCGGCAGCAACTGGCGCCGGTGCACGGCGATCGCGTCGGCATAGCCGGCTATCCGGCCCAGGCCCTGCGGGGTCGACATTCGTGCATAACTGCAATCCGGGTCACCGGCCAGCTGACGGTCGAACGGAACCTGTTCCGCATCTCCGAGCAACTGCACGAGGAATACGTTGGCGAATGCATTGGCGATCGATTTGCGAAGTTCCTCGAGATTGGCGATTTCGAAGGACTGTATTCCAAACGGCGCGGCCTGCAGGATCGCGTGTCGATGCGACGCTGCGAGCAGGGCCTGTTCGAGATTCAGTCCGATCGAGCGGTGATAGCTCGAATGCTTGAGCTCGGGGATGATGCCGATGCGGCGGTCGCGCCTTCGCGATTCGCTGTCGAGCAACTCGACGATTTCATCAAACGTTGGAATCGGATGCAGCCCGTCGTGCGCCCGACCGCGCAGTTCCGGCAGTGGCTCGCGCGCGCGCAGGCGGCGCAGTTCATCGAGCGTGAAATCCTCGCAGAACCAGCCTTCGATCGCTTCTCCATCAATCCGCTTCTTGCAGCGGCGATCGCGGAAGCCGACGTGCGTCGCGACATCGGTGGATCCGCCGAGCTCGTTTCCGTGACGCGCCACGAGGATGCCATCACGGGTCATGACGAGGTCGGGCTCGATGAAATCCGCGCCGTCTTCGATCGCCCTCAGGTAGGCGGCCAGGGTGTGTTCGGGCCGCAACGCGCTCGCGCCGCGATGGGCGATGACCTGGACCCTGCCGTCGGCCCGCAATGCTGGATTCAAGTCGCTGGACTCCGCAAGATCCGGGGCGCGCGCCGCAATGGCGGATCATGGCATGAACGCCGATCCGCGCGCGGATCGGCGCTGTCCCGGTTTCCGCCGTCGATCGCCGGGCGCACGATACACGGCCCTTGAATTGAATTGTCTGTTAATTTAGTGTCGGGGCATGGCCAGGACCGTCATCCGGCGCAAACCCGGGCGCCCGCTCAAGCGCCCCGCCGATCCGGATCGGCGCACGCGCATACTCGACATCGCCACCGCATTGTTCGGCCGCCAGGGCATTGCCGCCACGTCGATGTCGGCAATCGCGCGCGAAGCGCGGATCACGCCGGCCCTCATGCACTATTACTTCGGCAATCGCGAAAGCCTGCTTGATGCGCTGGTCGGCGAACGCCTGCAACCCGCGATCGCATCGGTTGCCCTGCGCATGGAAAGCACCCAGGGCGACCTGCGCGGCCTCGTCCACTGCTTCGTCGAATCGATGATCGAGGTGATCTCCAGCCGCCCCTGGTTTCCACCGCTATGGGTCCGCGAGGTGCTCAGCGAGGGCGGCCTGCTGCGCGGGCGCGTGATCGGCAAGCTCGGAACGCCACTGGTGCTGAAAATGCGCGATCGTTTCATCGAGGCGCAGCGAAAGGGCCAGCTCAATCGCGATCTCGATCCGCGCCTGCTCGTCGTCACCCTGATCTCCCTGACCCTTTTTCCTTTTGCGTCGCAGTCCATCTGGCGGGATTCGCTCGGCGCCGGCGACGTCACTGCGGCGACCATCACCCGCCATGCGCTGGCCCTGCTGGAGCGCGGCCTGGAGATACCAAGATGAATCGAACGATGTTGCTGCTGGCGCTGGCCAGCCTGTCACTGGGCGCCTGCTCGAAGGCGAAAGAGCCGCTGCTGCTCGGCACCCTCGAACGCGAACGCGTGGCGGTCACGGCTGATGCATCCGAGCGCATCCTGCGCATCGACGTCGCGGAAGGCGACGAGGTCCACGCGGGCGATCCGATCCTGTCGCTTGATGCGCGACGCATCGATGCGAGCATCGAGCAGGCGCGGGCCGCGCTGCGCGGTGCCGAATCCGCGCTCGACAAGCTGCGCAACGGCACGCGCATCGAGACGATCGACGCCGCCCGCGCCACCCTGTCCGGCGCCGAGGCAAGCGCGCTCAACGCGCGGCGCGAACGCGACCGGCTCGCAGAAATACGCAAGCGCGGCCTGATTGCGCAGGCCGACCTCGACCGCGCCGAAACGGAGTTGCGCAATGCGCAGGCGCAGCGCGACAGCGCGCGCGCCAGGCTCGCCGAACTGCTCAACGGCACGCGCATCGAGGACATCGAACAGGCCGAGGCAAACCTTGCAGCCGCCACGGCGACCGTCGCCGGACTGGAACTCAACCGCGCCCGCTACGACATCGTCGCGCCACGTGACGGTCGCGTCGACGCGCTGCCCTTCAAGCTCGGCGACGAGCCGGCACCGGGTGCCGTACTCGTCAGCCTGCTGGCCGGCTCGCCCTATGCGCGCATCTACGTACCGGCCAGCCAGCGCAACCGGATGCAACTGGGCATGTCCTGTTCGATCGCGGTGACCGGCGTCGACAAGCGTTTCCCGGCGCGCCTGCGCAGCGTCCGCTCCGACCCCGCGTTTACCCCCTACTTCGCGCTGACCGGGGATGACGCAAGCCGGCTCTCCTACCGGGCCGAACTGGTAATGACCGATGCGGATGCGGCCAAGCTGCCGGCCGGCCTGCCGGTGCAGGCCGAGTGCGGCGGCAAGCCAGACGACGCTCCGCGCTGAGCGATGCAAGGACTCGCCCGGTGAATGGCATAGCAAGGCAGGATCCCCCATCCGCTCCCCGCGAAGCGGTCATCGTCGCGCGCGGATTGACCAGGCGATTCGGCCCGCTCATCGCGGTCGACCATCTGGACCTCAGCGTGCGGCGTGCCGAGGTCTACGGATTCCTCGGCCCCAACGGCAGCGGCAAGTCGACCACGATCCGCATGCTTTGCGGCCTGCTCAGCGCCAGCGAAGGTTCGGTCCGGGTGCTCGGCCACGACCTGCCGGCCGGCGCTGAATCAGTCAAGCGCCGCATCGGCTACATGACCCAGAAATTCTCCCTGTACGAAGACCTGAGCGTGGCCGAGAACCTCGAGTTCCTCGCCGCCATCTACGGCCTCAATGGACATGCCGCGCGGCAGCGGCTGGATGAACTCTACGAGCAGTACCACCTCGGCGAACTGCGCAGGCAGCTCGCAGGTACCTTGTCGGGCGGCCAGCGCCAGCGCCTGGCCCTGGCCGGCGCGGTCATGCACAAGCCGGAATTGCTGCTGCTCGACGAGCCAACCAGCGCAGTCGATCCACAATCGCGTCGCGATTTCTGGGAATCCCTGTTCGATCTCGCCGATGCCGGCACCACCCTGCTCGTATCGACCCACTACATGGACGAAGCGGAGCGCTGCCATCGCCTGGCCATCCTCGACCATGGCCGCCTGGTGGCCGACGGCACGCCGGCGCAGCTCATGGCCGACCTGCCCGGCATGACCGTGCGTGTCGACAGCGCCCAGCCGCGACGCTTGCAGGCGGCGCTCGACGACGAGCCGCATGTACTCGGCGTAGCCCAGATCGGCTCCAGCCTGCGCGTCCTCACCGACCGCAAGGAGGACGGTGCCGATTACCTGCGCAAGGAACTGGCCAGGCAGGGCATCGACGCCACGGTCGAGCCGACCGAGCCCAACCTCGAGGACGTGTTCGTCGCGGTGACCCGAGAGCGCAAGGAGCGCGCAGAATGAACTTCGGACGACTGTTCGCCGTGTTCCGCAAGGAGCTGCGCCAGCTATCGCGCGATCGCCTGACCTTCGGCATGATCATCGGCATTCCGACCCTGCAGCTGCTGCTGTTCGGCTTTGCCATCAACCTCGACATCCGCCACCTGCCGGCGGCCGTGCTCGATGAGTCCAATACCTGGCGCTCGCGCGAACTGATCGCCGAACTGTCCTCGTCGCAGGTGCTCGACTTCCGCGAGCGCGTGTCGACGCCGCAACAGATCGATGATCTGCTGCGGCGTGGCGAAATCGGCGCGGCCGTCGTCGTTCCGGCGGATTTCGAGGCCCGCCTCGAGCGCCGCGACCGGCCGGCCTGGCAGGTCATCGTCGATGGCTCGGACCAGTCCGTGCAGGCCGCCGCACGGCAGCTGGCCAGCTATCCACTGAACTCGCTTGACTACACGCCGGGCGCGCAGCGCAACCCTTCTGTGGAAATTGTTAACTTCTATAATCCTGAGCGGCGCGCGCAGGTCAATACCGTGCCGGGACTGATCGGCGTGATCCTGACCATGACCATGACCATCTTCACCGGCATGGCCATCGTGCGCGAGCGCGAACGCGGCAACATGGAAATGCTGATCGCCACGCCACTGTCGCCGACCGAACTGACCATCGGCAAGGTGCTCCCCTATGTCGGCATCGGCCTGGTCCAGGTCAGCCTGATCCTTGTCCTCGGCCTGCTCGTCTTCAACGTGCCGGTGCGCGGCTCGATGTTCGATGTCTACCTCGCTTCGCTGACCTATATCGCCGCGACCCTCGCCCTGGGCATCCTCATCTCGACCCTCGCGAATACCCAGTTCCAGGCCATGCAGATGTCGTTCTTCCTGTTCCTGCCGCAGATCCTGCTGTCCGGATTCATGTTTCCGTACGACGGCATGCCGAGGATCGCCCAGTGGATCGCGGAAATCTTCCCGCTGACCCATTTCCTGCGCCTGATCCGCGGCATCATGCTGCGCGGGGCCGGGCTCGGGGAATTGTGGTTCGAATGGGCCGCGCTCGGGGTCTTCACCCTGATCGTGCTGATCATCGCCATTCGCCGTTTCCGCAAGAGCCTGGATTGAACGCATCGATGAAGACATCCGCGCGGACGTGGTGCCTGTATCTGATCGAGTGTGCGAACGGCTGCCTGTATGCCGGCATCACCAACGACCTCGATGCACGCTACGCGACGCATGTTGCAGGTCGCGGCGCCCGCTATACGCGCGCCAACCCACCGCTGCGCCTGATCGGCTCGCGGGCCTATCCGGACCGCGCCAGCGCGACGCGCGCCGAGCACGCGATACGGCGCCTGCCGAGGGCGCGCAAGATCGATTTCCTGCTTGCCCCCGATGCCGGGCAGTAGCTTCAACCCCGCTGCGGGCATTGGCACGTTGCACCCTTCGAGTCCACCAGGAAGGGGAAGCACATGGCGACCTGCGCCGAGGATCCACGGTTCATCCTGCCCTGCAACTGGCTTCGCGTCGGCGGCATCAGCGGCAGCATGGCCATCCACTTTGCAGCACTGTTGTTGCTGGCCATTCCGGTGGCCTTGCCGACGCTGCGCCCTGCGGCACCGGAGTTGTCGGTGCGCTGGATCGAGGCGCCCCCGCCGGTTGAAGCGGTTCCGCTGCCCGCCGAGCCGGAACCGCAGCCGCTGCCGCGCCCGCGCGTGACCCCCGTTCCCGTTCGGGTTCCGGTCCCGGAGATCGCAGTCGACAGCGTGATGGCGGTTCCTGCTGCGCCCGCATTGGATCGCTTGCCTGCCACGCCAGACCCAACCCGAGTCGCCGGGCCGGCGGTCGCCTCCGGCGCGAACGTCAGGCTGGACTATGCAAGAACGACAACGCCCCGCTATCCGATCGATTCGATGCGGCGCGGGGAAGAGGGAACGGTCCTGCTGCGCGTACTCGTGGACCGCGACGGGGTACCCGTGCAGATCGACATCGCACGCAGCAGCGGTTACCGGCAACTTGATCGTGCCGCGCGCGAAGCGGTGCTGGGCTGGCGCTTCCGGCCGGTGCAGATCGATGGCGCGGCAGTGCAAGCCAGCGGCATCGTCCCCGTTGCCTTCAGCCTCCAGCGCGGCTGAGGAATGCAGGGTTCCGGATGAGCCCGGAATCCCCGCGAGGGGCGACTGCCGGGAACGAAAAGGCCCGTTGCCGGATCGACGATCCATGCACCGGGCCTCCTGGTTGCCGCAGCGGAATCCGGTCCCCCGGAGCGGATTCCGTCATGCAATTACTGGTTGATGTAGTAGGACCACGTCACCGACACCGCGGTCGGGCCATTCGTCGGCGCCGATTGCAGGGTGATGCGGTCGCCAACACTGACGGCCACATTGTTGACCAGGTCCGCGCAACTCTGCGCCGTGTTGGTGATCGTGCAATTGCTTGTCGTCGCTGATCCATTGACGAACACCGTGAACGTATAGGAACGGGTATTTCCACCCGTGTTCGGTGCCGGATAGGTCCTCACCTGCAGTCCGCCGATACTGCCAGCCACCGGTGTCGGTATGGCCACCTTGGCCTCGTTGGCATCCGATTCGCCCATGCCGATGTAGCGGGTAGCGTTGGAGGCGAAATAGGAACTTCCGAAGAACGGCACGCGTGTCGTACCGGCCGGGCCGGCGGGACCGGCTGGCCCCTGCGCGCCATTCGTGCCGTTCGTGCCGTTCGTGCCGTTGTTCCTGCTGGGCCGGTCGGGCCTGCCGGCCCCATCGGTCCAATTGGACCTTGCGGACCGGTCGCACCGGTTGTGCCAGCGGGACCCTGCGGGCCAGCCGGTCCGGCGACACCTGCAGGTCCCTGCGGACCTGTTGATCCGGTCGCGCCATCGTTGCCAGCCGGACCCTGCGGACCTTGCGGACCCGTCGCGCCGGTAGCACCATCGTTGCCGGCCGGGCCCTGCAGGCCTTGCGGGCCCATCGGGCCGGTCGCGCCGTCGTTGCCGGCCGGACCCTGCGGACCCATCGCGCCGGGCGCACCATCGTTGCCAGCCGGACCTTGTGGACCCATCGCACCGGGCGCGCCATCGTTGCCAGCCGGACCCTGCGGGCCCATCGCGCCAGGCGCACCATCGTTGCCAGCCGGACCTTGTGGACCCATCGCGCCGGGCGCACCATCGTTGCCGGCCGGGCCCTGCGGGCCCATCGCGCCAGGCGCACCATCGCTGCCAGCCGGACCCTGCGGACCCATCGCGCCGGTCGCACCATCGTTGCCAGCCGGACCCTGCGGACCTTGCGGGCCCATCGGGCCGGTCGCGCCATCGTTGCCGGCCGGACCTTGCGGACCCATCGCGCCGGTCGCACCATCGTTGCCAGCCGGACCCTGCGGACCCATCGCGCCGGTCGCGCCATCGTTGCCGGCCGGGCCTTGCGGACCCATCGCGCCGGTCGCGCCATCGTTGCCGGCCGGGCCTTGCGGACCGGTCGCACCGGTTGCGCCATCGTCCTTGCGGACCTGCGGGTCCTTGCGCACCGGCCGGGCCAACCGGCCCTGCCGGACCCATGGCGCCATCCGCACCGGCGGGACCCGTCGGACCCGTCGCACCGGTCGGGCCAGCCGGGCCCTGTGCGCCATCCGCACCCGGCGGACCATCGGGCCTGTCGCGCCGATCGGACCTGCCGGGCCCTTGCGCACCGGCACGGACCGGTCGCACCTGTCGCACCGATCGGACCAGCCGGACCCTGCGCGCCATCGGCGCCCGGAGCCTGCCGGTGACCCGGTGCACCATCATTGCCTTGCGGACCTGCGGGCCCTTGCGCACCGAGCAGGACCCATCGGACCTGTCGCACCGATCGGACCTGCCGGACCCTGCGCGCCATCGGCGCCCGGAGCACCCGGCGTACCCGGTGCACCATCATTGCCTTGCGGACCTGCGGGACCTTGCGCACCGGCAGGACCCATCGGACCTGTCGCACCGACCGGACCGGCCGGACCCTGCGGGCCGTCCGCGCCCGGAGCACCCGGCGTACCCGGTGCACCATCATTGCCTTGCGGACCTGCGGGACCTTGCGCACCGGCAGGACCCATCGGACCTGTCGCACCGATCGGACCGGCCGGACCCTGCGGGCCATCCGCGCCCGGAGCACCCGGCGTACCCGGTGCACCATCATTGCCTTGCGGACCCGCGGGACCTTGCGCACCGGCAGGACCCATCGGACCTGTCGCACCGATCGGACCGGCCGGACCCTGCGGGCCGTCCGCGCCCGGAGCACCCGGCGTACCGGGTGCACCATCATTGCCTTGCGGACCTGCGGGACCTTGCGCACCGGCAGGGCCCATTGGACCTGTCGCACCGACCGGACCGGCCGGACCCTGCGGGCCATCCGCGCCCGGAGCACCCGGCGTACCCGGTGCACCATCATTGCCTTGCGGACCTGCGGGACCTTGTGCACCCGCCGGGCCTGCGGGGCCTGTGTCGCCCTGTGGGCCCTGCGGACCTGTCGGGCCGGGAACGCCGTTCAATGCGTACTGGGCAACAGGCGTGGTGGCAACGGGCTGGCGCGGGAGCGTTGATCCGTTGACCGTTACCTGCAAATACATCTGGGTGCCGGTGAAACCGCCGGGATACGCCAGATTGATGCTGAATACGCCGTCGACTACCGGGTAGTTCGGCTCGTTGATCGTGGAACCGTACTGGGTCCCGCCGGACGACGCATCCCACAGCGAAAATGTCAGGTCGAAATTGCCGTCAACCAGAACGCCGTTCTGCTCGATCTTGCCCTGATAGACAAAATCGGGGAGCTGGGCCGCGGCGGGCGCCGCAAAGGTCGAGGAAGCGGTACAGGCGCCGAGCACGAGGGCAATGGCGAGAACAAGATTTCTGGATTTCATGGCGTGCAATTCCCCTGCTGGGAGTCAAACCCGTTTTGGAAGATCCGGTCGGCGATGATGATCTGGTTGCCCGCGGCAACCGTTGCCTGGAACCCCGAGGTCACGGTAAACGTGCCATTGGTGACGGCTCCGGATACCGCCTCGCCGACGGTCGAAGAAAGAACGAAGCAACTGTTCGCGACGCGATCGCCTGCATTGGCGATGGTGCCGTTGCGAAGGGCGTAGCCCCCGCCTCCTGCCGACGCGGCGCTGACCATCGTCAACGCAAGCACGCCCGAGATCACGGCCGCCAGACGCAGCCGAAACTGTTTGGAGCACATTCGGAAATCCCCCGATGAATTGTGGAACGCCGCCTTTCGACGAGCGTTCTGCCTGTCGACCGCGAATCCATTCGGGTACCAATCTGTGAAGTACGTCGCAGCATTTCTTGTGCCAAGTTGAGACGTAACCGTTTACGGGGTCGCCGGGGGAACCTGCGAACACGTCCAGAAAATGGCGGCAAGCCATTGATTATATTGACTAGGCGTGGTGCCAGAAGTGGCGTGTGGAAATTGCCCGCGCGGCAGCCGCGACGATGGGGTGACCGCGCCCAGTCGGTCAGGCATCGTCGATATGTGACACGGTTCACACCAGGCGCATCCACGCCCGGGGCGTCCATGCGGACCGCTGACCGGAACGACGCCCGGATGCCGCATCGGCGGATATCCGGGAGGCCGGCTAGACTGGGCAACCCTTTCGAGCGCCGCCTGCCAGATGATTCCGATCCTCCTCTACCTGTTGGCCGTCATCCTGATCGTGGTCGGTGTCGCCGGCACGATACTGCCGGCGCTGCCCGGCGTTCCGCTGGTCTTCGCGGGCATGTTCGTGGCGGCCTGGGCAGGCGATTTCACCCACATCGGCTGGATGACGCTGACCATTCTCGGCGTACTGACCGCGCTGGCCCTGCTGGTCGACCTGCTTGCCGGCCTGCTCGGCGCCAAGCGCGTCGGCGCCAGCGGCTGGGCCCTGTTCGGTGCAGCCCTCGGCACCATCGTCGGCCTGTTCTTCGGAATACCCGGCCTGATCCTGGGCCCGTTCCTCGGCGCGCTGCTCGGCGAGCTCATCGCCGGCAGCAACCTGCGCCGCTCGACAACGGTGGGTGTCGGCGCCTGGCTGGGTTTCGTGTTCGGCACCCTGGCCAAGATCGCGCTGTGCTTCACCATGCTCGGGGTCTTCGCACTGGCCTACCTGCTCTGACCGATTGGCGCCCGCGATCAGTCCCCGGGCAACACGTACAGCAGGATCGAGAAGAACTGCAGCACGCTTCCGGCCAGTACGAACAGATGCCAGAACGCGTGGTTGTAGGGCAGGCGTTTCCAGAGATAGAACGGAACGCCGAGCGTGTAGCACAGCCCGCCGGCCAGCAGCAGCCAGAGCCCTGCCGGCTCGACGCTGGCCAGCAGCGGCTTGATGGCGATGACGCCAATCCATCCCATGCCGAGATAGAGCGATGCGGCGACCACGCGATTGCGCACCTCGCGCAATTCCAGCGCGATGCCGGCAGCCGCCAGGGTCCAGACGATGCCGAACAGGGTCCAGCCCCAGGTTCCGCGCAGGCTGATCAGGGCGTAGGGCGTGTAGGTGCCGGCAATCAGCAGGAAGATTGCCGAATGATCGAGCAGCCGCAGGATGCGTTTGACGCCCGCATGGGAAACGGCGTGGTACAGGGTCGACGTCGTGTAGAGCAGGATCAGGGTGGTGCCATACACGCTGACGCTGGCGATCCGCCAGGCCCCGCCATGCACCGCGGCAAATGCGGCGAGCACCGCAAGGCCGGCAATGCTGAGGACGATGCCGAGCGCGTGGCTCAGGCTGGATGCGATTTCCTCGGCGGCCGAATAACGCGGCTGGAAGGTGAGATCGGACATGGCAGGAAGGGGAATGGCAGCCGGCAGCAGCCGTTACCCGCGCAGTTCCTCAACGCCTGCTGATGATGAAGTTGCCGAAGGCGACGCCGAGGTTCCAGCCGCGGCCCTTGCCCGATAGCGCCAGGGATATCGGGCCCTTGGTTACGACACGCGCGCTCGCCGATTTCGAGGCACCCGCATGTGCCTCGGCGGTCGCGTAGCCGCCGATGACATCCTCGATGGCATAAACCTCGGTGAACTTGCCGAGGCCATTCTCGATTGAGGATTTGCCGAAGGTCAGCCCTCCGCCTTTTGCGGAAATCCTCACCTTCATCGACTGGCCGTTGTCGCAGGTCACGGTCCCGATGCCGGTGGCGTGCTTGTAGAACACCGACCAGCCGGACATGGAGAAACGCAACTCGCAATCGATCGGACCGGCCGCACGCGCCGGCGCGGAGGTCAGGGCCACGCAGAGCATCAGCGGACCAACTAGCAATCTGGACAGGTGCATGGCAGGGGCCGGCAATTGGAAAACCTCATTCTGCTTGCGTAACGTATCGAGCACAATGCGCGGCACGGGAACAACCCGGACTTCACTGCGGAGAGGCAGCGAAGCTGCCGGGGAACCGTCACGGCGTAGACTTGCATTCATCCACCCGGTCCGAGGAAGCCAGCATGTCCGATTTCGATGTTGTGATTCACTTGCGCCGTTGCGAAGGCAGCGTACCGGCCACCGAGGCCGGCCTGACACTCGCCGCGCGGCTGGGCGCCCATACCCTTGGCCTGCACGTGGTCGCGATGTCCACGGCGGCCTTCGTTTCGCCGGAAGCCGTTGCGGTGCAGGTCAATGAAACCACGCATCTGCTCGATGAAGCCCGGCAGCGCGAACCATGGTGGCGTGAGCAGCTTGGACGGCATGGCCTTGCGGGCGAGTTCCAGGTCGTCCAGGGCGATGCCGTGGAAGCGCTCTGCCATGCGGCCCGCTGGTCCGATCTGGTGGTCGCCGAACGGCCCTGCGCCAACCCCGACGCGCCGGTAGGCTGGGGCATCGCGTCGCGCACCGTATTCGGCTCGTCGGCGCCGGTCGTCGTCGTTCCGGAGGGAGCGCGCGTCGACAAGGTCGGCGAGCACATGCTGGTTGCGTGGAACGCGAGCCGCGAAGCGATGCTGGCGATCCACGGCGCCCTGCCGTTGCTCAAGCGTGCCAGCAGGGTCACCGTGCTCGAGGGCGAACGCAGCCCGAGTCCCCTCGGCGTCGAGAACCTGCCCGCGATCGACCTGCGCGCCTGGTTCGAGCGGCGCGGCATCGATGCCTCGTTTGTTCCTTTCAAGCCCGAGAAAGACCATGGCCCGGCCCTGCTCGAGGCCGCCAACAAGGCCGATGCCAACCTGATCGTGGTCGGCGCCTGGGGCCAGTCGCGCATCGCCGAACTGGTCCTTGGCGGGGTTACCCGGCACCTGTTCCAGCACAGCAACCTGCCGATGCTGGTGGCGCACTGATCCTGCGTATTGCGGCTCGCTTCAGTTCTTGCCGGCCGCGTCGCCTACCGAGTACCGACCATCCTCGTAGCTCAGCGGGAGCACCGACAGCCTGCCCGCAGCGTCCCCGGCCACCGCCGGTTCCACCCGGTAGCCGAGCGCGATATTGCGCAGGATCCGCGCCAGCCTGGGGTTCGGCCAGGCATCGATGGTCCAGACTTTGCCGACGCTGCCGTCCGCGGCGAATTCGATGACGTACTCGGCCATGCCGGAATCGAGCCGGCGGCCCCTCGTATCCTCGGCGTTGAGCAGCAGTCGCTTGCCCGGGCGCGCGTCGCGAAAGCGATCGAGCGACCCGGCATCGGCCTGGTGCGCCAGTCCTTCCCGGATCTGCTTGTCGTATTGCCCGATCATCGCGCCGACGCTGGCGCTGACCGCGTCGATGTCCGCGGCGGGGAATCCGTCGAGCGCATTGTGCAGGATCGATGCGGCGAACCCTGACGACCAGCGCGGATCCGCCTGCGCCTGGTCTTTCGCGTAGTGAAAGTACAGTTGCGCCCAGACGTTCGCTTCGAACTTGTTGCCCGCCTGCAACTCGATCGTCGAAAGCTTGGCCATGGCCGGGATCTTCCCGTGGAGCGCGGCGCGCGATAGCAGTTCGCGCGCACGGTCCAGATCCTGCGCGAACGGCGAACTCGAATGCGCCGGATCCTGCCGGTACAGCGAACCCAGCAGATAGAGCATGTCGGGCTCGGCATCGTCCTGGGCGAGCGCCTCCAGCTCGGCTGCGAGCTTCCTGCGCTCTTGCGCCGGCGCACCTGCGTCGAGCAGGCCACCGTGGATCCAGCGCGCGAACCTCAGCTCCGCTTCCGCACCGGTCGCCGCGGCATGGCCGGAGCCGGCCAGCAGACACAGGAAAACGGCCAATGCCGGAATCATGTACTTCATGACGCGCGCCCTGCCTGTATGCGAAATGCAGGATGCATCCTAATCCACAGCGCGTCGATCTGCACGAGTGACGAAGCGGACCACCCGGCGTCCGGGGATCGGGGCGCGGCGGCGGCGGAAACCGCAGCCGCGCCCGCTGCGGCTACCTGGCGTTGACCAGGGCCAGGGTCATGTCGAGCATGCGGTTGGAGAAGCCCCATTCGTTGTCGTACCAGGAGAGCACCTTGACCAGGGTCCCGCCCATGACGCGCGTCTGCGTCGAATCGTAGATCGACGACAGCGGGTTGTGGTTGAAGTCGATCGACACCAGCGGCTGGGTGTTGACCCCGATCACGCCCTTGAAGGGCCCGTCGGCGGCCGCCTGCACGGCGGCATTGATCTCTTCGATGCTGGTGGCGCGCGCAGCCACGAAGCTCAGGTCGACCACCGAGACGTTGATGGTCGGGATGCGCATGGCGAATCCGTCCAGCTTGCCGTTGAGCTCCGGAAGCACCAGTCCGACCGCGGCGGCGGCACCGGTCTTGGCCGGGATCTGCGAATGCGTCGCCGAACGCGCGCGGCGCAGGTCGGAGTGATAGACGTCGGTCAGGACCTGGTCGTTGGTATAGGCGTGGATCGTCGTCATCAGGCCATGCACGATGCCGATCTTGTCGTTGAGCACCTTGGCCAGTGGCGCCAGGCAGTTGGTCGTGCACGAGGCATTCGAGATGACCTGGTGCTTCGCGGTGAGCTTGTCGTGATTGACGCCGAAGACGAAGGTGCCGTCCACGTCCTTGTCGCCCGGCGCGGAGATGATGACTTTCTTCGCGCCGCCGGCGATATGGGCGCCTGCCTTGGCCTTGCTGGTGAAAAAGCCGGTTGACTCGAGCACCACGTCGACGCCGAGATCGCCCCACGGCAGCTTGGACGGATCGCGCTCGGCGAGCACCTTGATGCGATCGCCATTGACGATGAGATCGCCGCCATCGACGCCGACTTCGCCGGGGAAACGGCCGTGCGCGGTGTCGTACTGGGTCAGATGCGCGTTGGTCGCGGCATCGCCGAGGTCATTGACGGCGACGATCTGGATCTCGTTGTTGCGCTTCGCCTCGTAGAGCGCACGCAAAACGTTGCGACCGATACGGCCATAGCCGTTGATGGCGACCTTGACTGACATGTACTCACTCCTCGAAACGATGGGGAAACGGGGGATCGCCATTGTAACGGCCCTGCCAATCATGCGCACAGCGCCATTGCGATGGAGCCAAAGCGTGCCCCGACCGCGAGCGATCCCGTACCCTCAACGACGCAGCAAGGGTCCAGTACCGGCTTCGAATCCCGATCCTTGCGAACATCCCAGGCCGATTCCGGCAATGGCCTGCCGGTTCGGCATCCACACCCGAGACCGCCTCGCCGCCGGTGCCATACCGAAGCTGCTAAATTCCACCTCCTGCATCGACTCCCCCGTTGCCTCCCAGACATGAACCCGCAAGTCCGCAGTTTCCACCATCACGCGACGGGCACCTGGTCGCACGTCGTCGTCGATCCGGCTTCGAATCGGGCCGCCATCATCGACCCGGTGCTCGACCTCGATCTCGCGTCCGGCCGCATCAGTACCGAGAGCGCCCAGCGCATTCTCGAATACGTCGAAGCCACCGAACTGGGCATCGACTGGATCCTCGAAACCCACGCGCATGCCGACCACCTGACCGCCGCCGCCTGGCTCAAGCACCAGCTCGTCAGGGGCAGCGCGTCCCCGGCCATCGGCATCGGCCACGGCATTCTCGCCGTGCAGGAAACCTTCAAGGCCAGGCTCAACCTGGAAAAGGATTTCGTCGCCGATGGGCGCCAGTTCGATTCCCTTTTCCACGATGGCGAGACCTTGTGCATCGGCGAACTCAACGTGCACGTGATCGCCACGCCAGGGCACACGCCGGATAGCCTGAGCTATCGGGTCGGCGATGCCTGCTTCATAGGCGACACCCTGTTCGCCCCGCGCGGCGGAACGGCACGCTGCGATTTCCCCGGAGCCGACGCGGCCACGCTGTTCCGCTCGATCCAGCGCCTCTATTCCCTGCCCGATGAAACGCGCGTGTTTCTCGCCCACGACTACCCGCCAGCCGGCGAGGAGCCGCTGGCGCAAACCAGCATTGGCGAGGAAAAGGCCTCGAACATCCACCTGCGTGCGGATACCACCGAGGCGGAGTTCATCGCGCTGCGCACGGGACGCGATGCGAGCCTGGCCGTGCCCCGGCTGCTCTGGCCTGCCCTGCAGGTAAACATCCGCGCCGGCCACCTGCCACCTGCGGAGTCGGACGGCCAGGCCTTCCTCAAGATCCCGCTGCAAAGCGAAGGATTCGAGGTCTGATGAGGGCCGTGCGTTTTTCGTGCGCGATCGGCCCTGGCCACTTCGGACGCACTGCGACTGCGACAGCACGGCGATGGCCAGCGGCAAGATTGACGGGGTTGGCCCTGACCCTGCTTGCACTGCCATTGGCCGCCTTCGGCTGGGGGCCGGCCGGACATCGCATGGTTGCGGAATTGGCCGAACGGCGACTCGATGCGTCCGCACGTCACGAGGTGTTTCATCTGCTCGCCGTATCCGGCGACTCCTCGTTGGCCGATGTCGCCAACTGGGCCGACAACATTCGCGATGATCCGCTGGGCAGTGCACTGGCGCGCCAGACCACGCGCATGCACTTCATCAACTTTCGCGGACTCGCGCTGCGAATACGACGCCGCCCGCATCTGCGCCGACGGTCAATGTGTCGTCGCCGCGATTGATGCCTATGCGGCGTACTCGGCGATCGCAACACGACCGGACGCGGAGCGCGCGCAGGCCCTGCGCTTACTCGTTCACTTTCGTCGGTGACGTGCACCAGCCGCTGCACGCGGGCCACCGGCCCGATCGCGGCGGCAACCAGTTCCAGGTGCGTGTCAACGGGAATGGCAGCAATCTGCATTCGATCTGGGACTCCCGCGATACTCGGCAGTCGAGGCCTGAGCTGGAAGGACTACGCGCGTCGTCTCGCACGGCAGTCGATTGCCGAAGACGGTCAAAACCCGGTCGACTGGGCCGAACAGTCCTGTCGCATCACGCGCGACGACGGCGTCTACCCTGGCCGTCGCACGATCGACAAGGTCTATCTTGAACGTATGCGGCCGCTGGCCGAATTGCAGATCCGTCGGGCTGGCGCGCGCCTCGCCACCCTGCTCAATCGTGAACTCGACTAGACACTATTCCGGACTTCAAAAGCCGGACGGCTGGTCGTCCCGATTCCCCATTCCCCATTCCCCATTCCCGATTCACCTCAGCGGTCGACGAAGGCGCGCTCGATGACGTAGTCGCCTGGTGCGCCGATGCGCGGCGAAACGACGAAGCCGCGGCTGTCGAGCAAGGCGCTGATCGACTTGAGCATGGCCGTGCTGCCGCAGATCATCGCGCGGTCGTGGGCCGGATCGAGCGGCGGCAACCCGACATCGGTGCACAGCTTGCCGCTGGCGAGCAGTTCGTCGATGCGCCCCAGGTGGTGGAACGATTCGCGCGTCACCGTCGGGTAGTAGCTGAATTTCTCGCGCACGACATCGCCGAAGTACGCGTGCTTCGGCAGCTCGTTCTCGAAATAGTCGCGATAGGCCAGGTCGGCGACGTGGCGCACGCCGTGCGCGAGGACAATGCGCTCGAAGCGATCCCAGGTTTCCGGATCATTGAGGATGGCGAGAAACGGGGCGAGCCCGGTCCCGGTCGAGAGCAGGTGGAGGTGTCGACCGGGCTTGAGATCATGCAGCAGCAGGGTGCCGGTCGGCTTGCTGCCGATCAGGATCTCGTCGCCCACCTCGAGATGCTGCAGGCGCGATGTCAGCGGCCCGTTCGGCACCTTGATGCTGAAGAATTCCAGATGCTCCTCGTGGTTCGCGCTGGCGATGCTGTAGGCGCGCAGCAGGGGACGGCCATCGACCATCAGGCCGATCATGATGAACTGGCCGTTCTCGAATCGCAGTCCCGCATCGCGGGTGGTGGTGAAACTGAAGAGGAATTCGTTCCAGTGACGGACACTGAGGACACGTTCGGTATTGAAAGCTGCCACGAGATCACCCATGCAAACACGATCGCGCGGCTGCCCGCGCCGATCCAGGAAGCCCATGGTCGGGCATCGAGCGCCTCCCGGACTTGATCGGAATCAAGCCACCTCGGCGTCGGGAGTCGGCACGGACCGCAGGCGGGTTCCTGCCACGCGGCGAGACCCGATCCGGGTCAGGACAATGATTTGACGCGCTCGACGACTTCCTCGGCGGTAATGCCGAAATGACGGTACAACACGTCCGCCGGCGCCGATGCGCCGAAGGTGTCGAGACCGACCACGTCGCCATCGAGTCCGACATACTTGCGCCAGAAATCGGTGACGCCGGCTTCGACGGCGACGCGACGACGGCACCATGAAGGCAGCACGCCTTCGCGATACTCGACCGGCTGCGCATCGAACACGCTCGTGCACGGCATCGAGACGACGCGTGCGGCGATGCCCTGGTCGGCGAGGATGCGCATCGCCTGCATCGCGATCTCGACCTCGGAACCGGTCGCCATGAGGATGACGTCGAACTTCGCGCTGGCCGGATCGGAGAGCACATAGGCGCCGCGCGCGATGTCCGCGACCTGGTCGCTGTTGCGCGGCTGGTGGACCAGCGTCTGGCGCGAAAAGACCAGGCAGGACGGGCCGTTGCCGCGCTCGAGGGCGCGCTTCCACGAGACCGCCGATTCGACGGCGTCGCAAGGACGCCAGACGTCGTTGTTGGGTATGTAGCGAAGGCTGGCCAGGTGCTCGACCGGCTGGTGCGTCGGGCCGTCTTCGCCGAGGCCTATCGAGTCGTGCGTGTAGACATGGATGGCTCGGGTCGGGATCAGCGCGCTCATGCGCACGGCATTGCGCGCATAGTCCGAGAATACGAGGAAGGTCGCGTCGTACGGAATGAATCCGCCGTGCAGGGCAAGTCCGTTGGCGATCGCGCTCATGCCGAACTCGCGGACACCATAGTGGATGTAGTTGGCCGAGGCATCGTTGGAGTTGACGTCCTTCGAGCCTTTCCAGATGGTCAGGTTCGACCCGGCCAGGTCGGCGGAACCGCCGATCAGCTCCGGCAGCATGGGCCCGAAGGCGTCCAGCGCCATTTGCGAGGCCTTGCGCGATGCCACGGCCGGCCCCTCGACCTGCAGCCTGGCAATCCATTCGTCCGCCGCGGCTGCGAATCCGGCAGGGAGGTTTCCTCCCTGACGGCGCTCGAATTCCGCAGCCAGCTGCGGGTGCGCCTGGCGATAGCGCGCGAACATCTCGTTCCAGGCCGCTTCGCGTCCGGCACCCTTGTCGCGGGCGTTCCACGCGGCATAGATCTCCTCGGGAATGACGAAGGCATCGTACTTCCAGCCGAGCTGGGCGCGCGCCGCAGCGACCTCGTCCTTGCCCAGCGGTGAACCGTGCGAGGATTCCTTGCCCTGCTTGTTCGGCGCACCGAAGCCGATCACCGTCTTCGCGCAGATCAGGGTCGGCTTTGCGGCATCGGCCAGGGCCGCCTGCAGCGCTTTCCTGACTACCTCCGGGTCATGGCCGTCGACGCCACGGATCACGTTCCAGCCGTAGGCCTCGAAGCGCGCCGGCGTGTCGTCGGTGAACCAGCCTTCGACTTCGCCGTCGATCGAAATGCCGTTGTCGTCCCAGACGGCCACCAGCTTGCCGAGCCCGAGCGTGCCGGCCAGCGAAGCGACTTCGTGGGAAATGCCTTCCATCAGGCAGCCATCGCCGAGGAAAACGAAGGTGTTGTGGTCGACGAGATCGAAGCCGTCGCGGTTGAAGCGGCGCGCCAGCACCTTTTCGGCCAGCGCCATGCCGACCGCGTTGGCCAGGCCCTGGCCCAGCGGCCCGGTTGTCGTCTCGACGCCCGGGGTCTCGCTCGCTTCGGGATGCCCTGCGGTTTTCGAGTGCAACTGGCGGAAATTCCTTAGCTCATCGAGCGGCAGGGCATAGCCGGTCAGGTGCAACAAGGCATAGATGAGCATCGAGCCATGCCCGTTGGAGAGCACGAAACGGTCGCGATTGGCCCACTTCGGATTGGCCGGGTTGTGCCTGAGGAAATCGTTCCACAGCACCTCGGCGATGTCGGCCATGCCCATCGGCATGCCCGGATGACCGGATTTCGCAGCTTCAACAGCGTCCATGGCCAGCGCGCGGATCGCGTTGGCGAGTTCTTTACGGCTCGACATGTTTCGGACTCGACTCAGTGGCGCGGCCGGACCGACAAGTGACCGCAAAGGGCGCGCATTGTCGCCGATCGGGGCGCAATTGTCTTTTCCGGCGGGCGTCCGGAGCAAACCGTCTGCCGCCTGAACGGCCCGGCACCCACCGCTACAGGCCGGCTGGCGGGTTTCCGTCCTGATGGGTGTCGGTGCCGGAAAAGGCTCGACACACATTGGATGCGGGTCTCGTTCCGGCTCGCAGACCTGAACGGGTAGCCGACCGCATCGGCGGCGGGCCTGTTCCTGTCTGCATCCTGAATATTTAATAAACCAATGAGTTTGGTATTTGGAAAGTGAACCCCAGCTTAGCCACATCGGAAGCTGAAGGAACGCAGTCCTACCAACCGCATCCAAGCTCCGACCCCGGATCACTGCCCCTGGCAGCGACCGGGATCTCTCCCCCAATAAGAGTTGATAACGTCATGAGAAATACGCTGTTGGTCCTTGCCATTGCGGCTACCGGCCTCGCCACGATTCCTGTTGCGAGCCATGCAGCTGAAGACAAGGGCGGATTCTTCGTCAATGGAAACGTGGGCCAGTCCGATTACAGCAAGGGCGTCTACGACCGCACGGATACCGGTTACGGCATCAACCTGGGTTATCGCTGGGCAGTGGCCCCGAACTTCGCGTTCGGCGTCGAGGGCGGCTATACCGACCTCGGCAAGTGGTCGCCCAAGGCGAGCGCAGTAGCAGCATTGCCGGCAGGCGCGTCGCTTGGCGACAGCTCGCTGAAGGGCTGGACTGCCGGCGTCAACGCGCACCTGAACCTGAGCGACAACTGGTACCTCAGCGGTCGCACCGGCCTGTTCCGCGCGGACATCAAGGGTGACTACCTGGCCGCGGGCGTGCCCGTGCGGGTCAACGACACCAGCAACAAGTGGTACGCCGGCGCTGGCATCGGCTACGACTTCAGCAACAACTTCAGCGTTGGCCTGAACTACGACTACTACAAAGCCGACAAGGCCGGCCTGAAGGTCGATCCGGGCCTCGTTTCGGTCAGCGCCGAAATGCGCTTCTGATCGATCGCCGCTCCGCCGTGCCCGGCATGGCGGAGCGGGATATCGTCCACAGGGCAGGGATGCCACTCCGGGCCGGCCTGGCAACAGGCCGGTTTCTTTTCGCCCGATGGCACCGCCACGCAACGCGCTTGCCGTCGCGAGCGGTCAACGCGGTGCATCGGCGAAGCCATCGACCGCGGGAAACGGAACGGATCCGTCGATCCCGCTGCCACTGCGCGCGGCCTGCTCATCCCGCCTGGGCGGGATGCTCCGGTTCCTCGGCGCCGTTGGACACGACGACGGCCGCGGCAAGATCGCCGGTCACGTTGAGCGTGGTCCGGCACATGTCGAGGAAGCGATCGACGCCGAGGATCAGGCCGATGCCTTCCGGCGGCACGCCGACCATGCCGCAGATCATGGCGATCACCGGCAGCGAGCCGGCCGGCACGCCGGCGGTGCCGACGCCACCGAGGATGCACACGAGCATGACCACGACCTGCTGGGTCAGGCTGAGGTCGACGTTGAAGAACTGGGCAAGGAAAAGGACGGTGACGCCCTCGAACAGGGCCGTGCCGTTCTGGTTGGCGGTGGCGCCGATGGTCAGCACGAAGCGCGAGATGCGTTTCGGCAACTTGAGTTCTTCCTCGGCAACCATCAGCGCGGTCGGCAGCGTTGCGTTGCTCGACGCGGTCGAGAACGCCATCACGATGGCCTCCTGCGAGCCGCGGAAGAACTTGATCGGCGACATCCCGCCGAGCCAGTACACGCTGGCCGAGTAGACGAAGAAGAAATGGATGGCCATGGCCAGCAGGGCCACGCCGACATAACCGGCCAGCTTGGACAGCAGGTCCCATCCGAACACTGCGGCGAGATTGAAAACCAGGCAGGCGACCGCGTACGGCGCAAAGCGGATGACCAGGTGGATCAGGGTCATCGAAATCTCGAAGACGCCTTCGATGACTTCCTTGGTCTTTGCCGCCAGCGGCGACTTGGTCAGGACGATTCCGATGCCGAAGAACAGGGCAAAGAACATGATGGCGAGTATGTCGTTGTCCGCCGCGGCACGGATGACATTGGTCGGCACGATGTTGAGCACGAGATCGATGCCGGAACCCTGAAGCGCGCCGCTGGCGACGATTTTCTGCGCATTTTCGCTGGCGTCGCTGAGCAGCTGCGCGGCGACGGCGGGATCGACGCCGGCACCCGGCTGGAACAGGTTGACCAGTGCGATGCCGATGACGACGGCGATCGAGGAGACGACAACCGTATAGGCCAGCGTTTTCCAGCCGACCCGACCGAGCGAACGGATGTCGCCCATTTCGGCGATGCCGACCACCAGCGCGGAAAACAGCAACGGGATGACCAGCATGAACAGCAGGCGCAGGAAGACCTTGCCGATCGGCTGGGTTATCCAGGTCGTCAGCCACTGCACCCAGTCCGCGTTGCCGCCGTTGAGCCAGTGCACGGCGAGGCCGCCGAACAGGCCGATGGCGAAGCCGATCAGCATTTTCGTGTGCAGGGCCATCGGTGGACGCGCGCTCATGCCGGCCGATCCCCGGCGGATGCGAAGAAGGGTGGATCGATTGCCGCTGAAGTTCTGCGCATGCGCGAATGGCTCCCGGTTTCCGTTGGCCTGCTAGTGTGCCGCATGCCCACGCCTTGCGAAACCGCGACGGCCGCGGATGCCGGTCAGCGCTGGCCCGGATAGAGCGGCGGCAGGGCCGGCGCTTCGCTCGCGACCGTCTTCGCGTCGTGCCAGGCGATGCCATCGCGGAAGGCACGGGTCAGTCGCGCACCGAGGCCTTCCGTGGCCGCGCCGGCGTAGCGCATGCGCAGCAATTGGGCCAGCACCTCACGCTGCTGATCGTTGTCCAGTGCAGTGATCAGCTCACCGAGGTTGCGCACGCCGGGGCGCTCGCCACGGGCCCATGAGACCAGGGCCCGTTCGGCGCCGACGAGGTCACCCATCGCGCAGGCGCGCAGGAACGTACTGCGGCCGGGCGCCGGTGGCGGGGCGGCAGGTCGAAGGCCGAGCGGGGAACTTCGGGACTTCCACCACAGACCGAGCGTGCCCAGCCAGAGGAGGGCCAGTGCCAAGGCCAGCCAGCGCCAGAAGCGCAGATCGGCTCCGGCATTGGCCGAGGGATAGATGATCGGCGTCGGCTCCGCCGTCCGGGCCGCGGGCGTTGCCGCGACATCGCCCGACGCAGCTTGCGGCGTTGCGGTCACGGCTGCCGGAAGCACGCTGATCTCGCGCGCCGGAAGTACCGTCTTCTCGGCACGGTCCTGCGCGGTATTCCACCATTGCACTTCGACTTCGGGCAGCACGAGCTTGCCCGGTCGCGTCGGCACGATGGCGAACTTGCGCGTGCGTTCGCCGTACAGCCAGGTGCCATCGTCACGGGTCCGCGTATCGGGCTTGTCCGGATAGATTTCCGTGCCTTCGGGCTTCTTCAATTCGAGTTCGGGAAGCTGTTCGAAGCCGAGCCCCTGGGCACGCAGCTTGATCGTGCGCGTGAGCGGTTCGCCTACCTTGATTTCGCCCGGCAGCTCGTTCTCGTCGGTCAGGGCCAGCGAAGCCGCCGGCAACCACGGCGCCGTGCCCCAGCTGGCCGGCTTTGCCCGGACATCGAGCTGGATGGCGTCGGAGCGTGCATTGACCGCGCGCCCGCGACGGAAGAACCCGGTCGGGTCGGAATTGTCGACGGCGCTGCCGCGAAAGCCCAGCGCGGGTATGGTCAGCGCCCCGCTCTGCTCCGGAATCAGGGCGTAGTTGCGCTCGAGCACGTGGTAGCGACGTCCGTCGCGCGTGGCGACGTACTGCTTGTCGCGTCCGAGCTTTTGCGCGACAAGGCCACTGGCGGAGGGTTCATCCAGGGAACCATCGCTGAGATCGACCTGATAGTAGAGTTTTACCGTGTAGCGCACCTGTTGCTGAACATAGGGCGCCAGCGGCTCGGCGCTGACTTCGACGAACACGCTGTCGCCAGGCTTGCCCTGGGCACCGGTCGGTGCCGGCAACACGGTCAACGCCAGCGGATCGGTTTGGGCGCCGCCTACATTGATCGAAGGGATGGTCAAGGTGCCCGCGTGCTTGGGCTCCAGGCCGATGGCCCACACCGTCTTCGCGCTGGTACTGCCGTTGGTCATGCTGATCTGGCGGCTGGACTGCGTGCCGAGCGAATTGAAATCCGCCAGCAAGGCGCTGAAGTCCGGCTCGCTGGCGGTGCTGTCGTCGGTCTCGATGTTGAGGGTGACCGTCTCGCCCAGCTGCATGCTGTTGCGGTCGAGCCAGGCGCGCACGCCGGGTCCGGCCCAGGCATTCCAGGGAATAACAGCCAGCAGAACCAGCATCAGCATCCAGGGACGCGTCTTCATTCACCACCTCCGTCACGCTGGCGCCGTTCGTACTCAAGCTGGAACTTGCGCCGCAACAACCCGCCCGGATCATCGGGCACCCGCTGCAGCCATTGATTGAGCGCCTGCTGCTGCTCCGTTGCCGCTTCGTCCCTGGCCTCGTTTGCGGCAACCGGCGCCTGCGATTCTGCCGGCTTGCCATCCAGCGCCTTGTCGATGGCCTTGGAAAGCTGCTCCTGCTGCTGTTCGCGCTGCTGCTTGTCCGCAGCCGCCTCAGCCGCATTCTTCGGATTCGCGTTCGGCTCGGCCTGCGAGGAATCCTTCGATTGCGAGGAGTCACTTGATTCGCCCTTTTCGTTCGACGACGGCTGCTGCTGCGCATCCTTCTGCGAATCGGTCGATGGATTCCCTGCGGACTGCTGGTCCTCCTGCTTCGCGTCGTCGGCCTTTTGCTGATCGGCGCCATCCTGCCCGGAACCTTGCTGATCCTGTGGTTTGTCCTGCTGCGATTCGCCGGAGGACTGGTCCTTGCCGGAGGAGTCCTGCTTGCCCGCCGAATCCTTGTCCTGCTGGTTCTTGTTGTCCTGCCGGTTCTTCTGATCCTGCGACTGCTGGCGCTTGAGCCAGTCCTCGACCGCCTGCTTGTTCGCCGTGGCGTCATCCATGGCGGGATTGGCCGCCAGCGCCTGCTGGTAGGCATCGATCGCCTCTTCGTACTTGCCGGCCCTGGCCAGCGCATTGCCCTGGTTGTACAAGGCATCCGCACCGGTCGCCCTGGCGAACGAGTCGCTGGCCGTCGCATAGTCGCCGGCGCGATACGCGGCACTGCCACGCCACTGCGGATCGCGCGCGATTTCCTGGGCACGCGCGGCGTCGCCTTGCGCCAGCGCCTTGGCGGCGCGCTGGTCCGGACGCTGCCACAGGTCCATCCATTCCAGCGCCTGCGCCGGCGGCGCGGGCGTGATCAGCGCGACGGCAAGCACCATCAGCCAGCCGCGACGGAATGCGAACACGGCCAGCGGCAACAGCAGGAGCAGCACCCAGGGGCCACGATCGCGGAAGCGCTCGCTCATTGCACGCCCGTCTGCCGCGAGCGCGGCATCCGAGGCATCGCGGTTGGCGACGAGGAGGGAATTGAGGTCACTGCGATCCGTGGTCAGCGTCGCATAGCGCCCGCCGCCCGCCTGCGCGAGCGCACGCAAGGCCGGTTCGTCCAGTCGGGGCAGGACGATGTTGCCACCGGCATCCTGCAGGAAGCCGCCCTGCGGCAGGGGCACCGGAGCACCCTTGGTGCCACCCACGCCGAGGACGGATATCGTAAGGCCCTTTGCATGCGCGCTGCGTGCCGCAGCCATCGCCCCCTCGCCTGCGCTGTCGGCGAGCAGGATCAACTCGCCGCGCCTGAGACCGGCCTGGCTGATCAGCTTTTGCGCTTCGGCGATGGCACGCCCGGTGTTGTTGCCAACCACCGGCATCACGCCCGGATCGAGCGCGTCGATCAGGTTGCGCACGGTATTCACGTCATCGGTCAGCGGGGCGGCCACGAACGCGTCGCCAGCGTAGCCGATCAGTGCCGTCTGCATGTCCCGGCTGGCGTCGAGGATGTCGTTGAGCTTGTAGCGTGCACGCTCGAGGCGGGTCGGCTTGATATCGGCGGCGAGCATGGTCGGCGCCAGTTCGATGGCGAGCACGCGCGCGGCTTCGTTGCGGTAGAGCGATAGCGGCTCGCGCTCCCAGGCCGGCCCGGCCAGCGCGATGCAGGCCAGCAGCCAGAGCAATGCGGCGAGCCAGGCACCCCCATTGCGGGATCGCTCGTGAGTCGTCTCGACCAGATGCGGCAGAAGGTGGGCATCGACCACCGATGTCCAGTTTCCGGCCACGCCGTGCACGCGGCGCCAAAGCATCCAGGCCACGGGTATCAGGAGCAGCGCCAGCAACCATGCCGGGCGCAGGAAGTGGAATTCCGCAAACGCGTTCATCGTGGCACCTGCGCAGGCGAGAGCCGCTGCCGCCGCAACGGCAGGAGCACGGCGAACGCGCCAACCAGCATGGCCGCGAGCAACGGCTGTACATAGAGTTCGTCGACCGGACGCAGGGTCTCCGCATTGTCGGAAACCGGTTCCATGCGGTCGATTTCGCGATAGATCCCGGCCAGCTCGGCCGTATCGCGCGCGCGGAAGAACTTGCCGCCGGTCTTCTCCGCCATCGCGCTGAGCATGCCGACATCGAGATCGGCGGACGGGTTGATGGTACGGCTTCCGAACAGGCTGTCGACCCTGACCGCTTCCGCGCCGATGCCCACCGTATAAATGCGTACCTTGTTCGCCACTGCGAGCTCGATGGCCTTCTGCGGATCGAGCTCGCCGGCATTGTTGACGCCGTCGGTAAGCAGGATCAGCACACGCTGGTCCTGCGGGCGATCAAGCAGGCGCTTGACCGCCAGTCCCACCGCGTCTCCGATCGCGGTCTCGCGACCGGCCAGCCCTATCTCCGATTCGTCCAGCTGCTTGGCGACTGTCTTCAGGTCGAACGTCAGTGGCGTCAGCAGATAGGCGCGTGATCCGAACAGGATCAGTCCGACACGATCGCCGACCCTGCGTTCGATGAAGTCGCTTGCGATCGCCTGCACGGTCGAGAAACGATCGGCCGGCTGGTTGCCGATCTGCATGTCCTGGATGCTCATGCTTCCCGACGTATCGACGGCGAGGAGCAGGTCGCGACCGCTGCGCGGGATGTCCTCGGGCTCGCCCAGCCATTGCGGACGCGCTGCGGCGACAACCAGCAGGCACCACGCCAGCACGGCCAGCCCGCGCCGCCAGGCAGAGACCGGCGATGCGTGCGTCGCCACCGGCAACCTGAAGCCGGACTGCGGCATGCGCAAGGCCGCGGTGATCGCGGTCCGCGCGCGCGGCAGCAGCCAGGCTGCGAGCAGCGGAAGCGGCAGCGCGAACAACATCCAGGGCCAGGCAAGTTCAACCATGCCGGGTGCTCCCGGCAAGCGCCTTTTCCAGCCACGTCCTGGTCAGCGCGAGCAGTCCGTCGGAATCGACCGACAACGTGCGCCGGAACGGCCCGTCAAGCAGGCAACGGCCGACCCCTCGCGAAAAATCCTCGCCTGCGAGCACGGAATCGAGAAAGCTCACCCAGGCTTCGCCACGCAACGATGCGGCGCCGGAATCGACCAGCCGGCTCGCCCGGCGCAACAACTGCGAGACTTCTGCCGCCAGCCGCACGGGATCGGGCGTCGAGGCTTGCTGTTCCGCAATCCGCTCGAGTTCGGCAAGGACATGGCGCCGCCAGCGTCGTGCCCTCCAGCGCCGCAGCAGGGCACGCGCGGCAAACAGGACAAGGCCCGTCGCGATCAGCGCCAGCAGCCACCAGCCCGGGGCCGGCGGCCACCAGGACGGATCCGCGGGCAGGTGGATGTCGCGCAGGCTGGGTCCTTGCGAGTTCATGCCGAGGAATCCCGCGGTGCCTGCGCGCCCTGGGTGAATGGTGCGATGGACCGGCGCACGTCGGCATCGGTGGTCAGTTCGACGACTCGTGCGCCGAGACGGGTGAATTCGCGACGCATGCGTTCGCGCATCGCGGCAAACGGCGTGGGCCACTCCTCGCGCAACTTGCGGCTACCGAAGTCGAGCATGCGCCGCTCGCCGCCGCTGCTCAGCGCGTAACGACCCGGTGGTGGCGGAGCCTGCTCGAGGACATCGGATACGAGGATGCAGCCGAGCTCGTGGCGACCCGCGCAGCGCGCCAGCACAGGCCATGCTTCATCGTCGGCGCTGTATCCGTCGCTGAGCAGGATCAGGCGCGTGCCCGGCCGAAGCAGGCGACGCGCCCTCTCCAGTGCGCTCGCCAGGGTTTCCGTTTCCGCTCCGGCCGCATGGTCCCAGTCGCGCAGCGCACGCAGTACCTGCAACACCCCGCGCCGTCCACCGGCCGGCTTCACTTCGCCGCGGATGCCGCCGCCAAAACCGATGACGCCGACCCTGTCGCCGGCATTGGTCGCCATCCAGGCCAGCAGGCTGGCCACGCGCGCCGCTTGCACGCTCTTGAAGCGGACCCGGGTACCAAAGCGCATGCCGGCATTGAAATCCATCATCAGCAACAGGCCGTGCTCGCGCTCCTCTTCGAACAATTTCGTGTGCGGCTTGCCACTGCGCGCGGTGACGCGCCAGTCCATGTGACGGATGTCGTCACCGGCCTGGTAGATTCGCGATTCACGGAAATCGACCCCGCGTCCTCGCCAGCGTGACACATGCATGCCGGTTCGCGCGGCGGCGCTGCGCCTCACTTCCGCAAGGCTGCTGCCGCGCGCCTGCGCCGACAGCGCAAGCAATTCGTCCAGCGCGACTCGTACGCCTGCCTCGATGGTGGTGCTGGACTTGCTCATGCCGGCACTGGTTCGCCTGCCAAGGGGAAATGAAGAATCATGGGTACGATCCTGTTTCACGCGTCACGCCCACCCAGACCATGATGGCGCCACGATCCGACGTCGAGTCGTCCGTGTCGCAGGTCGGTACCGTGGGTCTGCGAGAACAATGCCTGAAGCCCGACAATGCTGCTGTTGCCTAGGGCAGCGCAACCCGTTCGAGCAGCAGCTTGATGACCTGGTCGCTGCTGATGCCTTCGGCTTCTGCTTCGTAGGTCAGCAGCACGCGATGGCGAAGGACGTCTGCCGCCACCGCATGCACATCTTCGGGAGAGACAAAATCGCGGCCGGCGAGCCAGGCATGCGCACGTGCGCAGCGGTCCAGCGCGATCGTGCCGCGCGGACTCGCGCCGAACGCGATCCAGCGGGTCAGTTCAGCGCCATAAGCCGCGGGATTCCGGGTCGCCAGCACGAGCTGCACGATATAGTTTTCGAGCGCAGGCGCCAGATGCATGTCGAGCACTTCCGCGCGCGCACTGAATACCTGCGCCTGGCTCAGGATGCGGCCCGGGATCCGCGCCGAGGCGAGGCCCTCGCGGGCCCGCTCGCGAGCCAGGGCCAGGATCCGCGTTTCCGCTTCGACATCCGGATAACCGATGCGCACATGCAGGAGGAATCGGTCGAGTTGCGCCTCCGGCAACGGGTAGGTGCCTTCCTGCTCGATCGGATTCTGCGTTGCCATCACCAGGAACAGCGGTGGCAGCGCGAACGTATTGCTGCCCACCGTAATCTGCCGCTCGCCCATGGCTTCGAGCAAGGCCGACTGGACCTTCGCGGGCGCGCGATTCACCTCGTCGGCCAGGATCACGTTGTGGAACAGCGGACCCCGCTGGAACTCGAAGGCGGCCGTCTGCGGACGATAGATCTCGGTTCCGGTCAGATCCGCAGGCAACAGGTCCGGGGTGAACTGGACCCGGTGGAAGTCGGCTTCGATGCGCGCGGCCAGTTCCTTGATCGCCGTGGTCTTCGCCAATCCCGGCGCGCCTTCGACGAGCAGGTGGCCATCGGCGAGCAGGGCGATCAGCAATCGATCTATCAGGGCACCCTGCCCGATGATGCAAAGGGCAAGCTCCTCCCGCAGTCGATTGAATGCTTTTGCGGCCGTGGTCGGTTCTGGCATGTCCATGATTTCGGATTACAGGGAAAGAGGGTTGGGATGGCGCGGTGCTGCACGCTGGTTGTGACCGCATCGTTGAAGAAAAGTTGCCCGGGCGGCCCCAGCCCACGACTCGTTCGGCCTCGCGCTCAGTCGGAATCCAGCACCTGCTGCAGGGAGACAGGCTTGCCGACCAGCCATCCCTGCGCATAGTCGCATTTGAGTTCGCGCAATGCCTCAAGGTGTTCGGGAACCTCCACACCTTCGGCGATCATTTCGCAATCCAGCGCCGTGGCCATCGCCATGATCGCGCGGACAAGGGCCAGGCCGCGAGGAGTACCGAGAGCCCGCGTGAACCCCTGGTCGAGCTTGATGCGGTCGAAATCGAGCGACAGCACCGGGCCGAGGTTGGAATAGCCGGTACCGAAGTCGTCGAGTGCGACCTGCATGCCCGCCGCATGGCAACGATCCAGCAACGCGGCGATCTGCGAGTGGTTGAACACCAGGCTTTCGGTGATCTCGATTTCCAGCCGGTCCGCGGGAAGATTGCGTTGCTCGAGCTGGGCCAGCATGCGGTCGATCAGGCCCGGATCCTCGAGTTGCCGCGCCGATACGTTCAGCGCGATGAACGGAAGGTCGCGCCGATCCCGACGACGCAGTTCGGCCAGCATGTCGCAAACACGGGCGAGCACGTAATCGCCGACCGGCACGATGAGCGAAGTTTCCTCGGCCAGGCGAATGAACTCGACCGGCGATACCTGGCCCCGTTCGGGATGCTGCCAGCGAATGAGCGCTTCGTAACCGGCAATGCGGTTCGTGGCGATATGCATGATCGGTTGCAGGCGGACTTCGAGTTCATCCCGCTCAAGTGCCGAGCGCAACTCGCTTTCCAGACGAATCTTGTCGAAGGCGCCGGAGTCGTCATGGCCTGCGATCGCATCACCGACGGTGGCGTCGCCGGTCAGGGTCGCCAATGCCGAGCGGTAGCGCGTCAGCTGGCTCATCAGCAAGGCACGCACGACCGGGTCGGCCGCCGCCAGGCGCTCGGCGAACTGGTTGCGATCGATCGGCGTGAGCACGCAGTCGGTCAATGCCCTGGCGCTGGCCGAGCGCGGCGCCGAATCGATGACCGCCATCTCGCCGAGCAGGGATCCGGGGCCAAGCTCACCGAGGTTGCGAATCTCACCGTGCTGGACGGTGGTTATCGCGACGCGCCCCGATTCGATCAGGAACGCCGTGGTCGGCGCGTCATCTTCCGCAAAAATGATTTCGCCGGCCTTGATGGCCCGGCGCGTGGTGGACAATTCCATGGATTGGCAACCAATGGCCCCTGTGGCGGCATTGTGTCAGACGACGGCGAGCTGGTGCACGTTGGCCGACGCGAGTACTTCGACCGGCCATCGTTCCCGCCAAAAACAAAGGCCGCTTTCGCGGCCTTTGTGGTTTCCATAGAACTTCACCTGTCTCACGGGCCTGTCGCCGGCAGGTAATTGGCGGCGGCGGTGGGCTGAAGTTGACATCGCCGTACACCGGGCCATAGACAGTCACAGTTGCGGTCGGTCCACCCTGCACTGCCGTCGAGAACGTGCAGGTGCCACTGTCTACGCGTGCTCACCAGGACACACGGGTCTGAGTCCACCGGCCGTGATGTTGGCCGTGGTTCGACCATTGGCGCCGGTCGGAGCAATCGCGCCATTGATGCCTGGGCCGCCCGTGCAGGTGCCCTGAATCTGCGCGCCCGAGACCGGATTGCCCGAACCATCAGTCAGCAGCAGGTTGACCGTGCCCGAGCCACCGCCCAGGGCGGACGGGAACGCCTGCAGGACCAGGCCGGTGCTCGCCGTGATCGGCACATCGACTGGGCTCGTATCGCGCCCGCTGTGAACGTGACCTGCGCATCACGCGTCGAGACTCGGATATGCCGGCGGTAACCACGGTGCCGGTCGTGCAGCCATCTGCGCCCGGTCGCATTGGCAATGACACCCGAGCCCGAGACGCCATCAATGCTGCCGTTGCCAACGCCCAGGCCCGCTGAAGCTGAATCCGATATGAGCCCCGAGGATCGGCGAGCTGTACGCATCGACGAGGCAGGCGGTGACCTGGGTCGTCGTGTTGCCGGCGATCGGGGTCGGGCTGACGTCAGCAGCGCCGGCGCCACACCGGGCAGACGCAGCGGCTGGATAGTCGGCTCTCGTCTTGAGCACGCCGCTGGTCGCCGACATTGCCTGTGCCCAGACGATGATCTGCTTGCCAAGGCGGGACACCGGATAGTTGAGTGTCGTCGTTGCGACGCCGATGGCGTTCGTTGCTTGCGCTTGCCGTGATGTTGGCTTCGGTCGCGCGCCCGATGACGTAGGGCAGGACGTTGCCGTAGTTCACCGACGTGCCGGTCGTGTCGTTGCGGTTGAACGCGCTGGTCGTGGTGATGTTCGTTGCGCTGTTGACCGATTGCACCAGGCGGACGTTTTCGAGGTCGGAATTGCCGGTCACGAGGTCGCCGAAGACCAGGAGCGTGTCGCCCGGCCCGGCGCCGCCGCCTGCCGTCGTGAACTGGCCACCCGGTGCGGTGAAGGTCGCGCCGCCCTCGAGCGGATTGCCGTCATTTCCGGCGATCTGGAAGGTACCGCCGCCAAGGCCCGGGAAACCGGCCAACGGAGCATCGATGACGCCGAACTGGATGGTTGTGCCCGGCACCACAGGATTGCCCTGGCGATCGGTGGCTAGTGCGCTGATCGTGAAGCTGTAGGTTCCGTCCGGCGTACCAATCGGGGTTCCGTCGGAATTGACTCCCGAATAGACGAGATTCTGCGTTAATCGCATCAATGTCAGGCGAGGTGAGGGCGAGGCCGAACAGTCTTGCCATCGGAAACGGCGACGCTCGTAGTTCCGAAATTGGATCGGCGATGCCATTGGAAACGTTGTTGTCGGCGCGATCGACCGTTGCACGGACCTGCACCGGCCCCGGAGGCAAGCACGTGCCGGACTGGAAGGAGACCGTGGCGATGCCGGCGACCGTGCGCGCCGTAACGCTGGCGCCACTTCCCGAAGTACCCGACAGGATTCCGCCGCCGGCATCGCCGACGATTTCATAGCGGACGTTGTCGACCGAACCTGGATTCGGCACCGGCTGGTTGGCGCCGTCACGCACCTGAGCAGAAATGATGGAACTGGTTGCGCCGTCCACGACCCCGGCATAAATATGTTGGATGGGCTCGGCGACAGCGTCACCGTAGCCGGTATCGGTGGCGCGCCCTGCACGGTGAAGTTCAACGTCCGGCTGACGGTAAGCCCGGTCGCCGGGTCGGTCGCCGATGCGGTGACGGTGGCGGTGCCGGCCACGTCGTAGGAGGTCGCGAAGAAGACATAGGATCCGTTGTTGGTGGTCGCCGGAAACGACACCACGCGCGTGGCAAGCTCGTTGATGTCAGTTGTCGATGGATCATCCGGCGGCGACAGGCTGACCGTGCTCGGCGAACTGGTCGTAAACGTCGCATCGCTGGTCAGTGCCGTGATGTTGCCGGCATTGTTGCGATAGGTGAACGAAACCTCGGCCATGAACGGCGAGCCGGGGTATGGCAGGATATTGTTCGAATTCAATGGCAACTGGGTGCGTGTCGCCGTCAGGGTGATCGAACCGGGCTGAGGTGCCGAGGCGGCTCCGCCATTTCCTCCACCACCACCGCAACTGGCAACCGCCAGGCTGGCAAGCAGCAGTCCGAGCGTCTTCAACGGGAATTTCATTTGGTTTCTCCAGGATCGCAATAGGTTCTCGTCACACGTCACTTCGGCGCGCACCCTCTGGTGCTGCCTGCCCCTGGACGCTTTATTTCAGACTTTCACTCAAGATTCGTGGCGTAACGAAAATCAGCAGTTCCGCCTTGGTATCGGTCCGACCGGTCTTCTTGAACAGGTTGCCGAGGATCGGCACGTCGCCGAGGAAGGGCACCTTGGTCAGGTCGTCGCGCTTCTCGACCTCGTAGACGCCACCGAGAACGACGGTCTGTCCGTTGTCGACGAGCACCGAGGTGTTGATTTCGCGCTTGTCGATGATCGGCACCTGGCCACCACCCGGATTGTCGATGTAGCGGTTCACGGCATCCTTTTTCACGGCCAGGTTGAGCACCACGCGATCGTCCGCGGTAATGGTCGGCGTGACCTTGAGTTCGAGGACCACTTCCTTGAACTGCACGGTGGCCGTACCGACACCGCCGGCACCGGAGTTCTGGAAGGTCACGTAGGCGACTTCCTGGCCCTGCTTGATGACCGCTTCCTTCTGGTTGGCGGTGACCACACGCGGGCTGGAGACGACTTCACCGCGCCCTTCGGTCTGCGCGGCCGAGAGTTCCAGATCGAGCAGGTAGTCGGCGCCGAGGATCGCGAGCCCGAAGCTTCCGGCCGGACTTGCGGCTGGCAGGTTGACATTGAGCCGGTCGTTCAGGCTCGGCACGGCAATGCCGCCGCCGGTCGTCGACGTCGCCGGAGCCGATGGATTGAACACGGGCAGGCCACGGCCGCCATTGAAGCGGTTGTTGAGGGCCAGGTTGCTCATGCGGTCGGTGCCGGTCGCCGTGCCGGCGGTCGACACGACATTGCCGTTGTTGTCCTCGTAGCCGCCGCTGATGCCGAACTTGACACCGAGCTCGCGGGCAAACGTATCCGTTGCGATGACGATGCGCGACTCGATCAGGACCTGCTGCACGGGCCGGTCGAGCACGGCGATCAGCTGGCGGATCTCGATCACCTTTTGCGGCGTATCGCTGACCAGCAGGGTGTTGGTGCGGTCGTCGTAGCTGACCGTGCCGCGCTGCGAAAGGAAGCCGCGCTGCTGTTGTGCCTTTGCCACCGCCTTGCCCACCCTGCTGTCCGCTGGTTACTTCCTTCGTCAGCAAGCCGCGATGTCCTTGGCATTGCCATAGCTGATCGGGATGAAGTCGGACACGAGTTCGACCTTGTCCTCCATCTGCAGGCGCGCATCGGCGATGGCCTGTTCGCGGTCCGAGATTTCCTTCTGCGGAGCCACCCAGATCACGTTGCCCTGCTTGCGCTGGTCGAGGCCCTTGGCCTGCAGCACGATGTGCAGGGCCTGGTCCCACGGCACGTTGATCAGGCGCAGGGTGACGTTGCCCTGCACGCTGTCGGCCACGACGATGTTCAGGTCCGAGACGTCGGCGATCAGTTGCAGCACGGAACGGGTCGGGATGTCCTGGAAGTTGAAGGTCACGCGGCTGCCATTGAACACGGGCTCGGCGTTTTTCTTCAGCTTCTCCTCTTCGCGCTTGGGCGAAATCTCGACGACGTATTCGTTGCCGCTCTGGTAGGCCAGCTGTTCGAACGGCCCCTGGGCGGTGATGTCGATGCGCACGCCGGTGCCGCGCGAGCGGGTTTCGATGTATTGCACCGGCGTGGCGAAATCGAGCACGTCGAGGCGCTTGGCCTGGTCCGGCGGCAACTTGACGTTGAGGATGTCGAGGACGACCTTGTCGCCTTCGCGCTTGAGGTCGGCGGCCGCGCCCGGTCCGGTGAAACTGACCACGATGCGGCCTTCGCCGGTCTTGCCGCGGCGGAAATCGACGTTGCTCAATTCGACGGACTGGCTGGCCAGGGCTCTTGGTCGGATTGCGGTTGGCGGCGGCGGCGGCGGCGACATTGGAGCCCGCGATGTTGGCCGCAACCGACAGGACCAGTTCCTTGCCGTTGATGCGTGTCTCATAGCTGGCGGGCCGGAACAGGTCGACCACGACGCGAGTGCGTCCGGCCGCTTCGACCGTCGAGATGCCCGCCGTCGCGCCGGCTCCGATTTCGATGCGGCGCTGGGTCAGGGCATTGCGCGTGTCGGCCAGATCCAGCGCGATGCGCGGTGGCGATTCGGTCGTGAACGCCTGCGGCACGGCGACCGGTTCGGCGAAGCGCATCGTGATCTCGACCCTGCCGCCGGGCTGCGCGGTATAGGTGAGATCCTCGAGCACGTTCTCGGCGTGGACCGGCACCGCGAAGATCAGCCCGAGGAACGCGATCAATCCCGCCAACCGGACCATCCCCGTTCCTGTGACGGGCTTGCGCCCCTCGAATTCAGTAGCTGTAGTCATCATATTGCTCACCCCCAACGGGTCGGTCATTTCTTGTTGGCGTCCGCCAACGAAATCGATTGTTGGCGCTCGACCCAGCCGCCTGTTTGGTTTGGCACCAACTCAACCAGATCGATCTGGCCCTCGTTGATTGCGGTGATCTTTCCGTAATTCTGGCCGACGTAGTTGCCGACATGCACGCGCCGGATGACGCCCTCGGGATCCTTCAGCAGGCCTTCGGGGGCATTGGGCGATCCGAGCGTGCCAACCATCTTCAAGCCGTCGAGCGGGTAGGATTCGAGTGGCTCGGGCGTGCGGTTCTGGTCGGGCCTCGGCCCGGCCGTCGCATTGCGTTCCTCGTCCTCGTTGCTGGGCAAATCGAATGGATCGCGATCCTCGGGTGCATGCAGCGTGTACTCGAAGGTCTCGAAGGTCTTGATCGCCGGTTTGGGCTCGATTTCCGGACCCTCCTTGGCCTTCTCCTGGGCCACCCATTTCTGCACCTCGGCGGTGCCGGACATGCAGCCGGCCAGGGCGGCAAACAGGATGCCGGCTGCAAAGGCTTGGAAAGTGCGACCGAATATGAAGGGTCATGTCACTTTCCTCCCTTGGCAGCGGGCGCCGGACGCTTGCCGGCGGTCTTTCGGCGCATTGGCTGCATCGAATTCCGCGATCTCGTCATTGTCCATGTAGCGGTAGGTCTTCACGGTGCCTTCGAGGGTCAGCGTGCCACCAGCCGCAGGTGCGCCCCGGCCCTTTGGTCCACCGGGTGCGCCGCTTGGACGCAGCGACACATCGTGCATCGTCAGGATCACCACGCGCGGCAAAGAAGCCACCTTGCTGATGAAGGCGCCAAACTCGTGATAGGTGCCGACCATGCGCAACTGGATGGGCTTTTCCGCGTAGAAGCCCTTCATGACCTCGGCGCCAGGCTGGAACAGCTCGTTGGTGATGCCGGCGGCCAGTGCGGCATTCGAGATTTCCTTGATCAGCTTGGGCATTTCGGTCTTGCCGGGCAGCTGGTTGATCATCTGCTGCAGCTCGTCGGTCATGTCCTCGAGCTGCTTCTGGTAGGCCGCCAGATTGACCACCTGGGCCTGCTTCTTCGAGAACTCGGCACGCAAGGCCGTTTCCTTGCCCTCGGCGCGCTCGAGTTCTTCCTGCTGGGCGCTGATCTGGAACCACCAGCCGAGGAACAGGATGACGGCGACGATCAGGATGGCGAAGAACGCCTTGATCGACTTCGGCCAGCCGCCGACGTTGTTGCGGTCGAGGTTGCGGAGATCGTCGAAGAAACTCATGGCTTCTTCTCCTCGGCGGTCGCCTTCGTGGCCTGGGTCTTCCCTGCAAGCTGGCCCGCGGCGTTATTGAGCTGTGCGCCGAGATCTGCAGGCTTGGCTGCCGCGGCGTCGGCAGCAGCAGGCTCATCCGAGCCACCCGCAGCCGCATTGGCACCGTCGGCCTGGGTTTGTTCGTCGTTTTTCCTGGTATTGACCGACAGCGAGAACACATAGGGCATCTTGCTGTCCGCGCCCGGCGCGCCTTCCTTGCTTTCGATCTTGCCCAGGTCCGCGCCCTTGAACTGCGGCGAATTCTCCAGCGACCCCATGTAAGTCGCGACGCGCGTGCTCGATTCGGCCACGCCCTCGAGGGTCAGCTTGTCGCCGGCCTGCTTCAGCGAGGTCAGGCGCGTGCCTTCGGGTATCGTCTTCGACAGCTGGTCGAACAGGTGGACCATCTGCGAACGGTTGGATTGCAGGTCCTCGATGATCTCCTTGCGCGCCAGCAGCTGCGAGCGGACCTTTTCCAGGTCCTTGATCGTCTCGATGTCCTTGTCGAGCAGCTTGATCTGGTCGGTCAGGTACTTGTTGCGGTCGTTCTGGTTGTCGATGCGCTGCCCCATCCAGTACGACGACGCACAGGAAGACGAAGACGGCGACGGCAGCCGAAGCCGCCAGCATCATGTAGAACTCGCGCTCGCGCTGCTTGCGCCGCTCGGCTCGCCATGGCAGTAGGTTGATTCTGGCCATCAGTCGAAACTCCTCATCGCCAGACCGCACGCGATCATCAGCGCCGGCGCGTCCTGGGCGAGTGTCTGCGCCTGCACGCGCGACGAGAGCGACATGTTGGCGAGCGGATTGGCGACCACGCAGGGCACGCCGAGCTGCTCCTCGACCATGTCGGCGACGCCGGTGATCGACGCACAGCCACCCGCCAGCACGATCTGGTCGACGCGGCTGTATTCGCTACCGGCAAAGAAGAACTGCAGGAGGCGGCTGATCTGCTGGACCATCGCCTCCTTGAACGGCTCGAGGACCTCGATCTCGTAGGATTCCGGCAAGCCACCCTGGCGCTTGGCCAGTCCGGCCTCCTCGTAGCTGAGGCCGTAGCGGCGCATGACTTCGTCGGTCAGCTGCTTGCCGCCGAACACCTGTTCCCTGGAATAGATGGTGCGCTGGTTGCGCAGCACGATCAGCGTGGTCATGGTTGCGCCGACGTCGATGACCGCCACCACCGCATCCTTGGGAACGGATAGCTGGTCGGCGATCAGGCGGAACGCGTTTTCCATGGCGAACGCTTCCACGTCCATGGTTTTCGCCCCGAGCCCGCCGAGGTCGAGGGCAGCCACGCGCAGGTCGACGTTCTCGGTGCGCGAGGCAGCGAGCAGGACGTTGACCATGTCGGGGTTGTCCTTGACCGGGCCGATCACCTCGAAATCGAGGCTGACTTCCTCGATCGGATACGGGATGTACTGGTTCGCCTCGATCTGGATCTGCGCTTCCATGTCCTCCTCGGACAGGTCGGCAGGCATCGGCACGATCTTGGTGATCACCGCGGATCCGGCGACGGCGGCGGCCGCAAACCGGGTTTTTGCACCCGATCGGCTGAGCGCGCGACGAATCGCGTCACCCACGGCCTCCACTTCGACGATGTTTTTTTCGACGACGGCGTTCGGCGGCAAAGGCTCGACGGCGTAGTGTTCAACGCGGTAGCGACCGCCAGCCTGACCCAGCTGCAACAGCTTAACGGCCGTTGAACTGATGTCGACTCCGATCAGAACCGGTGCCTTAGGAGTGAAGAGTCCCACTACTTTTTCCCCTTCCCACGCGCCCTTACGAGCGAAACATGTGTTTTCACATTAAATCTAAAACTTAACCAATTGGCAACAGGGAGCGCTCAAATAGTCGATCCCGTCGCTAAAACAGTCGGAATTTCCCCGCCCGGACCCTTGCAGCGGCCCATGTGGCTGCCCGAAAACCGCATTGGACCTATACTCTGTCGCTTGCACCCAGATCCTTCCTTGAATGCCATCACAAGTCGCGCCTGCTGCATGAGAATATTTCTTCGTCTGCTCCGATACGCCCTTTATCTCGGATTGAGCGGCGCCATCCTCGGTTGCCTGGCCCTGGGCATAGCCTACTGGCTGATCTCCCCGCGCCTGCCTTCGGTGGAGACGCTGAAGGATGTCCAGTTGCAGGTTCCGCTCAAGGTACTGTCGGCGGATGGCAAGCTGATGGCGACCTTCGGCGAAACCCGGCGCATCCCGATCGACATGAGCCAGGTGCCCGACCGCCTGAAATATGCCGTCCTGTCCGCCGAAGACGCCGACTTCTACAGCCATTCCGGCATCGACATCAGCGGCATCCTGCGTGCAGTGTGGCTGGTGACGACCACCGGCAGCAAGCATGTAGCCGGAGGCAGCACGATCACCCAGCAGGTGGCGCGCCAGTTCTTCCTCAGCCCGGAAGTGACCTATACGCGCAAGCTGTCGGAAATCTTCCTGGCCTTCCGCATCGAGAGCGCACTGAGCAAGGACGACATCCTGGCGCTCTACCTGAACAAGAGTTTTTTCGGCAACCGCGCCTACGGCATCGCCGCTGCGGCCGAGTTCTACTACGGCAAGACCCTCGACCAGCTGACCCAGGCCGAGTGCGCCATGCTCGCCTCCCTGCCGAAATTCCCCTCGACCGGCAATCCGATCAACAACCGCCCGCGGGCGCTGTTGCGCCGCGCCTACGTGCTCGGCCGCATGCGCGATCTCGGCCACATCGACAAGGCGGGCTATGACCAGGCAATGGCCGAGCCCGACCAGTCCTTCGCCCATGAGCCACCTATCGAGATCGAAGCCTCCTACGTGGCCGAACTGGTTCGCCAGCAGGCCATAGAGAGGCTCGGCAACGAAGCGCTCAACAATGGCTACGTGATCCGCACGACGATTGATTCCAGCGACCAGGAAGCCGCCAACCAGGCGCTGCGCGACTCGCTGGTGGATTACGACATGCGCCACGGCTATCGCGGCGCGGAAGGCCATGCCGACGTTCCGCCCCAGGCCAGCCCCGAGGCCCTCACCGGGCTGATCGAGGGCTACCGGACGTTCAACGGGCTGGTTCCCGGCATCGTCAGCCAGGTCGATGGCGAGGAGGCCCTGGTGGCGCTGGGCGATGGCCAGACGGCCGCGCTGGGCCTGGGCGCCGTGGAGTGGGCGAGACCCTACATCGACGACAGTCGCCGCGGCGCTGCTCCGAAACGTGTCGACGCCGTGCTCAAGGTCGGCGACATCATCCGCGTCTCGCTCGACGACGAAGGCCAGTGGAAGCTGGCCCAGATCCCGGCCGTGCAGGGCGCCATGGTCGGCCTCGATCCGGACGATGGCGCAATCCGTTCACTGATCGGCGGCTTCAATTTCTCGCGCAGCAAGTTCAACCGGGCCACCCAGTCGAACCGCTCGGCGGGATCCAGCTTCAAGCCGTTCATCTACTCGGCGGCGTTCGACCACGGCTTCACCCCGGCATCGGTGGTCAACGACGCGCCCCTGGTGTTTCCGGACGTGTCGCGTCCGAACGGCCTGTGGACGCCATCCAACGACGACGGCAAGTTCGATGGTCCGATTCGCCTGCGCGAAGCCCTGGTCCGCTCCAAGAACCTCGTATCGGTGCGCCTGCTCGACGCGATCGGCGTGCACTATGCCCACGAATACGTGACCCGCTTCGGCTTCTCGCCACAGCAGGTCCCCGAGAATCTCTCGATGGCGCTGGGCACGGCCGCGGTGTCGCCGCTGTCGATGGCGCGCGGCTACGCGGTGCTGGCGAATGGCGGCTTCCTCGTCGACCCTTACTTCATCGCCGAGATCGCCGATCGCGACGGCAAGGTGATCTACCACGCCGATCCGGTGCGCGCCTGCAGGGACTGCCCGCAACGAGTGCTGGAAGATCAGCGCGAGCGCGAGCTGATGGCGGCCGAAGAAACCACCGGCTTCAGTCCGATAGCCAGCGCCAACGCTTCTGCCAGCGTCCCGCCCAACCCCGGCGAACCGCGCCTCGCACCGCGCGTGGTCGATGCGCGCAATGCCTATCTGGTGACATCGCTGATGCGCGATGTCGTGCGCCGCGGCACCGGTTCGGGCGCGATGGTGCTCAAGCGCGGCGACCTGGCCGGCAAGACCGGCACCACGAACGAGTATCGCGATGCCTGGTTCTCGGGATTCAATGCGCGCGTCGTGGCCACGGCGTGGGTCGGCTTCGATGATTTCAGCTCGCTGGGCAATCGCGAATTCGGCGCCAAGTCAGCGCTGCCGATCTGGATCGGTTTCATGCGCGCGGCCCTGAAGGACATGGAGGAACAACCCTTCGACATGCCGCCCGGGATCACCACCGCGCGCGTCGATCGCAACAGCGGCCTGCTCGCACCGGCGGGTGATCCGGATTCGATCACCGAATTCTTCAAGACCGAAGATGTCGCCCAGCTGGCGACGCGGCCGGACCAGAAAGACGAAGAACAACGCGAAGCCTACGACGTCTTCTGATGCGCCCTTCGCGACCGCAGCTTCGCGACACGGCCGCGAACATGCGTCGGCGCATTGCCGTGGAAGCCGCGCGCCTGATCGCCGAGCAGGGTCTGCGTGATTACCACGCGGCAAAACTGAAAGCCGCTTCGCATTTCGGCCACCCCGATTCGCTGCCGCTGCCGCGCAACGCGGAAATCGAGGAGGCCCTGCGCGAACACCAGCGCCTGTTCCAGGCCGGATCGCAGCCATTGCAACTGGCCCGGCTTCGCGATGCCGCGCTCGAGGCCATGCGCTTCCTCGCCCGTTTCGAGCCCCGCCTGGTCGGCGCCGTGCTCGAGGGGACGGCCGATGAATATTCCGCCGTCTGCCTGCACCTGTTTACCGACGATCCGGACGAGCTGACGATGTTCCTGCGCGCCAACGGGATTCCGTTCGACCAGCAGGAGCGACGCCTGCGACTCGACGCGGATCAGGCAGGCGACTATCCCGCCCTGCTCTTCAGCGCAGGCGGCACGCCGATCGACCTCACCGTATTTCCGCTGGATGGCCTGCGCCAGGCGCCGCTGGACCGCATATCCGAGCGTCCGATGCGCCGCGCCAGCGTCGACGCGCTGCTCGAACTCCAGCGCGGGCAGGAACGTACCTGAAACGGGGCCGGCGACCTGTCGGCGCCGGCCAGACCGATGACGCGGATCAGCGCTTGCCCAGGGCGACGTAGTCGCGCTCGACCGAACCGGTATAGACCTGGCGCGGGCGCCCGATCTTGGCGTCCGGCGTGACCTGCTGTTCCAGCCAGTGCGCGACCCAGCCCGCGGTGCGGGCGATCGCGAACATCACCGTGAACATCTCGGTCGGGATCTTCAGCGCCTTGTAGATGATGCCCGAGTAGAAATCGACGTTCGGGTACAGCTTGCGCTCGACGAAATAGGAATCCTTGAGGGCAACCTCTTCCAGCGCCATGGCCACGTCGAGCAGCGGATCCTTGATGTTGAGGTCGGCGAGCACCTTGTGCGTCATCTCGCGGATGATCGTCGCGCGCGGATCGAAATTCTTGTAGACGCGATGGCCGAATCCCATCAGGCGGAAGCCGGATTCCTTGTCCTTGGCCTTGGCCACCGCGGCGGCGACATTCTTCGCATCGCCGATGTCGGTGAGCATCGACAGCACGGCCTCGTTGGCGCCGCCATGCGCCGGCCCCCACAACGCGGCGATGCCGGCAGCCACGCAGGCATAGGGATTCGCGCCGGTCGAACCGACCAGGCGCACGGTCGAGGTGGACGCGTTCTGCTCGTGGTCGGCGTGCAGGATGAACAGCAGGTCGAGCGCCTTGGCCACGACCGGGTTCAACTCCAGCGGTTCGCTCGGCACCTCGAACATCATGTGCAGGAAACGGGTGACGTAGTCGAGGTTGTTGCGTGGATAGCGCACCGGCCAGCCGATCGAGGAACGATAGGCGGCCGCTGCGATGGTCGGCACCTTGGCGATCAGGCGGATCGCGGCAAGGCGGCGCTGGTCGACGTCATCCATGTCCAGCGTGTCGTGGTAGAACGCCGACAGCGATGCGACCGAGGCACACAGCATGGCCATCGGATGGGCGTCGTAGCGGAAGCCATTGAGGAAGTTCTTTTGCGACTCGTGCATCATCGTGTGATGCGTGACTTCGTGCTCGAACTTGTCGAACTCGGCCTTGCTCGGCAACTCGCCGTTGATCAGCAGGTAGGAAGTCTCGAGAAACGTGGAGTGCTTGGCCAGTTGCTCGATCGGATAGCCGCGATAGAGCAGGACGCCCTTGTCACCGTCGATATAGGTGATCGCGCTGCGCGTGCTTGCCGTCGAGACGAAGCCCGGGTCGTAGGTGAAGTATCCGGTGTCCTTGTTGAGTCGGCCGATGTCGAGGGCGGGGTCACCGAGGGTGCCGGTCACGATCGGCAGCGTGGTGCTGCGATCATTGATGGTATCGGTGAGTTTGACTGATTTGTCGGTCACGACGGACTCCTTGTGGCGGGGTTTCGTGCCTCCGGCGCCTGGCCCGGAGACGGGGAAATCGGAATTTCGCGGCGGCGGGGCCGCCAGCCGGTCGAGCCGCTGGCTCCCCACCTTTGGACCCTGATCCGGCGCCGATTATTGCATGGCAACACGGATTCGCCGAAGCGCGCGGGCCTGGCGCAAACGAAAACGCCGGCGCAGGGCCGGCGTTCTTTCCAACCTGGCGGCAGGAATGCCTTACTTGGCGTAGCGGCGACGGAACTTGTCGACGCGGCCGCCGGCATCCACGGTCTTCTGCTTGCCGGTATAGAACGGGTGTGAATGGCTCGAAATATCGATCTTGACCAGCGGATATTCCTTGCCGTCCGTCCACTTCACGGTTTCCTTGCTGGACATGGTCGAGCTGGTCAGGAACGAGAAGTCGCTGGACAGGTCCTGGAAAACGACGGGATTGTACTTGGGATGGATATCGGGCTTCATTGGACAGTACCGTTTGCCAGCCGGGGCCGGAGAAAAGAGCGCGATTGTAGCGGCTCGGCCGAGGGTCGTGCAAGCAAGCCGCCGACTGGTCTGCATGGCCGGATCCGAAATCCCGGATTCGGACATTGAAATCAATGGCCTGGAAGCCGGATCCCGGCACCCCGTACCACCCGCCGGCGGTCCGCGGGCAGCCTCAGCCGGCACCCAGTGCAGCCTTGACCATGTCTTCGAATCGGCCCTGGTCCACCGACAGCACGATCCTCGCGTTGGCCGGGCGGCCAAGGCGGTCGTCCCAGTCGACTACCGTCGCGCCGCGGGTCAGGCTGCCGCGCAGTTCGATGGCCACGTGGTGATCTTGCGCGGAGGTGACGATGCCCGGGTCCAGCGCCACGGCCATGGCCAGGGCATCGGCGGTCAGCAATCGCGGGCGGCCATGTGCCCGGGCCCAGTCGCGCGTGCGCCGGGAAATCGCCGCGTAGAAGCGCGCGCGTGCCGAATCCGCCTGCAACCAGCGCTCGATGTCGGCGTAGGCCAGTCCATGGCGCAGGGTCGCCTCCCAGTCGACCAGCTCGAACTTCGGCCAGGACGAAAACACGATGTGCGCCGCCTCGGGATCGAAGCCGATATTGAATTCCGCGGGCACGCGTTCGGTATTGCCGCGCCCGGTCACCGCTCCGCCCATGATGACCAGGCGATCGATCCGTTCGGGCAACGCGGGATCCAGGCGCAGCGCCAGCGCCAGGTTGGTCAGCGGGCCCAGCGCGACGAGGGTCAGTTGCCCGGCGTGCTCGCGGCTCAGGCGCAGGATGGCCAGCGCAGCGTGCTCGTCTGCGGCCTTGCGCGCTGGCCGCTCATATCCGGTATCGCCAAATCCGTCGGCGCCGTGCACGAAGGCCGCGTCTTCCGCCGGCAGCACAAGCGGCCCGGCGCAGCCCGGAAACACCGGCGTGTCGGCGCCCGCCAGATCGACCAGCTTCAGGGCATTGGCCACGGTATGGCCGAGGCCGACATTGCCGGCGGCGATGCCGAGCCCGACCGCATCGGCGTGCCGGAAGGCCATCAGGATGGCCAGCGCATCGTCGACGCCGGGATCGGTATCAATCAGCAGTTTCGGTCTCATGGATTCTCGGCCGAGGGCATCAGCCCGCGATTGTTCCAGAAAGCGGCGCGACTGTCCGCCCGGGTACCGGGACGCCCGGGCTTGCGCCGATCCTCAGGCACCGGCGAAGCGGGCGGTACCGCCGATCCAGCGCACGATCAGTTGCATGGCGGCCTGCGGATGGCGTTCGAGCATGGCCGCGCCAACCTCTTGCACGGCCGGCAGCAGCGACGCATCGCGGGCCAGGTCGGCGACGCGAAACTCGAGTCGGCCGGTCTGCCGCGTGCCGAGCAACTCGCCGGGACCACGCAGCTCGAGATCCTTCTCGGCAATGACGAAGCCGTCATTCGTCTCGCGCATCGCGGTCAAGCGCTCGCGCGCCAGCTGCGACAGCGGTTGCTGGTAGAGCAGGACGCAAGTCGAGGCCTGGCTGCCGCGACCGACGCGTCCGCGCAACTGGTGCAACTGGGCGAGACCCAGACGTTCGGCATTCTCGATCACCATCAGGCTCGCGTTCGGCACGTCGACGCCCACTTCGATGACGGTGGTGGCGACCAGCAAGGCGATGTCGCCGGCCCGGAATGCATCCATGACCTGCTGCTTCTCGGCAGCCTTGAGTCGACCGTGCACGAGGCCGATCGTCAGTCCGTCGAACAGGCCGCTGAGCTCGGCATGGGCCACTTCGGCGGCTTGTGCCTCGAGCTGTTCCGATTCCTCGATCAGCGTACACACCCAATAGACCTGCCGGCCGGCCGCACAGGCTGCGCGGATGCGCTCGACGACCTCGGCCCGCCTGGAAGCCGACAGCGCGACCGTGGTCACCGGGGTGCGCCCCGGCGGCAGTTCGTCGATGACGGAGACATCCAGGTCGGCGTAGGCAGTCATCGCCAGGGTGCGCGGGATCGGCGTCGCGGTCAGCACCAGCTGGTGAGGCACGCTGGATCCCTCGCGTCCCTTGTCGCGCAAGGCCAGGCGCTGGTGCACGCCGAACCGGTGCTGCTCGTCGATGATGACCAGGCCGAGGTTGCGGAACGCCACGCCCTGCTGCATCAGTGCATGCGTACCGACGACGATCTGCGCCTCCCCGGCCAGTGCCGCGAGGGCCCTGGCGCGCGCGCGGCCCTGGACTTTCCCGGCCAGCCATACGGGCTCGATTCCGAGCGGCTTGAGCCACTCACCCAGAATGCGCAGATGCTGCTCGGCAAGCAATTCGGTAGGCGCCATCAGGGCCACCTGGAAACCTGATTCGATCGCAGCCAGCGCCGCCCAGGCCGCGACGACCGTCTTGCCCGAGCCGACATCGCCCTGCACCAGGCGCAGCATTGGCTCCGCCCTGGACAGATCCCTGGCAATCTCGGCGCTGACGCGGCGTTGCGCGCCGGTGAGCGCGAACGGCAAGCCCTCGAGCAGAGCCTTGCGCAGCCGGCCATCGCCATGCAGGCGCGGGGCGCCGTGCTCGCGCACCTGGGCGCGCAGGCGCTTGAGGCTGAGGTGATGGGTCAGCAGTTCCTCGAAGGCCAGGCGCCGCTGCGCCGGATGCGTACCCCGCGCCAACGCCGCGACATCGGCATCGGCTGGCGGGCGATGGGCGAGCAGCAAGGCTTCGCGCAGGGAGATCATGCCCAGGGGCTCGCGCAGGTCGTGTGGAATCAGTTCAAGTTCGGAGTCGGCCGGAAGGCACTTCAGCGCCTGGCCGACCAGGCTGCCGATGCGCTTTTGCCCGAGTCCTTCGGTGGTCGGGTAGACCGGGGTCAGGCATTCCTCGACGACAGTCCCGCTGCCGGACAGTCGCTGGTATTGCGGATGGACGATCTCGGGTCCGTGCGCGCCATGGCGGACCAGGCCGAAACAGCGCAAGCGCGTACCCGGGGCAAGCTGCTCGACCTGGGCGCGGCGGAAACTGAAGAAGCGCAGGCTCAGCATCGTGCGGCTGTCATCACTGATGACCACGCGCAATTGCGGCCTGAACCTGAATCCGCGCTCGACCGCTTCGACCGTGCCTTCGACCTGCGCCGATTCGCCGATGCGCAGGTCGCGGATCGGCGTCAGGTGCGTGCGATCCTCATAGCGCAGGGGCAGGTGGAACCACAGGTCCTGGACACGCGTGATGCCGATGCGCTCCAGCGCGGCCTCGAGGACCGGCCCGACGCCCGGCAACGTATTGACCGAAGCGAACCCCGGCCCGTCCCTGCTCTCCTGGTTGGTGCTGTCGGTCGCGCGCGGCATCGGCCAAGGATACCGGTGGCTGCCGCGGGCGCGAAGCTCGGGGCGCGGTCAGTCGGTGACGGCGACCAGATCGATCTCGACCTGCGAAGCACGCGGCAATGCGGCAACGCCGATGGTCGAGCGCGCCGGATACGGCTCGCTGAAATACTGCTTCATCACCTCGTTGACCGCGGCGAAGTTGCCGAGATCGGTCAGGTAGATGCCGACCCGCGCAACGTGCTCGAACGAGAGACCGGCTGCGGCCAGCACCGCCTTGAGATTCTCGAAGACCTGGCGGGCCTGCACCGAGATGTCGCCCTCGACCAGTTCGCCGGTGGCCGGATCGAGCGGCGTCTGGCCCGACAGGTAGACGGTATTGCCGACCTGCACGGCCTGCGAATACGGGCCGATGGCCTTGGGCGCGCGGTCGGAATGGAAAATGCGGCGATTGGACATGCGGTGCTCCTCGGTCAGACAGGGTGTCGGTAGACGGCATTGACCACGGCCAGCCGGCGCACGCCGCGCATGACATCGGCGAGATGCTTGCGGCTCGACACTTCGATGGTGAACAACAGGGTCGCGCTCATCAGGTCGCGCTCCTTGTACTCGACATTCTCGATGTTGGAGTTGGCCTGGGCAACGGCCGCGGCGACCTGGGCCAGCACGCCCGGCTTGTTGGCGACGATGATGCGCAGTTCGACACGATAATCGCCGCTGACGCTGGTGTCCCAGGCGATTTCCACGCAGCGCTCCGGCGACTTGCGGAACTCGGGCATGTTCGGGCATTCGAGCCGGTGCACGACGATGCCCTTGCCCGCCGACAGGTAACCCATGATCTCGTCGCCCGGCACCGGATGGCAGCAATTGCCGAAACTGAGCACGCCGCGTTCGGCACCGGTGATCAGGATCTTCTCGACCGCATGCATGGGCGGATCGGTGGATGCCTCGTCGTGCAACTGCAGCAGCGAGCGCGCAACTTGGTCGGCCGTGCGGTTGCCGAGCGCGATGTCGGCGAGCAGGTCTTCGAGCGCGCGCAGCTTGTTGTCTTCCAGGTAGCGGGTCAGCTGGTCGGGCGGCAGGACTTCCAGCGATGCGCCAAGCGCATCCATCGCGCGATCGAGCATGCGATGGCCGAGCTCGATGGCATCCTCGTGTTGCAGGCGCTTGAGGAAGTGGCGGATGGCGGTACGCGCCTTCGCGCTGACCACCCATTCCAGCCATTGCGTGCTGGGCACGGCCGAGGGCGCCGTGATGATCTCGACCGACTGGCCGCTGCTCAGGCGCGTGCGCAGGGGCGAGAGCTTCTTGTCGATGCGCGCGGCCACCGCATGGCTGCCGACATCGGTGTGCACGGCATAGGCGAAATCGAGCGCGGTCGCATTGCGCGGCAGGGCGAGGATCTGGCCGCGCGGGGTGAACAGGTAGACTTCGTCGGGAAACAGGTCGACCTTGACGCTCTCGATGAATTCCAGCGACGAGGGTGTGCGGTTCTGCTCGTCGACCAGGTTCGAAACCCATTCGCGCGCACGGTTCTGGGCACTGTTGGCCGGCGAGGAATCGCTCTTGTAGGCCCAGTGGGCGGCGACGCCGCGGTCCGCCACGGCATCCATGTCCTCGGTGCGGATCTGGATCTCGACCGGTTCGCCGAAGGATCCGAAGAGCACGGTGTGCAGGGACTGGTAGCCGTTGGCCTTGGGGATCGCGATGAAGTCGCGGAAGCGCCCGTCGAGCGGCTTGTAGAGCGCGTGCACGGCGCCCAGCGCCTGGTAGCAATGCATCACCTTGTCGACGACCACGCGGAAGCCGTACACATCCATCACCTGGGCAAACGACTTGTGCTCGGAACGCATCTTCCGGTAGATGCTGTAGGCCGACTTGATGCGGCTGATCGTCCGGTGCGCGATGCCTTCCGCATCGAGGCGCGCATCCAGGGCCGCCTCGATCTTGGCCATCGCCTCGCGCCGGTTGCCCAGCGCCGTGCGGATGCGCGCGGAGATGACCCTGTGGCGGTCCGGGTAAAGCGCCTTGAAGCCGAGGTCCTGCAGTTCGGCCTTGAACCGGTTCATGCCCAGGCGCTGGGCGATCGGCGCGTAGATCTCGAGCGTTTCCAGGGCGATGCGGCGGCGCGACGAGGCCTCCATCGATTCCAGCGTGCGCATGTTGTGCAGGCGATCGGCCAGCTTGATCAGGATGACGCGCAGGTCGCGCGCCATGGCCAGCAGCATCTTGCGGAAACTCTCCGCCGCGGCTTCCTGGCGACTCTTGAACTGCAGCTTGTCGAGCTTGGTGACGCCATCGACCAGCTCGCTGACCGTGCTGCCGAACTCTGCGGTCAGCTCCGCGGCACTGAGCTTGGTGTCCTCGAGCGTATCGTGCAGGATGGCCGCGATGATGGTTTCGGCGTCCATGCCGAGTTCGGCGAGGATGCCGGCGACCGCGACCGGATGGGTGATGTAGGGTTCGCCGCTTTTTCGCGTCTGCCCCTTGTGCGCACGGGCCCCGACCTCATAGGCACGGCGCACGCGCGCAACCTGCTCCGCGGTCAGATAGCCGGCAAGCTTGTCCTCGAGGGCAAGCAGATAGGCGGGCATCTTGCCACGCCTTGCGCCTTGCGAATCTGCCGCTGCCTTCATTGCCACCTCGATCTCGCGTCGGGTCAATCCGCCGCAGGAGGACGGAAATGGCAGCGGGATAACAGGACGTTACAGGTCGTCGCCAACCTTTGCCAGATCATCGTCGACTTCGGCCGCCGCCCATTCGAGCGCTTCGCGCTCGGCCCGTTCGCGGGTCTGGCGATCGATCTCGTCGATCATGGCCTGGTCCACCTTGCGGGCGGCGATTTCGCGCAGCGAAACGACGGTCGGCTTGTCGTTCTGGGCATCGATCGTGGGATCCGCGCCCTTGGCCAATTGACGCGCGCGCTTGGTCGCCATCAACACGAGTTCGAATCGATTGTCCACGACTGAAAGACAATCTTCTACGGTAATACGCGCCATCTTGGGGTTGCCTCTTGAGAATTCGCTAACACGGGTTTGGCGACTATTGTAGCGGTGCGGAATTGTGCAGTGCAAACAAAACCCTGAAAATGGCCCCGGCGGCCTTGCATCCGTGTACGCCCCGCCCCATTTCGCATACCCTGCGCACACCCGCCAGGCGCACCCCTCCCTGCGCAGGGTCCACAACCCTCCGCAGGCGGGACAGGAACGATCAACAATGCTTCAAACCCCCAATTTCGCGCTGCTTCGCAACGGACTGTTCGCGGCCGGCGTGCTCGCTCTCGCTGGCTGCACGATCAGCAAGCCGCGCACCGACGATCCCTGGGAAAAGTTCAACCGCAAGGTCTATGCCTTCAACGTCAAGGTGGACAACGCGGTGATCCGCCCGACAGCGGTGGCCTATCGCAAGGTGACCTCGCCCAACGTGCGCCGCGTCCTGAGCAACTTCTTCGCCAATGTGCGCATGCCGATCACGATCGCCAATGATGCGTTGCAAGGTGAAATCAAGGACGCACTCAAGGGCACCGGGCGCTTCGTGATCAATACCACGGTCGGATTCCTCGGCCTGTTCGATCCGGCCAGCCAGATGCGCCTGCCTCCGCAGGAGACCGATTTCGGCGCGACACTGGCCAAATGGGGCGTCGGCGAAGGCCCGTACCTGGTCCTGCCCCTGATCGGCTCGACGACCGCGCGCGACATCTGGCGCATGCCGGTCGACAGCTACTTCTTCGACCCGATGTCGCGCTATGCGCGCACCCACGACTACCCGATGGGTCGCCAGCACTGGCCCAGCCTGATGTTCCTGGTGACCTTGCGGGCCGGCGCGATCGACGCTGAAAACCTCGTCGAGGGCGCCTACGATCCCTACGTGTTCTATCGCGATGCCTATCGCCAGCGCCGCCTGTACCTGATCTACGACGGCGAACCGCCGTTCGAGGCCATCGAGCAGTTGCAGGGCATCAACGAGGACGATATCGACGGCCTGCTCGAGCAGCAGCAGGAATACGAAAAGAAAAAGAAGAACGACCCGGGCAATCAGCCGGAATAAGGCTCGCCGGCGGTCATGGGGATCCGATGCCGAGCAGGTCCTCGGCATCGCTGAGGTGGGCTATCGAGCGCAGGCGCGGCGAGACGTCCCGGAACACCAGCGCACCGCCGTTGTGCCGGGCCCGCGCCGACCAGGCCAGCAATACGGCCAGGGTCACGCTGTCGGCACTTTCCAGGTCCTTGAGGTCCACATCCGTCCGCGCAGTGACTGCCGACAGCGGATCGCCGGCAGCCAGCGCCGAGGCCGCATTGAAAACATCGATGCGCCCGGCAACCGCGATGGAATCGTCCGGGCGCCTCTCGACCGCGAGCGGCGTGCTCATTTGGCGGCCTTCTTTTCCATGCTCTCCAGGGCTTTTTCGCCCTGCGTCTCAAGCCGCTCGATCAGCGTGTCGAGGCTGGTGGCCTGGATCTCGGCGGCGACCTGGTTGCGGTAATTGGTGATGTAGGAAATGCCTTCGATGATCACGTCGTAGGCCTTCCATTCGTTTGCCGACGACCTCCGGAATGCGTAGTCCACGGCAACCCGCTTGCCATCGTCGAGCACGACCTCGGTGCGCACGATGGTGCGCTTGTCGTTGAGCTCGCCGTTGAATGGCAGCACGTTCACGTTGCCCCGCGTGTAGTTGAGCAAACCCTCGGCATAGCGATGCGCGATCGAGTTGTAGAAGGCCTTGGCGAAGCGCGAACGCTGCTCCGGGCTGGCCGCGCGCGCATTGCGGCCGAGCACCAGCAGCGAGGCATAGTCGATGTCGAAATGGGGCAGCAGGATCGCATCGATTTCGCGAATGAGCTTTTCGTGATCCTTCTTCAGCTCCTCGCGCCGCGTTCCGATGCTGTTGGCAAGGTCGTCGGCGATTTTCTGCACGACCTGTTCGGGCGACCGCTCGGCCGCCTGCGCCGGAAGGGCCAGCGCCGCTCCTGCGAGCGCCGCGAAAATCCATGGCATGAAACGCTGCATTCCTCGATCTCCTAGTGTTTGTCAGGCGCCGGCCCTGCCTCGTTCGCGGCAGGCGGATCCGATTTCGGGGGCGACTTGGACGAGTCCCCGCTGACCAGGAACTTCCCGATCAGGTCTTCCAGCTGCATCGAGGACTGGGTCAGGATGACTTCGTCGCCATCCTTGAACATGACCGGCGAACCGCCCGGCTGGATGCCAACGTACTGGTCGCCGAGTAAACCACTGGTGAATATGGCGGCGGCCGAATCGTCCGGGATTTCCCCGAACTGCTTGTCGATGCCGATCCTGACCATGGCATCGAGGGTCTTCTGGTCGAGATCGATCGACTGTACCGAGCCGATGCGCACCCCGGCCAGCTTGACCGGTGCACGCACCTTGAGCTGGCCGATATTGCTGAACTTGGCCTTGATCACGTAAGTGTCGCCTTGCTGGTAGTTGGCGATCGAAGTGGTCTGGGTAGCCAGGTAGGCCAGCGCTGAAAATCCGAGCAGGATGAACAGGCCGGTACCGAACTGGAACGAGCGTCTGGGTTGGGTCATGGTGCGGGTCCCGTCACATCAGGAAAGCGGTCATTACGAAATCGAGGGCGAGCACCACGATCGACGAGGAGACGACCGTGCGCGTGGTCGCGTAGGCCACGCCCTCGCTGGTGGGTGGCGTGGTGTAGCCCTGGAAGGTGGCGATCAGGGCGATGACGGCACCGAACGCGGCGCTCTTCCAGACCCCGTTGATCAGGTCGCTCCAGACCTCGACGTTGGCGGTCATGTTGCCCCAGAACGTGCCATTGTCGAGACCGAGCCAGCTGACCCCGACCGCGTGCGCGCCGAGGATGCCGAGGGCATTGAAGACACAGGCCAGCAGCGGCATCGCCACCACCCCGGCGATGAATCGCGGCGCGATCACGTAGGCGAGCGGATCGACCGCCATCATCTCCATGGCCGAGAGCTGGTCGGTCGCGCGCATCAGGCCGATCTCGGCGGTGATCGAGGTGCCTGCCCTACCCGCGAACAGCAGGGCCGTGACCACCGGGCCGAGCTCGCGGAACAGCGACAGGGCGACCACCGTGCCCAGCGCGGCGGTGCCGCCGAACTTGGCCAGCGTGTAATAGAGCTGCAGGGACAGCACCATGCCGACGAACAGGCCGCAGGTCATGATGATGACCAGGCTCATGGCGCCGACGAACCAGATCTGCCGCAGGGTCTCGCGAAAATGGCGCAGGCTCTTCGGGATCGCCGCAAGGATGGAGAACAGGAACAGTCCGGCCGCGCCGACCTGTGCGATCGCATCGCCAAACGCTGCCGGCTTGCGCGGCGCGCTCATGCCGCACCTGCCGGGAAGCCGAGATCCGCGGCGTAGTCGTGCGCCGGGTATTCAAAGGGCACCGGCCCATCCGCCTCGCCGCCGAAAAACTGCCGCGTCCACGGCGAATCGCGCTCGGCCAGCTCATCCGGATGGCCCTGCGCCGCCACTTTTCCACCGGCGATCAGGTAGACCAGATCAGCCGCGCGTCGCACGGCGGCGAACTCGTGCGCGACCAGGACGCTGGTGATGCCCAGGGTATCGTTCAGGGTACGGATCAATTTGAGGACCTGGTTGAGGGCAATCGGATCGAGGCCGACGAACGGTTCGTCGTAGATCATCAGGCCAGGATCGCGGATGATCGCGCGGGCCAGCGCCACGCGCCGGGCCATGCCCCCGGAAAGTTCCGAGGGCATCAGGCGGGCCGCACCGCGCAGGCCGACGGCCTGCAGCCGGGTCAGCACGATGTTGCGGACGATTTCCTCCGGCAGGCGAAGATGCTGGCGCAGCGGAAAGGCGACGTTCTCGAATACGTCGAAATCGGTGAGCAGGGCCGAATTCTGGAACAGGTAGCCGATGCCTTCGCGCAGGTCGAACAGCTGCTTGCGCGAGAGATCCGGAACGTTGAGGCCATTCACGTGGATCTCGCCGGCGTCGGCAGGCATCTGCCCGGTGATATGGCGCAGCAGGGTGGTCTTGCCGGTGCCGCTGGGGCCCATGATCGCGGTGATCTTGCCGCGCGGGATGTCGAGGTCGATACCGTCGAAAATGGTCTTGCCGCCGAGGACGGTGCGCAGGCCGCGCACGGTCACATACGCATCCGGATCGACGCGCGCGGACTTGTCTTCTGGAGTCGGGTTTGGCTTGTTCACGCGCTGCGGAATCAGTTTGGGAATGGGTATTTAGACTGCGCAATGCAGCCCGCGGCGACCCGCTACCTTAGCCGATGCCGGGGCTGCTCCACTAGCATCCGGCCACGCCGGCACTCAGGCGGGCTTCAGCAGGTCTTCGAGCAGGGCTGCGTGACGGCTGATCTGGGCCTCGCGGCGCAGCCTGCGCGCGGCGAAGATCGAGCGCAGGTCATCGATCGCGACGGCGAATTCATCGTTGACGACGAGATAGTCGAATTCGGCCGCATGGGCGATCTCGATCCGCGAGTCGGCGATTCGCCGGGCGATCTGTTCGGCGCTGTCAGAGGCCCGATGCCGCAGGCGGCGCTCGAGTTCCGTGCGCGACGGCGGCAGGATGAAGATGCTGAGCGAATCCGGCCATTGCGTGCGCACCTGCTGGGCGCCCTGCCAGTCGATTTCGAGCAGTACGTCGCGGCCGGCGGCGAGCAGGGGCTCGACCGCCGCGCGCGCCGTTCCCTTGTAGTCGCCGTGGACGTTCGCGTACTCGAAAAAGGCACCGGCAGCGGCCATGCGCTCGAAGACTTCGCGCGAGACGAAATGGTAATGCTGGCCATCGACCTCGTTGGCGCGCGGCATCCTCGAGGTATAGGAGACGGAAAGCGCGATATCCGGCTCGCGCTCGAGCAGGGCCCGCACCAGGCTGGTCTTGCCGGCGCCGGAAGGCGCCGCGATGATGTACAACGTGCCCGACACGGCTACTCCAGGTTCTGCACTTGTTCGCGCATCTGCTCGATCAGGACCTTGAGCTCGACGGCGGCCTTGGTGGTCCGCGGGTCGGCCGCCTTGGATCCCAGCGTATTGGCTTCGCGGTTGAACTCCTGCATGAGGAAATCGAGTCGGCGGCCGACCGCCTCGGTCATGCCGAAGATGCGCCGGGCCTCGGCGATATGCGAAGCCAGCCGGTCCAGTTCCTCGTCGACGTCCATGCGCTGCAGTTGCAGGACGATTTCCTGTTCGATGCGGCCGGGATCGGCCGGTTGCTTGATCTCGGCCAGGCGCTGGTCCAGGCGTGCGCGTGCCGCCGCCCGCACTTCGGGCAAGTGCTTGCGTACCGAAGCGACGATGGCCTCGATGCCGTCGAGGCGATCGCGCAGGAACACGGCAAGGCGCTCGCCCTCGCGCTCGCGCATGGCGATGAATCCGGTCAGGGCCTGCTCGAGCAGTTCGGCGGCCTCTGCGTGCAGGCTGTCTGCATCGGCCGACTGCTCGCGCAACACGCCCGGCCAGTTGAGCAGGCTGGAAAAATCGACATTCAGTGCGGGGAAGCGGCTGGCCAGTAATTGCGCGCGCTCGGCCAGGCGGCCCAGCAGCTCGTCATCGACGTCGAGCGTGCCGGCACGCGTCGTGGTCGCCTTCAGGCGCATGCTGATGTCGACCTTGCCCCTGGAAAGCCGCGCAGTCAGCGTCTCGCGCAGCTGCGGCTCGAAGCCGCGCAGGTCATCCGGCAGGCGTGGGCTGAGTTCGAGGTAGCGATGATTGACCGAGCGCAACTCGATGCTCAGGTTGCCATGCGCCGTCTCGCTTTCTGCGCTGGCAAACGCCGTCATGCTGCGGATCATGGTGCCGGTCCATCGGAGACAAGGCCGGCAATGGTAAACTGCGCGGCCCGATTGCCAAAGCCCATTCTTGCCATGACCTTGCAGCGCCCCAGCGGCCGCGCGCCCGACCAGTTGCGCCCGATCACCCTAGAACGCCGGTTTACCAAGCACGCCGAAGGCTCGGTGCTGGTCTCCTTTGGCGACACCCGCGTGCTGTGCACGGCCAGCGTCGAGGAGAAAGTCCCCGCCTTCCTGCGCGGCAAGGGCGAAGGCTGGTTGACCGCCGAGTACGGCATGCTGCCGCGGGCGACCCAGGAGCGCACCCAGCGCGAGGCCGCGCGCGGCGGCCAGGGCGGACGCACCATGGAAATCCAGCGCCTGATCGGGCGCAGCCTGCGCGCCTGCGTCGATCGCGCCGCGCTCGGCGAGCGCACGATCACCCTCGACTGCGATGTCCTGCAGGCCGACGGGGGCACGCGCACGGCAGCCATCACCGGCGCCTACGTCGCCCTGATCGACGCCGTCAATGGCCTGAGGAAACGTGGCGCGATCAAGCGCGATCCGGTCGTCGGTGCCATCGCCGCGGTTTCGGTCGGGGTCTGGAACGGCGTGCCCGTGCTCGATCTCGACTATGCAGAAGACTCGTCCTGCGACACCGACATGAACGTGGTCATGAACGATGGCGGCGGCTTCATCGAGATCCAGGGCACCGCGGAGGGCCATGCGTTTCGTCGCGATGAACTCGACGCGCTGCTCGTCCTGGCCGGCAAGGGCGTGGCCGAACTGTGCGAACTGCAGCGCAAAGCCCTGTCGACATGAAGCTGGTCCTCGCCAGCGGCAACGCCGGCAAGCTCGTCGAGATGCGCGAAGTGCTCGCCGACCTCGATGTCGATCTGGTGGCCCAGGCCGAGCTTGGCGTCACCGATGTCGAAGAGACCGCTGCGACGTTTGTCGAGAACGCCCTATTGAAGGCTCGCCACGCCTCGCGCGCAACCGGCCTGGCCGCGCTCGGCGATGATTCCGGGTTGTGTGTCGACGCACTCGACGGCGCGCCGGGGCTGTACTCGGCCCGCTACGCGGGCACGCACGGGGACAGCGCGGCCAACATCGCCAAATTGCTGGGCGCACTTGCCGATCTCCCCGACGGCGAGCGCGGCGCGCACTTCTTCTGCGCCATCGTGCTGTTGCGCCATGCCGAGGATCCGGCTCCTTTGATCGCCGAGGGTCGCTGGCACGGACGCATCCTGCCTGCACCGCGCGGGCAAGGCGGCTTCGGCTACGATCCGGTATTTTTCGATCCACAGCGCAACTGCAGTGCCGCCGAACTCGCGCCGGCGATCAAGAATCGCGTCAGCCATCGCGGCCAGGCACTGTTGCGCTTGCGCGAACTGCTTGCCAAACAGCACTCCGCCACACCGTAGGAGCCCGTTTTCGGGCGAGCTTTCCCAGGCCCGTTGCGCGGAAGTCCGTCGCCCGCATGGCGTCGACCAGACCCGGAAACCTTTTGGTTCGCTGGCGCTCACCCCAACTTACGATTGCGCACCGCCGCTGGAGCCTGGCCTGAACGCCGACAGGCACTCGAGCATCGTATTGTCGTGGATATCGAGCAGCTTGCGCGGATTCGCCTGGTAGCCGCCGGCCAGGTTCCAGGCGACCGGCAGGCCCATGGCCCTGCAAGTCGCGAACACCCGTCGGTCGCGCTCGCGCAGCTGCGCCGTGCTCAGCCAGCCACCGAGCGGGTCGTCCACGTGCGGATCGGCGCCGGCCTGGTAGAGCAGCAGGTCGCAGCGTTCGAACTTGCGCAGGATGTTCGGTATTTCATCGAGGAACGCTCCGGCCTGGCCGGGTTGGTCCCACCATGCGCCGGCCGAATAGTGCTCGACCCAGTGCAGGCCCAGCACGCGGATGATGTCGGCGGTGCCATTGCCGTAGTGCTGGTCGAAATCAAGGACACCGATCCGGCGCACCGCCTTGTCCCTGCGCAATACGGCAGCCGTCACCATGAGCCCGTTGAACGTGCAGAAGCCGCCGCCTTGCTCATGGCCGGCATGATGAAAGCCAGAGACCGGCGCCGCCGCGCAGCCATCGGCCAGGGCCAGGCGTGCCGCCGCCAGCATCGCGCCGCTGGTCCAGGGCAGGCTCGCGGCGACTTCGGGCAGGTGGTTGCCGAAGCCGTTGGCCTGCCTCAGGGAAAGCACGCCGCGCACGTAGTCCGGATCATGGGCCAGGCACAGGTCGGCCATCGACACCGGCTCTGGCGCGACCACCTGCAAACCCGGAAACCGGCGCAACCAGGAAGCCGTCACTTCGCGTGGCTTGCGCGCGCTGGGCGAGAACGACTGCGCATCGGCGACCATCTGCTCGCAGTAGACAACCTTCATCGGACGCTCCCTTCGCGACCTCGCCCCGGGCGGGCCGGCGCATCATCCCCGACAGCTTGCGCAATGCCTGAGACTGCCGCCTGGTGCAAGGCCGGCGACGATCCCGGGGCGGTCGGTGGAATACGCGAAAACGCCCAGCGCCTACAATACGACCGATGTCGACGCCGATGATCGCCCCGCCCCTGTCCCTTTACATCCACATCCCGTGGTGCGTGAAGAAGTGCCCGTACTGCGACTTCAACTCGCATGCGCAGGTCGGTGGCTTGCCGCAGGAGGCCTATGTCGCGGCCCTGCTGGCCGACCTGGACCGCGACCTGGCCGATTTCGCTCCAGCGCTGGGTGGACGAGCGCTGCACAGCATTTTCTTTGGCGGCGGCACGCCGAGCCTGTTCTCGCCGGATTCGATAGCGCGAATCCTCCAGGGCGCCGTCGAGCGGCTGGCCTTCGACGCCGGCATCGAGATCACCCTCGAAACCAATCCGGGCACGGTCGAGCATGGCCGTTTCGACGGCTACCGCGCGGCCGGGGTCAACCGGATCAGTTTCGGCGTGCAGAGTTTCGACGACGAGAAACTGCGCCGGCTCGGGCGCATCCATTCGGCCAGCGATGCCGCGCGCGTGGTCGGTGAAGCGCGCGCGGCAGGTTTCGACAACTACAACATCGACCTGATGTATGCGCTGCCCGGCCAGGATCTGGCCGGCGCGGCCAGCGACATCGGGCAGGCGATCGCGCTGGCGCCGACGCACATCTCGCATTACCAGCTGACGATCGAGCCGAACACCGAGTTTGCATCGCGTCCTCCGGCGCTGCCCGATGGCGATGCCGCCTGGGACATGCAGGAGCATTGCCAGCAGTTGCTGGCTGACGCCGGTTACGCCCAGTACGAAATCTCTGCCTATGCGCAGGCCGGGCGGATGGCCGCGCACAACCTCAACTACTGGCGCTTCGGCGACTACCTCGGCATCGGCGCCGGCGCGCATGGCAAGATGACCGACGTCGGCAGCGGCCGCATTTGCCGCCGCGCCAAGCAACGCACGCCGCGCGCCTACCTCGAGCACGCAGCAACTCCGCGCGGCATCGCCAGCGACGTCGCCCTTGCCGCAATCGACTTGCCGTTCGAGTACATGATGAATGCCCTGCGCCTGGTCGATGGCGTGCCGATGCGCGAATTCACCGAGCGCACGGGGCTTGGCAATGCGGCGATCGCCTCCATTCTCCAGACAGCCCTGCACAAGGGCTGGATCATCGACGACGCCGATCGGCTGCAGACCAGCGAACTCGGCCAGCGCTTCCTCAACGATGTCATCGCCCTCTTCCTCGCAGCACCCGAACGTCGCCATGCTTGAACCGGTCACCCTGCACTGCCCTTACTGCGGCGAAAGTTTCGAGACGTCCGTGGATACATCGGCCGGCTCGCAGGCCTATGTCGAGGATTGCGCGATCTGCTGCCGCCCGATCGAAGTGCGAATCAGCGTTGATGAGGCCGGCGAGTTGGCCAATGTGAATACGAGCACGGACCGTGAGTAGCGCGCTCCACTCCACATTTCGACACACGCAAGCACCCATTGATGCCCGATTGACCTCAGCGTCATGCCGGCGAACGCCGGGATCCATTTGGCATGGCCGCAATGATCGGGATGGATCCCGCCATTACCAGCCATGAGGCTGTTTAAGGCCGCCGGGATGACGACTCGAGAAGCCAACCTCGCCTTCCATTCATTACATTCCAGAGATCACTCGCAATGAAATTTTCCGGCACCGACCGCTACGTCGCCACCGACGAGCTCAAGCTCGCGGTCAATGCGGCGATCACGCTTGAACGCCCCTTGCTGATCAAGGGCGAGCCCGGCACCGGCAAGACCCTGCTCGCCGAGGAAGTGGCGCGCGCCATCGATGCACCGCTGTTCACCTGGCATGTGAAATCGACGACCAAGGCCCAGCAGGGGCTTTACGAGTACGATGCGGTCAGCCGGCTGCGCGACTCGCAACTCGGCGATCCGCGTGTGCAGGATGTCGGCAACTACATCCGCCGCGGCAGGATGTGGGAAGCCTTCGATTCCGAACAGCGTGCCGTGTTGCTGATCGACGAGATCGACAAGGCCGACATCGAGTTCCCGAATGATCTCCTGCTCGAACTGGACCGCATGGAATTCCATGTCTACGAGACCGGCGAGACCGTGCGCGCGCGCCATCGCCCGATCATCGTCATCACATCGAACAACGAGAAGGAACTGCCCGACGCGTTCCTGCGCCGCTGCTTCTTCCACTACATCGCGTTTCCGGACCGCGCCACGCTGGAGAGCATCGTCGCGGTGCACTATCCACGCATCGCCCAGGACCTGGTCGCGCGCGCGCTGGAGATGTTCTTCGAACTGCGCGAGGTGCCGGGCCTGAAGAAAAAACCGTCGACCTCCGAGCTGATCGACTGGCTCAAGCTGCTGCTGGCCGACCAGATCCCCGCCTCGGCCCTGCGCGAGCGCGACGTCGCCAAGGCCATCCCCCCGCTGTACGGCGCCCTGATCAAGAACGAACAGGACGTGCAGCTGCTCGAGCGCCTGGCCTTCATGCACCGGCGCCAGGGCCGGAGCTGATTCGTCCATGTTGATCGGACTGTTCGAGGCCCTGCGTCGCGCCCGCGTGCCGGTAACCCTGCGCGAATGGCTCGACCTGATGGCCGCGCTCGAGGCCGACCTCGCTTTCGCCGATCGCGAGACGCTGCATGGGCTGGCGCGCACGATCCTGGTCAAGGACGAGCGCCACTTCGACCGCTTCGATCGCGCCTTCGGCGATTACCTCAACGGCATTGATTCCATCTCGCCGGACCAGTTGGCAGCCATCCCCGAAGACTGGCTGCGCGAAAGCATGCAGCGCCTGCTCAGTGACGAGGAAAAGGCGCAGGTCGAATCGCTGGGCGGCCTCGACAAGCTGATGGAGGAGTTCCGCAAACGCCTCGAGGAGCAGAAGGAACGCCACAGCGGCGGAAACCGCTGGATCGGCACGGGCGGCACCAGTCCGTTCGGTGCGGGCGGCCATCATCCCGGCGGCATTCGCGTCGGCCCGAAAGGCGGCGGCCGCATGGCGGCCAAGGTCTGGGAACAGCGCATCTACCGCAACCTCGACAGCGACGCGGAGCTGGGCCCGCGCAACCTCAAGATCGCACTGCGTCGCCTGCGCCGCTTCGCCCGCGAGGGCGCGGCCGAGGAGTTCGATCTGGATGGCACGGTGGCGGCCACCGCGCGCGAAGGCGGCATGCTCGACATCCGCATGCGCCCGGAGCGCCACAACGCGGTCAAGGTACTTCTGTTCCTCGACGTCGGCGGCTCCATGGACGAACACGTCTACGCGTGTGAATCGCTGTTCGGCGCGGCCAGGTCCGAATTCAAGCGCCTCGAGCATTTTTACATCCACAATTTCATCTACGACCATGTCTGGCGCGACAACCTGCGCCGCAGCAGCGACGCGACGCCGACCGGCGAACTGCTGCGCCGCTACAACCCCGACCACAAGGTGATCTTCGTCGGCGACGCGGCGATGGGCCCCTACGAGATCACCCATGCCGGCGGAAGCGTCGAGTACTGGAACGAGGAACCCGGCTCGGCCTGGTTCCAGCGCCTGCGCAACCACTTCCGCAAGATCGCCTGGATCAACCCGACGCCGGTCGAGCGCTGGCGCTACACGCCCTCGACCGACCTCGTGCGCGAACTGGTCGAGGACAGGATGTATCCGCTGACGCCGCACGGGCTGGCCGATGCGATGCGGTTCCTGGCGCGTTGAAGAGCGGGAGTGGGGAATGGGGAATGGGGAATGATTCTGAGACTTGCTTCTCCCGGCGGGGGAAGCCAGCAGGACGGATGACGACGGCAAGAATGCCGCTTGCCTTTCCGACTCCCGACTCCCCACTCCCAACTCCCGATTCCCCGCTTTCAGGTACACTGCGCGCCACCACAGGTGCCTGATCGTTTCGATCGGGTGAAACGGGAAGCCGGTGCGTTGTCCTTGCGATCGTTCCTGATCGCGAGGATCAAGAAGCGACCATCCGTGGCCGCACTCTTCAACAATTCCGGCGCTGCCCCCGCAACGGTAGGCAAGCCAAACCTGGTCGTTACACCACTGTGCTCGTGCACGGGAAGGTGGCCAGGCCGATGCCCCGGCATCGCTTGCAAGCCCGGAGACCGGCCTGTGGCTGACGTCGATGACGTCTACAGTTCCAGGCGTTGCGGCGGGCAACGGACGGGCATGAGTGGCTCCGTCCACCCGCGCTTGTTGGTCCGTGGCATCACCTGGTTTCGCGGGTGTGCGTCCGGAGGATCCGACATGTTGCGCAATTGCTTGCTGTCCCTGAGTCTTTTTGCCGCCTGCGGCGGCACCGCCCTCGCCGAACAGGCGAGCCTGCAACCCGATGTCGTCGTCACCGCCACGCGCGTCGCGCAGACGGTGGAATCCACCCTGGCCGACGTCAGCGTCATCACCCGCCGCGACATCGATGCAAGCGTCGCCCGCGACATCAGCGACCTGCTGCGCCTGCAGGCCGGTATCGATATCGCGCGCACCGGCGGCCCTGGCGGCCAGACCTCCATCTTCCTGCGCGGCACCAACAACAACCATGTCCTCGTGCTGATCGACGGCGTGCGCGTCTCGTCGCTGAACACCGGCGTGTTCACCTGGGAGACCCTGCCGCTGGCGACCGTGGAGCGCATCGAGATCGTGCGCGGACCACGCGCCAGCTACTGGGGCTCGGATGCGATCGGCGGCGTCGTGCAGATCTTCACGCGCAGGCTCGATGGGCCGCGCGTCGCGCTCGGTTACGGCAGTCATGGCGATGCCCAGGCCGATGTCGGCATCGGCCATCGCGGCGAGCATGGCGGCTTCAGCGTCCAGGCCGGCGCCCGCGACTACGACGGCTTTCCCAGCCAGAACGAAAACGGCTTCGGCTACGAGGACAAGAACCATGGCCTCAGGAACCGGCATGTTTCCGCGCGTGCCGACCGGCAAATCGGCGCAGGCACGATCGAGGGCACGTGGGTGCGCAGCCAGGGCACGGCGGAATTCGCCGGCGGCTATTCCGACTTCACCGAGCAGGCCATCAACGCCGCCTGGAATGGCGAGATCAGCCCGGCCTGGCAGCAGCGCCTGAGCTTCGGCCAGGCCAGCGAGGATTATTCGACGCCGGCCTTCTTCACCCGCTTCAGGACCCGCCGCAACATGTTCGGCTGGCAGAACCGCATTTCCCTCGGCACTGCACAGCAGCTCGTCCTCGGCCTCGACCATGTGCGCGAAACGGGCGAGAACCGCGACACCTTCAGCAACACGCCGACCTATCGCGAGAGCCGCAACAACACGGGCCTGTACGCTGGCTGGCAGGGTTCGGCCGGCGCGTTCACGGGCGAAGCGGCGCTGCGCGTCGACGACAACAGCCTGTTCGCGGACCAGACCACCGGATCGGTCGCCGCCGGCTGGCAGGTCAACGAGCGCGTGCGCACCTATGCCAGCTATGGCCTCGGCTTTCGCGGACCGACCCTCAACGAACAGTACTCGCCAGGATACGGCGGGCTGTATGCGGGCAACCCGGACCTCGAGCCCGAGGATTCCCGCAGCGCCGAGCTCGGCATCGAGCTGGCGGCCGGGCCAGGACAACTCGTAAAGGCAACGTTGTATACAACACGGATCAGGAACCTGATCAGTTTCAGCGGAGTCGATTTCCGCGCCGAGAATGTCGCCAGGGCGCGCATCGATGGCAGCGAACTGAGCTACGAGCGCCAGCTCGGCGATTGGCGGCTGGCGTCCAGTTTTACCTGGCAGGATCCGCGCAACGAGGATACCGGCGGCCTCCTGCTGCGTCGTCCCCGGCAGAAACTCTCGGCCACGCTCGAACGCGCGCTGGGCGACTCGCTGCGCGTGGGCGCCGAGCTGGTCTACTCCGGAGGTCGCCGCGACGTGGCCGAGATCGACCTGCCGGGCTACGCCCTGGTCAACCTGCGCGCCAGCTGGGACCTCGCCACGCAGTGGAAACTGCGCGCGCGCATCGAGAACCTGGCCGACAAGGATTACCAATTGGCCTATGGCTACAACACGCCCGGGCGCTCGGGATTCCTCGAGGCCGTCTGGACCGCAAGATGAGCTGGCGGTAGCAGGAAAACCGAGTATTTCGGGCCCGCATGGCCGCCCGGAACCCGCGGATTCCCGTGCCGGGCGTCGGGTTTTTTTCGCAGGCATCGGACATCCCCGCCAAAGGCGGCCATGACTATCGGCAGGGCCCGGGGCGGTGCATCTGTTGCGTGTTTGCGCAACATGCAAGAATGCCCACTGGTGCGGGCGGGGAATGACCGTGAACAGAACTGCAAAGGGATCCGCCGACAGGGGTGATGGCAAGCCACGACTGGTACGGCTTGCCGAGCGTGCGCTGCCGCGGCGGGTACGCTTCCTGCTGGAAGGTTTGCAGGAGCGGACCGCCTATTTCGAGGCGGCCCTGGCCATGTTGTTCGACGAAGTCGAGCAACGCCTGTTCAAGCAGGCCGATTGCGCGCGCAGCAATGAGCAGCAGGCGCGCCTGTTCGAAGCCATCCGCGAGGTCAAGCGCGGCAAGTCGGACATCCTGCCGCGCTTCCTGGTCCATCTCGAATCCAGCCTCGCCCTGCTCGACAAGCCTTCGGCAAGGGAGCAATCCGAAAGCGCCCTGTCCGCTCCCGGAGCGACCAAGCTCGAACTGGTCGATTCGCGCGAGCTCGAACTTTCGCTGGCCATGCAGGACATCAGCAACAAGGCCGAGATCCGGCATACCGCCGCATTGCACATGCTGGGGCATCGGCTCGGGGTCATCGCGGGGCGACCGGCCTTCGATGCCGCCGACATGCCGCTCGGGCCCCTGGCCCTGGCCAAGGCCATGCAATACGCATTGGGCGAACTCGACCTCGAACAGGAGGAGCGGCTGCATGTCCTGCATGACTTCGACAACGTCGTCATGCAACCGATTGAACAGTTCTACGAGAACCTGAACCGCTATCTGGCCGATCAGCATGTGCTGCCCCATTTCCAGTTCCATGCCCGCCGCACCTCGCCGCAGGATGCCGCTGGCGGCCGCAAGGGCGGATCAGCCGAGCGCGACGCGGAAGCAGAGGAAAAGGCCGCCGAAAACGCCCAGCCGCCGACTGCGGAGCCATCACACGCGCCGGCAGCCGCAGCGCCGGCGCGTGGTTCCGGCCCGCCTTCCGGACGTCCGCCGCCGTCGCCATCCGATCGAGCCGCGTATCCATCAGATCCGGCGTCGGCCACCTCGGAGCAACCCGATTACCAGCTGTTCGCCTCGCTGCGCGGACTGCTGGCCGAACGCAGGCGCTCGCTCGATATCGCGCAGCCATCGTCCACGTCCGGTTACATGGCCAGCCGCGATGACCTGCAAAGCGTCCTCGGCGCGCTGCAAACCGGGCCCATTGAAATCGTCCAGCAGAATGGCAAGGCGGCACCGCGCAGCGTCGGCCACCTCAAGCAGGACCTGCTCAACCAGTTGCGCGCGAAAAGCCCGGACGGCCAGGCCCCGGTACTCGCGGAAGAAGACTCCGACACCATCGACCTGGTCGGCATGCTGTTCGACTACATCGGCCAGAACCTCGCCTCGCACAAGGGCAGCCGCGACCTGATCGCAAAGCTGCAGGTGCCGGTGTTGCGCAGCGCGATCAGCGACAAGCACTTCTTCACCCAGCGCAACCACCCGGCCCGCCAGCTTCTCAACAGCGTGGCCGAAGCCAGCCAGATGTGGATGGCTGACGACGAGACCGACACCGGCATGGTCGACACGATGACCTCGATGGTCGATCGCGTCACCAATGAATTCGACGGCGACCTGTCGTTGATGCAGACCCTGCTCGACGACCTTGGCCGCTACATGTCGCAGGTGACCCGGCGCGCGGAAATCGCCGAGCGCCGCCACATCGATGCGGCCAAGGGGCGCGAACGCCTCGATCTGTCCCGCGAACAGGCCAATACCGCGATCGCCAGGCTGCTCAAGCGCGGCAAGCCGGCACCGATGGTCCGCGCCGTCCTCGAGCAGGCATGGACCGACGTCCTCGCCCTGACCCTGCTGCGCCAGGGCGAGGACAGCCAGGCCTATCGCCGCTGCCTCGCTGTTGCCGACCAGTTGATGCAGATCGGCTCGGGCGCCGACGTTTCCAAGGTCGAAGAAACAGTCCGCGATGAAGTCCGCAGCGGATTGCTGCAGGTCGGCCTGCACGGCGACGAGGTCGAAGGCGTCGTCAGCAAACTGTTCGATCCGGCATCGGTCGAGAAAAAGACCAGCCACACCGAACTTGCGCAGACGCTGAAGAGCAAGGCGCGCCTGGGCGGCGACGCCGCGCCGGTCGGCAAGGCGGCCAAGGAACCCGCGGACTCGACCCCGGCCACGGCGCTGACCGCCGAGGAAAAGGAAATGATGCAGCGCATTCGCACGCTGCCATTCGGCACCTGGTTCGAATTCGTCACCAACCAGCAGGGCAGCACGGTGCGCCGCAAGCTGGCCTGGTTCTCCACGGTCACCGGGCGCTGCCTGTTCGTCAATCCGCGCGGTGCGCGGGCCGAGGAAAAGACCATCGAACAATTGGCGAGGGACCTCGTTCGCGGCCAGGTCCGGCTACACAAGCAGGAATCGGGCAGCCTGATCGATCGCGCGTGGAAGGCGATCATGGCCAAGCTGCAGAATTTCACCACGCAGCCTGATCTTCCGGCATCGGCATGAGGAGTTCCCGATGAACGAGCATCGACGTTCTCCGCGCAAATCCGCGTTCGTGACCATTCCGGTGACGAACAAGATGACCGGCATGGTGATGGGGCGGATCGGCAACCTGTCGGCGGACGGCATGTTGCTGGTCTGCGACCAGCAGGTTGTCGACGGCGCGCTTTTCCAGCTTGGATTCGAACTCGTCAACGGCAGTGGCCAGCCGCAGATGATCGACGTGGGCGTTCAGGAAATGTGGGAAGAGCGCGCCAATGTCCCGGGCCAGTTCTGGATAGGCCTGCACATCATCGACATTTCGAGCCAGGACCTCGAGGCGATCGAGTCCTGGCTCGGCGACTTCAAGGACTGAGCGTGGGGCGCATGCCGGGCGAATAGGCGCGCAGGAACATGTCGACCGTTGCCGCGATGTGCTGGTCGATCTCGGCCTGCTGGAACGGAGCACCGCTGCAACCGCACAACTGGCGCGCGTGCAGATCGCCCTTGAGCAGGCAGAAAAACTGCGCCGCGGCCCTGGGAATATCGGCAATCTCAAGCTGACGGGCTTCCACTTCGCGACGCAGGAACTGGGCGAACTCGCGCTGCACGGATTGCGGGCCGGCCTCCCAGAAGATCTGCGCCAGCTTCGCCGAACTGCCGGCACCGGTGGTCAGCAGGCGATGCAGGGCGATCGACTCTTCGCTCGTGACGAGGCAGAAGAATGCGTTGGCGATCGCGGTCAGCTGCTCGCGCAGCGGCCCGCTGACCTCCACATCGAACAACTCGACCGGCATCTGCTCCGCGCATTTCTCGCGCACGGCCTCGCCGAACAGGCTCTCCTTGTCGGTGAAGTGGCTGTAGACGGTGAGTTTGGATACGCCAGCCTGTGCGGCGATCGCGTCCATGCTGGTGCCGTCGAATCCATATTCGGGGAAAAGCTGCTTGGCGGCCTGCAGGATGGCCGCGCGCTTCTCAAGATCCTTCGGGCGTCCGGGCCCGCTGGTTTTCGCGGTGTTTGCACTCATGGAAAAAATTACTGGACTCGTCAGTTCTGTTTGATTACTATACCACGCAGTTTAGCAACTGTCTCTGTCCGCGGATTCGTGATGATGCGCCGAACCAATGCCTGCCATGTGCTGCTTGCCGCCCTCCTCGGTGCGGTCGCGGCCGGCTGCAGTTCGAAGGCGGAATTGCCCGAGCCGCCGCGCGTGGCGCGCGTGGCCCAGCCCGAGGCTGCCAGCGCCGACACGGTCGCAGTCTATCCCGGCGAGGTCCATGCGCGGTACGAGAGCGCCCTTGGCTTTCGCGTGTCCGGCAAGATCAGTGCACGCCGCGTGGATGTCGGCAACCACGTCAGCAACGGCCAGGTGCTTGCCGAACTCGACCCCCGGGATCTCGAACTGGCCACATCGAGTGCGCGCGCCAGCCTCGCATCCGCGCAGGCCGCCTATCAGCTGGCCAAGTCGGAACATGATCGATACAAGACGCTGTTCGAGCGCCGCTTCGTCAGCCAGTTCGACCTCGAAGCGAAGGCCAACGCGCTGGCGGCGGCACGCGCCCATGTTGCCGAGGCGCGTGCCGCGCTGGACACCGCACGCAACCAGACCGGCTATGCCGAACTGCGGGCCGACGCCGACGGCGTGATCACCGCCATTTCCGGCGAGGTCGGCCAGGTGGTCGGCACCGGTCAGGCGATCATGACCCTGGCCCATGACGGCGCCAGCGAAGTGCAGATCAACGTGCCCGAGCAGGCCATTGCCCAGCTCAAGGTCGGTGCGCCGGCCAGCGTGGAGCTGTGGACCGAAAGCGGCAACCACCGTGAAGGGCGCGTGCGCGAAATCGCGCCGGCAGCCGATGCCACGACACGCACCTACCAGGTTCGCGTCTCCATAACCGATGCCGGTGAAGCGCCGCGACTGGGGCAGACCGCGCGCGTCTACTTCAGCTCGGAGGCCGGCGCCGGGGAATTCACCATTCCGCTCAGCGCCCTCTACGAGAAGGATGGCGAGCCGGCGGTCTGGCAGGTCGATCCGGGCACGCGGAAAATCCATCTGTCGCCGGTCGTGGTCGACAGGTATGCCGAGTCCGGGGCGCTGATCAGCGACGGACTCAAGGCCGATGCCTGGATCGTCACTGCCGGCGTGCATCGCCTGCGCGAAGGCGAGGAAATCAACCCGATTGATTCCCTCAACCGGCGCATCTCCTTCTGACCGTTTTGCACCCTCCTCCTGCGTTGCCGGTTATCTCCCTCTCCCCCGCCGGCAGCGCAGTGAGGAGGACCCCATGCAGGCATGCACCGGAAGAGTGTCGTCGGTGCCAGGGGCCAGCATGAAGCGCACTTCCTCGAGAGCCTGATCGATGCCGTCATTCAATCTTTCTTCGTGGGCACTGCGAAACCAGGCACTCGTGCTCTATTCGATCATCCTGCTGGCGGTGATCGGCATATGGTCCTACCGCGGACTCGGCCAGGCGGAAGATCCCCCGTTCACCTTCAAGGTCATGGTCGTGCAGACGCAGTGGCCCGGCGCCACCGCGCTCGAGGTTTCGGAAAAGATCACCGAGACGATCGAGAAGAAGCTGCAGGAGATTCCCCAGCTCGACTACCTGCGCAGCTATTCGCGCCCGGGCGAGTCGCAGATCTTCTTCGTCGTCAAGGATTCGATCGACCCCTCGCTGGTCCCGGACGTCTGGTACCAGGTGCGCAAGAAGGTCGGCGATATCCGGCATACCCTGCCGACCGACATCCGCGGCCCGTTCTTCAACGATGAATTCGGCGATACCTTCGGCAACATCTATGCGCTGAGCGGCGATGGCTTCGATGATGCCGACCTGCGTGAATATGCCGAACGCGTAAAGCTGGAATTGCTGCACGTGCCGAACGTGGCCAAGATCGAACTGATCGGCCGCCAGGATCCGAAGATCTACGTCGAGGCATCGAACGCGAAACTGGCCACGCTGGGGGTCAGCTTCGCCGAGCTGCAGCACACGCTGGCCGCGCAGAATGCCGTGGTCGCCGGCGGCAGCTTCGAGACGCCGTCGGATCGCATCTACCTGCGTACGACGGGCGCGCTGGAGTCGGTCGACGCCATCCGCGAGCTGAGCATCCGCGGCAGCAACGGTCGCCTGTTCCGGCTCGGCGACATCGCCGAAATCCGCCGCGGCTTCGTCGATCCGCCGCAGCCGCGCATGCGCTTCGAAGGCACCGAGGCGATCGGCATCGCGGTTTCGATGCGCAAGGGCGGCGACATCATCGCGCTGGGCCACGATCTCGAGGCCGCCACCGCGCGCATCGGCAAGACGCTTCCGGCCGGACTCGACCTGCACAAGGTCGCCGACCAGCCTGCGGCGGTGAGCCGCTCGGTGGGCGAATTCGTGCGCACGCTCAGCGAAGCCGTGATCATCGTGCTGCTGGTCAGCTTCTTCTCGCTTGGTTTGCGCAGCGGCTTCGTCGTTGCCGTCTCGATTCCGCTGGTGCTGGCGATGACCTTCGCCGCGATGAACTATTTCGACATCGGTCTGCACAAGATCTCGCTCGGTGCGCTCGTGCTCGGCCTCGGCCTGCTCGTCGACGACGCGATCATCGCGGTCGAGATGATGGCGATCAAGATGGAGCAGGGCATGGACCGCGTCAGCGCGGCCGGCTTCGCCTATACCTCCACTGCCTTTCCGATGCTCACCGGCACCCTGGTCACCGCGGCGGGATTCCTGCCGATCGCGACGGCCAGGTCCGGCACCGGCGAGTACACGCGCGCGATCTTCGAAGTGGTGACGATCGCCCTGCTGCTGTCCTGGATCGCCGCAGTCATCTTCATTCCCTACCTTGGCTACAAGCTGCTGCCGGATCCGCATGCCACCGCCAGCGACACGCCGCGCGGACCGCTGGCGCGGCGCCTGCATGCCGTGCGCAGCCGCCTGCCGTCCTGGTTCGGCGGGATCGGCGAACACGCCGGTCCCGGTCCGCACGATCCTTACGCAACCCCGTTCTACCAGCGCTTCCGCGGATTCGTCGACCGTTGTGTCGAGCACCGCTTCCTGGTCATCGGCACCACCGTGCTGATCTTCGCCCTCGCGATTTTCGGCTTCCGCTTCGTCCAGCAGCAGTTCTTCCCCGATTCGACGCGCCCGGAGCTGATGGTTGACCTGAAGCTCAGCGAGGGATCGTCGCTGAATGCCACCGAAGCCCAGGTCAAGAAGCTCGAGGCGTGGCTGGCGAAGCGCCCGGAACTGCTGAACTACGTCAGCTATGTCGGTTCCGGCAGCCCGCGTTTTTACCTGCCGCTGGACCAGCAGCTTCCACAAGCCAGTTTCGCCCAGTTCGTCCTGCTCACGCACGGCAATGCCGAACGTGAATCCCTGCGCCGGGAACTGCTCAAGCTGTTCGAGGGCGACTTCCCGGAACTTCGCGCGCGCGTCACCCGCCTCGAGAACGGCCCGCCGGTCGGCTATCCGCTGCAGTATCGCGTCTCCGGCGCCGACCTCGACACGGTGCGCGGCCTGGCACGCCAGGTCGCCGGCGTGGTGCGCAAGAACCCGCATGTCCGCAACGTCAACCTCGACTGGGAAGAGCCGAGCAAGGTGATCCGCCTGGGCATCGACCAGGACCGGGCCCGCGTGCTCGGGGTCAGCTCGGAGGACGTGGCCAACTTCATGCAGAGTTCGCTCAACGGCGTGCCGATAGCGACCTATCGCGAACGCGACCAGCTGATCGGCGTATTGCTGCGCGGGCCCGCCGGGGAACGCGCGCAGCTGAGCCTGCTGCAGAGCCTCTCGGTACCCACCACCTCAGGCCGCAGCGTGCCGCTCGGACACATCGCGACCATCGAATACGGCTTCGAGGAAGGCATCATCTGGCGTCGCGACCGCCTGCCCACCGTGACCGTCCGCGCCGACATCGAGGGCGCGCTGCAGCCGGCCAGCATCAATGCGCAGATCAGCCCGGACCTTGATGCCATCCGCGCCGACCTCCCCGAGGGATATCGGCTCGCCACCGGTGGCGCGGTGGAAGAGTCGGCCAAGGGACAGCATTCGGTGAATGCCGGATTCCCGCTGTTCCTGGTCGTCGTCCTCAGCGTCCTCATGCTCCAGTTGCGCAGTTTCCAGCGCGTTCTGCTGGTCGTGCTGACCGCCCCGCTCGGCCTCATCGGCGTGGTCCTGTTCCTGCTCGTGTTCCGCGTGCCGTTCGGCTTCGTCGCCATGCTCGGAACGATCGCGATGTTCGGCATGATCATGCGCAACTCGGTCATCCTGGTCGACCAGATCGAACACGACATCGCCCAGGGAAGCCGCCCCTGGGATGCCATCGTCGATTCGACCGTGCGTCGCTTCAGGCCGATCGTGCTGACCGCGGCGGCAGCCATCCTGGCCATGATTCCGCTGTCGCGCAGCGCCTTTTTCGGGCCCATGGCCGTGGCCATCATGGGCGGCCTCACGGTTGCCACGGCCTTGACCCTGCTGTTCCTGCCGGCACTCTACGCGGCCTGGTTCCGGATCCGCCGCGACACGCCGCCGGCGCCATTGGCCCCGGTATTGCAGACAGACCATTGACGAATGATTCCTTGTAGTTGAGCGGTCCGGTCGGAACATCACAAGCGACCAGGACCATGACCTGAGAGGCAGATATGGGCGAGGCAGCACTGAATATCGGTTTTTCCGGCGCGGGCGGCCTGCAGCAATGGCCTCTGCGCCTGGCGCAGCAGGCATTCTCGCTGCTCCTGGAGAACAGCTCGCGGCCGAGCAGCTTCCGCATTGCGGCCGTGCGGACCTCGGCGCGGGCAGCTCTGTCCGCGCTGTCCGTGGACGACCGCGGACTCCTCGAGCACTGGCTGGCCCTGCAACTGGCAACCAATCGGCCCGAATCGGCATCCAAGGCACTTGCAGCGCTGGCCGCGGTGGATGCATTGCTCGCGAGCGTCGTTCGCGCACAGTGGCCGCAGGCCCAGGCCAGCCTCGGGCGGGCAGCGGGCGGAATCACGGTGGCCGCCTGATGGGCGTCCCCGGACCAGCCACCCGCAGGCGGCGGCAGCCGACCGCGGTTTGCCGGTGGCCGGCAGACCTTCTATGCTTTCGCCCCTTTTTCCCTCATTGCGGAACCCTTTGATGTCCATGAACCTAGAGCTGGCCCGCGACAACATGGTCGAGAACCAGATCCGCACCTGGGAAGTGCTCGATCCCCGCGTGCTCGACGTGCTCGGTCGCCTCAAGCGCGAGGATTTCGTGCCCGAGCGCTATCGCGGCATGGCGTTCGTCGATGCCGAGCTGCCACTGGGGCACGGCGAAGTCATGATGAAGCCGGTCATCGAGGGCCGCGTACTGCAGGCCGTCGCGATCGAATCCGGACAGCGGGTGCTCGAAATCGGCACCGGCTCGGGCTTCCTGACCGCCTGCCTGGCCGCCCTTGGCGGCGATGTCGTCAGCGTCGAGCAACATGCCGACCTGGCCGAAGCGGCGGGCCACAAGCTGGCCAGGGCCGGCTTCGCGCAGGTGCGCATCGAGGTCTGCGATGCGCTCAGCCAGTTTGCAACCAGCGAGCCCTTCGACTGTGTCGTCCTGACTGGCGCGGTTTTTGCGTTGCCTGAGCGCGTGCGCGGCTGGGTCAAGCCGGGTGGCCGGCTGTTCGCCATCAGCGGCGAGTCGCCGGCCATGCAGGCCTTATTGCACACGCGCGTCGATGCGACCCACTGGCAGACTGAAAGCCTGTTTGAAACCGACATTCCGTACCTGACCCACGCTTCGCCGCCACGGCACTTCACGCTGTAGGCCGGAGACGGCCAGGCACCGCAAACCCCGAGGATGAATAGATGATGCGTACCCGTTCACTGACCCTGGCGCTGGCCATGGTGCTGGTCACCGGCGCCCCGCTGGCGTCTGCCGACGACCTGATCCAGATTTACGGCGAAGCGCGCGCTTCCGATCCGCAACTGGCCGGCGCCGAAGCCACCAACTATGCGACCGGCGAAAACGTCGACCAGGCGCGCTCGGCGCTGTTGCCGCAGATCGGCGCTTCGCTCGACTACTCGAAAGGCCATGGCAGCAACAGCGGCCCGCAGTTCGTTACCAATCCGGACGGCAGCCAGAGCCTGGTCAACGTCACCACCTCTTCGGACAACTACGGGCGCACGCTGAGCGGCCGCCTCGACCAGAGCATCCTCGACCTGAGCAAGTGGACCGCCCTGAAATCCGCACGGGCCACGGCGAAAGCCGGCGACGCCACCTACGAGGCCGCCCAGCAGGACCTGCTGATCCGCGTTGCCACGTCGTACTTCAACGTGCTCACCGCCGAGGATGCGCTCAAGTTCGCGCAAGCCAACGAGCAGGCGCTGAACCGGCAGATGGAGCAGGCCCAGCAACGCTTCGAGGTCGGGCTCTCGGCGATCACCGACGTCAACGATGCCAAGGCCCAGCACGATACCGCCGTGGCCAACGTGATCACCGCGCAGAACACGCTCGACGACAACAAGGAAGCCCTGCGCCAGCTGACCAACAAGGAACCGGGCAACCTGAAGAAGTTGCGCGACCAGTTGCCGCTGGACAAGCCGAATCCCGAAAATCCCGAAGACTGGGTCAACGTTGCCGTGGCGCAGAACCCGAGCCTGAGTTCCTATGCCTACCAGCTCGAAGCGGCCAACGACAACATCAACACGGCGCGCTCGGGCCACCTGCCGACCATCAGCGGCCAGCTTCTCTATTCGAAGAGCCCGAGCTGGAGCGACAACAGCGCATCGAGCTTCAACGACGCGTTCCACACCAATCGCTCGCAGTGGTCGACCACGGTTGGCCTGACCCTCAATGTGCCGATCTTCGCGGGTGGCTATACGCAATCGCGCGTGCGCCAGTCGATCTACAACCGCGATGCGGCCCAGGACCAGTTCGAACTGCAGAAGCGCCTGATCGAGCGCAGCACGCGCAACAGCTACCGCGCCGTGATCGCCGGCGCCAGCCAGGTCGAGGCGACCCGCCAGGCCGTGATCTCCGCGCAAAGTTCGCTCGATGCCACCCAGGCCGGCTACGAAGTCGGTACGCGCACGATCGTCGACGTGCTGATCAGCCAGCAGCAGCTGCTCTCGGCACAGAGCAGCTACTCGCAGGCCCGGCACGCGTTCGTCCTCAACGGCCTCCTGCTCAAGCAGGCCGCCGGCATCATCGAGGTCAAGGATCTCGAAATGGTGAATGCGTTGTTGGAGTGAGCCGGGATTAGGGATTAGGGATTCGGAAGAGCAGGAGGTGCGCGCTCCGCTTTTCCCGAATCACGAATCCCGGTGTTCAACAGCCGAACGGCTGGTCATATCTAATCCCCGCTCTTCAGGCCCCCTGCTTCCCAAGCACCTGCTCGACGATCCTGAGGGTGCGTTCGACGGCGCCGCGTTCGCGCTCGAGCACGGCCTGGGCCGCCTGTCCCATGGCATGACGCTCGTCCGCCTGGGCGAGCAGGCGGATCACCGCCGCACCGAGCTGTTCGGCGTTCGCGACGCGCAATACCGCTTTCGCCTCGATCAGGCTGGCAGCAACTTCCTCGGTATTGAATGTGTGCGGACCGACGATGACCGGCTTGCCGAGCGCGGCGGGTTCGAGCAGGTTGTGGCCGCCGATCGGTTCGAGGCTGCCGCCGACGAAGGCGATGTCCGATGCTGCGTAGAAATGCAGCAGTTCGCCCATCGTGTCGATGACGAAACACTGGCAGCGCTCATCCGCCGAAACGTCCTCGCTGCGCACGCGCGTGGTGAATCCCAGCGAACGGCAGGCGCCCACCACCGGCTTGAAGCGCTCCGGATGGCGCGGCGCGATCAGCAGCAAGGCATCGGGGAAACGCTGCAGCACCGCGGAGTGCGCCTTGAGCACGGGCATCTCCTCGCCTTCATGCGTGCTCGCCGCGATCCACACCGGCCGGCATTTGCCCCAGGCGCGGCGCAACTCGGCGCCGCTGTCGGCCAGGCTCGCGGGCACCGGCATGTCGAACTTCAGGTTGCCGATCACGGCCAGGCGCGACACCGCGGCGCCCAGCGTGCGCAGGCGTTCGGCATCGAGCGGCGACTGCGCGGCGACGAAGCTCGCACAACGGATGGCGCGGCGCGCGAGCGGGCGGACCGGACCGTAGCCGCGCAAGCTGCGCTCGGACAACCGCGCATTGGTCACCACGATCGGAATCGAGCGTTCCCGGCAGGTGATGAACAGGTTGGGCCAGATCTCGGTTTCCATGATCACCGCGAAGCGCGGCCGGACGCGATCGAGAAAGCGTTTCACCGATGCCGGCAGGTCGTAGGGCAGGTAGACGTGGAAGACGCGGTCGCCGAACAGCTTCTGCACGCGTTCCGATCCGGTCGGGGTCACCGTCGTCACCACCATCGGCGCATCCGGGTAGGTGCGCATGAGCGCCTCGATCAGGGGCACCGCGGCATTCACTTCGCCGACCGATACCGCGTGCACCCAGCTGCTGTTGCTGAACCCGGGCGCCGGGAAAAATCCGAAGCGCTCCTTCCAGCGCGACAGGTAGCGCCGGTAGCGCAGGCCACGCGCGGCCAGCCGGTACAGGATCACCGGTGTCAGCAGGTACATGGTCAGGGTATACAGCAGGCGCAGCACGATTCAGGTCCCAGGCAAGGCCGCGCAGTATAGGCTGCATAGGCAGAATCGGGCCCGGACGCCATAATCGGGGCAATGAAATCCGCCCTGCCCCCGTTTCGCATCGCCTTGCTCAGCCCGCTGCACTGGCCGGCCTGGATCGGCCTCGGCCTGCTCTGGCTGCTGTCTCGCCTGCCCTATCCGGCACTGATGCGCACGGGCCGTGCCCTTGGCTGGGCCATCGCGCGGATTCCCGGCTCGCGGCGACGCATCGCCGCGCGCAACATCGAACTGTGTTTTCCCGAGCTCGACAAACAGGCGCGCAAGGAGCTGCTCGAGGATTCCTTGCGCGATGTCGGCCTCATGCTGGTCGAATTCGCCCTGGCCTGGATGGGTACGCGCAAGGCGATCCTGCGCGTACCGGCAAGGATCGAAGGACTCGAGCACCTCGCCGCCGCGCAGGCCGAAGGCCGCGGCGTGCTCCTGACCGGCGCGCATTTTTCCCATCTTGAGCTGGCCGGGCGCCTGCTCGTCGAACAGGGCGGCGTCAGGCTGGCCGGCATGTATCGCAAACATGGCGATGCCGCTTTCGAATGGGCGATCCGTCGCGCGCGGCAGCGCTACGCCGACACGATGTTCCTCAAGAGCGAGCTGCGCGCCAGCGTGCGCTACATGCGCGATGGCGGGTTCATCTGGTATGCGCCCGACCAGGACATGCGCGGCAAGGACACCCTGTTCGTGCCGTTCTTCGGCATCCCGGCGGCGACGCTGACCGCGACCCATCACCTGGCCCGTCTCTCCGGCGCCCGCGTGATCCCGTTCTTCCACCGGCGACTGGAGGGCGGTGGTTACGTACTGCGCCTCGAAGCGCCGCTGGCGGATTTCCCCGGCGCCGACGTCGCCGTGGATACCGCGCGGGTCAATGCCGCCATCGAGCGCATGGCGCGCGAGGCACCAACCCAGTACCTTTGGATACACCGACGCTTCAAGAGTCGGCCGCAGGGTGAGGCGGCGGTCTATCGTTGACAGGGCGACACAATCAGGGGAGTGCGCGGCATGGGCGTGGTCTGGACCATCGTGGGTGCGGTTGCGGGACTCTTGCTGGGCGCCATGTTCGAATACGAGTCGGCGTTCGCGCTGGGCTTCGTCGGCGGCGGCGCCATCGGCTACCTGTGGTCACGCGTCGCTGCCCTCAACGCACGCCTGCGCGGAATCGAGGAAGACCTCGTCACGATGCAGCAATCGATTTCCAGGCCCGCTGCGAAATCCGCGGGGCCGCAGGTCCAGCCGGCCCAGGTCCTCGACCTGCGTGGAGTGACCGAAGCGCGTCCCGCCGTGCCCGATGTACCCGATCAACCTTTCGATCTCGGCGACGTCGCCACGGCCCCGCCAGCGCCGCCCAGGCCGCCGGTTGCCGCGCCGGCGCATGAGTGGGCTGCCGCGCCCTCCCCGCAATCCGCCGAACCATACGGCAGCGACCTGGGTGAGCGCGCAGCAGGCTGGATCAAGGCCTGGTTCACCGAGGGCAACGTCCCGGTCAAGGTCGGCATGCTCGTGCTGTTCGCCGGCGTCGCCGCCCTGCTCAAGTACGCCGCCGACGAAGGCTGGTTCACGTTCCCGATCGAATTCCGCCTGGTCGGCGTGGCCGCCGCCGCGATAGCTGCGCTGGCCTTCGCCTGGCGCCAACGCGATACGCGCCGTTCCTTTTCGCTGAGCCTGCAGGGCGGTGCGATCGGCATCCTGCTGTTGACGGTGTTCGCCGCATTCCGCCTGTATCACCTGCTGCCGGCTCCGGCGGCCTTCGGCCTGATGATCGTTCTTGTCGCCGGCGTCTGCATCCTCGCTGTCCTGCAGGATGCGCTTGCGCTGGCCGTGCTCGGCGTCCTCGCAGGCTTTGCCGCACCGATCCTGATCTCGACCGGCAGCGGCAACCATGTGGCGCTGTTTTCTTACTACGCGATACTCAATGTCGCGATCTTCGCGATCGCCTGGGTGCGTGCCTGGCGCGTGCTGAACCTGATCGGCTTCTTCTTCACCTATGCCATCGGCACCATCTGGGGTGTGCTCAGGTACAACCCGAACCTGTACAACAGCACCGAGCCGTTCCTGCTGCTGTTCTTCGCCCTTTACCTGGCCATCCCGATCCTCTACGCGCTCAAGCTCGAAAGGCAGCGTCCGGACGCGGTCGACGGCACGCTCGTATTCGGCAACCCGCTGGTCGCCTTTGCCCTGCAGGCGGCCCTGCTCGAAGGCGAGCGCATGCCGATGGCAATGTCGGCACTCGCGCTTGGCGTCATCTACATGGTGCTGGCCGCGATCCTGATCCGGCGCCTGCGCACGCTTGGCGAATCGTTTGCGGTGCTGGCCCTCGGCTTCTCGACGCTGGCCGTGCCGCTGGCCCTGTCGGCGCGCACGACCGGCTGCATCTTCGCCCTCGAAGGCGCCGCCCTGGTCTGGCTCGGATTGCGCCAGCAGCGCCGCCTGCCACGCTGGATCGGATTGTTCCTGCAACTGCTCGCCGCCGGCGCCTATGTCATCGCCATCGGTGCGCGCGAGCCCGATGCCCTGCCGCTCGCCAACGGTCCGTTCGCCGGGGCCATGCTGATTGCATTGGCAGCATGGGTCAGCGCCTGGCTCTATCAGCGCGCCGGCAAGTCCGGCGCGTTGAGCCTGCTGCTCTACCTGTGGGGAGTGGCCTGGTGGTTCGGCGCCTGGCTGGTCGAGATCGACCGCTTCGTCGCCGCCGACATCCGCCTGCCGGCGGTGCTGGGCATCGTTGCGTTCAGCGCCTGGCTGGCTGCCGAGTCGGCAAGGGCCTGGCAACGACCCGCCCTGGCCTTCACGGTCGGCGTCCTGCTCTGGGTGGCGTTGCCACTGAGCGCAGCAATCGCCGGGGACGGGCAGGTATTCCTGGGCTGGAGCCTGCTCGCCCATGTGGCCCTGGCGGTTTTCGGATTGCGCAGCCTGGCCTGCCTGCGCGACAGCGCGGACGCCGCGCAGACGACCGCGCATCTCGGCTGGTTGTGGACCTGGACCGTGGCCGTGGCCCTGAGCCTGCGCGAGCTGGGCATGCGCGCCGAACTCGGCGATGGCTGGGTGCTGGCCATGATCGGCCTGCCCCTGCTGCTGATGCATGCGTTCGCGCTGCGCAAGCCGGGCTGGCTCTCGCCTCCGTTGTCCGCCGAATTCGCGCGCTACCGTCCGGCCCTGCTCGGCTCGCAGGCACTGGTGCTCGGTTTCATTCTGCTGGCCAGCCTGCTGCAGGCCGGCGCAAGCACGCCGCTGGCCTTCGTGCCCGTGCTCAATCCACTCGAACTGTTCCAGGTCGCGACGCTCGCCGCGCTGGCCTCGTGGTTGCGCGATGCCGACGCGCCTGAAAACCTGCGCGGCCATCGTTCCGCCTGGATCGCAGTCAGCGGATTCGTGCTGATCACGTCGGCCACGCTGCGTGCCGTGCACCATCTCGGCGACATCGCATGGAACGAGCGCCTGCTCTCGGCCAGCCTGTCGCAAACCAGCCTGGCCGTGGTCTGGAGCGTCCTCGGCGTGGCCGGCTGGGTGATCGGTTCGCGCCGCTCGAACCGGCCGTTGTGGCTGGCCAGTGCCGTGTTGATGGCGGTCGTGCTCGGCAAGTTGCTGCTGATCGATCGCCAGCATCTCGGCAATCTCTTCGGCATCGCCTCGTTCATCGCCTACGGCCTGCTGTGCACGCTGGTCGGCTATCTCGCGCCGGCACCGCCGCGCAGCACGCCGGCGGAGGAAGCAGCATGAAGATCCTGCTCGCCTTCGGTTGCCTCGCCATGCAGATGGCAGCGGCAGCGACACCTGCCGACTATGCGCGCGTCATTCCGATCGATACTGCCGGCGAGAGTGCCGCCTGGCAGGTCGAACTCGACGCACAGGTCTATGCCGGATCAATCGATTCCGGACTGCGCGACCTGGCCATCTTCAATGCCGATGGCCAGGCCGTACCGCTGATCCTCAGCGCCAGCGAAGCGCCCGATGCGGTCATCGAGCAACGCGCGGCGGTTCCGGTGCTGCCCTTGCCCCCGGCCGGTCGCGAGCGCGAGCAGGCCGACCTGCACCTGCTCGTCGAACGCGATGCCAGCGGTCGCCTGCGCCGTCTGGAAACGCAATCGTCGGACGAGCCAGGGGAAACCGCCGCCACGCGCGAATGGCTGCTCGATCTCGGCGAATTCGATCGTGGCATCGATCGTCTTGAACTCGCCTGGAACGAACCGCAAGGCGACATCATCGCGAGCTTCGAGGTGACCGGCAGCAACGACCTGCAACGCTGGGACCTGCTCAATACCGACGCCACGCTGGTCGTGCTCGAACAGGGCGGCGCGCGCGTGGATCGCCGCGAGATCGCCTTGCCGGTCACGCGCTTTCGCTACCTGAGACTGCACCGCAACGATGACGGTGCGCCGCTCGGCGGCCTCAGCGCACAAGCCAGCCGCTCCCGTCGCGTGGCCGGCGTGGCGCCGGTCACATGGATCGAAGCGAAACCGGTGGACAGCATCGCGGAGCTCGCCTCGAGCGACACGCGTCACCTCTACTCGCTGGATCACGCCGTGCCGGCCAGCCAGGTCCGCATCACGCTCGGTAGCGACAATGCGCTGTCCCAGCTTGAGGTGCTGACCCCATTTGGCCTGGTCGACGGCAAGACCCACTGGATCCAGCGTGCGCGCCTGGTCGCGTTCCGCCTCGTACAGGACGGCGACGTGATCGACAACGGCGCCATCGCGCTTTCGCCCGGAGCACGCCTGCGCGAACTGCGCATCGATTCGGCCACGGCCCTGGCAACAACGCCCAGGCTGAGCGTGGGTTACCGGCCCGTGCGGCTGATTTTCCTCGCCGAAGGCAGGGGCCCGTTCGTGCTCGGCGTCGGCAGCGCGACCGAACGCTTTCCGGCCTACCCGGTCGAAGCCGCCCTCGCCACGCTGCGCGCCCGCCTTGGCGCGGACTGGCAACCGCCGACAGCGACGCTGGGCGGTTCGCGAACGAGTGCCGGCGCCAAGGCCCTTGAGGCACCCGAGGCGCCGCTGGACTGGAAACGCTGGCTGCTATGGGCCGTGTTGATCGGCGCTGCCGCGGTCGTCGGCGGCATCGCCCTCAGCCTCCTGCGCGGCGCTGGCCAGGGCCGCGCAGAAGATCGCCAGCAGCCACCAGAAGAATAGGCCCCACCAGGCCGAGTAGAAGGCCAGGTGCGTGTTCAGCGGAAAGCACATCGCGACGAGGGCGAGGCCCGGCGCAAAGGCGCGCGCCTTCCGTGCCGGGCTGGCTTGCCGCCAGGCGCGGATGGCCAGCCAGGCACCCGATATCCACAACAGCAATCCGGCGATGCCGGTTTCGCTGAGCACTTCGAGCACGATCTGGTGCGCGTGCGAGGCGCCGATTCCGGTCCTTGCATCGACGAAACGATCGCCAGGCGCCGCGTGTTTGGCGTAATCGTGGCGGAAACCGCGCGCTCCGACGCCGGTCAGCGGATGCGCACGAATCATCTCGAACGCCGCGTGCCAGATGCTCAGGCGACCGGCCGATGCGTCATCGATGGCCTGGGGCGTACCGCGGAAGACGAGCAGGCTGCGCTCGATCCGCGCATCGAATCCATCCGAGCCGCGCCAGACCATGCCGACGCTGAACGCAACGCCAAGTGCGGCGCCCAGCAGCAGTGGCAGGAAGCGCCGGATCGAACGCGTTTCGCGCCAGGCGAAAACGACGCTGACCAGCGCATACGAAAGCCAGGCCGCGCGCGAGCCCGCCATCAGCACCGGGATCAGCAGGAAGACGAAAGCGGCAAGCAGGCCGGCACGCCCGCCCCGTTCGCGTGCGGTGATGAGGAAGAACGGAGAAAGGACGGCCAGGACGGGACCGAGCTTGAGGTTGCCGGCGCCGAAGATGCCGGACAGTCGTTCCGCTTCGGGCGCGCCAGCAAAGCTGTAGCCGAACAGCCACTGCACCCAGGCGTCGATCAGCCACAGCCCGCAGATCGCGGCGATGGCCAGGTTCAACGGCGGCCAGGCCTGCGGCTTGCGCAATGCCCATGCCGCGAACAGCGCGAATGGCAGGAAGCGCAAGGTATCGAGGGCCGTCATCCAGGTCTTCTGCGGCATCACGGCGGCAGGGCCGGACAGCACCACCGGCAGCCAGTAGCACGCGAACAGGACGACGATCAGGCGCAGGTCGCGATCCGCCAGCGGCGCAAACCGGTGGCGCAGCAGCAGTCCGATGCCGGTCAAGGCGCCGAGCGCCAGCGGCAATTCCGAGCTGCGTCCGATCGGCAGCAGGACCAGCACGCCGAGCACGATCAGCAACGCCGCGAGGCCGCTGCGTCCCGTCGGCGCGTCTTGCGTCATCGATCGCTGCGCCGGCGCAGGGGCTCGCCGGCAATTTCCTGGTAGAGCGCCAGCGTGGCTTCCTGCATGTCCGACAGGCGATAGCTGGTGAGCGGCTGGATGGCCGGCGCCGCGCGCATCAGCTCGGCCGCCCGTTCGGCCAGGCGCGCGCGATCGCCCGGTGGCACGCGGCCGGCCGGGTACAGGTCGGTCAACAGTTCGCCGACGCCGCCGTGCGCGTAGCCGAGCACCGGCCGACACAGCGACAAGGCCTCGATCACGGTGCGACCGAACGATTCGCGTTGGGTACTGAGCTGCAGGACCAGGGTGGATACGGCCATGATGTCGCGCACGTCGGCGCGTGGCGGCGAGATCACGACGCGATCGGCGACATCGAGCTTTCGCGCCAGCGCTTCGAGTTCCTCGACGTAGGTTTCGCGTCCGGGCTCGCGCGCGCCGAGCAGGAGCAAGCGCGCCTCGATGCCACGTTCCTTGAGCTCGGCGATCAACTCGACCGCATCGGCATGTCCCTTCAGGCGCGTACCGCGCGCCGGCAGGGTCAGCAGCGGCGCGCCGGCGAGCTGCGGGAACTCGGCGAAGAAGCGCGTGCGCCATTCGTCCTCGGGCTGGTGCCCGAACGGAAACTCCGCGGCATCGACGCCACGCGGAATCAGGACCAGCCGGGAAGGATTGGTCTCGCGGTAGTGCCGCAGCACGTGGTCGCGAACCAGGTTCGACACGCAGATCACGCGATCCCCGCGCGCCATGATGCTGCTGTACCAGCCCGGCGAATTGAGCCCGTGCACGGTGGTGACGAAATGCGGGCGCGGCGGGCCGAGCTTGCGCAGCGCGTACCAGCCGAGCCATGCGGGAAGGCGTGAACGCGCATGCACGATGTCCACTTTGGCCTCGGCGAGTATGGCGCGCAACCGCGGCACCAGGGTCAGCGTCTTCAGGGACTTGCTGCCGATCGGCAACTGGATGTGCTGGCTGCCCTCGGCTTCGAGTCGCGGGACGAGGCGGCCGCCGCCGGAGACGACGATGGATCGATGACCCGCCTCGACCAGGGCGCGACCAATCTCCAGCGCCGAGCGTTCGGCGCCTCCCGAGTTCAGCGCCGGCACCAACTGGACGATGCAAAGGCGCTGATGTGTCAAATTCGTACCCTGATCGGACAAAACGGCCTCGGCGTTGGCGACGGAATCAGCGCTGCTTGAAAATCAGCTTTCGAGCTCGTACTCGGCTCCGCAATACGGGCATTTTGCCTTGCCACCCTGCTCCTCGATGGGAAGATAGACCTTCGGATGCGAGTTCCACAGCGACATTGCGGGCATCGGGCAGCTCAGTGGCAGATCCGCCCGACTGACCCGGTAGCGGTTCTCCGCGTTGGCTGGCAATCGGGGTTCCGCGGCTGGATTGCGCGATGACATACGCCAAGACTCCGGAAATGGACGATAGCCGTACAGTTTAGCAGCATGGATTGTGCCAAGTGCGTCACAATCATCGGGTCGGACACGTCGCATCGGCGCGCCACCCGATCCGGCAACCTTGAAAGACGCAAACGCCTAGAATGCAACTGCATTCGCGCATCGACTCAATCCAACCAACTTGGGGAGACACCATGGATTTCGCAAAACTGATAGCTCGTGCCCAGGCCATCCTGCTGACGCCGAAGACCGAGTGGCCGGTCATCGCCGCGGAACAGGATACGGTTGCCAACCTGTACAAGAATTACATCGTCGTGCTCGCCGCGATCCCGGCTGTAGCGGGCTTCATCAAGGGCAGCCTGATCGGCTTCTCGATGTTCGGCATCACCGTGCGCACGCCGATTGTCAGCGGCATCATCGGCATGCTCGTCAGCTATGCGCTGGCGCTCGCCATGGTCTACGTGATAGGCCTCATCATCGATGCGCTGGCGCCGAGTTTCGGTGGCGAGAAGAATCCCACCCAGGCCCTCAAGACCGCCACCTACATGGCCACCGCGGGCTGGGTCGCGGGCATCGCCGTGATCGTGCCGTGGATCGGCTGGCTGATCGTCTGGGCCGGTTTCTTCTATGGCGCCTACCTGCTCTATCTCGGCCTGCCACATACCATGCGCTGCCCGCCCGAGAAGTCGGTTGGCTACACCATCGTCACCATCATCATCGCCTTCGTCCTCGGCATGATCATCAGCTTCATCGTCGGTGGCATCACCGCAGCGGGTACGATGGGCAGTGCGGTGGGCAATGCCGTGCGCATCGGCGACACCAGCAACAGCGTCACCATCGACACCGATAGCGCATTGGGCAAACTGGCCGCGCTCGGCCAGCAGATGGAGAAGCAGGGCCAGAAGATGGAAGCGGCCAAGCGCAGCGGCGACGCCAATGCACAGGCCGAAGCGGCCAGCGCGATGCTCGGCACGATGCTCGGCGGCGGCAGCCAGGTCGAGGCGTTGCCACCCGATGCGATCAAGCCGTTCCTGCCGGAAAAGCTGGCCGGCTTCAAGCGGGAATCCATTTCGGTCGAGCGCAATGGCGCGATGGGCGTGCAGGTCAGCACCGGCCGCGCGACCTATCGCGACGCCAATGACAACCGCCTGGAACTGGAAATCACCGACATGGGCGGCGCCAAGGGCATCATGGCGCTGGCCGGCTTTGCCGGCATCGAGTCGGAACGGCAGACCGAGTACGGCTACGAGAAAACCTACAAGCAGGATGGCCGCCTGGTCAACGAACGCTGGGACAACAGCTCGCACAACGGCGAGTTCGGCATCGTCCTCGGCGACCGCTTTGCGGTCAAGCTCAGCGGCAACGGCGAGGGCCTGGACATGAACGTGCTCAAGTCGGCCCTGTCCTCGCTCGACCTGGGCGGACTCGAAGCCCTGAAGAACCAGGGCGTCAAGCAAGGCTGATCGGCGGCGGCCCGCCATCGGGCCCGCCTTGGAGCGGATGCCCCAGCCGGGTCGACCCGCCAGCCGGCTCGGCTACGGGCTTTCGCACCATTGAATGGGCCTGCCAGCCATCGCGGCCAGGCCCATTCGCCGTTCCTACTTTGCCGCGGCCTTGGGCAACGCAGCTTCGGTTGTGATCTTGATGCGGATCTCGTCGCTCACGCTGGGCACCATGAAGTCGATACCGTAATCGCTGCGCTTGATCGTGGTGCTGGCGTCGAAGCCGATCGTCGGGATCTTCTTCATCGGGTGATCGCTGGCGCGGTTGAGCCTGGCATCGAGGACCACCGGCTTCGTCACGCCGTGGATGGTCAGGTCACCGGTCACCTTGAACGCGCCCTCGGCCGATTCCTTCTCGACCTTGGTGCTCTTGAACGTGGCCGTGGGAAATCTGGCCGCATCGAACATGTCCGCGCTCTTCATGTGGGTGTCGAGCTTGGGCACGTGGGTGTTCACGCTGTCGATCGCGATCGTCACATCGACGGATGACTTCGACACGTCGGCCGGATCGTAGGTGATCGTGCCGTCGATCCTGTCGAAATTGGCGCTCGGGTTGGAGAAACCGAAATGATTCCAGGTGAATTCGGTTTGCGTGTGGCTGCCGTCGATCGTATAGGTTTCGGCGGCGGCGAATGCGGAAGCCGAGGCAAGAGCCAGGACAGCGGCGATCAGGGTACGTGGAAACATGCAGATTCTCCTCATGGGGCACTCAGACGATGCGACACGCTTCGTCGAACTGGAAGCGCTCTTCGCGCGGACGCAGCACGGCCGGATTGCCGTAACCGATGTTGATCAGGAAGTTGGATTTCACCTCGCTACCGGGGAAGAACGCGGCATCGACCCTGGCGTTGCGGAAGCCGGACATCGGTCCGCAATCGAGCCCGAGCGAACGCAGGGCAATGATCAGGTAGGCGCCTTGCAGGCTTGAATTGCGGAACGCCGTGCTGCTGATCGCTTCTGGCTTGCCCTCGAACCAGGGCACCGCGTCCTCTTCCTTGTACAGGCGCGGCAGGAACTTGTAGAACGCGTGGTCGGCGGCAACGATCGCCGTCGCCGGAGCCGCCATCGTCTGCGCGACGTTGTCGTCGGACAGCGCGGCGCGTAGCTTGTCCTTGGCCTCGGGCGAACGCACGAAGACGACCCTCATCGGCTGGCAGTTGGCGCTGGTCGGGCCGAGCTTGGCCAGGTCGTAGGCCTGCTGCAGCAACTCGTCGCTGACGGGCTTGTCCAGCCAGGCCTCCGCGGAACGGCGATAGGTGCGAGCCTTGCGGAAGATCTGGTCGAGGGCATGGTCATTGAGGGGATTGTTCATCGATACTCCTGGGAACGAAAACCTGCTTCCCTGATCGGGTTACAGTCTAGGGGTGGTGGGGACGCAATCAATGCCGCTGCTCGCAACGGATTGCTGCTTGATGGTGGACAATGGGCAATGCGCAACGTGAACTCCGCAGCGCCAAGCACCTGAAAATGGCCTCCCATGATAGCGAAGAGACCCTGATTGGCACCTGACGCGTCCACGAACTCCTGCTGGGTGATAAGCGATGGTGCCGCCGGCAACGAGCTCCAGGCGCTGGCGCTGGCCCGTGCGCTTGACGTCGTGCCGCGCACGATCCGACTCGGCGTGAAGCATCCCTGGGACTGGCTCGCGCCTCGCCTGACCCTGGCCGCGAGCCTCGGCATGCGTGATGAAGCAGGCAACGCCATCGACCCGCCGTGGCCGGACATCGCGATCGGCTGTGGGCGCAAGGCGGCCCTGCTGACGCGCTGTCTTCGACCGTGGAGCGGCGGGCGGTGCTTCACCGTGCAGATACTCGATCCGCGCATTTCACCGGCGCACTTCGATGCGGTCGTCGCGCCGCGTCATGATCAACTGCACGGCGACAATGTCATCGAAACGCTGGGTGCCCTCAACGCCATCGACGATGCATGGCTTGGCGCCGGCCGTGCGCGCTTCGCCGGCTTCGCCGAGCTTCCTGCGCCACGGACGGCCGTCCTGATCGGCGCATCGCATCGCGCCCAGGCGCTCGATGACGCCTACTTCGATGCCCTGCTGCGTTCACTCGCCGCCCTGCACGGCAGCGTCGGCGGCAGTTTCCTCGTCAGCACCTCGCGACGCACCCCGGCGCACCGAAGCGCGCGGTTGCGCGAGGCAGTCTCGAAATGGCCCGGCATCTTCTGGGCCGGTCCGCAGGACGGCGAGAATCCCTATCCGGGCATCCTCGCCTGGGCCGACCGCATCATCGTCAGCGCCGATTCCGTCAACATGATCTCCGAAGCCTGCGCCAGCGGAAAACCGGTGCACGCGTTTGCGACACATCCGGTCGTGGGCAAGCTTGGTGCGTTCCATGATGCGCTGTCGCGCACCGGGCACCTGACTGCCCTGGAGGCGGATCCGCCGGCATGCCCTCCTCCGCTGCGCGAACTGGCTGGCGTGGCCGCAGGCATTCGTCGCCTGATGGCAAGGCGCGGGCTGCAGGCGCCCCCGGCCGATCCGCGCTGAAGCCGCGCATCTCCTTCCCATCCGGCTCAGTCCGGGTTGCGGCATCAGGAACCGCATCGCACCCTCCGGCGAACGCCGTGGCAGGGTTTCTCGCTGGATTGCGAATGACTCCATGAACCCCTGGATTCGCGCTCGTCGCGATCCGGCCACATGGAGCCACCGAAATGAGACTGAATATTGCGTTTCTTGCCGTATTTTCCCTGGTGAATCTGGCGAATGCAGCGACCTTCACGATCGATATCGCCGCCGACGATTCCGACGCACACGACGTCAATCCGGGCAACGGCGTCTGTGCGGACAACTTCGGCTCCTGCACGTTGCGCGCTGCCATCGAAGAAGCCAACGCGAATGCCGGCACCGATACGATCCTGTTCGCCAATTCCTTCGCCAACGCGACCGTAGTCCTGAATGCCGTCGAGGGGCCGCTGCCGCCGATCACGGGCAGGCTGTTCCTGCTGGGCTCGTCGATCGATGCCTACAACTCCGCGGCCACCCTGCTGCGCGATGCGCCGCCGCAATTCTTCATTGACGGCGGCGCCTTGCCAGCAGGAAGTTCAAGCGGCCTGATTTTCAGTGGCGCTGGCGCATCGGGCAGCATCGTCTCGGCAATCGGCATCGTGCGCTTTCCGGGCAACGGGATTCTTGCCGCGTTCGGCGCCGACGACCTGATCATCGAGCGCAACTACATTGGCGTGCGTGCGAATGGATCGGCCGCAGGCAACGGCGGTCACGGCATCCACGCGGCCAGCAGCGGTGGCCACCGCATCGGCAAGGCGCGCAACGGCGCTGGCACGGCATTCACCAGCCTCGGCAACGTGCTCTCATCCAACGGCCTGTCCGGTGTGCGCCTCGAATCCTCCAACGGCAATGACTTGCGCGGCAACCTGATCGGCATCGCGCCGGCGGGTACCGGCGATCGCGGCAATGGCAGCTATGGCATCCAGGTCAGCGGCACCGACAATGACATTGGCGACTATGTCGCTACGGCCAGTGCCGGCAACTACATCGCCGGCAACAACCAGGGCGGCGTCTTCTCGGTCGGCAACGGCAACCGCTTCTACGCGAACACGTTGGGCAGGGGCGAAACCGGCGGTTTCATTGACAGCGAGGCGGACGGGATCGCTGTCATCGGAGACACCAACTTCATTGGCAACAGCGGCCGTGGACGCAACCGGATAGTCGAGCACACGGCAGGCAAGGCCATCCGCCTGGGGGTCACCGGCGGCACCGGGGCGAACAGCAATTTCGTGCTCAACAACGAAATCGGCAGTGCCGGTACGGCAGTTGCATCGAACTTTTCCAGCAACGGGGCGGGCATCAGCGTCGACAAGGGCAATACCAATGCGATTCTCGACAATATCGTGATCAACTCGCGAGGCAATACACCCGCCGGAAACGGCGACGGCATCCGTGCGGTGGGCGACAACAATACCGTTTCGGGCAACCAGGTCGGGTTCGTCGATTCGCCGTCGGGTCCGCTTGCCGAACCAAACATGCAGGGAATCACCGTCGCCGGCAACAACAATACGATCGGCAGCTCAGCCAGCCGCAACCAGGTTGGCGCCAATGCCGGTGTCGGCATAGGTGCGGCGGGCAACGGCAATGCCGTGCGCTACAACTACATCGGCGTCACCGATGCCTATGCCCGCATCAGCAATGCCTCCATAGGCCTGTCGATGATCAACGGGGCCGGTGTCCGCGCCGAGGGCAATTTCATTGGACACAACCAGAGTGTTGGAATGCTCTTGTTCAACATTTCCAATTCCGTATTCCTGATTGGCAACTTCATCGGGGTAACTCCGGCCGGCGACAACATGGGCAATGATGGAGCCGGCGTGCGCATCCTCAATTCCAGCAATTCCGACCTGCAGCAGAACCGGATTGCGTACAACGGCGGCGACGGCATCGAAACCGACAACAACACCAGCGGCATGGCCTGGTTCCAGAATTTCATGTACGGCAACGGCGGAATCGGCATCGATCTCGGCCAGAACGGCCCCACGCCGAATGATCCCGGCGATGTCGACGAAGGCCCGAATCGCCTGCAGAACACGCCGCTGATCGAGAGCGCGATCCTGGACACCGTCGCATTCCCGCCCACCCTCACGATCAGCTATCGCGTCGATTCCAATTCCGGCGCATCAAGCTATCCACTGTTCGTCGATTTCTACTGGAGTGACCTCGATGAGGATGCCCAGGGCCGCTTCTTCCTGGGCACCGATTTCGCCTACTCGACCCCGAACGCGCTACGCACGGTAACGCTCAATTTCGTCGACGGCGTCCCGGGCGGCTGGCTCACGGCCACGGCCCTCGACCAGGGCCGCAATACCTCGGAACTCGCCGCACGCTTCCAGTTCGGCGATCCGTTTGACCGGATTTTCGCCGACGGCTTCGAGTGAGCGCAGGTTCGGCGCAATCCGCCCATCGTGGTTGCGCCGGCCGGCTGGAAAGTCCATGTTGAATCCGAATTGAATGATCAAGGGTCGTCGTGATGCAGGATCAGGATGTCAGTCAGTGGCAAAGGGCCGTGGCCCTTTACCGCGACGTGCTGCCCTTGTCCGAGGGAGCCCGCAAGCAGCGCCTCGACAGTCTCGACGAGGCGCCGGCTGTCCGTGCGAAGTTGCTGCAGCTTCTTTCTGCCTCCGATAACGACGACGCCGACTCCGTCGAAGAAAAGGTCGATCGCCTGATCGACCGACTCGGACGCGGCGCGGGTGACGATGGGACCGACCCTGCCCTTTCCGGTGAGGCGCTGATCGGCCGGTTGATCGGCAACTGGACCCTGCTTCGCGAGTTGGGCCGAGGCGGCATGGCCACGGTATTCCTGGCCAAGCGCAATGATGTCGCCTTCGAGCAGTACGGCGCGCTGAAACTTCTCTCGTTGCTGATGCTGGCCGCCGGTGGCGCCAAACGCTTCGAGCGCGAGCAGCAATTGCTCGCTCGCATGCACCATCCCAACATCGCGATGCTGCTCGATGGCGGCGTTGCCGGGGATGGCACGCCGTATCTGGTCACCGAGCTGGTCGAAGGCAGTGACGTTCGTGCGTACTGCAAGCAGCACGCGCTGGCTCCGCGCGAGATCGTGCGCCTGCTGTTGCAGGTTTGCGCGGCGGTCAGCCACGCGCACGGCCACCTGATCCTGCATCGCGACATCAAGCCTTCGAACGTCATGGTCACGCATGACGGCCAGGTAAAACTGGTCGATTTCGGCATCGGCAAGCTGGCCGAGGACGCCGCTGAAGGCACGCAGACCAGGGTTTTCACGCCGAAGTACGCGGCTCCCGAGCAGTTGAGCGGCGACGCGGTGACCACGGCAACCGACGTGTTTGGCCTGGGGACCCTCGGCCGCACCCTGCTCGGCACTCGAATTTCCGCTTACCGCGAACTCGAACGCATTCTCGACATGGCAACGCACGACGAAGCCGCCCGCCGCTACGGCAGCGTCGAGAGCCTCGCCCGCGACCTGCACAACTGGCTCGACAATCGACCGATTGCTGCCGTCGCCGATTCGCCGGGCTATCGCCTGCGCAAGTACCTGCGCCGCCATCGCGGCGGCGTGGTGGCTGCTGGCGCGATTCTGCTCACGGCTGTGGTCGGCCTGAGCCTGGTGCTTTGGCAGGCCCGGCAGACGCGTGAACAGCTGGCCGTTTCGGAGCGCACCACGCAATTCCTCGTGCAGTTGTTCGAGCTGGCTGATCCGGTCGTCGCCAAGGGTTCACCGACCACGGCGCGGGACTTGCTCAGCCGGGCACGCAGCACGCTCACGCACGATCAGCGACTCCGCGGTTCGCGATCGTCTTGTCATCGCCATTGCCCAGGCGTACTACGGCATGGCCGATTTCGCCGAGGCGGAAGAACTGCTGGCCAAGCAGCTGTCTCGGCCGATTGCCGAACAGCCGCTCGACGCGCAACTGCTGCTGGCCCGATCGAGCTTCGAGAGTGGCCACACTGCCGAGTCGATTGCCTTTCTCGAAGGCGTGAAAGCTGCGCCAGAAAGTGCCTACCGCGTGCGCGGCCTGCTCGGACGATATTTAAGTTCTGATGGGCAATTCGCGCGAGCCGATGAGGAACTCGCGGCCGCGCGCGCCGCGTTGCCAGAGTCGGCCTCGGCGCCCGATGTGATCGACGTTCTCGCCGCGGTGGCACGCAATGATATCCGCCAGGGCCGCTACGCCGAATCGCTGCTTGCCCTCGAGTACGCGCTTGGCCAGGCAAGAATCACGCAATTGCCACTGGATGAAGGCAGGATCGAACAGATGCTCGCTCACGTCGCCAATATTCAGGGACGGCACGCCGACGCCCTCGTACACATCAAACGGGTACGCGAACTGTTCGCGCCGATCTACAGCGAGGAACACAGCTCGATGATCGAGCTCGACAAGACCGAAGCGGATATTCTTAAAGCCCTCGGCAGGCACGCGCTTGCCGTGGAAATGCTCGAGCGAGCTGTCCGCAATGCACGCAGCCACATTGGCGACAGCGCGACGACAACCAACGCGCTCAATTCCCTGAGCATGACCTACGCTGCGGCCGGAAACATGGAGGCCGCAATCACGACGGGCCTGGAAGCCAACGAAACCCTGATTCGGCTGGGTGATGCCGATCATCCTGTTCGCGCCAACGTGCTCGGCAACGTGGCCGACTATCAGATCAATACAGGAGATCTCGAAGGCGCGCAGAAGCACCTGGCCATCGCCCATGGAATAGTCGCCCGCGCTCTGCCTCCAGGTCACCCGGTATCGATTTTCCTGGAGTATCAATCGCAACGCATCGCCATTCGGCGCGGAGAGTTCGAAGCCGCATTGAACCGGCTGACCGTGCTGGCACCGATGGCGCTGAAGTCGCCAGGACCGGGCAATGGCCTGACCTTGTGGATCCTCAGCGGGGCCGGTCGGCAAGGCCTGCGCCTGGGCCGGATCGACACCGCAATCGATTGGTTCGAACAGGCCAGGAATGCGTCACAGCCACGTGGCGAGGACTCCGAGCGCTATCTTGCCGCGACCGCGGATCTGGCCGAGGCGATGCTCGCGGCGGGACGCGCCGATGAAGCGCAAAGTCTGTTCAACACCGTTCTGTCAGCACGCGCTTCGGCGAGCCCGGAATTCGAGGCCAGTCTGCGCCTGCGCGAAGCGCAATTCGCCCTGCAACGCGGCAACAGGGATTCGGCCGATACACTCCTGCAATCGGCGCTCGCGCTGATGCCGGAGGGGTCAGGGGTTCGCGCGGACTGGGCGCCGGAGATCGCCGCGCTTTCGCCAGCGAAGGGCAGCTAGACAGCGGACGAATTCAGTCGGCGAGACGGGCGCTCAGGAAGGCCCGCGCACACGCCCAGTCGCGGTGCAGGCTGCGCACGGATCGATCGGTCATTTCCGCGATCTCCTCCATCGACAGGCCTGCGAAGAAGCGCAACTGCACGAGCTGCATGAGCGCGGGTTCGACGCGTTCGAGTTCTTCCAGTACCTGGTCCAGTGCGAGCAATTCCGCGTCGGTATCGGCCTCGCCGACTTCGGCGCCAGCGAGGGTGACGAACTGCTGGCCACCGCCACGCTTGCGTGCCGCGTTCGCACGCGCGGAATCGACCAGGATCTGACGCATGGCCGCTCCCGCACAGGCGAAGAAATGCTGGCGGCTTTCCAGATCCAGCTGGCGGGCCCCGATCAGTTTGAGATAGACCTCATGGACCAGTGCGGTGGCCGTCAGGGTCTGCTCGGGACCACGCCTTACGCGATTTCGCGCCAGCACCTTCAATTCGCCATGCAGGCGACTGAAAACCTCGTCGAGCGCCCCGTCGGTGCCGTCGCGCGCGTGGCTGAGCAGTTCGGTGATTTCAGACATGGCTCGTTGCGTCATTCGGCAGGAAGGAAAGCCCTGGACCAGCCCTGCCCACCGCGAGCCTCGATCCGCGGCAGGCAGGGGTGCGGGCCGAGAGTAGCATCCGCCCTGCCATGCCGCTGCGCGGCGGCCGGGACAAGGACGCAGCGGGCGCGATCAGCGGGTTCAGTCGAAAGCCAGGTCGAGTTCGCGAGCGACGCGCAGGACGCCGTGCGTGGCCTGCTCGAGTTCCTCGTCGCGCGCGGACAGGCGCGGCCGCGCGTCGAGCTTGTTGGCCAGCGAACGCGCGAGCAGCCTGGAATGCGCGTCGCGGAGCGTGCTGGCCTGGGCCTGGTCGAGCAGGTTGGCGCCGGCGGCCATCTCGATCAGGTCGACACTGTTGGTCACGGTCAGCAGTCGCGGAAAATTCGAGGCATGTTCAAGGACGATCGCCTGGACGAGGAATTCGATGTCGACCAGCGCGCCCAGGCCCTGCTTGAGATCGAGCATCTGCTCGTTCGAGCGGTCGGCTTCCTTGCGCCAGCGCGTGCGCATCGCGACGATCTGCTTGCGCAACTCGCTGCCGTAGACGCGCGCGTCGAGTGCCTCGGCGCGGGCTTCGGTAAAGCGCCGGCCGAGTCCGACATCGCCGGCTACGACGCGCGCGCGCACCAGCGCCTGGTGTTCCCAGGTCCATGCGCGTTCCTGCTGGTAGGCCGCATAGGCCTCGAGGCTGGTGACGAGCAGGCCGGTGCCGCCATCCGGACGCAGCCGGATGTCGATTTCATAGAGCCTGCCCGAACGCGTGAGCATGGTCAGCAGGTGCACGAAGCGCTGGGCCAGGCGCGCGTAGTAGCGCGCGCCGTCGAGCGGCTTGGCGCCATTCGACTCGAGCCCGGCGTGGCTGCCGTCGTAGACGAACACGAGGTCCAGGTCCGAGCCGAAGCCGAGTTCGATCCCGCCGAGGCTGCCATAGCCGATCACGGCCATGCCGGCGCTGTCGCCGAGCCGTTCGTCGATGCGTCCGTGCGCCGCGATCAGGTCGCGCTCGGCGATGCGCAGCACCGTGCTGAGCACGGCTTCGGCGACCGCGGCGAGGGCGCGTGCCGTTTGCACGGCATCGAGGCGCTTGCCGAGGAAGGCGAGGCCGATGCGGAACAGCGCGGCCAGGCGCTGCTCCTGGATCATCTCGATCTCGCGCTCGGGATCCTGGTCGTGCAGGGCGCCGAGGCGGCGCAGGATTTCCGCCTCGACCTCGTCGCGATCCGGCGGCGGCCCCTCGCTGCGCTCGTCGAACAACTCGTCGAGCAGCAGCGGGTGCGCGATGACGCGCTCGGCGAGCAGCGCACTGGCGGCGAACACCGCGGTCAGGCGCTTCAGCGCGACCGGCTGCTCATCGAGCAGGGCGAGATAGGCGGAGCGGCGCGCCACGGCGTGCACGAGGCCGATCAGGCGGACCAGGCAGGCACTTGGCGCGGCACTTTCCGCCGCGGCGGCAAACAGCGCCGGCATGACCCGGTCGATGCGTTCGCGCGAGCGCGCCGAGGCAGCGCGCAGGATCGGGCTGCCGAGCAGGCCCTCGAGCGCGGCGACCACCGGTTCGACCGGGTCGAAACCCCCTTCGGCAAACGCATCGGCATCGACGCCGCTGGACGTGCAGCGCTGCCACAGCGCATTCCATTCGATGGCGCTTGCGGAGCTGCGCGCGTGGCGCGCCGGCGCCATCACCGCATCGAATTCCTCGCTGACCACGGCGCGATGGCGATCAAGATCGGCGATCAGGGCTGGCCAGGCGCGGTAGTCGAGGGCCAGCGCGATGCGCTGGCGCTGGCTTTCCTCGGCCGGCAGTTCATGGGTCTGCTGGTCGGCGAACATCTGCACGCGGTTCTCGAGGCGGCGCAGGAACCGGTAGGCCTCGGCCAGGCGCTTGCTGCGCTTCGCACTGATCAGGCCCAGCTGCTCGCAAGCGGAGAGGGCCGGCAGCAGTCCGCGCACGCGCAGGGAAGGCTCGCGCCCGCCACGGATCAGTTGCACGAGCTGGACGATGAATTCGATTTCGCGGATGCCGCCCGGACCGAGCTTGATGTGATCGGCCAGATCCTTGCGCGCGACCTCGGCATCGATCAGCTCCTTCATCTCGCGCAGGCCGGCAAACGCGGTGTAATCGAAGTAGCGGCGGAAAACAAAGGGCCGCAGCGTCGCCAGCAGGCGCGTGCCGGCGGCCTTGTCGCCGGCCACCGGGCGCGCCTTGATCCAGGCATAGCGTTCCCAGTCGCGCCCCTCGCGCTGGTAATACTGCTCCATCGCCGAGAACGACAGCGCCACCCGGCCGACATTGCCGAACGGACGCAGGCGCAGGTCGACCCGATAGACATAGCCGTCCGGCGTGCGGTCGGCGAGCAGCGAGATCAGGTGCTGGGACAGCCGCGAATACCAGATCTCGGCATCGAGCGGGCGCGCGCCATCGCTGCTGCCGCCCGCTTCGTCATAGGCGAGGACCAGGTCGACGTCGGAGGAAAAATTGAGTTCGCCACCACCGAGCTTGCCGAGCGCAAGCACCACCAGCCGCTGGATTTCGCCGGACTCGCTGCGCACCAGGCCGTGCCGGTCCGAGAGCTGGCGTTCGGCATGGCGCAGGGCCTGTTCCAGACAGACCTCGGCAAGCACGCTCGAACCGGTCAGGGTGGTCTCGACCTTGTCGATATTGTTGACATCCCGCCAGATCAGGCGCAGCGACTCGCGACGGCGGAACCGGCGCAGCTCGCTGCGGAATTCGTCATCCGGAAGCGGCATCGAAAAGGGCGCCACGCGCGCGTCGGCATGGCGCGGGTCGTTCATCAGGCGGACCAGGTCCGGCCCCAGCAATTGCGGATCCTGGACGAAACTCTCGAAGGCGTAGTCGCTGGCCAGCAGGACGCGATCCAGGTGGCTGTCGACGCCAGCGTCGTCGTAGAACGGAACATCGGCCTCGCGGCAAAGCGATTCGAGGCGCGACAGTCTGGAGTCGAGGAGGATCTCGATGGCCTGCGGCCGGGCAGTCATGGGCATGAGCCGGATTCTGGCAGCCTGCCCGCGGCGAGGCTACCGCTGGCGGCGCGCGCGCCGGCCCCGGATCTGCGCAGGCCTGGTCCTGAACGCGGCGGAAGCGGATTGCGGCCCGGGCTCTTGCGCCGGAATCGACCATGGCGCACGCTTCGCATCCGCGCGCGGGGAGTGTGCGCGTCCTTCTCCATTTACCCGGGACTCAGCGCCGCTCGCGGACGATACGCTGTCGCGCCTGTCCTACCGGTCCCGTAGAGATCAATGAACGCATCCGCCCGTCCCGCCGCGCCCAATCGCAACGTGCTGTCCGTCACCTGGCTGCTGCTCGTGGTCGTGATGTTCGCCATCGCGGCGAGCTGGCTGGATCCGGCGCTGGCCTGGCCGTGGCTTGGCGTCGAGCCGCCGTCCTGGGAACTGGTCGCGCTGAATGTCCTGCCGTTCGTGCTGGTCGTGCTCCTGCTCACCGCGCTGACCCGCCGCGTGGTCCTGTCGGGCTGGCTCGGCATGCTGCTGCTGCTCGCCAGCTACGCCGCCAATGCCGTCAAGCTCGAACAACTCGAAATGCCCCTGCTGCCCGGGGACTTCCATTTCCTCGCGGAAATCGGTTCTGCCCTGCCCCTGTTCAGCCACTACATCGGCACCAGCATCGCCCCGATCCTGATCGCGCTGGCCCTCCTCGGCCTGACCGTCGCGCTGTATCGCGAAGCGCCCTGGCCGGCAATGCGCGGCTGGTCGCGTGCGATCGTCGCCGTCGGCGTGATCGCGCTGGGCGCGGGTCTTGTACAGGGCTGGACGCCGTGGCGTGCGGTCTACAGCGCCGATCGCCTGCGCTTCGAACCGTGGTCGGTAGTCGACAGCGCCGGCAAGGCCGGCATGGTCGGCAACCTCGTCCTCTACAACTGGGAACTGGCCAAGCGCCAGGAGCTGCACCCGGACCGCGCCGCCGCCGCCGAATTCCTCAGCCAGAACGCGAACGCGCTGCGCACGCGCCTTAGTCCGAATACCTCGTCGCTGGCCATGCCGGGTGGTACCCAGCCGGACATCGTGATCATCCAGAGCGAGTCGCTGTTCGATCCGGTGCGCCTGCGCGACGCGCCCGCCAACACCTATCTGCCGAATTTCCACCGCCTCGCCCGCCGCGGCCTGTCCGGCAACATGAAGGTGCCGACCTATGCCGGCGGCACCATCCGCACCGAATTCGAGGTGCTGACCGGGCTCGCCCTGGAATTCTTCCCGGGCGTGCAGTACCCGTACTTCGAGATCGCCGACAAGCCGATCCCGGGCATCGTGCGCACCCTCTCGCGCCAGGGCTATCGCACCACCGCCATCCACCCCAATAGCGGCGTGTTCTGGAACCGCAACCAGGCCTACAGGCAGATCGGCTTCGACGAGTTCATCGATGGCCGGGAATTCTCCAAGGACGACATCGTCGGCCTGTTCACCGGCGACGCGGCGCTGACCGACCGCGTGCTCGGCCAGCTCGATCAGGACGGTCCGCCGCAGCTGATATTCGCCGTGACCATGGAGAACCATGGCCCGTTCGACTGGCGACCGGGCCTCGACGAGAAGCGCATGGCCGCGCTGAAAATGCCGCCCGGCCTCGACGAGGGTGGCAAGCACTGGATGCGCAACTACCTGTATCTCCTCGAGGATGCCGATCACGAGCTCGGCCGCCTCGCCGACGCCCTGCAGCATCGCAAGCGGCGCACCCTGCTGCTGTTCTATGGCGACCACCTGCCGGCCCTGCCGCCGGTTTACCAGCAGATCGGCTTCGCCGACGGCAAGGGTCCGAAGACCCAGCCGGTGCCCTGGCTGCTGCTCGACAATGGCCGCTCGCTGGGCCAGATGCCGCGCACGGACACCACCTCCTGGCTGCTGCCGAGCATCCTGCTGGAAACCGCCGGTATCGGTGGCGACCGCTATTTCGCGGCGCTGGGCGCCCTGCGCGACACGATGCCGGCCGCGGCCATCGCGTCCGCGATTCCGCTGCAGCGGGAGCTGCGAGCGCTCGGCCAGTCGCGCTTCATTGGCGAGCTGGAACCGCTGATCGACAAGGCCCTGAATCCGCAGGATGGCGACGTGGACGCGGCCATCGCGCCATAAAAAAACCCGCCGGGCATTGCTGCCGCGGCGGGTTCTCCCTCCCCACGAGCCTTAACACGTGATAACGCAATACTAATGATTTTCCGACATTTGCCACGCCGCAGCGCAACATGAACGCGGATTCCTGAGCCCGGCCGCGTCCGCCAGGCAGCACCACGCCGCCAGGTTGCGGCTTCGACACGCCCTGCGGGCCAGCCCAAACCGGCATACACTCGCCCGGTTGCAGCGAGGCCGACATGCCCACATCCCCATCGCCCGGCTCCGACGAACGACCCGTGGACGCCTGCGCGGCCAGCTTTGAAGCGGTCTACGACCGGCTCAAGGCGATGGCCAGCCGGCAGCTCGGGCGGAACGCCCGCGGCACCCTCGACACCACCGCGCTCGTGCATGAAGTCTGGCTGCGATTCGATGGCTCGCGCGGGCTTTCCTTCGAGCACTCCGCCCAGTTCTTCGCCTACGCGGCACGCGCCATGCGCCATGTGCTGATCGATCGCGCGCGTGCGCGCATGCGCCAGAAAGCCGGCGGCGAATGGCTGCGCGTGACCTTCACGGCCAACGCGGAAGCGCTGTCCGCGTTCGACGGCGCCGAGCAGGTGCTGGCACTCGACGAGGCCTTGCAACGCCTCGAGCAATCCGACGCGCGCGCGGCCAGGGTGGTCGAACTGCGCTACTTCGCCGGCCTCTCCGCCGAACAGGTCGCCGTGCTGCTGCAGGTGACCCGGCGCACCGTGGATCGCGACTGGCGCTACGCCAGTGCCTTCCTGCGCGCGGCAATCGACTGATGTCCGGATTCCACGGCTTTTGACGTTTCACGCCGGAAGCCAACTCACGGGAACGCGAGCCATGATCGAACCTTCGCCCCGCCAACGACAGTTGTTCGAGCAGGCGCTGTTGCTCGACGCGGCGGATCGCGAGGTGTTCCTCGACACCTGCTGCAGCGATCCGGATGAGCGCGCTGTCCTCGAACGGCTGCTCGCAGCGGACAACGAGGGGGATGCGCCGCTGCTGGGAGAATCGGCCGAGGACCTTTTCGAACGCGTCGGCGAGGTCGGCCACGCTCCACCCGTCGGTTCCTGCATCGGCCCGTTTGTCGTGCTCGACAAGCTCGGCGAAGGCGGCTCTTCGATCGTCTACCGGGCCGAGCGCGAACAGGCCGGCGTACGCCAGCAGGTCGCCCTCAAGCTGCTCCGCCGCGGCCTGCATACGGCCGACGAGCAACGCCATTTCCGCGTCGAGCGGCGAGCCCTGGCCCAGCTGCAGCACCCGGGCATCGCACGCCTGATCGAAGGGGGCCTTACCGCGACGGGCGTGCCCTATATCGCACTCGAACTGGTCGAGGGCCAGAGCATCGTCGACCACGCGCGCGCGCATCGGCTGAACCTGCACCAGCGGCTTGCCCTGTTCATCGACGTCTGCCGTGCCGTCGAAGCGGCCCATCGTGCCCTGATCGTGCACCGCGACCTCAAGCCATCGAACATCCTGGTGACCGCCGACGGCGATGTGAAGCTGCTCGATTTCGGCATCGCCAAACTGCTCGACATCGATGCAGAGGCGCAGGACGCGGCCACCCAGCACGCACCGATGACACCCGCTTACGCCGCGCCCGAACAGTTCACGCACGGCCAGATCACCACGGCGACCGATGTCTACGCGCTCGGCGTGGTACTCGGCGAGCTGATCACCGGGCAGCGTCGCGAGCCGGGCAATTCGCGGACTCCTTCCTCGCAGGTGGGCGAGGACTCGGCAGAGCAGACCGGGACGCCCTCGGCCAGGGTGCTGCGCCGGAAGTTGCGCGGCGATCTCGACAACATCGTGCTCAAGGCCACGGCGCAGGACGCCGATGATCGTTATGCCTCGGCAGGCGCCATGGCCGACGACATCAGCCGCCACCTCGCCGGCCTGCCGGTCGTCGCCCACCCGCCTTCCACGCTGTACCGGGCGCGCAAGTTCGTCAGCCGGCATCGTGGCGGCGTGGCGACTACCGCGCTGTTCCTGCTCGCGATCCTGGCCTCGCTGGGCATCGCCCTGTGGCAGGCCAATGTCGCCCGCGACGAGGCGCAACGGGCCAACAGCGTGCGCGACTTCCTGCTGCGCGTGTTCAGCGCCGCCGAACCGGCTGGCCCGCGCCTGGCCCCGCCGACCGTGGTCGATGTCGTGCGCGCCTCGGTCAGGGAGGCGCAGCAGTCGCGTTCGCTGTATCCGGACGTTCGCATTGAATTGCTGGAGGCCCTCGGCAACGTGCTGCGCACGCAAGGCGCGCTGAACGACAGCATCGCCCTGCTGGCTGCGAACTACGAAGAAGCGAAAGCGACGCTTGGCGCGGACACCGCGACCACCGAACTTGCCGGGTTCGGCCTTGCCCGCGCGCGCGTCGACGCAGGCCAGCGTCCCCAGGCACGCGCCCTGTTCGACGAACTCCTGCTGCATGGGGCTAGCGCCGGCCCCGACCTGCGTTCACGCCTGCTGGCCGCGTCGGCGCTGCTGGGCATCGATCGCTTCGAACGCGAGCGCGCCGGCAAGGAGTCCATCGACGCCATTACCGAGTGTGTGAAGCACGGCTGCAGCGAACCGGCGCGGATCAACGCACTGCTTGCGCGCGGCTATGTCCTCGCCAGCTTCCAGCAGGACGAAGCAGCCATACCGATCATGGAGGATGCGCTCAAGGCGCAGCGCGCGTACTTCGCCAACGCGCACATCGACATCGCCGACAACGAACAGGGCCTGTCGCGTTCCTACCGGCGCCTCGGCCAGCTCGACCGCGCCGAAGCCCTCGCGCGCGATTCGCTGGCGATCGTCGAGGCCAGCGTGCCGGATCCGCACGTGCGCCGCACCGATGCCCTCGACACCTTGCGCCAGGTCCTGATCGACGAGCGCGCGTTCGACGAGGCCGAATCGCTGGGTGGACGCATCATCGCCATGGACTACGCCACCCTGGGCCCGGATCACCCCGGCATCGCCACCAGCGAGAACACGCTCGGCTTCACTTACATGATGGATGGCAAGTACGGTCCCGCCATCGAGCATTTCCGCACCGCGCTCGACTTGTCCGAAAGGATTCCCGACAACCAGCGGCGCAGCGCCATCTATCGTTCGAATCTCGGTGCCAGCATCGGCCGCAACGGCGATCCGGCCCAGGGCATGCAGCTGATCCGGACATCGATCGACGCATTGCGCGCGCAATCCGAACCGGACTACGACCAGATCTGCTCGGCGCTCGAAAAACTCGGCTCGCTGCAGCGATTTGCCGGCGATTCGCGCGGCTCGCTCGCCACGTTCACGGAATCGGTCCAGATCTACAAGGACAAGCTGCCCGAAGCGCCCAAGGCCTGGCGCGTCGTCAGCCTGGTCGGCCTCGGCCGCGCCCTGATCGAAACCGGCGACGACGCCAGGGCCGCCGACGCACTCAACGAAGCGCTGGCGAACATCACGACGCCGGCCGGGCGGATCTCGCCGGACCGCATCGAGGCCCGCGCGGCGCTTGCCGGCGTGATGCATCGCCGCGGCGATGATGGCAAGGCGCGCACCCTTCTCGACCAGGCGCGCCAGGAAGTCTCCGCTGCACAAGGACGCCTGTCACCCGGCCTGCAGGCCTTTGTCGATGGCGTGGAAACTTCCATGGGCGGATCCGTGCGCGCGGACGGCAGGGTGGATCAGGATCCCGCGGCCAAACCGTAGCGCGACCATTCCCGGGGCGAGTCAAGGAATGCGTCCTTCGTCGGATTGGCGAATGGCGACCGTCGCCGACGGCTTCGGGCAGATGGATCCGGGCGCCCACGAATGCCAGCGCAGTTGTGGCGCTACCGATTCGATTTCCTGCAATGGTCTCGAATTCGTGCTGCAAGGACTCGCAGCAGGACGAGCCTGCCCGGAATCAGCCACGCCGGCCATTATCGACCGCAAGGCACGGAAACGCGGGCTCCACCACACAGCGGAGGCATGTCCAAATCACCCGCGAAATGTCGTTCCCCGAAACAAGCTCACCAACGAGCGTGCTTCGAGGACCGTGTCATGCGCACATCGATTCGCCCTGCCTGCCTGTATTCCGTGTTGCTGGTCCAGCTCCTTGTCGGGCCTGCGATCGCGATCGCCGACTGTCTTCCGATCGCCTATACGCGCTACGTCGGCAACACCACCACCGACAACCAGTGCACCGACAACGATATCCAGTCGGCGATCAACAACTCGGCCTGTCCGACCACGATCTATGTCAGCAACGAGCGGGCCTGGACCGCACAGCACCTCGACATCAACAACAAGAACCTGACCATCGTGGGCCGGACAGGCAGCTGCGGCCCGGTGACCTGCGATGGCGGCTGCGCGGTGCCGACCGCACCGGTTATCGTCGTCGATGGCGCCGGGCATACCGGCGACAGCGTGATGTACATCCATGGCACCAGCAATGTCACGCTCAAGTATCTCGACATCAAGAACGGAACCAATATCAACGGCGCCGCCAACACCTACGGCGGCGGCATCCACTTCGACGGTCGCGGTTCGCTGGTGCTCGATACGACCTGGGTGCGAAACAACGTCGCCCGCTTCGGCGGCGGCATCAACATGAACGGTACCAGCGGCTTCGCCGGTCTGACGGTGCTCGGCGCACGCGCATCGAAAACAATACGCGCAGCCAATCGAGGTGGCGGCGTGCGCATGACCACAACGCTCATGTCCATGCTTCACGACAAGACCCTGGTCTGGCTGAACCATGCCCCGAACGGCTACGGCGGCGGCATCAACATCGTCGGCCCCGCGCACGCCGATATCGCCTCACCGGGCGAGTCGGGCCTGGCCGTGATCTATTCCAACACCGCGCAGTTCGGCGGTGGCATTGCGATCATCGGCAGCGACAGCGATGATGCCGAGGTGCAGCTCTTCACGTCGATCCACAACGCCCCGGGCGATTAGCGGCAACTTCGCCTCCTCGAGCGGGGGCGGCGTCTACCTCAGCCCACACCACCTCTCGTTCAACTTCGACGATGCCAATCTGTGCGCGTTCGACTTTCGCATCGACGACAACGCGCTCCGGAGGGGAGCGCCATCTACGCCGACTACGACACCGATCCGATCGGCGAACGGGAAGCTGGGTATGGATGAACGAGGCATCGAACTTTTGCAGCGGACTGCCGCCCTCGGCACTGCGCTGCGCCGCAGGCACGACATGCAACACGTGTCGGGCAACTACGCGCGACGACGCTGCGAGCACGCCGACGCTCGGCGCGACGATCCTGATCGACGAGGATTCCCACGCCAACATCAACCGAGTCGATGCCGCGACAACCGGGGCGGCTACGTGGTGCATGGTCGCAGCGCTAACGTGGACCTCGTCAATTGCCTGCTCACCGGCAACGACGTCAGTCGCCAGCTGCTGCGAAGTGAATCCGGCTTCTTCGACATTGACAACTGCACGATCGGTCGACAACGCGATCCTGTCGACCAACTCGATCTATGCCGGCGGACGGCTGACCCTGGCCAACACGATCATCGACCAGCCCGGCAACAATGCGCTCGGCTATGGCGGCAACCCGAACGACCTGATCGTCAGCTATGTACTTTCCAGCGATGTCAGCACGCTCCCAGCCATCGAAGGCGTCGCATTGGGCCGTCCCAACTACGTGAATGCGGCAGCGGGCAACTATCGACTCGCCCTGAACTCGCTCGGCGTTGACTTTGCCCCGCCGATCGTCGGCGACGATCGCGACCTCGACAACAACCCGCACGACCAGGACTTGCCCGAAGTCGGCAACCTCTACGGCGTGCGGGATCTCGGTGCGTATGAACGCCAGCGCAGCTGTGGCGCTGCCGATACGATTTTCTGCAGCGGCTTCGACTCGCCTTGAGCCCCGCATGCAACTGACACTGGAAAGGTGGCCATGACGCAATCATCGAAGCGGATTCGCAAGCGCTTCATCCTTGCCAGCCTTGTCGGCGCGTCCATCCCTGCGATAGCCATGGCGGGAACGGCCGGCCTGGTGAACGGGGAATTCGACACCGATCTGAACGGCTGGACGCAATCGGGACCGCCATTCCCGGCCTGGTCCATGCTCGACTACCAGGGCAATGTTGCATCGGGCTCGGCCGTGCTGGCCAACGAAAGCGCCCAGGGCGGCGTGCGTCTCTATCCGATCCGCCAGTGCGTGCACCTGGCGGATCCGGGCAGCTACCGGATCGAAGCCGATGGCTGGCTGCCGCAGGATCACCCTGGCGGCCGCCTCGTGGTAAGCATCAGCGGACGCGCGCAGTCCGACTGCAGCGGCGGCAGCAATCCCGCGGCCGGCGCCTTCCTCAACAGCAACGGTACCTGGCAGCACACCGCATTCAACATCACGATCATCGATCCATTTCTCTACCTGGACCTCTGGCTCGGCATCGAGAAGGATGCCGCCGGCGGCCTGCTGACCGGCAACGTCGATGGCGTCCACGTGGTCTATCGGGAACCGATCTTCGCGGATGGCTTCGACGTCGGGGATCTCCCGTCACCGGACCCCCAGGCAGCGCGCACTATCGTTTTCCCGAGGACAGCCTGCGACGCCCATTCGCCGGTTTCGACGCCGCCTTCCATGAAGCCCTGGTTGTCGAAGGCGCAGTGCTCGCCGGCGAAATGCAGGTTGCCGACCGGCTCGCTGATCGCGCCGCGCAGCGTCGTCCACTGGCCCGGGCGGAAGCACGCATAGCTGCCGAGCGTCCAGGGATGCGTGGGCCAGTGCATGCGGGCCTCGCGCATGCCGGCTCGCGCCGACGAAATGCCGGGGAAGATCGCATCGAGCTGGGCGGCTGCACGGTCGGCCTGTTCCCTGGGCGAACCACTGCCGATTTCGACGCCGTGATTGCCACCCACGAAGTTGGTCAGGATGCCGGCCGCACCGGCCTGCATGCGGCTGGTTTCCCAACTCGTCTGGTAGGGCAGGTCGCTGTAGGTCGCACCGGCGCTGGCGTGGCGCGTGCGCCAGACGCGCTCGTTGAAGCCGATCATCAGCTTGGCATTGGTGCCGTAGCCCAGTTCGTCGATGGCGCGGCGCTTGGCTGCCGGCAATTCGACATCGATGCGCACCCGGCGCAGCGTCGTGAACGGCAGGGCCAGGATGACCTGGCGCGCGCGCGCTTCGAAGGCGCCCGCGCCACGCTTGAAACTCAAGGTGTACGTGCCATCGGCGCTTTGCCGGATCGCCTCGAGCACTCGCACCCGTGGTAATCGCACCATCGAGTTTCGCGCCGAGTGCCTTGACGATCGAATCGTTGCCGCCGCGCACGTGAAAGCGCTCGTCGCTGTCGGCGAAGATGCGGAACGCCTCGGTTCCGGGATCGATGAAGGTGAGGAAATTGAGCGCCGACTGCTGGTCGCACTCGAGGCCCATTTCGCAGGTGTAGGCAACTTCGATCAGTTTGCGCAGCCAGCCCGAGGCGCCATTGCTATCGAGCCACTGGCTCATCGACTGCCTATCCAGCGCTTCGACGCCCCCGGGCGTCGCATAGGTGATCTCGGCGTCGGGCAGGGATTCGGCGTCGCGGCTGATCGCCGCCGCGAGCGGCGCGAACTCGCGCAGGATGTCCTCCTCGCTGTAGCGACGACCATCGGCATACCAGACATCGCCAAAAGCGTGCGTCGGATCCTCGGCAAGGTCATCGAGGACGAGGCCCAGCTCGGCCGCGAGCGCCCGGATCCGCGCATGCCCGGTATCGATCAACTCGCCGCCGAGTTCGCAGACCTGGCCATCGGCGAAATGGTTGCGCAGGCTGAACATGCGTCCGCCGATGCGCTCCTGGGCTTCGTAGAGGCGCACGCCGACACCGGCCTGGCGCAGGCGCCAGGCGGCGGTCAGTCCGGCGACGCCGGCACCCACGATGATCACCTCATCGGCATCGGACGTGTGCTGCAGCGGCACGCGCGCGCAGGCCGCCAGCATCAGTGCCGCCGAGGCACCGGCCGACTGCTGCAGGAATCGACGCCGCGATAGCAGTCGCCCTTCACGCTCGCGGGCGCGGGCCTCATCGAAGGATTCGCCGGTCGCGCGGCTGACCGCCGCGATCGCCGCAGCGCGGCGCAACAGGTCCACCAAGGCAGTGCGAGCCATGATCCCTCCCCGGATCGAGCCGCCCGTTGCGGCCGCTGCCGAGCCTAGCGCGAAATGGCGCGACAGGCACCGGCTTTGGGCGTAGCGTGCCGCTTGGCCTCTTTGGCCAGCATTTCGTGTTTACCAGGCTGGGGGACGGTTGCCTGATTTCCCCAACATGCTTTTCCGCCCGCTACACCTTGCAGCCGGAGCAGACCATGAACATCGAATCGCATTGCCTCCCCCCTGGCCTCACTCTCGCCCTTGCGATCCTGCTGACTTCGCATGCTGCGTTGGCCGCCGAGTCGACGATGGCCAAGGGCAACCTGCGCGTCGAGGGCCCCGACAAGGACCTCGCCATCACGTTGACCCACGCCTACTACTATTCGGGCAAGGACCGCTCCGACGAGACCCGCACAGTCCGAAGCATCGTGTTCACCGCCGACGACCAGCGCGCCGCCATCGACGCCTGCGACGACACGAGCTGCGCGATGCTCTCATCCAGCGACGGGCTGCAGATCGAGCTGACCGAGACCGGCATGGCCAACTGGTGGGCGCATGTATCCCCCATCCAGTACAGCGGCACCGCCGCCAGCGATGCGCTCAAGCTCAGCGTGGACAGCGCCGGCCGCGTGGCCGGCACGTTCAAGATCGGCGGTTCCGGCGCGCAGGCCACGGTCGAGTTCGACGCTTCGCTGCTGAGGGATTTCTCGAAGCCGGAGTAGCCGTTCAGCGCAGGCGCCGCCGCCAGCGGCCCGCATGGCGCGCCACGCGTTTCGAATGGTCGCCGTCAGTCGGGTAGCCGTCGACTGATACAGGATTTCATTCGCCAGTGGCCCCCGCCACCGCGGCAACCCGTTACTACTCTGGAGCGATACCGATTCGTCGCCGCCCGAAAATCCACCACCGGAGTACTGGCAACCATGAAGACCCTGATTTCCGCTTTCGCCCTGCTCTCCACCCTGATGGTGAGTTCCTGCAGCCAGGCCACCTCGACGCCGGAGGCCCTGGCCAAGGCATTGCAGGCCGCTCTCGACAGCGGCGACTTCGACGCCGCGCGCAAGCTGGCCGACATCGATGCTGCGCCAGCCGAGCTGCATTTTTTCTACCTCGACACCGTGCGCGAGTGTGCCAGCGAGGCGACATGCACGGTTTCGACGACGGCCGCCAGCGACGAGTTCCGCCAGCGCCTCAAGGACGATGCCGAGCGGGACAACGCGCAGGCACCACAGGTCGATGGGACATTGACTGTTGCCGTCAAGTCCCGGAATGGCTCGGGCTCCGGAACGATGGAAATGCCGTACGCCAGGCGCGGCGATGACTACAAGCTGGTGTCCATCCAGTATTCGCCGGCGGGCATTTCAGCCTTGCGTGCGAAATCGAGCGAAACTCTGGTGCGGGAACTCTTTGCCAAAGGCCTACGCGACAGTGGCAACAGTGAACCACGGACCGACTGGGCGACGGCAGCCACCCGCCTGCCCGGCGACGGCGGCGAGATCGGTCGGGCATACGTCGCGCAAACCGCCGCGATGGCGGCGGCCGTCGATGCAAGGGATCCGGATGCGGCGATGCGCGCCGGTGGACAGATGGCCGCCATCGTCTTTCGCGACAAGGACTTCGAGGGCAAGCCGATTCCACTGGCCGATCGCAAGCGCAAGCTGCACGTACAGTCGCTGCGCATGTTGCGCGACGTCAAGGTCGATGGCGGTTACCGGCTCGGCGAAACCGCCGTGCTGATGATCGAGGCACGCGATGGCATCGGCTGGAACGTGCGCGGCCCTATCGTGCTGGCACAGGAAGGAGACAGCTGGGAATTCGCGGGCAAGCAGACCGTCGCCTATCCGGGTGAGCATTGAGTGCCCCGCGCAGCATGATCATGTCGACGACTGACGCCCCCGGCACATCGCGCATCCATCGAGCAATCTGACAATGAAGCCGGGCTCCTGGCCGCGTCGGGCACGCATGGCGGGATTGGCAATCCTCGCCATGGCCGCATTGACCTGTGCCTTTTTCTACGCAGCGTCCGAACGCATCGTACGCAAGACCTTCCCGGCCCCGACGCATCAGCTGGTCGTACCTACCGATGCGGCGTCCATTGCCGAGGGTGCTCGCCTGGCGCGCATTCGCGGCTGCAACGACGGCTGCCATGGCAAGCAGGGCATCGCAGGAAGAGTGCTCTGGGAGGAGCCGTGGCTCGGTCGCATGGTCGCCCCGAACCTGACCGAAGTCGTGCGCCGCTACACCGACGCGGAACTGGAGCGCGCCATCCGGCACGGAGTACGGCGCGACGGTCGTGGCCTATTCGAGATGCCTTCCGACATGTTCGCGCATCTCGACGATCATGACCTCGGTGCGATCATTGCGTTCTTGCGTTCGGTCCCCCGCAGCGACGATCCGCTTCCTTCGACCTCGTTTGGGCCGCAGTGGCGCTGGGAGTTGATCACGGGCGATCCAGTCGCCGCGCCGATCACGGCCGAGGTCGATCAGGACATCCCCCATCCCGCCCGCGAGGATCATCGCGATGCCCTGGCCAACGGACGCTATCTGGCCATGAGCACCTGTACGGAGTGCCATGCCCAGGATCTGACTGGCGAGCCCGGCTACTCGCCGGCATTGGCGATAGTCGCCGCGTACTCGCCCGAGAATTTCACGCGACTCATGCGCACCGGAACCGCGCTCGGCGGTCGCGAAGTCGGCGAGCCGATGCTGACCATCACACGCAAGCGCACGCCGCATTTCACCGATGCAGAACTCGATGGCCTTTATCGCTTTCTGCGCAGTCTGAGCCACACCGATTGACGGGCGCACCCGGCAGTTCCCCGCGGACCCCGGCCACCAACAGCCTCGTTCTGCCTGTGCGCCAGGTCTGTCATGTACCGCCCTTGCGTGGACGTCCCATACACGCCGATCCGTCTTGCCTGGGGGTTGTCATGACGTCCCGGATCGGCGCCATGCGTGCCTCTTGCCCGCCGGATCCGTGAACCGATTCGCGAGACCCGGCGTGGCCCCCGGATCCACCGCTTTCCGTGTATCGGGTCAACGGCCCATCCAACCTAACGGAGACGCGCCATGCCCGCTTCCCAAGCACTGCTCAGCCGCTCGGCATTGTTGCTCGTACTGGGCAGCTCGACCATTTCCGCATTCGCCCAGGAACACCTCGGGCCGATCGACAACGTGCTGCTGAAAAATCCCTACGCCACTCCGGCAGGCGGCAGCTTCGGCCGTGGCGTGGTCGCCGGCGATTTTGACGACGATGGCATCAGCGACCTGGCGATTTCCGAGTCCGGCGGCACGCGCCTGCGAATCCTTCGCGGCGCAGCCTTTACCGTCGGAACGCCCCACGTGTTCACTTTTTTCCCGGAAACCGTGACGATGCCCAGCCATGGTTACATCATGGTCAGCGCAGACTTCGACGGCGACGGCCGCGACGAAATCGCCGTTGGCGCGCCAAATTCCAGTGCCGGCGGCGCAAGTGGGGCGGGGCTGGTGTATGTGATGAATCTTCGCCTGGATGGGACCTGGGCCCTGCAATCGACGATCCAGGCGGGCGGCGCCTACCCTGGGGCATCACAGGCCAATGCCAATTTCGGCAACGGCCTTGCCGCCGGCGATTTCAACGACGATGGCTACATCGATCTGGCCATCGGCATTCGCGGGCAGATCGTCGGCGGTTTCGACAATGCCGGCGCGATCATGATTACCTATGGCGGCTTGTCCGGCATCACGGCCAGCCAGGCCCGCATCGTCAACCGCAACAGCGACGGCCTCAGCTTCTCGCCGAAGGAGAACGACTATTTCGGTTGGGCCCTCGCTGCCGGCGATTTCGACGGCGATGCCGACGACGATCTCGCCGTGGGCATACTCAACGGCACGTGTCCGAATGGAACCGATCGTGCGGGTGCCGTCGTCGTCCTCAACGGATCGGCCAGCGACGGCATCAGCAATGCCGGTTCGCGGATCTGGCGGCCCGGCGTCCAAGGCATTGCCGGAACCTGCGCTGCAGGGGCAGGCTTTGGAGGAGCGCTAGCTGCAGCCCATTTTTCTTCGACGGGTTTTGGTGCTTCGCCCTACTACGATCTTGCAATCGGCGCTCCCGCCGTGGCGACCAGCAACGACGGGTCGGTACACGTGATCTACGGGACGAGTACCGGCCTGGATGTCGCCAACAACCAGCGCATCGTGGCGCCGGCAACCGCTGGCTTCACCAGCGGAAGAAGCTGGTTTGGCAATAACCTGGCCGCCGGCAAGCTCGCGCGCGCTTGCGCCGGATTGACCTGCGCTGGCGACAGCCTTGCCGTAGGAGCACCGCTTGCCATCATCAACGGTGTCGATAAAGCCGGTGCGGTATGGATCTTCGATGCGGGCAGCAACGGCCGGCTGGACACGAGCAACGCGCGGCCGATCTTTCCGCTTGCACCGTTGAAAATCGGTGGCCCGCACAGCAACGACCAGTTCGGCAACGGCCTGGCCAGCGGCGACTTCAACGACGATGGGCGAGCCGACCTCGCGATCGGCGTCTATCTGTACGATGACGCTGGAGAAACCGACGCTGGCGCGGTGCAGGTGCTCTACCAGAGCGACCTGTTGTTCGTCGACGGATTCGACGGCTGAGTCTGCGTGGCTGTCCGCTGGCCGGCTCGCGAGCCTCGCCAATCGGGAGGATCGATAGGGGGCATCACGCGTCGCGCGCGATGCCCAGCCTTCGAGCCAGCGCCTGGGCCTGGCGCAGGCGCGGGCCGTGTTCCGGCGAGCGCAGGCGTGGCAGGGCTTGCACAATGTCGGCTCGCGCCGCCGCGTGGTTGCCGTTTTCCAGGTGCAACCGGCTGCGTTCGAGATAGGCGGCGCCGAGCGCCGGTTCGCTGCCGGCGTCGCCGGCACGAGTCAGCGTTTCGATCGCCGATTCGATCAATCCGGCGGCTTCCTCGCGCAGTACGGCATCGTGCGTAGCAATCAGGCTGCCGGCAAGGGCAACCCGGGCCTGGGCGATTTCGGCATGGTCCTTGTCGTAGATCTGCCGGACGCCCTCAAGGGCCCGGCGAAGCAGGGGAATCGCATCGTCGTTGCGCCCTTCGGCCTGGCGCAGCGCGCCCATCACCGAAGCCGCGAAGGTGTTGTTGTAGGCATCATCGGGCGCCACGCGCGCCAGCGCGGCAGCGGCTTCGGCGCCGCGCGCATCGGCCTCGGCGAATTTCCCCGCGTCGGTCAGGGCGCTGACCTCGACCATGGCGGTCAGCCACGTATAGACGCTGTCGCCGGTCGACGCGCGAAATGCCTCGAAGGATTTCCGGTAGCGCTGCGCGGCGAGTTCGAACTGGCCCTGGGCACGGGCGAGGCTGCCGTAGGTTTGCAGTGCCTGGGCATATTGCCCTGACGGCGTCTTGCCGAGCATGGCAAGGGCCTCCTGGAAGGAGCGGTCGGCGGCATCGAGATCGCCGACGCGCCGCTGCAGGTCGCCGAGCCGCAACAGCGTGCCGCCCAGATATACATGATCGGCCGGCAGCGTTGCGCGCAGGATTCCCAGGGCCGTTTCGTACTGGACTAGCGCCTCGTCGTACTTGTGCTGGACGCGCAGGACATCGCCGACATTGGTGCGCAACATCGCCGTGCGCACGTGGTCTTCGCCGTTGTTGCGCGCGACGATCGCAAGGGCTTCCCGATAACTTGCCAGGGCCTCCGCATAGTCGCCGCTTTCCTGCTGGACCTTGCCGAGCACACCAAGGCGCGATGCAACCTGGACATTGTCCGCGCCATAGGTCGTGCGGAAGACATCGACGCCATGGCGCGCGAGTTTTTCGGCCTCCTCGTTGCGGCCCGCGACCAGTTCGATATTGGCCAGCGAAGATTCGGCCAGGGCAGTCCGCGGCTGTTCGCCCGCGCCCGTCCGGCGCAGCCTGGCCAAGGCATCGCGCAACAGCGCTTCGGATTTCGGGATGTCTCCGAACGCATACACGGCGTCGGCGTAGGCAGCCAGCGCCTCGGCGCTGGCGATGCTGTCGGGCCCGCTGAGGCGCGATTGCAGTTCCCAGGCGCGCTTGAGGGTCGACTGCGCGGCTTCGCGGTCGTCGAGGCTGACCTGGATTTCGCCGAGATCCCTGAGCAGCCGGGCCTGCAGCTCGGGCTCGGCCGCAAGGCTGGCATCGACCTGCGCGATACCATCACGGATCAATGCGGCCGGAGTGCGTGCCTTGGCGCTGGCCCGGCTCACCGGGTCCTGTTCGCGGAACAGGGTCAGGATGAAATCCTTGACCCGCTCGCTGCGGGCAAGCTCGCGTTCGGCCTTGCCGCGTTCGAGATCGGCCCGCAATGCTTCGTTGCGGGCGAGCTGCGCCTGCCAGAGCGCTGCACCGAGTCCGCCGAGCAGGGACAGGACAATGAGCACCGTTGCGGCCACGCCGAGCCGATGGCGGCGCACGAACTTGCCCAGTCGATAGGACGCGGAGTCGGCGCGGGCAGCGATCGGCCTGCCTTCCAGCCAGCGCTGCAGGTCGTCGGCGAGTGCTGCAGCGGTCGCATAGCGACGCGCGGGTTCGCGCTGCAATGCCGTCGCAATGATGAGATCGAGGTCGCCGGACAGCGTGCGCACGAGTTGGCGCGACTCGATACCCCTTCCATACAACTCGGCGATGCGTTCCTCCGGCAGGCGTCCGGCCAGGGTGCTCGCGCGCTCGATGGACTGTCGATCCGCCTCGACCGCCAGCTGGGCCGGCGTCGCACCGTGGCGCTGCAGCGGTACCTGGCCAATCAGGACTTCGCAGAGCATGAGGCCCAATGCATGGACATCGGTGGGCGTGCCGACCGGTTCGCCAAGAATCTGCTCTGGCGCGGCATAGGCCGGCGACATCACGCGGTGACCGGTTCCCGTCTGCGTGTGTTCGCCGCTTTCCTCGATCAGCTTGGCGATGCCGAAATCGAGCACGCGTGGCTCGCCATCCGCGTCGACCAGAACGTTGGAAGGCTTCAGGTCGCGATGGACGATCAACTGCGTATGCGCGTAGGCCACCGCGGCGGCGATGCGGGCCAGCAGGCGCACGCGCGCGCGCAGATCGAGGCGTTGCCGTACGACGAACTCCGTGATCGGCACGCCATCGACCGGGTCCATGACGTAGAACGGGCGTCCATCTGCCGTCATCCCGCCGTCGATCAGGCGGACGATGTGCACATGATGCAACCGCGCAAGGATGCGCCGCTCCTGCAGGAAGCGGCGCAGGATCGCATGCGTGTCCATGCCGCGCTTGAGTATCTTGACGGCGACTTTCTGCTCGTAGGCACCATCGGTACGTTCGGCCAGCCAGACCACGCCCATGCCACCTTCGCCGAGCCGGGTCAGCAGGCGATAGGGGCCCGCCATGCCATCGGCGGGCGCGTCATCGGCAGTGTGGTTGACGACATCCGGAATGGCGGAAATCGCATCGCTGTCGAGCAGGTCGCTGGCCTGGTCATCCGCCTTGAGCAGGGCTTCGACTTCCCCGGCAAGATCCCGATCGGCGGCGGCGATCGCCTTCAGGCGCTCGGCCCGATCCGCTGCTGGCAGCTCGACCAGCTCGTCGAACAGCTCGGAGATCTGTTTCCAGCGCTCTTGGGAAATCGCCATCGGTCACGCCGCCGTCATTTCGCGCTGCAGGAAGGCGCGCGCGCGCCGCCAGTCGCGTTTCAGCGATCGCTCCGAACGATCGATCACGCCGGCGATCTCGGATAATTCCAGCCCCGCGTAAAAGCGCATCTCGACAAGGGCGGCAAGCGCAGGGTCGATCGCCTCGAGTCGGGACAGTGCCTCATCCAGTGCCAGCACCTCCTCGCCTCGACCCTCCGCCGCGGCCTGCATGGCCGTGGTGTCCAGCGGCATGAACTGGACTTCGCCGCCGCGCCGCAAGGCGGCCCGCGAGCGCACGTGGTCGATCACGATCTGGCGCATGACCCGCGCCGCGACCGCGAAATAGTGGCTGCGGTCGTTGACCTCGATGGCGCCGTGGTTGGCCAGCTTCAGATAGGTTTCATGCACGAGCGAGGTCGCCCGCATCGCATTGTTGCCGCGCAATTGCCCGGCCGCGATGCGACGCAATTCGTCATACAGCACCCCGAACAGACGCTCGGAGGCCTGCTGGTCGCCGTTCCTGGCCTTGCCGATCAGTTCGGTAATCTCGGTCACGCTTCGCCCCCGTTCGCGGCTTCCCCCCGCTGGCCGGTTCCGGCAGGGAACCAGTCGGAATCGCCAGCGACGTCCGTGGTGGCGCGAATGAACAGCCGCCGGGGCGAGAATATCCCCGCATTCGCCCACTGTCGCGGATTTCTTGCGGCAAGCCGCGGGGACGGTCGATGCGCATCGTGCGGGCCGCGAAGCGGGAGGATTCATGAGCGGTCAGGCCAGGGCTGGGGGTTGATGGCAGGCAAACGCAAACGCCGGATCAACTTCATCCACGCAAACTGGCCATCATTCGGGCCAGCGCTGGCACCGCCTTGCCTGCGCAGCGGCAGCCAGCCACTCAGGGTAATCTCGGATCCATGGACTCGACCAGGACACTCCTGATTGTCTGGCACAGCCGCACCGGCGCCACCGCGCAGATGGTCGAGGCGGCTGCCGGCGCGGCACGCCCGGCGAGCGGAGTCTCCACCGTCGTGCTGGCTGCCAGTGAAGCTTCCGCGGCCGACGTCCTCGCGGCCGATGCCGTGCTGTTCGCTGCACCGGAGAACCTCGCCAGCCTGTCCGGCGCGATGAAGGAATTCCTCGACCGCAGCTACTACGACCTGCTCGAACGCTGCAACGGCAAGGCCTATGCGTCGATCATCTGCGCCGGCTCCGATGGCGAGGGCGCGCAGCGCCAGCTCGATCGCATCGCCACCGGCCTGCGCCTGCGTCGCGTCGCACCGGTGCTCATCATCAATACCGCCGCGCAAACCCGCGAAGCCATTCTCGCGCCGAAGCAGCTCGACGCAACCGACCTCGCGCGCGGCGCGGAACTCGGCGCGCTGCTCGCCGAAGGCCTGGCCATGGGCCTCTTCTAGCCGCCCACGAAAAAGCCCCGCATCGCTGCGGGGCTTTTCCTGTATCGATACAACAAGGTAGGGCTGTTCTTGGGAAGTACGGCCACGGATGGCCGCTTCTTGATTCTCGCGATCAAGGAGGATCGCAGGAAAAAACCTCCTAGAAGTCCATGCCGCCCATGCCACCCATGCCGCCCATGCCACCGCCGCCGCCACCATGGCTGTGGCCTTCGTCCTTCTTCGGCGCTTCGGCAACCATGGCTTCGGTCGTGATCATCAGGCCGGCGATCGAGGCTGCGTTCTGCAGCGCGGTGCGGGTGACCTTGGTCGGATCGAGGATGCCCATCTCGACCATGTCGCCGTACTCGCCGGTTGCCGCGTTGTAGCCGAAGTTGCCCTTGCCGTCGGCGACCTTGTTCAGGATCACGCTCGGCTCTTCGCCGGCATTGGTGACGATCTCGCGCAGCGGCGCTTCCATCGCACGGCGTGCGATCTGGATGCCGTGGTTCTGCTCTTCGTTGTCACCCTTGAGCTTGCTCAGGCCGGCCAAGGCACGGACCAGCGCAACACCGCCGCCCGGGACCACGCCTTCCTCGACCGCTGCGCGCGTGGCGTGCAGGGCGTCTTCGACGCGGGCCTTCTTTTCCTTCATTTCCACTTCGGTCGCGGCGCCAACCTTGATGACGGCAACGCCGCCCGCCAGCTTGGCCACGCGCTCCTGCAGCTTCTCGCGGTCGTAGTCCGAGGAGGTTTCCTCGATCTGCGCCTTGATCTGCTTGATGCGCGACTGGATCGTGGCCGCTTCGCCGGCACCGTCGATCAGGGTCGTGTTTTCCTTGGTGATGACGACCTTCTTGGCGCGGCCGAGATCCTTCAGAGTGGCCTTTTCGAGCTGCAGGCCGACTTCCTCGGAAATGACCTGGCCGCCGGTCAGGATGGCCATGTCTTCGAGCATCGCCTTGCGACGATCGCCGAAGCCCGGCGCCTTGACGGCCGCGACCTTGACGATGCCGCGGATCGTGTTGACGACCAGGGTCGCCAGCGCTTCGCCTTCGACTTCCTCGGCGACGATCAGCAGCGGCTTGCCGGCCTTGGCCACGCCTTCGAGGATCGGCAGCAGCTCGCGCACGTTGGAGATCTTCTTGTCATAAAGAAGGATGTGCGGCTCTTCGAGCTCGACCTGCTGGGAGGCCTGGTTGTTGATGAAGTACGGGGAGAGGTAACCGCGGTCGAACTGCATGCCCTCGACGATGTCGAGTTCATTGTCCAGGCCGGAACCTTCTTCGACGGTGATGACGCCTTCCTTGCCGACCTTGTCCATCGCCTCGGCGATGAGCTTGCCGATCGGCTCGTCGCCGTTGGCCGAGATCGTGCCGACCTGGGCGATCGACTTGGAATCCGCCGACGGCTTGGAGAGCTTCTTCAGCTCTTCGACGGCGGCGATGACGGCCTTGTCGATGCCGCGCTTGAGATCCATCGGGTTCATGCCGGCGGCGACCGCCTTCATGCCGTCGCGGATCAGCGCCTGGGCGAGGACGGTTGCGGTGGTGGTGCCGTCACCGGCGACGTCGGAAGTCTTGGAAGCGACTTCCTTGACCATCTGCGCGCCCATGTTCTCGAACTTGTCGGCGAGTTCGATTTCCTTGGCGACGGAGACGCCGTCCTTGGTGATGGTCGGTGCGCCGAAGCTCTTTTCGAGCACGACATTGCGGCCCTTCGGACCGAGCGTGGCCTTGACCGCGTTGGCCAGGGTGTTGACGCCGCGCAGCATGCGGGCGCGTGCGTCTTCAGAGAAGCGGATTTCTTTGGCAGCCATGTTGGAACTCCGGGATTCGGGATTGGGGATTAGGGATTCGGGTAAAGCAGAAGCGGGAGAGATCCGGGGAGGTTGGGGTCGCGCGCTTTGCTTGCGCTCTTGCGAATCCCGACTCCCGAATCTCGAATCCCGGCTTCTTACTCAATCACCGCAATGATGTCTTCTTCGCGCATGACCAGCAGTTCCTCGCCGTCGACCTTGACCTCGGTGCCCGAGTACTTGCCGAACAGGACCTTGTCGCCGACCTTGACGGCGATCGGACGGACCTTGCCGTCTTCGAGGATCTTGCCGGTGCCAGCGGCGATGACCTGGCCACGGATCGGCTTCTCGGCGGCCGAATCCGGGATCACGATGCCGCCGGCCGAAACCTTCTCTTCTTCCAGACGCTTGAGGATGACGCGATCGTGCAGCGGACGAAGTGCCATGTTGTTGATTCCTTTAACTGGTTGATTGGATTAAATATTTGTCGGGCTGTTAGCACTCTGCCCGAACGAGTGCCAATTCTACTCGCGTAAAAACGCCTGCGGAAGTCCTCAGGCGTTGGCGTGCCCGGAACATGGGGCTGGGCGACCGCCTTTCAATGGCCAACGCGTGCGCTGCCGGCCCGCGCCGCCGGGGAGACGGCCGCGGGCCGGGCCTCGACCGCTATCCAGGCTTGTCGCCATGCGCTGGCGACCCCTCGGGCAAGCGGGGGACGCCCGCTTCCTCTTGTCATGATTTGCCCGCTAAAGTGCACGGCCTGGCGCCGCCTGGCGCGTAGTTGTCCCGGGGATTTCCAATGCTTCGATGTTCTGGCGCCGTGCGCGTCGTGGGCTTGCTGTTGCTTTCCTCCGTTGCATCCATTGCGGCGGCCCAGGTCGTCCCGCTGGTCGGCGGCACGCCACCGGTGCAGGCGTTCGACACCCTGGCCAGCAGTGGCACGAGCGCGGCGCTGCCGGACGGCTGGTACCTCGCCGAAAGCGGATCCAACGCGAACACCAGCTACACGGCCAGCGATGGCTCGGCGAACTCGGGCGACACCTACAGCTTCGGCGCCAACGCCAGCAGCGAGCGCGCCCTGGGCACCGTGCAGTCCGGCTCGCTGGTGCCCCTGATCGGTGCACGACTGCGCAACGACAGTGGCCAGGCGCTCAGCGAGATTGCCGTGGCCTACACCGGCGAGCAGTGGCGACTCGGCGCGACCGGCCGCGCCGACACCCTGATATTCCAGTACAGCCTCAACGCGACCTCGCTGGCCGATGCGGCGGCGACCTGGGTTGCCGTGCCGGCACTCGATTTCGCCTCGCCGACCACGACCGGCGCGATTGGCGCACTGGACGGCAATCTCGCTGCCAACCGGACTGCGAAGAACGCATCGATCAGCGGGCTCAACCTGGCCGCCAATGCGGGCCTGTGGGTGCGCTGGGTGGATTCCAATGCGAGCGGCGCCGACGACGGCCTCGCCATCGACAACGTCAGTTTCGCCGTGGCCGGTGATCCGCCGGTCGATGTCCCGCCGACCGTGGCCAGTACCTCGCCGGCCAACAACGCGATCGACGTGCCGCTCGGCGCGACCCTGTCGGTCAGCTTCAGCGAGGCGGTGACGCTGACGGCACCGTGGTATTCGATCGTCTGCGACAGCTCCGGCAGCCACACGGCGACCCAATCGGGCGGCCCGACCACGTTCACGCTGACGCCTTCGCCGGCCTTTGCCGCCAACGAATCGTGCAGCTGGACCGTTCTCGCCAGTGGCGTCACCGACCAGGACGGCACGGCGGATGCCATGGCCGCCGACGTGGTGATCGCCTTCACCACGCTTGATCCGGGTAACATCCCGCCGCCGACGGTCCTCTCGACCCAGCCGGCCGATGGCGCGGCCAACGTGCCGCTGGCCAGCGACGTGCGCGTGAACTTCAGCGAAGCGGTCACGACCACGCCTGGCGCCTTCAGCCTGGCCTGCAACACGAGCCCGATCGGACTGTCCGAAACCGGCAGCGGAGCGAGCCGCACGCTGACCCCGGCCAGCCTGTTGCCGGCGAATGCATCGTGCGTGTTCACGATCAATGCGAGTGGCGTGCGCAATGCCAGCGACGTCGCCATGGCCCAATCGCAAACGGTCAGCTTCACGGTCAGCGACGGCTCGGCCAGCGGCTACTGGTCGCAGGTCAACACGAGCAGCGCCGGGCAGCTGCGCTGCACGCTGCACCTTACGATCCGCGGCCATACCGCTTACCCCTACAGCGGCTCGGGCACCAATACCTGGACCATCCTCGAGACCGCGCAGGCGAATCCGTCGAACGCCAACCAGATCCTCGACGTCTACCGCAACCGCCTGTACACGGCGGTCAGCGACCGTGCCGGCAGCGGCGGCGGCCTCACCTACAATCGCGAGCACACCTGGCCGAACTCGCTCGGCTTCCCGAGCACGACCGGCAACCTTGGCCTGCCCAACGCGCCCTATACGGACACCCACATGCTGTATTTGTCGGACACGCAGTGGAATTCCGATCGCGGCAACAAGCCGTACGGCAACTGTCCCGTCGCGGCCAGCTGCGGCGAGCGCATCACCGAGGCCAACCTCGGCTTCGGCGGCGGCAGCGGCGTCTATCCGGGCAACTCGAACTGGGTCAACAACAACACCTTCGAAACCTGGAACCACCGCAAGGGCGACGTCGCCCGTGCGGTCATGTACATGGCGATCCGCTACGAGGGCGGCACCGATCCGACCAGCGGGCAGACCGAACCGAATCTCGAACTGACCGACAACCGCGCGCTGATCGTCGGCACCTCCAACTACAACGTGCCGGCCTACATGGGCCTGTTGAGCGACCTGCTCGCCTGGCACGCCAGCGATCCGCCGGACGCCGCGGAAATCGCGCGCAACGACGTGATCCAGGCCTTCCAGGGCAACCGCAATCCGTTCATCGACCACCCCGAATGGGCCAGCCAGGCGCTGTTCCAGTCGAGCAACCCGGCCACCTGCGAACCGCTGGGCAACGACGCGATCTTCGTCGACGGATTCGATTCACCGGCTCCGCCGACCGTGCATTGATCGAAATCCAGCAGGGATTCGCGCCGCGCACTCCGATCCATTGCCGGTGAAAGGAATTGCGCAGCTTGCCGGTTGAGTGCTTGCGTGCGGCGATCTTTTCGATCCCGGATCGAGTCGATAGCCGGTAAGCTGCGCTGTTCACGTTGCAGGAGCGCCTTCAGGCGCGATACGTTCGGATGGGGGTGCGAGAAGGAGCATCGCGCCTGAAGGCGCTACTACAATGCAGGCTTGCCTTCCCGGACCGGCTACTGATATGTCCATCCTGATCGTTCATTGCAGTTGCGCCGCCGATGGAAGTGCGGCAAACATCGCCCGGAGCCTGGTCGAGGAACGCCTGGCCGCCTGCGTTTCGGTGTTGCCGGGCGTGCGCTCGACCTTTCGCTGGCGCGGCGAGACGCATACCGACGACGAGGTGCTGCTGTTGATCAAGACCACGCGCGCGGCCTACCCGGCGCTGGCCGCGCGGCTGCTGGAACTGCATCCGTATGAACTGCCTGAGATAATTGCGGTCGATGTCAGCGCTGCCCACGCGCCCTATGCGGCCTGGGTTGCTGAACAGACCACCTCACCCTGATGGGCAGCGCGCCTTGCCCACGAGCCGGAGTCTTGCCTTGATTCGCAGCGTCCTCGCCAGCCTGCTGGCCCTGTTAGTGCTCACTCCGACCGTCCATGCCCAGGAGCAGGACGGACTGCTGCCCGTGGAACAGGCCTTCTCGCTGAAGGCCGAGGTTGCCGAGCCCGGGCGCATCGCCCTGCACTGGCAGATCGCCCGCGACTACTACCTGTACAAGGGGCGCATCAGCGCGAAGACGAAGCAGGCCGGCCTCGAGCTCGGCGCGCTGGCGTTGCCGAAAGGCATCGAGAAACACGACGAATTCTTCGGCGATGTCGAGATCTACCACGACGCCGTCGAGGCCAGCCTGCCGTACACGCTGGACAACAGCGGCGCCGCGACGATCGAAGTCACGGTGACCGTGCAGGGCTGCCACGAAACCGATCCGAAGATCTGCTACCCGCCGCACCCGACGCGGCTCTTGCTGGCGCTGCCTGGCGCCTCCACCGCCGCGCCACCGAGCGCGCTGGCGGCGAAACTGGCCGGCGGCGCGAGCCTTGGCAGTGCGCTGGATGCGCAGGACAACGATGAAGCCCTGCCGCCCGAGCAGGCCTTCGTCTACGAAGCGATCGCGATGAGCCCGACCGAAATCCTCGCACGCTGGACCATGCCCAAGGGTTACTACCTGTACCGCGACAAGAGCAGCGTGCGCGTGGCCGATGCCAGCGGCGTCGAAGTCGGCGCGCCGCAGTGGCCGCCCGGCGTCGATCACACCGACGAACACTTCGGCAGCGTCGTCGTCTATTACGACCAGGTCGAATTGCCGGTCGCGCTGAAGCGCCCGAACGGCGACGCGCAAACCATCCAGCTGCTCGGCGAGTTCCAGGGCTGCAAGGAAAACGGCATCTGCTATCCGGTCATGCAGCGCACCGTCGCCGTCGATCTCGAACCGGCCAGCGCCGAACAACTGGCTGCCGCGGCAAGGACCTTCGTGCCCGCGCCGCCGCCGGCAGCGGAATCCGCGTCGACGCCATTGCCCGACAACGCGCTGCGCTCGCAGCCCCCCGAAGTGACCGCGATCGGCCTGCTCGGCGCGCTGCTGTTCGCCCTGCTCGGCGGCATCGTGCTGAACCTGATGCCCTGCGTGCTGCCGGTGCTGTCGTTCAAGGTCATCGGCCTCGCGCAAAGCGGCGAGAGCCTGGCCAAGGCGCGCAGCCACGCGCTCTGGTACACCCTCGGCGTACTTGTCACGTTCGCGGCGATCGGCCTGCTGGTGATCGCGCTGCGCGCCGCCGGCCAGGCGCTGGGCTGGGGCTTCCAGCTGCAGCAGCCGGGCTTCGTCGCCCTTCTCGTCTACGTCCTGCTGGCGGTCGGCCTGAGCCTGTCCGGGGTCTTCACGATCGGCGCCAGCCTCGCCGGTACCGGGCAGAACCTCGCCTCGCGCTCGGGTCCGGCCGGTGATTTCTTCACCGGCGTGCTCGCCTGCATCGTCGCCAGCCCGTGCACGGCGCCGTTCATGGGTCCGGCGCTGGCGTTCGCGTTTGCGTCCTCGTCGATTGTCGCCCTGCTGATCTTCCTCGCCCTCGGCCTCGGCCTGGCCCTGCCGTTCCTGCTGGTCGGCTTTGTGCCCGCGCTGGCGTCGCGCCTGCCCAAGCCCGGCGCATGGATGGAGACCTTCAAGCAGGTGCTCGCCTTCCCGATGTACCTGACCGCGGTCTGGCTGGTCTGGGTGCTCGGCAAGCAGCGCGGCGTCGATGCGATCGGCCTCGTGCTGGCCGGTGCCGTGGTGCTGGCGCTGGGGCTATGGTGGCTCGAGCGCGGACGCTGGAAAGGCGGCACCCGCACGCGCGTGCTGGCCGGCATCGTCCTCATCGCCTCGCTGGTGCCGATCTGGATGATTGCGAAGCTCGATCCGCCCTCGAAGACGGCTGTCGACAGCGAATCCGCCGTCGCCTACTCGCGCGACAAGCTCGACGCATTGCGCGCGGATGGGCGCACCGTTTTCGTCAACATGACCGCCGACTGGTGCGTGACCTGCAAGGCGAACGAGAAGAGCGTGCTCGGCACCGATCATTTCCAGGATCTCCTCGCCGGCGCCAATGCCGTCTACATGAAGGGCGACTGGACCAATGTCGACCCGGAGATCACCGCCTTCCTGCAGGAGCACGGCGCCGTTGGCGTGCCGCTTTACGTGGTCTTCCACGGAACGCAGGACAATGGCCGTGTGCTGCCCACCGTACTCACCGACGGCGTCGTCGAAGCCGCCCTGGGCGCCACCTCGCCATGATCCGTCCGCACCGCGGATGCCACGCCCGCCTTCGCTGCTGAAAACCCGAGCCCATGTTCAATCGCACCAACCTGCTGATCATCGTCCTCGCCATCGCCAGTGCGGGTATTGGCCTGGGCCTCAGCGCGATGCTGCGCCGCGGGCCGGCACCGGCACAGGCCCCGCTCGTCTCAACCCCGGGCGTGCTCGCCGTCGGCGATGCCACCGGCGACGTCCGCCTGCCGGATCGCGACGGCAAGCCACGCAGCCTCGCCGAGTGGAGCGGCAAGCTGGTGGTGATGAATTTCTGGGCGAGCTGGTGCGGGCCCTGTCGCGAGGAAATGCCGATGCTCGATCGCGCCCACCAGCGCTATGCCGCGCGCGGGGTGGAAGTGATCGGCGTCGCATCCGAGGAGGCGCCCGCCGCGCTGGGGTTCCTCCAATCGCATCCGGTTTCCTATCCGATCCTGATCAATTCGCCGGCGGATGATGTCGATCTTTCCCTTCGTTTCGGCAATACGCAGAGCGTCCTGCCGTTTACCGCACTGGTTGGCCGCGACGGCCGCATCCTCGCCACGCGCATGGGCAGTTTCAGCGAAAAGGCGCTGGACGACTGGATCGCGCCGTATCTCTGAGCGCGCAGGTTGCATCCTGCGGCCCCGACCGATTCCGTTTCATCGCCTTGCAACAGGACCCTTCCATGTCGACTCCCGCCTACGCCGCCGCCAGCGCCAAAGCCGCCCTCGCCCCGTGGACCATCGAGCGCCGCGCGCCGGCCGCACATGAGGTGCAGATCGAGATCCGCTACTGCGGCGTCTGCCATTCGGACATCCACCAGGTCCGCGGCGAATGGGGCGGCGGCATCTTCCCGATGGTGCCCGGCCACGAAATCGTCGGCCTGGTCGGCGCGGTCGGCAGCGCGGTCACCCGATTCAAGATCGGCGACACCGTCGGCGTCGGCTGCTTCGTCGATTCCTGCCGCGAGTGCGGCGCCTGCCGGGAAGGCGAGGAGCAGTATTGCGAGAAGGGCATGACCGCGACCTACAACAGCGTCGAGCGCGGCACGCGCCAGCCGACCTATGGCGGCTACTCGACGCGCATCGTGGTCGACGAGAACTATGTCCTGCGCGTACCTGCCAGCATCCCGCTGGACCGAGCCGCCCCGCTGCTGTGCGCCGGCATCACGGTCTATTCACCGATGCGCCACTACGGCGTCAAGGCCGGCGACCGGGTCGCCGTGGTCGGCCTCGGCGGACTCGGCCACATGGCGGTCAAGATCGCCCGCGCGATGGGTGCGCACGTGACCGTGCTGAGCACCTCGCCGTCCAAGCGCGACGATGCGCTCAAGCTCGGTGCCGACGACTTCGCCGCCACCGCGGACAAGACCACGTTCAAGAGGCTCGCCGGCAAGTTCGATTTCATCATCGACACGGTCTCGGCGCCGCACGACTACAACGCCTACCTCGGCCTGCTGCGCCGCGACGGCACGATGATCCTGGTCGGCCTGCCCGACCAGCCGGTGCCGCTCTCCGCCGGCCCGCTGGTCATGGGCCGCCGCCGACTCGCCGGCTCGCTCATCGGCGGCATCCGCGAGACCCAGGAAATGCTCGACTTCTGCGCCGAACACGGCGTCGCCTCGGACATCGAGCTGATCCCGATCGCGAAGATCAACGAGGCCTACGAACGCATGATCAAGGGCGACGTGCGCTACCGCTTCGTCATCGATTGCGCGAGCCTGCAGCCGGGCTGATCGTTGCAGCGGCCCCTGCGAAGCGAGGGTAAGCAATAAGCACGGACCGGGGCACGCGTCCCCCCGGGGCATGACAGCGCGCGATTGAACCTTCGGAGGGGAGGGCCCGGCCGGTACCGCCGGTCCGCCTCTCGCCGACCGGGCAGCGAGCCGTTACGCTTGCCGCCGCGCAGCGGAACATCGGCCACGGCGTTCCCTGCAACAAGCATCCCGAACGCCTGCCCGAGTGCACCGCTCCATGAATGCCTTGACCAAACGCAGCCTGCTTCGCGATTTTTCACTGTCGGCCCTGGTCGCCGGCTTCGTCACCGTGCTGGTGGGCTTCGCCAGCACCGCCGTTATCGTCTTCGAAGCGGCGCGGGCAATGGGCGCCTCGCCGGAACAGACCGCCTCATGGATGTGGGCGCTCGGGCTCGGCATGGGCCTGACCTGCATCGGGCTGTCGCTGCGCTACCGGATGCCGGTGGTGACCGCGTGGTCGACGCCGGGCGCGGCCATGCTGATCGCGTCGACAGCCGGCCTGCCGATCGAGCAGGCGACAGGGGCCTTCGTGGCCTCGGCGCTGCTGATGGCGGTCGCCGGATTTTCGGGTGCGTTCGAACGCGCGATGAGCCGCATCCCCGTTTCGCTGGCGTCTGGAATGCTGGCCGGCGTGCTGTTGCGCTTTGGCCTCGACGTGTTCGTGGCGATGCAGACCCGGCTCGGCATGGCCTTGGCGATGTTCGTCGTCTACCTGGTCGCGCGCCGCTTTTCCCCGCGCTATGCGGTGATCGCGACCCTCCTCGTCGGCGTCGCCATCGCCGGCGCTGGCGGACACATGCATTGGGCTGAACTGCGCCTCGAGCTGGCGCGGCCGGTCTGGGTAACGCCCGAGCTGTCCTGGACCGCGCTGCTCGGCATCGCGCTGCCGCTGTTCGTGGTGACGATGGCATCGCAGAACGTGCCCGGCGTAGCCGTGATCCGCGCCGCCGGCTATCCGGTCCCGATCTCCCCGGTGATCGGCTGGACCAGTACGGTCAACGCCGTGCTCGCTCCGTTCGGTGCGTTTGCGCTGAACCTCGCGGCGATCACTGCGGCCATCTGCATGGGCCGCGAGGCGCACGAGGATCCCGAGCGCCGCTATGTGGCCGCGGTCGCCGCCGGCTTCTTCTATCTGCTGGTCGGCCTGTTCGGCGCGACGGTCGCCTCGTTGTTTGCCGCATTCCCGAAGGAACTGGTCATGGCCCTTGCCGGCATCGCGCTGTTCGGCACCATCGGCAACAGCCTGGCCAATGCCATGCGCGAGGAGCAGGATCGCGAAGCGGCCCTCGTCACCTTCCTCGTGACCGGTTCGGGCCTGAGCCTGTACGGCATCGGCTCCGCCTTCTGGGGCCTGCTGGCGGGCGCCGCGGCGTTGCTCCTGGCGCGCCGCGGCAGCTAGCCGCAGCGCAGACCCCCATTCGCACAAATTTCGCCGATCTTCGCCGAACTGGACACAACGGGCCCGTTCGATGACACTACGGCGCTGTTTGAACCGGCCGATGGGCGGCCGTCCCCGGAGCGCGCTTGGCCAGCATCCTCATTCTGCACGGGCCCAACCTCAACCTGCTCGGCACACGCGAGCCGGAGGTCTACGGGCACGCGACCTTGCAGGACATCGACGCCGGCCTGGTTGCCGCCGCGAAGGCAGCCGGGCATGAGCTGGCCACCTTCCAGTCCAATGCCGAGCATGCCCTGATCGACCGCGTGCAGCAGGCACGTGGCGAAGGCGTCGCCTGGATCGCGATCAATCCGGGTGGCTACACGCATACCAGCGTGGCCCTGCGCGACGCGCTGGCCGCGGTGGCGATTCCGTTCATCGAGGTGCATCTGTCCAACGTGCATGCCCGCGAGAGCTTCCGCCACCACTCGTACTTTTCCGATATCGCACACGGCGTCGTCGCCGGCTTCGGCGCCGACAGCTATCGCATGGCGCTCGATTACATCCTGCGCCGGCTCGCCAACCCCTGACCCTTCTGATTCCCACCCGGGCCGGTGCGACGTTCGCAGCGGTCCACAGCACAGGTGACACCCATGGATCTGCGCAAGATCAAGAAACTCATCGACCTGCTTGAAGAATCGAACCTGGCCGAACTCGAGATCAAGGAAGGCGAGGAAATCGTCCGCCTGTCGCGTTATCCGAAGAACATGGCGCCGACCTATACGGCAGCGCCGGCGGCCAGCCCGGCGCCCGCGGTGCAGCTGAATGCGCCGGCGACCGCGCCCGCCCCGGCCGGGGAAGCCGAGATTCCCGCTGCCGCGGGCTCGAAGGAACTCCCGCCCGGCACGACAGTGCGCTCGCCGATGGTCGGCACGTTCTACGCGTCGGCCAATCCCGATGCGCCGCCCTTCGTCAGCGTCGGCCAGAAGGTCAAGGCCGGCGACACCCTCGGCATCATCGAGGCAATGAAGATGTTCAACCAGATCGAAGCCGAAGTTTCCGGCACGGTCCTCGCCGTGCTCGCCGAAAGCGGCCACCCGGTCGAGTTCGACGAGCCGTTGTTTGTGATTGGCTGAGAGGCCGGGATTCGGGATTTGGGAGTCGGGATTTGCAAGAGCGGCCTCATCAGCGATTGGACGTCTGGCGCGATTCGATGAATCTGGTCGAAGCCGTTTATCGATTCTCCGCTCCCTTTCCGGACAACGAGCGCTTTGGGCTGCTGCTGCAGGTGCGTCGTGCAGCAATCAGCGTGCCGTCAAATATTGCCGAGGGTGCTGCACGGCGATCGAGGCTGGAGTACCTGAGGTTTCTTTCCATTGCGCGAGGCTCCCTTTCAGAGCTTGACACGCAACTTCAAATCTCGACAAGGCTCGGCTTTGCCGACAACTCACCGGAATTGAATGAACTGGTCGACTGCGTTTTCTCGAAATTGAATGCGTTGATCAGATCGCTGAACAAGCCCAGGACGCCATGATGCACATGCATTTTCGAATCCCAAATCCCGAATCCCGGTTTTCAACAGCCGAATGGCTGGTCATCCCATGCTAGACAAAGTCGTCATCGCCAACCGCGGCGAAATCGCCCTGCGCATCCTGCGTGCCTGCCATGTGCTCGGCATCAAGACGGTGGCCGTGCATTCGACGGTCGACCGCAACCTCAAGCATGTCGGCATGGCCGACGAGTCGGTGTGCATCGGGCCGGCGCCGGCGTCGGAAAGCTATCTCAACGTGCCGGCGATCATCGCCGCCGCCGAGGTCACCGATGCGCAGGCGATCCACCCTGGCTACGGCTTCCTCTCCGAGAACGCCAACTTCGCCGAGCGCGTCGAGCAATCCGGTTTCATCTTCATCGGTCCGCGCGCCGAGACGATCCGCCTGATGGGCGACAAGGTCGAGGCGATCCGCGCGATGAAGGCGGCTGGCGTGCCCTGCGTGCCCGGCTCCGGGGGACCGCTTGGCGACGACATCGCCGAGAACACGCGCATCGCGCGCGACATCGGCTACCCGGTGATCATCAAGGCCGCCGGCGGCGGCGGTGGCCGCGGCATGCGCGTCGTGCACACCGAGGCCCATCTCGGCAACGCCATCTCGATGACCAAGACCGAAGCCAAGGCCGCGTTCGGCAACGACCAGGTCTACATGGAGAAATTCCTCGAGAACCCGCGCCACGTCGAGATCCAGGTGCTGGCCGACGGCCAGGGCAACGCGATCCACCTCGGCGAACGCGACTGCTCGATGCAGCGCCGCCACCAGAAGGTGGTCGAGGAAGCGCCCGCCCCCGGCATCAGCGAAGAACAGCGCCAGGCCATCGGCAAGGTCTGCGTGGAGGCCTGCCTGCGCATCAACTATCGCGGCGCCGGCACCTTCGAATTCCTCTACGAGGACGGCCGCTTCTACTTCATCGAGATGAACACGCGCATCCAGGTCGAGCATCCGGTCACCGAAATGATCACCGGCGTCGACCTGGTCCGCGAGCAGTTGCTGATCGCGGCCGGCGAGAAACTCTCGATCCGCCAGGAAGACGTGCGCATCACCGGCCACTCGATCGAATGCCGCATCAACGCCGAGGATCCGGATACCTTCATGCCGAGCCCGGGCCTGGTCAAGCGCTTCCTCGCCGCCGGCGGTCCTGGCGTGCGCACCGATACGCACATCTACGACGGCTACCGCATCCCGCCGAACTACGATTCGATGATCGGCAAGCTGATCGTGCATGGTCGCGATCGCGCCACCGCGGTTGCGCGCATGCGCAATGCACTGGCCGAAGTCGTCATCGAAGGCGTGAAGACCAACCTGCCGCTGCAGATGCGCATCATGGCCGACGGCGGCTTCCAGGCCGGCGGCATGAACATCCACTATCTCGAAAAACGCATGGCCGAAGCCAAGGCCAAAGCGCTCGGACTGGAATGATCGTGGCGATCGCGCAGCCGGGCATTCGACCGTGGCGGTGCGCCCTGTTGATTCGGTTCGCAGATCGTGTCGGCCGATGTGCGATGTGTCACCTCGGGAATCAGGAGCACCACCCTCATCCCCCTGCGGGACCTTCTCCCGCCAGCGGGAGAAGGAAGTAATAGTGAAAGTCCGATATGAAATGCTTCTCCCGCCAGCGGGAGAAGGAACCAATGCCTGGAATTCATACTGCTCATGAGCCAAATCGTTATTTGATTCCCGAATCCCGAATCCCGAATCCCGGCTTTCAACAGCCGAATGGCTGGTCATCCCGAATCCCCATTCCCCATTCCCCATTCCCCATTCCCCATTCCCAACTCCCAACTCCCGAATGATCGAACTCTCCCTGACCCTGCGCGCCGACCAGCAGGAAACCGTCGAAGCCGCGCTCGAGGATGTCGGTGCGCTGGCGGTAACCCTGCTCGATGCGGATGCCGATACTTCCAACGAGAAAGCGATCCTCGAGCCGGGCGTGGGCGAGACGCCGGTGTGGCCGTCGATCGTCCTGTCCGCGTTGTTCGAAGACGGCATCGATCGCAGCGGCCTCATCCACGTGCTTGGTGAACTGCTGCCGGACCTCGAACCCGACCAGATCATGTTCCGGGAAGTGGCCGAGCAGGACTGGACGCGGGTGTGGATGGACCAGTTCAAGCCGATGCGCTTCGGCGAACGGCTGTGGATCTATCCATGGAACATCGAACCGCCGGCGGACTCCGATGCCGTGGTCGTCCGGCTCGATCCGGGCCTGGCCTTCGGCACCGGCACGCACCCGACGACGGCGTTGTGCCTGGAATGGCTGGACCAGGCCGACCTCGCCGGCGCGAGCGTGGTCGACTACGGCTGCGGCTCGGGCGTGCTGGCGATTGCCGCGGCCCTGCTCGGCGCCGCCAGCGTGATCGGCATCGACAACGATCCACAGGCGCTGGAGGCGAGTCGCGACAACGCCGCGCGCAATGGCGTCGAGGACAGGCTCGAGCTGCACCTGCCAGATGAAGACAGCGACATCCCTGCGGACATCCTCGTCGCCAACATCCTCGCGGGCCCGCTGCACGAGCTGGCGCCGCTGTTCGCCAGGCGGGTCAGGCCGGGCGGCCGGCTCGCCCTGTCCGGCATCCTCAAGGGCCAGGATGGCGAACTGGTCGCGCGCTATGCCGAGTGGTTCGACGAGCTCGCGGTCACCACGCGCGAGGACTGGGTGCGCATCGACGGATGTCGGCGCGCCTGAACAGGCATCCTTCCGCGTGCAGGTCCGGCGAAGGGTCGGGACGACGATCGCGCTGACGACACCGGCCAACGGCTACAATCGCCCTCATGTACACGCAATGTCCCGAATGCCTGACGGTATTCAAGCTCAGCAGCGCCGAACTGGCGGCCGCGCGCGGCGCGGTGCGCTGTTCGCATTGCAATGCCATCTTCGATGCCCTGCCCACGCTCAGCGAACAGCTTCCGGCCGAGCCGATCGGCAAGCTCGAGCGGCATGTCGAGCAGGCCGCCCCGCCGCAGCTTGGCCTGCCCGTGTTCCGGCCAATCCGCGGCGCCCAGGGATCGTTGAATTTCGATCCCGACGAGCGCCCGCGCGCCCATGAGCGCGCATCGAGCGCGCCACAGTTCACGCGCTCGCGCCGGCATTCCAGGCAGCGTCGCAACGGCACCTGGATCGCCGGCAGCCTGGTTCTCATGCTGTTGCTCGGCGGCGAGATCGCCTGGGCCGAACGCAGCCTGTGGATCAACGATTCGAATGTCCGCCCGTGGCTCGAAAAAGCCTGCGCGACACTGGGCTGCCAGGTACCGCTGCGCCGCGACGACGATTTGCTGCAACTGGCATCGCGCGATATCCGGCCGCATCCGTCGGTGCCCGGCGCGCTGATCATCTCGGCCACGCTGCAGAACGCGGCGGATTTCGCCCAGCCGTTCCCGACCGTCGAGATCACATTGTCGGACCTGGATGAACAACGCATCGCGATGCGCCGCTTTCGCCCGAACGAGTATGTCAGCGATCCGCGCGTCCTGGCCGCAGGCCTCGCTCCGGCGGCCAAGGCGCCGCTGGTGTTCGAAGTCGCCGATCCGGGCAAGAGTGCCGTCGCTTTCGAGTTCCGCTTCGAGTAGCAGGCCCGCCGTGGCGCGATTGTTCGATTATCGGATGCTATCGATCCGACGAACAGCACTTATCAATTGCGTCGCGCGGCGTTATCATTCCCGACCCGCCGCGCGAAGCATCATCCGCGTGGCGATCACCAGCCAAGCAACAAAGCCCCGGGGGCCTGTTCTCAGTGAATGCCGTTTCTCCACTGCGCGTCGATGCCGCGCAGGATCCCTCCTTGCAGCCCGCCCTGCGCGAATGCGTGGCACGCGCCGTACGTCGCTACCTCAGTGATGTGGATTCGCAGCCATGCGAGGGCCTGCACGCCCTCGTGCTCGGTGAAGTCGAGCAACCCCTGCTGCGCGAAGTGCTGGCCTGGTATGCGGGCAACCAGAGCCGCGCTGCCGCCGCTCTCGGCATCAACCGGGCGACGTTGCGCAAGAAGCTTCAGCAGTACGGCATCAGCTGACCGCGTGCACGGCGCGGTGCACCGTTATACTTCGCGCCTGAAATTGGCTCCGGGCTGACCTGATGTTCGAAACTCCCCTCGCTCCCGTTCGCCGCGCGCTGCTCAGCGTGTCGGACAAATCCGGCCTGTGCGACCTGGCCCGCGGACTCGACGCACTGGGCATCAGCCTGATATCCACGGGCGGCACCGCCCAGAACCTGCGCGAGGCGCACCTGCCGGTAACCGAAGTCAGCGCGCTGACCGGTTTCCCCGAGATCATGGATGGCCGCGTCAAGACCCTGCATCCGCTCGTGCACGGCGGCCTGCTTGGCCGGCGCGGCACCGATGATGCCGTCATGGCCGAACACGGCATCGCCGCGATCGACCTGCTGGTCGTAAACCTGTACCCGTTCGAATCGGTGACTGCGCGGCCGGATTGCGGCCTGGCCGAGGCCATCGAGAACATTGATATCGGCGGCCCGGCGATGTTGCGCGCGGCGGCGAAGAACCACGAGCACGTGATCGTCCTGTCCGATCCGGCCGATTATGCCGAGGTGCTCGATGCGCTCGCCCACGGCGGCACGCCGATCGAATTGCGCCGGCGCCTCGCCGCCAAGGCCTTCTCGCACACTGCCGCTTATGACGGCCGCGTCGCCACCTGGCTCGGCGCGCGCACCGAAGGCGAATCCAGCGAACCGTTCGCGCCGAGCCTGCACCTGGCCTATGAACGCAAGCGCCTGCTCCGCTACGGCGAGAACCCGCACCAGGCTGCCGCGTTGTACGTCGAGCGCAATGCGCCGCGCGGGACGATCGCCACATCGCAGGTGCTGGCCGGCAAGGAACTCTCCTACAACAACCTCGCCGATGCCGACGCCGCACTGGAATGCGTCAAGGCATTCCAGCGCACGCCAGCCTGCGTCATCGTCAAGCACGCCAATCCCTGCGGCGTCGCCCTCGGCGCCAGCACCGGCGAAGCCTACGAGCACGCCTACGCCTGCGACCCGGTTTCCGCGTTTGGCGGCATCATCGCCTTCAACCACAACCTCGACGCCGAAACTTCCGCGCGCATCCTCGAGCGCCAGTTCGTCGAAGTCGTGATTGCGCCGGGCGTCGACGAAGCGGCGCTTGCCCTGTTCGCGAAGAAGCCCAACGTGCGCGTCCTCGCAACCGGCGAATGGCCCGAGACGACCAGCCAGTCGGTCGACTACAAGCGCATCGCCGGCGGCATGCTGGCCCAGGATGCGGACCGCGACACCCTGATGCTGTCCGACCTCAAGGTCGTTTCCAGGCGCGTGCCCAACGCCGACGAGCTGCGCGACCTGCTGTTCGCCTGGCACGTGGCGATGTACGTGAAGTCCAATGCCATCGTCTATGCGCGCGAGAGCCGCACGGTCGGCATCGGCGCCGGCCAGATGAGCCGCGTGATCAGTGCGAAGATCGCCGCGATCAAGGCCGAGGAAGCCGGCCTGAGCGTGCCCGGCAGCGTGATGGCCTCCGACGCATTCTTTCCGTTCCGCGACGGCATCGACGCGGCCGCCCAATCCGGCATCCGCGCCGTCATCCAGCCCGGCGGCTCGATGCGCGACAGCGAAGTCATCGCCGCCGCCGACGAAAACGACATGGCCATGGTGTTCACGGGCGTGAGGCATTTTCGTCACTAGCTCGCTAGTGACGGGATTTGGGATTAGGGATTGGGGATTCGCAAGGGCAAGGGCGTGCAACTCTCCGCAACTCTGAGCCAATATCCCCCTGATGAAAGCTCGCGCCTGCGGCTAGCCCACTTCCAACCCCAAGTTGCGATCCGCGCAATCGAATCCCAAATGCCGAATCCCGAATCCCAAGCTCCCAACCCATGAAAATCCTCGTAATAGGCGGCGGTGGTCGCGAACATGCGCTGGCGTGGAAACTCGCCCAATCGAAGCGTGTCAGCGAAGTGATCGTTGCGCCGGGTAATGCCGGCACCGCGCACGAGCCGCGCATGCGCAATGTCGACGTTGCCGTTGACGACATCGACGGTTTGCTCGGTCTCGCCCAAAAGGAGGCGATCGACCTGACCGTGGTCGGGCCGGAGATTCCGCTGGTGCTTGGCGTGGTCGACCGCTTTCGCGCCGCCGGCCTGGCCTGCTTCGGGCCGCGCCGCGTGGCCGCGCAGCTCGAAGGCTCCAAGGCCTACGCCAAGGAATTCCTGGTCCGCCACAATATCCCGACCGCCCGCCACGCGGTGTTCACCGAACTGCCTCCTGCGCTCGCCTACGTGCGCAAGCACGGCGCGCCGATCGTGATCAAGGCCGATGGCCTCGCCGCCGGCAAGGGCGTCGTCGTGGCGCTGACCCTCGGCGACGCCGAACAGGCCTTGCGCGACATGCTCGGCGCGCATTCCCTCGGCGCGGCCTCGGCGCGCGTCGTCATCGAGGAATTCCTCGAAGGCGAGGAAGCCAGCTACATCGTCATCTCCGATGGCCAGCATGCCCTGCCGATGGCGACCAGCCAGGACCACAAGCGGGTCGGCGAAGCCGACACCGGGCCCAACACGGGCGGCATGGGCGCCTACTCGCCGGCGCCGGTGGTCAGCGCCGAAGTCGACCGGCGCATCATGGACGAGGTGATCCGGCCGACCCTTGCCGGCATGGCGGCCGAAGGCGCGCCGTTCATCGGATTCCTCTATGCCGGGCTGATGATCGACCGCACGGGCGCGCCGAAGGTCATCGAGTTCAACGTGCGCTTCGGCGATCCGGAAACCCAGCCGATCATGCTGCGGCTGCAGTCGGACCTTGTCGAACTGATCGAATCCGCGCTGGCCGGGCGCCTCAAGGGCCTGCACGTGCAATGGGATCCGCGTCCGGCGATCGGCGTGGTCATGGCCGCCCACGGTTACCCGGGCAAGGTACGCAGCGGCGATGCCATCAGCGGCCTCGATGTCGACCCCGGCAGGGACGTGAAGATCTTCCATGCCGGCACGCGCGAGCGCGACGGCAAGGTGGTGACCGCCGGCGGACGCGTACTGACCGTCTGCGCACTGGGCGCCGACATGGCCTCCGCGCGCGAACGCGCCTATGCCGCGCTGGCCGGGGTGAAGTTCGATGGCGCCTTCCATCGCCGCGACATCGGCCACCGCGCGCTGAACCGAAGCGAATGACGATGCGCGGTGCGGGCGCGGGCTACAGCGCGACGCGCACGCGCAGGTGGTTTTCGCCGCGACGGAAGCGGTAGGCGAACTCGCGCGTCATCGCGCGCACCATGGCAATGCCGACGCCGCCCGGATTGGCCTGGGCCAGGGTCGCCGGCAATTGCGCCGCGGCAATCGCGGTCGGGTCGAAGGCCGCCGCCGAGTAGCGCAGGCGCACGATCAGTTCATCCTTGCGCCGGCGCAGGTGCACATGCACCGGGCCGCGCGCCGCCTGGGCGTGCATGACGACGTTGGCGAGCAACTCGTCGAGGACCGTCGCCAGCGACTGGCGCACGTTCTCGGCGATGCCGGCCGCGGTCAGGTCGCGCTCCAGGGCATCCGCAAACCGGCCTATCGCGCCACGCTCGCGCCCGACACGATATCGCCAGCGGTTCGCCGCAGCCGGCAACTGTCGTTGCCGCGAGGTTGCCTCCGTCATGCGCTGAACCCTCCCCGGTTCATCGTTAACAACGCAAATCGAGCAGGAATCCGGACAAACACCGGAACTGCGCGAACCACGATACACCCGATCGCGCCTTGCATCGCCCGCATGCTCCGCATCAGGCCATTTGGCCGGCGGCTCTGCTAGATTGCAGCCACCGACCTGCCATGCCGACCGCGCTCCATGACCGAACACAGTCAGTTCACCCTGCTCGGCACACGCCGCTTCGCGCCGTTCTTCGCCACCCAGGCCCTCGGCGCCTTCAACGACAACGCCTTCCGCCAGGGCATGATCGTCCTGATCGGCTTCCACCTCGGGCTGACCATCGAAGCGGTGAGCTTCTACGCGATGATCGCCCCGGCCATTTTCATCCTGCCGTTCTTCCTGTTCTCCGCCAGCGCCGGGCAGATCGCCGAGAAATTCGAAAAGACGCGCCTGATCCGCTACGTGAAGCTGTTCGAGATCGCGGCCATGCTGATGGCGGTCTACGCGTTCCACGCCCACCAGGTCTGGTTGCTGTTCGTCGTGCTGTTCCTGATGGGCCTGCATTCGACCGTGTTCGGTCCGATCAAGTACGCGATCCTGCCGCAGGCGTTGCGCACCGAGGAACTGGTCGGCGGCAACGGCCTGGTCGAGATGGGCACGTCGATGGCCGTGCTGATCGGCATGATGGCCGGCGGCTCGCTGATGGCGCTCGGCGATTTCGGCGTGACGGCCGCGTCGATCCTCGTCGTCGGCATCGCCATCATCGGCTTCCTGTTCAGTCGCGCCATACCGCCGGCGCCGGCCACCGCGCCGGACCTCAAGTTCAACTGGAATCCGGCCAGCGAAACCCTGCGCGTGATGCGCTACGTGATCAAGGACCGCACGATCTTCAACGCGATCCTCGGCATCTCGTGGTTCTGGTTCTTCGGCACCGTGTTCACCGCGCAACTGCCCGGCTACACGCAGACCTACCTCGGCGGCGGCGAAGGCGTGCTCAACCTCACCCTGGCGCTGTTCTCGGTCGGCGTCGGCATCGGTTCGCTGCTGTGCGAACGGCTGTCCGGGCACAAGGTCGAGATCGGCCTGGTTCCATTCGGCTCGATCGGCATGACCGTGTTCGCCGTCGACCTGTTCTTCGCGCGGCCGCTGCCGGCATCCGTGCACGGACTCGGCGCACTCGAGTTCCTCGGCGCCGCCGGCAACCTGCGCATCGTCTTCGACCTGATCTTCATCGGCCTGTTCGCCGGCCTCTTCATCGTGCCGCTGTTCGCGCTCGTGCAGAGCCGCACCGACCGCAGCGAGCTGTCGCGCGTGATCGCCGGCAACAACATCCTCAACGCGCTGTTCATGGTCATCTCGGCCGGACTCGGGCTGGGCCTGACCGCGCTCGGCTTTTCGGTGCCGCAGATCTTCCTGGCCGTCGCCGTGCTCAATGCCGCGGTGGCCATCTACATCTACACACTCGTCCCCGAATTCCTCATGCGGTTCCTGTCGTGGATCCTGATCAACACGCTGTACCGGATCCGCACCGAGGGGCTCGACGACGTGCCCGAGCACGGCCCGGCCCTGCTCGTGTGCAACCACGTCAGTTTCATGGACGCGCTGATCGTCGCCGGCAGCGTGCGCCGGCCGGCGCGCTTCGTCATGTACTACAGGATCTTCAGGATTCCGGTGCTGAGCTTCATCTTCCGCACCGCCAAGGCGATTCCTATCGCCTCCAGCAAGGAAGACCCGGCCCTGCTCGAGAAGGCCTTCGATGAAGTCGATCGGGCGCTGGCCGACGGCGAGATCGTCTGCATCTTTCCGGAAGGCGGGCTGACCGCCGATGGCGAGATCGCCGTGTTCCGTCCCGGCGTCGAACGCATCCTCGCGCGGCGCCCGGTGCCGGTGGTGCCGCTGGCTATCCGCGGCCTGTGGGGCAGCATCTTCAGCCGTCGCGACAGCGCGCCGGGGCGCATGCGCCTGCCGCGCCGCTTCCGCTCGCGCATCGTGCTTGCCGTTGGCGCGCCGGTGGCACCCGCCGAAGCCACCGCGGCCGTGCTCGAACAGCGCGTGCGCGATCTGCGTGGCAGCTGGGCCTGAGCGCGGAACGCCGCGCCCGGATCGCGATCAGCCGGCCCAGCCGCCGAGCACGATCACCGCGATCACCGCGAGCCAGACATAGAGGACCCGGCGCAGGACGACCTGGGCGTCGGCCAGTTCGGCGAGCGGATCGCCGACGCTTTCCTCGCCACCATCGCCGGCGGCGACGTCGGCATCGACCCCGGCGCGCGCGATGACGGCGAGGAAACCGAGGTCGAGGGTGAAGTAGCCCTGGCCGTGGGCGCGGTGGTAATCGCGCCAGGCGGTGACGATGGCATCGAAATCGGAAACCAAGGCCAGCGACCATGCCAGCAGATGCGCCGGCGCCCAGTCCATCACCAGGGCAGCCCGTTCGAAAGTCTCGCGAGCATCGCCCACGGCTTCGCGGAAGGCCGGCGTGCGCGCCAGCAATTGCACGATTCGATACGCCAGTGCGCCGACCGGACCGAGCAACGCGAACCAGAACAGCACGCCGAAACGACGCGACAGGGCGGCGGCAAAGCTGGCCTCGATCAGGCCCGGCGCGGTGAAGCGGACGGGTTGCTCGCTGACGCCCTCGGCCAGCAATTGCGCCGCCGACCTGCGCTGCTCGCCATCGGGCGCCTTGAGCACGGCATCGAGATCGGCATCGAGATCACGCGGACCCCAGCTGAGATAGAGCACGACGACCATGAAGGCCAGTTCGAGGAAACCGAACCAGTGCCGGTGCAGGGCCGCCTGGATCAGCGCGGTGAGCACCACCAGCAGGCCCGCGGCAAGCAGCGTGCGCAGTTTCGCGTGTCCGCCCTGCCCGGCGTCCGCCTGGTCCAGCCAGCCGCGCAACCACGAAAAATTGCGAAACCGGGCGAGATCCGGCAATGCATGCGTGCTCAGCAATACAACGAGAATCGCGATCAGGGTCTTGGCCATGGGATCCGGCATTGGCGGGCTTGCGAGGGATTGTAGCCCTTGCGGACTTGCCGGCAACCGCGGATGTGGCTCAGGTCCAGGTGGCCGGCGACTTGAGCGCGCCCAGGTCAAGACCGCTGGCTTCCTTGAGCCAATGCTCGATGAGGCGATAGGAAACCGACAGGGGTGGCGGCAGGCCGAGCTTTCCGGCCTCGATGTCGCTGACGAATTCGTCCACCTCGAACCAGCGTGCCTCGTCGATCTCGTCGCCGACCTGGATCGAAGGATCGTCGGCACGCGCGGTGAAGCCGAGCATCAGCGAGGAGGGGAATGGCCATGGCTGCGAGGAGTGGTAGTCGCAATCGACCACGCGCACGCCGGCTTCCTCGAGGACCTCGCGACGCACTGCGTCCTCCAGCGTTTCGCCCGGTTCGACGAAACCGGCCAGCGTCGAATAGCGCCCCGGCGGCCACGAGGCCTGGCGGCCGAGCAGGCAGGCATCGCGCCAGGTGACGATGACGATGATGGCCGGATCGGTGCGCGGGAAGTGTTCGATCGCACAGGCCGGATTGGTGCAGCGCGCGCGGTGCCCGGCCCACTCCAGGGCGAGCGGGCTGCCGCAGGTTCCGCAGAAACGCGTTCGCGCCTGCCAGTGCGCGATGCCGCGGGCATAGGCGAACAACCCGGCCTCGAACGCCGACAGGCCAAGGGCGGCACGGCGCAGGTCCACGAAGGAAGCCGCGCACGCCGCGCCCATGCCGGCCGCGGATTCCTTGTCCGGGGCCAGGGCGAAATACGGCACCTGCCGCTCGTCCAGGCCGAGCAGGGTCGGCGCGCATTCGGGCAGCAGGCGGCTGCGCCGGGTGTTGTCGAGGAAATACAGCGAGGCCGCGTCGGCCGTGGTCAACCCGCGTCCGGCAGGATCGATCACGAGATAGCGCGCGGCTTCAGCGCGCTGCGCAGCGTCCAGCCACCCGGTGTCGAGGCGGCGCTCGCTGCAGCGATCGAGCACAAGGCCCGCGAACACGTTGTTGCGGCTTCGCCGGTCGGCGCTCATCGGGATCATCCGCGACCTCGCGGTCGCCGGCGGCAGGACGCGTGCACGGTCATGACGATCGGTGTCCTCGCAACGCTGGCTTGCCAAGGCTTATACGGTGAAAGACGACCCACAACCGCAGGTTGTCTTCGCGTTCGGATTGCGGATGACGAACTGGGCGCCGGTCAGCGATTCCGAATAGTCGATTTCGGCGCCGGTCAAATACTGCAGGCTGAGCGGATCGACCAGCAGGAATACGCCATCGCGCTCGATGGCGAGGTCGTCCTCGGCGCGCTCCTCGTCGAAGGTGAAGCCGTACTGGAATCCCGAGCAGCCGCCGCCGCTGATGTAGACGCGCAGCTTGAGATCGGGATTGCCTTCTTCCGCAATCAGCTCGGTCACCTTGCTCGCCGCAGCGGCGGTGAACACCATCGGTGCACTGGCGTTGTCGAGATAGGTCGGTATGGCGGGAGCGGTCATTGCGGGGTTCGGCGATCCAGTACGCGGTGATCAGATTGTCACAGATCGAGGCTTTTCAGCCGGATTCAAGCATAACGGAGCGCCGGCCCCCTGGCATGTGCCGAGGCGGCGACGGTCGCGCGCGGCCTCAGGCCGCCTGGGTCGACTTGATCGGCCCGCCCTTGACGGGCTTGATTTCGGCCGGGCTCCCCTCGCCGGCCTCGTCCTCGTCGGCACCTTCGGCATGCGGCTTGGACATGCCCGGCCCGCTGAGCTGTCGCTGCGGCTCGGCCTGGTAGATCATCTTGCCGCTGAGCTGGGCGCCGGCGGCCATTTCGAGGACCTTGTAGTAGACATTGCCGTCGATGCGCGCATTGGCGGCCAGCTCGAGGCGCTCGGAGACGATGATGTCGCCCTTGACCTCGCCGTTGATGACCGCGTTGGGGGCGCGGATCTCGCCGAGGACGCGCCCCTTCTCGCTCAGGGTCAGCACGGCCTTGTCGCCCTGCGCGGAGATCGAGCCTTCCACCGCGCCATCCATGTGCAGCCCGCCACTGAATTCGATGTCGCCGCGGATCGTCGTGCCCTCGGCCACCAGGGTCGTTATCGCCGCCAGCGTATGGTTGCGTCGCTTGTCACTGCCGAACATTGTCAGTCTCCTCGGCTTTCGCCGCATCGTCCCATGAAAATTCCTGGTCACTCCGGTTGCCGCCACCCTCGGCGCTGGCGCGCACGCGGTTCGGCTCGAATCCTTCCGGGAGCATGATGGTGCCGTTTACCTGCTGAAAATACTTGAACGCATACTCGATTCCGGGACTTCCGGGCTGCTGGGTGAGGTCCTGCCATTCCAGCGTCCTGAGCTTGCCGTCGGCGATGCCGGACACCGACAGGGTCAACTTGCCCCGCGTCTCCGGCCCACGCTTGAAGTTCTGGGTCAGCGTGGCGGAAAAGTTCCAGGCCCGCGAGTCGGGCACCTTCTTCAGGGACAGCGCGTGCACGGCCAGGCCCTCGCGCTTGGCGCCGCCGACGAGGCGCCCGTAAAACGCCAGGTCGGCGCGCACGCCGGCGATTTCCTCCTCGCGATCGCGCAGGGTGCGCTGCAGGTCGGCCAGCGCCGCCTTGGCCACCTGTTCGGAGCGCTCGAGAACGGCGATGCGCATCTTCAGCGCCTCGGTATCGAGATTGTCGACGCGCACGGCGGCCTCGCCGGCCGGTTGCCGCGGCACCAGCAGCAGGCTGGTCGCCACGACGGCAAGGGTCAGCGATCCGAGCCAGACCAGCGTGCCGAACAGCCAGACCCAGCGCGAACGCGTCGAATTGACCTGGCGAATGACAAAGCGGGGTGAGGCCATCGGAATCGGGCGTTCCAGGCAAGACAGCGGGCGGATAGGGATTTCGCTTATAGCCACCCCCGCGGAGCGGCGTCAAGCACGGCTATACTGCGCCCATGTTAGCGCGCAGACTCTCCGTGGACCGTGATGCCCGTTGCGGGCGCGCCCGCCGAGGCCCGCGGCTACGCACCTGACCTTCCATCGACCAGCACAACGACCATGCGCATCTTTCAGGGACCGCTCCCAGCACCAGGATCCACGCCGCCAGCCCTTTCCCGATTGAATGTTGCACTCCGCTAGCATGCTCTGGCTGAAGGCGTTCCACATCATTTTCGTCGTGACCTGGTTTGCCGGCCTGTTCTACCTGCCGCGCCTGTTCATCTATCACGCCGAGGCCAGCGAAGCGGTCGTGCGCGAGCGCCTCAAGGTCATGCAGCGGCGCCTGCTCGTGATGACCCACATCGGTGGCACGCTGGCCGTCGTATTCGGCCTCGCCCTCATGGCCTGGTGGATCAGCAATGCCCCGGGCGCGCTGACTTCGGGCGGCTGGTTCCACCTCAAGCTGGTCCTCGTGCTCGTCCTGATCGGCTATCACGCCATGCTCGTGCACCTGGTCCGCCAATTCGCAGCTGATCGCGACACGCACTCCAGCCGCTGGCTGCGCTGGTTCAACGAAATCCCGTCCCTGCTGCTGGTCGCCATCGTCGTGCTGGTCGTGGTCAAGCCGTTTTGAGCGCGTGCCAGGTCGGACCCGTGCGCTGCTATAGTTCGCCGAGGATTCACGGGGGAACTCGTGCATAGGGAGACAACCATCAGGCCGCCGCGTTCGCGTGCCGCTCATGCCACCCAGATCCCGCTGCGCACGGGCGACCTGCGCCTTCGCGGCGAGCGGCTCTGCGAGGGCAGCTGGGATGTCAATGCGGCGCTGTTGCTGGCCGAGGACGCCGAAGCACTGGCCAGCACCTGTCGCCTGTTGCGCAACCCGGCCACGGCCAACCGGCTCGAGGATTTCGCCGAATGCCTGTGGGCACTGCTCGATCCGCCGGTGATACCGGACAGCGCGGCCCTCGCCGGGGTCGCCACGCACCTGGCGACGCTGGACGGCAGCAACCGGCGCGAACCGGTAGCGGTCGGCGACTTTGCCGGCGAGCAGACGACGCTGTTCGGCTACGCCGCCGCCGAGGACAACGGCTTCCCCTTGCTGGTGCGACCACCGCCCGAATACTTCCGGCGCCTTGCCGCGATTCCGATGCCCGGCCGGCCGGCAACACCCGTCGCAGAGGAGCCCGCCCCGGTTGCCGCCTTCGCGCCCGCCGCGGCAGTTGCACCGGTTGCAGAGCCGGCAAAGCCTGCTCCGCCACCGGCGCAGCCGGCCCCGTCCGCACCGATCGCGGAACCGGCCGCGGCGAAGATCGAGCCGGAGCCGGCGGCCGACAGCTCGCGCCGCCGCGCCGTCCATCTCGGGGACGCCGGCGAACTGGCCACCGAAATCAACCTGCAGTTGCGCGCCCAGGGTTACGAACTCGAACTGCCGGCCAACGTCAATGAACTGAAGAACCTGCTGAGCCGCTCGACCCCATCGCTGGTCGTGCTTGGCGGTTCGTTCCAGGATGACATCGACGAGATCGGCGCGATGGTACGGTCGGCGCGCGCGCGCGCCGACCAGCGCGTGCTGCTGGTCGCCTTGACCACGGGCAAGACCGACCTCGCCGCGCGCCTGCGCGCGATGCGCGCGGGCTGCGATGCATTCGTTGCGCAACCCGCCAGCGCCGATGAGGTGCTCAGCCGCGTGCGCGAACTCAACGCCGCCGAACACGCCGATCCGTTCCGCATCATGATCGTCGAGGACGATCGCTCGCAGGCGCTCTTCGCCGAATCGATCCTGCGCAAGAACGGCATGGAGGCGCTGGCGGTCACCGAGGCCTCCGCCGTGCTCGACAAGCTCGACGAGTTCCGCCCCGACCTGATCCTGATGGATCTCAACATGCCGGTGTGCAATGGCATGGAACTGACGGCCCTGATCCGCGAGCGCGAAGCCAACATCTCCACGCCGATCGTCTTCCTTTCCGGCGAGGGCGACACCGAGAAGCACTTCGCCGCCATCAGCGCGGGCGGCGACGACTTCCTGACCAAGCCGATCGCGCCGCGCCACCTGATCACCGCGGTGACCAGCCGCGTGCGGCGCGCCCGCCTGCTCGAACGGCGGCGCACGCCGAGCGTCCGTGATGCCGTCAAGGGCCTGCTCGATTCCGCCAAGCTGGCGCACCGGCTGACCGAAATGCTGTCCATGGAGGATGCGGCGACGCGTGATGGCGGCCTCCTCTCGATCGAACTCGATGCCGCACCGAAGTTGCATGAGCGCGTCGGCGCGACGGAATTCCGCAAGCTGGTCGAGCAACTGACCAACCTGCTCTGCGACCAGGTCGGCAGCAACGGCATGCTCGCCCGTTGCGGCGACAGCGGTTACCTGCTGCTCAATCCGGATCGATCCGCCAAGGCGCTCGAAGAACTCGCCGACCGGCTGCGCGACGTCGTCTCTGGCGCCACCTTCGGCGAGCATGGCGCGCCGCTGCCGGTCAGCATCGTGGTCGGCATCTGTCCGTTCTCGGCTGGCGCGGGCGATGCCAAGGCCATGATCGACGCCGCACAGAAGGCCATGGGCAACGCCCAGTCGGTCGATGGCCGCGGCATCCACGTGGTCGAGGCGGCCGTCGACGAAAAGGCGCGCGACGCCATCGTCGACGCGATCCGTCTCGCCCTCGACGAATCCAGCTTCCGCGTCGTGTTCCAGCCCATCGTGTCCCTGCACGGCGAGGAAGAGGAACAGTTCCAGGCACTGCTGCGCCTGTCCAGTGGCGAAGACCGCGTCTACGCCGCCAGCGAACTCGTGCCCGCGGCGGAAAAGGCGGGGCTGATCGCCAGGGTGGACCTGTGGATGCTCGACAGTTGCCTGGGGACCATCGCCGAACACCTGCGCGACGGACGCAGCCTGCGCCTGTTCGTCAGCCAGTCGTCGAGCAGCGTGCGCGATCCGGCCCGCGTCGACTGGATGCGCACTGCCCTGAACACGCATCGCGTGCCGGCGGCACAGATCTCCCTCGAACTGCGCCTGGCCGATGTCGCCAGCGCACTCGCCGAGTACACGGCATTCTGCCAGGCCATGAAGCAGCTCGGCGTCAGCCTGACCCTGGCCGGCGTCGAGGCGGGCGCAGAAGCCAGGGAAATGCTGACCCACCTGCCGGTGGATTACGTCAAGCTCTCGCCGCGCTACACCAGCGACCCGGATGAGAACCTGCGCAACGAGTTGCGTGAACTGGTCGCGTTTGCCCACGACAAGGGGCGCCGCGTCATCGCCCCGCGCGTGGAGGAAGCGCGCGTCGCTGCTTCGCTGTGGTCCAGCGGCATCGACCTGATCCAGGGCAACTTCGTGCAGCAGGCCACGCGCGAAACCAGCTACGATTTCCAGGCGGCGAGCGGTTGAAACGAGCCAAATGATGCAGCGACCCACGCAGAACGAAATACCCGTTGCATCCCCGACACCGGCGCCCTGGCCGCTGTGGTCGACCATCGTCCTCGCCGTGGCCGGCGTCGGCGCGGGCCTGGCAGCCATTTTCCGGCCGGACCTGCCCGGCGCCTGGTTCGTTGTCGGTCTGGCCGTCATTTGCGCGCTGATCGTGGTGCTGGCTGCAATCGAACTGCAGCGGGCGCGCCGCGGCTCCGGCGACCAGCTGCTTGTCCTGCCGGCGACGCCGCGCGCCGCGCCGATGCCGGCCTCCCTGCTGCGTGAACTCGAGTCACTGCGCGCCATGCAGAGCGAACTGGTCGCGGCGAAACAGGAAGCCGAGGCCGCGACCATGGCCAAGGGCGAGTTTCTGGCGACGATGAGCCACGAGATCCGCACGCCGCTGAACGGCATCGTGCCGTTGCTCGACCTGCTGCGCTCCACGCCGCTGCGCCCGGACCAGCAGGACTACCTGGCTACCGCGCACCAGTCGGCGCTGGAACTGCTGCGCATCGTCGACGACATCCTCGACTACTCCAAGCTGGAAGCGAGCAAGGTCGAGCTGGAAAGCGTGGGCATCAACCTCAAGGAACTGGTCGATTCCGTCGCCACCCTGATGGAAGGCAGCGCCAGCGCCAAGGGCCTGCGCCTCGGCGTCGTCATCGATCCTTCGGTGCGCCTGGCCGTGCGCGGCGATCCGGTGCGCCTGCGCCAGATCCTGACCAACCTCGTCAGCAACGCCGTCAAGTTCACCGAACGCGGCAGCGTCACCATCCAGATCGGCAAGCGCGGCGAGACGCGCAGCCACTACGAGGTGACCTTCGCCGTTCGCGACACCGGCATCGGCCTGTCTGCCGAGACGGCAGCCAAGCTGTTCCAGCCGTTTTCACAGGCCGACGCATCGACCACGCGCGTCTACGGCGGCACCGGTCTCGGCCTGGTCATCTGCAAGCGCCTGGTCGACCTGATGGAAGGCAAGATCGGCGTGCGCTCGGAACCGGGTCGCGGATCGGTGTTCTGGGTCAATGTCCCGCTGCAGAAGGCGATCGGCGACATGCGCGGGCGCACCGATCTGTCCGGCGTGCGCAGCCTGTTGCTGAGTGGCAACGATGCCTTCCTGCGCCGCGTCGGAGCGCTCGTCACCCAGCTCGGCATGAGCCACATGCACAGCAATCTCGCCGTCGACGCACTGACCAAACTGCGCGCCGGTTCGAGCAAGGGCGAGCGCTGGGGCTACGAGGTCCTGATCGTCGATGTCGCGTCGGTCGGGGTCCGCCACCGTCGCGCTGGCACGCAACATCCGCCGCGATCCCACCCTCGACCCGTTGCACATCCTGATCGCCGGCAGTGACGACAGCGTGAGCGACCTCGCCTCCGACGAGCGGCTGACGGCACTTTCCGAGAACTTCGACGAGCGCGAACTGCGCGAGACGCTGAACCGGCTGCTCGGCGTCGGCCACGCGGAAATCAGCCACGAAGTGCCGCTGTTCTCGGCAAGGCCGGACCCCTCGGCCACGCAACCCACGACGTTGCCCACGCGCAAGCTGCACGGACGCGCGCTGCTGGTCGAGGACAACCCGGTCAACGCGCGCGTGGCCAGCCGCCTGCTTTCGTTGCTCGGCATCGAGGCCGACATGGCGACCGACGGACGCGCCGCCCTGGAAAAAATCGCGCGCACGACCTACGACCTGGTCCTGATGGATTGCCAGATGCCGGTCATGGACGGCTACACGGCCACCCGCCAGCGTCGTTCCGATGAACGCGAGAAGGGCCTGCCGCGCCTGCCGATCGTCGCCATGACGGCAAATGCGATGGCAGGCGATCGCGAGAAGTGCCTCGACGCGGGCATGGACGATTACCTGACCAAACCGCTCGACCGGCGCCTGCTCGAGCAGACCGTCGCACGCTGGCTGCCGGACGCGGTGGCCCCGGCGAACCGCAGCGCCGCGCCCGTCGCAACGACGCGCACGGCGACAGCACCGCCAGCGGCGGACGTGCCGGCGCCAGCACGGCCTGCGGCACAGGCACCAGCCATCGACCAGGCCGTCGTGCAGGAGCTGCTCGAAGTCATGGGCGATGGTTTCGCCGAGCTGGTCCGCGTCTACTTCGAGGACACGCCCAAACTGCTCGAACGCCTGCGCGAAGCCTCGGACATGACCGACCACGAGGCCATCGCCGAGATCACCCATTCGCTCAAGTCCTCAAGCGCGAACCTCGGCGCCCTGCCGCTGGCCGAACTGGCCAAGCGCGCCGAGATCGATGCACGCGCGCAACGCAGCGACGAACTCGGCTCCCTGCCCACGCGCGCCGACAACGAGTACCGGCGCGTCGTAAACGCCTACGCAAGCCTCGGCCTGACCTGAAGAAATCCGTCCGGATGCGTTGTTGGGGAAAGCCGTTCGTCCCCGCATCGGCGTCCGGGGCAGGCCCCGGGCCCGTCGAAGGATGAACGGCCATCCGCGCGAAACCCGTTCGTCACGAGCCCGTCGAAGGATAAGCGGCAATCCGCGGGAAACAGCGCCGGCAGTTTCCACACCCCGTTCCCGGCCATTCGCCCAGGGCGATGCCCTCAGGAATTCGTCGAGAGCTTGAGCCCGATGATCCCGGCCAGGATCAGCGCCAGGCTGAGCAGCCGGCCTGCGCTGGCAGGCTCAGCAAACAGCACGATGCCAAGAATCGCCGTGCCGACCGCACCGACGCCCACCCACACCGCATAGGACGTCCCGAGAGGCAAGCGAGCGCATCGCCAGGCCGAGCAAGGCAAGGCTGATGATCATCGAGACGATCGTGCCGAGGGTCGGCCACAGTCGCGTGAACCCTTCGGTGTACTTCAGGCCCACGGCCCAGCCGATTTCGAACAGGCCGGCGACGATCAGCAGGATCCATGGCATGGCGTTCGTCCTGATTTGCCTAGCGGCGTACTTCGACAGCGGTGCATCGCGGACTGCAGCCCGCGTGCCACCGCCGCACCAGCCCGGATCAGCTGCCGATCTTGGTCTGCAGGTAGTTCGCCTCGCCGAGCTGCTTGATCAGGCCGAGCTGGGTTTCCAGCCAGTCGATGTGCTCTTCCTCGGATTCGAGGATGTCGACGAACAGCTTGCGGCTGACGAAATCGCCGCAGCCCTCGCAATAGGCGATCGCCGCCTTGAGGTCCGGCACGGCCGCCTGTTCGAGCTTGAGGTCGCAGGCGATCGCTTCGCTCGGCTTCTCGCCGATCATCAGCTTGCCGAGCTTCTGCAGGTTGGGCAGGCCGTCGAGGAACAGGATGCGCTCGATCAGGCGATCGGCGTGCTTCATCTCGTCGATCGATTCCTTGTACTCGTGCTCGGCCAGTTCGGCGTAGCCCCAGTTGCGGTACATGCGCGAATGCAGGAAATACTGGTTGATCGCGGTCAGCTCGTTGAGCAGCGACTTGTTCAGGTGCTCGATGACCTTGGCATCGCCTTTCATGGGCGCATTCTCCGTTCAAAGGGGCTAGCAGGTGCCGCAGCGCGACGCAGGACGCGACTATAACGCCTGCACGAAAACAACGGAGTAACGCGAATCGCACGCATTAATGCGCGCGCCGGGTGGGGTTCGTCAGGCGGCGATGGCCAGGCGCAGGGGGAATTCGCGCGTGCGTGGCCGCGCTTCGGCAAGGATGTCGCGCGCGACATCCGCGCAGCTGCCGCAACCGCTGCCGAGACCGGTGCGCATGGTCAGCTCTTCCAATGAGTCGACGCCGCGCGCGGCCGCTTCGCGGATCGCGTGGTCGGTAATGCCATTGCAGATACAGACGTACATCGCCAGAACCCTTGTGGGACTGACGCCATTCAATTGCAAATACGAATGATTGTCAACTACCAACGCGATCCGCGTTCAGGCTAGCGCGAGAAAAGCGGCTCCCCGGCCGGTGATTCGCCGCGGGAAGCCTCGCGCAGCGGCATCTGGCACAAGGCCTCGGCCATCGGCAGCAGGTGGCGCAGCGCCTGTTCGTAGACGCGGCGCTTGAACGAGACGACATGCTCGCTCGGATACCAGAAATCGACCCAGCGCAAGAGGTCGAACTCGGGCTTCTCGTTGGCATCGAGGCGGAAATGGGCTTCCTCGCCGGTGAAGCGCAGCAGGAACCAGACCTGCTTCTGGCCCACGCAGGTCGGCCGCACGTTGTGCCGCACATAGCGGTTGCGGCAGGCGATAGCGCAGCCAGCCCGGCGTCGCGCCGAGCACTTCCACGTGTTCGGCGCGCAGCCCGGTTTCCTCCTCGAGCTCGCGATACATCGCCTCGATCGGCGTTTCGTCGGTGCGCATGCCGCCCTGGGGAAACTGCCAGCCGTCGCGATTGACCCGGCGCGCCCAGAACACGCGGCCATCGTCCCGGATCAGGACGATGCCAACGTTGGGGCGGTAGCCATCTGGATCGATCACGCTAGAACTCCCGGTTTTCCACGCATGCCGGCGGGTGAACCCTTCAGGTCGCCGTCGGCGTCAAAACGCCTCGCAACGGCCTCACGCCTGCGCTACGGCACCGATTCTTCCATACAGCCAAGGACCGCAGCAAGGCAAACACCCGGCTTTTGCGGCCTCCGCCACGCGATGGCGCTTGACACCGGTGGCGCAGACACTAGAATCCGACCCCCCTCAGAGCCTTCGGCTCGCATGGCTATGTAGCTCAGCCGGTTAGAGCACAGCACTCATAATGCTGGGGTCGGTGGTTCGAGTCCACCCATAGCCACCAGAATTTCAAGAAATTCAATGAATTAGGTTGAGCAAATTCGCTCAGGAAGCGATTTTTTTCCTGGGATTTCCCAGTTCATTTAGCTATAAGTCCTGAGCAATAACGCTCTTTTCAGCCTTCCTAGTTCTAGTCGACTTTGGTTAGCGCGTCAGGTTCGACGGCGCTTGGCACATTCGCCCCAAGCTCTTGCAACACGGCTTCGGTTACTGGATCGCGTAGCTCGAAGGTGACTTCCATCGGTGCGTTGCCTTTCGCCAGCTTTGCATCCACCTGTCCACAGTAGATTGCCTTTGCGTGCGAGCCGGATTGGACGAACAAGTGGAGGGCGATTCCGCGTTTCTTGTGGTCCAAGACCTCCCTGCCTGACTCGTTCGTCTGCGTCTGGCGGTTCTGACTGGTCCAAATGAATGTCGCTGGATCGTCGAACCTGTTTGTGTACTGATGACGGTCAATTGCCCCGCTGGTGTCCAACTTGGTGAGAAGTACTATGTGATCTGGCGAATCGCCAAATCGAAGAACACCGAGATTGTGACGAGCTGGATCGTACTGTTGGCCGAAGTGGTTGACGATCTCGGGGCGATCGTAGCGTCGATGAATCGTCAGGTCTGCAGGACGGCGGATCACTCCACCATGCCGAAGTCGGTAGTCCTTCTCAAGCACCAGCTGTAGCCGCCCCTCGATCTCCCTAAGCAATTCATCCTTGGGTATGCCTTCGAACACACTGTCCTCAAGCCGATCAGCTGCATATAGCGCACCCAACTTCTTGCTGAGCGTGCTCGCAACCTTCGATTCGCTGAGCGGTTTGTATTCAACATGCCAGCGCGGGAAACGTACAAAAAATGCCTCATAGCCCGCTTCAGGATCGTCCGGGCGGGCGCAATTGCCCCAAAGCGCGGCATACCCGTACACCCTGGCGGCCTGCCAGTCGCGCTCCGCTGCAGCGAGGAGTTGGAAACTCTGATGCTTCTCATTCAGCGCCTCCTCCCACGGCTGGGCGTCCCCTGCCGCACGCCGAAGTTCGAGCCAACTACCGAAGGACGCACGCACGTCCCCAATCGTAATCAGTTCCGGGTGTGAGAGGAGATCTACAGGGAATGGGCGATCTATACCCATCTCATCACGAAGCTCCTTGTAGGCATTTAGGCAGGACTGTTTTCTCGAGACCGACTGCGTCCGGATCTTCTCCAGAATCTCGGTAGTTCGAACATCGAGAATGATCTCGCATGCCAAGGGTGGCGTAAGGCCCAGTTCTGCGACGGTTGATGGCCCAGGCGACGCGTCCCGATCTGCAAGCGTCTCAATCGTGAGCCATGCAGTTCGGTGGTGGCCGACAAAGTCCAGGACAGTCAAGACCTCACAACCTGGGCTCAAGCGCAGTCCGCGGCCGAGTTGCTGGATGAAGATCGTCGCGGACTCGGTAGGACGCAGAAATACGACGGAGTTGATGGCCGGAATATCTACGCCCTCGTTTAGAACGTCGGCGACGAACAACCATTCCAACGGGTGTTCAGTGTCGGCAAACCTCCTGTAAATGCGCTCGCGATCTTCCACCGAAATCGAGCCAGTGACGAACTCGGCAACCATGCCCCGCTGGTTCAATGCCTTGGCCATAAATTCCGCATGGCGCACACCGGCGCAAAATCCCACGGCGGCGCGGCGCGGCCCATCAAAGCCCCGCTCAAGGCAGTGTCGAAGCATCATATCCACGCGTTCACTGACCATAAGGGCATTCTCGAGTGCCTCTGGGTCAAAGCGTCCAGATCGCCAGGGAATCGAGCCGTAGTTCACGGTCTCGTCCGCGACGCCGAAGTAGTGGAATGGCAGCAACCAACCTCGATTGATCGCTTGAACGAGTCTGACCTCATAGGCGACGTTGTAGTCGCATAGACGAAGAACGTCATGCCCGTCCTGCCGCTCGGGCGTGGCCGTGAGCCCCAGCAGGAATTTTGGCTTTAGCCTCTCCAGCAGTCGGAGATAGGACGGCGCAGCGGCATGATGGAATTCGTCGACGACCACATAGTCGAAAGTTCGGGAGGAGAGCTCAGTGTCGTTGCCGACCGACTGAATAGTCCCAAAGACTAAATCCGACTGACCGTCTCCACGCCCCCCGAATACCAAACCGTAGGAAACGCCGTCTCCGAACACGCACTCGAAGGTACGCTGCGCCTGCGTGAGGTGTTCGAGACGGTGCGATAAGAACAGAATACTTCGGGCTCCTGCCGCATGTGCGTCGAACGCGGCCAAGTAGGTCTTACCCACCCCAGGCGCGGCGATCACTGACGCTCGAGATTCACCGCTTTCACGGAGCGCGGCGAGGCGTTCAAGTGCCTCCCGCTGGGCAGCATTCGGCGCAGGATTGGCTTTGCCATTAAGTTGCTGGTGGTACAGATGGGGCGGCTCTTCTTTTACCAGCCCTGCGTAGGCGGCAGTCAAAACTGCGGCTTGCGACTCAGGAAAGCTCCAGGACTGCCGCGGGCGCCTAGCCTCGTACCAGCTGATGACATCGTCATCTACCGGAAGAGTGTCAGTGCGATTCCAAAGTTGCTCGAACAGGTCTTCAACTGCCGCGACTTCCCTGACTCCGGCATGCCGTAAATTGGCCTCGATATTGGTTGCCAATCCACCTTTTGAGAAATTTGATGAGCCGACCCAACATGCCCTCTGAGCTCCTTGAAAAGTGTAGATCTTCGTATGAAAACCGGACGAGGGGCCCGCGCCTTGACCAGGTATTTGCAGTCGCGCGTCGACAGCGGGAAATGAACGCAGCGCCCGCAGGGCTTCTGGTTGAGTAACGTCCATGTATGTCGACGTAAGAAAGCGGACCTTACCGCCCCGCTCACCAAACGACTTCAGTTCATCCACTACGAGTCCCAGCCCGCTGCAACGCAAGAACGAGACAGAAATCGCTACCTGGTCGGCCGTGTGAAGCGCGTCTCGGACCACGTCCAGCATTCGTTGCTGGCCGTACTTATTGGAAATTACGAAGCTATCTATGGCGCCCATTCTGAAGTCTTTCGCCGCTGATGACGCCATCATCGTAACCAAGCACGAGCACCAGCACATCCTGATCTGCGCACGTAATAGAGACGAGCGATTCGTCGAGCAGAGTCTTCAGGCGAGTGTTATAGCCAGATTGAGGCCAGAGCCGGACGGCTAGAGCCACCATAGACTGCCCGCTGTGTTCTCGGACGCCATCCATGGACTCTAGTTCTCTTCTGCACAGCTAGTCCTAGCACTCTAAGCAGTTTGTCGACTTTGTCAGACTCTTGACCTGCCCCCAAGTTTCACTACCGGCCTGATCCAAGTAAAGTCCGTTTTCCAGGAGAAGATGTATATGACGACGCGAGACACGGACGATTGAATCTTTGGTTTCCCCAAACAGGCGGAAGCTGGCACGTCGATCAAGAAACCGTGTAGCAATCATGGCTTCAATGCTCACTGATTCTGACTGTGGCGGCGCCGATACATCGCGGGCCAAATCCTCCGAACCTCCACACTGACACCTGTTGCTGCCAGCCGATGAAAACACCCGGCCCCACCAGATCCTGCGCATCCAGCCTCGGCTGGCTGTTTAGACTTTTCGGGAATCGATCCACACGACACGCTGATCGAAGTCCTTTTTACGGCGTGCATGGCAGGGACGCGAACGGCGATTACATGCATTTCCTACTGCGCAAGCGATAGTCGCGGCGTTGGCCCATTCGGCATCGGCGTGGACATGCTGGTTTCGGCTTGGCCGGAATCCGGATTGCCGAGGGGTCATGAAGACCTGAAATTCTCCGCAACCAAGCTGCGCTCGCCCTCCCAGCGATAGGCAACCAATGGCCCTTTCTTGCCGACGCTGTAGTCGACGCAGGCTACGTCGGGGGCGAGCGGCTGCGGCTTGCCGGTCATCCAGTAGTGGCCGAAGAAGACCGGGCGGTCGCCTGCGTAGCCTGGGCGGACCTCTTCGGGAATCGGCAGGTCGGGAAGTTCCAGCGGATCCTTCGAGCCGACCAGCGCGGACTGGCGGAAGGTGATGGCGTTGGGGTCCCACCAGCGCGTCCTCGCCTCGGCGCGTTCCTGGGCGCCCTGCATGAAGGTCACGCCGTCGGGCAATGCGACCTCGGGGCCCTTCAGGATCGTCTCGATGGCTTTGTGTGGGTCAGATCCTTTTCGGCAGCCGGCCTCGACCAGCGCCAGATCGGGGCTCAGGTCCGGCTTCAGGTGCGGCCTCAGCGCATCCATGTACGCCGGATGCCAGCACGCATGCACGACGCGAAGTCCGGGCAACTCCAGCCACAGCGGCAAGGTCAGGAACCAGTCGATGATTTCCTGGTGGAGGGCGGGCTTGCCTTCGGTCTCGGCGAGGAACGCCGCGTGCTGCTCCAGGTTCTTCTCGCTGTGGGGTCGCAGATGGGCACCGGGCTTTTCCGGGTCCGGGGTATGCCAGGCGATGGCGTTGAATTCATGGTTGCCCATGACCGCGCGCGCGGCACCGCTGTCGACCATGGCGCGGACGATGTTGATGGTCTTGAGCTGGCCCGGTCCGCGGTCGATGAAGTCGCCGACGAAAAGCGCGGTCCGTTCGGGATGACGCCAGCTTCCGCCCTGTTCCCGGTAGTCCAGCTTGCGCAGCAACCGCACAAGGGCTTCATCGTGCCCGTGGATGTCACCGATGATGTCGTAGGCCATGTCCATTCCTTAGTGATATAGTGCCAATAAGGTGAATCTACCACTCTTAGTGACATGGTGCAACTAAGTGAGTGAACGCAAGCGGCTCTATCCGATCGTCAACGCCGACGTGGCCCTGTTCACGCTGGATGCGGAGTCCCGCCTGCGCGTGCTGCTGATCCAGCGCGCCAACAATCCGGCGCCGAAAGGCTGGGCGCTGCCGGGTGGATTGCTCAATCCCGAGGTGGACAAGAGCCTGGATGACACCGCACTGCGCGTACTGGCCAGCAAGACCCGCGTCGAGTTGCCCCATCTCGAGCAGGTCGTCACGCACAGCGGTGCGGATCGCGACCCGCGTGGCTGGTCGGTGAGCACGCTGTATTACGCCCTGTTGCCGGCCGACAAGGTGCCGGCCGTGGCCGGCAGCAAGACCGAGGCCATCGCATGGGTCGATCCGGAGAAGCCTGGTCACCGGCTGGGCTTCGACCATGCGCTGATGCTGGCCAAGGCGTTGGCGACGCTGCGCGACAAGGTGGCCCGCGGCGCCCTGCCCCTGCACCTGCTGCCGCCGCAGTTCACGATCACCGACCTGCAACGAGCCTGCGAAGCGATCCTCGGCCGCGAGCTGG
>CAWGHP010000009.1:0-196935 GCA_963822465.1 uncultured Gammaproteobacteria bacterium | reverse complement strand
AGCGGACCTGCATCCCGTGCAGCAGGCCATGGTCGAGCACTCGGGCTCGCAGTGCGGCTACTGCACGCCGGGATTCGTGATGAGCCTGTTTGCCGGCTATTACGCCGGCGAGCTCGACGACCATGCGACCGAGGGCAACCTGTGCCGCTGCACGGGCTATGCGCCGATCCGTCGGGCGACGACGCAGCTGCGCGCGGATGAGGTTCGAGCGGACCGCTTCGCGGCCGCCCTGCAGGAAACGCGGCGCATCGCGTCCACGCCGGCGCTCGGCGGCTACTTCAATCCAGTCGACATCGCCGAAGCCCTGGCATTCCGGCAGGAACACCCGGGATCACAATGGATTGCCGGTGCGACCGATCTCGGCGTCGAGCTGAGCCGGGGCAGGAACCGTGAGGGCACCTTCATTTCGCTTGATCGCATTGACGAGCTGAAGCAGATCACGATCGATGCGGACAGGATCACGATTGGGGCCGGTGCCAGCCTGAGCCGGATCGAGCAGGAACTGGCCGGACGGATTCCGGCACTCGACCAGATGCTGCGCTGGTTCGCCGCGCGCCAGGTCAGGAACCGGGCGACCTTCGGAGGCAATCTCGGCACCGCTTCCCCGATCGGCGACCTGCTGCCCGTGCTGCTCGCGCTCGACGGCCGCATCGAATTGCAGGGGCCCGGGGGCCGGCGCGAAATCGCCGCCGCGGATTTCTTCACCGGTTACCGGCAGACCGCGCGTGCCGATGACGAGCTGGTCGTGGCCGTGCACCTGCCGCGCAGCGAGTGGCGCAATGCATCCTTCAAGGTGGCCAAGCGCCAGAGCGACGACATCAGCATCGTCGCGGCCACCTTCGTGCTCGGCCTCGATGGTGATCGCCGTGTCGAACATGCGCGCCTGGCCTATGGCGGGGTTGCCGCGACTCCAGTGCGCGCGCGGTCGACCGAGAATTTCCTGCTTGGCCGCAGGCTCGACGAGGAGACGCTGACGCGCTGCGCGCAAATGCTGCACGACGAATTCGCGCCGCTCAGCGACCACCGGGCCAGCGCCGGCTATCGGCGCGCGCTGTGCGCGAACCTGTTCGCAAGGTTCGTGGCGGAGCAGCTGGCATGAGCAGCCGTCGCATCGAGCGCCATGAAAGCGCGGTCGGACATGTCACTGGTCGCGCCGTATACACCGATGAGCAGCTCGCGCCGACCGGCATGCTCTGCGTGTACCCGGTGCAGGCGCCGCATGCGCATGCGCGCATCCTCGGCATCGATGCATCGAGGGCGCGCGCGATGCAGGGGGTCGTCGCCGTGCTGACGGCCGCCGATATCCCGGGCGAGAACGATACCGGGCCGATCGTGCACGACGAGCCGCTGATGCCGGCGGAATTCGTGCAGTTCCACGGGCAGGCCGTGGCCTGGGTCGTCGCGGTCGACGAGCCGGGCGCGGCCGCCGCCGCGGCGGCCGTTGAGGTTCGCTACGAAGTCCTGCCGGCCTGCACCGATCTTGCCGATGCGATGGCACGCGAGGCCTGGTTCAGGCCGCCGGCCGTGGTCAGTCGCGGCGACGCGGACACCGCGCTGGCAGCGGCCGCGTATCGACTGCAAGGCGAACTGGCCATCGGCGGCCAGGATCATTTCTACCTCGAGACGCAGGCCAGCTGGGCCGTGGTCGATTCGGAGGGCCTCGTGCAGGTGACCTCGTCGACCCAGCATCCGACCGAGACGCAGATCATCGTCGCGCGCGTGCTTGGCCTGCCGTCCAGCCGGGTGGTCTGCCGCAGCCTGCGCATGGGCGGCGGCTTCGGCGGCAAGGAAACCCAGGCCAATCCGTATGCGGCGATCGTCGCGCTGGCCGCGCAGCGCACCGGCCGGCCGGTACGCATCAAGTTGCCGCGCGGCATCGACATGCAGATGACCGGCAAGCGCCATCCGTTCCACGCCCGCTATGAGGTGGGCTTCGACGCGGACGGCGTGCTTGCCGCGCTCGTGGTGCGCCTGGTCGCCGACGGCGGCTGGAGCACCGATCTGTCGCCGCCCGTGCTGATGCGCGCGATGGTGCACGTCGACAACGCCTATTTCTGCCCGCATGTGCGCATCGAAGGCCTGATCGCGAAGACCAACCTGCCGTCGAACACCGCGTTCCGCGGTTTCGGCGGCCCGCAGGGCATGCTCGTCGGCGAGGAAGTCATCGACCGCATCGCGCGCCATCTCGGCCTGCCGCCCGACCAGGTACGCGAGCGCAATTTCTATCGCGAAGACGCTCCCTGCGGGCGCAACGTCACGCCCTATGGCCAGCCCGTCGGCGATTTCCCGTTGCCGCGGCTATGGGAGCAGTTGAAGGCCTCCAGCGGGTTCGAGGCGCGCCAGGCCGCCATCGCGGCATTCAACGCCGCCCACGCAAACCTCAAGCGCGGCATCGCGATCACGCCGGTCAAGTTCGGCATCTCGTTCAACAAGACCGAATACAACCAGGCCGGCGCGCTCGTGCACATCTATACCGACGGCAGCGTCCAGCTCAACCACGGCGGCACCGAGATGGGCCAGGGCCTGCATTCGAAGATGCTCGCCGTGGCCAGCCGCGCGCTCGGCATCGGCGTCGAACGCATCCAGATCATGGTGACGAGCACGGACAAGGTGCCGAACACCTCGGCGACAGCGGCCAGCAGCGGATCCGACCTCAACGGCCAGGCGGTCAGGGCGGCCTGCGAGACGCTGCTGGAGAGGCTGGCGCCGATCGCGGCGGACCTGCTCGAAGCCAGGGCGGAGCAGATCGTCTTTGCCGACGATGTCGTTCATGCATCGCCCCGTCCGGATCGCCGGATCGGTTTTGTCGAGGTCGTCCGCGCCGCCTACGAGGCGCGCGTGAGCCTTTCCGCCACCGGTTTCTATCGCACGCCGGGACTTTCCTGGGATGCGGCCAGGGGGCGTGGCCAGCCCTTCTACTATTTCGCCTGCGGGGCCGCGGTCAGCGAAGTGGAGGTTTGCACGCTGACCGGCGTGCACCGGCTGCTGCGCGTCGACATCCTGCACGACGTCGGCGATTCGCTGGTCGAGGCGATCGATCGCGGCCAGGTCGAGGGCGGCTTCGTGCAGGGCCTGGGCTGGCTGACCTGCGAGGAACTGCGCTGGAGCGATGCCGGCAAGCTGCTGACCGATGCCCCGAGCACCTACAAGATCCCGACCAGCGGCGAGGTGCCGGAAGATTTTCGCGTGGCGCTGTATCGCAGCGAACGCATGCCCGCAGCCCGGGTGATCTTCGGCAGCAAGGCGGTGGGCGAACCGCCACTGATGCTGGCCCTGAGCGTGCGTGAAGCCCTGCGCGCGGCCATCGCCGCCTGTGGCGACGTGCCTTCGGTTTCGCTGGCGTCGCCGGCAACTCCCGAGGCAATCTTCAATGCGATCCTGGCGGTGCGCGAGGCAACGCGAATCGCGCCCGCGGCGCCTGCAGACGCGCCGGTCTGATGGACGAGCGCCTGTTCGCTGTCCTGGCCGACTGGCTGCAGCAACAAGCCGTGGTGCTGGCCAGTGTCGTCGGCGCGCAGGGCGCGACCCCGCGCCGGCGCGGCAGCCGCATGCTGGTGACGGCCATTTCCGGCCTCGGCAGCATCGGCGGCGGACTGGCCGAAGCGCGCGTGCTCGAAGCGGCGCGGCGCCTGCTCGGTTCGACCGCGACGCACGGCGAGGTCGACATCGACCTGCGTGGCGGCACGGATTCCGCCGGTGTCTGTGGCGGCAGCATGCGCGTTGGCCTGCGCCGCTGGTCGACGGCGACGGATCTCGCGCGTGCGCGGGAAATTCGCGACGGGCTCGCTGGCGGGCATCGCGTGAGGCTCGCAGGAAGCGATCTCGGTGTGCCCGACGTCGATGACATCGCGGTTCCCGACGCGCGCCTGCTGATCGTCGGCGCCGGGCATTGCGGTGCCGCGCTCTGCGAGCTGGCGGGCCCGCTCGAATTCGACATCGACGTTTTCGATGCGCGCGCCGAATGTCTCGCCCAGCCGGCATTCGCCGGTGCACGGACGCATTGCGGTGACGTGGCCATGCTCGGGCCGCTGCTCGAAACCGGTCGCGATGTGCAGGCGGTCCTGCTCAATCGCGATTTCCGTGCCGACGTCGCCGCACTCGACGTGCTCTGCGAAAATCCCCCGCGCTTCCTCGGCATGCTCGGCAGCCGGCGGCGCATCGGCGAAGTCCGCAGCGCATTGCCGGAGCGCCGCGAGGCGCTGCGCGGACTGGTCGCACCCGTGGGCCTCGACATCGATGCGGAGACGCCGCACGAGATCGCGGTCAGCATCCTCGCCCAGTTGATCGCCGAGCGGCGGACCTATTGAGGCCGGCAACGCATTTGCCGTCGACGAATCCCGCGTCCCTGTTCGGCAACGCTCTTCGTAGGAAGGGCCCTTCGACGGGCCCAGGACAGGCATTCATGCCCAACAACGAAGCGGCAACGCGAGACGAGTAACCGGATCCCGCGCCGCCATTCGCCCGCTCTTCGTAGGAGAGGCATTCATGCCCGATGCTTTTGCGCAGGATTCGAGAAAAGCATCGGGCCTGAAGACCCTTCCTACAGAAAAGAAAAAGCGCATCGCGCCTGAAGGCGCTCCTGCAGAGGAATGGAGCCTTGCGGCTGTCTTCGCAGCAGGCGCTACTGGGGCGGACGCTGCTTCATGCCGCTTTTCCAGGCATACACCGCGGCCTGGGTGCGATCGCTGACGTTGAGCTTGCCAAGCACGTTGCTGACATGGGTCTTGACGGTCTTCTCGCCGATGCCGAGGCGTTCGGCGATCATCTGGTTGCTGAGCCCCTCGGCGACCAGGGTCAGGGTTTCGCGTTCGCGCTGGCTCAGCGATTCAAGCACGCCGCTGCCGGGCTCCACGCCGCGGCGCATCGCGTCCATCAGGCGCGCTGCGATGCGCTGGTGGAGGACGGCCTCGCCCCTGGCGGCCTTGCGCAGGGCGTCGGCGAGCGCGTCGGCATCGACATCCTTGAGCAGGCAGGAGAGCGCCCCGGCCTGGACCGCGGCAACGATCTGCTGCACGTCCTCGAACGAGGTCAGCAGCACGACCTGGGTATCCGGGCTGGCCGCGCGGATCGCGCGTGTCGCCTCGATGCCGCCGCCGGGCATGACCAGGTCGACCAGGGCGACATCGGGCTTCTGTTCCGCGCACAGGTTGATCGCGGCAGTGGCGTCGCCCGCCTCGCCGACGATGGCGAGGTCGGCATGCGTTTCAAGGAAGGCACGAATGCCTTGCCGAACCAGGTCGTGGTCGTCGGCGATGACGATGCGAATGGGTCTGCTCATCTCGTTACCTCGATCTGGAAGCTGATGGTGACGCGGGTGCCGCGTCCGGGCGCGCTGTCGAATTCGAAGCGACCGCCGGGCAGGGCCTGCACGCGCTCGCGCATGTTGCGCAGGCCCATGCCGCTGCGGAAATCCTCCGGCGCGCCGCAGCCATTATCGGCGATCACGAGGCTGACGCGTTCCGCCGTGCGGCGGAGGGTCAGGTCGACGTGCTGGGCGCCGCTGTGGCGCAGCACGTTGGACAACGCCTCGTCGATCACGCGCAGCAGCGAATCCTCGTCGGTAGCGGCCAGCGACGGCACGTCGTCGATGGCGAAGCCGAGGCTGGCGCTGCTGGTATGCGCCCAGTCGTTGGCGCGCATGCGCACGCGCTCGGCGAACGGCAATTCGGCGTCGGAGGGGCGCATCTTGTCGAGGATCTGGCCGAGTTCCTGCTGGATCTGCTGGGTCAGCCGCTGCGCCAGTTCCAGCCGTTGTCCTCCGCCGTCCTCGCCGAGCATGCGCCGCACCGTGGCCAGTTGCAGGTTCAGGGCAAACGCCTTCTGCTTGACCGTGTCGTGGAGGTCGCGGGCGAGGCGCTGGCGCTCGGCCAGGGTGGCCAGTTGCGCGCGCGACCGGAGCAGGCTCTTGAGGTCGAGGGCCATGGCATCGAGCATGGCCGAAAGCCCGCCGATCTCGTCGCCGGAGTGGTCATCGATGCGGTCGGAAAAGTCGCCGCGGCTCCAGGCGGTGGCGGCGCGCGCGATGCGACTGAGCCGGCGCGTGACCCAGGCCGCGAGGAAGATCGAAGAGGCCAGGCCGAACACGATCAGGAAGGCGAACACGGTCGGCGACTCGAAGCTCGGGTCGAACAGCAGGTGCCGCCAGGGGGGCGGCACGCGCAGTTCGACGAACAGCAGGCCCTGCAACGGACCGCCGGCGTCGCGCATTGGCACGAGCACGCGCTGGATCGTGTAGGAGTCCCGGCTGCCGGGCAGGTCGACGGCCACATTGCCGGGGGTCGCCATGGCACTGGAGATCTCCGCGGTGGTGGGCAGCTCGAGCTTCCAGTGCGTGTCGGTTCCGGTCCTTACGAGCAACTGCGCGTTGGCGTCGATGATCGCCGCGCCGAGCGGGACGTCGGTCAGCTCGAGCAATACATAGGACTCGTCCGGGGTGAGCCCGCCGCGCGGCTGCTGCAGGCGCAGCACCCAGGCATCGAGCCATAACTGCAGGGCGGTGCTGTCGCTGCCATTGCCGCGCAACTGCGGCCATTGCCCGTGCAGGTCCTCGGCGCCGCGCTGGGCGGCACGATCGAGGCTGCCGGCATCGACGCCGTTGGTGAAGCGGTGGAATTCATAGATCAGGATGGCCGATTCGACGAGCACCAGCGTCGGCAGCGACAGCAGCACGTAGAACAGGGCCAGTTTGGAAACGAGTCCGCGCAGGCGCGGGCGGAAATCGGTCATGGCAATCCAGCGGGTGCCGCAAAGCGGCCAGCATACCTGTGCGCAACCGCCATTTGCGTCCCGGGCGGTCCGCCTCATGACCGATGCCGGATGCATCGTCGGGCCGTTACGGGGCGGCCGCGAGCGCGGCAGACTCGTTGGCTGTCAGTCGCAAGTCAGCTTGAAGGGGATATCCATGAGTTCGTTTCCGTTGCGCGGCCATGTGCTGCGTGCCGCCATCACAGCCGCCCTGGGCCTGGCCTGCGGCGCCATCCAGGCCGAACAGCCGGCCACCCTGGGGTCGGTCGAAGTGACCACCTCGAAGATTCCGCTGGCCGTCGATACGGTCGCGGCCAACGTCAGCATCGTCAGCGGCGAGGAGTTGCGCCTGCGTGGCGCCACCGACCTGCGTACCGCGCTTTCGCTGGTCGCTGGCGTCGACATCGCGCCGGGCGGCGATGGCGGGCCGGCCTCTTCGGTGCCGGCTCTGTGGGGCCTGCGCGAATTCGATGCCTTCCTGCTGGTGGTCGACGGCATTCCCTCGGGCGGTGCGTTCACGCCGGCCCTGGCCACGCTCAACCTCGCCAATGTCGAGCGCATCGAGGTGCTCAAGGGCGCCGCGCCGGTGAGCTATGGCGCAACCAGCTTCGTCGGCGTGATCCACGTCATCCACTACGCTGCCGGTGCCGGCGCAACCCGCTTCGAAGCGGGCATCGGCAGCCGCGGCAGCGCCCATGTCGCAGCCGTGATTCCCGTGTCCGGGCCCGGCGCGGCGTGGAGCCAGTCGATCCTGTTCGACGCCGACAAGACCGAGCTGAAGGCGGACCGTTCCGGCTGGGACCGCGCCCATGTGCTCTACCGCGGCGCCGGCCAGGTCGGTGCGGGCGAGTTCACGGTCGATGCCGATTTCACCAGCCTCGGCCAGGATCCGGTCAGTCCGCACCCGCGCGAAGGCGGCGTGCTGACCGATCGTTTCCCGCTCGATGCCAACGTCAATCCGCGTGGAGCGAAGCAGGACGAGAACCGTGGCCAGCTGGCCCTCGGCTACACCATCCCGACCGCCCTCGGCGAATGGAACACGCGCCTTGCCCTGGCCCGCTCGAACGCGGAAACCGTGCGCGGGTTCCTGCGCGAGGATTTCGCCGACGACGGCGTGACGCCGAACGCCGACGGCTACCAGCAGGACGTGCATCGTACCGAGCTGTACTTCGATACCCATGTGGCCACCCCGCTCGACGAATCGGCGATCCTGGCCTGGGGCGTTGACCACCTGTATGGCAAGGGCAACCAGCAAAGCCAGAACTTCGAGTACGCGACCTTGGCCGACGGCTCGAACGTGCCGGACTGGCGCAGCCTGCCGATCGACGAGACCACGCGCCTGGACGACAAGCGCAATTTCACTGGCCTCTACGCCGATCTCAACGTCGCCCTCAGCGAGGCCTGGCACGTCGAAGCCGGGCTGCGCTACAACCACACCAGCGAATCCCGCGAAGGCTTCGGCGTCGACCTGACCGGAGCGACCCCGGAACTGTTCGAGGTCGGCAGCGACCACCGCAGCGACAACCGCCTGTCCGGCGCGCTCGGCACCAGCTACCGCTTCTGGCAGGACGGCAACGACAGCCTGGTCGGCTACGCGAACTACCGCAACACCTTCAAGCCCGCGGTCATCGATTTCGGGCCCGAGCCCGAATCGGAAATCCTCGATCCCGAAGATGCGCAGAGCGGCGAGATCGGCCTCAAGGGCCGCAATGCCGATGGCCGTTTCGAGTGGGACGTTTCCGTTTTCCGCATGAACTTCCACAACCTCGTCGTCAGCCAGAACGTCAACGGCCTGCCGGGCCTGACCAACGCCGGCAACGAGCGCTTCAAGGGCGCCGAAGCCGAAGCGCGCTGGCATGTCGGCGACGGTCTCAGCGTATTCGGTACCTATGCCTGGCACGACGCGCGCTTCGCCGACTACGCCCAGCTGTTCGGCAACAACCTGACCCAGCTCGACGGCAAGCTGCTCGAGATGTCGCCGCAGCATCTCGGCAGCGCCGGCCTGCTGTATGCGAGGGACAAGGGGCTGCGCGCGAACTTCGTCGCCAGCTACGTCGGCTCGCGCTACCTCAACAAGCGCAACACGTCGCAGGCCGGTTCCTACACCACGATCGATGCCGGAATCGGCTACGCATTCGAGCGCTGGGAACTGCGCCTGGATGGCTACAACCTGTCCGACCGCCGCGATGCGGTCGCCGAAAGCGAGCTCGGCGATGCGCAGTACTACCGCATGGCCGCGCGTTCGTATTTCCTGACCGCGAAGTTCGACTTCGGCGGACGCTAGGACGCGACTGTTGCCCGGAATCGCCGGCCCTTCGCAGGAAGGGCCGTTGGACGGGCTCAGGACAGGCATTCATGCCTGATGCTTTTCGATAATGTGACGAAGAGCATCGGGCATGGATGCCCTTCCCGCAGAGGAGTCGCGAGCATCGCGGCCGAGGTCGACAACGAGGCGGCAACACGGGAATGGCGATGGAAGCCCGCGCCGCGAATCGCCGGCTCCTCGCCGGGTTCGCCGCCAGGGCCCACGCCGGCGTTGGGTCGCCCGCCATGCATGCGGTTACAATTGGCCGATGCGCAAGAAGCCACCCACCGTACTCGCCAGGCGACTGGTCGAACAAAGCCGATTCCTCAAAGCCGAACAGATCGATCTCGAGTTTTCCAATGGCGAGAGGCGCACCCACGAGCGCCTGCGCACTTCCGGATTCGGCGCCGTGATCATGGTGCCGATGCTCGACGACGATACCGTCCTGCTCGTGCGCGAATACGCGACCGGCATCGAGAGCTACGAACTCGGTTTGCCGAAGGGCCGCCTCGATCGCGACGAAACCGTCGAACAGGGCGCCAATCGCGAACTCAAGGAAGAGATTGGCTACGGCGCGCATGAGTTGCACATCCTCGCCACGCTGTCGCTGTCGCCGACCTACATGAGCGCGATGACCCATGTCGTGCTCGCCCGCGGCCTCTATCCCGAACGCCTGCAAGGCGACGAGCCCGAGGAACTCGAGGTCGTGCCGTGGAAGCTCAGCGAGCTGCACACGCTGCTGCAGGAGCCCGAGGTCAGCGAAGGCCGCTCGATCGCGGCGCTTTTCATCGCCCGTGAATTCCTCGCCGGCCGCTTCCGGCCGCTGCCATGAACCTCGAAAGCCTGATTCCCGAAGTCTGCGAAATCGCCCGGCGTGCAGCGGACGCGATCCTCGAGGTCTACGAGAGCGAATTCGCGGTCGAGCACAAGGACGACCGCTCGCCGCTGACCGCGGCGGATCTCGCTGCGCATCGCACGATCATCGAGGGCCTGCGCAAGCTGACGCCCGATGTGCCGATCCTGTCCGAGGAATCGGCGACGATCGACTGGGAAGAGCGCCGCAAGTGGACGCGCTACTGGCTGGTCGACCCGCTCGACGGCACGCGCGAATTCGTCAAGCGCAACGGCGAGTTCACGGTGAACATCGCGCTGATCGAAGGCGACCGCAGCGTGCTCGGCGTGGTGCAGGCGCCGGTGGACGGAAGCATCGCCTGGGCCTGGCGCGGTGGCGAGGCGTGGATGGCGAATGCCGACGGCGAAGTACGTCGCTGCCGGACGCGTCCGCGCGGCAGTCCGCTGGTCGTCGCCGGCAGTCGTTCGCATGGCAATCCCCGCCTCGACGGGATGCTCGATCGGGTCGGTTCGCATGAGCTGGTCCCGCTTGGCTCGTCGCTGAAATTCCTCTTCATCGCCGCCGCAAAGGCCGACCTCTACGTGCGTCTCGGGCCCACCTCGGAGTGGGATACCGCGGCCGCACAGTGCGTGCTCGAGGAAGCCGGGGGTTCGGTCGTCGACCTGCAGGGCAATCCGTTGCGCTACAACACCAAGGCGTCCCTGCTCAATCCGGAGTTCATCGCCTGCGGCGATCCGGCACAGGACTGGGCGTCCATGCTCGCCGGTTGAACGGCGCAGCAAGCTGTCCTGCGCAACGGGTCGCGGCGACGCCCGGACGGTTTCAATCGATGTGGAAGCGCAGGCGTCCGCCCGCCATGCGCAGGCGCAGGTGGCGATGGCGGACCATGTAGTGAACGCCGACGAGCAAGGCTGCGAAGCCCGCGGCGGCGCCGATGGCTAGCGACTGGCGCGGTCCGAAGCTGTCGGCCACCCAGCCGACGATCGGTGCGCCAATCGGCGTGCCGCCGAGGGCGACGGCGAGGAAGATCGCCAGCACGCGCCCGCGCATGCCGGGCTCGGTCGAAAGCTGCAGGGCGCTGTTGGCCGTCGTCGTGAACGTCTGCGCGGAAATGCCGGTGACGATCAGCACAAGCCCGAACAGCACCCGGTTCGGCATCATCGCCGCCAGCGCCAGGCTGCCGCCGAAAACGGCGGTGGCGGCGAGCAGCAGCGTGATCTTCGGCCGGGACCGGCGCGCGGCGAGCAGGGCGCCGGCCACCGAGCCGACCGCCATGGTCGAGGTGAGCACGCCGTACTGGCTCGCGCCACCGTGGAAGATGCTGGCCGACATGGTCGCGATGAAGATCGGGAAATTCAGCCCGAAGGTGCCGATCAGGAACATCATGAGCAGGATCGCCTTGAGGTCGGGCCGCCTCCAGATGTAGCGGAAGCCTTCGGCGAAGCTGCCGCGCGTGCGCACGGCACGCGCGCGCCGCTGCATCTGTCCGGCCCGCAGCAGGTGCAGCGACAGCAGCACGGCGATGAAGGAAACCGCATTGATCACGAACACCCAGCCGCTGCCGACGGCGGCGATCAGCAGGCCGGCCACGGCCGGGCCGATCAGGCGGGCCGCATTGAACGAGGTGGAATTCAGCGCCACCGCATTGGACAGCTCCGATTCGCTGACCAGGTCGGAGACGAAGGTCTGCCGGGCCGGTGCGTCGAAGGCGGTGACGCAGCCGAGCAGCAGGGCGAACGCATACACGTGCCAGAGCTCGGCATGCCCACTGACGGTGAGCACGCCGAGGCCGAGGGCGAGAACGCCCATCGCGGTCTGCGTGGCGAGCAGCAGCTTGCGTCGGTCGAAATGGTCGGCGGCGAAGCCGGTCAGTGGCAGCAGCAGGACTTGCGGGCCGAACTGCAGGGCCATGACGATGCCGACGGCGGTCGCGTTCTTGTCGGTCAGCTCGGCGAGCACCAGCCAGTCCTGGGCGGTGCGCTGCATCCATGTGCCGATGTTGGATACCAGCGCGCCGGCGGTCCAGAGACGGAAGTTGTAGCCTCCCAGCGAACGAAACGTGCCTGCCATGGCGCGACGATATCAGTCTTTCGGCGCTGCCAGCTCCGCCACTGCACGGCGATGCCGAAGCCTTGTGCCGACCATCCAGTAGATGACCGCGCCCAGCACGAGCAGCACCGGAATCGCCAGCAGGCCTGACTTGCGCAAGGCTGCCGGGAACAGCCTGGCCTGTCCAAGAAAGAACGATGCAGTCGCGACGAACATCGCGAAACCCATGCGCCAGAGATGACGGCCGAGCCGGCGCGTCGCTTCGATGCTTGCAGTGCGCAACAGGCGCAGGTCGCCGATCGCGCCGAGCAGGGCGACAATGGCGAACAGGAACAAGGGCTGCGGCGGCATGCCATCGATCCTGCCATCGCTGCTGTTGATGGCGAGAATGCCGATGCTGAAGGCGTAGGCGCTGGTCGCCATCGCCATCAGCATGAAAGCCGTCACCGGCCTGCGCGACTGCTCGAACGGGCGTCGCACCGTGAGCAGTCCGGTCGCGACCAGATAGAACGTGACCAGCGCGGCGACCACGTTGAGCCGGTTCGGGTGCAGGAAGGTCGCCATCGCGAACGCGCTCGAGGTCATGGCGAACATCGCGACGACGAACGCCATGCCGCCCTTGCGGTGCAGCTTCGACCCCTTGGAGGCGGACAGTGCGATGGCGCCGGCAACCAGCGCAACCAGTCCTGCGATGACATGAATCGATATCATGAACGCAGCCTCGGCGATCGCGTGCGCGGATCCAAGCGGATTGCGACGGATTGCTTCCTGCTGCGGATCGACCGCGATCGGCGCTGACGAATGCCGGCTTCCGCCCGCGGTTTGACCGGCGCGGACGCTTCGCGCATTTCGTCGCATGCAGGCGCGCCTGGTCCGCATGCAGGCGTGTCCCGTCATGCGGCGGCTTCCCCGGCGGACATTGTCTCGCGACAATCCATGCCCTTGCCGGTTCTGTTGCCGGCGCGCCCCGGAGCAACGGCAGCGAAGCCTCGGCAGGCATCCTCCAGGCTGCTATCGTCACGTTCTGATGGCTGAAAATCCTGCAAAAGGCACTCCCGCTGCTCCGCCCATTTTCGGATGGCGACGCCTGCGCTATCCGTTTGCCGTGTGCCTGCTGCTGAGCCTGGTGATCCTGCCGGGATGGAAGGCATCGTACGCGGTGCTGATCGGCCGGCTGCTTTTCATTGCCCTCGTGGGTCTGCTCGCCTTCGGCCTGTTCGAACGCTGGCCACGACGCCTGCCGCGCTGGCTCGCACGCTGGGTCCTGCAGGTGCTGGCTGTGGCGATCACGATGCCGATCGCCGCATCGGTGGCCTATGCCGTGACGACGCTGGGTGACCCGGTGCCGTTCTGGCAGGACACGGATCGCATGATCGGGTTCGGCATGATGACCTTCCTTGGCGTTCTGCTGGCGCCGTGGATGGCCGTGTCGGCCCTGGTCAGCCAGATCAGTGGCGCGGCGCAGAAGCAGGCGCTGGCCTTCGAGCTGGAGCGCAGCGAGCTCGAGAACAAGGCCGTGCAGGCCCGCCTGCGCCTGCTGCAGGCCCAGGTCGAACCGCATTTCCTGTTCAATACGCTGGCCAATGTGCGCGAGCTGGTGGACTCCGGATCGGCCCAGGCCTCCGCCGTGCTGGGCAGCCTGATCGCCTATCTGCGCGCCGCCGTGCCGAGGCTGAACGAGCCCGGCACGACGATCCGCCAGGAACTCGACCTGGTGCGGGCCTACCTCGAGGTCATGCACATGCGCATACCGGACCGCCTGCAATTTTCACTGCACGCCGACGACGCGGCCCTGCCGCTGGATTGCCCGCCCATGGCGGTGCTGACCCTGGTCGAAAATGCAGTTCGTCACGGCATAGATCCGAGCGAAAAGGGCGGTCGCATCGAGGTCCGCGTCGAAACCCGCGAGGGTCGTTGCCGCGTACAGGTCGTCGATACCGGTGCGGGGCTGTGGGAAACCGGCGACGGCATGGGCACCGGGCTGGCGACCTTGCGCGAACGCCTGCAACTGATGTTCGGTGCCGACGCCCAACTGCGCCTGGTCCGCGTTGCGCCGCATGGCGTCAGCGCCGAGCTTGAATTTCCCGCGCGCCGGGGCAAGCCGTGAACGCCCACGTGCCGACTGCACTGATTGCCGACGACGAACCGTTGTTGCGCAAGGCGCTTGCACGCCTGCTCGCCGATGCCTGGCCGCAACTGCAGATCGTCGCCGAGGCACGCAACGGGCGCGAGGCGGTCGAGCATTTCGAGGCGCTGCGCCCGGACATCTGTTTCCTCGACGTGCAGATGCCGGGGCTCTCGGGCGTGGAGGCGGCGCGCTACATCGGTCGCCGCGCGCACCTCGTGTTCGTCACCGCGTTCAGCCAGTATGCGGTGCAGGCATTCGAGCATGGCGCACTCGACTACCTGGTCAAGCCGCTCGAATCCGCGCGCCTGGCCGACACGGTGGCGCGACTGCAGGAGCGCCTGCGCGTGGCGCAACAGGCGCCCGACACCGGGGCGCTGCTCGAGCAACTGGCGGCGCAGCTGCGCAGGGGCGCGCCTGCACCGGCCCTGCAGTGGATCCGCGCCTCGGTCGGCCAGACCATCCGGCTGATCGCGGTGGACGAAATCGACTACCTGCGCTCCGACGAGAAGTACACGCGCATCGCGTGGCGCGGCGACGGCGGCGCACCCGGCGAGGCGCTGATCCGCACGCCGCTGAAGGAACTGGCCGGACAACTCGATGGCGCGCGCTTCGTCCAGGTGCACCGTGCCGTGGTCGTGAACCTGCACGCGATCGACCACGTCACGCGCGGCGACAACGAAACCGCCAGCATCCATCTCAAGGGGCGCAGCGAAGTGCTGCCGGTCAGTCGCAGTTACCTGCACCTGTTCCGCCAGATGTGAGGCCTGCGCAGGCCGCCGTGCGCATGATCCTGCCCTGGCCCGTGCCGTCGCGACCCACCAAGCTTGGCACCACGGCGTGATTCCCTCAGGCTATGCGGCGGATCCGCCCTTGCCCCTGGACTATCGATGCAGACGATTGACGACCTCCTGGCCATCATGGCGCGCTTGCGCGACCCCGAGAACGGCTGCCCCTGGGACGTCAAGCAGGACTTCGACACGATCGTCCCCTATACGATCGAGGAAGCCTACGAAGTCGCCGATGCCGTCGACCGCCGCGACTACGCCGACCTCTGCGGCGAACTCGGCGACCTCCTGCTGCAGGTCGTCTTCCATGCGCGCATGGCCGAGGAGGCCGGGCACTTCGATTTCTCCGACGTGGTCGCATCGATCTGCGACAAGATGGTTTCGCGCCATCCGCACGTCTTCGCCGGCGGCCAGGCCGACACGGCCGACGAAGTGCTGGTCAACTGGGAGGCGATCAAGCGCCGCGAGCGTGCAGCGGGCGGCGACGAGGACGGCAGTGCGCTGGCCGGCATCGCGCGCGGCTTGCCCGAGTGGCAGCGTGCGATCAAGCTGCAGAAGCGCGCGGCCACGGTCGGCTTCGACTGGCCCGACGTCAATCCGGTCTTCGCCAAGCTGCACGAGGAGATCGACGAGGTCCGCGAGGAATTCGCCGCAGGCGCCGATCCGCAGCGCCTGACCGACGAGATCGGCGACGTGCTGTTCGTCTGCGCCAACCTGGCCCGGCACGCGCGCGTCGACGTATCGGCGGCCCTGCGCCATGCCAATGCCAAGTTCGAGCGGCGCTTCCGGCGCATGGAGGCGCTCGCCGCCGCAGCGGGCAGCCGCCTCGAGAGCCACGGCCTGGCCGAGCAGGAAGCGCTGTGGGACGAGGCCAAACGCGACGAATAGTTAAACCATTCGCGCACCGGGCGTATCCAATGCGGGACCCGTCCACTGGAGTGTCCCATGCGCCTGATCCTTGCTTCGTCCCTGTTGCTGGTGTCCGCAACGGCTTTTGCCTCGAACTGCGAACACCAGGCCGACCGCTCGTTCAACGTCGACCGGGCCGACATCAAGACCCTGGTCGCGAAGCTCGGCTCGACCGACCTGCGCCTGCGTGGCGTCGCCGGCCTCGCGCGCATCGAAGTCCAGGCCCGCGCCTGCGCATCGAACGCCGATGACCTTGACCGGCTCACGGTCAGCCAGCGCCGTGACGGCGACCGCCTTGTCATCGAGACCGAGCGCAACCGCGGCTCCTACTCGTTTTCGCTGTTCGGTTCGAGTTATGCCTACCTGGAACTCGAGATCCGCGTGCCGGCCACGCTGGCTGTCGACGTCGATACCGGTTCCGGCGATGTCGATGCGCGCGGCCTGGAAAGCCTCAGGTACGAGGCGGGATCGGGCGATCTCATCGTCGAGAACATCGCGGGCGAACTCGTCACCGACGTCGGCTCCGGGGATGTCGAGGGTTCCGACATCGGCCGCTTCCGCCTCGCCTCCACCGGTTCCGGCGACTTCAACCTGCGCGATATCCACGGCGACGTCGAAGTCGGCGGCGTCGGTTCGGGCGACCTCACCTTCCGCAAGGTCGCCGGCAGCGTGCACATCGACCGTGTCGGTTCCGGCGATGTCGATCTTTATGAGGTCGGCGGCGACGTCAGCGTCGATTCGATCGGTTCGGGCGACCTGCATGCCGTCGACGTGCGCGGCAACCTGACCGTGAAATCCAGCGGCAGCGGCGACATCAGCCATCGCAACATCGGCGGGCGCGTCGACGTTCCCGATTCCGACTGAGCCGGATGGCCCGCAGCAAGGTGCGCCGCATCGCGGCGCACCGACCCTTCAGGCGACCTTGAAAGCGCCGTAGCTGCGCAGGCGCTGGTAGCGCTGCTCGAGCAGGGTCGGCAGCTCGAGCTCGTCGAGCGCCTTCAACTGGCCGAGCAGCACGGCCTTGAGGCGGATCGCCATCGAATGCGGATTGCGGTGGGCACCGCCGAGCGGTTCGCGCACGACCTTGTCGATCAGTCCGAGTTCGAGCAGGCGATGGGCCGTGATGCCCAGTTGTTCGGCGGCGTCCCTGGCCTTCTCCGCGGTCTTCCAGAGGATCGACGCGCAGCCTTCCGGCGAGATCACCGAGTAGGTCGAATACTGCAGCATGATGGTGCGGTCGCCGACGCCGATGGCAAGCGCGCCGCCGGATCCGCCCTCGCCGATCACGGTGCACAGGATCGGCACCTTGAGTTCGGACATCTCGATCAGGTTGCGCGCGATCGCTTCGGACTGGCCGCGCTCCTCGGCGCCGACGCCGGGGTAGGCCCCGGGCGTGTCGATGAAGGTCAGCAACGGCAGCTTGAAGCGCTCGGCCAGCTTCATCAGGCGCAGCGCCTTGCGATAGCCCTCCGGCCGCGGCATGCCGAAGTTGCGCCGGATCTTGGTCTTGGTATCGCGTCCCTTCTGGTGGCCGATGATGACGACGCTGCGGCCATCGATGCGGCCGATGCCGCCTACGATGGCGGCATCTTCGGCAAACGCGCGATCGCCGGCCAGCTCATGGAACTCCTCGCACATGACCTTGATGTAGTCGAGCGTGAAAGGACGGGCCGGATGGCGTGCGAGCTGGGCAATCTGCCACGGGGTCAGGTTGCGGAAGATCTCGGCCGTGCGCGTCTTCAGCTTGGACTGCAGCTTGCCGATCTCGTCCTCGATATTGAAGGCCTGTCCGTGGCTGGCATGGCGCAGCTCCTGGATCTTGGCTTCGAGTTCGCCAATCGGTGCTTCGAATTCGAGGAAGTTCGGGTTCATTCAACGATGTTTGAATCAGAAGAGCGGGAGTATAGCCGGTCGCAGCCGTCTCGCGAGCGTTCGCGGATGGCGCCCGCCGCCACACGGCAACTTATTGGCCGTAAACGAATTCTGCCTCGAGCACGCCTTCCAGGGCGCCCACGGCGCGGGCCAGGGCGGGGCTTGCGCGAACGCGCCATTCCGGGCCGAGCTCGATTTCGCCGCGCCCGCTGCGGTTGCTGAAGGCGATACGCACGGTCGTGCTGCCGCCGCGGCAGGATTCGAGGGTCGCGTAGAGCCGCGTGGCGAAATCATCGCCGATGCCGTTGACGCGAACGCGCAAGACGCGCGCCTGGCGCTCGCAGGCCGATTCGATGGTACTGACCCGCTGCGTGCGCAAATGGTAATTGCCGGAAAAATCGTCGATCGACAGGGAGCCCTCGAAAACGAGTATTGCATCGCGTGTCAGCAACGGGGCGTACTCGGTCCACGCCTCGCGGTACAGCACGGCCTCGAAGCGGCCCGAGTAGTCCTCGACCTGCACGAAGGCGCGCGACTCGCCCTGCTTGCGCAGGCCGAGCACCGAGCCGCCCAGGGTGAAGGCCTGCTGGCCGCCGCCAAAGCGGCTGCGCCCTTCCTGGGGCTTGTAGAGCCTGCCGACTTCGCCAATCGGACAAGTCGCCACGCGGCCCAGCAGCTCGCGCCATGCATCGGTCGGGTGGCCGCTCAGGTAGTGGCCGAGCGTGTCGCGTTCGCCGGCCAGGCGCCGTTCGGCGGGCCAGTCCTCGACCTCGACCAGTTCCAGTGCGACCGCGGCCGGGCTGGCGGCGCCGAACATGTCGTTCTGCCCGGCCTGCGCATTGCGCGCCAGCTGGTCGGCCGCGCGCATGGCTTCCGGCAACTGCGCCATCAGGCTGGCCCGGTTCACCGCGAGGGCGTCCATCGATCCCGAAAGAATCAGTGCCTCGAGCGTGCGCTTGTTGATCTTCTGCGCATCGACGCGCACGCAGAAGTCGCCAAGATCGCGGAACGGGCCGCGTTCGCGCGCGAGCACGACATTCTCGATGGCGCCTTCGCCGACGCCCTTGACCGCTCCCAGCCCATAGCGGATCGTCTTCGAGGCGGCACCCGCATGCGCGCCGTCGAGGGCGTGGAACCTGTAGCCGGAGGCATTGATGTCGGGAGGCAGCACCTCGAGTCCGAGCGCGCGTGCTTCGCCAAGCAGGTTGACCACCTTGTCGGTATTGTCCATGTCGGCCGAGAGCACGGCCGCCATGAATTCGGCCGGGTAGTGCGTCTTCAGCCAGGCCGTCTGGTACGAAACCAGCGCATAGGCGGCGGCATGCGACTTGTTGAAGCCGTAGCCGGCGAATTTCTCCATGGTGTCGAACACCGCATCGGCCATGCGTTCGTCGACGCCGTTCTTCGCCGCACCCTCGCGGAAGATCGCGCGGTGCCTGGCCATTTCCTCGACCTTCTTCTTGCCCATCGCCCGGCGCAGCAGGTCGGCGCCGCCCAGCGAGTAGCCGCCGACGATCTGCGCCATCTGCATGACCTGCTCCTGGTAGACCATGATGCCGTAGGTCTCGCGCAGGACGGGTTCGACGCGCTGGTCCGGATACTCGATGGCCTCGGTGCCGTGCTTGCGCTTGCAGTAGCTCGGGATCAGGTCCATCGGGCCCGGTCGGTACAAGGCGCCGAGCGCGATCAGGTCCTCGAAGCGATCCGGCTTCGCGTCCTTGAGCATGCCCTGCATGCCGCGCGATTCGAACTGGAAGACCGCGATCGTCTGCGCGCGCTTGAACAGCGTGTAGACGGCCTCGTCATCGAGCGGCAACTGGCTGATGTCGAGCGCCGCCTCGCCGGTCTTCGCGCGACGCGTGTTGATCGCCTTGACCGCCCAGTCGATGATCGTCAGCGTGCGCAGGCCGAGGAAGTCGAACTTGACCAGGCCGACTTTCTCGACATCGTCCTTGTCGAACTGGGTGACCACGCCGCCGCCGCCCGCTTCGCTGTAGAGCGGGGCATAGTCGGTCAGCGGGCCCGGTGCGATGACCACGCCGCCGGCATGCTTGCCGGCGTTGCGGACCAGGTCCTCGAGCTTGAGCGCAAGGTCGACCAGGTCGCGCACCGCGTCGTCGGTTTCGTAAAGGGCCTTGAACTCGGCGACGACGCGGTCGGTTTCCTTGCGCGACTTTTCGCTGCGCCCGAGCGCATCCTCGAGGCTGAGATCGAGCGGGCGCATCGGAATCAGCTTGGCGATCCTGTCGACCTGGCCATACGGCATGCCGAGCACGCGTCCGCTGTCGCGCAGCACGGCCTTGGCCGCCATCGTGCCGAAGGTGATGATCTGGCTGACGTGGTCGCGCCCGTATTTGTCGGCCACGTATTCGATGACGCGGTCGCGCTTGTCCATGCAGAAATCGATGTCGAAGTCGGGCATCGACACGCGTTCCGGATTGAGGAAGCGCTCGAACAGCAGGCCATAGCGCAGCGGATCGATATCCGTGATGCCGAGCGCCCAGGCGACCACGGAACCGGCACCCGAGCCGCGACCGGGACCGACCGGGATATCGTGGTCCTTGGCCCAGTTGATGAAGTCGGCAACGATCAGGAAGTACCCGGGGAATCCCATCTCGACGATGACGTCGACTTCGGTCTCGAGGCGGCGCTCGTAGTCTTCGCGGGAAAAGCCGGCAGCCGGGGACTGGCGGTCGAGCCGCTCGGCCAGGCCTTCGCGCGATTGCGTGCGGATCCAGGAATCGAGCGTATGGCCGGGTGGAATCGGGAAGTCGGGAAGGAAGTAGGTGCCGAAGCTCAATTCCAGGTTGCAGCGCCTGGCCAGCTCGACCGTGTTCTCGATGGCCTGCGGCAGGTCGGCGAACAGGTCGCTCATCTGCTGCGGCGATTTCAGGTACTGCTCGGCCGAATAGGCGCGAGTCCGCTTCGGGTCGGCGAGGACGCGGCCGTCGTGGATGCACACGCGCGCCTCGTGCGCCTCGAAATCCTCCTTCTCGAGGAAGCGCACGTCGTTGCTGGCGACCGCCGGCACGTCGAGCTCGACGGCCAGCGCGACCGCCGCGGCAACGAAGCGGTCTTCGTCCGCGCGCTGCGTGCGCACCAGTTCGAGATAGAAGCGGTCGGGGAAATGGCGCTGCCATTCGCGCACGCATTCGCGGGCCGCTTCCTCGCGACCGCTGAGCAGCATCCTGCCCGGCTCGCTTTCGCGGCCGGCGAGGATGATCAGTCCGCGATTGGCCTCGATCAGCCATTCCGCCTCGACCAGGGCGAAATCGCCATGGCGCCCGTCCGACCAGGCCCGCGACACGAGGCGCGACAGGTTGCGGTATCCCTCGAGGTTCTGGCACAGCAGGGTCAGGCGGTGTGGCTTGCCGCGGTCGGCGGGATCGGCGACCCACACATCGCTGCCGGCGATCGGCTTGATGCCGGCCTTCTCGGCGGCGGCGTAGAAGCGCACCAGGGCGAACAGGTTGACCTGGTCGGTCAGGGCGACGGCGGGCATGCCGGCAGCCGCACACGCCGCGACGAGCTGATCGATGCGGATCGTCGAGTCGACCAGCGAATATTCGCTGTGGACGTGCAGATGGACAAAATCCGCGGGCATGGCGGCAACGAACGTGAGGAACCCACAGGGTAGCGGGGCAGTCGGGGTCGGACAAGCTTGCGCGCCCGGCCGCGTTGTGGGTCGCGCATCCGGCAGCCCCGGCGCCGGCGCCGGGCCGTTCAGCCGATCCCGTCGCCCGCGCCGGTGGCAGCGGCGTGCCGCGCGCGATCGGCGTGCAGGCGCACCGGCGCGAAACTCCGTCGGTGTTCGGGGCAGGGACCAAGTTGGGCGAGCGCGCGCACGTGGTCGGCGGTCGGGTAACCCTTGTGGCGGCCGAAATCGTAGCCGGGGTAAACCCGGTCGAGTTCCACCATCAGCCGGTCGCGTTCGGTCTTGGCCAGGATCGACGCCGCGCTGATGGCGGGTTCGCTTGCATCGCCACGCACGATGGCGCGACCCGGACAGGGCAGGTCGGCCGGCAACCGGTTGCCATCGATCAGGGCGAAGGCGGGCCGTATCGACAGGGCGACCAGCGCGCGCGACATCCCGGCCATGGTGGCGGCAAGGATGTTGAGCCGGTCGATCTCCTCGGCCTCGACCGCGCAGATCGACCAGGCCAGCGCCGACGCGCGGATGCACGCGGAGAGGCGCTCGCGCTGTGCCGCGCCGAGCGCCTTGGAGTCGGCAAGGCCCGCTATCGGCCTGGCCGGGTCGAGGATGACCGCGGCAACGACCACCGGGCCGGCCAGCGGGCCGCGGCCGGCCTCGTCGACGCCGGCAATCCAGCCCGCCAACGATTCGCTGCCGAGGGTCGCAAACAGCGACTCACTCTTCATCACGCAGGTCCTTGAGCGTGTTGAACAGGTAGTCGTGGTAGGAACCGAGCACGTTGCTGTCCTTGCAGGTCAGGTAGCGGCCCTTGCAGCGGTCGCGCAACAACGAGTTGGCCTGGTAGAAATCGTCCTTGGGCACGCCGGCGGCATCGAGCAGCATCGAGCCGAGGTAGACGATGTCGAGGGCGTCGTAGCTCGGCATCTTCGGCATCGGGAAACTGGTCTTGAGCATGTAGTAGGTCACCCGGCTGTCGTTGGGCCCGGCCGCCTTCGGCACCGTTTTCGGAATGGCGTGCATGGCGCCATCGAACGAGGGCTGGTGGTCGCCGAAGTGCATGAGCACCGTGGCACGGCCGCTGGCCCAGAGCATGCTCTCGAGTTCGTCCAGCATCCGGCTGGACAACGCGGCGCGCTGCAGGTAGTTGCCGAGATTGAGGTTGAGCCAGTCATCCAGGTCAGGCGGCTTGAACTTGCCACTGAACAGCGGCTTGTCGAACGGCGCCGGCAGTTCTTCCAGCGGCGTCATGTGCGGACCATGCTGGTGCAGGGTCAGGGTGAAGATGAACAGCGGCTGGTCCGGGTGTGCCTCGGTCTCGTCCGAATAGATCTGGCGGAATGCCTTGAGCAGGTCGGCATCCGTGCTTTTCCAGCCGAGGCCCAGGTCGGTGCCGTCGTAGAACATGTCGTAGCCGTAGTTGGCGTAGGCATTGCGCGCATTGAGGAACTCGCCGCTGTGCGAATACACGGCGATCACGCGATAGCCGGCCGCCTTGAACGCGCGCGGCAGGGTATGCACGACACGGGGCGCCAGGCTGTAGGGCGCGTAGAGTCCGGCATTGCCGAACAGCACGTCGGCGAGCCCGGTTTCCAGCGCGAATTCGCTGGTCCAGGTGCCGCCTCCAAAGGTGTGCACGGTGAGCGGTCCGCCGGCCCGCGTATGCGAATCGGCCTTGAACATCGGCAGGTCGCATTGCGGGACCGTGCAGACATCGAGCATGCGCGGATTGAACGTGCTTTCCTCGAGGATGGCGATCACATCGGGCCGATGCTGGGGCGCCTTCAGCGGCTTGTCGAGCTTCCATTTGATCGAACGGTCGACATGCGTCGGCATGGCAGGAAGCTGCACCTCGGTATCGCTGAACGAGGTGAAGAAAGCGGTCAGGTAGCTGCGGTCGGTGATGGTGGCCCACATCGGCTTGTTGAATACGCCGTGGAATGGTCCGGAAGGCGCCAGGCAGACCGCCAGGATGGCCGCCGAAGCGACCGTGCCGAGCATGCGCAGGACGACCGCTCCGGCGCGGCGCGGCCGCAGTTCCGCCGGAACCCTCTCCCACATCCACGCTGGAACGAGCAGCAGCGGAACCACGGCTACCAGCGCGACGGTGAAGGCGAGCAGGACCGGATAGCGTCCGACCAGTTCGAGCGTCTGCCGGTTGAGGTAGTACTCGAGATCGGGCGCCAGCACGGGCGTCAGCAGGAATTCGAACTTGAGCATGCTGGCGGTGGCCAGCGCAGTGACCAGGATGGCCGGAACCAGCAGGAAGAACGTCATGCGCGCCGTGGCAAAGAGCAGGACCAGGGTGAACGCGAGGACGACCGCTACCGCGAAGAATTTTTCGAGGACGAGCTTTTCCGTCAGCGGTACCAGCGCCATCATCGCCAGGAAGGCGATCACGGCGAAGATGCGCAGTCGGCGCAGTCGGCGGGCCTGTCGCACGAGACGCGTCGATTCGGAAGTTTCCGTGGTACCGGCTCCGGGAAGTTGGCGGGCCGTATCCGGCTGCATGGTCGTTCCTCTTGTCGGCTTCATCCTGCGGCGGCGGCCAGGGTGGGTCAATAGCGTCGGGGCTCGGAATCGCCAGCGATCAATCGAGAACCGCCGCAGCGGCGTCGCTGTCGGCATCGCCGCGCAGTAGCAGGTGCAGGCGCGTGTATTCGGCGAGCAGGCCTGGATCGATGCGACGCTCGAACAGCGGGCCCCGCAGCGCGTCGGCCAGCGCCTCGGGCGTGCAACGATCCTGCATGAGTTCGGGCACGAGATCCGTGCCGGCCAGGTGGTTGGGCAGCGAGTAGCGGTCGACCTTGAGCAAGCCGAAGCCCTTGACGATGCGATGGGTCAGGGCGGCCAGCCGGTAGGCCACGACCATCGGCTTCTTCGCCAGCATGGCCTCGAGCGCGGCCGTCCCCGACGCCAGCAGCACGGCGTCGGCGGCGATCATGGCGGCGTGGGATTTGCCATCAAATACGAGAATGGAGAATGGGCAATCGTGATTCGGGATTCGGGATTCGGGATTCGAAACGGCAGCATTCGGCGGGCGACTGTTTTTCGCCAATCCCGAATCCCCAATCCCCAATCTCGAGCGCGCCAGCTCTGAGGCGAAAGCATCCCGACACGCCGCGTTGGCCATCGGTGCGATCACGTGGAGATTCGGGATTTCCCTGGCCAGCAAGGCGGCGGCTGCAATGAAGTCGGCGCCGAGACGGCGGATCTCGCCGAGCCGGCTGCCGGGCAGCATGGCGAGGATCGGTACGTCGTCGGGCAGCCCGAGGCTGGCGCGTGCGGCGGCCTGGTCGGGGACGAGGTCGAACGTGTCGGCCAGAGGGTGTCCGACGAATCGCGCGTCGACGCCGTGGCGGGCATACACCGGGGGCTCCATCGGGAACAGGCACAGCACGCGGTCGGCGCTCTGGCCGATCTTCTCCGCGCGCTTCTCGCGCCACGCCCAGATCGAGGGGCTGACATAGTGGATGGTGCGGATGCCGGCCTGCTTGAGCTTGCGTTCGAGGCCAAGGTTGAAATCCGGGGCGTCGATGCCGATGAAGGCATCGGGCCGCAACGCCAGCGTTTTCCGCCGCACCGCGCGCCGGATCATCAGCAGGCCCGGCAGGTGGCGCAATACTTCGGCCAGTCCCATCACGGCCAGGCGTTCGGCCGGATACCAGGCCTCAAGCCCGGCGGCGATCATGCGCGGCCCGCCGATGCCGGCGAAGCGCGCCTGCGGGAAGCGCGCGCGCAACGCCTCGATCAACCCCGCGCCAAGCAGGTCGCCGGAGGCTTCGCCGGCGACAAGCACGAAAAGCGGAGATTCGGGATTCGGGATTCGGGATTCGATCATGGTTTCGTGCGATTCCCCGGTGCTGAGCAATCATTTGGCTGCAGCGTGCTATCGGAGATCGCAAGATCTCGTCCGCGCGGTCAGCCAGTTCGAATCCCGAATCCCCAATCCCGGTGTTCAACAGCCGAAAGGCTGGTCATCCCGGCTCTCAACGCACCAACGAGCGTTGAGAGCGCTCAATGAAATCGAGCATCAGCTTCACGTCGGGCGCGCCTTCGGCGGCGCGGGCGAGTTCCGATCGCGCTTCGGACAGGGGCAGGCCCGAGTTGTACAGCGTGCGGTAGGCGCGCTTGATGGCCATGATGCGTTCCGACGAGTAACCGCGCCGGCGCAGGCCTTCGGAATTGATTCCCTTGGGCTCGGCGAAGCTGCCGGCGACCGTGACGTAGGGCGGGACATCGCGGTTGATGATGGCGCCCATGGCGGTGAAGGCGTGCGCACCGACCTGGCAGAACTGGTGGACCAGGGTGAAGCCGCCAAGGATCACCCAGTCGTCCACCGTGACATGCCCGGCCAGCGACGAGGCGTTCGAGAAGATCGCGTTGTTGCCGACCTTGCAGTCGTGGGCGATGTGCACGTAGGCCATCAGCCAGTTGTCGTTGCCGATGCTGGTCAGTCCGCCGCCATCGTCGGTGCCGCGGTTGAACGAGACGAACTCGCGGATCACGTTGCGGTCGCCGATCTCCAGGCGGGTCTTCTCGCCGTGGAACTTCTTGTCCTGCGGCGCCGCGCCGAGCGAAGCGAATTGCCAGATCCGGTTGTCCCTGCCGATCCGGGTCTGGCTTTCGATCACCACGTGCGGCCCGATCGTCGTGCCATCGCCGATCTCGACATCCGGTCCGATGATGCTGAAGGCACCAATGCTTACGTTTTCACCGATCCGGGCGCTCGGATCGACCAGGGCGGAAGGATGGATCATCCTTCTCTCCGTTCCGCACAGAGCAGTTCGGCTTCGGCGACGACTTCGCCGTCGACCTTGGCCTGGCCGACGAACAGGCCCATGCGGCGCAGCGTGCGCTTCTGCTCGACTTCGAGCACCAGCTGGTCGCCCGGCACGACGACCCGGCTGAAACGCGCCTTGTCGATCTTGACCAGGTAGAACAGCGCGGGCTGGTTCGGATCGTCGCTGGCCGACAGTTGCACGAGGGCGCCGGAGGCCTGCGCGAGCGCTTCGATGACGAGTACGCCGGGCATGACCGGGTGGCCGGGGAAATGCCCCTGGAAGAACGGCTCGTTGAATGTCACGTTCTTGATCGCCGTCAGGCGCTTGCCCGGAACGTAGGACAGCACGCGGTCGATCAGCAGGAACGGAAAGCGATGGGGCAGGAGCTGGGTGATGCGCCGGACGTCGATCGGGCCGTGCTCGGACGACGGGTTCGGTTCATTCATTGCGGTGTCCCTTGTCTATGTCTGCAACATGTCTTGCCAGCTGGTCGAGGTGCTTGAAGCGCGCTGCGTTGCGTCGCCAGAGCCGACTTTCCTGGATGGGTGTTCCCGACGAGTATTCGCCGGGGTCGCGTATGGAGTGGGTAACAAGACTCATCGCCGTGATCGTCACGCGGTCGGCAATCGTCAAATGGCCAATTATGCCAGCCCCGCCGCCAATCAGGCAGTGGCGGCCGATTTTCGTGCTTCCGGCAACCGCGGCGCAGCCGGCTATCGCCGTATGCGCGCCGATGCTCACGTTGTGGGCGATCTGGATCTGGTTGTCCAGGCGCACGTCCTCCTCGAGCACCGTGTCTTCGAGGGCGCCGCGGTCGATCGTGGTGTTGGCGCCGATTTCGCAGTCGTCGCCGATGCGCACGCCGCCCAGCTGCGGCACCTTGATCCAGTGGTCGCGGTCGAATGCCAGGCCGAATCCGTCGGCGCCGATGACGGCGCCGGCATGGACGAGCACGCGACGCCCGAGGCGGACCCGCGTGACCAGGGTCACCCGCGCCGAAAGCCGCGACTGCGCGCCGACCGTGCAATCCGGACCGATGCAGCACTGCGGGCCCAGCACCGCGCCGTCCTCGACGATGGCATTGGCTTCGACCACGCACAGCGGGCCAATGGATGCCGTGGCGGAGATCCGTGCCGAATCGGCGATGATGGCGCTGGCATGGATGCCAGGCGGTGCCGTTACGTCCTGCTCGAACAGTGCCGCGATCCGGGCGAACGCCACATAGGGGTCGGCGGCGATCAGCAGCGCCTTGCCGTTGCCGGTGCCATTGGCGGCTTCGTCGGCACGGACGACGATTGCCGCGGCATTGCTGCCGGCCAGCTGGCCTCGATAGCGCGGGTTGGCGAGGAAACTGAGCTGGTCGCCAGCGGCCGATGACAGGGGCGCGACGCCGCGGATGCGGGTCGCGGCATCGCCCTGCAGTTGCAATTCGAAGCGCGCGGCGATCTCGCCGAGCGTAATTGAAGCGGGCTGCCGGCTCACGGCGAGCCGGCCTTGCCAGCCTGCTGCCGGCGCAGGCGTTCGAGTACCTGGTCGGTCACGTCGATGCGCTGGCTGGCATAGACCACCGGGCTCGGAACGATCAGGTCGATGCCCTGTTCGCGGGCGAACTCGACGACGGCGTTGTTGATTTCCCGCCAGCTCTTATCGAGCTCCTGGTCGCTGCGGGTCTTCAGTTCGCTGCGCAGGTTTTCGCGGTTGCGCTTGATCGAACGGTCCAGCGCATCGATTTCCCGGCGCAGGCCCTCGGCATCGCTGCGTTCCATGCTGGCGTTGTCCCGCTCGTAACGGGATCGCATGGCGGCGAGACGCAATTCGTCGGCATTCAGCGCGCTGTCTCTCGGGGCGAACTCACGCTCCAGCTTCTGCCGGCCGGCGACTACCTGCGGGGCGTTGTCGAGCAGGCGCTTCATGTCGACATAGCCGATGCGCATCGCCGGCGATTGCGCTGCCAATGGCGAAACCAGAACGAGCACCAGCGCGAGGAGCATCGCGCGTGGCATCGTGTGGCTGGTTGCGCGAATGGACTGTTTCACCGTATCCGACCCATCCAGCGGCTCGCAATCCGGGAGCCGATCGGACCGGGCAGCGACCGGGTCGCCATGGTTTCCGATCCGGCGGCCGATTTCCGTGCCCTGTGCCCGCCGTCCTGTCCTCTCCGATCCGGTTGCGCCGCAAGGTACCGGATAAGGTAATGCCGTGCACTAGTCAAGCAAGTTCTCCCCGAACTTCCGACGCGCAATCCCGGGTCCCCGGCCCGGGCCTAGAACTGCGGACCAAAGGTGAACTGGATGATTTCCGTGTCGTCGCCTGCCTTCTTGCGCAGTGGTTTGGAGAAACTGATGATGATCGGGCCGACCGGCGCGCGCCACTGGAAGGAAAGGCCGGTCGATGCACGCAATTCCTTGGCGTCCCAGGCGTTGTAGTCCTTGAACACGTTGCCGACGTCGACGAACCAGGAAAGGCGCGTGGTGTTGTCGTTTTCCTTCACGAACGGCGTTGGGAAGATGACTTCGGCGGTGGCGACCGTCTTGAACGCGCCACCGAGCGGCTGGCGGAATCCGCCGGTGAAATCGACCGGGCCGAGCGTGTTGTCGCGGAAGCCGCGCACGTCCGAACTGCCGCCAGCGAAGAAGTTCTCGAAGAACGGCAGGCCGCGCGCGCCGTATTCTGTGACGACCGGTGGATCCTGGCTGTTGTCGACGCCGGTGCGGTAGACGCCCTTGTAGCTGCCGCCGTAGCCGATCGATGCGCTTCCGTAGAAGGTCAGCTTGTTGGTGATCGGCAGGTATTGGGAAAACAGGTACTTGAACTTGTAGTACTCGACGGTCGAACCGGGCAGCGTGGTCTCGAACGAGACCGTCTGCAACGAGCCGCGCGTCGGGTTGTAGAACTTGTTGCGCGTGTCGTGCGCCCAGGAAAGCTCGAAGCTGCCGGTATGGAAGGTCTTGTGGTTGAGCGCCGTCAGGTAGTCGATGAACTGCTGCGGCGTCGTGCCCGGGAACGTGCGGATGGTCGTCTTGCTCAGGCCGATGCGCGTGTTCAGCGTATCGCTCTCGGTCAACGGCAGGCCGATGTAGGTGCTGAAGTTGTCCGAATTGGTCAGGTAGTTGGCGATGTTGGCCTGGCCGGAATCGAGCTCGCGATGGCTGAGGTCGTAGCCGAGGCCGATGCCGTCATCGGTCAGGTACGGCTCGAAATACGAGATGCTGTAGGTCTTCAGGTACGAGCTGCGCTGCAGGGTCAGGCCGACGCGGTCGCCGGTGCCGAAGAAGTTGTTCTGCTGCAGGGCGATGCTTGTGATCAGTCCCTGCACCTGCGAGTAGCCGACGCCGAAGGTGAAGCTTCCGGAGGGCTGTTCCTCGATCGCCACGGCGACGTCGACCTGGTCTTCCTGGCCCGGCACGCGCGGCGTGTCGATGGTCACGGTCTTGAAATAGCCGAGGCGTTGCAGGCGGATCTTGGAGCGGTCGATCGCCGCCTGCGAATACCAGGCGCCCTCGAGCTGGCGCATCTCGCGGCGCAGGACCTGGTCTTCGGTATGCAGGTTGCCCTTGAAGGTGATGCGGCGGACATAGACGCGCTTGCCCGGCACGACCTGGAAATTGAGTCCGACCTCGCGCTTCTCGCGGTCGATCTCGGGAATCGGATTGACCTCGGCGAAGGCATAGCCGATGTTGGCCAGGGCCGAGGTCATGGCATCGGCGGACTGCTCGACCTGGCGCCGCGAGAAGATCTCGCCGGTCTTGATCGACAGCAGCTTGCGCAGGTCTTCATCCTTGAGGATCAGGTCGCCGGTCAGCTTGATGTCCTTGACCGTGTAGACCTCGCCTTCCTTGATGTTGGCGACGACATACATCTTGCGCTTGTCCGGGCTCATCGCGACCTGGGTCGAATCGACCGTGAAATCGACGTAGCCGCGATCCAGGTAGAACGACGACAGGCGCTCGAGGTCGCCCGACATCTTTTCGCGCGAGTACTGGTCGTCCTTCGAGTACCAGGAGGTCCAGTTGGTCGTGTCCGACTGGAAATCCTCGACGATCTTCTTCTGCTTGAACGTCTCGTTGCCGACGATGTTCAGGTGCTTGATCTTGGCCGGCTTGCCCTCGGTGATGTTGATCGCCACCTCGACGCGGTTGCGGTCGAGGTTGACGACCGCCGTCTTGACCGAGACGTTGTACTTGCCGCGGTTGTAGTACTGGCGGGTCAGCTCCTGCTGCACGGAGTCGAGCTTGAGCCGGTTGAAGGTCTCGCCTTCGGACAGGCCGATGCCCTTGAGGCCGTTGCGCAGGTCTTCGTCCTTGAGGTCCTTGTTGCCGCGGATGGCAATCTTGGAAATCGACGGGCGTTCGACGATGGTGACGACGAGGATGTCGCCTTGCCGGGCCAGGTTGACGTCGTTGAAGAAGCCGGTCTTGTACAGGGCCCGGATCGCCTGCTCGGCGCGGTCCGGGGTCAGCACGTCGCCCTTTTCGACCGGCAGGTAGGTAAACACCGTGCCGGGCGCGATTCGCGACAGGCCATCGATGCGGATGTCCGACACGGTGAACGTGTCGAAGGCGAATGCATTCTGGGTGCTTAGCCAGGCTAGCAACAGCAGGGCGGCGATACGTTTCATCGTCACTTCCATTGAGACAGGGTCGGCTTGCGGCGAGGGCGCACCGCTTCCGTTGTTATCGGGCAGAACCGGCTCAGGGTATGAGCCGAAGAATATCGTTGTAGAACGCCAGCCCCATCAGGGCCACCAACATCATCAGGCCGGCATATTGGCCGAAAATCTGGGTGCGTTCACTCACCGGACTGCCTTTTATCAGTTCGATAAGGTAATACAGCAGGTGGCCGCCGTCCAAGATCGGTATCGGCAGGAGGTTGATAATCGCCAGCGACAGCGAAATGATGGCGAGGAAATTGAGGAACCAGGCCAGGCCCATCTGCGCGGAACCATTGGCAAAACGGGCGATCGTGATGGGGCCGGAGAGGTTTTCCAGGCTGGCGCGGCCGACCACGAGCATCTTGAGCATGCCCAGCGAGCTCTTGGTGACGTCCCAGGTCTCCGCGAACGCGCGCGGAATGGCTGCAAACGGGCCGTATTGCTGGACCGCATCGTGCGCCACGCGGCTGCCGATGCCGATGATGTAGCGCGATTGGCCGTCGGCCGACTCGACCTGGGTGGCGGTCATGCGCAGGTCGAGCTGCTCGTCGCCGCGCTTGACCACAAGGGCGAGCTCGGGATCCCTGGCGGCCTCCTCCGGCACGATCCGTTCGATATCGGAGAAATTCGCGATGTCGCGTCCGTTGATGCGCAGGACGCGGTCGCCGACGCGCAGGCCGGCGGCCGCGGCGGGTTTGCCGTCGGCGACCACGCCGATGACCGGTTCGCGCTCGCGCGGCTGCAGGCGCAAGCCGATCTTCTCGAACAGCTGGTCTTCGCCGACATCGGCGGGAAGCCCGCTGAAGGCCAGCGTGCGCGTCGCGCTGGCGCCGCTGGCCGTGGTCACATCGACCCGCGAATCGAAGCGCCCGACCGCATCCTCGCCGAGCTTCTGCAGGGCCTTGCTCCAGGAATCCACGGCGGAGCCGTCGATTGCCGTGATGCGATCGCCCGCGCTCATGCCCGCTTCGGCGGCGACGCCGGTGGGCGCATCGACGATCGGCAGGAAATCGGGCTTGCCGACCACGAACATCAGCCAGAACGCGAAGACCGTGAAAATCAGGTTGAAGGCCGGGCCGGCGGCGGCGATCGCCATGCGCTGGCCGACCGGCTTGCGGTTGTGCGCCTGGTCGAGTTCTTCCGGCGCCACCTCGGCTTCACGCTCGTCAAGCATCTTGACGTAGCCACCGAGGGGAATCGCGGCGATGGCGAATTCGGTGCCGCGGCGGTCGCGGCGCATCCACAGCGGCTTGCCGAAGCCGACCGAAAAGCGCAGCACCTTGACCCCGCAAAGCCGGGCCACGATGAAGTGCCCGAATTCATGGAAGGTGACCAGCAGGCCGAGGGTGACGATCAGCCACCATACGGAACCAAAAAACTCGTTCATCAAGACATCTCTATGGTGCAGCTGCGAGTGAAACCGGCGCCCGCTCCAGGCTGGCGCCGCATTCCGGCGATCCGAATCAGGCCGCCAGGCCGGCAATGATACGTTGTGCGTCGCGACGCGCGGTTAAATCACTGTCAATCAGGCCAGGCAGATCCTTCGCCCCACTGTCGGGAAGCCGGGCCAGGCAGGCCTCGATGACCTCGTCGATGGCGAGGAAGGGCAGGCGCCCCGCAAGGAATGCGGCGACCGCCTCCTCGTTGGCCGCATTCAGCGTGGTCGGCGCCACGCCGCCGGCCGCCATGGCCTGGTAGGCGAGGTCGAGGCAGCGGAAGGTCGTGCGATCGGCGGCCTCGAAGTCGAGCCGGCCAATCCGGATCAGGTCCAGCGGCGTCACGCCGGCATCGATGCGGTCCGGCCAGGCCAGGGCGTGGGCGATCGCCGTGCGCATGTCCGGATTGCCCAACTGGGCCAGCACCGAACCGTCGCGGTACTCGACCATCGAATGAATGATGCTTTGCGGGTGCACGACGACATCGATGTCCCCGGCCGCAGCGCCGAACAGCAGGTGCGCCTCGATGACCTCGAGGCCCTTGTTCATGAGGGTCGCGGAATCGACCGAGATCTTGCGGCCCATGCTCCAGTTCGGATGGGCGCAGGCCATGTCCGGCGTGACGTTGGCCAGTTGCGCACGCGTGCGGCCGCGAAACGGCCCGCCGGACGCGGTCAGGATGATGCGGCGCACGCCGGCGCGGGCGAGGTCGGGACGGCCGCCGGGCAGGCACTGGAAGACCGCGTTGTGCTCGGAATCCAGCGGCAGCAGTTCGCCGCCGCCCTCCGCCAGGGCAGCCTGCAGCAGGGTGCCGGCCATGACCACCGATTCCTTGTTGGCGAGCAGCAGCCGCTTGCCGGCACGCGCCGCGGCCAGCGTGGATTCGAGCCCGGCCGCGCCGACGATGGCGGCCACCACGCAATCGGCATGGCGGCCCTGGGCGGCTTCGACCAGGGCCGCCGGGCCGGCCAGTACCCGCGAATCGACGCCATCGGCCTTGAGCCGCTGGCCAAGCTCGCTGGCGTAGTCAGGGTCGGCGATGATCGCCAGTTCGGGACGGAAGCGCCGGCACAGCGCGGCCAGCGCCTCGACATCGCGATGCGCCGAAAGCGCCGTGATGCGGAAGCGATCCGGGTGCCGGGCGACGACATCAAGGGTGCTGGCGCCGATCGAGCCGGTCGCACCGAGCAGCGCGATCGGCATCATGTCGGGAACAGCAGGTCGATCACGGTCTTGCCGGCCACGAACACGGGCATCGCCGCGAACACGCCGTCAAGGCGGTCGAGCAGGCCGCCATGGCCCGGGAACAGGTTGCCGGAATCCTTCACGTTGGCCTGGCGCTTCATCAGGCTTTCGAACAGGTCGCCGATCACTGAAAAGACCACGCAGAGCAGGCCGAGGCCGACCAGCAGCAGCAGCGGCCAGCCGCGCTCGCCCAGCCACCAGCCGCCGGCGAAGGCGATGATGCCGCTGCCAGCCAGGGCCCCCCAGACGCCCTCGAGGGTCTTGCCCGGGCTGATCCGCGGCGCCAGCTTGTTGCGGCCGAAGCGGCTGCCGGTGAAATAGGCGAACGAATCGGCGGCCCAGACCAGGACCAGGGCGAACAGGGTCCAGACCGCCCCCAGCTCCGGATTGTTGTGCATTTCGACGAGGGCAACCCAGGATGGCAGCAGGACCAGGCTGCCGGCGCACAGCTTGAACAGGCGGTTGCCGGTGGTCGGCGAGGCGGCAAAGGAGAAATGACGCATCCAGGCCAGGCTCAGCAACCACCAGAGCATTCCGGCGGCGATCGCCGCCCACCACGGCCATTCGCCGCGCACGGACCACAGCCCGGCCATGAGCAGGGCGTTGACGAGCACCGCGACCAGGCGCGCGGCCTGCGAGGGCATGCCGATCAGGCGCGTCCACTCCCAGCTCGCCAGTAGCCAGACCACGCCGAGCAGGCCGGCAAACAGGGGGTCCGACGACAGCAGGATGAATGTGATCGCGATCGCGGCGAGGATCAGGCCGGTCACTATGCGCTGCTTCATGCGACTCCCTGGTTCGGCCCCGCGGCGACCTGCGCCGAGGTCAGCCCGTAACGGCGCTCACGGCGCTGGAATTCCTCGACTGCACGATCCAGCACCGAGGCATCGACATCGGGCCATAGCGTATCGATGAATACGAGTTCCGCATAGGCAAGCTGCCAGAGCAGGAAGTTGCTGATGCGCATTTCCCCGCCGGTGCGGATGAACAGGTCTACCGGGGGTTGTTCGGCCAGGGCGAAGTAGGGGGCCAGCGTGTTCTCGTCGATGCCACCTGGCGGCAGTTCGCCGCGCAGCATCGCGGCCGCCGCCTGGCTGGCCGCATGCGCGATGTCCCAGCGCCCGCCATAGTTGACGGCGACGTTGGCATGCAGGGCGCGGTTTGCGCGTGTCTTGTCCATGGCCCTGTGCATGCGCACGCGCAATTCCTCCGAGAACGCCGAGAGGTCGCCGATGAACTCGATGCGCACGCCATGGCCGTGCAGCTCGTCAACCTCGCGATCGAGCGCCTTGAGGAACAGCTGCATCAGCGCGCCGACCTCCTCTTCGGGCCGTTTCCAGTTTTCGCTGGAGAAGGCGAACAGGGTCAGCGCGCCGATGCCGCGGCGCAGGCAGTACTCGACGGTCGCCCGCAGCGCCTTCTGGCCCTCGCGATGGCCGAAGCTGCGCGGCCGCCGCCTGCGCTCGGCCCAGCGGCCATTGCCGTCCATGACGATGGCGAGATGGCGCGGCGCGCCCGGCAAGGGAGCGTTCGCGGAATTGGCGTTCATCGAGGGGCGGCGACGGATCGACGGCTCAGATCGCCATCAATTCGTCTTCCTTGTTCTTGACCACGCCATCGACTTCCTTGACGAAGCGGTCGGTCAGCTTCTGGATGTCGTCTTCGCCGCGGTGTTCCTCGTCCTCGCTGATCTTCTTGTCCTTGAGCAGCTCCTTGACGTGGTGGATCGCGTCGCGGCGGATGTTGCGGATCGCGACCTTGGCGTTCTCGCCCTCGCCGGCCACCTGCTTGGACAACTCCTTGCGCCGCTGTTCGGTCAGCGCCGGCAGGTTGATGCGGATGACCTGGCCGACCGTGGTCGGGGTCAGGCCGAGGTTGGAACCAAGGATGGCCTTTTCGACGACGGCCACCATGGTCTTCTCGAACGGCGTGATGGTCAGCGAGCGCGCGTCGGCCACGGCGATGTTGGCGACCTGCGGCAGGGGCACGTCGGCGCCGTAGTAGGGAACCTGCAACTGGTCGACCAGGGCGACGCTGGCGCGTCCGGTACGCAGATGGGTGAGGTCGTGACGCAGTGATTCGACGCTCTTGGACATGCGAGTCTGCGCGTCTTTCTTGATTTCTTCGAGCATGGTGCGTTCACCCGTGGTGCGTTGCTGTCGGCCGCGAAGTATAGCAGCGGGCGCGGGATGCCCAGAACAGGCCGGCTCGGCAGCCCGCCGCGGAAACCGCAGGGGCGATTCCCGGCTCCCTGCCCGCCCTTTCCGTCAGCGCGACGAACCGCACCAGGTGGCGCTGCCTGCGGTGCCGCCGGCCAGCGGATAGGTCATCAGTCATGGCAACGCTGCCCCGCCCCGATGAGTCCTTCCTGATGGAGGCAACGGCCTCCGCGCTCCGATCGGATCGGGCACTCCCCACGCATCGCGAGCCGGCCAAGGCGGGCTCCCTCGCGACACCATCGAGGAACTCATCATGAAACGGTTGCTGTTCACTCTGACGCTGGGTCTTTCACTCTCGACGATGGCTTTCGCGGCGTCTGCCGCACCGCCCGCGCGCGGCGGCACCTTGCCGGGAATCACGGTCAAGCACGATGCCAACCTGCTGCGCGCCGAATGCAGGCCGCCGGCCTATGCGAAGGAATGCGAAGAACTCCATGCCCGGGTCCGGCAGGCCTTCAGCAAGCGCGAAATCGCCCTGCTGTTCGGCGCCGCATCGGCGCTGGCCGAATACCGCACGAACGACGCCAGCGTCCGCGCGCGCTATGCGGACTTCCTGCGCCAGATCGATGCCAACGGGTTTGCGCAGGCCACGGCGTTCGCCAACTGAAGCGGACGCAAGTCCACCCGGCGCTGCGCGAAAGGGCGTCCATGCGCAAACCGCGTGCCGGGAAGGGTATCCGGGCAGGTGCCGACGGGCGCCTGCCCCAGCAGCGGGTCCGGCGGCGGATCGGCCTGGCGCTCAGCTCCTGCCGCTGACCAGGGTGCCGATCTGCTCGCCGCGCATGATGCGCATGAGGTCGCCCTCGTGCGACATGTTGTAGATGCGCATCGGGATGTCGTGGTCGCGACAGAGCGCGATCGCGCTGGTGTCCATGACCTGCAGGTTGCGCTGGATGACGTCGTCGTAGCTCAGCGTTTCGTAGCGCGTCGCGTTGGGGTCCTTGGAAGGATCGGCCGAGTAGACGCCGTCGACCTTGGTGGCCTTGAGCAGGAGATCGGCGCCGATCTCGATCGCGCGCAGCGCGGCGGCGGAATCGGTGGTGAAGAACGGGTTGCCGGTCCCTGCCGCGAACAGGACGACGCGATCCTTTTCGAGATGGCGGATTGCGCGGCGGCGGATGAAGTCCTCGCAGACCTCGTTGATCTTGATCGCGCTCATCGTCCTGGCGGTGCCGCCGGCGCGCTCGATCGCGTCCTGCATGGCCAGCGCGTTCATGACCGTCGCCAGCATGCCCATGTGATCGCCGGTGACCCGGTCCATGCCCGAAGCGGCCAGCCCGGCGCCGCGGAAGATGTTGCCGCCGCCGATGACCACGCCGACCTGCACGCCGGCATTGCGCACCTCGATGATCTCGCGGGCAAGGCGGCCGATGACCTTCGGGTCGATGCCGTAGTCGGCCTCGCCCATCAGGGCCTCGCCGGAGAGCTTCAGAAGGATGCGGCGGTGCTTGATCGCTGACATGAGGCGCTCCGGGATGGCAAAACGGACTCATTGTAAGGGAGTCCGGCGCTTCTGCCACGCGCTGCGACATCGCGCCAGTCGGATTGCCGGCCATGGCAGGCGGGTCATCCGGCACCGGCGCAGCCGCGCGGCATCGCCTTTTCCGCAGGTACGATCTTGCTGCCCGCGACTTGGCGCAACCCGCACACGAAACTTCGCGGATGGATTCAGTCGGCGGCTTTCGGCAGCACCTTGCGATCGAAACGCACCGGATTGCCTTCGCCGAGCAACAGTGAATCGATGCTGCCATCCGAGGACTGCCCGAACTGCGCGTCCGGCTCGCCCTGGCGCCCGTCCCCGGCGTGCCAGCGGAAGCTGTCGTAGTGCCAGTGCTTCAGCGGTCCGGAATTTTCCGGCAGCGGCCCCACGCGCAGGGTCAGGATGCGTTTTTCCAGGGTGACTTCGATGTCGCCGAAGGCGGGATGCGAGTACGTGCCCGCATAGGCCGCGAGGGGATGCGAGGGACGCGTGCCCGTGACCCGTTTGGCATCGCGCTCGGCTTTCTTTTTCTTGCCTTCGGCCTTGAGCTCGCCATAGAGGCCGAGCAGCTCCGCGCTCCAGTCCCGCTGCGGGGCGCCCGTGTAAAGGTCCATCACCTTCCAGAGCAGCGCGTGGCGCAGCTCGACGTGGTCGGCGTTGCCGAAAACGTAGACGCCGAGGTTTGCCTCCGGCATCAGGCCGATGATCGAAGTGCGGCCATCGATGCTGCCGGTGTGCATGGCCACGAAACGTCCGCGGTAGTCCTGCTGGAACCAGCCGAGGCCGTAGCTGATCCAGTGCGGCCGGGTCAGTTTCGCGGTCGGATAGAACTCCTCCGCCGGCACCAGCACCTGCGGCGCGAACAGTTCGCGGAAATTCTTCTCGCTGACCAGGCGCTTGCCGTCGACCTGGCCGTCGGCCAGCAGGAATGCCAGCCATCGCGCCATGTCGCTCGCGCTCGACCACGCGGCGCCAGCCGCCGGGACCCCGTCGACGCTGCCGTCGCTGACGCGCCGGAGCTTGCCGTCGATCTCGAAATACGGCACCGACACGTTGTCGGCGTGCTGGGCGAGCATGCCGGCATGGCTGGCGCTGGACTCGTTCATTCCAAGCGGCTGCATGATCCGGGTTTCAACGAAACGGTCCCACGGGATTCCGGATGCCGCGGCAACCAGTTCGCCAGCCACCTGGTACATCACGTTGGCGTAGCTGAAACCCGAATACGGCGCATAGGCCGGGGTCAGTTCGCGCACGCGCTCGAGGATCTGGCGCGAATCCAGGTCGCCGCGCACCCAGAGCAGGTCGGCATCCGGGCCGAGGCCCGCGTTGTGGCGCAGGGTATCGCGCACGGTGAGCTTGCGGCTGAAGGCGGCATCGGGCATCTCGAACCAGGGCAGTACCTTCTGCACGGGTTCGTCCCAGGCCAGCTTGCCTTCGTCGACCAGCATCGCCACGGCGAGGGCGACCATGGCCTTGGTCGTGGACATCATGCCGAAGCGCGTGTGCTCATCGACGCGATCGGGCTTCCCCAATTCGCGCACGCCGAATCCCTTGAGGTAAACCGGCCGGCCATCGTGGACGATCGCTATGGACAATCCCGGAAGGTTCCAGTCGACCATGGCCTTGCCGATATAGGCATCAAGCTCGGCAGCATGTGCATCTTCGGCGACGGCTGTTTGGCCCGGCTGGGCTTGTGCAAGGCCAGCCCACGAGCAAGACAAAAGACACAATGCAAGCCACGATGCACGCATCGCAAATTCCCCTGTTTGATTCGTTTCGATACTAGCATCGCCAGGCTGGTTTCCTGATCGCATCGGGCGATCCTGAAGTGGAACCAGCTTCCAGGCGTCAACGGATCAGGGGTCGGGCGCAACGCGCGGCGGCAGAGTCGGCGGGGGACATTCACAAATGAATGCACCGATTCGAACGCAAGTGCCCATCGCCCGGCAACAAGAAAGTCGCGAAGACCGCGGCGCGCGCTTCCTCGACCATGCCGTCAGTGGCATGGCCGCCTTACATCGACAGCGACCCTTCGCGGAACCTGCTCGGATCGAGCCAGACATTGACCAGCACCGGGCGACCGCTGCGCGCGATGGCCCGGGCGCGGGCGAGGGTGGCCGGCATTTCCTCCATGCTGCGTATCTGCAGCCCTTCGGCTCCGAGCGCCGCTGGCCACGCGATCGTAGTCGCTGCGTGCGAGCACGGTGCCGACATCATCGCCGAGCAGCTTGACCTGATCGCGGGCGATCTGGGTCCAGCCGGCGTCGTTGCCGACGATCGCGATCACGGCGATGCCGTGGCGGGCAAAGGTGTCGAATTCCATCAGGCTGAAGCCGCAGGCGCCGTCGCCCCAGATCATCCAGATCTCGCTGTCCGGGCGGCTGACGGCGGCGCCGATGGCAAAGCCGCTGCCGACGCCGAGGGTGCCGAACACGCCGGGATCGAGCCAGCTCAGGGGCGTGCGCGGACGCAATGAATAGGCGGCCGTGGCGACGAAATCCCCGCCGTCGGCGACAAACACGGCCTGTTCGCCGGCGATGCGTTCGATCTCCTTGAACAGGGCCAGCGGATTGACATGGGGTCCGGCGATCGAAGCTTCGCTGGCGATGACGGTTTCGCGCTCGGCATCGCGCTGGCGCAACTGCTCGTGCCAGGCAGGGCGTGGCGAAGGCGTGCCGATGCGTGTCGCCAGTTCCCGCAGGAACAACCCGGCATCGCCGATCGCAGCGATGTCCGGACGCCGGTTCAGGCGCGCTTCGCGGCGGCTTCGGTTGGCGGCGATCAGGCGGGCCTGGCGGCGGATGTGGCGGCCGTAGTCGAGGCGGAAATCGCAGGGGACGCCGGCCAGCACCACGCAGTCCGACTCACGCAAGGCCTGCCGGCGCTGATGGAAATGCTGCAGGGGATGATCGCGTCCGAGCAGGCCTCGGGCCATGCCGGAAAGATAGACCGGCACGCCGAGCGCGCCGATGGCGGCAGCGATCTTGTCAGCGTCGCCGGGCACGGCCAGGACCTGGCTGCCGACCAGCAGCAAGGGCCGCTCGGCAGCGGCCAGCATCGCCGCGGCACGCCGGATGTCGCCATCCCTGGCTTGCGGCACGTGCAGCGGATGTACTTCGGGCAATGCCGGTTCATGGCTGCGCGCGAACAGGCGCGATGCGTGCCAGCGCAGATAGCCGCGCTGCAGGCGATCGGCCAGCGAGTTTCCGCGTGCGCTGGCCTCGGCATACCAGCTGCGGATGCTGGCTTCGTCGTAAAGCAGGTCGACCGGACACTCGACGAAGACCGGTCCGGGCACTCCGCTGCGGGCCAGGGCAAAGGCTTCGCTGAACGTGGAGGTCAGGTTGGCCACCTGGCGAACCTGCAGGCAGGCCTTGACGTGCGGCGCGACCAGTTCGCGCTGGTTGATGTCCTGCAAGGCGCCACGTCCCTGCAGTGCGGTAGGCGCGGCACCACCAATCAGGATCAGCGGCGATTGTGCCAGTTGGGCGTTCTTCAGCGCGGTCAGGGTGTTGCTGACGCCGGGTCCGGCGGTGACCACGGCAACCCCCGGCTGGGCACCGAGACGTGCCGTGGCATCGGCCGCGAACACCGCATTCGCTTCGTGGCGGACATCGACGATGCGTATGCCGCGAGCCTTGGCTGCAGTCAGGATGGGCGCGACGTGGCCACCGCAGAGGGTGTGGATGCAGCTGACGCCATGCGCCTGCAGGACCTCGGCGACCCGCTCGCCGCCGGTCATTGATTTGCTCTCAGTCATGGGCCGGTGATCCTTTGCTCTGATAATCCTGCTGCAACTGGCGATAGTCGACCTTGCCGACGCGGGTGAGCGGCAGCTCGTCGCGGAACTCGATCTGACGCGGACACGACCACTTGATCAGGCGTTCGCGACAGAAGGCGATCAGCGCCCCGGCGCGGCCGGCATCGGCGGACAGGCCGGGACGGAGCACGACGAAGGCGATCACCCGCTCGACCTGGCGCGGATCGGGAACACCAACCACGCAGGCCTGGGCGACGTCCGCATGCTGGCAGAGCACGGCCTCGACCTGGGCCGGATACACGTTGAAACCGGATGACTTGATCATGCGTTTGAGGCGCACGCTGAAATAGAAGAATCCGTCCGCATCGCGATGGCCGAGGTCGCCGGTATGCAGCCAGACGCGGCCATCCGCGTGCGTGCGCAGCGCCGCCGAAGTTGCCGCTGGATCATCCAGATAGCCGAGCATCAGGGCCGGGCCGGCCAGGCAGATTTCACCTTCCTCGCCGACCGCCATTTCCTGTTCGCTGTCCGGCGCGCAGATTTTCGCGCGCATGTCCGGAAAGGGCAGGCCGATTGAATTTTCGCGGTAGTGGTCCATCGGCATGGCCATGATGGCAGTCACCGCTTCGGTCAGGCCATAGCCTTCGAGCAGGCGCACCTTGCCGCCGCGCGCCCGCACCAGTGCCTCGAAGCGTTCCTTGACCGCACGCGGCAAGGTATCGGCACCGGAGAAGGCGGCGCGCAAGGGGCTCAGGTCAGCGCGAGCGAAGCGCGGTTCGCGCGTCAGCGCATCAAACAGGGTCGGCACGCCGACCAGCATGCTCGGGCGCTTGCGCTGGATCAGCCGGGCCACGCTGGCGGCATCGAAGCTGGGCACGAGGATGGACTTGGCGCCGGCCATCAGGGTGGCGTTGATGCACACACCCAGGCCAAAGCCGTGGAAGATCGGCAAGATGGCGAGGATCGAATCGGCACCGCTGATGCGGCCCCAGGTCAGAGCCTGCTGGCCCTGGGCGATGAAGTTGTAGTTCGACAGCACGATGCCCTTGGGCAGGTTGGTCGTGCCGCCGGAGAAGAGTATTGCCGCCGGATCGTGCGTGCTGCGCGAGGCGACTGCGCTTGCCGGGTGCGGCGCACGCAGCAGATCGCGCCACCAGCGCACGCGGGAATCAACGGGAACCCTGTCGATCTTGCGGCCCCTGCCGAGCCAGAAGCCAAAGCGCTTGGCTAGCGGCAGGTAGTCGCCAATCCGCGCCAGCACGATATGGCGCAGTGGACGGCGCGGTAGAGCGGCGGCAAAACGCGGGTAGAACGCATCCAGGGTGAGCACGATTTCGGCCGCGCAGACGTTGAGATAGTGTTCGATCTCGCTGCTGGTCGAGAGCGGATGGATCAGCGCCGGCACGGCGCCCAGCCGGTTGGCCGCATAGAACGCGATCACCGCCTGCGGTGCGGTCGGCATGGCGATCAGCAGGCGATCGTCCGCACGCAGGCCCAGCGCCGCCAGGGCATTGGCGCAGGCGTCGATGGCGGCGAGCAGTTCCGCGTAGCTGGAACGCGTGCCAAAGAAATCCCAGGCGATGGCCGCCGGCACGCGCGCGGCGCTGGCGGCGACTGCTGCATGGAGGGTGATCGGAGGATAGTCGAGGCTCGCCGGAACCTCGCCATAGAAGGCCAGCCATGGCCTTGTCGCATCGTGCCCGGCGGACCGCAGCATGCCATCGACTGGGCCCTGCGCGTCGCTCATGGCCGCAACATCCCTGAAACCGGTGGGCGATCGATCGGAACGGAGCAAGTCAAGGACATGTAGACATCCATTTTCTGCATCGGCGATTGACGATCCTGCCCCATGCTCGCCGCAAACGCAGCATCAGGCCTTGATCAACATCAAATCCCGATCGACTGGCCCTGGTGGGGAACAAGGCGGCCATTGGCGGGCGGTGCCCACAGGCCGGAAGCTCCGGTTCGCGCACAACGGGAGCGACATGCCCGGCGACAAACCGCAGGTCAATGGCCTCATGCAGGGCGACAGGAGCGGGGATCGGCCGCTTGAGGTGCTGGTCATGCCGGACGCGGCGCTGCTGGTCCCCGATGTTCCCGGGCCGCTGCGGTCTTTCGCGTGTCCCATTCAGCCGCGGCCGCGAAATCGAGCGGTGCAAGGGCACCCGGATCCTGCGAGCTTTCGCCCATGAACCACGGTTTGCGGCCGCCTTGCATTCTTGCCAACTGTCGCGCACAAAAAAGCCGCGATATTTCGCGGCTTTCCTGTCTTGCGGCTGGAGCTGGAGATTCAGGCCAGCCCGGCCTGCTTCATCACTTCGGCGGCGTAGTCCTCGACCACCTTCTCGATGCCTTCGCCGACCACGAGGCGATGGAACGAGACGACTTCGGCACCTGCCTTCTTGAGCACGTTGCCGACGGTCTCGTTGGTATCGAGCACGTAGGGCTGGCCGGTCAGGGTGACGTCGTTGACGATCTTGTTGATCTTGCCGCTGATGATCTTCTCGAGGATTTCCGGTGGCTTGGACTTGTCCTTCTCGGACATCTTGGCCATCTCGATTTCCTTTTCCTTGGCAATGAACTCGGCCGGCACGTCCTTCTCGGAGATGTGCGGCGGGTTCATCGCGGCGATGTGCATGGCCAGGCCGCGCGCCAGGTCCGGCGTGCCGCCCTTGAGCTCGACCAGCACGCCGATGCGTCCACCGTGCAGGTAACCGGCGATCTCGTTCTTGCTGTCGATGTGCACCATGCGGCGGATCTGCACGTTCTCGCCGACCTTGGCGATCACCGCGGCGCGCGCTTCCTCGACCGTGCCACCGCCCGGGAACGGGGCGGACTTGAGCGCATCGACATCGCTGACGTCGAGCGCGGCGGTCGCGACCTGGTCGGCGAAGGCGAGGAAATTCTCGTCCTTGGCAACGAAGTCGGTTTCGCTGTTGACCTCGACGAGGGCGGCCTTGTGCCCGACCTGGGCGAGCACGATGCGGCCCTCGGCGGCAACGCGGTCGGCCTTCTTGTCGGCCTTGGCCAGGCCCTGCTTGCGCAGCCATTCGATGGCGACATCGATGTCGCCGTTGTTCTGGGTCAGCGCTTTCTTGCATTCCATCATGCCGGCGCCGGAACGCTCGCGCAGTTCCTTGACCATCTGGGCAGTGATATCCATCGGTAAAACCTCACAACTTGGCGCGACGGGGACGCCGCGCGAATGGAAAACGGGATGCCTGCATTCCCGGACCTGGCCGGCGCCGTGCTGGGGCGACATGCAATCGCCTTCGCGGCCGGTACGGTGCCGGGACCGGGCACCTTGCGCCGGTCTGCCCCGCGGGTTGCGCGGAGCAGCGCGGCCTGGTTGCTACCTTCCCCGATCGGGATGGCAGGCGTGTGACTTACTCGGCTGCCGGGGCGTCCGCCGCCTTGGCTTCAGCGGCCTTGGCTGGCTTGGCTTCGCCATCGGCCGGCTTGGCATCGGAGCGCGGCTTGGCCGGGCCGCTGCGGCGTCCGGCCGACGGCGCGCCACGCTTGGCCGGCGGCTTGCCGCGCGGCGCCTGCTTGCGGCGGTCGTTGTCCTTGGCGATCGGATTGCCTTCGGCGTCCATCTCGACGAATTCATCGTTGTTGACGGCGACGTGCGGGGCGGCGGCCTTGCCTTCGAGCACGGCATCGGCGACGGCGCTGGTGTAGAGCTGGACGGCGCGGATGGCGTCGTCGTTGCCCGGGATCGCGTAGTCGACCAGGCTCGGGTCATAGTTGGTATCGACCACGGCGACGACCGGGATGCCGAGCTTCTTGGCTTCGAGGATGGCGATGTTCTCGTGGCCGATGTCGACGACGAAGATCGCGTCGGGCAGGCGGCCCATGTCCTTGATGCCGCCGAGCGAACGCTCGAGCTTGTCGCGCTCGCGGCTGAGCTGCAGCACTTCGTGCTTGACCAGCTTCTCGAAACGACCGTCGGTAGACATCGCCTCGATTTCCTTGAGGCGGGAAATCGACTGCTTGACCGTGCGGAAGTTGGTCAGCATGCCGCCGAGCCAGCGTGCGGCCACGTAGGGCTGGCCACAGCGGATCGCGTCTTCCTTGATCGCGTCGCGCGCCGAGCGCTTGGTGCCGACGAACAGCAGGGTGCCGCGCTTCTGCGCCAGTCCGGACACGAAATTCATCGCGTCGTTGAACAGCGGCAGGGTCTTTTCGAGATTGATGATGTGGATGCGTCCGCGAGCGCCGAAGATGTACGGCGCCATGCGGGGATTCCAGTAGCGTGTCTGATGGCCGAAGTGGACGCCCGCTTCGAGCATCTGGCGCATGGTGACCTGTGGCATGGTGTTGCTCCAATCGTGGGCAGCCGCACGGAATCGTTTGTAGTGCGGTGATGCCCGGGGTTGAGACCTCCACGTATCCGCCGTTTGCGACCTCCGGAGAGGCACCCCGAAAACGGTGACGATACGTGTGCGGATTTGGCGTAACCGGGGCAAGTGTTTACCCTGATCCACCAGTAATGGCCTTGCGGACGAAGCTGCGAGGCCATATTTCTTTTGCAGGCAACCACTTAGGCAAGTGGGCCGGCTTAGCCGTAGAATTGTAGCCTGTCCCCGGCGCCCGCCACAAGCGTCCAGCACATAGAGTAACCATGTCCGTAACGATCAAGACCCCCGAAGAGATCGAAAAGATGCGCGTCGCCGGCCGCCTGGCCGCCGAAGTGCTCGAAATGATCGCGCCACACGTGAAGCCCGGCGTCACCACCGAGGAACTCGACCGGCTCTGCCACGACCACATCGTCAACGTGCAGGGCGCCATCCCCGCCAACGTCGGCTACAAGGGCTTTCCGAAGACCCTGTGCACCTCGGTCAACCACGTGATCTGCCACGGAATCCCGTCCCATGCCAAGGTCCTCAAGGACGGCGACATCGTCAATATCGACGTCACCGTGATCAAGGATGGCTGGCATGGCGACACCAGCCGCATGTACTTCGTCGGCGAGCCCTCGGTGCTGGCCCGGCGCCTGGTCGACACCACGCGCGACGCCATGCTCGCCGCGATCTCGATCGTGCGCCCGGGAACGACCCTCGGCGACATCGGCGAGGCGATCCAGAAATTCGCCGAAGCGCGCAATTTTTCCGTGGTCCGCGAGTACTGCGGGCACGGCATCGGCCGCGTCTACCACGAGGATCCGCAGGTCCTGCACTACGGAACGGCCGGGACCGGGCTCACCCTGCGCAAGGGCATGACCTTCACGATCGAGCCCATGATCAATGCCGGCAAGCCGCATACGCGCCTGCTGCCGGACGGCTGGACCGTGGTCACCCGCGATCATTCCCTGTCGGCGCAGTGGGAACACACCATCGCGGTCACCGATGACGGATTCGAGATCCTGACTCCCTGGCCGCAGGTCGCCTGAGCGGCGAGCGATGAACCGGGCCGCCGATCCCGCCGTGCGCGTGCCCGTGCTGCCGCGCCTGGCACGGCCGGCGCCCCGTGTCGGCGTGGTCGGCCCGGCCCGCCTGGCCTTGCGCCAGTACCTGGTCGACTACGATCGGGACCTGGTCGGCGCGTTTCGCGAGCACGCCGAAGCCGAGGAAATCGTGGCCGCGCGCTCCGCGGCCGTCGACCGCGTACTCGACTACGCCTGGCACTCCTGGCTCGGCGAAAACGCGGATGCGGCGCTGATCGCCGTTGGCGGCTACGGCCGGCGCGAGCTGTTTCCGTTTTCCGACGTCGACCTGCTGATCCTCACCGTCGAGTCGCCCGGGACGCGCGTGACGCGTGCCATCGAGGCGTTCTGCGCCAGCCTCTGGGATCTCGGCATCAAGCCCGGCATGGCGGTGCGCGACCTGGCCTGCTGCCGCGAGCTGGCCGGGCAGGACATCAGCGTCTATACCAACCTGCTCGACGCGCGCCTGCTGGCCGGCTCGAGGACCCTGGCAGATAGCCTGCTGGCAAGGCTTCCCGACGAATCCCTGTGGACCCCGGCGGCATTCCTCGCCGCCAAGCAGGCCGAGCAGTCGGCCCGGCACCTGCGCTTCGGAGACACCGCCTACAACCTCGAGCCGCACCTCAAGGAAGGCCCGGGTGGTCTGCGCGACCTGCAACTGGTCGGCTGGCTCGGACGCGCCATCGCCGGCTCCGCGGAATCCTCGATGATGGTCGATGCCGGCCTGCTCGATGCCGCGGAGGCGGAGGCGCTCGCCTCGGCCAAGACCACGCTGTTCCGCATCCGTTTTGCCCTGCACCTGCTGGCACGCCGCGCCGAGGAGCGCCTGCTGTTCGACTACCAGCGCGAGCTGGCGCGCATCCTCGGCTATCGCGACGAACATGCCGACAACCTCGGCGTCGAGCAGTGCATGCAGGACTACTACCGCGCCGCCCGTCGCATCGCCGGCACCAATGAGGAATTGCTGGCCCGCTGCAGCGAACTGCTGGCGCCTCCGGCGACCACCGTCCGCGAGCTGGGCGGTGGCTTCCTGCGCATCGGCGATCGCCTCGATGTCGACGAATCGCACCGCCTGCACGAGGATCCTCGCGCCCTGATCGCGCTCTATTCATTGATGGCCAGCGAGACTGGCATTCGCGGCCTGCGCGCGAACGCCCTGCGCCAGGTGCGCCTGGCGCTGGCCAATCCGGCCCTCGATTTCGATCGTGCCGAAGTATTCGCCGCCCTGCGCGACCTGTTCGATATGGGCGCCGCGGCGGTCGAGGCGCTCGCCTCGATGGCGCGCCACGGCGTGCTGGCGCGACTGATCCCGGGGTTCGCCCGCGTCACCGGGCGCATGCAGTACGACCTGTTCCATGTCTATACGGTCGACGAGCACACGATGCGCGTCCTGCGCTTCATCGCGCGCTTCGCCACCGCCGAGGGGGCGCGCGAGTTCCCGCTGGCGCATACCCTGTACCAGCGCATCCCGCAGCCCGCGCTGCTGCTCCTGGCCGGGCTGTTCCACGACATCGCCAAGGGTCGTGGCGGCGACCACTCGGTGCTCGGCGAGGAAGACGCGCGCGCATTCTGCACGCGCCTGGGCTTGCGCCCGGCGGCGATCGATCGCGTCGCCTGGCTGGTGCGCCAGCACCTGATCATGAGCGTCACCGCGCAGCGCCAGGACATCACCGATCCGGCGGTCGTGCATCGTTTCGCGGCACAGGTCGATGACTGGGAGCGACTCGACTACCTCTACCTGCTGACCGTCGCCGACATCAACGGCACCAGCCCGAAGCTGTGGAATACCTGGCGCGACCGCCTGCTTTCCGATCTCTACGCGGAAACCCGCTATGTGCTGCGCGAGGAGTCGGGCGAGCTGCCCAAGGCCGAGGAGCGCGTCGCCGAGACGCGCATGCGCGCCGAGATGATGCTCGAGCCCAAGGGCATCGCTGCCGGGACCATCGCGGCGATCTGGGCGGATTTTCCCGAGGAAAGCTTCCTGCGCTATCGGCCCGAGCAGATCGCCTGGCAGACCGCCGCGATTGCCACGCACGATGGCCGCGGGCGCGCCCTGGTCCGCCTCAATCCGCTGGGCGTGCGGGGCACCACCGAGGTCTTCGTCTACTCGCCCGATCGCGACGGCCTGTTCGCCACCATCACGGCCGTGCTCGATCGCGCGCATCTGAACGTGGTCGAGGCGCGCGTGATCTCGGCGCACTCGGACATGGTGCTCGATACGTTCTTCGTGCTCGACGCTTCCGGCAAGCCGGTGCTCGATGCGCAGCAGGTCGCCGCCATCGAGGAGGCCCTGGTGCAGGCGCTGGACCAGGACACGCTGTCCGAACAGCCGGTGCGTCGCGTGCTGCCGCGCACCCTGCGCCATTTCAATATCGCGCCGCGCGTGGTCTTCAGCATCGATGCCGGACGCACGCGCCTGGGCCTGGTCTGCACGGACCGTCCCGGCCTGCTCGCATCGGTGGCGCAGACCTTCCGTTCGCAGTCGGTGCGCGTGCATGATGCGCGCATCGCCACGTTCGGCGAGCGTGTCGAGGATTTCTTCCGCATCAGCGACGAGCACGACCAGCCGCTCGACGCGGCCGGCCAGGAGCGCCTGCGCGCCGCCCTGCTCGAACAGCTCGATCTGGGCCAACCGGAAAAACAAAGGGTCATGCATGCCAACCATTGAGAACACGATCGATGCGGCCTGGGAGCGCCGCGCTGAACTGTCCGCGGACGACATCGAGCGCGACATCCGGCCGGCCGTCGAATCCGCGCTCGACCTGCTCGAAAGCGGCAGGGCGCGGGTTGCCGAAGCGCAGGCCGATGGCGCGTGGAAGGTGCACCAGTGGCTGAAGAAAGCCGTGCTGCTGTACTTCCGCCTGAATGCCAACCGGGTCATGGATGGCGGCCCCATGCAGGCCTGGGACAAGGTGCCGCTGCGCTTTCTCGATGCCGGCGCCGCGGAATTCAACGCGCTCGGCGCGCGCGTGGTGCCCGGGGCGCTGGTTCGCCGCGGCGCGCACGTCGCCGCCGATGCCGTGCTGATGCCGAGTTACGTGAACATCGGCGCCTACGTCGGCGCGGGCACCATGGTCGATACCTGGGCCACGGTCGGCTCCTGCGCACAGATCGGCGCGCGCGTGCACCTGTCCGGCGGCGTCGGCATCGGCGGCGTGCTCGAGCCGCTGCAGGCCGGTCCGACCATCATCGAGGACGATTGTTTCATCGGTGCGCGCTCCGAAGTGGTGGAGGGCGTCGTCGTCGAACGCGGCAGCGTGATCGGCATGGGCGTGTTCCTCGGCCAGTCGACCAAGATCTACGATCGCTCGTCCGGCGAAATCAGCTATGGGCGGGTACCGGCGGGCAGCGTCGTCGTCGCCGGTTCGCTGCCGGCGGCGGACGGCAGCCACAGCCTGTATGCCGCGGTCATCGTCAAGCGCGTCGACGCGAAGACCCGCGCCAAGACCGGCATCAACGAACTGTTGCGGGCCTGAGCATGGGCATCGAAGTGCATGGCCTCGGGAAGTGCGACACCTGCCGCAAGGCACGCAACTGGCTGGATCGGCGTGGCGTCGAATACCGCTTCGTCGACTATCGCGAAGAGCCCGTCGCAGCGGCTACGCTGAGGGCCTGGGCGCAGGCCGTGGGCGGCTTCGACGCGCTGGTCAACCGCAGCGGAACGACCTGGCGCGCATTGCCGGCGACGCGCAAGACCCCCGGCTCGGCCGCCGAATGGACGCTGCTGATTCGCGAACACCCGGCCCTCGTGCGCCGCCCGGTGCTGGTCCTCGACGACGGATCGGTCCATCTCGGCTTCAGCGACAAGCTCTATGCCGGATTGTTTGCTTCCAACGCCTGAGAAAATCCATTGCAGGAGCCCCTTCAGGGGCGATGCTGTTGCACGGGAATGGGGAATGGGGAATGGGGAATGGGGAATGGAGAATCGAGAATCGAAACAGCTACAGAATCGCCCCTGAAGGGGCTCCTACAAGATCCCGGATCCCGAATCCCGGATCCCGAATCCCGAATCCCGAATCCCGAATCCCGAATCCCGAATCCCGAATCCCGAATCCCGAATCCCGAACTCCCGAATCCCGAATCCCGAATCCCGAATCCCGAATCCCGAATCCCGAATCCCGAATCCCGACTCTTTGCCCATGTCGACCATACTTGACCTGACCAGTGAACTGATCCGCCGTGCTTCGGTGACGCCGGAGGATGCCGGCTGCCAGGACTTGCTGGCCGAACGTCTCGCGCGTGCCGGGTTCGCCATCGAACATCTGCGTTACGGCGAAGTGGAGAACCTCTGGGCAAGCCACGGTCGGGGTGGACCGGTGCTGGTGTTTCTCGGCCATACCGACGTCGTGCCGACCGGCCCGCAAGCGGAATGGTCGAGCCCGCCATTCGAGCCCACGATCCGCGATGGCCACCTGTACGGGCGCGGCGCGGCGGACATGAAATCGGGGGTTGCCGCGATGACACTCGCACTCGAAGCCTTCGTGCAACGTCATCCCGGCCACGCAGGCACGATCGGCCTGCTCCTCACCAGCGACGAGGAGGGACCCTCCGTGGATGGCGTGCGCCGTGTCGCGGAGGAATTCCGTCGCCGCGGCCAGCGCGTCGACTGGTGCCTCGTCGGCGAGCCCTCCTCGCAGGAGAAACTCGGCGACCTGATCCGGGTGGGCCGGCGCGGAACCCTGCATGGGCACCTCAAGGTGCGCGGCATCCAGGGGCATGTTGCCTATCCGGACAAGGCGCTCAATCCGATCCACGCCCTGGCGCCGGCCCTGGCCGAGCTGGTGGCGACGCGCTGGGACGAGGGCAACGAAGGATTTCCGCCTACCTCGTTCCAGGTCTCGAACATCCATGCGGGAACGGGCGCGAACAACGTCATTCCCGGGCATCTCGATGCATCGTTCAACTTCCGCTACGGCACGGCGAGCAAGGCCGAAGGATTGCGCGAGCGGGTCGACTCCTGCCTGCGTCGCCATGGCCTCGACTATTCAATCGTCTGGGATCTTTCCGGCGAGCCGTTCCTGACCGGGAAAGGCGCCTTGCGCGACGCGGTCGGCGCCGCCGTTCGCGCGCGCTGCGCGGTCGATCCCGTCGCCAGCACGGCCGGCGGCACCTCGGACGGCCGCTTCATCGCGCCGCTCGGCGCGGAAGTGGTCGAGCTGGGACCCGTCAATGCAAGCATCCACAAGATCGACGAGTGCGTCAGAATGTCCGAGCTCGAGCAGTTGCCCGGACTCTACCTGGACGTCGCAGAGCGCCTGCTGGCGGGCCCTGCGCCCCACGCGGGCGAGCCGGCCTGAGTGTCGGCCTTACATAAAATGAACACATCTGCCGGCATTTCAAGGTGATATGAGTGGCAGATCATGGTAAGAAGCTTGAGGTTTTGCCATTCGACGTAGTTTCGAATGGGCTCACGGGGTCGACCCAGGGAAAGCACGAAACGACCTTCGCAGGCTGAAGCCGGCCTGGAGCTGCTGCCTGTTTCAGCGGCGATGCCGGTTTGCCGGCGTCGGTAACCTCACGCGCCTTTCGCAACCGCGCGGAGACCTTTCAATTCGAGGTGGAAGTCTTGCGATCCTTTTTTTCTGTGGTGCGATACCGGGTAATCCTCCTGCCGCAAATGATCATCGTGGCCGCTGCACTGCTGGTTCCGCTGCAGGTCCTGGCCCTCGATTTCACGCCGCACGGCACCCAGCCTGGCCTGCTCTGGGCGATGGAAGAGCCGAACGCGTGCCTGTCCTGCCACCGCGGATTCAGCGGCACCAGTCCGGAATACATGCCGCACAGCACCTGGGGCGGCTCGATGATGGCCAATGCGACCCGCGATCCCGTGTTCTGGGCGGCGCTGGACGTGGCCAACAAGGATTTCCCGGGTGTCGGCGACTACTGCCTGCGCTGTCATACGCCGCCCGGCTGGCTGAACGGGCGCGTGGTCAAGGCGATCGGCGGGGGCAGCAGCGGGCCGGGCGGCGCCAGCGGCTGCCAGCTGACCGGCGATTACGACGACTCGGACTACAAGAACAATGACTATGCCGGCGTCACCTGCCATTTCTGCCACCGCATGATGCCGACCGGCCCGGCCGGCGAGCCCGGCATGATCGGCAACGCCAACATCTGGATCGACAACGCGACCATGTGCACCAATCCGAACGGCGACCAGTACGGTGGACCCTGCCGCCGCGGACCCTACAGCTACAGCAACGGCTTGCTCGAACCACCCCATGGCTGGGTGCAGTCGCAGTACCACGCGGATTCCAGCCTGTGCGGAACCTGCCATGACGTGACCACGCCCGATACCGACCAGGGCCCGCTGAAGACCCTGGTGCTCGAAGGGGGCGTGGCGACGACCCGGCCGATGCCGCTCGAACGCACCTATTCGGAGTGGAACAGCAGCCTGTTCGCCGACACGATCTATCGCGACGGCATGGGCGAGGGGCCGTCCGGCGTTCCCGCGTTCGCGCGCGCCCAGCAGTGCCAGAGCTGCCACATGCGCTCCAGCGAAGATCCGACGGCCAAGGCCTGCCAGCAGAACCCGGATGGATCGCGCACGGGCAACCTGCCCAAGCACGAGTTTGCCGGCGCCAACACCTGGGTGCCGGGCATCATCAAGGTCGAGTACGCCAACAACGTGACCGGATTCGACCGCGAGGCCGATTTCGACCTCACCATCGCCAGCGCGCGCGACATGCTTGCTTCGAGCGCACAGGTGGAAACATCGATTCTTTCCTATGTTGCGCCGACTGCCGGAGCCGCGGGCTCCATCAGCGTCCGCGTCAAGGTGACCAACCTGAGCGGACACAAGTTGCCGACCGGCTATGCCGAAGGGCGCCGCATGTGGCTCAACGTCAAGGCCGTCAGCGCAACCGACGACGTCGTCGCCGAGAGTGCGGCCTACGACGCGCTGACCGCCGACCTGACGCTTGATCCGCAGGCCAAGGTCTACGAGATCCTGCAAGGCATCTGGACGCCTGGCTCGCCCGGCGAATGCAAGATCGAGGATGCCGGCAAGCTGCAGTTCCATTTCGTCCTCAACGACTGCATCCGCAAGGACAACCGCATCCCGCCGCTGGGCCTGCGGCCGGCCAACGCGGCGGACCCGAATGGCGACGAACTGCGTCCGGTCGGCTACAGCTACCCCGAAACCTCGCCGGGTTCGGGAACCCTGGTCAATTACGACGTCACCGACTACAGCTTCACGCTGCCGGCAGGAACTGCGCGTCCGATCCGCGTGGATGCCGCGCTCAGGTTCCAGATGTCGAGCAAGGACTACATCGAGTTCCTGCGCGACGAGGCGGTCAATGCACCGGCCATTCCGGCCGAGAACACGCTGTGCGCGGCGGGTCCGGGCCGGCCATTCAATGTCGGCCCGCAATCGGTCTCGCGTGGCGAATACCTCTACCAGCTCTGGAGCAATCCCGCCTACGGCAAGTCGCCGCCGGAACCCGCGGGAAATGTCTCCACGGTCACGACGCCGAACTGACAGGCTGCGAAGATGAGCAACATGAGCCAGCGCCTGTCCCGCATCGCGAAAGCAATTCGCGCCATGGCCCGCGGTGGTGCGCTGGCCTGCGTTGTGGCCGTGTTGCTGGGCGGCTGCGCACGTGGCACGGCTCCATCCGCTTCCGGCATCGATCATTCCGGACGCATGCGCGGTTACGTCGAGTCGAGCCGGGTCACGGACTTCTGCCCTGACCAGCGCCAGCGCCGCGACGACGAGCGCTGCGTCGTCACGCGCGGCTGGGATTACGAGCGTGGCGTGACCATCGTGCGCACCTTCGATCCGGCCGGCAAGCTGATCGACAAGGTCGAGCCGCCCGGTTCCGACCTCAGCCTCACCGCGGCCGAGAAGGCCAGGGTCGAGGCGCTCGTGCGCATGGATCCGCGCACGCGCGGCATCGTCGACAAGCCCGGCGTGATGATCTGGGCCGGCGGTTTCGTCATGCGCGAACCGGGAGATCCCTGGTGCGACCGCGGTTCGCGCTGCATCCGCGCGATTGCGGCCACCGATGGCGGCAACAACGCGATCCTGCACTCGGTGGTCGACCTGATGCGCGACGAAGTGGTCTATCCGGTTTCCCCGCCCAATGGCGAGAAGCCGACCGACAAGGGCAGGGGGGACTGAGCCATGCGCTTTTCGATTTCTGCCGTCTTTCTCCTGCTGCCGCTTGTCGGCATGGGCATGTCCCACGCGCAAGCGGCATCACCGACCTGCGTTGCGCCCGAGGTGAAACTGAGCTGGCCGTCGGTCAATCCGACCTGGGAAATGTGCTGGCTGGGGCCCAATCAGAGCGTCGCCCCGCGCGGTTCGGGCATGGAGTTGCGCAACGTCTACTGGCGCGGCCAGCTGGTCATGCGCCGCGCGCACGCACCCATGCTGTTTGCCGAGTACAAGGATGGCTTCGGCGGCAATTGCTATCGGGACTGGAAGGACGAGCGCACGCCGGTGCTGGCCGCTGTCGGCGTGCAGAACCAGCTCGGCACGATTCCGGCCGGACAACTCGCGGCGACGACCTCCTGCGATCGTTCGCAGGATCCGACCGCTTCCTATGGCACCTGTCCGTTCGCCTTGCCGACGCCAGCCGGGTACAGCTGCGCCAACGGCGTCATGATCGAGGACCTGGGCGACAGCGTGCGCCTGACCACCCAATACGTGGCCGACTGGTACATGTACTCGTCGCGTTTCGTTTTCCACCGCGATGGCCGCATGGAACCTTCGTTCGGTTTCGGCAACCGCAACGGCACGTTCAACGGTGTCACCCATTGGCACCACAACTACTGGCGATTCGAATTCGACATCGACGGCCTGGGCAACAACGTGGTCAGCATCGACAACATCGATGTCGCTGCCGAATTCAGCGATGTGCGCAACGCGGGCGGCGGCCCCGGCGGCGGACCGCGGACATGGTCGGTGCGCAATCCCGTGTCGGGGAACGGTTACCGGTTCGTTCCCGGCGCCAGCGATTACGAGATACCCGCCGACGAATCGGGCCGTGGCTTCCACATGGTCGACTTCATGGCGACACAGGCCCATTTCGGCGAGTACGGAGACACGCCCGACTACCTGCTCGGCGACTGCACGATGCACGAGGAGAACCTGGTCAATGGCGAAAGCATCGCCAACAACAACCAGGCCATCTACTACAGGGTCGGCGTGCGCGATACGACCGCGAATGACTGGCCACCCGGCTGCTCAGGCGCGACCTGCATTCCCCAGGATTCGATGGTCTGCAAGAAGGCCGGCCCGACCCTGGTGCCCTTCGGCCCCTGGGCCGATCTGATCTTTGCCGACGGATTCGACGTGCTGGTGCCCGGAGCATATCGCCATGCATTCTGATTCTGGCCCGATTCTGCGGTCCGTGCGCCGCCGCCTGGGCCAGGTCCTGCTGGGCTCGATAGCGCTGCTGATCGTTGCCTGCCAGCACAACGCCCCTCGACTTGCCGAGAGGCCGGATGCGGGTGGCGATGGATCACCAGGTCGCGATGCATTGCAGCCGCTTTCGGCCTCGGCTGGCGTGGGCGGCGGCGCGGTCCGCACCGACCTTGCCTCGCGCGACATCCAGCTTCCCGCCTACGTGCCGGTGCGCCGCTACCAGGACGTATTCACCGAAAACGGCGTCAATCGCAAGGTTTTCGTCGAATACGGCTGGGACTACCGTCGCGGCATCACCGTGGAAACGGTCTACGATGCCGCCGGCAAGCCGTTCCGGCGCGTCGACCAGCCGGGCACGATGCTGAATTTCACCGACAGGGAACTCGAACTGGCCATCGCCATAGCGCGCGAGCATCCACGGCTCAAGACGGTGCTCGGCGCGGATGACCTCAATTTTTATGCCGGGTTCGTCTACATGGAAACAGACGTGCCCGGCTGCGGCAGGAATTCGCGATGCCTGCACGTCATTGTCTCGGCAGGGGATGGCCAGCGCCATGTGGCGCACGCCATCGTCGACCTGATGACGCGAAAGGTCGTGAAACCGTTTCTGGATCCGGGGCGCATGCCGGATCCGAAATCCGGCAAGTCTTGAATTGGGGAACTGGCTATGAAAATTCTGAATCGGGCGTCCCTGGCGCTGTTGCTGTTCGGCCTGCTGGCTGGCGGGCACGCACTGGCGGCTGGCGCCGACTGTGCGACCTGGGGAGGCACCCTGCTGAAATGGCCTGCGGCCAATCCGACGTGGGAGATGTGCTGGGTGCCGCCGAGCCAGAGCGTGGCCTCGGACGGTTCTGGACTGGAACTTCGCGATGTCCACTACAAGGGCATCCTGGTCGCCAAGCGGCTGCATGCCCCGATCCTGTTTGCCGAGTACCGCAACAGCGGAACCTGCTATCGCGACTGGAAGGACGCAGACGCGCGATTCGTGGCATCGCCACCCGTGCGCAACATGCTCGGCGTGCCGACCTCCTTCATCGCCACGACAAGCTGTGACGTCTCGATGGATGCGACGGCTTCCTATGGCTCGTGTCCGTTCGCCGGCGCGCCCGGATTCAACTTCACCGCGGCGGACTGCATCAGCTCGCCGGGCGGCGTGGCGATCGAGGACATGGGCGACCATGTCGTGCTGACCACCCAGTACTCGGCGGCCTGGTACCAGTACACGGGACGCTACGTATTCTGGGAGAACGGCGACATCCAGCCCGAGTTCGGATTCGGCAACCGCGACGGCACGAACAACAGCCTGACCCACTGGCACCACAATTACTGGCGATTCGATTTCGACATCGACGGCGCCGGCAACAACGAAATCCGCGCAAACGGCTTTCCGCAATCGCTCGAATTCACCGGCCTGCGCAGCCCCAACGGCGGCCCGGGCGGCGGCCCGACCTACTGGGACGTGGTGACGACCCATGGCGGCTTCGGTTACCGAATCGTTTCGGGAAGGGAGGACTACAACCCGCCGAACCAGTCGGGCAGGGGCCTCCACTCTGTCGATGTCATCGGCAGCCGCTTCGTCAACAACGAATACGCGGACCAGGCCAGCAACAACCTCGGCGACTGCACGATGGCCGCCGGCAATATCGCCAATGGAGCAAGCCTCGTCGATACCGATGTGGTGTTCTGGTACCGTGCGAGCGTGCGCGACGCCAACGGCAACAACTGGCCGGCCGGTTGCAGCGGAGCGACCTGCGAGCCGCAGAACTCGATGGTCTGCAAGCGAGCCGGGCCGACCATTACGCGGATTGGCGACTGGCCGATCTTCCGCAACAGTTTCGAATAGCGCTTCCTCGAACTCCGCGGCTGGACACGCGCTAATCCCGAGCCAGGGCAGGCTCCACAAGAACGACACAGGTGGATCTGCCATGACTTTTCCGTTACTCCGAATCCATGCCGCATCGTCGGCATTGTTTTCCGTTGCGCTTCTCGTCCAGCCGGCTGTCGCAGCCGATGCCGTTTCCACGTCGTCCGCGGCGCAAGCCACGCAATCGAGCCAGCTCTGGTCCGCCTGGGGCGGCACGGTGGGCATGCGCTGGAACCGCGAACTGGCCGCTGACATCGGGCTGCGCTTCGCACAACCGACCGGCCGCCTGCCTGAATCGAGTGCAAGGCAACACGAGCTGTTCCCGTTGCGCCAGGCCGGCAGCATCGATTTCAGGGTCAGCAACGGCAACCTGCAATCCTTCGTCGGCGGCTCGCTGCAGGCACGCGGCGGCTATGTGCTGAAGACCCGCGGCGGCGACATCGACCTGACCGATTTCCGCCTGCGCACGCGCGCCGACGATCCGCTCGTTCTGGATCTGGTCGGCGCCGACGGCAAGGCCTGGTTCTACATCGACCGGCTCATGTACGAACTCATCGACGACAACCGCGTGCTGGCCGTGCGCACGATGGACGTGCGCATCAGTCCCGAGCTGGCCGATCGACTCGGCCACCCCGACATGGCGCGCTGGGCGATCGCCGACATGGAAATGACCACCCAGGTGCTGCGCCAGGGCAGCGGGGCCGAGCCCAAGGGCGGCACTGTCTTTGACTGGGCCGGCACGCCGGTGCCCGGTCATCCCGGCGAGGTGTTCGAAGCCGACCTGTTCATGAAGACCTTCAGCGTGCAGTACAGCCGCTGCAACGGCTGCACGGGCACCTCGAGCACGGGCCAGGTCGTCTTTACGCCGAGCTCGACCCTGCAGAACAACGTCAACAACGGCACCGCGGTGGCGACCATCCCGGGCGACCCGCTCGGCACGAGTACGGCGCTGTGGACCGCGGATATCCCGTGGTACAGCAAGTTCTCGGGGACCTTCCCGCCCTACGACAACGACCAGCATCCCTTCCTGATCTGGAACATGTACCGTTTCAATCCCGACGGCAGCATCGACCAGATCGGGCGCTCCGGGGTCAAGCACGCGTTCCTGACCACCAACCAGGGCTGCGCCGCCGGGCACGGCACCAATCCGCACATCCTCGGCCGCCAGTGCTCGGATACCTACGGCACCGGCAACAACGACAGCAACAACGACCTCGGCCCGCGCTCGGAAATCATCCCGGCGACCAACCAGTGGGGGCGCTGCGGTTCGATCTACGACACCAACTGCGATGGCTCGCAAGACTGCTTCAGGCAACGGAAACTACTCGCAGCGCCTGATCGTGGTCGAGGCGCAGATGGATCCGGCCGTGCAGACCGGGGCGACCTACCTGTTCGAATCGTGGTACCTCGCCCGCGAGGACATCAACATCTTCAATTCGATGGCGACCCGCGGCATGTCGCCGGCACGCAGCGGGACCAGCTGGACCACGGGCACAGGCGCCGCCTACAAGCTCGGCGCGGCCATCGACCGCTGGCTCGAGCTGCCGGTCGTCGGTTCCGTCGTCGCCTCGCAGAAGATCAGCAGCGGCGAGGGCAATGCCAAGGCAGCCGTGCGCGTGACCGATCTCGGCGGCGGTTCCTGGCGTTATGACTATGTCGTCATGAATTTCGATTTCGCCCGCGCGCTGACCGAGGGCAGCGAGCCGAACCTGCGCGTGGTCCACAACCTGGGCTTCGACCGCTTCAGCGTGCCGGTCACGGCGGGCGTGACCATCAGCAACGTGACATTCAGTGACGGCGACACCGACGCCGGCAACGACTGGACCAGCACGAACGCCGGCGGCAGCCTGACCTGGACGGCACCGGCCAATCCGTCGCCGCCGCCCAACGTGCCCGCCGTGCTCAATGCACTGAACTGGGGCACGATGTTCCGCTTCTCGTTCGTCGCCAATGGCGGACCGGTCGCGGCCGATTCCAGCCTCCACGTGGCCCAGAATGGAATTCCGCAGAGCTATACCTCGACCCTGCTGGTGCCGCTCACTGACGTGATCTTCGTGGACGGGTTCGAGTCGCCCTGATTTCTTGCAGCGCTGGCGAAATCCGCTGCCGGCCGGTCGCGACGACCGGCCGGCCCTGGGTGTTCAGCCGGGGTCCGGTTCAAGGCGCATCTGGTAGCGGGCCGGGCCCGGCAGGAACGGCGTAGGCTTGCCCTCTACCCAATCCTCGTGCCCCGCGCCATGGAACGGCGACAGCGGATGGCCGCTTTGCCCGCCGGGCATCTCGAAGTAGCCATGTTCCTCGTCGCCGGGCGCAACGGCGAAGCGTTCCGACGCTCCGAACTTCGGTCCCTGCACGCGCGGCATGTTGCTGTCGCCGGGCAACTGGTCGGCGGGCATGTCGAGCAGGCGGGCGATGAAGCCGGGCAGTGCGCGCGACAGCGGATGGGCGATGCGCGCCGTGTTGCGTTCGCCCCAGGTCCGCGCCGGCAGGCCGCCTGGCTGTGATGCCATGCGCTGCGCGACGCGGTCGATGCAGGCCTGCTGCAGTGCCTCCCAGTTGGCGTAGCCCGGCGGCAGCAGGTTCAGCGGGCGTCTTTCCAGGAGCATCCAGATGGCGTGCTCGGATTGCGGCAGCTTGGGCAGGGCGAAATCCGGGTAGTGGACGCGCACCGCGGCGGCGAAGCCGTCGAGCACCGTGTCCTTGACCTCGTTGCGAAAGGCGCGCACGAAACGATAGGCAACCGACTGCGTCGAGGCATGTCCGTCCCAGTCGTCGAGCGCCTTGCGAATCGCATTGCGCTGCGCCGATGCCGCGCCATTTTCGAGCAGGGCGACGAGGCGCAGGCGCCAGCGGTCGAGGAACAGGGCGCGATCGTCGAGCTGGATGGCCAGCATGTCCGCGCTGCTGAAATGATCGCGCGCGCGCAAGTCGTCGCGGATCTGGCGCTGGCGTGCGCCGAGGTCATAGCCGCCGTCGCCAAGCATCTCGAGTTGGGCGCCCTCGTCGACGACGCGCGCATTGGCGGTCCACAGCCGTTGCCAGGGCGGATTCGAGATCAGCGGCGTGTCTGCTGCGGAAATCCACCCCTGCCAGCCGGTGTCGGGCGTGCTCCAGTCCGCCGGCAGGCGCGGGTCGAATGCACCGACCCGTTTCGGCAGTCGACCGGCGATGGTCCAGGCGATGTTGCCGAAGCGGTCGGCGACGAGGAAATTCTGCGCCGGCATGCCGGCCTGCTGGGCAATCGCCACGCCTTCATCGGCGCTCTCCGCGGATTCCAGCCGCATGAGTTCCAGATTTACCGCGCCTTCGCGGTGCGCCGTCCAGGCCAGCGCCAGCGGCGTGCCATCGGCATCCGTTGCCAGGATCGGTCCCCAGCGTGTCTCGCGGACCTCGAGGGTATCGGCGGCCTCGTCCTTGACCAGGATCGTTTCGCGGTAGCTGCTGATCTTTTCGCTGCCCTCGGCGGTACGGTAGCGCCCGGGATCGTCCGGATCGGGGAGCACGCGCACCCAGTCGGTCAGGTCGGCATAGCTGTTGGTGAAGCCCCAGGCGATCGAGCGGTTGCTGCCGGCGATGATCGCCGGCGTCCCGGGCAGGCTCGCGCCGCTGACGTCGATCGATTCCCCGGCCCGGCGCGCATTCGGAAAGACCAGGCGGGCACGGAACCAGATGTCGGGGACGCGCAGTTCCAGGTGCATGTCGTTGGCGAGCAGTCCTGCGCCACCGGTCAGTGCGCCACTGACGGCGAAGCTGTTGCTGCCCGGCACGGTGTCGTCCGCCGCCGTGCCCGCCTTCAGCAACGAGGCATCGAGCGCACGCAGGTCCAGCTCATTGGCTGCCGGCGGGTCCGGCCAGGCCATCGGCGGCCCGCTCAAGGGCGCGTCCCAGGGGCCGCCGGTGGCGGTGAGGAATCGCCAGGCGGAGTCGGGCAGGGTCGCCTTCATTTTCGAAAATGCGAGTTCACGCGCGTTGGCAGCGTCGTTGAGCGAGAAATACATCGCGTCCACGACGAGCAGGGAATCCTCGCTGGACCACGGTCTTGGACGCGTCCGGGTCAGCAGGTAGGCGAATGGCCGTACGCCCAGCGCGGCCAATCCGGCATTGACCCCGTCGCGGTATTTTTCGATCAGGTGGCGTTCTTCTTGCGGAGCCAGGGCCAGCGCCGCTTCGGCGCGTGCGCGCATGCGATGGATGCGCGCACGCCGGTCGATCGGCAGGGCCGCCGCACCGAACAGTTCGGCCAGTTCGCCGGCCGCGCTGCGGCGCATCAGGTCCATTTCGAAGAAGCGCTCCTGGGCATGCACGAAGCCCAGCGTCCAGGTGACGTCGTCGCGGCCCTGCCCGCTGATCGTGACCGTACCGCGCGCATCGCGCTCGACCGTCACCGCCTGCGCAAGCGAGGAAGACCGCACCTCGCCTTCCAGTTGGGGCAGGCTGCCGCGCAGGGCCAGCCAGAGCATCAGGACCAGTGCCAGGGCCAGCACGAGGAATACCAGGGCGATCCGACGGGCAATTCGTGACAAGCAGGGCCTCCAGGGCGTTATTTGACGGGGCTGCGCCAACCGCCGGCAGCGATGGGTAGCAGGCCGCCGGGAAAACGTCAACTGCGTCACGCTTTCAACTGCCCCGAACGAGTGCTAGGCTGGAGTTTCCACAGGGGGTGCAAGGATTGACCTGTCAGTACCTGAGTTCGGGGACTTGTCCGGGCTGCGGAATCACGAATGGGTTATCCCGCAGTTTGGCGGCCAAATCCGCCGATCGCGGTTATTACAGCATCATGGGGAGTCAATCATGCGGAAATCGAAATCGTTAATCATGGCGGGTACGGCCATGGCCCTGTCGACGTGCGCGGTCGGGGCATTTGCACAGACATTTTCCGTTTCGGACCTGGTGGTGCCGAAGCCCGATCGCCAGGTTTTCCGGCCAGCCGGGACGACCTGCGGCTCGATCGTACTGACCCAATCGACCTCGCAGTCGATCACGCCCCTCAATTCAGTCTCCTGCAATGCGGGCGGAATCCATACCGACAATTCCTACTTTCGCTCCTTTCCGCTGAGTGCGGACATCAATGTCTGCGAAGTCCAGTTCGGCATCGAGACGGCGACGTCCGGCGGTGGCACGCAGCCGGTGACGGTCAACCTGTATACCGGCAGCGGCGCCTTTCCGGGCACCTTCCCGGGCTCCTACACGCAGATCGGCACGGCCTCGGTCAACGTCTCCGACCAGTCCGAAACGATCTTTCCGGCTGCGATCGGCGGCCTGGCGATGGCCGGTTCCAACCTCGTCGTCGAGGTGTTCACGCCCGATGGCACGGCGGGAGGCAACACGTTCTTCATCGGCTCGAATGCTTCCGGCGAATCGGCGCCTAGCTATCTGCAGGCAGTCGATTGCGGTGTGTCGACACCGACCCCAACCGGTGATATCGGTTTCGCCAACATGCAGATCGTCATGAACGTGGTCGGCAATCCCAATGGCGCCTCGCTTACCGTGGGTTCCGCCCAGGCGTCGTTCGCCGACCAGTGCGCGACCAACCCGACCCAGGCCAATGGCGTGATCGAGCCGGGCGAGACGGTCACCATCCAGGTGCCGATCACCGCCGCCGGCGGCAGCTTCACCGGCGTGGTCGCTTCGCTGGGCCTGCCGGCACCTGCCGGACTCACCTACGTCAGTTCGAGCTCGGCAATCGGCGCACTGGCCGACGGCAGCACGGCGACGGCGACCTTCGTCGTCTCGGCAGCCGAAACGGCTGCCTGCGTCACCCCGTTCTCGATTCCGGTCAATGTCAGCAGCACGGAAGGCACCTCCGGAAGCGGCGCCGTCGCTTCGCAGATTGGCGAGAGTGGCGTCGTCACGCCGAACGAGACCCTGCCGGTTGCCATTCCCGACAACGACCCCGCCGGCGCCACCTCGACGATCACGGTGGGTGAGGACCTCACCCTCACCGATCTGCAGGTTGGCGTAGCCATCGACCACACCTGGGTCGGCGATCTGACCGTCAGCCTGACCAGCCCCGGCGGCACCACGGTGACCCTGCTGGATCGTCCCGGCGTACCCGCGTCCACGTTTGGCTGCGCCGACGACAACATGAACGTCGTCTTTTCCGATGCGGCCAGCGTGGTTCCCGAGACAACCTGTCCGGGTACCACGCCGTGGCTGACCGGACCGGTGTTGCCGGTGGCTGCGCTGTCCGCGTTCGATGGCGAGAGCACGCTCGGCACCTGGACCCTGACCGTCACCGATTCGGCCGGAGGCGATACCGGCGGCATCACCAACTGGAGCCTGCAACCGACCCCGGGCTTCTCCGGCGTCTGCACGGTCTGCGCCGCCGGCGCACCGGTTGGACAGGTCGTCGAAGTGCCGACCCTGAGTACCTGGAGCAAGCTGTTCCTCGGCCTGTTTGCACTGGCTCTCGGCGTGTTCGGCGTGCGCCGTCGGCTGACCCAGCGGTAAGCGGACGCGTCAAGTCCCGTAAAGAACAAGGGGGCCGCAAGGCCCCCTTTTTTAACTCCGGGCCAGGCCCCGGATCAGGCGCTGGTTTCGATGCGGTCGACGCGCTGGAATCCGCGTGGCAGCAGGGAGCCGCGCGTGGCCCGGTTGCCGCCGTATTCGACGAGATCGGCCCATTTCAGGATCAGCTTGCGCTGGCCGGCAAACAGGGTGGCTTCGCCCTTGCCCTCGGCAACGACTGCGATGCCGACGACCCGTTCGCCTGCGGCAAGCTTCGGTTTCGGTATCTCGATCAGCTTGTTGCCCTTGCCACCGTTGTCGAGCTCGGGCAATTCGGCGACCGAGAACATCAGCAGGTGGCCTGCGCTGGTCGCGACGACGATGCGGTCGCGCGCCGAATCCTCGACCAGGGCCGGGTCGAGGACGTGCGCCTTCTCATCGAGGCTCATCAACTGCTTGCCGGCCTTCTTGCTGCCCAGCAGGTTTTCGAAACGGGTCACGAAGCCATAGCCAAGGTCCGATGCCAGCACCAGGCGCGTCGCCGGGTCGGCGATCGCCAGGGTATCGACCTGCGCACCCGCGGGCAGGCTGAAGCGTCCGCTCAGCGGTTCGCCATTGCCGCGCGCGGAGGGCAACGAGTGCGCCGGTGCGGAATAGCTGCGTCCGGTTGAATCGATGAAGGCCACCTGCTGCGTGGTACGACCGCGGGCGGAAGCGCGGCAGCTGTCGCCTTCGCGGTAGCTGAGGGCGGCGGCATCGATGTCATGGCCCTTGGCGGCGCGGATCCAGCCCTTGGCCGACAGCACGATCGTGGTCGGTTCGCTGGCCACCAGGGCGGCTTCGTCGAGCGCCTGGGCGGCGGCGCGCGCGACCAGCGGCGAGCGCCGGTCGTCGCCGTATTTCTTCGCGTCCTCGCGCAGTTCGTCCTTGATCAGGGTCTTCAGGCGCGCTTTAGAGTTGAGCAGCACGTTGATTTTCGCCCGCTCCTGCTCGAGTTCGTCGCGTTCCGCATTGATCTTCATTTCCTCGAGGCGGGCGAGCTGGCGCAGCTTGGTCTCGAGGATGTAGTCGGTCTGTTCCTCGCTCAGCGCGAAGCGCTTCATCAGGACCGGCCTGGGCTCGTCCTCGGTGCGCACGATGCGGATCACTTCATCGAGGTTGAGGTAGGCGATGCGCAGGCCTTCGAGCAGGTGCAGGCGGCGCTCGACCTTGTCGAGCCGGTGCTGCAGGCGGCGCGTCACCGTATCGGTGCGGAAGCGCAGCCATTCGACGAGGATCTGCTTGAGGTTCTTGACCTGCGGTCGGCCATCCAGGCCGATCATGTTGAGGTTGACCCGATAGCTCTTTTCGAGATCGGTCGTGGCGAACAGGTGCGGCATGATTTCGTCGACATCGACCCGGTTCGAGCGCGGGAACAGGACCAGGCGGATCGGATTCTCGTGGTCGGACTCGTCGCGCACGTCCTCGATCATCGGCAGTTTCTTGGCGCGCATCTGCGTGGCCAGCTGCTCCATGATCTTCGACGGTGAAACCTGGTGGGGCAGCGCGGTGATGACGATGTTGCCGTCTTCGCGCGTGTACACGGCGCGCGCGCGCAACGAGCCGTTGCCGGTCGTGTAGAGGTTGAGCAGGTCGCTCTTCGGCGTGATGATTTCGGCTTCGGTCGGGAAGTCCGGGCCGCGTACGTGCTCGCACAGCTCGGCGATGGTGGTATCCGGCTCGTCGAGCAAGCGGATGCAGGCCGTGGCCACTTCGCGCAGGTTGTGCGGCGGTATGTCGGTGGCCATGCCGACCGCGATGCCGGTGGTGCCGTTGATCAGCACGTGCGGGATGCGGGCGGGCATCCACGCCGGTTCCTTCAGCGTGCCGTCGAAATTGGCTACCCAGTCGACCGTGCCCTGGCCGAGCTCCTCGAGCAGCGCTTCGGCGATCGGCGTCAGCTTCGATTCGGTATAGCGCATGGCCGCGAACGATTTCGGGTCGTCCTGCGAGCCGAAGTTGCCCTGTCCGCCGACCAGCGGATAGCGATACGAGAACGGCTGGGCCATCAGCACCATCGCCTCGTAGCAGGCGCTGTCGCCGTGCGGATGGAACTTGCCGATCACGTCGCCGATCGTGCGTGCGGATTTCTTCGGCTTGGCCCCGGCATTGAGGCCGAGCTCGCTCATCGAGTAGATGATGCGTCGCTGCACCGGCTTGAGGCCGTCGCCGATGAAGGGCAGCGCGCGATCGAGCACGACGTACATGGAATAGTCGAGGTAGGCGCGCTCGGCGTAGTCCTTGAGCGCGATCTGTTCGTAGTTGCCTTGCAGGGTCATGATTTCCGGTGCGAATGCGGCGGCAGGGGGCCGGCGCGAACCGTGAATTGTGCCGTATCGGGGCGCATGGCGCACAGGGTCGGGCGGCGCGCGCGCGGGATGCAGGCGCCTCGACGGCCTACTGGCATTTGCAAACGCGGTGACCGTATATTGCTTTCCTGAATGCGGCTCCTGCCACGATCGCGCAGTGATCGCCGCCTCACCCGCCGGGTTGCGGCAACCGTTGCCCGCGGGAACCGACTGTAAGGAAACCGCAACGATGCCGGTCTATCCACCCATGAGCAGTCGCCAGCACCAGTTCGAGGCCCTGGTCCGCGGTCATTCCGCGGACCTGTACCGCTATGCCTACTGGCTATGCGGGCAGGACGCGCTGGCCCAGGATCTCGTCCAGGACACCTTCCTGCGCGCCTGGCGTGCCCTCGACAAGCTGCGCGAGGTCGGCGCGGTAAAGGCGTGGCTGGTCACGATCCTGCGTCGCGAGCATGCCCGCCTGTTCGAGCGCAAGGCGATGCCGTCCGACGACATCGATGATTTCGACCTGCCGGATCCGCAAGCCACGCCGGAGCGCCGGACCGAGGAGTCGGCATTGCGACAGGCCATCGGCCGGCTCGAACCGAAATACCGGGATCCGCTGATGCTGCAGGTGCTCGGTGGATTTACCTGTGCCGAGATTGCCGAACAACTCGGCCTCGGCGAAGCGGCCGTGATGACCCAGTTGTTCCGGGCACGGCAGAAATTGAAAGGGCAGCTGGGTCTGGAAGACCAGGCCGCCGAGGTCAGCGAACTATGAATTGCCTTGAATTCCGTCGACATCTCGGCAGCGAGCCTGCCAGCACCCTTGTGGACTTCGTGGCCCACCGGCTGGAGTGCGTGCACTGCGCCGCGGCACATGTCCGCGCGGAGGAATTCGAGGCTCGCATCCGCAAGGCAGCCAGCGTCGCGGTGCCGGCCAACCTGGCCGACCGCATCCTGCTCGCGCAAACGACCGAAATGCGCCATGAGCGGCGCGGCCGACGGCGCGGATTTGCCGCCATGCTGGTGGCTGCCGCCGCTTCGGTCGTCGTCGCACTGGTTGCGGTGAACCAGCCGCAACCCGAAGTGCCGGCACTGGCCGGCATGGTCATCGAGCATCTGGAGGAGCATGTGATCAGTGCGGCCAAGGCCGCCGATCCGGTGGCCAAACAGGATGTCGAAGCGGCATTCGCGGACCGCGGCGTCCATCTGGCCTCGATCCCGGACGGCATCAATTACGTGCACAAGTGCCCGGCAGGGCCGTACAGCACCGTGCACATGGTCATGCCCGAGCCGGACGGACCGGTCAGCGTGGTCTACGTAGCCGACAAGACGTCGGCCGGGCGGGTCGATTTTGTCCGCAATGGCATGCATGGACGCGAACTGCCGCTGGGCAAGGGATCGCTGGTCATGCTGGCTCGCGCGGATGCCGGTTTCGATGCCATCGAAGCGGCCTGGCAGTCGGCGATGGATGCGACTCCGTCCGGCGTCGATGCCGTTTCCCTGAACACGGACAGGCACCTGCAAGAATCCGCCGCCGCGCCTGTCCTCGCCGCTCCCTGAAACCTGTTCGTTTCCGCGTGGCGTCCGGCTGGTCGTGCAGCCGGCGCGACGCCATTCTATCCAGTCCGTCGCGCGGACTGCTTCGGAGTACATCGCATGAAAGCTATCGTTGCCACATTGATCGACTGGCCCGGACGCGTGGCCGCCCACTTCGAGTGGCTCGGTCCGCTGCTCGCCCGCATCACCGTGGGCTGGGTCTTCCTCTGGGCCGGCTGGGGCAAGCTCGGAGCCCTGCCACTGGTCATCGAGAATTTCCGCGGCTGGGGCGTGCCGGCGCCCGAAGTGCTGGCGCCGTTCGTGTCCGGACTCGAATTCGTTGGTGGGATCGCGCTGATACTCGGCTTGTTCACGCGCATCTTCGCGGCGCCGCTGATCGTGGTCATGATCGTCGCCATCAAGTCGGCGTTCTGGGACCAGGTCGATTCACTCGAGTACCTGCTGGGTCTCGTCGAGTTCGCCTACCTGGCCATCTTCCTCTGGCTCGGCGTCGCCGGTCCGGGACCTGTTTCGCTCGATCATTTATTGCAGCGCAGCGCAGGAAGCGACGTTCGCCGGGTCCGCCACGCATGAAAGTAATCTTGTGCATGCAGGGTCTATAGCCCTGCGCGTTCGCCATATCGGCCGAAGCGCCACGGTCAGCGCGCGTAATCCAGCGTGTCCAACCGCGTCGCGGAGTCTGCACGGTCGAGCCGTCAATCCGCACCAACGCCACCACTCTTGGAGAACATCACAATGAATAATCTCAATGCCGGAATTTCGGGATTCAGCCTTGCCCTCGTCGCCGCCAGCCTGGCCAGCATGACGAGCCCGGTCAGTGCCGCCGAAGCGTCGGCCAAGGCCGAAGTCGGCCACTGTATGGGCGTAAATTCCTGCAAGGGCCACAACGGCTGCAAGACCGCCAACAACGCCTGCAAGGGCCAGGGTGGCTGCAAGGGCCAGGGTTTCGTCGCCACCACGGCCGATGCCTGTACCGCGCTCGGCGGCAAGATGGACAGCGCAGCCGGCATGGCGATGGCGGAATCCGCCGACACCGTGAAGTGCTATGGCGCGAATGCGTGCAAGGGCCACAACGACTGCAAGACCGCTTCCAACGCCTGCAAGGGCCAGGGCGGCTGCAAGGGCCAGGGCTTCGTCTCGATTCCGAAGAGCACCTGCGCCGACGTGGGCGGCACCGTCAAGTCGTAATGAGCCATCGCGCAAATCCTGCGCGCGTGCCAACGCCCGAAGCCCCGGCTTCGGGCGTTCGCCCGTGGCATGGCTACGGCCTCGGCCTGCGCACCGAACACTTCGATGCCGTGCTCGAGGAAAACCCGGCGGTCGACTGGTTCGAGATCATCTCGGAGAACTTCATGGTCGCCGGCGGCAAGCCGCGCCACTATCTCGATGCGATCCGCTCACGCTATCCGCTGGCCATGCACGGAGTCTCGCTGTCGATCGGCAGCACCGACCCGTTCGACCGTGGCTACCTGCGCGAGCTGCGCCAGCTGGCGCGCGATATCGAGCCGATCTGGGTCTCCGATCATCTGTGCTGGACCGGCAACGGCGGCATCAACAGCCATGACCTGCTGCCCTTGCCCTATACCGAAGAGGCGATCGCCCACGTGGCATCGCGCATCGGCGAAGTGCAGGATTTCCTCGGCCGTGAAATCCTCATCGAGAACGTCTCGACCTACGTCAGCTTCGCCAATGCGGAAATGGAAGAAGCCGCTTTCCTGGCCGAGATCGTCCGGCGCAGCGGCTGTCGCATCCTGCTCGACGTCAACAACATCTATGTCAGCGCGCGCAACCACGGCTACGATGCCGATGCCTATGTCGCCGCCCTGCCATCCGAAAGGATCTGGCAGATCCACCTGGCCGGGCACAGCGACTACGGCGACTACGTCATCGACACGCACGACCATCCGGTGCGCCAGGAAGTCTGGGACCTGTATGCGCGCACGCTCGATCGCATCGGTCCGGTCACGACCATGATCGAGCGCGACGACCACATTCCACCGCTGGCCGAACTCGTCGCCGAACTCGACCAGGCACGGCGCATCGGCTCGACGGTCGAGGCATCGGCGCTGGCGGCCTGCACATGATCGCGCTGGCCGGACTTGAGAAGCGATTCCTCGGACATCTCCGCGGCGGCGAAACATTTCCGCGCGAGTGGTGCGCGCAGGGCCTCGTCGACAGCGACCTCGGACTGTCGATCTATGCCAACGCCTACCATGCCCGACTGGGCGAGGCGCTGGAGGCGGATCATCCGGTCCTTTCGAGTTATCTGGGCGACGATCTGTGGACGAAGTTCTGCCGCGGCTACATCGATGCCCATCCCTCGCGCGTGCGCTCGCTGCGCCACTTCGGCGAAAGCGCTCCCGACTGGCTTGCCGCGACTCCGCCATTCAGTGAGCACCCGCTGCTCGCCGAACTGGCCCGGTTCGAGCGCAGCCTGCTGGACGCCTTCGATGCCGCCGATGCGCCGCGCATCGAATGGTCGTCTGTCCTGCAACTCGAAGCGCAGGCCTGGACGCGGCTGCGCGTTCGCTTCCACCCGAGTGTGCGAATGCTGTCGACGGCAACGAATGCAGTCGAAGTCTGGCGCGCGCTCAAGGATGAGCATGAACCGCCAGCGCCGGCCGCCGCTGCGGCACCGGCACGCCTGCTCTGGCGCGACCTGGAAAGGATTTCGCGCTTTCGCCCGGTCGAGCCGCCCGAACTGGCAGCCCTGGACGCTTGCCTGGTCGAAGGTCGCGACTTTTCCGCATTGTGCGAGCGACTGGCACAGGACCATCCTGCGGACGCCGTGCCGACCATGGCCATCGGCTTCCTGCGCCGCTGGTTCGACGAGGGCATCGTTTGCGCAATCGACGCCTGAAGTCGCCGGCAACAGCGTGCGGCAATGGCGAGTCGAAGAGCGGGCGTTTGCGCGCTTCCGTCGGCGTGCCGCGCTAGCGGTGCGCGACGTAGCCGCCCGGAACCCCGCGCTTGCTGAACACGATCTGCCAGAGCTGGTCGCGTCGCGCGCGGAACGTCGCCGCGGATGCGGAAAGATAGTACCGCCACATGCGCCGGAAGCGTTCGCCGTAGTTGGCGGAAAGTCCGGGCCAGGCGCGATCGAAGTTGGCGATCCACGCCATCAGGGTGTGGTCGTAGTGGGTGCCGAAGCCGTGCCAGTCCTCGATCACGAAGCCGCGCTCGGCGGCTTTCGCGATCTGCGCCGCGGAGGGAATCATCGAGTTGGGAAAGATGTACTTCTCGATCCACGGGTCGGTGTGGTTCGATGAGGTATTGCCGCCGATCGTGTGCAGCAGGGTCAGGCCGTCGTCGGCCAGGCAGCGCTCGACGACGTCGAAGTAGCGCTGGTAGTTCTTGACTCCGACATGTTCGAACATGCCGATCGAATAGATGCGGTCGAATCGTTCGTCGATCTCGCGGTAATCCTGCACGCGGATCTCGACCGGCAGGCCGCGGCACAGCTCGCGGGCGAACTCGGCCTGCTCCTCCGAGACGGTGACGCCAACGCCGTGGATTCCGTAGTGTTCCGCGGCGTATTTCAAGGCTTCGCCCCAGCCGCAACCGATGTCGAGCACGCGCATTTCCGGCGCGAAGCCGAGCTTGCGGCAGACGAGGTCGAGTTTGGCTTCCTGGGCCAGGTCGAGCGTGGTTGCGCTTTCCCAGTAGCCGCAGCTGTAGACGAGGCGCTTGCCGAGCATGGCGCGGAACAGGTCGTTGCCGAGGTCGTAGTGGCGCTCTCCCACTTCGAACGCGCGCCGCCCGCGTTGCAGGTTGAGCAGCTCGGCCTTGATCCACAGCCGGGCATCATCGAGCTTGCGCGTGCGTTCGTCGACGTGCGCGACCAGCAGCTTGTGCATGAAGCCGTCGAGGCTCGCGGCATCCCATTGGCCGTCCATGTAGGACTCGCCGAGGCCGAGCGATCCGTGCGCCATGACGCGAGCGTAGAAATCCTCGTCGTGTACCTGGATATCCTCGGGCGCGCCGCCGTCGATGCAAATGCCGCAATCGGCGAGCAGGGAAGTGACGCGGGATTTCAGGCTCGCTCGGGCCATGTCGGTGCACTCAGGTGCGCAGGATGGCGCGGATCGCGGCGAATCCGATCACGGCGGCAAGCAGCGACCCGGCGACATGCACGACGACCATCGCGCTGGCCCAGGCCCACTGCTGCTTGAGCAGATGGTTCAGCGTTTCCCCGGTAAACGTGGAGAACGTGGTCAGCCCGCCGAGGAAGCCCGTGGTGATCGCCAGCCGCCACTCCAGCGGCAGCGTCTGGAACTGGTCGAGCGTGCCGATCACCACGCCGATCAGGCATCCGCCGATCACGTTGGCGACCAGGGTGCCGAGAGGGATGCTCGGGAAGAATGCGTCCAGCGCGAGGCCAAGGGTCCAGCGCGCCAATGCGCCGACACCGGCGCCGCCGGCCACTGCAAGTGCTGAAACCAGATTCATCCACGTTCCTCGGTCTGCAGATGGATCAGACCAGACAAACGAGGTCCGGTTCAAGCCGCCTGCCGGAATCGACGTTGCGGGGCTGGTCCCCGGGGTGACTTGCAACCCGCCAATCCGTAGCATGCGCAGGTCTGCATTCCGATGACATCGCCATGATTCCCGCCAACGCTCCGCGCCGTCGACGCCTGGCGCCGCTGCTCGGCGCGTTGGCCATGTTCGGTCCTTTTTCGATCGACACGATGTTCCCCGCGTTTCCCGCGATCGCAGCGCAGTTGCAGGCGAGTCCGCTGGCCATGCAGCAGACGCTGAGCGTCTACATGATCGCCTACGCGCTGATGTCGCTGCTGCACGGACCGGTGTCCGATGCGATGGGGCGCCGCGTCGTCATCCTCGCCGGAGTGGCCGTGTTCGTGCTGGCTTCGGTCGGTTGCGCGCAGTCGACGACGATCGGCGAACTGCTGGTGTTCCGCGCCGTGCAGGGCATGTCGGCGGGTGCCGGGCTGATCGTTGGCCGGGCGATCATCCGTGACTGCTTCGAGGGCGCGGCGGCGCAACGGCTGATGTCGACCGTTTCGATGATCTTCGGTGTCGCACCGGCGATCGCCCCGATCGTCGGTGGCTGGGTGGTCGCGTTCGCGCGCTGGCCGATGATCTTCTGGCTGCTCGCCGTGTTCGCCGGAATCCTCTGGATCGCCTGCCTGTTCCTGTTGCCCGAAACCCATCCGGCCGAAAGCCGCACCAGTCTCTCCGTGCGCGGAATGGCGTCCACCTACCTGCATATCGTCGGCGATCGCGCGTTCCTGCCGCTGGTGCTGGCCGGCACGCTCGGCTTCAATGCCCTGTTCGTCTACATTTCCTCGGCTCCGGCCTTTGTCATCGGCCTGCTCGGCCTCAACGAGCAGCAGTTCGCCTGGCTGTTCATCCCGGCGATCGGCGGCCTGATGACCGGCTCGTTCCTGTCCGGTCGCCTGGCCGGGAAGCTGAGCGCGAAGGCGACCGTGCGCCTCGGCTATTCGATCATGATCGGTGCGTCGGCCATCAACATCGTGCTCGCCCTGGCCATGTCCGCGCCGGCAGTGCCGTGGTCGGTGCTGCCGATCGGATTGCACTCCATGGGCATCGGCATCGCATTCCCGACCCTGACCCTGCAGTTGCTCGACCGCTTTCCGCGGCACCGCGGCGGTGCATCATCGATGCAGGCCTTCGTCAGCCTGCTGATGAGCGCGACCCTGGCTGGCGTGATCTCGCCGATGATTTCCGGCAGCGCGCTGAAACTGGCTGTAACGGCGGGCGCGATCAGCGTGGCAGGCTTCGTCTTCTGGAGCGCGTTCCGGGTGCTCGAGCGGCGCTTCCCGGCATCGGCTTCGACTCAGGCCTGAGCAGGGCCTGGTGCGCCCGTGGTGGCCGAAGCGGCAGCGTTGCCGCCGAGGATGCCGCGCAGAAGGCTGAAGATTTCATCCTTTGTGCCGACCACGTTGATCTGCGATTCGCGCGGAAAGTCGGTGCCAAGGTTGACCGCATAGGCAAGGCCGAGGTCGTTGCCGTCTTCGTCGATGCGATTGTAGGTTTCGACCTTGCCGACATAGGCGATGCGATTGGCATCGAGGAAACGGCCATCCGGAATCTTTACCCAGCGTTGCATGGAGTCACCCGTGTTTGAGATGGAGGGGTCGCCAGCCGGAAGGGGAACCATCCGGCCCGGCTGGCGATGATGCCATGGTTCAGTCCTGCCAGCCGCAGTCCTTGCCCTGGTTCTGTTTCTGCAGCCAATCGTTGAGTGGCGCGAAGTAGTCGATGATCGCGCTGGCGTCCATCTGTTCCTGTCCGGTCAATTGCCTGAGTGTCTGCGGCCACGGCTGGCTCGCGCCTTCGCCGAGCATGGCCCAGAACTTCTCCCCGGCCTGCTTGTTGCCGTAGATCGAGCACTCGTGCAGCGGTCCGCTGAAGCCGGCCGCCTGGCACAGCGAGCGCTGGAACTGGAACTGCAGGATATGGGCGAGGAAATAGCGCATGTACGGCGTGTTCGCCGGCACGTGGTACTTGGCGCCCGGATCGAAGTCTTCGGCGCTGCGCGGCACCGGCGAGGAGACGCCCTGGTACTTCTGGCGCAGTTTCCACCATGCGCTGTTGTAGTCGGCCGGCGCGATCGAGCCATCGAAGACACCCCAGCGCCATTCGTCGATCAGCTTGCCGAACGGCAGGAAGGCGATCTTTTCGAGGGCGAGCTGCATCTGCGCGTTGATCACGGCCTTCTCGTTGCCCTTCGCCTGGCCGGCGAGCCCGATCTGGTGCAGGTAGGCCGGTGTCAGGTTGAGTTGCACGGTGTCGCCGATGGCCTCGTGGAAACCATCGTGCGCGCCGTTCTGGAACAGCGGGGGCTGGTGGTTGTAGGCGAGGTCGTAATAGATGTGCCCGAGCTCGTGGTAGATCGTGCGGAAGTCTTCGTCGGTCGGCGTGATGCACATCTTGATGCGCACGTCGCCCTCGAGGTCGAGGTCCCAGGCACTGGCGTGGCAGACCACGTCGCGATCACGCGGACGCACCAGTTGGGAGCGCTCGTAGAAGGTGGCGGGCAGGGCCGGCATGCCGAGCGACCGGTAAAAATCCTCGGCGCTGCGGACCATCTTTTCCGGCGTGTATTTCTGCTTCTTCAGGGCTGCATCGAGGTCGACGCCGGACACGCCCGGGAACGGCTGCACCAGCGGATACAGCGCCGACCAGTCCTGCGCCCACATGTTGCCGGTGATGTGCGCCGGAATCGTGCCGTCCTTTGGCATCTTGCCCGGATAGCGGCTCTCCAGCTTGCCGCGCACATAGCACTGAAGTTGCGAATACAGCGGCCTGACCTGGCCCCACAGGCGATCCGTCTCGGCACGCAACGCGGCCGGATCCATGTCGTAACCGGATCGCCAGGCCTCGCCGGCATCGGCGTAGCCGGTGTCGCGTGCGCCTTCATTGAGCAGTTCGGCGAATCGCTGGTAGTCGGCGCGCATGCCGCGACCGACCGAATGCCAGCCCTGCCAGGCATCGAGGTCGGCGTTCCAGTCGCGGTTCTTGGCGAGGACTTCGGAGAGTTCGTTGAGGTTCCTGCAGGTCTTCGGATCGTCCGGATTCCTGCAATACTTGCCCGAGCCATAGGCCGCGCCGAGTTTCGATCCCAGCGTGGCCAGCTCGGCCAGGTGGTCAGGATCCTTCGGTGCCGGCATGGAGCTTTGCCGCTTGAGCAGGTCGAGGCTGCGCGCGGTCGGCGCGGACATGCCTTCGACGCCATCGAACCGGCGCGCGGCCTCGATGTTGTTCTTCAGGCGGATCAGGCCGCGCTCGTTGGCCTTGGCTTCGAGTATCCCGGTATCGCGCGTGATGTAGGTCGCCGCCACCCACTGCGCGGCGACGTCCTCCACGTAGTGGTCGCGGATTTCCTGGTTCACCCCGGCGACGAAGGCATCCGCCTCGGCTGGCGTCGCCGCAGCCTTGGCCGGGTCCGGTTGGTCGGCGCGCTGTTGCGGCGCGGTGCAGGCGGCCAGCGCCATCGTGCCTGCCAGGACCAGCAGGCTTGCCGTGTACTTCATCGCGGTGCTCCCTCGAAATGGTCCCGAAGGCTAGACCGGGGAATGAGGAGGGTGCAAGGGCCGACCCGGACCATCGGCACATGGACGCACGTGCCTTGGGAAACTACCATCGAGCGATTCCGCCTGCCGGCGGGTGCACTGGGGAAATACATGCGGATTCGAATTCTTGCGGCGACTGCGTTGATCGCGGTCGCGGCATCGGTCACCGGCTACATCGCTTTTGCGCCAGGCGAACAGTTTGACGACGACGCGGCAGGTCCATGGGCGAAGCCGATCACCGGCGATTTCTGGGCGCACCGGGTGTCCTACCCGACGATGAACTTCAGCCCGGGCTGGTATGAGGCCGCGAAACCCGCAGACCGCCTGATCGCCTCGGGGGTTCCGGCCGGCGTGAAAAACTACCAGCGCTCGGCGCAATCGCCGCTGGCGCTGGCGCCGGATGGCTGGACCTTCCTCGGGCCTGCGCCCCTGCTCAACAGCGGCGTGGTCGTTGCGGGCCGCACCAACGTGATCGTGGTCGATCCCAGCGGTCCCGATATTGATGGCTTGCACACGGTTTTCGCCGCGGCTGACGGTGGCGGCGTCTGGAAGTCGACGAACTGCTGCAGCGCGAGCACCACCTGGCGCAACGTCACCGACGCCCCGCATATCGCGAGCACGGCGATCGGCGAGCTCCATATCGAGCCGAACAATCCGGACGTGATCTATGCCGGCACCGGCGACCTGCGCTACGGCTCGTTCACGTTCGGCTCCTCCGGCGTGCTCAAGAGCACCGACAAGGGCGAGACCTGGACCGTCCTCGGCGAGGATGTGTTCAATCCGTTCTACCCGCCATCGGCCGGGCTCGGATTTCCGCAGTACCAGGCGGTCGGCAAGGTCCGCACCAGCCCGCTCGATCCCGATACGATCATCGTCGGCACCAAGACCGGCCTGTTCGTGTCGAACAATGCCGGCGTCGACTGGACCGGTCCGTGCTACACCAACGCCTTCAGCAGCCAGCGCCAGGACATCACCGGCCTGATCGTGCAGGACGCCGGCGCGGGCGCCGTGCGGGTCTTCGCCGCGGTCGGCACGCGCGGCCTGCCGACCACGGTGCAGCCCGATCTCGCCAATCTCGGCGCCAACGGCGTCTACCGCGCGGCGTGGCCAGCGACGGGTTGCCCGGCGACCGGCGACTGGACCCTGCTCGACAATGGCTGGCCGGCCGGCACCGGCAACGGCGATCCGACCGGCAAGCTGCTCGGTCGCCTCGAGATCGCCGATGCCCCGAGCAATCCCGACACCATCTACGCGCTCGGTTCCGATGCCTCAACCAGCGGCGTGCTCGGTGTCTGGCGCACCGACGATGGCGGCAATACCTGGGTGCAGCGCGCGACCGGCAGCGGCGTCCAGGCGGGCGGCTGCTCGAACGCGACCAATGGCGGCAGCCAGATGTGGTACGACTCGGGCCTGACCGTCGATCCGGGGAATCCGGAAACCGTCCTGCTCAGCGGCGTCGACCTGTGGCGTTCGACCAATGGCGGCACGACCTTCCAGGACATCACCTGCGGCTACGGCAGCGGCAACGTGCATGTCGATCATCATGCGCGTGCCTTCCTGCCGAACGCGTTCGGCGGTTACGACAGCAACAAGGTGCTCAGCGGCAGCGACGGAGGCGTCTTCTACACGGCCAACGCGATGTTCGGCACGGGCGGTTCGTCATCGGCCAATCGTCCCTCCTTCATTTCGCTGAACCAGACCATGGGCTCGATCGAGCTTTACTCGGGTGACATCACGGCCAATTTCGCCACCGCCGCATCGCCCGGAGCGAGCGCGGGCGCGCAGGACAATGGCAGCGAGTGGGTGCGCTGGAGCAACGCCGATCCGGCCCCGGCGCAGTGGACCGTGCGCAACGGCGGCGACGGCATCTATACGCGCATCGAGCCGGTCAACGAACTGCGCTGGTACTACTCGAGCCAGAACGGTGCGCTCGTGGTCAGCCAGACCGGCCCCAATGGCAGCACCACCAATGCCACGCCGTCCGCCTCGGGCTGGGGTGGCGACACGCTGAGTTTCGTCATGCCGGTCGAGATCTACCGCTATGGCGAACTCGATGCGCCGGGCAGCGGCTGCAGCACGGCGATTGGCTGCAGTTACATGCTCGGCGGCACGAATCGCGTCTGGGAAACCCTGCAGGGCGGCATTCCGCGCACGAGCTGGTACCCGAACAGTCCGAACCTGACCAAGGGCACGCTGGGCAATCGCTCCTTCATCAACCAGCTGGCCCACGCGACGAAGTCGCCTACGGTCGTCATTGCCGGCACCAATGACGGTAACGTGCAACTGGGCTACGGCATGAACCAGGGCATCGCCGATTCGGCGACCTGGGTCGACCTGACCGACAACAACGCGGTCCTGCCGAACCGGCCAGTGATGGACGTCGCCGTCGACGTCGGCGACGCCGCCAATCCGGCCACCAGCGCGATTGGCTATGCGGCACTCGGCGGCTTCGACCAGAACACGCCGGCCACGCCAGGCCACATCTACCAGGTGACCTGCCAGAACAACTGCACGACGTTCACCTGGCGCAACGTCAGCGGCAACCTGCCGAACATCCCGGCCAACTCGGTCGCGGTGAACCCGAACTTCCCGAGCCAGGTATTCGCCGGCACCGACTGGGGCCTCTATTACACGGACGACGTGTCGGTGCCCAATCCGGTCTGGTACCGATTCGAGAACGGCCTGCCGCGCGTCATGATCTGGGACATGGCCATCGATCGCGGCTTTACCACCCTGGCCGTGTTCACGCGCAGCCGCGGCGCCTGGGCCTGGCCGCTGCCGAGCGGTCCGATCGACATCATCTTCCAGGATGGTTTCGAGACGCCCTGAGCTGGTACTAGTAAAATCCAAGGGCCCGGTGCGCGGATGCGCACCGGGCCCTTGACGGGATCTGCCAGGCGGCTCCCTTTTGGCTGCACGATTGACTGCGGAAATTTGCAGGCTGCTGGGGCGCGTTTTCGACTTCCTGGCCGAACATCACGTCGTTGTCGGTGCCCTGCAAGATCAGCGAGGGTCATCGAGCCAGCCGTCGGCCGAGGGTGCGCGATCGAGTTTTGGCGATTTCCGATAACTGGCGGGCGCCGACGCATGGCCTTCGCATTCCGATTGTCTGCGCCCGCGTTGCCGCAATGGGTTGGCAAACTGTCCGGTATCGCCTTCGGGCCCGACTCGCGTAGCAGCATCGCCTCAATCCAGGATGCGATCCGACCAGGCGTTCGGGCCACCCGATTGCCCGACGCCGGAATAACGCCGGAATGCCGGGGCCCCGCAATGCCTACTGCGGGCGTCCCCGATCCTGGTCCTGGGGGCAGACGTTGTTGGCGTGTCGAACTGTCAACCGCCACTTGCCGTCACGTTGCATCCAGAAGTTCGTGTAGCGGCGGACCAGGGTCTTGCCTGCGTTCGGTGCGCCGGGCGCCGGCACGACGGTCTCCCTGCCCATGACCACGACCGTGCCATCGAAGAAAAGGAAGGTTTCGGGGTGGCGCTCGAACGCGGTATAGCGGATCACGCCGCGCTCGATCAGGCCGAGCAGTTCCTTCTTCTCCTTGACGATCCGGTTGGTCGGATGGTTGACCGTGATGTCGTCGTCCATCAGCCGGTCGAGCGCCTTCGCATCGCCGCGAAAGATCGCCTCGGCATGCGCCAGGTCGAGGCGCCGTATTTCCTCTTCCAGCGCCTGTCGCGAGGACGGATCCCCGGCCACGGCAAACCTGGCAGCGAGCAATGCCAGCAAGAAAAACCACGCGTATCGCTTCATGGGTACTCTCCATTGGAGTGGGAAACCGGGACACAGGAATGGCCCGAATGACAGGATCGGGTCGCCCATGATCCGGACCAGTCGGTGCGCCAGCCTCATCATCCGGTGCCGTGCTGGCTTCAGGGTTCGAACCCGTCGGCAAAGATCCGGTCATCAATCGTGCTGGCGATGTCGAGCCCAATGCCATCGAACAAGCCGTTGTAGCTGTTGTTGGACGCGTTCGGGTAGACCGCCATGATCACGGTCAGCGAGGTCCGGAAGTTCCAGATCGATGCGGGCACGTCGATCAGGGCCGGATTGGCCGGCCGGTACCACTGATCGGTGGTCGCCGCCGGGTTGAGGTCGTGCGTGCCACCGGCACTGATCGCGCCATCGATGCAGCCGTCGCCGCCATCGGCACGCAGTTCCCAGATCAGCGCGGTCGGGTTGGCCAGCAGCGGATCGCCTTCGGTGCGAGCGGAACCATTCAACGCGTAGAGTCCGGGCCCGGGAATGCGCAGGCACTGCGCATAGCCGAGCAGGCGCCCGGCGTTGCTCGTGCCGGCGACTTGTGCCGAACCGGTGTCGGGCGCGGATCCCGGTGCGTTGTTGACCTGGAAGTTGCCGGCGTGGCCGACCGGCAGGAACCAGAAGTGGGTATCGCCGGCGAAATCGCCATTGAGGATCAGCGGCAGCAATGACTGGCGTTCGTAGGCGCCGATGTCGCGCACGCGTGAGGGCTGGGGGTTGGGGATCACCGGCAAGCCGCGATCGCGCGGAAGGCCGAGCGCATCGCGGTCGTCACCGACGATGGGCGGGGCGCGGTCGATCGCCGGCGAGGAGGCGAGCAGGCGGTAGTCGCCGCGCTCCGGATCGATGAAGCGTGGATCGGCGATGACTGCATTGGGTCCGCCGCCGATGCTGCCGACTTCGTTGGCAATCACGTACTCGACCGTGGGCGTGCCGCCGCCGCTGTTGAGCACGGCATGGCCGGGCTGCCAGATGATTGAACGCAGGAGCTGGACCTCGCCACGGTTGCTGGTCTGGATCACCGGATCGGTGCTGGCGAGACTGTTTCCGGCGATCGTGCCGTCGATAATGTCCAGAGAGCCGTTTGTTCCGGAAAAGAGCCGGAACATCTCGCGGCTAAACTCGTTGCCCAGGATGGCGACGCTTCGGAGAAATTCATAGGCATCGGAGCGGCTGTCCACGAAGCGCCCACTGCGATTTCCGCTGAAGAGCGTGCCATGAAACACGCTAAGGGCAGCTTCCGGATCGAGATAGAAGAGTGCGCCATCAGTCGCCACGCCGTTCGCGGTTTCGGCGACATTGCCGGATACCCGCGAGCACGGCACGCCCTCCGGGCAGGGCAGGGCGCCGGCAGGGGGTGAATCCCTACTGGGATCGATGAAGCTCATGAATCCACCCAGAGACAGATCGACGCTGCTGCTATCGTCCAGATAGGCCACGGCCCCCTCGGGCGCGGCGTTGTCGGTGATTTCTGCGCGCAAGACTCTCGCTGTCGCGAATGCCGTACCGAAAGCATTCTGGTTGGGCCAAACGAAAATGGCGCCGCCACCCTCGCTGGCCAGGTTTCCGCGTATCGCTGCGGGGCGACTGGCATCCCTGGTGAACAAATTGAGCGTGGCGTCGGCGTCCGCATCCGCGCCGGCGCTGACCGCGATGCCGCCGCCCCACTTCGCGTCATTGCCGTAGATTGCACCGAGCGTGCCCAGTCCCGGACTTGAAACCAGTGCCAGCCCCTCGCGACTGCCGGTGCTGCGCACCGCGAGTCCGCCGCCATAGCCCTTGGCAGTGCCGTCGCCAAGTGCGTGGTTGAACGCGATGATCGAGTCCGCCTCGGCCATTTCCACGGTCATGCCGTTGACGAACACGCCGCCGCCATCGCCGACCGCGGTATTGCCGTTGATGCCGACATTGGCGCCGATCACGAGCAGCGCGGAATCGACCTGGCCATTGGCGTAGATGCCGCCGCCCTTGTTGGCCGTGTTGTTGATGACGGCGCTGTCGCTGATGCGCAGGATGCCACTGCCGTCGTAGTTGATGCCGCCGCCCGCGCCATTGATGATCGAGGGATCGCCATTGCGGATGATCAGGAACGAGAGCTGGATCAGCGTGCCCGCCGTGCCGCGGATGCGCAGGACCGGGTTCGCGCTGCCGCCCGCGCCATCCAGCGTGGTATAGCTGCCGCTGGTGAAATCGCTGCAGCCGAGGTAGCCGCCGACGAGGTTGAGCGACTGGTCGGTGTCGATCAGCACGTCCTGCTGGGTCCAGACGACATTGCTCGAGATCAGGATGGTATCGGTGCCCGGATTGGACTGCGCCGCGTTGACCGCCGCCTGGATGGTGGCGTGGGTGCAGCCGGCATCCGGACCGACGCGGTAGATGGCGGCCTGTGCGCCATCGACCAGGGACATCAATGCAGTGATGAGGAAGAATGAGAGTGTACGCATGGCGGGGTTCCCGGAAAGTTGCCGGCTCGGCAACAGCGAACAACGCCATGTGTGCGGAATCCGGGCCATTCCTTCCGCGCCGCGGGATCAGGAGGGATATCGGCGTGCCGACCAGGCAGCCTATTCAGGGTTGCGCCGGAACCCTTCGCTCAATGCGCACGGCGACGCAAGGAATGCCCGGGCGGCATCGCCGCGCTTGCCTCGGCAGCGAGCGCGGCTTCCGAATCGGCCGCAGCCATGTCGCCCAGTCGCGTGTCGAGCGAAGCCAGCGCGCGATGGGCCTGCACTCGCCAGGCATGTGCGGGAGCCAGCTCGGGGCCGACTTCGCCGAGGGCGCGGGCGAGTTCCTGCCGCGCGGCGAACTCGTGGCCGGATGGCGCGCATTCGGCCAGGGCAATGCGCGATGGCAGACGCAAGGCGCTTTGCATTGCCTGCGGGTCGGCGAGCAGGGCCTCGGCCCCGGTCCAGCGGTCGGCGCTGCAATCGGCCACCGGCGCGCGTGAACAGGCAAGCGCGGCGAGGCTGGCATGCAGGAAACGACCGGGCTGGGTCGGGCCGAAGCGGGGACTGGCATCCGGCCCGAGCAGGCCCAGCATGGCATCACGCAGGGCGGCGTAGTCTCCGTGCAGCCACCACCAGTGGGCCTGGGCGGCATCGATCATGCCGAGCACGTAGTTCCGGTCGTCCGCGCTGGCAAGGCCCCGTGCCACTTCGCGCGCCATTTCGAAGTCCTTGCGGGAGTCTTCCGCTTCGCCTCTGGCGAGACGCAGGTTGGCGCGACGCATCAGCAGGCCGGCGAACTGACGATGCGTGGTGCCATGGACTTCGCGCGTCATCGCCTCGGCCTGGGCGCAGGTGGCATCGGCGGCGTCGAGGTTGCCCTGGTCCACGGCGAGGCCGCATTGACGGATCAGCAAGGTCACCAGCGACGGGTGGCGCTCGATAGGAATCGCCGCGAACATCCTTCGTGCCTCGTCGAAGCGCAGGCCTGCGTCGTGCCAGCGACCGGCCTGCACTTCGACCAGGCCGAGGTTCTGCAAGGCGGCGGCAGTGTCGAAACTGTCGCCTTCCGCGGAGCGGTGCACCGCCAGCGCCTTCTCCAGCCATGCCGTGGCCGAAGCGGGATCGCCGGCATAGAAGAATGCGCTGCCGAGATTGTTGTAGCCGGTCGCGAGGTCGTCCGTGGTCGCGCCGGGATCGGCTTCGCGCACGGCCAGCGCTTCGCGCTGCAGGGCAACGACTCGCGCCGGATCCATGCCCTGCTCCTTGCCGACCGCCGAGGTGGCATCGAGCAGGCGCGCGTAATCCTGGCCCCTGCGTTGTTCCGCATGCAGCGCTGCGCGCACGGCCTCCAGTTCCTGTAGCGCGGCCGGATACTCGCCGAGCTTGCGCAAGGTGCGCGCGTGGAGTTCGCGCGCCGCCAGCGTGCGCGCATCGCTGGCGCCCCATGCCGCGAGATTGGCATCGACGGCGGCAGCGGCAAGTTCGCGATTGACCGCGGTCTCTCCGATCGCATCCTGCGCGCGCGCGAACATCGCGAGCAGGTCGGCGCGGGTTTCCGGGGATTCCGGATAGCGCTGCGCGACCTGCGTCGCGCCGCGCGCCAGCAGATCGCGCAGCGTCGGCACGCGATCCGGTGCGGCACCGTCCTGCAAGGGCTGGAACAGGCCTTCGAGGAAGTCGCGGATTTCTCCGGCACGCGCGGCCTGCTGCTGGGCCTCGCGTGCCTGCGCCCGTGCCACGCGCGCCTGCCAGACGGTGAGTCCAAGGCTCGCCAGCAGGGCCAAGGCCATGGCCACGCTCAGCGCCACGCCGCCCCGATGGCGCGCGACGAACTTCCGCGTCCGGTACCAGGCCGAAGGCGGGTGCGCATCGACTGGCCGCCCCTGCAGGTGACGTTCGATATCGTCGGCCAGCTCCGAAGCCGAGCCGTAGCGCCGTGCCGGTTCCGCGGCCAGTGCCTTGAGCAGGATATTGTCGAGATCCCCGCGCAGGGCGCCACGCAGGGCGGTCGCGGTCTCCGGCAGGCCCGCGCCTGCAGCCGCATCGGTAGCGAACCGCGAGGACGGACGCAGACCCGGTTCCTCGGGCCGCGTGCCGAGCAGCATTTCATGCAACAGCACGCCGAGCGCATAGACGTCGGTGGCCGTGGAGATCGGGCCGCCAAGCCATTGCTCGGGCGCCGCATAGCCACGCGTCAACGCGGCGAAACCGCTGCGCGTCGCCTCCTCGTCGTCATCATCCAGCAGCTTGGCGATGCCGAAGTCGAGCAGCTTCACTTCGCCTGCGTCGGTGACCAGGATATTGGAAGGCTTGATGTCGCGATGCACGATCAGCATGCGATGCGCGGCGGCGACCGCATGGCAGACCACGACGAACAGGCTCAGCCGCTGCGGCAAGGCCAACCGCTGTGAGGCGATGTGGCGGGTGATCGACACGCCGTCGACGTACTCCATGGCCAGGTAGGGAATGCCGGTCCGGGTCACGCCGCCGTCGATCAGATGTGCAATGTTGGGGTGCGAAAGCATCGCCAGCGCCTTGCGTTCGCGGCGGAACAGGGCATGCTCGGCTTCCGAGAACAGGCCGCGGCGCAGGATCTTGACGGCCACCTGCTGGTGGAAATCGACGCCCTCGCGTTCACCGAGGAACACCGCAGCCATGCCGCCATGGCCCAGCGTTCGGGTCAGGCGGAACGGCCCCACGCGCTGGCCCAGCCAGCCCGATTCCCAGGCGGCCGGATCTTCGCCGATCAGGGTCGCGCGCTCGTCGGCCGGGGTTTCCAGCAGGCCGCTGCCTGCATCGGCAGCCAGCAGGCGCAGCAATGCCTCGCGCTCCGCGGGATCGGCCACGTGCGCGTCGATCCAGGCGGTGCGATCGGCATCGGTCTGCTCCAGCACGGCATCGAACAGTTCGCGCAGGCGACCGTATTCGCCCGGCTGGCCGGTGGGTGTCGGGATGTGTGGGTCCGAAGGATCGTGCATGCAAGCGGACAACGCCGAACGGGGGAAGATCGCGCCAGACGCAAGCCCGGCCCTACAATTTTTCCTGCAGGAACGCGCGCGCGAAGCGCCAGTCACGCACGACCGTGCGCCGGCCGAGGCCCATGGCATCGGCAACCTGTTCCAGCGACAGTCCGGCGAAATAGCGCAACTCCACGATGCGGGCGGCACGCGGGTCGTACTGTTCGAGTCGGGTCAGCGCGTCTTCCAGTTGCAGGGCCTGCTCGGCGTTGTCGATCGACAGCCGGGCATCGTCGCCATTCAGGGTGATGCTGGTCCACGCGCCGCCGGCGCGCAGGCGCAGACGATCCCGGGCGCGATCGGCCAGCAGGTGGCGCATGGCACGTGCCGCGTAGGCGAAGAACTGTTCTTCCCTGTCGAAATGCGGGTCGCGCTTGCCGACGCGAAGGTACATCTCATGCACAAGGGCGGTCGTATCGAGCGTGTCGCCGGCGCGTCGCGCCAGCTGCCGGCTGGCCATGGCCTTGAGTCGCTTGTAGACGGTCGCGAACAGGACATCGAATGGCTGCGCCGGGGCATCGGCAGCCGGGATGGCATGCGTGGCTGGATCGGGAGCAGTCACAAGGCAATTCTCCGCCACCTCGTTGCGCGGATTCTACCCTCGTTCGCTGCGTCGGATACCGGGCGTCCGGCAATCCGCTTCGTCAGGCGCAGAGGAAGGAGCCTTGTTCAGCCCGTGGCTTGCAGCTCCATCGCGCCGCTCGAAAGTTGGGGTTCCCCGAGCAGGCCGCGGCTGGCCAGCCACATGCGGGCATCCTCCGCATCGCGTTCAAACCAGGCGCGCGTGGACCCCAGGCGGAACGTGTAGCCCCATGCGTCCATGTCGGCCATGAGGCGCGCGCTGCCGACATCGGGCAGGGCGTCGGCGAGGACGATCTGCAGGTAGCAGGTGGCGTCTTCCTCGGCGATCGAATCGGTGGCGTCGGTGTGCACGCCGGCGCGTCGTTCCGCCGGCATCACGATCAGGTGGCAGGCTTCGTGGAGTACCGAGTGCACCGGCGTGTCGTTGCGCGCATGGACTGTGCAGCCGATCAATCCGGCTTCGGGCGCGCCCCAGTAGCTGCCGGGGATCGGCGCGGCGTCGGCGACGCGTTCAAGGCGCAGGCCGTGGCCGGCGAGGAGTTCGCCAATGGCCTGGCCGTCGATGTCGCCGAGGAGCAGCAAGCGCCGTCAGTTCTCGCCGATGGCCATGGCGCCCTTTTCCGGAAGGGCGACGGAAAGCTCGAGGACCTCGTGGTCGCCGTCGCGCTCGACGTTGATCAGGACGGCATCGGGGTCGACATTGACGTACTTCTTGATCACCTCGAGGATCTCGCGGCGCAGGGTCGGCAGGTAGTCCGGACTGCCGCGCTGGGCGCGCTCCTGGGCGACGATGATGCGCAGGCGTTCCTTGGCGACGTTGGCCGTGTTCTTCGGGCGCGCACGCAGAAAGTCGAAGATTCCCATGCTCAACTCCTGAAGATTCGTGAGAACAGGCCCTTCTTCTGCGCATCGATGAAACGCAGTGGGCGCGACTCGCCGAGCAGCCTTGCGACGGCGTCGTCATAGGCGTGTCCGGCATTCGACTCCTCGTCGAGGATGACCGGGATGCCGGCGTTCGACGCGGCGAGCACGCCTTCGGATTCCGGGATCACGCCGACCACCTCGATGCCGAGGATTTCCTGCACGTCGGCGATGCTCATCATGTCGCCGGACTCGACCCGGTTCGGGTTGTAGCGGGTCAGCAGCAGGTGCTGCTCGACCGGGCCGTTGCCGAGTTCGGCGCGGCGCGTCTTGCTCGCGAGCAGGCCGAGGATGCGATCGGAATCGCGCACGCTCGAGACCTCCGGATTGACCACGACCACGGCGCGATCGGCGAAGTACATCGCCAGCGCCGCGCCCTTCTCGATGCCGGCCGGGGAATCGCAGATGACGAAATCGAAGCCTTCCTCGCGCAAGCCGTTGAGCACGGTTTCGACGCCTTCCTTGGTCAGCGCCTCCTTGTCGCGCGTCTGCGAGGCGGCCAGCACGAACAGGTTGTCGTAGCGCTTGTCCTTGATCAGGGCCTGCTTGAGCGTGCATTCCTCGTTGATGACGTTGACGAAGTCATACACGACGCGGCGCTCGCAGCCCATGATCAGGTCGAGGTTGCGCAGGCCGACGTCGAAATCGATGACGGCGACCTTCTTGTCGCGCTTTGCCAGGCCCACCGCCAGCGATGCGCTGGTCGTGGTCTTGCCTACACCGCCCTTGCCGGACGTGACGACGATGATATCTGTCAAGGTCGATTCTCCAAGTGGTGGCTCTTGTGATGGTTCCGCCGTCAGCCGAGCCTGGCCAGCAGCAGTTTTTCCCCCTCCAGCCACGCCTGCACGGGCTTGCCGCGCAGGTCGGGCGGAAGATCTTCGAATACCCGGTATTGTCCCGCGATCGAGACGAGCTCGGCGTGGAATTCCTGGCAATAGATGCGTGCGCCGGTGTCGCCCTGCGCGCCGGCCAGCGCGCGACCGCGCAAGGCGCCATAGACATGGATCGAGCCGTCGGCAATCACTTCGGCGCCGTTGGCGACCAGTTTCGTGACGACCAGGTCGCCGCCGCGCGCATAGACCTGCTGCCCGGAACGTATCGGCTTGTCCTCGTGCAGGGTCTTCGCCGATTCGCGACTGGCCGGCAATGGCGTCGCCTTGTCGACAGGCCTCGCCGGGGCTTCCACCGCTTCTGCGGGTGCGCCAACCGCCGCTTCGCCGCCACGCTCGAACGCGGCACGGAACTTGGCGAACAGGGGCTGGCCCAGGGCACGGGCCAGGGCCTCGTTTTCGCTGGTTCCGTAGGAAAGGCCGACCGGCAGCATTCCCGCGGCGCGGATGCGCTCGAACAGGTCGCGCACGACGGCCTCGCCGGGCAGGGCAGGCAGGTGGCTGAGGTCGAGCACGACCGGGGTGCGCAGGAACAACTGCGGCGCGCTTTTCAGGCGCGCTTCCAGTTCCTTCGACATCGATTCGGCGTCGAGTCGCTTGAGGCGCAGATTGGCGATGCCGACCTGGCCGAACTTCAGTTCGGCTGCAGGCTCATGGTTCTTCGCTGAATCAACCATGGGACCGGATCAGCCCCGGCCCGCACGGACTTCAAGCTGCGCTGGACTCGCGTCCAGGCGCTCGGCCAGCCAGGGCAGGTCCGGGAGCTCGCCGCTGCCGGCCTGGAGATAGGTGTCGCGAACGAACTCGAAACTGCACAGCGTCTTGGCCAGCAGGCTGACCGGACGGCCGACGCCGTCCATGATCTGCTGGCCGACCTCGTTGAATCCGTAGGTGCCATGGAAAAGTACCGCGACGTCGTCGCGCGGCTCGAGGAATACCTCGCAGGCGAGCAGCGGCACGCGCAATTCGGCATAGCTGGTCACGTCGCAATAAAAGATCCTGCCGAGGCCGAGGCCGCGATAGGGTTCGGCGATGACGATGCGATCGATGTAGACGAACTCCGGGTAGCGCTCGCGGAACCAGAGGAAGTTCGGGCTGGCGTAATCGGTCGATTCGCGCAGCGCGATGAGGAATCCGGCGACGACGCCATCCACTTCGGCGACACGGAAGTAGGAGGCATTGGCGAAGAACCAGCGCATGCGCGTCGCATCGAGAGCCAGGATGCGGGGGCCGACGGCGTTGTTGAGGGCGAGCACGGAATCGAGCTCGTGCTCACGCACGTCGCGAATAACGAGGGTCATGCGTTCTGTCGCTCCAGCGGAGATGTTTCGGTTGCCGATTCATTCGGCACGGAGCCCGGATTATCGCATGGGTACGATCCACGGGCCATTAAAAAGGCGTCCCTGGATGAATGGCCGATCGCCCCTGAAACCGCCGGCTGCGGGGTTTTTCCCTCGTCGCCAATGACTTCGGACAGGTTGCGGGACGGCGGGACGCGCCTATGATGTCGGCATGTCGACGCCGCACTTCAACCACATCCGCCTGCTGCGCTACGCGAGCCTGTTCACGTACGCGTGCGTGGGCATTCCGCTGCTGCAGTACGAGACCGTCGTGGCGGAGATGCTGGAGCGGGCGCGGCCCGCGTATTTCTACGATCTCTGGCTGGGCTGCTATCTCGCCTTCGGACTGGTTTTCTGGTTCCTCACGCACGACATGGGCGCGCGCAACCCTTCCGGCCTGCGCCGCCTCGTGCAGATCGCATTGCTGGTCCTGCTCAATGCACTGGCCATCGCAGTCGGCTGGCTGAGCCAGAGCGGCCTGTGCGCGTTGCTGCTGGTGGTCGTTTCCGTCGCCTTGCCGTGGATCCTCAACTTCCAGGTCGGCGTGGCCTGGATGGTCCTGCAGAATTTCTCCCTGTTGCCCCTGTTTGCGAGCTGGCCGACCTATTCGCTGAGCCTGGCGGCCTGGCAGGCCACCATGTACCTCGGCATTTCGACGACCACCTTCGTCACCTCGCTGATCGCCAAGCAGCAGGCCGAGGCGCGCGAGGACCAGCGCAGGTTGAATGCCGAACTGCGGGCGACGCGGGCCCTGCTGGCCGAATCGAGCCGGCTTGGCGAACGCATGCGCATTTCGCGCGAGCTGCACGACCTGGTAGGCCACCACCTCACTGCGCTGAGCCTGAACCTCGAAGTGGCCAGCCATCTGGTCAGCGGGCAGGCCCATGAGCACGTGCGCCAGGCCCAGTCGGTCGCACGCCTGCTGCTTTCCGACGTGCGCGAGGTCGTGAGCCAGCTGCGCGAGGACGACAGCATCGATCTCACCGACGCGCTGAACACGCTGATCGAAGGCGTGCCTGGCCTGAAGATCCACCTGGAACTGCCGCCGCGCTTCACCATCGACGATCCGCGTCGCGCCCAGTTGCTCTTGCGCTGCGCGCAGGAAATCATCACCAATGCCGTCCGCCATGCCAGTGCGCGCAACCTCTGGCTGGCGTTCGAGCGTACCGGGGACAGGAAGCTGGCGATCCACGCTCGCGACGACGGTCGCGGCGCCATCCAGCTCAAGCAGGGCAATGGCCTGACCGGCATGCGCGAACGCCTGTCGCAGTTTGGTGGCCAGCTCGATATCGTAACCGCCAAGGATCAGGGCTTTGCCCTCGATGCATGGCTGCCTCTGGAGGCAACTCAATGATTTCCGTATGCCTTGTCGATGATCAGACCCTGGTTCGCCAGGGCATACGTTCATTGCTGGAATTGTCCGACTCGATCCGCGTCGTCGCCGAAGCGGCCGATGGATCCCAGGCCGTGCAGATGATCCCGGAAGTGGAGCCGGACGTCGTCCTGCTCGACATGCGCATGCCCGGGATGTCCGGCCTCGACGTGCTCAATGCGCTCAGCGCCAGCGGCAAGCTGCCGCCGACCATCATCCTGACCACCTTCGACGATGAGCAACTGGTCCTCGCCGGGCTCAAGGCGGGCGCGCGCGGATACCTGCTCAAGGACGTCTCGCTCGATCAGCTGGTCGATGCGGTCAAGGTGGTCGCCGACGGCGGCTCGCTGGTCGCGCCGATGGTCACCCAGCGCCTGCTTTCCGGCCTCGAGCGCATGCACAACAACTTCACCAGCCTGGACCGGCCGGACCCGCTCACGGAACGGGAAACCGAGATCCTGCGACTGATGGCGGGCGGGTACAGCAACAAGGAAATCGCCAACTCGCTCGGCGTCGCCGAGGGCACGGTGAAGAATCACGTATCCAATATCCTGTCCAAACTGGGCGTACGGGACCGTACGCGCGCGGTCCTGAAGGCATTTGAACTCGGAATCGTCTGAAATCGGCCGTTTCGGGACGTAGCCATTGCGCCCCGGAGTCAAGTAACATGGCCGGTCTGAGCCATTGGGGTCCGGGAGGATCCGACCCTGGGTGCCGACATGCCGGGCCGAGCGATCCACCGCGTGAATGCGGGGATCGGCTGGTACAGTTGCGCTGGCGATCCAACAAGTCCTGGAGAGGTCCGGAATGACGCGTGTTCTTGAATTGCTGGTTTCCCTGCTGATTGTCGCCGTCCTGATCGTCGTCATTGGCCTGCTGCTGCCCAGCCACGGGCACGTCGAGCGTCAGACTGAAGTCTCCAGTCCGCTGCGCCAGATCTTCGACTCGGTGAACACGTTGCGCCGTTTCCCGGAATGGTCGCCCGAGCGCCGCCTCGATCCGCAGCTGCACATGGAATATTCGGGTCCGCGCACCGGCGTGGGCGCCTCGGTGAGTTACCGCGGCAACGAACTGGTCGGCGACGGCAAGCTGACGATCAGTGCCTCCGACGAGGACAGCCAGGTGAAGATGGACGTCGTCAACAACTTCGCCGGCGAGAACAAGACCTACACGATTACCCTCAATCCTTCGGAAAACGGCAAGACGACGAAAATCGTCTGGGCCTACGATGTCGACTACGGCTGGGACCTGATGTGGCGTTACGCCGGGCTTTACATCCACGGCAAGCCCGATGCCACCGTGCAGACTGCCGTCGCCAACATGGCGAACATGCTCGCGTCGTTCCCGAACGTGGACTACAAGGACCAGGACATCGAAGTCACCGAGGTGACCGGCGTGCCCGTCCTCGTGCTTTCGACCAAGTCGCCGCGCACCCTCGACGAGGTTGACGAGGCCACCGCGCAGGCCGTCGCCAGGATCGAGGCCGTGATGAAGAAGGCCGGGCTCACCCAGGCCGGGCCGGTACGCACGGTCACCAGCAACTGGGGCGACGACAACTACGCCTTCGACGTTTCCATCCCGGTCGATTCGGCCACGTTCACCATGAATGGCCAGACCTATACGATCACCGCCCCAGTCGTTTCGGACACGGTCGAGGACGACATGGGCGAGGCCAAGCCGGCCGAGCTCAAGACCGGCGACCACGACGAAGACGGCTACCTGGTCGTCGACGACGGCGTCCGTGCAAAGATCAGCTACAGCGGCCTTGCCCTGACCACGGAATACACCGGCAGCCCGGCCGCGTTGCCGCTGCTGCGCCTGCAGGAAAAGGCCTTCGCCGAGACCCACGGCTACCTGTACAGCGAAATGAATGGCGGCCGTTTCTGGAACGAGGTCAGTGCCACCGCCGAGGATGGCACGCAGACGTTCAAGGTTTACCTGCCGATCGAGCCCTGATCGCGCGAAACGCAGTACCGATCGAACAGGAAGGCGGGCCGCAAGGCCCGCCTTCTTCATTTGCAGGCGCTGGACTTCGACCCGAGCAGCGTCGGGCGCAGCCCAGCTCAGCCCAGCCCGGCCCAGTCGGGCTCGTAGCCGACCCGGATCACCGTGCAATGGCGCATGCCGTTCGGCGTCTGCACGCTGAACTCGTCGTCGACCCGCTTTTTCAGGGCCGCGCGGGCCAGCGGAGCGTCGATGCTGATCCATCCCTTGCCGGCGTCGGTCTCGTCGGCGCCGACGATGCGATAGTCATGCGTGCGGCCATCGTCGTCCTCGACGCTGAACCATGCGCCGAAAAAAATGGCCGAGGGATCGGCCGGCAGGCCACCGGCCACGCGCAGCGAAGGAATGCGTTTGCTCAGGTAGCGCACGCGGCGATCGATCTCGCCCAGCTGCTTCTTCCGGTAGATGTATTCGGCGTTCTCCGACCGGTCGCCTTCCGCGGCGGCCGCGGTGATCGCCGCGACCACCTCGGGTCTGCGCACGGTCCACAGCTCGTCGAGTTCCGCCTGCAGGCGGCTGAAGCCTTCGGCGGTGATCAGCGTCGATGAAACAGCGGCCGGTGCACGCCATCGACTCATTGTGATGCGCTCGCCACTCAGCGTCCCTTGAAGATGCCGCCGAGCACGCCGCGCATGATCGAGCGGCTGATCTGGCTGCCCGCGTTTCGTGCCGCGGACTTGGCCAGCGCCTCGAGCATGCCCTGGCGTCGGCCGGTACCGAACAGCATGCCGCTGACCTTGGCCATGAAGCCGCCGCCGGCAGCCGCCGGCGCGCTCTCCGGTGCCGGCTTCCCGGCGGTCACCGCAGGTGCCTCGGCGGCGCTCGCCTCGGTGCGCGCGTTGAGCTTCTCGAAGGCCGATTCGCGATCGGCCAGGGTGTCGTACTTGCCGCCAAACGGCGATCGCGCGCGGATCGCGGTGCGCTCTTCGTCGGTGATCGTGCCGATGCGGCAGCCCGGCGATGCGATCAGGCTGCGCTGCACGGGCAGCGGCACGCCGCCATCCTGCAGCGTGGTCACCAGGGCTTCGCCGACGCCCAGCTGGGTAATCGCCGCCACGACATCGACCTTGGGATTGGGCGGCATTGTTTCGGCGGCGGCACGCACGGCCTTCTGGTCGCGCGGCGTGAATGCGCGCAGTGCGTGCTGGATGCGGTTGCCGAGCTGGCCGAGCACGGCCTGGGGAACATCATCGGGATTCTGCGAGCAGAAGAACACACCAACGCCCTTCGAGCGGATCAGGCGTACGACCTGTTCGATGCGCTGGACCAGCGCGGGCGGCGCATCGTCGAACAGCAGGTGGGCCTCGTCGAAGAAGAAGACCAGCTTCGGCTTGTCGAGGTCGCCGGCTTCGGGCAGGTTTTCGAACAGCTCCGAAAGCATCCACAGCAGGAACGTCGAATAGAGCTTCGGCTTGAGGATCAGCTGGTCCGCGGCGAGAACACTGATGATGCCGCGCCCGGACATGTCCTGGCGCATGAAGTCGGCGAGATCGAGCGCAGGCTCGCCGAAAAAATGTTCGGCACCCGATTCCTCGAGCGACAGCAGGGCGCGCTGGATCGCAGCGAGTGATGTCGTGCCGATCAGGCCGTACTGCTTCGAAATCGCCTTGGCGTTCTCCGCTGCGAAATTGAGGATGGCGCGCAGGTCCTTGAGGTCGAGCAGGAGCAGGCCTTCGTCGTCGGCGGTCCTGAACACCACCTCCAGCACGCCCTGCTGGGTGTCGTTGAGCTCGAGCAGGCGGCCGAGCAGGTGCGGCCCCATCTCGGAGATCGTCGCACGCACCGGATGACCGAGCTTTCCGTAGATATCCCAGAACACCACGGGGTTGGCGTTCGGGCTCCACTCGAGTTCGAGTTTGTCGATGCGTGCCTTGAGCCTGTCGTTCATGGCGCCGGCCTGGGCGAGGCCGGCAAGGTCGCCCTTGACGTCGGCCAGGAAGACCGGAACGCCGAGCTTGGAGAAACCCTCGGCCAGCAGCATCAGGCTCACGGATTTGCCGGTGCCGGTAGCGCCGGCGATCATGCCGTGGCGATTGGCGTAGCGGGGATGCAGCCAGACCGGCTGGTCGCTCTTGCCGACAAGGATTTCGTTCACCGCTGCGCTCCTCTGGTTTTGCCGCTGGAAGACCTGCCTGATTGTAGTCGACGTATCGGCCGCTCGTTGCCGCATGTCCTCCGAGTCGGTTACCGTGCGCGGGTTGCAGAACGGAATCCGGCCGATGTCCAAGAAAATTCACATTCCGCTGATCGCGTCCCTGGCGCTGCTCAGTGCGTGCGCCGGCGTTGCGCCGGCGGGCCGCACCTCGGCGTCGACCCGGGTCGACGAGAGCGCCGTCAATGCGCTGTATGCGGCCCTCGACGCAAACAGCCAGCGCTTCGAGGCGGGTCTCGACCTGGCGAATAGCGGCGATGCGGAAAAGGCGCAGGCCGACATCGATGCGGCGCTCGACCAGTTGCGGGCCGATGGCGTGCGCTGCACGTCGACGCCGGGTTGCGATGCCAGCCGGTTCGTCTCGACCTACGACCGCCTGATGCGTCTCGGCGTGAAGTTGCCGGCCGGTGACGCGGATACCGCGGAAGATGCGGACGCGGTCGATTCAACGGCTGAAGAAGGCGAAGCCTCGCCGGTCATCGCCAGCCTGCCCGCGATGGGGCGGACGATCACCTTGCTCAACGGGCGCGAACTGGCCGATATCCTGACCATCAACGATGCGGTCAAGGCCGGGCTCGAGCAGTGGCTGACGCAGTATCGACCAAACCTGATGACGGCTTACGTCAACTACCAGTTCATGCGTTACCGGATGTGGCCCGAGTATCACAAGGCCGGGCTTCCCGAAGCGTTGCTGTTCGGCATGCTGGCCAAGGAGTCGGGTGGCCGCGTGCATGCGGTGTCGCGATCGGGCGCATCGGGCCCCTTGCAGTTCATGCCGGCGACCGGCCTGCGTTTCGGACTCGGCACCAGGGACGGTTTCGACCAGCGCTTCGATCCGGCCCTGTCGGCGCGGGCGAACGCGGCCTACATCAATGAGCAGCTGGCCATATTCAACGGCAATCTCGAGCTCGTCATCGCCGCCTACAACGGCGGCGAAGGCCGCATGCGGCGTCTCGCGGCGCGCGGTGGCAGCACGAGCTTCTGGGATCCGAAGATCTATTCGATCCTGCCCGACGAAACGCGCGACTACGTGCCGATGGTGCTCGCGGCGGCATGGTTGTTCCTGCACCCGGAACGCTACAACCTGGAATTTCCGAGCATCGACGGCAAGCCGGGCAGTATCCAGTTGGCCGAACCGGCAACCCTGGCGGAACTGACGGTGTGCTTCGGCAACGAAGGCGGCATGTACGACGGCTGGTTCCGCGCCCTGCGCAACCTGAATCCGTCGATCGATCCGCAGACGCGCCTGGCCGTCGGTACCCGTCTCGAGATCCCGGCGATGCTCGAAAGCGCCTATGCCGGCAAGTGCGCTGGCGGGCGCTGGGCAGACCTGGCCCGGGAGCTGAATGCCGCCACCGTGGCCGTGCGGCCGAGCCGCGCCCAGGCGGTCGCCGCGGGAGCGGCTTCGGTGCGCAGCTACACCGTGCGCAAGGGCGACAACCTGGCGGCGATCGCGCGCAAGACAACCTGCGGGGACACCCGGGAAATAGCCAGGCTGAATGGCATACGGGCTCCGCAATACCGCATCCGCGCCGGCCAGAAGCTGCAGTTGCCTGCCTGCACGAAACGCTGAGCGAGCCACTTCAGAACGAAAAAAAGCGCAGCCAGGCTGCGCTTTTTTCGTTTGCGGCGGCTACTGCGCCGGATCCGGCGGGAATATCAGGCCGCCTGCGGGTGATTGGCCAGCAGTTGCGACATTTCCCGGGCTGGCACGGATTCCTTCAGGGTGCGCAGGGTGCGCATGACCAGGCGGTGCAATTCGCGCTGGTCGGCGTACGGCGAATCCTTGGTTTCATGGAAGGTGACGGTGAGCCAGAGCGCCATGCCGCGCAGGCGTACCTGCAGGCTGTCGGATTTCATGCGCTCGTAGCCAATCGCGGTGCCGCTGCCCCAGGGCGAATATTTCTCGTCGGACGGCGTGGCATACAGGTGCGGGAACTCGCTTTTCGCGGCATTCGAGAATTCCCGCATGGCCAGCGCGGCGAGCTGTCGCTGCGCGTTGGGGGGGAGCTGGCCGAGCGCCTTTTCGATCTCCCTGAACTGGCGGCGCAGCTGCATTCCACGAGTCAGGGCGATCAGTCGAGTAATGAATTGCATCAGAATTCCCCTGGGTACGTTCGACCGCGTAGATGACGCGGAATGTAATGTTCTGACAATTCTAGTCCTATTTTTGGGCGAAAATCCATGCCTGAGTCACAAAAATTTAAGACCCGCCAGGGGTCTCGTTCGGTTAGCGCACCGGAGCGGTCTTCAGGCGTGCTGGCCACCGATGGCCTGGCCCACCTGCACGGCCTGTTCGGGCTGCAGGCTGGCGGACAGGATGCCCCCGTCGCGCGGCAGCAGGACGATCACCGTTGAGCCCATGTTGAAGCGGCCGAGCTCGGCGCCGCGCTGCAGGCGGATGTCGCCGGCGTGGTAGTCCCGGGTCCTGATCGACGATGCATAGGGGGGGATCTCGAGGTCGCCCCATACCGTCGAGACGCTCGATACGAGCAGCGCGCCGACCAGGACCACGGCAAACGGGCCGTGCTCCCCCTCGAAATGGCAGACCAGCCTCTCGTTGCGGGCAAACAGGCGGGGAATGGACTGCACGGCCAGCGGCGCGACGCTGAACAGGCGTCCCGGAACATGCAGGGTGGAAAGCAGCTTGCCGGTCAGCGGCATGTGCACGCGATGGTAGTCGCGCGGGGACAGGTAGACGGTGACGAAATGCCCGTCCCGGTAGGGCACGGCAGCCGATTCGTCGCCGAGCAACTCGGCGGCCGTGAAGGCCTGGCCCTTCGCCTGGAAGATGCGTCCGTCATGGATGGGACCCGACTGGCTGATGCGGCCATCGGCAGGACACAGCAGCGCCCGTGGGTCCGCGGCCAGCGGTCGCGCGCCGGGCTTCAGGGCACGCGTGAAGAACGCATTGAAATGCGGGTAGGCCGCGATGTCGGGTTCGGCCGCTTCGCTCATGTCGACGCGGTAGCGCCGGGTGATCAGGCGGATCAGGAAGTCCTTCCACGGCGCCCATGTCCAGCGCGTCGCGTGGAAAACGATTCGCGACAGCAGGCGGTGCGGAAGGATGTACTGGAGGATGATGAACGGATGCATCAGCGGGAATCGACCAGGGCGACTATGTCGGTGGTGATCGGGCCAGGCTCGAACGGCGGGCGGAACAGGCCGGCGCGACGACCCTGCGGATCGATGATGACCGCCGATGCACTGTGATCCACGCTGTAGCCGCCCGATTCGTCGGGGACGCGCGCATAGACCAGTCCCAGCGAGCGGGTCAGTGCGGTCAACTGGTCGTCCGTTCCGGTGGCGGCAACGAACTCCCTGTCGAAGAAGCCGACGTAGCGGGCCAGCTGCTCGGGCGTATCGCGCTCCGGGTCCACCGAAACGAACAGGAATTGCACGCGATCGGTCTTGCCCTTTGCGGTCAGCTCCTTCCACACCTGCTTGAACGTGGCCAGCGTGGTGGGGCATATATCGGGGCAATGGGTGAAGCCGAAAAATGCGATCGTCCAGTGGCCGCGAAGGTCGGCTTCGGTCATCTTGCGGCCATCGGCGCGCTGCAGCTCGAAGCTGCCGACCGACTGCGCCGCGGGATACATGATGGCGGTATGCACATCCACCGACGGTGAAGTGCCGAGCCATCGCGAGCCCGCCCACATGCCGAGTGCGATGGCGACTGCTGCGATGACGATCAGGGGTGTCGTGCCGATGCGGCCAAGCGAGGAGGTGCGATTCATCGGTGCATTATAGCGTCGGCCAGTGGCGCGGATGCGGGGGCAAGCTGCCGCAGCGGTTCTCGCGCGTTTGCGCGGGGCAGGATGCAGCGGTTCCAGTTCCGGGCTCGTCCGCGCTTATACTTCGCGGCCAAGCCTCGAATCGAACCCATGACAGCCGAACTCGCCACCATCATCGATTTCATCCGCTATGGCGCCAGCCGCTTCGGCGAAGCCGGCCTGACCTTCGGCCACAGCTACGACAACGCGCTGGACGAGGCGACCCATCTGGTCCTGCAGACCCTGTACCTGCCGCACGACCTCTCGCCGGCCTACGGCCAGGCCCGCCTCACGGCCGCGGAGAAGAAAACCGTTCTCGACCTGTTCGAGCGACGGATCAACGAACGTACGCCGGTGGCTTACCTGACCGGCAAGGCCTGGTTCGCCGGCCTCGAATTCATCTCCGACCGGCGCGCCCTCGTGCCGCGCTCGCCGATCGCGGAAATGATACTGGCCGGCTTTTCGCCGTGGCTGGATGATCGCGAAGTATTCCGCGCGCTCGACCTGTGCACGGGTTCGGGCTGCATCGGCATCGCCATGGCTGCGCACAATCCCGACTGGCAGGTCGACCTGGTCGATATCAGCGAGGAGGCATTGAGCCTGGCGCGCGAGAACATCGCGTACCAGAACGTCGGCGATCGCGTGCGTGCCGTTGCCTCGGACCTCTTCACCGGCGTCGAGGGCGAACGCTACGACCTCATCGTCAGCAATCCGCCGTACGTCACCGAACAGGAGTTCGACGCCTTGCCCGCGGAATACGCGCATGAACCCAGGCTCGGCCTGACCGCGGGCGACGATGGGCTCGACTTCGCCCTGCGCATCCTGCTCGATGCGCCCGGGCACCTGAATGAAGACGGCGTCCTCATCGTCGAGGTCGGCGAAAGCGAACGCGCCCTGGTCGAACGGCTGCCCGGCGTTCCGTTCAACTGGATCGAGTTCAATGTCGGCCAGATGGGGGTGTTCGTGATCGACCGCAGCGACCTGGTCGAGCACCGCAAGGCCATCCAGGCCGCCGCCCAGCGCTGATCCGCAACCGGCCCCGCATTCCCATGTCCAGCAACGCGTTCGGAAAACTGTTCACGGTCACCACCTTCGGCGAAAGCCACGGGCCGGCGATCGGCTGCGTCGTCGACGGGTGCCCGCCGGGCCTGCCGATCGCCGTGGAGGATTTCCGCGGCGACCTCGATCGCCGCGCCACCGGCCGCTCGCGTTTCACGTCGCAGCGCCATGAAGAAGATGCGGTCGAAATCCTCTCGGGAACCTTCGAAGGACGCACCACCGGAACGCCGATCGCGCTGCTGATCCGCAACACCGACCAGCGTTCGAAGGACTACGCCGAGATCCTCGACAGCTTCCGTCCCGGACATGCCGACTACACCTACTGGCAGAAATACGGGATCCGGGATCCGCGCGGCGGTGGCCGCTCGTCGGCGCGCGAAACGACCATGCGCGTCGCGGCGGCCGTGATCGCGCGCAAGTGGCTGGCCGAGCGGTATGGCATCCGCGTGCGCGGCTACATGGCGCAGATGGGCGAGCTCGTGCCACGCGCGTTCGACTGGGATGCGGTCGAACGCAATCCGTTCTTCTGGCCGGATGCCGGCATGGTCGGCGAGCTCGAAGACAGCATGAACGCCTTGCGCAAGTCCGGCGACTCGGTCGGCGCGCGCGTCAACGTGGTCGCCGAGGGCGTGCCGCCGGGCTGGGGCGAGCCGGTCTACGGCAAGCTCGACGGCGACATCGCGGCGGCCCTGATGTCGATCAACGCCGTCAAGGGCGTCGAGATCGGCGACGGATTCGCCGCGGTCGCGCAGCGCGGGACGCAGCATCGCGACGAGATGACGGCCCGGGGATTTCTCAGCAACCATGCCGGCGGCATCCTCGGCGGCATCAGCAGCGGCCAGGCCATTCTCGCCAGTGCGGCGTTCAAGCCGACCTCGAGCATTCTCGTGCCCGGGCGCAGCATCAACATGGCCGGTGACGAGATCGAAGTGCGCACCAAGGGGCGGCACGATCCCTGCGTCGGCATCCGCGCGACGCCGATTGTCGAGGCCATGCTCGCCCTCGTGTTGATGGACCATGCCCTGCGTCATCGCGCCCAATGTGCCGACGTTGGCGCGGTGAAGCCGCTGATTCCGGGGGCGCCGACGCCGTGAACGCACCATCCGTTGCCGGATGACGGGCCGCTCGAGACCGTGCGCAAGCCGCCGCAAGGCCGCACGCGCCCATCCCGCCCGACCGCAACGATTCCAAGATTCGCCCGAAGCAGACCCTGAAGGATCCCGATGAGCAGCAAGAACGGCTACAAGGTGGCAATGGTTGGCGCGACAGGTGCCGTCGGCGAGGCGCTGATCGGCATCCTCGTCGAGCGCAAGTTCCCGGTCGCCGAATTCGTCCCGCTCGCCAGCGCGAAAAGCGCCGGCGGGAAGATCAGCTTCGGCGCGCGCCAGATCCCGGTTCTTGATCTCGCCACCTACGATTTCGCCGGAGTCGACATCGCCTTCTTTTCGGCCGGCGGCAGCGTCAGCCGCGAACACGCGCCGCGCGCGGTCGCCGCGGGCGCCGTGGTCATCGACAACACATCCGAGTTCCGCAATGCGCCCGATGTGCCGCTGGTGGTCAGCGAAGTCAATCCGGATGCGATCGCCGGCTACGTGCAGCGGGGCATCATCGCCAATCCGAATTGCTCGACCATGCAGATGCTGGTGGCGCTGGCACCGATCCACCGCGCGGCGGGCATCGAGCGGATCAATGTCGCCACTTACCAGTCGGTATCCGGGGCGGGGCGTTCCGGGATCGAGGAGCTGGGCCGGCAGACGGCGGCGCTGCTCAATTTCCAGCCGGCCAGGCCTCAAAAATTCAGCAAGCAGATCGCCTTCAACGTGATCCCGCACATCGACGATTTCCAGGACAACGGCTACACGCGCGAGGAGATGAAGATGGTCTGGGAGACCCGCAAGATCCTCGGCGACGAGTCCATCCAGGTCAATCCGACCGCCGTGCGCGTGCCGGTTTTCCTCGGCCACGCCGAAGCGGTGCATGTCGAAACCCGCGACAAGATCACGGCAGAGCAGGTGCGGGAGTTGCTACAAAGCGCCCCGGGCGTTGAAGTCATCGACGAGCGCAAGGCGGGTGGCTATCCGACGCCGGTGGGTGATGCGGCTGGTCAGGATGCCGTATTTGTAGGCCGAATTCGCGAGGATATATCGCATCCGCGCGGAATCGATCTCTGGGTCGTCTCCGACAACATTCGCAAGGGGGCCGCCCTGAATGCCGTTCAGGTTGCGGAACTCTTGGTGAAAACGTATCTGTGATCTATAGTTACGATTGTGTTATAAGGCATTTTCGAGCTTTGGAAGGCGTCTTGGTGACAGCCAGCCAAATGTTCATGGTCATCGTATCCGGGGAGCCCTGTTCATGAAACGACCGCTGCAATTGTCGCTGGCCATCGCGCTCGCGTTGGGGGTGACCAATGCGTTCGCACTAGGTTTGGGTGCGATCCAGGTCCAGTCAGGTCTGAATCAGCCGCTGGTAGCGGAAATTCCGATCATCCAGAGTGCGCCAGGCGAGGCCGAAGGGCTGATCGTCCAGCTGGCGTCCGATGAGGATTTTGAACGGGTCGGCATGAACCGGTCGAGCATCGGCATGCCGGTGCAGTTCAGCCTCGGCAAGAACGCCAGGGGCGAGCCGGTCATCAAGCTTACGACACAGGAAATCGTGCGCGAACCGTTCGTCGGCCTGCTGCTCGAGGCCAACTGGCCGAAGGGACGGTTGCTCCGCGAGTACACGGTATTGCTCGATCCGCCGATCATGGCGCCTGCGGTGAAGGGATCCAGCGCGGTAGCGGTTGCCGCGAAGGAACCCGCCAGCACGGCCGTGCAGCCACTGCCGGCGGCCAAGCCGGCCGCCAGCGCACCGCCTGCCGCCAGTGCCGCTCCAGCCCGGCCGGCTGCCGCCAAGGCGGAACCCGCTGCGAAAGCCTCGGCTGCACCGCGTGCCGCCGGCGGCAACGAGTACGGTCCGGTGGCTTCGGGCGAAACCCTGGGCGAGATCGCCCGCGCAACCCGTCCGGACGAGTCGGTCAGCATCAACCAGATGATGCTGGCCCTGCTCAAGAGCAATCCCGACGCGTTCTTCAAGGACAACATCAATGCCCTGAAGCGTGGTGCGGTCCTGCGCATACCGAGTGGCGAGGAAGTTGCCGCCAACGGCACGGCCCGCGAGGCCGCGGCGGCCGTTCGCGCCCAGATCGATGAATGGCGTGGCAGCGTGGCCAGCGCACCCACCCTGGTGGCCGATACCACGCCTGCCGCGGCATCGAAATCCAGTACTCCGAAATCCACTGGCGCAACGGCTTCGCCCGGCGAGCGCCTGGCCCTGGTGCCGCCGCTCGAAGGCAAGGCCGGACAGCAGTCCGCGGATCGCCCCAGTGGCGGCCGCGCGGGCGGCTCCGGCGACAGCGCGACCAAGGCCGAGCTGGCCCGGGTCAAGGAGGCCTTGACCAGCAAGGAGCAGGAATCCAGTGAGCTCAAGTCCCGGGTCAAGGACCTCGAGGACATTCGCGGCAAGAACGAGAAGCTGATCAACCTGCAGAGCACCGAGCTGGCCGAACTGCGCGACAAGCTGAAGAAGATGCAGGACGATTCGGCGAAGGCTGCCGCGACGGCCGCCGCCGCGAAGTCTGAACCACCGGCTGCCGCATCGACGGCCAAGGCCACCACGCCGGCGAAGGCGGACGTGGCCGGCGCCGACGCGAAGATCACCAAGGATGACATCTGGGGCGCCACCGATACGGCGACCAAGCCGCCAGCGCCGAATGCGCCGGCAACGGCAGCAACGCCTGCCGCGACGCCATCCACGGGTACGCCGGCAGACGCCTCGGCATCGCCGGAGGCCACGCCTGCCGCGGCCAGCACTGCGCCGGCTGTTGCGGAAAAGGCACCCGCCACGCCGGCCAAGGCCGAACCGAAACCGGCGGTGAAGAAGCCGCCCATCGCGGCAACGCCCGTACCTGCAGTCGAGGCACCCTGGTATCTCGAGCCGTGGGCTCTCGGCGCTGCCGGCATCGGCGGCCTGCTGCTGGTCGTTCTTGGAATATTCGGCCTGCGCAAGCGCAAGCCGACGGCGGCCGCAGGGCGCTCCTCGATTGCCAGCTCGTTCGGTGACTCGCCGATCGGCATCGCAGGTTCCGATGCGTCGATGGAAGACAGCGAGGAACAGGAGCTGATCGAGCAGGTCCGCAACGATCCGACCAATGCCGGTGCGCACCTGGAATTGCTCAGCCTCTACTACGCCCAGGGAGCCAGCGACAAGTTCGAGGCCGCGGCGGAAGAGATGTACGCCTATGTCGCGGACCCGAACCAGCCGAGCTGGCGCGAAGTGCGCACCATGGGCGAGGAACTGGTGCCGCACAATCCGCTGTTCAGCCGGGAAGATCTCAACGCCGACAGCTACTCCAGCGAAAGCGGGGAAGGCGAATACCATTTCGACGAGCCGGAGCCGTCCGCGGCTGCCGATTTCCCCGACTTCAACGACGACGAACCGGCCATGCCCGAGAGCAGCCTGGAAACGGCATCCATGCCGGCCGTCGATGTTTCCGATTTCGATCTTGGCGAGACGCATCCGCCCGCACCGGCATCCGTGGCCAGCGCGGATACCTCGTTCAGCTTCGACCTTCCGCCCATCGAAGAGGCTCCGGACATGGATGAACCCGTCAGCGATACGCCGGAGGACATGCCCGAGGCCGACGGCGTTCCCGCCGCAGAGTCGGATGACGAGTTCTTTGCCGGCGAGGATGCCATCGGTACCAAGCTCGACCTGGCCAAGGCCTATCTCGACATGGGCGACCCCGAAGGCGCCCGTTCGATGCTCGAGGAAGTGCTCGCCGAGGGCGCGCCCTCGCAACAGGACGAAGCACGCAAGCTGATCGGTGAAATCGGCTGAAGAGACTGTGACATATGAACGCGGGGCCGGGAGCATTCCCGGCCTCGTCGTTTGTGCGGGATACACTTCCCGGATGGCCCCCCGCAGGCGGAGACCGTTTTGCGCATCGCGCTCGGCATCGAATATGACGGCACCGACTTCCTCGGCTGGCAGCGCCTCTCGCATGGACCGACCGTGCAGGGCGCCCTCGAGGAAGCACTTGCCTTTGTCGCCGACCATCCGGTCGCGGTGACCTGCGCCGGGCGCACCGATGCCGGCGTGCATGCGCGCTGCCAGGTCGTGCATTTCGACAGCGCGGCCTCGCGCGAGGAGCGCAGCTGGATGCTGGGCGCCAACTCACGCCTGCCGGCTGCGGTCGGCGTGCGCTGGGCGATTCGGGTGGCCGATGATTTCCACGCCCGCTACGGAGCCATCGGGCGCCGCTACCGCTATACCATCCTCAACCGGCAGGCCCGTCCGGCGCTCGATGCGCGCTACGTGGCCTGGGAACGCCGGCCGCTCGACGAGCAGGCCATGCAGCGTGCCAGCCAGGCCCTGGTCGGCGAGCAGGACTTCACGGCTTTCCGCACGATCGCCTGCCAGGCGCGCACGCCATTCCGCAACGTGCATTCGGTGAGCGTCGCGCGGCACGAGGACCGGATCGTGATCGATATCGAGGCAAATGCCTTCCTGCACCACATGGTCAGGAACATCGTCGGTTCATTGTTGCCGATCGGTCGCGGCGAGCAAGGCGAAGGCTGGATTGCCGAATTGCTCGCCGGGCGGGATCGCAGCGTGGCCGGGCCGACGGCAACGGCCGGCGGACTGTGTTTCGTGGCCCCGGTCTATCCTGCCGCGAGCGGGCTTCCCGACGAGGTCTGCCGTCCATGAATCGCGTGCGGATCAAGTTTTGCGGCATCACCCGCGGCGAGGACGCCGGGCTGGCCGCGGCAATGGGGGTCGACGCCCTCGGCTTCGTCTTCACTGCCGGCAGCCGGCGCGTGATCGATCCGGCGACCGCCGCCGCCATCGTGCGCGGGCTGCCGCCGCTGGTGACCGCCGTGGCGCTGTTCATGGACGACGAGCCCGCCTGGATCAGGCAGGTGATATCGATCGTTCGCCCGCAGTTGCTGCAGTTCCATGGCGAAGAGTCGCCGCTGGACTGCGCGCAGTACGGAATCCCCCATCTCAAGGCCGTGCCGATGGCGTCGGTCGCGGATGTGGCAAGCTATGCGGCCCGCTACCCCGCAGCGGCCGGCTTCCTGCTCGATGCCCACGCCAGCGGCGAGCCGGGAGGGCAGGGCGCCCGCTTCGACTGGAAGCGCGACCTGCGACTCGACCGGCCGCTGATACTGGCCGGCGGTCTCGATCCGGACAATGTCGGCGAGGCGATCCGTCTGGTACGACCTTTTGCGGTGGACGTATCCAGCGGCATCGAATCGGAACCGGGCGTCAAGGATCGCGAAAGAATGCAGGCCTTCGTATCCGCGGTACAGGCAACATCCAATCAGTGAGAACCGAGTGAGCATGAACAAGCCAATTCCCGTCAGCGACTTCCATGCCTATCCCGACGCGCATGGGCGCTTTGCCGACTACGGCGGGATCTTCATGCCGGAGACGCTGATGCCGCCGCTGGAAGAACTGACCGCGGCCTACCTGCAGATGCGCGACGATCCGGAGTTCATCGCCGAGTTCGAACGCGACCTCAAGTACTACGTCGGTCGTCCGTCGCCGATCTACCATGCCGAGCGCCTGTCGAAGAAGATCGGCGGCGCGCAGATCCTGCTCAAGCGCGAGGACCTCAACCATACCGGCGCGCACAAGATCAACAACACGATCGGCCAGGCCCTGGTGGCGCGGCGCATGGGCAAGCATCGGATCATCGCCGAAACGGGCGCCGGCCAGCATGGCGTCGCCACGGCCACGGTCTGCGCGCGCTTCGGGCTCGAATGCATCGTCTACATGGGCGCGGTCGACATCGAGCGGCAGAAGATCAATGTCTACCGGATGAAGCTGCTCGGCGCCACCGTGGTGCCCGTGGAATCCGGCTCGAAGACCCTCAAGGATGCACTCAACGAGGCGATGCGCGACTGGGTGACCAATGTCGGGGATACGTTCTACATCATCGGCACCGTCGCCGGCCCGCATCCGTATCCGATGATGGTGCGCGATTTCAATGCCGTCGTCGGGCGCGAGGCGCGTGCGCAGATGCTCGAACAGTATGGGCGCCTGCCCGACGTGCTCACGGCCTGCGTGGGCGGCGGCTCGAACGCGATCGGACTGTTCCATGCGTTCCTCAACGATCGCGAGGTCGCCATGGTCGGTGCCGAAGCGGCCGGCGACGGCATCGAAACCGGGCGTCACGCGGCCTCGCTCACCGCGGGTCGTCGCGGCGTGCTGCATGGCAACCGCACCTATGTGATCTGCGACGACAATGGCCAGATCACCGAAACACATTCCATCTCCGCGGGCCTGGATTATCCGGGCGTAGGCCCCGAGCATGCCTTCCTCAAGGACAGCGGTCGCGCCAGCTACGTCGGCATCACCGACGACGAAGCCCTGGCCGCCTTCCACGAACTGGCGCGCACCGAAGGCATCCTCGCCGCGCTCGAATCGAGCCATGCCGTCGCCCAGGCGATGAAGCTGGCGCGCACGCTGCCGAAGGATCAACTGATCCTGTGCAACCTGTCCGGTCGCGGCGACAAGGACGTGCACACGATCGCGGCGCGCGAAGGCATCGAGCTGTGAGCAACCGCATCGACCAGCGCTTTGCCGATCTGCGCAAGGCAGGGCGCAAGGGCCTGATCCCGTTCATCACCGCAGGTGACCCCTCGCCCGAGGCTACCGTGCCCGTCATGCACGCGCTGGTCGAGGCGGGTGCCGATCTGATCGAACTCGGCGTGCCGTACTCCGATCCGGTGGCCGACGGTCCGACCATCCAGCATTCCAGCGAGCGGGCAATCGCGCGCGGCGTGGGCATCGGGAAAATCCTCGGCTGGGTCGCCGCGTTCCGCGAGCGCGACACGACGACGCCAATCGTGCTCATGGGCTATCTCAATCCGATCGAGATCTACGGCTACCAGCGCTTTGCCGAAACAGCCGGCAAGGCAGGCGTCGATGGCGTCCTCATCGTCGATGTGCCGGTCGAGGAATCCGCGTCCGTGGCGCTGTTGCGCGATGCCGGCATCCACGAGATTTTCCTGGTTGCGCCGACCACGACCGACCTGCGCCTGGCGGATATTCGCAAGCAGGCCCGGGGATTCGTCTACTACGTGTCGTTTGCCGGCATTACCGGGGCCAGCCAGCTCGATCCGGCGGCCGTGCGCCTGCGTGTCGAACACATCAAGCAGGGCGGCGACATCCCGGTCGCGGTAGGATTCGGCGTGCGCGATGCGGCGACGGCGGCAAAGATCGCCGAGAGCGCCGACGCCGTGGTCATCGGCAGCGCGCTGGTTGAGCGACTGGCCGGGGCCGGAGGCGTAGACGACGCCGTCGCTGCGGCCAGGGCGTTTCTCGAACCCATCCGCCGTGCGCTCGACGCCGGTAATGGCGCGTAGGCCACCACAGGACAAACCGGCCGCCGGACAGGAAACTGAGCCGGGGCCACCCATCGATACCGGAGAGGCATACGACATGAATTGGCTGCAGAAGTTGATGGCGCCACGCATCCGCACCCAGGGCACCGGCAAGGGCAAGGTTCCCGAAGGCTTGTGGGAGAAGTGCGATGGTTGCGGTGCGGTCCTCTACGGCCCGGAACTCGAGAACAACCTGATGGTGTGTCCGCAGTGCGCGCATCACCATCCGATTCGTGCGCGCAAGCGCCTTGCCGCCCTTTTCGATGCGGGCTCCGGCGAGGAGGTATTCGGCAATCTCGAACCGCTCGATGCGCTCAGGTTCAGGGACACGAAGAAATACAAGGACCGCATCGTCGCCTCGCAGAAGTCGACCGGCGAAAGGGACGCGCTGGTGGCGATGCAGGGATTGCTCAAGGGCCGGCCGCTCGCCGCCTGCGCCTTCGACTTCGCCTTCATGGGCGGCTCGATGGGATCCGTCGTCGGCGAGAAATTCACGCGCACGGCCGAACTCGCGCTGGCCAAGCGCATGCCGATGCTGTGCTTCACCGCCACCGGCGGTGCGCGCATGCAGGAAGGCCTGTTCTCGCTGATGCAGATGGCCAAGACCTCGGCTTCGCTCGGTCGGCTGCGCGCCGCCGGCCTGCCGTTCATATCGGTGCTGACCAATCCGACCACGGGTGGTGTTTCGGCCAGTTTCGCGATGCTCGGCGACATCAATATCGGCGAGCCCAAGGCCCTGATCGGATTCGCCGGACCGCGCGTGATCGAACAGACCGTGCGCGAAACGCTGCCCGAGGGTTTCCAGCGATCCGAATTCCTCCTTGATCATGGCGCCATCGACATGATCGTCGACCGTCGTGAAATGCGCGACAAGCTGGCCAGCCTGCTCGGCCTGCTGATGCGGCAGTCGAAAGTGGCCTGATCGGGATAGGGGTTGGGGGTTCGGGATTTGGGATTAGGGATTAGGGATTAGGGATTAGGGATGACCAGCCGTTCGGCTGTTGAAAGCCGGGATTTGGGAAAAGCCCGTGCCGAGCGGCGCAGGATTCGCTGGCGCTGCTGGCGTCGCCACTCTTTTGTAGGAGCCCCTTCAAGGGCGATGCTTTTCTGGCGCGTGGCCAAGGACATCGCCCCTGAAGGTGCTCCTGCAAGAAGCGTAGCAAGAGGCATACGGCCGCACTCAGGCCAGGTTTAGGAAATCCGCACTGCAGATGAAGCGGACCGCGTCGAGACGGGGTCCGGCTTGCGGGATGGCGGTGCGCAGGGCTTCCAGTTCGGTATCGATCGCCACGATTTCCTCGTCGCGCACGGCAGGATTGACTCTTGCCAGCGCGACCAGGCGCGCGTGTTCGTCGCCCAGTTCACGCTCGATGGCAGTCAGCGCACGTCCGATTTCGATCTGCGCGCGCTCGCGCGCCAGCGTCTCGGCATGGGCAAGCATCGGCTTTACCAGCTTGGTCAGCAGGTTGCGGTAGCGCGTGTACTCGATGGCGCGCTCGGCGGAGCGGCGTACGCACTCGGCGTTGGGCCGGTAGTCGTGGCGCGGCAGCAGGCGCGTATCGACGACGATGCGCAGCGGCAGGGGCGGCAGGTAGCGCTCGACGCCGAGCTCGCGGTCGGCCACGCAGGCCAGCACGTAGACGCACTCGAGCAGGGCCGAACGCGGCGGCAGGCTTTCGTCCACCAGGAACGAGGCATTGCCGTGTTCGCCCTCGAGCAGCAGGTCGATGGCGCCACTGACCATCGGATGGTCGAGGCGCAGCAGCGGCAGGTCCTCACGGGCCAGCGCCGTGGCGCGATCAAAGGTGACCTGCTGGGCGCCGTCCTTGAGGCCAGGGAATCCGTCGGTGCTCAGGTATTCCGGATCGAGCACGACGGTACGCGGGCCATGCTCCTCGTTCTCGATGCCGAACTGTTCGAACAGGCGCAGGATGAAGTCATCGCTGGCGAGATTGAGATCGGCATCGGCCAGCGCGCGGCGCAGGCGATCCGCATGCGTCTGCCGCGAACTGGCCAGCTCGAGCAGGCGATCGCGACCGGCATTGACCAGGGCCGACAGTTCTTCATGCGTGGCGCGGCTGTCGCCGATCAGGTCGTCGAGCTCCGCATCCGGATCCTCGCCGCCATGGGCGTGCTGCTCGGCCAGTTGCACCAGTCGCTCGCCGTAGCGCTTGAGCAGTTCGCGGCCATCCGAAGGACTGCCGCGGAATGCATCGAGTCCGACGTCGTACCAGCGCATCAGGGCGTGCTGGGCGGTGCCGGTGAAGGCGCAGGCGTGGATGACGATATCGTGCTTCTGGCCAATGCGATCGAGGCGACCGATGCGCTGTTCGAGCAGGTCGGGATCCAGCGGCAGGTCCCACAGGATCAGATGGTGCGCAAACTGGAAATTGCGGCCCTCCGATCCGATCTCGGAACAGAGCAGCAGGCGGGCGCCTTCCTCGTCGGCGAAATAGGCGGCATTGCGATCGCGCTGGAGCAGGCTCATGCCTTCATGGAAGCGGGCGACCTTGACGCCGCTGCGCGTGCGCAGGATCTCCTCGAGGGCAAGCACCTTGGCCTGGCTGCGACAGATCAGCAGCAGCTTGTCCGAGCCATGGCGGTCGAGCAGGTCGAGCAGCCAGTCCAGGCGCGGATCGCCGGCATAGGGGAGTTCGATCTCGGGCGGCGAACCCTGCAGGTCGGCATGGAATTCCGCCAGCAGGTGCTGGCGCTGCGCGTCGTCGAGCACGCTGCCGTCCAGCGATGCCAGGTGCGGCACCCGCCGCGGGAAGCCGCCGACCTGGGCGCGGCGGTTGCGGAACATCACGCGTCCGGTGCCGTGGCGGTCGATCAATGCATCGAGCAGGGTGTTGGTGGCGGCGGCATCGAGGTCGCCGGCGAGCAGCGTGGCGAGTTGCTCGTCCTCGCCGAGCAGCCCGGCAAGCGCTTCGCGATCATTCGGGGAGAGGGGCTCGCCGTCATTCAGCTTGCCGGCGATCTCGGACAGGCCTGCATAGCCTTCGGCCTCGCTGACGTACTGTGCAAGATCGTGATAGCGCGCCGGATCGAGCAGGCGCAGACGGGCGAAGTGGCCGCTGCGACCGAGTTGCTCCGGCGTTGCGGTGAGCAACATCAGGTTGCGCGTGGCGGCGGCCAGGGTTTCCACCAGCGCGTATTCGACGCTGGCCGATTCCGGGGTCCAGGCCAGATGGTGGGCTTCGTCGACGATGACCAGGTCCCAGCCTGCGTCGACCACCTGCGCGGCGCGCTTGGTCGAGCCGCTGAGGAAACCGATGCTGGCGATGACGAGCTGTTCGTCCTGGAACGGATTGCGACCCGGATCGCTGGTCTCGATCGATTCGCAGCGTTCCTCGTCGAACAGCGAGAACTGCAGGTTGAAGCGTCGCAACAACTCGACGAACCACTGGTAGACCAGGCTTTCGGGCAGCAGCACGAGGACGCGGCCAACGCGCCCGCCCGCCAGCAGGCGGGCCAGGATCATGCCGGCCTCGATGGTCTTGCCGAGACCCACCTCGTCGGCCAGCAGGATGCGCAATGGCTGGCGCGCAGCGGCGATCTCGGCGACGCGCAACTGGTGCGCGATCAGGTCGATGCGCGCGGATTCCAGGCCCCAGGCCGGCGAGCGCAGTGCGTCGGCGCGGCGCAACAGGGCTTCCATGCGAAAGTCGAAGCGGTCGGCGCGATCGACGCGGCCCGAGACCAGACGCTCGTCGGCGCGCGAGATGGCCTGGGTATCGTCGAGTTCGGCCTCGTTGAGGCTCTTGCCGCCACCGTGGTAGACGAGCAGGCCATCGGCGTCAGCGACGCGCTCGATGACCAGGCTGATGCCCTTGCCCATCACCTTTTGCCCGACGCGGAATTCCGCGCGTGCAATCGGTGCGCTGTGCGCGGCGTACTGCCGCAGCACGCCGGCCGTCGCGTACAGAACCTGCACGCTGCGTCCCTCGATCCGGATCAGGGTGCCGAGCCCGAGTTCGGGTTCGGCATTGGAGATGTAGCGTTGACCAGGAACCAGAGCCATCAGTGTCAGGCGAATTGCAGGAGGGACAGGGATTATCCCCTCTCAGGCGCAAGGCATAAACACGTATCGTGAAGTTGGGCGAGAAATTTCGCGTTCCTGGCGCCACTTGTCGCGGATTCGGGGCCAGCCGCGACCATTCGCCTCGCTGTCCAGGATTCTTGACTTTCCTGAGTTCGGTCTGGTTTTTCGACGGTCTCGCAGCAAGAACCATTTGGCGTACAGGAGTTCACCCTTCGACAGGCTCGGGGCGAACGGCTGCGGCGGAGTTGGGTTCACCGTTCGACGGGCTAAGGGCGAACGGTATTGGCGAGGTTGGGTTTTTCCTTCAGAGCTGCCGCGCGCTTGAATTCCGGTGCGGCGCTCAGTGGCCACGGACGAGATCCCATGTAATGCCATGCGACGAGACACCCCGTTCGTCCCCGGATCGGGGTCCGGGGAAGGCTCCGGGCCTGTCGAAGGATGAACGGCAATGCCACGGGCATGGATCGTCGTCGAATGGAGGCTCGTTATCCGCCGGGAATTTCGAATCCGTCGCTGAAGATCGCATCGCCGCCCGCATAGGCGACGAAAACGCCGGTTCCCCATTCCACCTGGGTGTCGCCCTCCGGGTGCAGCGCGCCGATGAAGGCGATGTCGCCCGCATCATTGACTGCTGGCGCGCCACTGAAGATCGGCCATGAAGTCGGATCGTCGATGTGCTGTCCGATGCGTGCCGCGCCAAGATCGGTCATGACGGCATCTTCCTTGCCGATGACGCGGACCAGCGAATTGCCATCGCCGGCATAGATCGCCTGGCCGTTTGCGTCGCGCGCGCGGAACACGACCAGCCCGCTGTTGTTCATCGCCGGCGCGAACGACTCGATCGCGCGGATCGTACCGGCAGCCTCCACGCGCGCGATCTCCACGGCATCGACACCCGAAGCGGATGGCGTGAACCGGTAGATCGCGCGTATGTTCCCGGCATCGAGGCTCAGCGCGACCGCAACCTGTCCCGGGTCGTTGTAGGCGAGCCCGTTGTCGAATCGCCGGTAGGGCGAGGCGGCATCGGTGGCCACGTCGACGGCGAGCGTCGTGTAGCTGCCATCGCTGGCGAAGCTGCGGATTTCGTTGTGGTTGAAGTCGCCGATGCTGACCTTGCTGGCGATCAGGCGCAGCGCATTCATGGCCGGCGTGTAGATGTAGGCATACGGCCCCGGCTGCACGTTGGCATCGACGACATGCAGCACCGAGCTGCCGGCGCCGGTCGAGGCCAGGCCGTAACCCGAGCCAAGGCCCGCGCGATAGCCGATCACGCCGGCATCGCTGATCACGTGCCCGCTGAACGAGGTCGGCGTCAACGGCAGGGTGTTGACTATCGCGGTCTGCGACGTGGAGGAATCGTAGCGGCGCAGGCGGTAGTTGCTGCCATCCTCCCAGGTGTAATAGGCCACCTGTCCGACGCCGTTGATGCTGACGCGGTCGGAAATGCCATCGACCGGCGCTTCGTGCAGGGCGACGATGCCGCCGCTGCCGTGCGCGCCGAGCCAGAGGCCAACGCCGGTATTCCCCTGGTCGCCGTTGATCGGCACGATCTGCACCGGAAACGCCACGGTCTTGTCGGCATTGATGCTCGCCGAGATGCTGTTGAATGAAGAACCCGGCGGCAGGTTCCAGCCGTTGTCGTTGACCAGCAGGTTGCTGCGCGCCTGCAACTCGAACCGGGCGTAGTCCGTTGACGCTGCGTGTGCGGCAGTGGCGAAAATCAGAAGGATGGCTGCCGATGCAAGTCGCATTCCCGGATTCTCCTCGATATCGATCCAGCTCATTCCATGATGGACCACGGCGGCGTCAGGGTCCATGCGGTCCTTTTCTGGAATGTCATCTGCCGATGCGCCTGTCGAGCCAGCCGACGATTTCGCGCTGTACCGGTTCCGGCGCCATCTCGAGGCTTTGCACGCAGACGAAGGCTGCTCTGTGGTCCGAGTCCGCCTTCGTCATCTTGGCGCGAACGCGCGCCGGCAGTTGCTCGCTCGGCTTGAGCTGGACCACGTGCAGGCGGTTGTCGACGATGGCCGATTCGTGCAGGAACTCCAGGTGCGTGGCAACGGCCTCGGCCTTGAACTGCTCGTTGGAGCGCAGTCGAAAACTGCTGTTCTTTTCGAGCAGGTCGGGGTGCGCGTCGAAAAAGGCGCGCAGGGTCGAACGTCGCATCGGGTAAGGGTTGTGGTAGAGCCTGTAGTAGCGATCCTCGAAACCGGCAATGCGCGCGCTGAGTTGCTGGGAATCGAGGTTGCCGACCCTGTCCTCGCGCCGCCCGCGCAGGCGCTTGAGCGCGCCGAGCACGCGGCTGGCCCAGGTCTGTCCGGCCTGCATGCGCCACAGGCCGCGCTGGACGACCTTGCCGTCGCGGAAGAAATCTTCCGGCGCGACGTCGCGCAGCAGGAACATGTCGTCGTTGAAGTAGACGAACTCGTCGGCGAGGTCGTCGATGCGCCAGAGCATGGTGATGATCGAGCGGCTGTTGAAGGTCGGCAGGTGCCGTTCGAAGCCGCGGAAGATCTCGCGGTGGTCGACCACGTTGAAGCGCTCGGCTTCAGGCGTTCCGCGCAGGCGCTCGAGGACGGCCGGGGTCTGCGCGTCGGAGACGATATGGATCTTGCGGAACCAAGGCGCGAAACGCAGGATCGAGTTGATGCAGTAGTCGATCTCGCCGGCGTCGTTGAAACGCGTGCGATGCGCGCTGGACGGGCGTGACTGGCCGGATCCGGCGAGCCAGGCATCGAGACGCTGCCGATGCGCCGGGTCCGAACCATCGACCCAGGTGATGACCGCGTCTATCGCCATGAATGACAGCTGGCGTCTGCGCGTACGCGCCGGGTCAGGTCATTGCGTGCGCGGTCCGTGGTGCCAGCCATGCGGGTCTCCCGTGCGTGAAGGGACCCGGGATGACCCGGGTTTGCAGGGGGAGCCTGGGCTAACGTTCGCTGGCCGATTCCTCGCTGCATGCCTGCCCCTGCTTCCGCAGGGGCAGGCACCGGCGCCTTGTTACCAGATTTTCACCTGGCTGTCGCCATCGCGCACCATGGCGTCGCCGGCTTTGCACCCGAACGCGGCGGCAAAGGCCGGCAGGTTCGAGGGCGCACCGATGGCGCGGTAGGTGGTCGGCGAATGCGGATCGGTGTTGAGCAGCACTTCGAGGCGCTTCTCGCGCGTGTTGCCGCGCCAGATGCGTGCCCAGTTCAGGAAGAAGCGCTGGTCTTCCGTGTAGCCATCGATCTTCTCGCCGGCTTCGGCCGGATTCTTCTTGAGGGCGACCTGCAGGGCGTCATAGGCGATCGCCAGGCCACCGAGGTCGGCGATGTTCTCGCCGAGGGTGAGCTGGCCGTTGATGTGCTTGCCCGGCAGCGGCTCGTAACCGTTGAACTGGTTGACCAGCTTGGCCGTGCGCGCCTCGAAGGCCTTGCGGTCTTCGTCGGTCCACCAGTTGGTGTTGTTGCCTTCAGCGTCGAACTGGCTGCCCTGGTCGTCGAAGCCGTGACTCGCCTCGTGGCCAATCACCGCGCCGATGCCGCCGTAGTTGAGCGCGTCGTCGGCCCTGGCATCGAAGAACGGCGGCTGCAGGATCGCGGCCGGGAAGTTGATCGTGTTGTCGGTCGGGTTGTAGTAGGCGTTGACCGTCTGCGGGGTCATGCCCCATTCCTTGCGGTCGGTCGGCTTGCCGATCTTGGCGATATCGTAGTCGTGGTTGAACTTGACCGCGGCGGCGATATCGTCGAAGTAGCTTTCGCCCTTCAGGGTCAGGCCCGACCAGTCACGCCACTTTTCCGGATAGCCGATCTTGGGCAGGAAGGTCGACCACTTCTCGAGGGCCTTGGCGCGCGTCGTGTCGCTCATCCAGTCGAGCTTCTCGATGCGTGCCTTCAGTGCGGCCTGCATGTTGTCGATCAGTTCCTGTGCCCGCGCCTTGGATTCCGGCGGGAAGGCCTGGGCCACATACAGTTCGCCCAGGGCCATGCCGACCTGCTCGTTGACCGTGCCGAGCACGCGCTTCCAGCGCGGCTCGTCTTCCTTCTGGCCGTTCAGGGTCTGCTTGTGGAAGGCGAAGTATTCCTGCTGGAACGGCGTCGCGAGGTAAGGCGATGCGTTGTCCGCGTACTGGTAGCGCAGGTAGGCCTGCCAGTCGGCGACCGGCGTCTTCGCGAGCATCTTGTCGACTTCGGCGAAGAACTTCGGCTGCGACAGCGAGAAGCCGTCGGTGACATCGGCGTCCTGGGCCTTGAAGAAGGCATCCCATTCGAAGTGCGGGGTGACCTTGTTGGCTTCGGCAATCGTGACGAAGTGGTACTGGTTCTTCGGATCGCGCAGCTCGGTCGGCATCAGCGAAGACTTGGCCAGCCGGGTCTCGAAGGCGAGCACGCTGGCCGCCTGCTTTTTCGCCGCGGCTGCGTCGACGCCGGTGAGTTCGAGCACCTTGGCGACATGGGCGACATAGGCGTCGCGCAATGCGGCGTGCTCGGCACTCGTGTAGTAGTCCGGCGTCGGCAGGCCGAGGCCGCCCTGGAAGGCATAGGCGATCTTGCGCTGCGAGTTCTGGAAATCGGTTTCGGCGCCGAAATAGAACAGGCTGCCCTGGCCGCGCGAGTAGCTGTCGGTCAGGTAGGCGACGACGTCCTTCGGCGTCTTCAGAGCATCGATCTTCTCGAGCTCCGGCTTGATCGGGTCATGGCCGAGCTGGTCGATGGTTGCCTCGTTCATGCCGGCGCTGTAGAGCGCGCCGATCTTCTGTTCGATCGTGCCGGGCGCCGCGTTGGACCTGGCTGCTGCCTCGACGATTTCGTGCTGGGTCTTCAGGCTCGCTTCGCGCAGCAGGTCGAACGTGCTCCAGCGCGTCTTGTCCGCCGGAATCGGATTCGCAGCAAGCCACTTGCCGTTGACGAAGCCATTGAGATCGGTGCAGGCGTTGATGCCCGTGTCGATTTCGCTGGTATCGAAAGCCACGTGCTTCGGTGCCTCGGCAGGCACGGCGGCGGGTGCCGGTGCCGCGTCGGCCTGCGGTTCGGCGGGCTTCTGCGAGCAGGCGGCCAGGGCGGCGGCGATGCCAAGCGCGATGGCAAGCGGTTTGAACGGGCTGATCTTCATTGGAACTCCTCGGGGAAATCCGGGCGCTTGCGCCTGGCATGGGAATGGATGCCTGTCGACGGAGCCGCGAAGCAGCGTCCTCAGGTCGACGGGGCGGGATGGAAACCCGCGGAGTTTAGGCGACCGCGGGCTGTGCTGTCAGTGTCGAAGGTCATTGCGCCGGCCCGGCAGGGCCATGCAACGGCGGAGTTTGCCCGCGCGGCCAACGCTGCTGGCAATCGTGAACGATGTTGAATCCGTGGCAGACGGTGGACTGGCCCGGCCAGCGACGGTGACGCGGTTCAGCCGGACTCGCCGGGCGGCGCGGGTTCCAGCGGCTTCGCCGTCGCTGCCTCCCACTTCGAAGTGAATGGCAGGATATCGGCGCCGACCGCACCGGCCGACAGCAGGAAGGCCATGGCCTGGTCGACGCTCCAGTCGGTCGCGGTCAGGCGTTCGACCGGCACGATCTCGAGATAGCCGCCGGTCGGATTGGGTGTCGTCGGCACGTACACCGCGGCCAGCTCGCGACCGCCGGCGTCATGGAACAGGCGGGTGACGAATCCGATCGACTTGAGTTCCGGCGAGGGGAAATCGATCAGCACGACGCGCTGCGTTCCGCTCGGCTTGTTCTGCAGCACCGACATCAGCTTTTTCGTTCCGCCGTAGATCGAATGGACCAGCGGAATGCGCTCGATCAGGCTCTCGAACGCATCGATGAGGCGCCTGCCGAGCACGAAATTGGCGGCAAACCCGACCAGGTAGAGCGAGACGACGGTGATCACGAAGGCGATCAGCGAAATCAGCCAGGGTTGGCCGAGGAATCCGCCGGTGGCCGGCCAGGTGCTGCCGAGGGCCGAGACCAGGCTGGCGACCAACGGTGCGCTGACTTCCGAAAGCATGCCAAAGACGAACTTGAAGACCAGCCAGGTCAGCCACAACGGCACGAAGGTCAGAAGGCCGGTGATCATGTAGCGTTTGATATGGAGCTGTCGTTTGGCCATATCGATTCCGGAGGGCGGATGCCGATTATCGCGGCAATCGCCGCGGTGGGCCAGCACATGCGTGTCGCCAGCCGCGCGAGCATGCCGTGGGCGATCCGTGCGCAGGGGCATGGTGCTGGCCGACCAGTCGTGGCAGTCTCGCAGGATCGCAATCGACGACGGACTTGCCGGGATCATCGGCCATGGCGACAAAGCAGACCCCCGTGGTGCCGCCCTACGCATCGCCCGAAGGCGAGGCGTTTCCGCTGGGTCCCGAATTGTTGCCGGTGCCCGTCGTGATCGCCGTCATGGGTCTGCCGGGAGCGGGCAAATCGGTGGTGGCACGCGCGATCGAGGAGCGGATGGGCTTGCGCCGCATCTGCCGCGACCAGATCCGCGCGGCCATGTTCCCGCGCTGCAACTACAGTTTCATCGAAAAGCGCGCGGCCTACAGGAGCCTGCTGCTGGCACTGGAGATCAATTGCATGTTGCGCGTCGGCAGCGTCCTCGACGGCATGACGTTTTCACGCCGTGCCGAACTGGACCGGGTGGCCGAGCTGGCCGCCGCGCACGGCATCGCGACGATTCCGCTGCTCATCGAATGCCCGCCCGATCTCGCCCGCGAACGCGTCAGGCGCGACATGCAAACACGCGTGCATCTCGCCGGCGACCGCACGCCGGAGACGGTTAATGACGTCCTCGCCCGCAGGGAGCCGGTGCCGGAAGGCACCCTGGTCATCGATGCCACCTTGCCGATCGACCGGATGTGCGAGCAGGCCATTGCCGCGATTCGCGACAGCATTGCCGCGGCCTCGGCCGGAAACAGCGCCTGACAACGCCTGTCCGTCGCATAGCCAAACGCCGCAGCGATAAACGACGATAATGGGCGGATGACCGCCATCGTCCTGTCCACCCTGAATGCCCGCTACGCGCATGCCTCGCTCGGCCTGCGCTACCTGCGCGCCAACCTTGGCCAGTTGCACGGGGATTCGGCCATCCACGAGTTCGTGATCGGCCAGAAGACCGAGGAGATCGTCGAGAAGCTGCTCGCCGTGCGGCCGCAGGTGCTCGGTCTTGGCGTCTACATCTGGAATGTCGAGGAATGCACGCGGCTGGTGGCGCAGCTGAAGACCGTGGCGCCCGGACTGGTCATCGTCCTCGGCGGTCCCGAAGTGAGCCATGAACTCGACGACCAGCGCATCTGCGCGCTGGCCGACTACGTGATCACCGGCTGGGGCGATGTCAGTTTCGCCACGCTGGTCGAGCGGCTGATGCGCGGCGAACGCCCGATGGAAAAGGTGATTGCCGGCGTGCAGGCCCCGTTGCCGGCGATCCGCTCGCCGTATGCCGAATACACCGATGAAGACGTGCGCCAGCGCCATCTCTACGTCGAGGCCTCGCGCGGCTGCCCGTTCAAGTGCGAATTCTGCCTGTCCGCGCTGGACAAGACCGCCTGGCCGTTTCCGCTGGAAAACTTCCTCGCCGATCTCGAGGCTTTGTACGCGCGTGGTGCGCGTCAATTCAAGTTCGTCGACCGCACCTTCAACCTCAAGGTCGACACGTCGCTGGCGATCCTCGAATTCTTTCTCGCAAAGCTCGAAGCCGCGCCGGAGGATCCGCCCTTCGTCCACTTCGAACTGATTCCCGACCACCTGCCCGAACGCCTGAAGGAAAGCATCGCGCGCTTTCCGGACGGTACCCTGCAGTTCGAGATCGGCATCCAGAGCTTCGACCCGGTCGTGCAGGCGCGCGTGTCGCGAAGGCAGAAAAACGATGTGGCGGCCGAAAATCTTGCATGGCTGCGCCGCGAGACGCGGGCGCACCTGCACGTGGACCTGATCGCCGGATTGCCGGGCGAGGACATGGCCGGTTTCGCCGCCGGCTTCGACCGCCTGGTGCGCCTCGCGCCTCACGAGATCCAGTTCGGCATCCTCAAGCGCCTGCGCGGTGCGCCGATTGCCCGGCACACGATCGACTTCGGATTGCGCTTCAATCCCGATCCGCCGTACAACATCCTCGCCACCGATGCGATCGACTTCGCGACGATGCAGCGCCTGGTGCGCTTCTCGCGCTACTGGGACATCGTGGCCAACTCGGGCCGCTATGCGCGCACCCTGGTCCTGCTTCTCGGCGATGAACCCTTCGCACGGTTCCTCGCCTTTGCCGACTGGTTGTACGCGAAGACCGGCCAGACCCACGCGCTGGCCCAGGAGCGGCTGGTCCATCTGCTTCACGAGCATCTCTGCGAGGCGCGCGGGATCGATCCGGCGCAAGCCGGAGCCGCGCTGTCAGCCGATTATCATGGCACCGGCGGGCGCAGCCGGCTGCGTTTCGAGACCGTCGAAGCGGCCCGGACAACACCGCGCAAGAACCGCGACACGGCCACGCCCGCCCGGCAGGCCAGGCACCTGCAGTCCTGACCCCACCGGGTCGCAAGCAAACACGGCGTGACCTGATTGCGGGAACAATCGCCTCTTGCCGCACTCCTACAGGTTCCGCCGCAACCGACGGCATCCGTGGAGAGCTCGAAGATGATCAATCGTTTCCTGTTGGCGCTGGTCATGGCCGTGGCGGCATGGATGCTGTTCGCATTGCCCGGATCGACCGAGGCGGTCGCAAGGGATGAAGCGAATCCCACGCTTGAAGTCGTGATGTACACGACGAAGAGTTGCCCCTACTGCATCAAGGCGAGGGAGTGGTTCGCCAGCCGGAATGTTCAATGGGACGAGCGCGACATCGAAACCTCGGCCGAAGCACGTAGCCAGTGGAAGGAACTCGGTGGCGCAGGCACGCCGCTGGTCCTGATCAACGGCAAGCGCATCGCAGGCTTTTCGCCGGCTGCATTCGAGGCTGAACTGGCCAAATACCGCTAAGGCAACGCTGATCAAGTGGCGCAATCGTCACGACACCTGTCTGCGTGCAGATCGCGGCGCGCTGGCGCAGATGGACTGGCCGTCCTTCAAGGCAGCGCAACAAAGAGATGCGCGCAGACAGGTATCGCCTAACCGATTGTATTTATGGAAACAGGTGGCATCCAGAAGGTCCGCCAGCCGCACCGCGCAGCTGGTCAAGGCAACCAGCCTTCACTTCGCCACGCGGCACGACTGGCGAACCTTCTGAATGCCATGACGGTTGTGCCACTTGATCAGCGTTGCCTTAAGGATCCGTCGACGCGGCAGCGCAGGCATCATCGAAAAAGAACCGGGCCCGCCTGGGGCCCGGTTCCATCAAAGGTCATGGGTGATGGGAAGTGGCAGTGGTTCAGTGCTGCTTGCGCGACTCGCGGTTGCCGCGCTTGCCGCTGCCGTTGCTTCTATTGTTGCCGGAATGGCTGCTGCGACGCTCATTGCTGGCCCGATGCTGGCGCACAGGCGCGTTGCCGCGGCTGGCGTTGCTTCGCGTCGAGCGCGTGGCAAGCTGCGATGAGCGTGCATTCGAAGCGCCCCGCGAAGCCCGTTCGACCCGCGAATGCGACTGTCTTGCGCTGCGCTGGCCGCGGCTGCTGGCCTGGCGCACATCACGACGGTTGTCGCGGCGAACATCGCGGCGTGCGTCACGCCTCACGTCACGGCGCACGTCGCGGCGCACATCACGGCGTACGTCGCGGCGCACGTCACGGCGCACGTCACTGCGCACGTCACGGCGCACGTCGCGGCGCACGTCGCGGCGCACGTCGCGGCGCACGTCGCGGCGCACGTCACGCCTCACGTCGCGGCGCACATCCCGGCGTGCGTCTCTACGCACGTCGCGGCGCCCATCGTGCCGGATGTCGCGACGATGGTCGCGTCTTGAATCGCGACGATCGTGTCGACGGTCGACTCGGTAGTTGTCCCAGCGTCCGCCATGGCGGTACCAGCGATCGCGATAGTGGTGGTTGGTATAGAACGAGCGATGCCGGTAATGGCGGCCCCAGTAGTCGCCGATGACGAAGCTGATGATCGGAATGCCGATGGTCGCGCCGTAGCTCGGCAGGAGCACGCGTCGGCTGCCGTACTCGTACTCGAGGTAGTCGCCGGCCACCCAGCCGCGTTCGCCATAGGCGATCACGTCGCACCAGAGCCAGTCGTCGATGCATCCCTGCACGGAGACCGCTGCTCCGGCCGGGAGCGTGGTGATCAGCGGGTAATCGATATCCGGCGCAGCGCGCAGGTTGAGGTTGACGGTCGTATAAGCCAACTGGGCCTGGGCGCTGACCGAGGTGACTGCAAGCATCAGTGCTGCAGCAAGCCATGCAAGTCGTTTCATGGTGGGTCTCCTTCATGTTGCCGGGGAGGCGCACGCCTGAACCGCAAATGACGGAACACACGGACGATGTCATTCAGTTGTAGCGCCGACTACGTGAACCTCGACTGATAAAGCGATGACGAAATGTCAACAACGACTGCGCAGGGCATCAGGCAAGTCGTTGTTTTGACGGAATAAAAGCGCATGGCAGCGCGGCCGCCAGTGCGCAGGTCCGATGCGGGCGCGGTGACCGCTGGCTGCGGATGCCGGGCGGATCGCTGCGTTCGGGGAACGGGGATAGCCCAGAGGAGGAACAACGCGGATGCGACCGGCACGGGCAGGCCAGGCCCGGCAACGGGTCGATCGGCATGCGCCTGCACGCCCGTACGATCGCCGCCATCGCAGCGATCGGGAATGGGGTGTCGTTCAGGTTGCAGGCGCCGGCTTCAATGCCTCGAGCACGTCGGCCGGCCGGATCGGGATGTGCCGCAGGCGCGCGCCGACCGCCGCGAAAATCGCATTGCCGATCGCCGGGCCCACTACGGTCGTGGCCGGCTCGCCGAGGCCAACCGCCGTTTCCGTGCTGGGCAGGAATTCGATCTCCATTTCCGGAACATCCGCCATGCGCATCGGCGTGTAGGTGTCGAGGTTGGCGTCCCTGACCTGGCCGTTGATGAACTCGCTGCCTTCGTGCAGGGCCATGCTCGCGCCCCACAGCGCCGCGCCCTCTACCTGGGCGAGCGCACCGTCGGGATGCACGACCGTGCCGGCGTCGACGACGAGGATGAGTTTCTCGAGGCGGACCCGGCCGGTGCCGCGATTGACGTGCACGCGCGCCACGCAAGCGACCCAGGTCGGCATGTTGCGTTCCTGGCCGAAGGTCGTGGCGAAGCCGACACCCGTGTCGTCAGGCAGGACCAGGTTTTCCCAGTTCGACTTCTCGGCCAGGCGCCTGACCACGGCCGCCTGGCGCAGCGCACCACCGACCGCGTTCGGCGCACTGCCGGCGTTGCGGCCCTTGCCGTCGAGCAGTTGCAGGCGGAACTTGACCGGGTCCATGCCGATCTTGTGCGCGGCTTCGTCGATGAAGCTCTCCGATGCCCAGTTGGTCCAGCCCGGGCCGACCGAGCGCAACCAGCCGGGGCGGAATGCGCGGTTCGCCATCTCGTTGGAAATCGCGCGCACGCGCTGTGCGCCGACGCTGTACCAGCTGTCCGCGCCGGAAATCGAGAACGGATCGTAGGGACGGCCATTGAGTCCCTTCGGCATGAACCCGGGGACCATGACCTGGGTCGGCCAGCCCGCAGCGGCATCGTGCTGCATCGCGATGACCTTCCTGTCCTTGTCGAAGGCCATGCGCACGCGCTGGATCGATGGCGAGCGGAACGAATCGAAATGCAGGTCGTCGGCGCGCGTGCAGGTCATCTTGACCGGCTTGCCGAGCGCCCTGGATGCGAGCGCCGCCGGTACCGCGTAGTCGCCATTGAGACGGCGTCCGAAACCGCCGCCGAGCCGGTAGGTGCGCATGACGACCTTGCTTTCGTCGACGCCGAGCGCCTTGGCCAGGACCGGAAGAATCAGCGACTGCCACTGGTTGCCGGTGTGGATTTCCCACACGCCGTCCTTTTCGAAAGCCAGTGCATTGATCGGCTCGAGGGCGAAGTGCAGCACGCTGGCCGTGGTGTAGGTTTGTTCCAGGGTCGAATCGGCTGATGCGAACGCGGCGTCGACGCCTTCGTCGTCGAAGACCATCGAGCCGGTGCTGGCGTCGGCGATCAGGCGCGCGCCTTCGTCGAGAAGGGCCTTCTCGGAGATGCCGGCGGTGTCGTCGCTGGCCCATTCGACCTTGACCAGATCGGCGGCGCGGATGGCCGCATGGACCGAATCGGCGAACACCATGACCCAGCCGGGCACCGTGTCCGAGGGATCCTCGAGTGCGAGGCTGCTCAGATAGCCCTTGACCGACTTCGCCGCGGAGTCGTCGATCGCGACGACCCTGGAGCCGTTGCGCGTCGGTGGAATCTTCGGCCGTGCGTGGACCATGCCTTCGACCTTCGCGTCGATGCCGTAGATCGCCTTGCCGTCGGTCTTGTCCGGTATGTCGATGGCCTGGGCTTCATGGCCGACCAGCCGACGCTGCTCGGGCGACTTGACCGGCATTGCCTTGAGTTCATCGGCCGAATAGCTGCGCGTGAGCTTGCCGCGCGTGACGATGTCGGCGTAGGAGATCGATTTCGCGCCGGCGCTGACCATGCTGTCGCGTGCCGTGCAGGCGGACGCGCGCACGCCGAGCAGTTTCGCACCTTCCTCGACCAGGGCGATGCGCGCCGCCGCACCGGCCTGGCTCAGCGGCATGAAGCTCTGCCAGACCGACCAGCTGCCGCCGGTCACCATCGTGCCCCACTTCGGATCCGAGTCGACGTGGTCGATGCGCACCTTGCTCCAGTCGGCCTCGAGTTCGTCGGCGAGGATGCGCGCCAGCGCGGTGCCGACGTGCTGGCCCATTTCGGCGCGGATGATGTTGACCGTGATGACGCCGTCGGCGTCGATGCGGCACCAGATATCCGGTTCGTAGGCGCCGCTGGCGACCGCGGCGTCGGCATCCTCCCGGGCAAGTCCGTCGCGTGCGAACGCAAACAGGAAGCCGGCGCCGGCCGCGCCGATCAGGAATCCGCGTCGCGACAGCGAAAACGCGGTGGAGTCCGGTGCCTGGCTGGTCAGCTTGCTCATGGCTGCGCCTCCGTGCCCATGCGTGACGCGGCCAGCTTGATCGCCTCGCGGATGCGCCGGTACGCCATGCAGCGGCAGAGGTTGCCGTTCATCACCGCATCGATGTCGGCGTCGGTCGGGTTCGGGAAGTCCTTGAGCAGGGTGGCGGCCTGCATGATCTGGCCGGACTGGCAGTAGCCGCACTGTGGCGCCTGGGTCTCGATCCAGGCCTTCTGCAATGGATGCTCGCCATTCGGATCGAGTCCCTCGATGGTCGTGATCGCCGCTCCCTCGACCGCGCCGACCGGGGTGATGCAGGAGCGGATCGCACGTCCGTTCAGGTGCACCGTGCAGGCGCCGCACATGCCGATGCCGCAACCGAACTTGGTGCCGGTGGCGCCGAGCGCGTCGCGGATCACCCAGAGCAGCGGCGTTTCCGGTTCGACGTCGACGGAGACATCGCGACCGTTGAGTTTCAGGGTGGTCATGGCTGGCGACTCCCGTGGTGCGTTCGATCAGGGACAGGGGGTGTGTGCAGGCGCTGTCAGGTTCCGCTCTCGCCCTTGCGCACGGCGCTGATGCGCGCGGACAGGTTCGTCCACGGCGGCAGGCCGGTCATCGAGCCGCGCAGGTAACTGGCCAGTGCCTCGATGTCCGCATCGCTCAACGCTGCGGCGAACGGCGGCATCATCGTGCCCGGAATTCCTTCGGCAACGCCGACGCCGTGCACGACGACCTGGAGGAAATTGGTCGGATCGGAGCTGGTCAGGGCGCTGTTCAGGGCCAGCTCGGGACGCAGCAGCGAGGGCGGATCCGCACTGTTGTAGTGGCAGGATGCGCAGGCGGCGCGATACACATCGGCGCCGGCGTCGAAGAGGTGCCGCGGATCGACCGTTGACGACTTGAGCAGGGCGGCAAGACGCGCGTCGTCGGCTTCGGCGCGTGCGGCCGAACCGTTGAGGTCGGCCAGGTACACGGCCATGGCGCGGATGTCGCTGTCGGGCAGCGCGGAGAGTCCGTCGTGGACCACTTCGGACATCGGTCCGGCGGCCACGCCGTGCAGCGCGTTCGCGCCCGTGCGCAGATAGTCGGCCAGGCGATCCACGTTCCACGCCAGTGGTGCCGGATTGCCGTTGCCGAGCGCGGGCGCCTCCCAGCCGTCGATGAAGGCACCGGCATAGGCCTGGTCCCCGCCTTTCTCGGCGCCCAGTGCATTGCGCGGGGTGTGGCAGGCGCCGCAGTGGGCGATTCCCTCGACGAGATATGCGCCGCGGTTCCACTCCTCGTTTTTCCCCGCGGTCGCCTGGTAGCGACCCTTGTCGAGGAACAGCAGCTTCCAGCCCGCCTGCAGCGCGCGGATGTTCAGCGGGAACGGCAAGTCGTTGGTTTTCTCCACGGCGATGGTCGCCGGCTGGCTCATCAGGTAGGCATACAGCGCACTGATGTCGGTGTCGCTCAGCCGGGTGAAATGATCGAATGGAAAGGCCGGATAGAGTTCGGAGCCGTCGCGGGCGATACCCTCGCGCATGGCACGTGCGAACGCCGGTTCCGACCATGCCCCGATCCCGGTCGCGACATCGGGCGTGATGTTGGTCGAATAGATCGTGCCGAAGCCGGTCTTCAGCGCGTAGCCGCCGGCATTGCGCGGGCCGCCGCTGGCGGTGTGGCAGGTCGCGCAATAGCCGGCACTCGCCAGCACTTCGCCGCGCGCCACCAGGTTCGGATCCAGCGAGGAAGCGGCAACGGGCGCAACGGGTTCGTAGGCCGAATGCCAGGCGAGCATGAAGATGCCGCCAACGCCGATCACCAACAGCACCAGCAAACCGATAATCAAGCGCTTGAACATGGCCGGTCTCCGCGTTGCTCGAACGGGGGGCTTGTCGATCGCAGCCGGCACTCGAGGAGCGGTGCGATGACTGCACCATCCTACTCCGCGACGCTGCGGCTTGCATGGTGCAGCGGCTCGCCGGCGTGTTTTCATCCAGGCAGGTCGGATGCTGGCAGACTTCCGCGGCCGCCCACGGCGCCAGCGTGTCCGCCCCGGCGATGCATTCCCGTTTGCAAACATCCCGGGCTGCCGCTGTAATGAGGGGTTGCTGCCATTTTCATTCCAGAGGACATTGAAATGCCGATACTCCGCATGAGCGATCTCGATCTGAGCAACAAGCGCGTGCTGATCCGGCAGGATCTCAACGTGCCGATCGAGGAGGGCAGGATCACATCCGAACAGCGCATCACGGCCTCATTGCCCACGCTCCGCCTCGCGCTGGAAAAGGGCGCGACGGTACTGGTCACCTCGCATCTCGGCCGGCCGAAGGAAGGCGTGTGGAGCGAGGCCGATTCGCTCGCGCCGGTCGCCGCACGGCTCGCGGAACTGCTCGGACGCGAGGTTCCGCTGCTCCGCGACTGGGTCGACGGCGTCGATGTCCCCGATGGCGGCATCGTCCTGCTCGAGAACTGCCGCATGAACGTCGGCGAGGCCAAGGACGATGAAACCCTGTCGCGCAAGTACGCGGCGTTGTGCGATGTCTTCGTGATGGACGCCTTCGGAACGGCGCACCGCGCGCAGGCATCGACCCACGGCGTGATCCGCTACGCCAAGGTCGCCGCGGGCGGCCCCCTGCTGATGGCCGAACTCGACGCACTGGCCAAGGCGCTGGAATATCCTTCGCGACCGCTGCTGGCCATCGTTGCCGGCTCGAAGGTGTCGACCAAGCTGACCCTGCTCGAGAACCTGGTCGACAAGGTCGACCAGCTGATCGTCGGTGGTGGCATCGCCAACACCTTCCTCGCCGCCGCCGGTTACAACGTCGGCAAGTCGCTGTGCGAGCCGGACCTGGTCGACACCGCGAACCGGATCAGTGCCGCCGCCAGCGCGCGCGGCGCCCAGGTGCCGATTCCGCTCGACGTGGTCGTCGCGCCGCGTTTCGCCGCCGATGCGCCCGCCACGGTGAAGCTCGTCGCCGAAGTCGGCAGCGACGACATGATCCTCGACATCGGTCCGCAGACGGCGGCGCACTATGCCGCGCTGATCTATAAGGCCGGCACCGTTGTCTGGAACGGTCCGGTCGGCGTGTTCGAGTTCGATGCGTTCGGCGATGGCACCGAGGCGGTGGCGCGCGCGATCGCGAAATCGCCCGCGTTCTCGATCGCCGGCGGTGGCGACACGCTCGCCGCCGTCGACAAGTACGGGATCGCCGACAAGGTTTCCTATATCTCTACCGGCGGTGGCGCGTTTCTCGAATTCCTCGAAGGGCGCGAATTGCCGGCAGTCAGCGCGTTGCGTGCGCGCGGCGCCTAGGACTGGGCCATGCGGCTGGTACTGTTCGATCTCGACGGCACGCTGATCGATTCGGAAGTCGGCATCACGACCTCGATGGCGCATGCCTTGCGCGAAGTCGGGGCCGACGTGCCGCCACCCGAAGTGCTGAGAAGCTGGATCGGCCCGCCATTGCGGGCCTCGTTCCCGAGCGTACTGGGCAGCGACGACGGGCGGGTCGATCTCGCCGTCACGCATTACCTGGAGCGTTTCCGCCAGATCGGCTGGCGCGAACATTCCGTGTATCCGGGCATTGCCGAGCTTGTTGCCGGGCTCGCAAATCGGGGCGCGCGGCTCGCCGTAGTCACCTCCAAGATCATCGAGCAGGCCCGGCGCATCGTCGACCACCTGCCGTTCGGCCATCATTTCGATGCGGTCTACGGTCCCGAGCCGGGGACCCGGACCAGCGAGAAGGCGGCGCTGGTAGCCAGGGCCGTGAAGGATCTGGGCGCCAGTGCGCGGAACACCACGATGATCGGCGATCGCCGCTTCGACGTCGAAGGCGCGCGGGCGAATGCGGTGCGCAGCATCGGCGTGCTGTGGGGATTCGGCGGGCGCGAGGAATTGCAGGCAGCCGGTGCGGATTCCATCGTCGAATCGGTCGCCTCGCTGGCGGCACAGCTCCATGGCGGCGCCAGCGCCGCCTGATTCGGCAAACCGTTGCAATGAATAGGTTTGCAGGACCCGGCGGGACATGCGCCGACGCCATCTGCCTGTGATAGCGTCCCTGCATCGACCCGGAGGAGTTCGTTGATGTCGGAACAATTGCGTCGCACGAGGATCATCGCCACCCTCGGTCCTGCCACCGATGCGCCTGGCATGCTCAGGAGCATTCTCGAGGAAGGCGTCGATGTGGTGCGCCTGAATTTTTCCCACGGCAATGCCGACGACCATCGCGCGCGGGCCGCGGCGGTGCGCTCCGTCGCCGCCGAACTCGGCCGCGAAGTAGCCATACTCGGCGACCTGCAGGGCCCCAAGATCCGCGTCGAACGCTTCGCGGACGGCGCCGTGCATCTCGAGGCCGGCGCTGCGTTCACGCTGGACTGCCGCGCCGACGCCGCGCCCGGAGACGTCACGCGCGTGGGTGTCGGCTACCTCGACCTCTGGCGCGACGTGAAGAAGGGCGACCTGCTGCTGCTCGACGACGGCCTGATCGCGCTCGATGTCGTCGAGGTGGCACCCGAACAGGTGCATTGCCGCGTCGCGATCGGCGGACGCCTGTCCGACCGCAAGGGCATCAACCGCCAGGGCGGTGGACTGACCGTCGCGGCGCTGTCGGACAAGGACCGGCGCGATATCCAGCTGGCCGCCGAGCTCCAGGTCGAGTTCCTCGCCGTGTCCTTCGTCAAGAGTGCGGCGGACGTCGAGCAGGCGCGCAAGCTGTTGCACGAAGCCGGTGGCGATGCGGCCATCGTGGCCAAGATCGAGCGAACCGAGGCGATCGCCGCGCTCGGCGAAATCATCGATGCCAGCGACGTGGTCATGGTCGCGCGCGGCGACCTCGGCGTGGAGATCGGCGATGCCGAGCTGCCGGGCCTGCAGAAGAAGATCATCCGCGAAACACTCGAACGCAGCCGCGTCGTCATCACCGCGACGCAGATGATGCAGTCGATGGTCGAGTCGCCGATACCGACGCGTGCCGAAGTGCTTGACGTGGCCAACGCGGTCATAGACGGCACCGACGCCGTGATGCTCTCGCAGGAAACCGCATCGGGGCGCCACCCGGACAAGGCCGTCGCGGCGATGCGCCGGGTATGCCTCGGTGCCGAGCGCCAGTTCGAGCCGCCGTCCGATGTCGCGCCGGGCGCCCGCGTGCTCGACCGCACCGACCAGGCGATTGCATTGGCGACGATGTTCCTTGCCGACCGCATCAGCGTTCGCGCGATCGTCGCCCTGACCGAGTCCGGCGCCACCGCGCGCTGGCTCTCGCGGCATCGCTCGAGCGTGCCGATCTACGCCCTTTCCAGGAATGGCGCCGCACGCCGGCGCATGCTGCTGTTCCGCGACGTCCATCCGATCGAATTCGATCCGCACGATGTCGGTCCGACCCAGGCCGGCCGCGCGGCGATCCAGCACCTGTTCAACCTCGGCCACCTCGGCGAGGACGATCGCGTGATCCTGACCACCGGCGACCATACCGGTCAGCTGGGTGGCACCAATACGCTGAAGTTGTTGCGGGTTGGGGTTGGGGGATTGGCGGAGGGATTGGGAGATCTTTGATGGAAAACGGATCGCAAGGGACGCGCACCTCGCTCTATTCGATTCTTTGCATCGTGGTAAGGCTGGGAGCGGTAATGCTGGCCTTGAGCGTGGTCGGTGGAAGTTTCGGTTTTTTCGGGCCTGGGCAATCTGCCAACTTTTCAATTGGCGAGCGCGTGCTGGTTGTTGCGTTCCTCCTAATCAGCCTGCTGGTCTCCTTTCTGCTGTGGCTGTATCCCGGCCCGCTGGCACGACTTGCTTCTGGTAGAAGCGCGAATCAAGTGTTCGAGAGTCCCATCGACGCTGGCCAGATCCAATGGGTCGCACTGAGTGTGCTCGGGATGTATTGGGTGATGACCGGCCTTCTTGATCTTTCACGCATCGCCTATCAGTTCATCTGGCTGTCGGAATTGTTGGGTACCGGCGAAGAAGCTGCGCGACGGTTGCGAGGGCAGGTCGCTTATCATGCTTTCGAGATGGTTCTCGGGCTATTCCTGACTTTGGGAGCACGTGGGCTCGCAGGAATCCTGCAGAAGGTTCGATACGCAGGCAGTTCTGGAATGGCTGCGCGGAAACCATCTGATTCGGAAGTTTCGGATTAGCTGTCGTCGAGACAGGAACTTGTCGTTCCTTGTGGATTGGCGGAAATGGCCCACGCCGTCGTCCCGGCGAATGCCGGGACCCAGTGACTTTGGCTGTTCAGTTGTTCTGGCAACGCATGATGAGAGCAAAGCTTTCACTCGCCTTCGGCGAGCGAGTCACTTTCTCTTGCGTGGCCAAGAGAAAGTAACCAAAGAGAAGGCCACCCCGATGCAGCGGTCTCCGGGCATCCTGCCCTGCGACTTCGCGCAGCGGCTCCGGGGTTGTCTGACAGTCCATCCATGGACTGGCAGCCAACTGGCTCGCATCCTTGCGAGCCACCCTGCGGGCCTTTCCTCCGCCGCTACGCCACTGCATAGGGGCCCCGGTCACTGCGCCTCCTGCGCAGCCAAGACGAAGCAGAAACCCGCGCGCCTCGGCTTTGGCTTTGCTTTTCGCATTGGCGCGCAGGATGCGCGCTACAGGGGTCCCGTAAGCGGTGGCGGCAGGGCGCAGGAAAGGCCCGCAGGGTGGGCGCGAGGGATCGCGCCCAGTTCGCTGCCAGCACACGGAGGTGCTGTCAGCGAACCCCCGTAGCCCTGGCGCGCAGTCGGAGGACAGGAGTCCGGAGACCGCCGCTTTGGGGTGGCCTTTCTCTTGGTTACTTCTCTTTGGCCACGCAAAGAGAAGTAGCTCGCTCGCCAAAGGCGAGTGAAAGCTCTGCTTTCATCTCGCAATACCAGAACATTTGAACAGCTAAAGTCACTGGATCCCGGCATTCGCCGGGATGACGGCTGGGGCTATTCGCAACGCGAATGTTCGCCCCGGCATCCGGCCTGGGCAGGGACGACGAAGCAATTGCGCGATGATTGATGACGCGATACACGAGCCCGTCGAGAACGCGCGGTCACACCGCCAACGCCAGATTCGCTATCCTCAGCCAAACCGAAACGGAGATAGACCCATGTTCCTGCGCAAGATGATCCTGGCGATCGGCTGCGTCGCGCTGGCGTCGCACGCGATCGCACAAAAGGTCCCGCGCTCGGTCAAGCCCGAGGATCTGGAAAAGTACTGGGTGATGATGAAGGACTCGGTCGAGGGCAATGCGCCGCTCGGCGGCAAGAACATGGACCAGTCCGGTTGCGCGGCGGTGTCCTTCATTGTTGAAGGCAATGGCAGGACCAGCAACATCACCATCGAGAAGGTCGAGCCGCCGGGCGGGCTTGGCGAGCTGGCCGCGAGCATCGCGTCGAATCTCCAGTTCGAGCCGACCATCACCAATGCCGGGCGCGACCGCGTGTTCAGCTCGCTGATCTTCCCGTTCAACCTGCCGGCCGATCCCGAGGCGCGCAAGGCGATCATGCAGCGTTGCGTTATACCGGCACGGCGCTGGGGCGCGAAAAGGCCGGAAAAATAACGGCTTGCGTCTGGTCCGGGAAGGCTCCATGCGGTCGATCGGGCCACCGGGGGCGACTTCTGGCTGACTGCAGCCGTGCGCGAACTGGCCTATACTCCGCGCCCCTGAGCATCCCAACCCTTCCTGACCGGCACCCCGAGTGGCGGCACAACGCATTTGTTTCTGGAGTGGTCCATCCATGAGTATCGAGCAGCTTGAAAGCATCGCCCAGGCCATGGTCGCCCCGGGCAAGGGCATCATCGCCATCGACGAGTCGAACAACACGATCAAGAAGCGCTTCGACGCCGTCGGCGTACCCAACACCGAAGAGAATCGCCGCGCCTACCGCGAAATGCTGCTGACCACGCCTGGCCTGAACCAGCATATTTCCGGCGCCATCCTTTACGACGAGACGATCCGCCAGTCGACCAAGGCCGGCGTGCCGTTCACCAAGCTCCTGCTTGATGCTGGCATCCTGCCGGGCATCAAGGTCGACAAGGGCCCGTTCCCGCTCGCCGGTTTCCCCGGCGAACTGGTCACCGAGGGCCTCGACGGCCTGCGCGACCGGCTCAACGAATACGCGAAGCTCGGCGCCAGGTTCGCCAAGTGGCGCGCGGTCATCACGATCAGCGGCGATGCGCCGAGCGGCACCTGCATCGAAGCGAATTGCCATGCGCTGGCACGCTATGCCGCGCTGTGCCAGGAAGCCGGCATCGTGCCGATGGTCGAGCCTGAAGTGCTGATGGATGGCACGCACGATATCGACGAATGCTACGAAGTGACCGAGGCGACCCTGCGCAGCCTGTTCGCTTCGCTGTACGAGCAGAACGTGTTCCTCGAGGGCACCATCCTCAAGGCCAGCATGGTCCTGGCCGGCAAGGACTGCCCGGAGCAGTCCGATACCGACGACGTCGCCGACGCGACCATTCGTTGCCTCAAGGCGTCGGTCCCGGCATCGCTGCCTGGCATCGTGTTCCTTTCGGGCGGACAGTCCGACGAGCGCGCCACCGCCAACCTCAATGCCATGAACCAGCAGGGTCCGCATCCGTGGCCACTGTCGTTCTCCTACGGACGCGCGATGCAGCAGGCGGCATTGAAGCTGTGGAGCAAGGACATGGCGGCCAATTTCGCGGCCGCGCAGAGCACCGTCGCGCAACGCGCGAAGGAAAACGGCCTGGCCGCGCTCGGGCAGTGGAAGAAGGGCGCCTGATCGCAGATCAGTCGCGTTTCGATAAAGTCACGACGGGCGCCCCAGGGCGCCCGTTTCCATTTCGGCGTCAGAAGCGCCACCGTCGCATTTCCCGTTTGCTGGTCCATGGGCACGTGTATCCCTGCCCGGACTGCGGTGCCGGCCGCACAGTCCGCGCGGTCGTGCGGGGATGTCGGGATCGCGGGGTGATCCCTAGGCGAGGAAGCCGAGGTCCGGCGTCGGGAACCGGCCGAGTGCCGGAAAAATGTCGGCGATATCCGTGGCCGTTACGCCGAACCAGCGCGCCAGCGTCGCCGCATACTGGTCGACCGCCGTGGTCGGAATGATCTGCCCATAGCCGGTATCGTCCGGGTTGCCATCTGCGCGCAGCGAGGGCATCGATCCGAAGAAGCGCTGTCCGCGCACCGCGCCACCGACGACGAAATGATGCCCGCCCCAACCGTGATCGGTGCCGTCCACGTTGACGCCCAGTGAACGGCCGAAATCCGATGCGGTGAAGCTGGTGACCGATTGCGCCACGCCGAGTTCGACGGTGGCGTCGTAGAAGGCCTTCAGCGCCTGCGACAGCTGGGCGAGGTTGGCCTGCTGGTCATCGACCTGGTAGTTGTGCGTATCGTAGTTGCCGACCGACGCATAGAACACCTGGCGCGCCATGCCGAGGCTCGCACGCACCTGGATCATCCGTGCGGCCATGCGCAGCTGGTTGCCCAGCGGCGTATCCGGAAACACGGTAGTGATGCCAGGCGCGGCATTCAGGGCGGCGTCGACGATCTCGTAGTTGACGACGGCATTGCGCAGCGTGTCGGCATAAGCGCGCTCGAATACGTGGGCCTGCGTACCCTGTTCAAGCAAGGCCTGGTACGCGGCGATACCGTCCTGGTTCGGCGGAATGACCCAGGACTCCGGTCCGTCGCCGAGATAACTCATCTTGTCCACGCCGGACGGAGACAGCGAGTAGCTGTTGACGATATCGCCACGCTGGAACAGGTTGTTGTTGGACAGCGAGATGCTCATCGGAATCACGCCGCTATTGACCATGTAGAGCCGGTCCGCGATGCGTCCGCCCCAGCCGTTCGCATTGGCATCGTCGGGCCGCGAAGTCTGCCAGTAGGTCGTCTGGTCCGAATGCGAAAACAGCTGCGGAGGAACCGCGACCGTACCCGCCTGGTAGGCGGCCTGGCTGGTTGGATGGAGCAGGGTGCCGACATTGGCGATGACGGCGGCATGCCCCTGGTTGAACAACTGGCGCAGCTCGGCCAGTGCCGGATGCAAGCCGTAGTTTCCGCCGTCGCTGGGCAATCCGCCCGGCAGTCCGCCGCTGGCCGGCAGCGCCGCCAGGCTGTTGGCCAGGATCACGCCCTGGCTGAAGGCGAGCCCACCGCTTTCGATCGGCACCACGCGCGAACTGCGGTAGTCGGCATAGTGGCTGCTGTCGTGGGGCATGACGCTGTTGAAGCTGTCGTTGCCGCCATTCAGGAAAATGCAGAGCAGCGCCTTGTAGTCGCCCGCCGGAAAGGCGGTCTGGCCCGCAGCGGCGGCGAGCACGCTCAGATTGCCGAACGCGCCAAACAATCCGGCGCTACCCAGGGCGGTCAGGCTGTTGTGCAGGAATCGGCGTCGGCTCAGGGGCATCGTGCGCTCACTTCTGGATCGAGTATTCGGGCGAATTGAGGATCAGGTACAGCGCATGCTGGATGCGCTGGCGTCCCCGGTTGCTGCCGGTGATCGCATTCAGCCTGGTCAGCAGGACTGCGCGCATGAATGGCGACATCTGGCCGGACAGGAACAGCAGGTTGTAACGATCGAGCAGTGCGCCGGGATCATTCGCGGCAATGCCTGCATCGCGTGCGGTGTCGAGGAACAGCGTCGTCGTATCGTCGTCGGTCCAGCAGCTGGCGCCGTCGGAGTGGTAGCAGAAACTCAGCGAAAACAGGCGGTTGGTGGTCGCTACCGCAAGCGTATCGCTGAGGATCTGGAACTCGGGGCTGAGCAGTCCGAGGCTGCTGACCTCACCCTGCTGGCGGAAGTCCGGCCGGAAGAAGTTGAAAACCGATGGCGAGCGCAACGGGCCTTCGCCGTACCAGTCCTCGATCGGAGGGTACGGATTCAGGGTATCGACACGTCCGCTGCTGGCCGTCGCATTCATGGCGCGCCAGAGCTGGGTGTTCTTGATCAGTGGTTCGCGCAGCTTGCCGAATATCGAGGGGTACAGCCATTGGCCGAAACGCGCTTCCGGATCGAGCAGGATCGCACGCACGACCGCCTTGAGGTCCCCGCGCACCCCATTGCCGTTATTGGCGAACGCGGTGGCGACCCGCTGCACATATCCGGGAGACGGGTTGCTCGTCACCAGCCGCTGGATCAGCCGGCGCGCGATGAACGGGCCGACGTTCGGGTGTTCGAAAATGTTGTCCAGTGCCGCAGCCAGTTCGGTCGGCGCATCGCCGCCGGCGGCGAGCACGCCGCCGGGCAGGCTGACATTGGCGTAGTTCAGCAGCTGCTTGGTACTGACGTTGTCGTGGAATGCCTCGATCGGCTGCATCGGCAGCTTCCAGGCCGGCACGTTGTAGTCGTAGGGCCCGCAGTTGTTGTAAGTCTGTTCCGTGCAACAGACATAGGTGCCGGGACCGCAACCGGTGTTGTTCCAGTTCCAGCCTGTGAGCACGGCAGCGAAACCGCGTACCGTGCCCTGGTCGTAGGTGGGCACCGGCTGGCCACCGGCCAGTGCCGGCGTGCCATCAAGGTTCAGTTGCACCAGCCCGATTGAAAACAGTTGCAGTACTTCGCGTGCGTAGTTTTCGTCGGGTCGGATATTGAGTGCGGGGTCGGCCTTCTGGTTCTGGATATGGCTGAGGTAAATGCCCATCGCCGGATGCAGGGTGGCGCTTTCGAGCAGATCGCGGAAGTTGCCGAGCGCATGCGTCGCAAGCATGTCGTACCAGCTGGCGAGCGCCCAGGGCTGGTAGGCCAATGTGCCGTTCTTGTTCGAGACGACGAAGATTTCGCTCAGCGCAAACGCAACACGCTGGCGCAACTGGTCGCCGGGAACCTGCATGCCGCGGCTCGGGTCGGGCGTGCCGAGTGCGTTGATCGTCCAGATCTCGAGGCGCGTGTCGTCGGTGACGTAGTTGTTGCCGATCGGCAGCGGCGGCAGGTTCTCCACCCAGTCGAGATAGGGAACTTCGGTCGAGACCGGGCGCGAGAACTGCTCGTCGATCCAGGCGCGATAGCCGATCGCGCGAACATGCGCGATCTCCGCGAGGGTCGGACCGAAGGTTGCCTGGGTCAGGAAGCGCGCGGCGGCCGCGTCAGTGGCGGGTCCCTCGGCTGCGCTCTCGAAACCGTGGCCAAGCAGCGCATCGGGACGGTGGTCCTGCGCGTGCGCCATCGTCCCTGCGCAGCATGTCAATGCGCACAGGAGCCGGATCACGGCATTCGCGGCTGCAGTTCGATGCATGGGAGTTTCCGCCGTGGGACCATCCCGACCATAGGACAGGATACGATGGCGAACCATGACGCACGGCACAACCTTGGTCGATATGGGGTCGCGGCGTCTTCAGCGGGCGACAGTCTTTCCCGTCGCGGTTTCGACAGGCAGCTTGCGCTTCGACCAGTCCTCGAACGAACCGTCATAAAGCAGAACGGGATGTCCGAGCAGGCGCGCGGCAAACAGCATGGCCGTGGCCTGCTGGCCGATATGGCAGTAGCCGATGACGGTGTCGCCCGGCTTGACCCCGATCGCGTCGAACATCGAACGCAATTCCTGCGGCGACTTGAGCATGAGGTCTTCGCGGGTCACTTCACTGAAAGGCAGGCTTCTTGCGCCAACGATATGCCCGGTCTCGTGCGGACCAGCATGTGAAGCGCCGGTTTCGCTGCCGTCATAGAACGCCCGCGAGCGTGCATCGACGAGGACATGGCCGGCCGAATTCAGATGCGCCCTGACGAAAGCCGCATCGACCACGATCGGGCGCATCTTCAGCGGTGACAATGCGCCGCGCCTGGGGGCGTCCGCGATGGCATCCGTGGTTTCGTGCCGGTCACGTACCCAGGCAACCATGCCGCCGTCGAGCAGGGCGCTGCGCGCGCCGAGTCCGGCGGCGTCAAGGGTGAACAGCACGCGCGTGGCTGGCGATACCCAGTCGTTGCCGAAGTAGACGACGATTTGCGAATCGTCCGCGACGCCGAGGGCAGCGAGTCGATCGCGCAGTTCGTCGGCCGCGGGGACTTCCAGCATCAGGCCCTTGCCGCTGTGGTCGGACAAGGCAATGTCGTCCAGCGAGACATAGCGGGCTCCAGGGATATGGGCAGCGGCGTATTCGTCGGGATCACCCACATGCAGCAGCACGAGGTTCGGGTCGTCCAGATGCGCGGCCAGCCAGGTTGTCGACACCGTCATCCCGGTTCCCGGCGTCGACGACGGGGCGGCCAGGGCCAGGGCCGGCAGCAAGAGGCAAAAGGCCACGGCCAGATATCGGATCGAACGCAACATGATGGGATTCCTTTTGCCCTCGAGGGCGGTGTCCGCGCAGGGTATCGCGGCAATCGGGCAGTGGAGTAGGACCAATTGAGGGCATATCCGGACATGCGGCTGCGTCGGCAGTCGCGTCCGCGCCACAGGACCAGGGCCTCCCTATTCGAAACCGAAGCGTTCGCGATAGGCCCTTGGCGTCAGGCCGAAGCGTTTCTCGAAGGCCCGGCGCAGCGCATGTGCGCTGCGAAATCCGATCGACGTGGCGATCCGCTCGACCCTGCTTCCTGGCAAGGTCAGCCTGCGTCGCGCCTCGGCCAGGCGCAACGACAGCACGAATCCTGCCGGGGTCTCGTTGAATACCGACTTGAACCGTCTGCTGAAATGGCGCGTGCCGAGATGGGCACGTTCGGCCAGGATGGCGACGGACAGGTCCCGGTCCAGGTTGGTGAGCATCCAGCTGACCAGTTCGGAGAACGCTTCGCTCGAGCGCGTCTGGAACTGCAGGGGTTCGGAGTACTGGTTCTGGCCGCCGGGGCGCTTGACGTAGACGACCATCTCGCGCGCGGCGGAAAGGGCCACCTTGGCGCCGAAGTCTTCTTCGATCAGGGCCAACGCCAGGTCGATGCCCGCGGTCACGCCGGCGCCGGTGTAGAAATTCCCGTCCTTGATGAACAGGGCGTCGGCGTCGACGAGTATGGCGGGAAACCTTTCACGCAGGTCCTGCGCGTGTCGCCAGTGCGTGGTGGCGCGCTTTCCATCGAGCAGGCCGGCACGGGCCAGCGCATAGGCGCCCGTGCAGACCGAAGCGATGCGTCGGGTGTGCCGGGAGCGCTCGGCCAGCCATGGAACGAGGGAATCGCCGCTGCGTCCCTTTCTCAGGCCGATGCCGCCAGGAACGATGATCGTGTCGAGTTCCGGCGCATCATCGAGACGGGTGGCCGGTAGGAACACGATCCCCGACTCGGCGACAAACGGCTTTCCGCTGATGCCGATGACAAGGATTTCATAACAGCGCTTCGCCTCGCCGCGTGCGTCAAGGTACTCGGCACTGGCAAACGCTTCCGCCGGCCCGGCCAGGTCCATGGCATTGATGCCGTCATAACCGATGATGCCGACAAGTCGGGTCGAATGGGCCATGCGCCAAGCGTAGCGGCTTGGCGCCACCCCGCACAGTGTCGCTCAGCCTGTCATCAGCCGAGCGATGCGAGCCACTCGTCGTCGGATCCCTCGTTGACGCCCTCGAACAGGAAGGTCGACAGGTAGCGCTCGCCGGTATCGGGCAGCATGGCGAGGATGACCGAACCTGCCTCCGCGCCCTTGGCGACTTCCAGCGCCGCGGCAACCGTGGCACCTGCCGACACGCCGACGAAGAGGCCTTCCTTGCTGGCCAGCAGGCGGGCGGTATCGCGGGCCGTGACGTCGTCGACCGGCACGATGCGATGGGCGACATCGCGGTTGAGCACCTCGGGCACGAAATCCGGCGTCCAGCCCTGGATCTTGTGCGGCGTCCATTCCTTGCCCATCAGCATGGCGGCACCGGTCGGCTCGCTGGCGATGATCTGCACTTCGGGACGGGCGGCCCGCAGCATTTCGCCGACGCCGGTCAGGGTGCCGCCGGTGCCCCAGCCGGTGACGAAATAGTCGAGGCGCCTGCCGGCAAAATCGCGCATGATTTCCGCGGCGGTCGTGTTGCGATGCCAGGCCGGATTGGCCGGGTTCTCGAATTGGCGGGCGAGGAACCAGCCATGTTTCTTCGCCAGTTCCTCGGCCTTGCGCACCATGCCGGTTCCGCGTTCGGCCGCCGGTGTCAGGATGACCTTGCCGCCGTAGGCGCGGATCAGCTTGCGCCGCTCGATCGAGAAGGACTCCGCCATCACCGCCACGAACGAATAACCGCGGGCCGCGGCGACCATGGCAAGGGCCACGCCGGTGTTGCCCGAAGTCGCTTCGATGATGGTCTGGCCCGGTTTCAGCACGCCGCGCTTCTCGGCATCGAGGACGATGGCGATGGCCAGGCGGTCCTTGACCGATCCGCCCGGATTGAAGGACTCGACCTTGACGTGCAAGTCGACGTTTTTCGGGGCGAGGCGGTGCAATTTTACGATCGGCGTGTTGCCGATGGTGTCGAGTATCGAGTCGTAGGACATGGTGTCGGATCTCCGCTGGATGTCAGGCTGCGCGCAAACCCGCCGCAAGGGGGTCTGTCGCAAACAATGGAACCGCACCTGACCAGTGTAGTCGATCAGCCAGGGCGGCGACCTCACCGACGACCAGCAGGGCCGGCGAATGCACCGCGTGCAGGGCCGCCACATCGACCAGGTCGGCCAGCGTTCCGCGGATGATCCGTTGCCCGGGCCTGGTGCCGTTCTCGATCAGGGCGAACGGTGTCGTGGCTGGCCGGCCATGCCGGAGCAGGCCGTCGCGCACGCGGTCGAGTCCGCTGACGCCCATGTAGATGGCCAGGGTTTGCCTGTCCGCGGCCAGGGCGCGCCAGTCCAGCGTGTCCATCGAGTCGCGGCAATGCGCGGTGACCAGGTGGACACCCTGCGCATGGTCGCGATGGGTCAGCGGGATGCCGGCATAGGCCGCGCACGCGAGTGCCGCGGTGATGCCTGGGACCACTTCGTAGTCGATCGCATGATCGCGCAGGAATTCAAGCTCCTCGCCGCCGCGACCGAAAATGAAAGGATCGCCGCCCTTCAGGCGCACGACACGCCGTCCGGCCAGGGCGTGCTCGCGCATCAGCTCGTGGATCCGCTGTTGTGGCGTATGTGCGCCGCCGCCCTGCTTGCCGACTTCGATGAAGGTTGCGTCGCGGCGTGCGACATCGAGAATCGCGGCAGGGACGAGCCGGTCGTGCAGGATCACGTCGGCTTCATTGAGTGCGCGCAAGGCGTTGAGGGTGAGCAAACCTGGATCGCCGGGACCGGCGCCGACCAGGACCACGGAGCCGCGGGTGACAACATCACCTGCCGAGTGCAGGCTGGCCTGCAACGCGCGTTCGGCCTGCTGCGGCTGGTTTCGGCGCAGGAGGGCGGCGACCTTGCCGGTGAACAGGTCCTCGAGGAAGCGCCTGCGTCGGGGCAGGTCGCGCAAGCGCTCACGGATGCGCAAGCGGTAGCGCGATGCGAGTGCAGCCAGCGGTCCGAGCGAGGCGTCGAGCAGCGACTCGATGCGCTCGCGGACCAGGCGCGCCAGCACCGGCGCGGCACCCGCCGTCGATATCGCCACGATCAGCGGACTGCGATCAACCACAGCCGGCACCTGGAAGGTCGACAGTTCGGCGTCGTCGACGACGTTGACGAACAGGCGACGGCGCCCGGCAGCCTCGGCGATGCGGCGGTTCAATGCACGGTCGCCGGTGGCAGCGACGACCAGCCAGGCGCCGTCGAGCCAAACGTTCTCGTACGGACCGCGGCGAAGCCTGATGCTGCCGTCGGCGCTGCGTCGGGCCAGCCCATCGGTGAAATGGAGAGCGCCGACCTCGACGTCGGCGCCGGTTTTCAGCAATGCGATGGCCTTGCGCTCACCGACGCTGCCACCACCTACGACAAGTACGCGGCGGCCGCTGAGGCTGGCGAAAAGCGGGTAAAGATCCATCAGCGAAGCCTAGGTGGCGTGGCGAGGGAACTGAAATGCCCAAAGCAGCGGGTCTTATGCAAATCGGTGATGAAGGGAAGGCGGACGTCTAGACGTCCATAGTGGACGTCCGCCACCGGACCGCCTATGCTGCAGGGCAACATGAATGCGGCAAGGCGCGCCTTTCCGTCATCGCGGCGGATGCGAGGCCCAAGAATGCAAGGCGCAGACTGATGGTATCGGCCTGCGCCCTGATCCAGATGCCATAAGCCAGGTTTCACCCGGATGACCCTGACCCAGTTGCGCTACATCGTTGCCATTGCCGACGCCGGCCTCAACATCACGCTGGCGGCCGAGCGCGTGCATGCGACCCAGCCGGGCATTTCGCGCCAGCTCAAGCAGCTCGAGGATGAGCTCGGCTTCCAGTTCTTCCTGCGCAAGGGCAAAAGCCTCGATTCGATCACCACGGCCGGCGCACAGGTCATCGCGCGCGCGCGGGTCATACTCGCCGAAGCGGCGAACATCCGCGTGCTGGCCGCCAACCTGCGCAGCGAGGTCGACGGCGAGCTCGTCATCGTCACCACGCACACCCAGGCCCGCTTCGTGCTTCCTTCCGCGATCGCTGCGGTCAAGCGCCGCTTTCCGCATGTCGGCGTGCGCCTGGAGCCACACGGCGACATCGAACTCATGGAACTGCTGGGCAAGGGCGCGGCCGACATTGCCATCGTCAGTACCGCCGGTGCGCCTCCGAATGCCGACCTGGCGATTCCGATCTACCGCTGGGACCGCCAGATCCTCGTGCCGCGTTCGCATCCCCTGGCGGCACTCGGTCGCGCTCCGCGCATCGACGAACTGGCTGGCTACGCGCTGGTCAGCTACGAATCCTCGCTCGCTGCGGAATCCTCGTTGCGCAGGGCCTTCGATGCAGCGGGCTGCGAACTGAAACTTGCGGTTACGGCGCGTGATGCCGACCTGATCAAGACCTATGTCCGCGCCGGCCTCGGTGTCGGCGTGCTCGCCGAAATGGCGCTGGGCGACGATGATCGCGCGGAGCTCAGTGTGCTCTCGGCCAGCGGCCTGCTGCCGACCTGCACGACCTGGGTCGTCCTGCAGCGCGATCGCGTGCAACGCGACTATGCGCTCGACCTGATCGCCGCCCTCGCGCCGCACATCGACCGGCGCGACCTGGTTCGCGTCGTCGAGGGTGCGGCTGCAGCCGACTGGCCCGAACCGCCGCATTGGCGCGAGCGTGCGGGAAAAGGCGCGGTCAATCGCGCAGCATGAGCCTGTAGATTGACGGTCCGCGTATTGGTAGGAGGCGGCTTCAGCCGCGATGCTTTTGGCTCCTCTGCAGGAAGGACAATCATGCCCGATGCTCTTTGATAACGTGACGGCTTTCAACGGCCGAACGGCTGGCCAAGGCATCGGGCATAAATGCCTCTCCTACAGAATCGTTCGAATTGCGACGCGGACTTCGATTCCTCTTACTGCGTTTCCGCTCCGGTGTTGGGCGTGAATGCGCCTCCCACAAAGAGCGCGTGAAATTCGGACCGGGTCGGCCGGCGGCACGATTGAATTGTCCCCCACTTGAAACTAGGCGATCAGCTCGCGATTGCGTAGCAGTGCGACGATCTGGTTCGCAAGCGTCGCCGCATCCGCCGCGGCGCCATCGATGCGCAATTCGGGATCGCGCGGAACCTCGTAGGGATCGCTGATGCCGGTGAACTGCGCGATCTTGCCTGCGCGGGCCTGCGCGTAGAGACCCTTGCGGTCGCGCGCCTCGCAGACATGCAGCGCGGTGTCGACGTGGACCTCGATGAAGGCGCCGTGTGCTTCGACCAGGCCGCGGACTTCGGCGCGGCTGTCGCGATAGGGCGCGATGGGTGCGCACACGGCAATGCCGCCATGGCGCACGATCTCGCTGGCGACGAAGCCGATGCGGGTCACATTGGCGGCACGGTCTTCCCTGGAAAAGCCGAGGCCCCTGGACAGGTGCTTGCGCACCTCGTCGCCATCGAGAAGGGTGATCGGCCGCGACGAGCGTTCGAGCAGCCGCGCGATGACCGCCTGGGCGAGAGTGGACTTGCCGGAACCGGAGAGCCCGGTGAAGAACAGGGCGAATCCCTGCGGAGCGGCCACGGGATAGCGCTCGCGCAGGACGTCGACGACTTCCGGGTAGGTGAACCAGGACGGTATTTCTTCGCCACTGGCGAGACGACGGCGAAGTTCCGTTCCCGAAATGTCACGGATCTCGTCGTCGGCAGCGACTTCGTTGGCAGGCAGGTAGGCATCGCGGTTCACTGCATAGACCAGGGCCGGGAAGGGCACGACCTGGATGCCGAGTTCCTGCTGGTGGCTGGCGACGAGCTCCTGGGCCGCATACGGTTCATGGAACGGAATGCCCATGGAATCATTCCCGGGTCCGGCATGGTCGCGACCGATGATGAAATGCGAGGCGCCATAGTTCTTGCGGATGATGGCGTGCCAGAGTGCCTCGCGCGGGCCGGCCATGCGCATGGCCAGCGGCAACAGGGAAAGCTCGGCGCTGCCTTCCGGGTAATTCTTCAGCAAGGCCTGGTAGCAGCGCACCCGGGTGTAATGGTCGACGTCACCCGGCTTTGTCAGGCCGACGACCGGCTGGATCAGCAGGTTCGCTGAAGCACGTTCGGCTGCGCGCACGGTCAGTTCGCGATGCGCGCGGTGCATCGGATTGCGTGTCTGGAAGGCGACGACGCGCTGCCAGCCCCTTTGCGCAAGCCGCTCGCGCAGCTCGCGCGGGCTGTGGCGCAGGGCGGTGAAGTCGTGGTGCTGCGGTGCCTGGATGCCGCGCACGCGACCGCCGAGATTGATCCGGTGACGGCGCTCGAGCAATTCGTTGACGCCCGGATGCAGGCGGTCGGTGGTGCCATGGACCTGATGGGCCTCCTGCAATGAATCGACGAAATAGATGTCCTCGATGCTGAGTACTGCGAGCGGCACGCCTTCGCGATCGCGCAGGGCCACCTCGTCGCCGATCGCCAACCTGGCCGCAAAGGCCTCGTCGACATCGAGCGTGATCGGGATCGGCCAGAGTGTTCCATCGGCGAGGCGCATGTCATCGAGCACGCTCGTGTAGTCGCGGCGAGTGAGGAAGCCTTCGAGCGGGGAAAATGCGCCATTGAGCAGCAGTTCGAGATCGCAGAGCTGGCGCGCATCGAGATCCCAGCCGGGCAGGGTCGCGCTGCGTTGCTTGAGTGCGTAGGCCTCGGCTGCGGGCAGGTAGAGGTCCTTGAGCACGCCGCCATGCGGTGGGTTCAGGGATTCGGGGTAGTGCTGGACGACGGCAAGGCTGGGCATTGGTGTTCGCCTGGGTGGAGGTAGGGGTTGGTTGTTTCCGAAGTGGTGCAGGAGGCGGATCAGACTTGAATGGCACTGACCAAGGGGCAAGCCTCATCAACTTCCGTTCGTGGTGAGCCTGTCGAACCATGAGCGGAAGTTCGCCTCAGCCGTCCCGCAACTTGCGTTCATCCTTCGACAGGCTCAGGACGAACGGCTTGAGCAAGCAGGGCCTCAGCCAGGAATCAGCCCTGATTCAGTGCCATTCGGATCAGACTTCGAGATGGATGCCGCACTCGCGCTTGAGGCCGAAATAGCGCGTGTCTTCCTCGCGCATGCCGGGTTGCCAGCGCGTCGTCGTGTGCACGTCGCCGATCGACACGTAGCCTTCGTGCCAGAGCGGGTGATAGGGCAGGTCGTGGCGACTCAGGTACTGCCAGACGTCGCGATCGCTCCAGTCGACCAGCGGATGCATTTTCCAGCGACCGTGCTTGAGTTCGAGGACCGGTGTCGAAGATCGCGTGCTGGCCTGGCTGCGACGCAGGCCGGCGAACCAGGTGCGCGCACCGAGATCATCGAGCGCGCGCCGCAGCGGTTCGACCTTGCGCAGCCCGTCATAGCGCTGCAAGCCGTCGAGCCCCTGTTCCCAGAGGCGGCCGTAGCGTGCCTCCATCCAGGCCCGGCCGAGGCTCGGGCGATACACGCGCAGGTCCAGATGCAGGCGCCCGGTCAGTTCGTCGGCGAACTGGTAGGTCTCCTCGAACAGGTAGCCGGTGTCGACCAGGATGACCGGGATGTCGGGGCACTGCCGGCTGACCAGGTGCAGGGATACCGCGGACTGCGCGCCGAAGCTCGACGACAGCACGTGCTGGCCGGGCAGGGTTTCGAGGGCCCAGGCGACGCGTTGCCCGGCGTCCTGCGTTTCGAGCCAGCGATTCAGCGTGGCCAGCGCGCGCGAATCCTCGGCCGCGGAAACGAGGTCCGGAAGCATGCTCATGCCAGCACCTGTAGAGGAATGGATGCGGCGGCCGGCACGATGCCGGCGCGCACGAGAAAATCGCCGAAGCCCTCGCCGTCCGCGCGGTCGGCTGCGAAACGGGCGAAGAGCGCATCGAGCTCGCCGAGAATTTCGGCTTCGGCAATGTTCTCGCGGTGCAGCCGGTTGAGGCGCTGTCCGCGCCGATCGGCGCCAAGCATGAGGTTGTAGCGCCCGGGCGCCTTGCCGACCAGGGCGATCTCGCCGAGGTAGGGACGCGAGCAGCCGTTCGGGCAACCGGAAATGCGCAGATGGATCGGCGTATCGCCCAATCCATGGCCATCAAGCAGCCCTTCGATGCGGGTCAGCAGGTCGGGCAGGTAACGCTCGGCTTCGGCCATGGCCAGCGAGCAGGTCGGCAATGCCACGCAGGCCAGTGCATTCAGGCGCAAGGGTCCGGCGCTGCGATGGCCATGCAGGCCGTGGGCGTCGACCAGCGCATCGATGCCGGCGCGCGCGTCCGCGTCGACGTTGGCGATGATCAGGTTCTGGTTCGGAGTCAGGCGGAAGTCGCCACGATGGATGCGCGCGATCTCGCGCATGCCGGTCAGGTGGGTGGCACCGTCGCGGTCGGCAATGCGACCGGCCTCGATGCGCAGGTTGAGATGCCAGCGCCCGTCATGGCCCTCGATCCAGCCGAAGCGGTCGCCGTTGTGCTCGAATGAAAACGGGCGGGCGTCGCCGAGTGCGAAGCCTGTCCGGCGCTCGACTTCCTGCTGGAACCAGTCGATGCCGCGATCCTCGATCGTGTACTTGAGTCGCGCGCGCTTGCGCACTTCGCGATTGCCGAAATCGCGCTGGGTGGTCAGCACCGCTTCGGCCAGGGCAAACAACTGGTCCGGGGTGATGAAGCCGATCACCTGGCCGAGCAAGGGATAGGTCTGCGCATCGCCATGCGTCGCGCCCATGCCACCGCCGACGCTGACATTGAAGCCAGTCAACCGATCTTCATCGAGGATCGCGATGAAGCCGAGATCGTGGGCGAAGACATCGACGTCGTTGAGGGGCGGTACGGCAAGGGCGATCTTGAACTTGCGCGGCAAATAGGTTTCGCCATACAGAGGCTCGTGCTCTTCCTCGCCACCGGCCACGCGTTCCTCGTCCAGCCAGATCTCGTAATAGGCGCGACTCCTGGGCTTCAGGTGTTCCGACAAGCGCGTGGCCCAGTCATGCACGATCGCATGTGCCCGCGACTCGACCGGATTGGCCGAGACCAGGACGTTGCGGTTGACGTCGCCACAGGCGGCCACGGTGTCGATCAGGCTGGCATTGATCGCCTGCATGGTCGCCTTCAATTCGCGCTTGATCACGCCGTGCAACTGGAACGCCTGGCGCGTGGTGATGCGCAGCGAGTGGTTGGCATGGCGCATTGCAATTGCGTCCAGAGCGAGCCATTGCGCGGGCGTGACCACGCCGCCCGGCGTGCGCGTGCGGATCATGAAACTGTAAGCCGGTTCGAGTTTCTGCTGGCGCCGTTCCTCGCGCAGGTCGCGGTCGTCCTGCTGGTAGCTGCCATGGAACTTGATCAGGGTGGTGTCGTCCTCGCGGATCGCGCCGGTGTGCGCGTCGGCCAGGCTTTCGCGCAGGCTGCCACGCAGGCGCTGGCTGGCGCGCTTGATGCGTTCGACGGGAGAGGTGGCGGTGCTCATGATCGTCTGTCGGTGGGGTGGTGGCTCAGTACACGTCGCGAGAATAGCGACCGTCGCGGCGCAGGGATTCGAGCTTGTCGACGGCGCCATCGCGATCGAGACCCGATTGCCCGGCAATGATCCCGAGCAGGCCTTCCTCGACGTCACGGGCCATGCGCGTGGCGTCGCCGCAGATGTACAGGTGCGCGCCGTTTTCGAGCCAGTCGTAAAGCTCGCGAGCATGCTCGCGCAGCCGGTGTTGCACGTAGATCTTCTCGGCCTGGTCGCGCGAAAACGCGAGATCGAGGCGCTGCAGTCGACCTTCGCGCAGGGCTTCCTGCCATTCGACCTGGTAGAGGAAATCGCTGTGGAAGTGCGGGTTGCCGAAGAACAGCCAGTGGCGTCCGCCGGCGCCGGTCGCGGCGCGTTCCTGCAGGAAGGCGCGAAACGGCGCGATGCCGGTACCGGGTCCGATCATGATGATGTCGCGGCTGGCATCGGCGGGCAGGCGGAAACGATCGTTCTTCTCGATGTAGACGGGAATGCGCGAGTCTTCATCGCTGCGCGCGAGGAATCCTGATGCGGCGCCGGCGTGTGCGAGACCAAACGATTCCCAGGCGACATGGTCGACGGTCAGATGGGCTTCGTCGCCGACCAGCTTGCGACTCGAGGCAATCGAGTAGAGCCGCGGCGTCAGCGGGCGCAGGGCGGCAACCAGTTCTTCGGCACCCCAGTTCACCGGCCATGCGCGCAGCAGATCGATGACCTGATGACTGCCGAGCAGGTCCGTCAGTTGCGCTGCCTGCTCCGGTGCGAGGAGGCGGTTCAGGCTGGCGTCCCCGGCCAGCGCGGCATGCGTTGCGACAAAGGGGCGACCGAGCCGGGTCAGTTCGCGTCGCGATTCGAGCCATTCGCGCAGGGAGTGGCTTTCATTGGCGATAGCCACTGTTGTCTCGCCGTCGAGCCCGAGCGTGCCCAGCACGCTGTCGACGAGGTCTGCGGAATTGCGCGGCCAGACGCCCAGCGCATCGCCCGGTTCGTAGTCCAGGCCGGAACCCTCCAGAGACAGTTCCAGATGGCGCACATCCCTGGCGCTGTCGCGCGCGGTGATGCGCTGGTTGGCCAGCAGTCCGGCGGCGAACGGCCGATCGCGATCGTGCGTGACGACGCTGGCTGTGGCGCGCAACGGGACCACGCTGGCCCGCGCTGCCGCCTTTGGCGCCGATTCGCGCGCGCGGTCGAGCGCGCGCTGCTGCCAGGGTTCGGCGATGGTCTCGATATCGAGATCGGCATCGCCGCGTTCGAACAGGCGCTCGGCCCCCAGCTCAGCCAGTCGTGTGTCCAGGCGGCGACCAATGGCGTTGAACTGCGGGTAGCTCGAATCGCCAAGGCCGAGCACGGCGAAGCGCAGCCCATTCAGTTGCGGCGCTCGTTTGCCGGTGAGGTATTCCACGAAGGCGCGCGAATCGTCGGGCGGATCGCCGTCGCCCTGGGTGCTGATGACGACATAGAGCAGGCGCTCGCTCTTCAGTTCGCGCAACGGAAACGCATCGGCGCGAAGCAGGCGCACGGCGCAGCCGGCCGACTCGATGTCTTTCGCCAGCCGCTCTGCGACACGTCTGGCGTTGCCGGTCTGGCTGCCGTAAACGACCGTGACCGGGGTGACGCCGGGGTTCGCAGCCGCTGCTGGCGCCGGCGCCATCGCGGCCGTCGGCGGGTTGGCGGCGAGGCCTGCGCTGTAACCGGACAGCCACCACAGTGCGTGCGTGTCGAGGCCGTCGAGCAGGCGTGCCAGAAGGATGCCCTTGTCCTCGGGCAGCGGAATCTGCGGCGGCGTGATGAACTGGGCTGACATCGGGGCGTGTTGGCCGGTATGGACGGCCAAAAGGCCTTCGAGCATTGAGGCTACGAATTTGTGCCGGGCCGCGGAAGGTAGTTTTGCTCATGGCGATATGCAGCGAGCGCATGAGCAGCGGACGCGGGGCGGCCGAGGCGTTATGCTCGACATGCCTCTCCAGCCCGCAGACAAGGAAAGACAGCCGATGAACAGCCCCGCCTCGAGCAAGCTCGCGGTTCTCATCGATGCCGACAACGCCCAGCCCTCGATCATCGACGGCCTGCTCGCCGAGGTGGGCAAGTACGGCACGGCCAGCGTCAAGCGCATCTATGGCGACTGGACCATCCCGCAACTGAAGGGCTGGAAGGACGTGCTGCTCTCGCACTCGATCCAGCCGATCCAGCAGTTCCGCTACACGACCGGCAAGAACGCGACTGACTCGGCGATGATCATCGATGCCATGGACCTGCTCTACAGCGAGCGCTTCGACGGCTTCTGCATTGTTTCCAGCGACAGCGACTTCACGCGCATCGCCATGCGCATCCGCGAATCGGGACTGACCGTCTACGGCTTCGGCGAGCGCAAGACGCCGACGCCGTTCGTCGCCGCCTGCGACAAGTTCATCTATACCGATATCCTGGTCGACAAGGACGACGAGGTCGATGCGCCGGCCAAGGCGACCCAGGCGGCGCGGCAGATCGGCAAGGACCGCAAGCTGGCCAGCCTGTTGCGCAAGGCGGTCGAGGCCGCCTCGGACGATACCGGCTGGGCCAACCTGTCGCCGGTCGGCAGCCATATCGCCAAGCAGGCGCCCGATTTCGATCCGCGCAATTACGGTTTCCGCAAGCTGCGTGAACTGGTCGCCGCGAGCAAGCTGTTCGACATGGAAGAGCGCGTGGTCGGCGCCGGGCCGGGCAAGTCGGTTTATCTGCGCGAGCGGCGCAAGCAATAGCTTGCTGGCAGCCCGTGCGGTGCAATGTGTTGCCGAGCTGTCGTAGGAAGGGCATTCATGCCCGATGCTCTTCGTCACGTGACGAAAAGCATCGCGGCTGAAGCCGCTTCCTACGAAGAGCGTGCGAAATCTCGCGCGGGCTTTGATGGCTCTTGCGGCGTTTCCGCTTCGTTGTTGGGCATGAATGCCCTTCCTGCGAAGAGCGTGCGAATTGCGGCGCGGGCTTCGATAGCCTGTCCCGCATTTTCTACCTCAACCGCAGCCGCGCGCTTTCGACGCCGCGCGATAGCTCTGCAGGATGCGTTCGCCGAAGCAGCAGATCGTCACCTGCAGATCCTTGCCTGCATGCGAGGCGATGGCGTCGAGGGCGATCCTCGCCGCAAGCTCCGGTGGATAGCCGTACACGCCGCAGCTGATGGCGGGAAAGGCAATCGACGCGAGCGCGTTCTCTTTCGCCAGCCGCAGCGAGTTGCGGTAGCACGCTGCAAGCAGTTCCGGCTCACCCTCGTCGCCGCCCTCCCAGACCGGCCCGACCGTGTGGATGACGAATCGCGCGGGCAGGTCGAAGCCGGCCGTGATGCGCGCCTCGCCGGTCGGGCAGCGCACGCCGGGCCGCACCTGGGGCAGGGCGCGGCAGGCTGCGAGCAGGCCTGGGCCGGCCGCGCGATGGATCGCGCCATCGACCCCGCCACCGCCGAGCAGGGTTTCATTGGCTGCGTTGACGATGGCATCGACGCGCAGCGCGGTCAGGTCGGCCTGGACGATCCGGATCATGTGCCCATGATCGGGCGGCGGCCTGAAAAATCCAACGGCCGACGTGGCCGTCCGTCGGTCCGAAGCAGGCATTTCTGAATGCGAACGAGATATTGAACCCACGGGTATTGTAAAATACCTGCCTAGGACATAATATCCGTGGCATGAAATCGACCCCGGACTCCTCCTTTGCCTACGAGTTGCACGATGTCACCTGCCTGTTCCGCAAGCATTTCGACCGTCGTGCCATCCGTTTCGGCCTGACCCGTGCGCAGTGGCGCGCGCTCAAGGCCATCCGCCGGCGCGAGGGCCTGAGCCAGAGCGATCTGGCCGAATTCCTCGAAATGGAGCCGATCGCCATCGGTCGCGTCATCGACCGGCTGGCGGCAGCGGAATTCGTCGTGCGCAAGGCGGATCCGAAGGATCGCCGGCGCTGGCAACTGCATCTGACGCCGAAGGCGCATGCGGTCACCGACGACATGGAGATCATCGCCGGCGAGTTGCGCCAGGAAGCCCTGGCCGATGTCGACGAGGCCGATTTCGAGGCCTTCCAGCGCGTGCTTTCACGGATCCGCGTGAACCTGGCCGCGATCGAAGCCCCCGCCGACTCCCCCGAATCCTGAAACAGGGCACGCCATGACCAGCAAGCAGAACCCCGAACCGACCGACGACGCCGAAGTCCCGGCGCCCGCGCGAAAGCGCGGCAACCGCATCCTGTGGATTGCCGGCCCGCTCGCCGTGGCCCTCGTTGCCGGCTACTTCTACATCACCGCCGGGCGCTATGCCTCGACCGACAATGCCTATGTGCAGGCCGACCAGGTCACCATCGCCCCGCAGGTCGGCGGCCGCGTCGTCGAAGTCGCCGTGCGCGAGAACCAGCAGGTGCACCAGGGTGACCTGCTGTTCCGCATCGATCCGGAGCCGCTGCGGATCGCCGTGGCCCAGATGGAGGCGCAGATCGCCGCCGCCGGCGACTACCTCAATGCCTCGCGCGACACCTATCGCTCGGCCAGCGCCGACCTGCGCTCGTCCGAGGCGACGCTGCGCAACGACGAAGCGCAGCTCAAGCGCATGCGCGAACTGCGTGCCAAGGGCCTGGTCGCGCAGAAGGACCTGGACGATGCCATCAACACGGTCGCCACCGCGCGCGGCGCGCGCGACAGCGATGCGGCGACCCTGGCCAAGGCGCGGACCATGCTCGGCGGCAGGGTCGACACGCCGCTCGAGGACCTGTCCGGCTACAAGGTGGCCCAGGCGCAACTGGAAAAGGCCAGGCTCGACCTTTCCCATGCCGAAGTGCGCGCGCCGATCGACGGCACCATTGGCAAGATGCACCTGCAGCCGGGCGACTATCTCAATGTCGGACAGGCGGCCATGCCGCTGGTCTCCAATACGCTCTGGGTCGAAGGCAATTTCAAGGAGACCGACCTGACCCACGTGCGCGTCGGCCAGCCGGCGACGATCGAAGTCGACACCTTCCCGGGCCAGCACTGGAAGGCCGAGGTTGCATCGATCAGCCCGGCATCGGGATCGCAGTTCTCGATCCTGCCGGCGCAGAACGCCACCGGCAACTGGGTCAAGATCGTGCAGCGCATCCCGGTGCGCTTCCAGATCGAGAGTGCGACCCGCGACGGCATGATCCTGCGCGCCGGCATGAGTGCCAACGTCGAGATCGACACGGGCCGCCAGAATTCCTTGCTCGGGCGCTGGACGGGCCGCCACGACGGCGAGCCGGAAGTCGCCTCGCTGCGTTGATGGCATGGACGTCCTGACCGGTTGCGGCACGACCTGCCGCAAGGGCCTCACGACGTCGGCGCCGCGTACCTGGATTTCACTGGAACTGCCATGACCACCCTTGCCTCGCATCGCGAGGTCCCCAACCTGCCGCTGCTGGTCGTCTCGATCATGCTGGCGACCCTGATGCAGGTGATCGACTCGACGATCGCCAACGTGGCCCTGCCCGACATGCAGGGTTCGCTGTCGGCGACCCAGGACCAGGCCGCCTGGATCCTGACCTCGTACATCGTCGCCGCGGCGATCGCCACGCCGGCCACGGGCTGGCTGGCCGCGCGCTTCGGGCGTCGCCAGTTGCTGGTGATCGCCATCGCCGGATTCACCTTCGCGTCGGTGCTCTGCGCAATCGCCACCGGCATTGGTGAAATGGTCGCCTTCCGCGTGTTGCAGGGATTGTTCGGTGCTGCATTGGTACCGATTTCGCAATCTTCCCTGCTCGATGCGTTCCCGCCCGAGAAGCACGGCGCTGCCATGGCCCTGTGGGGCATGGGCGTCATGGTGGGCCCCATCGTCGGTCCACCGCTCGGCGGCTGGCTGACCGACAACTACAGCTGGCACTGGGTATTCCTGATCAACGTGCCGGTTGGCATCGTTGCCCTGCTCGGCGTGCTTGCCAGCGTGCCCGCCGACGAAACGCGAAGCAGCCGCTTCGACTGGCGTGGTTTCGCCTTCCTTGCCATCGGCATCGCCGCGCTGCAGCTCATGCTCGATCGCGGCAACGAGAAGGACTGGTTCTCGGCGGTCGAGATCCAGGTCTACCTTGCCCTGACCTTGCTCGGTTTCTACCTGTACTGGGTGCACTGGCGCAGCAGCGAGAAGACCTTCGTCAACCTGTCGCTGCTGGCGGACCGCAATTTCGGCGTCGCGACGCTGTTCATCTTCATCGTCGGCGTGCTGCTGTTCGCGACCATGGCGCTGATGCCGCCGTATCTGCAGAACCTGATGAACTACCCGGTCGTGACCACGGGCCTGCTGCTGGCGCCGCGCGGTGTCGGCACCCTGGTGGCGATGACGGCGGTCGGACGTCTGCTCGCCCATGGCATCGATCCGCGCAAGCCGATGGCAATCGGCATCCTGCTGATCGCGCTGTCGCTCGGCCTGAGTGCCCAGTTCGGGCCGGATGTCCCGGTCTGGCCGATCATCAACGTCGGCGTGCTGCAGGGACTCGGTCTCGGCCTGGTCTTCGTGCCGGTATCGACGCTGGCCTACGCGACGCTGCCCGGTCCGGCGCGCACCGAGGCCGCCGGCATCTTCAGCCTGTCCCGCAACATCGGTTCGAGCATCGGCATTTCGATCATGTTCACCCTGGTGGCGCGCAATACCCAGATCAGCCACGCGGAACTTGCGTCGCGACTGACACCCTATTCGCTCAATATGCCTGCCGGTATCCTGAATCCGGATTCGTTGCAGGGTCTGGCGGCGCTGAATGCCGAGGTGACGCGCCAGGCGGCTGCGATTGCCTATATCAATGACTTCTGGCTGATGATGTGGCTTACCCTTGCCGCGTTACCCTTCCTGCTTCTGTTCCGGATTCCCCGGCGCCAGGCCGCGATGACGCCAGCCCAGCCGGCGCTCGACCACTGATCGCCGCAGCCATTGGCCTGCTGTTGCAGGAAAATGCCGCCGGTCCGCCGGTTCCGGCACGGCAATGCCGGGCGGGAACCGGAGCATCATGACCCCGGTCTTTCGGGGCCGACCCATCACTTCAACTGGAACATCCCGCACCATGCCGAAACTGAATGCCACACCGATTGCCGCAATGGTCTTCGTGCTCGCGGCCTGCTCGGGTAGCGGCCAGGACGGCGCGGGCAAGACCCCGCTTGCGGCGATTCCGGTGACCACGACGATGGTGCAGGAAGCCGACTGGGTCGATTCGATCGAGGCCGTCGGCACGACCAAGGCGCACGAGTCGATCACGCTCACCGCAAAAATCACGGAGACCGTGCGCAAGGTGAACTTCGTCGATGGCCAGCGCGTGGATGCCGGTGACGTGCTGGTCGAGCTGACCTCGGGCCAGCAGGTGGCGGCCCTGGCCGAAGCGCAGGCCACCTACAAGGATGCCGAGCGCCTGATGGACCGCAACAACGACCTGGTCAAGCAGGGTACGGTGTCCAAGCAGGTCGCCGACACCGCGCGCGCGACCCACGATTCGGCACAGGCGCGGGTCGCCCTGTTGCGCGCGCAACTGGCCGATCGCGTCGTCACCGCGCCGTTTTCCGGCGTGCTCGGCCTGCGCCAGGTCAGCGTCGGCGCGCTGGTCACCCCGGGCACCGTGATCACGACGCTGGACGACATCGACACGATCAAGCTCGACTTCGCCCTGGCTGAACGCTATCTCGCCGCGTTGCGGCCGGGGCTCGAACTCACCGCCACCAGCATCGCCTACCCGGGGCGCGAGTTCAGCGGCAAGGTCACCTCGGTGGATTCGCGCGTCGATCCGATCACCCGCGCCGTGCTCGTGCGCGCCGAAATGCCGAACGCCGATCATGCCCTGCGCGCCGGGATGCTGATGACCGTGCACGTGCTGCGTCCCGCGCGGCATGTGGTTGCCGTACCGGAAATCGCCGTCGAGCAGGTCGGCGCGGGCGCCTTCGTCTACCGGGTGGACGCGGATGACGCGGTGCATCGGGTCGAGGTCGAGCTCGGCGCGCGCCAGGATGGCCTCGTCGAGATCACCCGCGGCATCGAAGCCGGTACGCGCATCGTCGTCGACGGCACCGTGAAGCTGCGCGATGGATCGAAGATCAGCGACGCCGGTGCGCCGGCCGGCGGTGCCAAATGAACCTTTCCGATATTTCGATTCGCCGCCCGGTCTTCGCGGCCGTGGTCAGCCTGTTGCTGATCGTGCTCGGCATCATGTCGTTCCTGCGCCTGACCCTGCGCGAGCTGCCGGCGATCGATCCGCCCGTGGTTTCGGTCGAGGTGAACTACCCTGGCGCCTCGGCGGCGGTGGTCGAGACGCGCATCACCCAGGTCCTCGAGGATGCGCTGGCCGGCATCGAGGGCGTCGACGTGGTCGAGTCGAGCAGTCGCAATGGCAGTTCCGACGTGTCCATGGAATTCAACCTCAGCCGCGACATCGAGGCGGCCGCCAATGACGTGCGCGATGCGGTCAGCCGCGTGCAGGATCGCCTGCCCGAAGAGGCCGATCCGCCCGAAGTGTCCAAGGTCGAGAGCGATTCCGACGCCATCCTCTGGCTCAACATGCGCTCCGATCGCCTGGACGCCCTCGAGTTGACCGACTACGCCGAACGCTACGTGACCGACCGCCTGTCGGCGATCGAGGGCGTCGCGCGCGTCTTCATTGGTGGCGGGCAGCGCTACGCGATGCGCATCTGGCTCGATCGCGAGGCCCTCGCGGCACGCGGCCTCGCCGTGTCCGACGTCGAGGCCGCCTTGCGCCGCGAGAACGTCGAACTGCCGGCCGGGCGCATCGAATCGCAGAACCGCGATTTCACCCTGCGCGTGCAGCGCAACTACGCGAAGGCGGACGATTTCGCCAAACTCGCCCTGGCCAAGGGCAAGGATGGCTATGTCGTGCGCCTTGGCGACGTGGCGAAGATCGAACGCGCCGCCGAGGAACGTCGTTCCTACCTGCGCAGCAATGGCCAGCCGAACATCGGCCTCGGCATCGTCAAGACCTCCACCGCCAACAGCCTCGACGTCGCGCGCGCGGCGCGGGCCGAGGCCGAGCGCGTGCAGAAGACCCTGCCCGAGGGCACCGAGATCTTCGTCGCCTACGATTCGACGCTGTTCATCGAGTCCGCGGTCGAACGCGTCTACATGACCCTGATCGAGGGCGGCGTGCTGGTCGTCCTCGTCATCTTCCTGTTCCTCGGCAGCGCGCGTTCCGCGCTGATTCCGGCGGTGACCGTGCCGGTCTGCCTGATCGCGGCCTTCATCGGCCTGTACGCCTTCGGCTACACGATCAACCTGCTGACCCTGCTCGCCCTGGTCCTGTGCATCGGCCTGGTCGTCGATGATGCGATCGTGGTACTCGAGAACATCCAGCGTCGCGCCGACCTCGGCGAGCCGGCGCTGGTGGCGGCCAAGCGCGGCGCGCGCCAGGTTGCGTTCGCGGTGATCGCCACCACGGCCGTGCTGGTTTCGGTGTTCCTGCCGATCGGATTCATGGAAGGCAATACCGGGCGCCTGTTCCGCGAGTTGTCGGTGACCCTGGCCACGGCCGTCGCGCTGTCGGCCTTCGTCGCCCTGACCCTGACCCCGATGATGGCCTCCAAGCTGGTGCGACCGCATCGCGAGAAGCGCGGATTCAATGCCTTTGTGCACAATCGGCTGGAATGGCTGACGACACGCTATCGCCGCCAGGTCGAGCGCAGCAGCGGCAAGCCGGTGTTCTTCGGCCTGGTCATGCTCGGTGCCCTGGTCGCCAGCGCCTTCCTGCTGCACCTGGTTCCGACCGAACTCGCGCCGACCGAGGACCGCGGCGTCTTTTTCGTTTCCGTCAGCGGACCGGAGGGTGCCGGCTTCGACTACACCGTAGATCAGATGCAGCAGGTCGAACAGAAGTTCTTCGGCCTGATCGGCGAGGGCGGGCCGATCGAGCGGGTCAACTCGCGCGTTCCCGGCAGCTACGGCGCCAGCCAGGAGATGCATACCGGCCGACTCACCGTATTCCTCAAGGATTGGCGCGAACGCAAGGAGGACACCTCCGATGTCGCCAACCAGTTGCGCAAGGACCTCGCCGTGCTGCCCGGCGTGCGTGCCGTGCCGTTCGTGCGCACCGGACTGATTCGTGGTGGCGGGCAGCCGCTCAATGTCGTGCTCGGCGGTCCTGACTACAAGGAACTCGCGGTTTGGCGCGACCGCATGCTGGCGCGCATGGAAGCCAATCCGGGCCTGTTCGGTCCCGATTCCGATTACAAGGAAACCCAGCCGCAGATGCGCGTCGACATCGACCATGCGCGCGCGGCCGATCTCGGCGTGTCGGCGCAGGAAATCGGGCGCACGCTGGAAACGATGATGGGCGGTCGCCGGGTGACGACCTTCGTCGATGGCGGCGAAGAGTACGACGTGATCATGCAGGCCCGGCGCGACGATCGTGCCTCGCCGGCCGACCTCGACAACCTCTACGTGCGCTCGCAACGCAGCGGCGAACTGATCCCGCTGGCCAACCTGGTCAGCGTGCACGAACTGGCGGAACCGGGGCGGCTCAACCGCTTCAACCGCCTGCGCGGCATCACCCTGTCGGCCGGACTGGCGCCCGGCTATACCCTGGGCGAAGCGCTCGACTGGGTGAAGAAGACCGCCGCCGAGGAACTGCCGCCGGCGGCGCAGATCGACTACAAGGGCGATTCGCGCGAGTACCTCAAGGCGGGTGGTGCGGTCGTGCTGACCTTCATGCTGGCCCTGCTGATCGTCTACCTGGTGCTGGCTGCCCAGTTCGAGAGTTTCATCCATCCGTTCGTGATCATGCTGACCGTGCCGCTGGCGATCCTCGGCGCGCTGATCGGCTTGTGGCTGACCGGCAACTCGCTGAATCTCTTCAGCCAGATCGGCATCGTCATGCTGATCGGCCTGGCCGCGAAGAACGGCATCCTCATCGTCGAATTCGCCAACCAGTTGCGCGACGAGGGCATGAGCATCGCCGAGGCGATCGCCGAGTCTGCTTCGGTGCGCCTGCGTCCGATCCTGATGACGTCGGTGGCGACCATTGCCGGCGCCGTGCCGCTGGTGCTGGCGGGCGGCCCCGGCTCGGCCAGCCGCGCCGCGATCGGCGTGGTCGTGATTTTCGGTGTCGCCTTCTCGACCCTGCTTTCGTTGTTCGTCGTGCCTTCGTTCTACTCGCTGCTGGCACCCTACACACGCTCACCGGACGAACTGGCGCGCAGGATCGACAAGCTCGATGCGGAATCGCCGGCTGTCGGCGGCCATGCATGAGTGCGGGCGACGGATCCCATCGTCGGCGACGGTTTCCTGTTGCGCCCGTGGCGAGCGGACGACCGCGGGGCGCTGGTCCTGCATGCCAATGACGAGCAGGTGTCGCGCGGCCTGTCCGACCGCTTTCCCTATCCGTATACCGAAACCGATGCACGGGCATTCCTGGGCACATTGCCATCGCTGCCCACGCTCGTCATGGCGATTGAAGTCGATGGTGGCGCAGTCGGCGGCATCGGCCTGACCCCTGGCGAAGATGTCCAACGCATCGGCGCGCAACTGGGCTACTGGCTGGGTCGCCGCTATTGGGGCCGGGGCCTGATGAGCCGGGTGGTTCCGCGCTGGTGCCAGAACGCCTTCGAACGATTCGGCTACGAGCGCCTGCAGGCGACCGTGCTCTCGAACAACCCGGCTTCGGCGCGCGTCCTCGAGAAATCCGGATTCGAGCGCGAAGGCACGCTTCGGCGGGCCGCAATCAAGCGCAACGAGGTACTCGATTTCTGGATGTATGCGATGCTCAGGCCCAGTCCATCAAGACAGGCAAGACGTTCAGACAATGACTGACGAGAAGTGGAAGGGAGGCAAACCCGCAGCGCCATCGCCCTGGAAACGGAAGTCGCCGGGTGGCGCGCCTCCCGCCGCGCGTGACCGCAGGCGCGATGTCGAGGCCGCGGAAGAACCGCGAATCGTCCGCCCCAGCGGCGAATTGCGCCTGTATGGACGCAATGCCTGCCTGGCGGCGTTTGCCGCACGACCGCAGGACCTGCGCAAGGTCTACCTGACCGAAGCGCGCCTTGACGACCTCAAGCCCGTACTGGCCTGGTGCGCGAAGAACCGGCTGGGCTATCGCATCGTCGAGACCGGCGATCTCGACAAGTTGACGGGATCGCGCCATCACGAAGGCGTCTGCTTCGAGATGCTGCGGCATGCGCCACTCACGCTGGAAGCATTGCTTGCCAGACAAGCCCCGAAGCCCGGGCCTTCACTGCTGATCTGGCTCGATGGTGTCGGCAACCCGCACAACCTCGGCGCGCTGCTGCGCAGCGCCGCGCACTTCGGTGCCGGTGGCGTGATCGTGCCGGCAGGTTCGTCGCTCGATCTGTCGGGCGCCGCCGCACGCGTCGCCGAGGGCGGTGCCGAGGCGGTCGCGCTGGCGCGCGTCGAGGATGAACCCGAAGCGATTGCCAGGCTTCGCGATGCCGGCTACGCCATTGTCGCAACCGTGCCGAGGGACGGAACGGACCTTTATGCCGCCAAGCTAGCGCAACGGACCGTCCTGGTATTCGGCGCGGAAGGCGAGGGCATGAGCAAGCCGCTGATCGATGCCGCCGACCAGCGTCTGTCCATTCCCGGCAGTGGTGTCGTCGACAGCCTGAACATCTCGGCGAGCGCGGCGATCGTCCTCGGCGAGTACTGGCGACAGGTTCGCACGGACTGAACTCGGGACGGGGCGCGCCAGTGCATCAAGGGACCGGGCGCAGGCCGGCCCACTGGCGGCCGATCGCATTTGCCCCGATCGCGCGGGTCCGGCCGGCAACGATGGCCGTGACGGGCTGGCGTTATTCCGCCTCGCCTTCGAAGGCGCCGGGCGCCGAGCCGAAATCCCCTTCGGCCTCGGCGGCCAGGTACATCGCCACGGCATAGGCGGCCACGTTCTGGCGCAACTGTTCGGGATCGATCTTGTCCAGCGTGTCGTTGGCGGTGTGGTGCCATTCGAAGTAGCGCGAGGTGTCCTGGTGCAGGGACAAGCCGGCCATGCCGACCGCATGCACGGCGCTGAGGTCCGAGCCGCCGCTGCCGCTGGCCTTGGCGTCGTATTCGATACCCAGCGGTTTCAGTGCGGCGGCGATCTGGTCGATGGCTTGGCGCGCCTCCGGCTTGACCGAAGCGGTGATCTTGAGGATGCGGTCCGCACCGCCGTCGGATTCGGCGCCGAGCACGGCCTTGCCGATCTCGAGGTGATGCTGGGCGGCATAGGCACGGCCGCCGAACAGGCCGGATTCCTCATTGGCGAATGCAACGACGCGGATGCTGCGCGCCGGCCGCTTCGGCAACTGCCCGATCAGGCGTGCCGCAGCCGTAGTGATGGCGATGCCGGCTCCATCGTCGATCGCGCCGGTGCCGAGATCCCAGGAGTCGAGATGTCCGCCGGTCAGGAAATGTTCGCCGGGGCGCGAGCTGCCGGTGATCTCGGCGATCACGTTCGCGCCCGTGTAGCTGCCTTCGATTCCACAGTCCAGCGCCAGGCGGATCTTCACCGGCTGGCCACGCTTGAGGACGCGATCGAGCTGGTCGGCATCCGGATTGGACAGGGCCGCCGCCGGAATGGCCTTGGCCGGATCCGCGAAGCGGGTCATGCCGGTATGCGCGAGGCGGTTGAAGTCGGAACCTACGGAACGCAGCAGGAAACCGACGGCGCCCTTGCCGGCTGCCAGTTCCGGACCCGTCACGCGCACCGCGGAACCGGGGCCGTAGTCGTGGCCATCGGCACGGACGTGCATGCGCGGGATGTCGATGTAGACGATCTTGCCGCGTACCGTGTAGTCCGCGGCGGCCTTCATCGCATCAAGCGAGTCGAATGCGATCACTTCGGCGACCAGGCCCGGCGCCGGCGTCGCTGCGGAATTGCCGAGTGCGGTGACGACCAGCGGCTGCGCGAAGGGCTCCACGATCGCCGCGCTCTCGCTGCGGCGCACCCATTTCGGATAGCTCACCGGCTCGGTCCAGACCTTGTCGAAACCCAGCGCCCTGAACTTGGCGATCATCCATTCGCGGGCCTTGAGGTCATTTTCGCCGCCGGCGAGACGCGGCCCGACTTCGGTGGTCAGGCCTTCGACGATTGCATGGGCGATGTCGTCCTTGAGCGCCCGTTCGCGCAATTCCGAGGCGGTTGCCAGCGCGGATGACGGAATCGTCGTCCCGGCGTCGGCGGCCGATGCGAAAGGCGGGGCAAGCAGCAGGACGAGGGCGAGGAAAGCGAGACGCGGCATGGTCGGAGTCCGGCAGGGCAAACCCGGATCATGCCAGAGCCGCCTGCCCGGCGAACCGGGGCGAAGGTCACGATTCCCGCGCAGGTCGGCTGCCCGAGGCGGCCGGCGCGGCCGGAATCGGCATTGCCGACCGCGACCGGCACCGCTGCGCGCGGACTACTTGCCCTGCTTGAGCAGGTCGCGGATCTCGGTCAGCAGCACCACGTCGGCCGGCGGAGCTGCCGGGGCGGCTTCTTCCTTCCTGTTCATGCGATTGATGGCCTTGACGACCATGAAGATGGCGAAGGCGATGATCGTGAACTGGATCATCGTGTTGAGGAATACGCCGTACTGGATGGCTACCTCGCCCTTGCCATCGGCACCGGCCGCGGTAAGCACGTACTTGTAGGCCGAGAAATCGACGCCGCCGATCAGGTTGCCGATCGGCGGCATGATCACGTCGTTGACCAGCGAAGTGACGATCTTGCCGAACGCCGCGCCGATGACGACGCCGACCGCCAGGTCGACGACATTGCCGCGCATGGCGAAGCTCTTGAACTCGGAAATCATGCTCATGTTGGGTCCCCTCAGGTTGGAATGGCATGCGGCAATGCGAGTGCCGCCGCGCCCTTACTCTAACCAGCAAGACGCGGCCATGCAGGATTCTTGCAATATTTGACGCCGTTGCAGGCGCTCAAGGATCTGCGAATCCATGGGATTCCGCCGGTGCGCCGGCAACCGCGCCATGCAGGCGGCCTGGCAGGAAGCAGCGCGGCCGCGGTCATCCGGTCAACCTCCCGACACGCTAGATGATCCGGCCCTCGAGGGTCGCCACCCCTTCCAGCGTCGCCTGGAAGCGGTCGCCACGCGACAGCGCGGCAACGCCGGCCGGCGTGCCGGTGAAGATCAGGTCGCCGGACTGCAGCTCATAGAGTTTCGATAGCTCGTGGATGATCTCGGGCACGCTGAAGATCATCTCGTCGACATTGGATTTCTGGCGAACCTTGCCGTTGACGCTCAGGCTCAGTTCGATATCGCGCGGATGCCCGATCTCGCTGGCCGGATGCAGCGCGGATATCGGCGCGGAATGATCGAAACCCTTGGCGGTGTCCCAGGGATTGCCTTTTTCCTTGGCCGCCGCCTGCAGGTCGCGGCGGGTCAGGTCGAGGCCCACGGCATAGGCATAGACATGCTCGAGTGCATGCTCCGCGGGAATGTCGCGACCGCCCCGGGACAAGGCGACGACCATCTCGACTTCATGATGAAGGTCTTCCGTGGCGGGCGGATACGGAACATCATCGTTGTCGATGACGATCGCGTCGGCCGGCTTGGCGAAGAAGATCGGATGCTTGCGCTCGACCTCCGCGCCCATCTCCTTCGCGTGTTCGGCGTAGTTGCGGCCGATGCAATAGATGCGGTGAACCGGAAAGCGCATGTCGGTTCCGGCAACCGGAATACACGGGATGGGACGCGGGGCGATGGCATAGGTCATGGATGGGGTTCCTCAACGGGCGGCAGTCTGCTGCATTTTTGCACGGTATTCCCTGCGCCAGACCAGCTTGAGGCCCGACCAGACCTCGTCCACTGCGCAGACCTTGATGTCGACCAGGCCCGGCGGCAGCGCGACTTCGCGGATCGTGTCCTCGCTGATGTCGGTCGGCACCTTCGAAGCCTTCTTCGGCCAGGACACCCACAGCACCCCGTCGTGCGGCAGGCGCGCCGACAATCGTTGCAGGGCCGCTTCCAGCCGCTCGCGGCGCGACACGAACAAATGGACAAGGTCGAATGCGGCGCGCGGGCCGACCAGTTGCAGTTCGCCCGGCGGCAAACCGACGAGCTCCGCGTAGTCACGGGGAGAATCCAGCACCAGGATGCGCAGCCCTGGCTTGAGCCCCAGCTTCTGCCACAACGCCCTGCCGGAGTAGCCGGCTGCTGCCGCGCCTGACATTCGTCACCCCGTCGTCATGATCATGGTGTGTTGTGCAGGATCATAACGGACTGCAGTCTATGGCAGACTCGGCGCCCTCGCAGGCGGTCAGGAAGCAGGAATGGAGAACAAGGGCGAATTGCTCAACCAGTTGCGCATCGATCGCAGCGCGAAGGTGCAGCCATCGCGGGCGCCGTGGATCATTGCCCTGGTTGCCGTGGTCGTGCTTGCAGCAGGCGGCGGTCTCTGGTGGTGGTCGGCGTCCGGCCGCAGCTTCGAGGTTTCCGCGGCGACGGCCGTGGCTCCTTCCGCCGCCGGCGGAGCGGCGACGGCGGTCCTGCAGGCCACCGGTTATGTCACCGCGCGCCGCCAGGCCACGGTTTCCGCGCAGATCACCGGAACCCTTGCCGAGGTGCTCATCGAGGAAGGCGAAAACGTCGAAGCCGGACAGGTGCTGGCCCGGCTCGAGGACACCGCGCAGCAGGCCGCGCTGGCCCAGGCCCAGGCCCAGGTCGCGCAGTCGCGCGCCCAGGTTGGCCAGTTCGAAGCGCAACTGGCCCAGGCAGAGCGTGATCTCGTGCGCCAGAAGGAGCTGGTGGGGCGCAAGCTCGTCTCGACCCAGTCGGTGGAAGCCGCGGATACGCAGGTGGCAAGCTGGCGTGCACAGCTGAACTCGCAGCGTCGCCTGGTCGACCTGGCCGTGGCCCAGCTGCGCAGCGCGCAGGTCCAGCTCGACTACACGACCGTGCGCGCGCCGTTCGCGGGCGTGGTCATCGCCAAGGCGGCCCAGGTCGGCGAGATCGTCTCGCCATTGTCGGCCGGGGGCGGTTTCACGCGTACCGGCGTCGGCACCATCGTCGACATGGATTCGCTCGAGATCGAGGTGGACGTCAACGAGTCCTATATCAACCGCGTCACTCCGGGCGCGCCTGCCGAAGCCGTCCTCGATGCCTACCAGGACTGGACGATACCGGCCCGGGTCATCGCGATCATTCCGACCGCGGATCGCGGAAAGGCAACAGTCAAGGTGCGCGTTGGACTCGAACAGAAGGATCCGCGCGTGCTGCCTGACATGGGCGCACGCGTTTCGTTCATGGAGGAGAAAGCCGACACCGCGGCGACCGCCGAAGCGCCGAAAGGGGTGCTGCTGCCCGGTTCGGCGATCGTCCAGCGCGATGGCAAGAGCGTGGTCTTCGTGATCGATGGCGATCGCGCCGTGCGCAAACCGGTCGTGCCCGGCCAGAACATGGGCGAGCTGCGCCTGGTCGAGGGCATCGCCGCAACCGCGCGAGTCGTGCGCGAGCCGCCTGCGGAAATGCAGGATGGCTCGCGTGTGACAATGAAAAAATGATCAACGATCCACTGTAATCCACAGATTCGGGAAAACGAGGAAGCGCCATGACTACACTTGTCGAGATCCGCGACGCCAGCAAGACCTACGAGCGCGGCAAGCAGAAGGTCGAAGTGCTGCACCATATCGATCTGGATATCGAGAAGGGCGACTTTCTCGCCCTGATGGGTCCTTCCGGTTCGGGCAAGACCACCTTGCTCAACCTGATCGGCGGGCTTGATTCGCCGAGCGGGGGCTCGATCAGCGTCGGTGGCCAGCGGATCGACACCCTCGGCGGCGGCGCACTGGCCAAATGGCGCGCAGCCAACGTCGGCTTCATCTTCCAGTTCTACAACCTGCTGCCGATGCTGAGCGCGCAGAAAAACGTCGAGGTGCCATTGCTGCTGACGCGGCTTTCCTCCTCGGAACGCAAGCGCAACGCATCCATCGCCCTGCAACTGGTCGGCCTGTCCGATCGTGCCAGCCACAAGCCGAATGAGCTGTCAGGCGGCCAGCAGCAGCGTGTCGCCATTGCGCGCGCCATCGTTTCCGATCCGACTCTTCTGGTCTGCGACGAGCCGACCGGCGACCTTGATCGCCAGTCGGCCGAAGAAGTGCTCGGCCTGCTCCAGCAACTCAATCGCGAACACGGCAAGACCATCATCATGGTCACCCATGATCCGAAGGCGGCCGAGCACGCCACGCATACCCTGCATCTGGACAAGGGCACCCTGGTCGAGTCCACGACTGCCTGAGGCGGAGGAACGTGCCATGAAATATTTCCACCTGATCTGGGCCGCCCTGTTCCGGCGCAAGACGCGCACCATGCTGACCCTTTTGTCCGTGCTCGCTGCCTTCCTGCTGTTCGGCATGCTCGATGCCGTGCGCGTCGCCTTCAACTCCGGCAGTGATGCGGCCGGAGTCGATCGCATGATCGTCAGTTCGAAGTACTCGATCATCCAGGGCCTTCCGCAAAGCCTGCTGCCGCGCATCAGGGCGACGCCGGGCGTCAGGAACCTGACCTGGGCAAACTGGTTTGGCGGCTACTACCAGGATCGCAAGAACCAGATGGTCAATATCGCGATCGACCCCCAGTACTTCGATATCTACCCGGAATTCGCCATCTCTGCGGATGCGCTGGAGAAGTTCAGGGAAACCCGCACCGGTGCGCTGGTCGGCGAGTCGTTGGCCAGGCGCTGGGGTTGGAAGGTGGGTGACAAGATCCCGGTGACCGGCGCCATCTTTCCGAACAAGGCCACCGGCGATACCAACTGGAGCTTCGATCTTGTCGGCACGTTTGCGGCCAAGGACGAGAAGCAGCGGGGCGCCGAGCAGCAACTGTTTTTCCGCTGGGATTACTTCGACGAGGCGAACAGCTATGCCCGCCACGAGGTCGGCTGGATCATCGTCCAGGTGACCGACCCGAACAAGTCCGACGAGGTGGCCAAGGCCATCGACGCAATCTCGGCGAACTCGGACCATGAAACCAAGACGCAGACCGAGCAGGCTTTCCAGCTTTCCTTCGCCAAGCAGCTGGGTGACATCGGATTGATCGTCAGCGCGATCATGGGCGCGGTGTTCTTCACCCTGCTGCTGCTGACCGGCAACACCATGGCCCAGGGCGTGCGCGAACGCGTGCCCGAACTGGCCACGTTGAAAACGATGGGTTTTTCAGATGTCAGCCTGTTGCTGCTGGTCTTCGCCGAAGCGGTGTTGCTGATCGTGATCGGAGGAACGCTGGGCCTCGGCCTGGTTGCCTTGCTGTTGCCGGTGATAGGAGCGGCCAGTGGCGGCATGTTGCAATTGCCGCCAGTGGGCGCGGGTACCTGGATCACCGGTTTGCTGTTGATGATCGGCATCGGCGTGCTGGTTGGCGTGTTGCCCGCTGTGCGTGCAATGCGCCTGAATATCGTCGATGCACTGGCCGGACGCTGAGGAGAACGGAAATGAAAAAATTGAAATCGTTCTTGTCAGGCCTCGGCATGCTGCTGATCATTCTGATTTCGGTCGTGCTCTGGGTGATGTTGCCATGGCAGGTCCTGCTGGCTTTGTTGATTCTCCTGCTGCTGTGGATGGCGTTCACCCAAACCGGCCGCCAGGCCGCCTCGGTCACCTGGGTCGGTGTTTCGACCCTTGGCCAACGGCTCGGCTCCTCGTCGGTGATCATGGTCGGTATTGCCGGCGTGGTTGGCGTGCTGGTTGCCATGCTGGCGATGGGCGATGGCTTGCAGAAAACGCTCAAGAGCACCGGCGACACCGAAACTGCGATCGTCCTGCGCGGCGGCGCGTCGGCCGAATTGAGCTCGGGCATCTCGCGTGAACATGCCACCTTGATTTCGCAGGCGGCTGGCATCCTGCGTGATGCGGAGGGCAAGCCGATCACCTCGGCGGAGCTGGTGGTGGTCGCCAACCTGCCGAAAAAATCGACCGGCACCGATGCCAATGTCGAGATCCGCGGAGTCGGCCCGCAGGTCTGGGCCTTGCGGCCGAATGTGCAGATCATCGAAGGCCGCAAGTTCACGCCTGGCCTGCGCGAGATGATCGTCGGCAAGGGCGCGCGTCAGCAGTTTGCCGGGCTCGATCCTGGCTCGACGATCAACCTCAACAACCAGCAATGGACGATCGTCGGCGTTTTCGCATCAGGCGATGCGCACGAGTCCGAACTCGAGGGCGATGTCGATACCGTATCGGCGGCCTATCGGCGGCAGGGCTATCAGTCGGTCACCGTGCGCCTGACTTCGCCTGAGGCGCTGGATACCTTCAAGGCCACCCTGGCCAGCGATCCGCAACTCAAGGTCGAGGCGAAGACCACGCTCGAGTACTACACGGCGCAGTCGGAAGGATTGAGCAAGGTGATCCGCGTGGTCGGCATCACCATTGCAACGATCATGGCTATCGGCGCGATTTTCGGTGCGCTCAATTCGATGTACGCGGCCGTCGCAACTCGGGCCCGCGAAATCGCCACGCTGCGTGCGATTGGGTTCCGCTCACCACCGGTGATCGTTTCGGTGATGCTGGAAACGATGCTGCTGGCCCTGATCGGCGGTCTGCTCGGCGCTTTCGTTGCCTGGTTGCTGTTCAACAACTACACGGTCTCGACCCTGGGCGCGAATTTCAGCCAGGTCGTGTTCCAGTTTTCGGTTTCGCCGGCCCTGCTCTGGACCGGCGTGAAATGGGCCCTCGCCATCGGCTTCGTCGGCGGCCTGCTGCCCGCGGTGCGCGCGGCAAGGCTGCCGGTGACGACGGCGCTCAGGGAGTCCTAGAGGCCGGGATTCGGGATTCGGGATTGGGGATTCGAGATTCGGGATTCGGGATTCGGGATTCGGGATTCGGGATTCGGGATTCGGGAAGCCGGCTTTTCCGAATGCCGAATGCCGAATCCCGAATCCCGGCCCCTAGGCTCTCGAACGCACCTTCCCCAGCGTGATCAATCCCACGCCGAGCAGGATCACCGCCATCGCGACGACGTCGCCGGGGTGCACGAGTTCGCCGAGGAAGAGGGCGCCGAGCAGTACCGCGACCGGCGGGTTGACGTAGGCGTAGCTGGTGGCGAGCAGGGGGCGCACGTTCTTCAGCAGGTAGAGGTAGGCGGTAAAGGCGATCAGCGAGCCGAACACGATCAGGTAGCCCATCGCCAGCAGCGAGGTCGCGGTCGGCACGCCCTGCAGGCGCTCGCCGAGCAGCACGGAAGCCACGCTGAGAGCGGCACCGCCGCTGACCATCTGTGCCGCGGTATTCATCGACGCGGGCGGCATGTCGCGGCGCCGGCTCCAGACCGAACCGAAGGCCCAGGCCGTGGCGGCGACGACAAGCGCGATCGCGCCGATCGGCGAACCGCTCATGCCGCTGCCCAGGTTGAGCAGGATCACGCCGCCGAATCCGACCACCAGGCCTATCCATTCGAGCCGGCTCGGCCAGTCCCCGTAGAGCACGCCGAACGTGGCGGCGAACAACGGCATGCTGGCCACGGCGACGGCGGCGAGCCCCGATGCGACGGATTGTTCGGCGAAGCAGACCAGGCCATTGCCGACACCGAGCAGCAGGGTCCCGGTCACGGCGGCATTGGCCCACTGTGCACGTGTCGGCGGCGCGACACCGCGCAGGCGCAACCATCCGTACAGGGCCATGCCCGCGATCAGGAAGCGCACGGCGCCGAGCAGGAACGGCGGCCAGCTGTCGAGGGCGACCCGGATGGCGAAGTAGGTCGAGCCCCAGATCACGTAGACGGCAAACAAGGCCAGCGGCACGAGCAGGCGCGGCGAAGTCAGCAAGGGCTGGGGAGGCAGCGGAAGCGCAACTTCCGGTAACGGCGGCTGCAGGGGGGTACTCATGGGGGCAACCGGGGGCAGGAGTCGGTCGGAATTATCTGGCCCGCCATCCTGGGCATTTCAAGGGCCCGCCACCAGTACCACTGCGACGCGATTGACGGGGTCCGCTTCAGGCGTTCCTGCGATTCGGTGTGTCCGTCGACGCATGTCCGATGCGCGCCGGCCGATCCGTGTCGCGCACGACGGTGAATTCGCCATCGATCACCCCGCTCTCGGCGGCTGCCGGCGTTGGTCGCCGCGTGGGGCCACGTTTGCCACGCAAGGTACTCCAGAGCAGCCAGAGCGCACCGCCCACCAGCAAGGCGGCGAAGGCGAACATGCCGATCGCAAGCAGCCCGAGCACCGCGAGCAGGCCGAGGATGCTCCCGATCAGCCGGGCCAGCGGGTTGCGGGGGCGCAGACCGGATTGGAAGACGAACATGGGCAGGGCCTCACTCAAATCGGGCACGCACCGCCACTCGCCGCTGCATGCAGAACATCAGGAAGGTTATTCTTGGGGCTGGGCGCCGCGCCCACAAGTGTCGAAAGGTCTGCATGAACGAATCCCGTGTACTTTGCCGGGTTGACGAAATCCCCGATTCCGGCGCCATTTCGGTGCGTGTGGACTCATCCACGGGTGGTTTCGAGATCATCCTGATGCGCCAGGGCGAGCGTGTCTTCGCCTATCACAACGAATGCCCGCACCAGGGGCGCAACCTCGACTATGTGCCCGGCAAGTTCCTGATTCGCAACGGCTCCATCATCTGCGCAGCCCACGGGGCCACCTTCGCCATCGACAGCGGCGATTGCCTCGGCGGGCCATGCCGGAGCGGCCTGCTGCGGGTTCCGGTCAGGATCGAAGGCGGTGAAGTGCTCGCCGCCTGAGCCGCGGACCCCGGAACGGGCGGCCAGCAGCGTCGGCGGGGCGCATCGGATGGCTGCCGGCGCAACTACGATGAATGTCGTTGACAGGCGCCAAGTGACTGATTACGCTCGTTCGGGTATGGCGGAAGTGCCCGCAGGCGCGATCCGTCCCGTTGCGAAGTGGATGCACCCCGATTGCAGTTGCAGGCCGGGCGGACATCCACGACGCAGGCCCACGTAGATCTCCGCAACCAGTGCGAGGCCCGCATGCGCTCCAAGAACCTGCAGACGCCCAAGCCGACCGAAGCCGAACTCGGCATCCTCAATGTGCTCTGGGAGCGCGGCGCTTCCACCGTGCGCGATATCCACGAAGCGCACTATCGCGATGACGGGACCGGCTATACGACCTCGCTGAAGATGCTGCAGATCATGCACGCAAAGGGCCTGGTCGAGCGCGACGACTCGCAGCGCGCGCACGTCTACCGGGCAGCCATCAGCAAGGAGCACAACCAGAAGCGTTTTCTTTCGGACATCGTGCAGCGTGTCTTCGATGGTTCGCCCTCGCAGCTCGTCCTGCAGGCGCTCGGCGGCCAACCGAAGGCCAGTCGCGAAGAACTCGACGAAATCCGCGCATTGCTTGACGACATCGAGTCGGGGAAAAAATCATGAACCTGCTTGCCGAGAACCTGCCCTGGGTGCAGGCATTGGGCTGGAGCCTGGTCCATTTCCTCTGGCAGGGCCTGTTGATTGGCGTCCTGTTTGCACTCGTGCGCTCGCTGGTGCCCCGCGAGCACAGCTCGATCCGTTATGCGGCAGGGCTTCTGGCGATGCTCATGTTGGCGCTTTGCCCGGTGCTCACGCTCTGGGTGCTCTGGCCGCAGGCCGGCAGCGCCAGTGCGGGCATCGGCGATGCGATCGTCATGCAGGCGGTTTCGACACAGGCCGGGTCGATGGTCGAGCCGGGCTCCATGCTCAGCGACCTGCTGCCCGTTCTCGTCCTCGTCTGGCTGGTTGGCGTGGCCTTCATGTTCTTGCGCGGCGTCCATCAATGGCGCGCGCTCAAGCGGATCGCAACCGTGCTTGCTTCCCGCAGCATGGAAATCGAGGACATGCTGCAGCGCGTCGCGCAGCGGTTCGGTGGCATGCCCGGTGCGCGCGTGCTGGTCTCGGCATTCATCGATACGCCCACGCTGATCGGCTGGTTCAAGCCGGTGATCCTGCTGCCGGCAGCCGTTGTCACCGGTTTCCCGCGCGAACAGCTTGAGCTGATCCTCGCCCATGAACTCGGCCACCTGCGGCGCTACGACCATCTGGCCAACCTCGGCCAGGCCATCGTCGAGACGCTGCTGTTCTACCATCCGGTCGTGCACTGGATTTCGCGCGAAATCCGCCACGAGCGGGAGATCTGCTGCGACAACCTCGTCCTCAGGCTGACCGACAGCGAACCGCGCGAGTATGCGCGGACGCTCGCGGCGCTGGAGGATGTCCGCCAGCTGACGCCGCAACTGGCGGTCGCTGCATCGGGAGGAATCCTGCTCGATCGCGTGCGAAGAATCATCGGTACGACATCGGCGCGGAATCCATCCCGACGCTCGCATCGCAGCGCCTGGCTGGTTGTTGCGGTCAGCGCAGGGCTCATCGTCACGATGGCGATCATGACGCGGCCAGGGGAGTCGGAACCGAAGGAAGCATTCGCTCGCCCCGTGATGGCGCGTGCGTTGCCGTCGGAGCTTGACCTGCCCTCGGTATCCGACGTCGCTACTTCCCGGCCGGTTGCATTCGCATCGCTTCCCGGCCTGGCCTTGTCCGTCGATCGGGCCGCTGAAGCCGGGCAGCCCGCCCAGGCGGTGGTTGACGCCGCTGCGACGGCCGGTGGAATCGACTCGGCGCCGGCCCAGGCTGCCGAACTTGCGGCGCTGCCGCGTCCGCCGGTTGCGGAGACCTCCCGGTTGTCGATCAAGGTCGGCGACGTCGATCTGGCCAGGGTCGAGCCGACACCCGCGCCGGTCGCTGCGGAATCCCCGGCCTCTGAACAGCCGAGCATCCTGCGCAGGGTAGCGCCGGACTACAAGAACCAGCGTGCCGGCGAGCAGGATTTGAGAGTCGGCTTCGAATTCGCGATCGACAAATCCGGCAACGTGCACGACATACGGGTGGTTTCGGGCGATCGCTCGAGCGCATTCGCTGCTGCCGCGCGCCGTGCGTTGTCGCAGTGGGAGTTCGATCCGGCCTCGGTGCGGGCCGGAGCGAGCGGCAAATTCCGCCAGGATTTCGAATTCGTCGCACGCGCCCGCCTGGCCTCCACGGATGAGCCCGGTTGCACGCCACCGCTCGGATCCCATGTCTGCCGGCCAGTCCAGGGTACCGGAGGCCCGATCACCCGGACCATCGAACGCGAGAGCAGGTCACTCGCGCAGACGGGTCCGGGCGAGGCCTGCACGCCTGTGACCGGTTCGCGGGTATGCCGTCCGGCCGATGTTCCAGGGCCCTCCGAACCCAATGGGCGCGACGAAGCCACCATGGCGCATCTGATCGTTCTGGCCGGTGGCAGCCACTGACCCGGGGTTGGATGCCCGGGTTGATCCCTTGCGGCGTGCATCGCCGGCGGGTGCCAGTCCGCCAGGAAACGAATGACGACGCCCTTCGACTGCGCCTTGCATGGCGCAGCTCCGCGCAGGCTTGACCATCCGCAGTGTTGGCCCGGCGATGCCTTCCGCGCGGAGATGATCGATCTGCACTGGTTTGCCGCGCGCCACATCGATCGACGTGCTGCGGATGGATCGGATCAGCTGCGGTTGAAGAACAGGTTGACCGTTATCAGCGTGGTGGCGAGGATCAGCACGGTCAGCGGCAGTCCGACCCGCAGGAAGTCGCGCGTCCGGTAACCGCCGGGGCCGGCCACGACCAGCAGGACCGGATTCGCACTCGGCAGGAGGAATGTATTGGACGTGGAAATGGCCACGATCAGTGCATAAGCCGCCGGGTTGCCGCCGGAAGCCAGGGCGATGTTGATCGCCATGGGTACCATCATCACCGCGGCGCCGACGTTCGAGATGACCTGTGAGAAGCCCAGCGCGAGGATCGCGATGAAGGCCTGGATGACCCACTGCGGCAGGTCGCCGAGATAGACCATCACCTCCTGCGCGATCCAGGCGGCGGTGCCGGTCGAGTCCATCGCGCCGCCGAGTGGAATCAGGCAGGCGAGGATGAAGATCGTCTTCCAGTTGATCGCATGGTAGGCCTCGTCCATGCTGAGGACGCCGGCCAGCAGCATGCCGACGGCGCCGACCAGCATGGCCACGGCGAGCTTGAGGTCGGTGAACAGGCCCAGCCCCATCGCCAGGCTGAAAAAAAACACCGCGTGCCAGATCTTGCTCGGACGCTGCTCTTCCTGCGGGTAGTCGGTAACGACGACGAAATCGCGCGATTCAGCGGCGAGGGTCAGGTCGCGCCAGAGGCTGTGCAGGACCAGGGTGTCGCCCGGTCGCAGCGAAACCTCGCGCACGTCTTCGCGGAAGACCTGTTCGCCGCGGGTGACGGCGAGCACGCTGATGCCGAAGCGCTTGCGCAGGCGCAGGTCGCCCACCAGCTGCTTGACCCAGCGCGAGTTCGGCGCGATGACCACCTCGGAAATGCCGGCCCGCGTCGGATTGAACATGTCGCCGAAGTTCTTCAGGCGTGACTGCGTGCGGCACAGCTGGTTGTTCGCGAATTCCTGGATTCCCTCGCGCTTGCCGAGCACGCCGATGATGCTGCCGACCCAGATCATCTGGTCGCCCGGGGGTGCCAGACGGGCCTCGTTGCCGGTCTTCAGGGCGAGGATCAGCGGCGCGCCATGCAGGCGTTCGGCCTCGACCACGCTCATGCCGACCAGCGGGCTTTCCGCGGTCACGGTCAGTTCCATCACTTCGCCGTCGATGCCGTACATCTCCGCGAAGTAGGTCTCGGTACGTCCCGGCGTGACTTTCTGCTTTTCCTCTTCGCTGGGCCACAGGCGCGGGGTCAGGAAGGCGAAATAGGCGAGGCCGACCAGCAGCAGCGGTATGCCGACCGGGGCGATCGCGAACAGCGGGAAAGGCTCGATGCTCTGTGCGCCAGGGGGCAGGTTGCGGTTGGCGCTGGCGACCAGGTCATTGAGCAGGATCAGCGGCGAGTTCGAGATCATCGTGATGTTCGTGCCGGCCAGGATGCAGCAGGCCATCGGCAGGAGCAGGCGCTTGAGCGGGATGCCGGTGCGCGAGCTCAGGCGGCTGACAACAGGCATGAACAGGGTGGCCAGGGCCTGGCTCTGCATGATCGCCGACATGCTGCCGACCATGGCGTTGACCAGGTGCGATACGCGCGTCTCGACGCCGCCGGCCAGGCGCAGGATGAACGAGGCGGCCTTGCCGAGAAGTCCGGTGCGGTCGAGCCCTGCGCCCATGATCATCACCGCGATCAGCGACATCACGGCGTTGCCGGCGAAGCCGTCGAACAGCTGGTCCACCGGCATCAGCCGGGTCACGCCGATGACGACGATGACGAGCAGGGCGACCAGGTCGCCGCGCACCCATTCGAGCACGAGCATGAGCACGGTGAACACCAGCAACCCCAGTACGAGGGCCATGTCGGTGGTCAGGGTCAGGCTCATGTCCATTGCGCTGGTCTATGGATCCGTTGTTGCAGCCAGGGGAGCGTGATTGGCCTCAGGTTTTTTCATGGATCAGGTCCCAGACCCCATGACCCAGACGGACGCCGCGTTTCTCGAAATGCGTGTTGATGCGCCATTCCGGTGGCGGAGAGTATGCCCCGACTCCCGCCCGGTTGCGCCACTGCGGGCAGGCATCGACGACCTCGAGCATGTGCCCGGCATACTCGGCCCAGTCGGTGGCCAGGTGCAGCAGTCCACCGCGCTGCACGCGCGAGGCGAGCAGGTCGACGAATGCGGGCTGGATCAGCCGGCGCTTGTGATGGCGCTTCTTCGGCCAGGGGTCGGGGAAGTAGATGCGTACTTCGGCCAGCGAATTGGCGGGAATCTGCCGCTCCAGGACCTCGACGGCGTCATGGTTGCTGATGCGTACGTTGTCCAGGTCGGCATCGGCAAGGGCGTTCATCAGGCGGCCGACGCCGGGCCGGTGAACCTCGATGCCGATGAAATTCCTGTGCGCCTCGCTGGCTGCGGCATGCAACAGTTGTTCACCATTGCCGAAGCCGATCTCGAGCACGGTCGGCGCCGGGCGCGCGAACAGCTTGGCGAGGTCGAGCGGTTCGCCCGCAGGATCGATGCCGTAGCGAGACCAGTGCGCGTCGAAGGCCTGCTGTTGCGCAGGCGTGATGCGGCCCTGGCGCAATACGAAGCTGCGCACGCGGCGACCTTCCCTTGGTTCATCGGTTGCTCGGCCGGCATGCCTGGGATCTGTCATCGGGGTCAGCCGATCGTGCCATCGAGCGGACTCGAGGCAGAGGCATGGCGCTTGCGCGGAATGCGCCCGGCGCGGAACGCGGCACGCCCGGCCTCGATGGCGAGCTTCATCGCATGCGCCATCAGGATGGGGTCGCGCGCGCCGGCGATCGCAGTGTTCATGAGCACGCCATCGCAACCGAGCTCCATGGCGATGGCGGCGTCCGATGCCGTGCCCACGCCCGCGTCGACCAGCACCGGGACCTTCGCATTCTCGACGATTTCCATCAGGTTGTAGCGATTCTGGATGCCGAGGCCGGAGCCGATCGGGGCTGCCAGCGGCATGACCGCGACGCAGCCGATCTCCTCGAGCCGCTTCGCCAGCAGCGGATCGTCCGTGGTGTAGACCATCACGTCGAAGCCATCCGCGACCAGGCGCTCCGCCGCCGCAAGCGTCTGCACCATGTCGGGAAACAGCGTCTTCGGATCGCCGAGCACCTCGAGCTTGACCAGCTTGTGCCCGTCCAGCAGCTCGCGGGCCAGGTGCAGGGTGCGCACGGCATCCTCGGCGGTGTAGCAGCCGGCCGTGTTCGGCAGGATGGTGTAGCGGTCCGGGGGCAGCACCTCGAGCAGGTTGGGCTGGGAGGGATCCTGGCCGATGTTGGTGCGCCGGATCGCCACCGTGACGATCTCGGCCCCGGCGGCTTCGGTCGCCAGGCGCGTTTGTTCGAGATCCTTGAATTTGCCGGTACCGGTCAGGAGCCGCGAGCGATAGCTGCGACCGGCGATGACGAGGGCGTCGTTGTCGTTGTGGTTCATGGGATTTTTCGGGAAGGACGAGGTTGCTGCGGGTCGGCGGTGCAATCCACCGCCCGGTGATGAAGTGGCTGGCGCGGCGTGCACTCAGCCGCCGCCGATGGCATGCACGATCTCGACGCGATCGCCTTCACGCAGGGGGTGTTCCGCGTGCATGCTTCGCGGCACGATGCTGCGATTGATCTCGACGGCGACGCGCTTGCCGCGGTAGCCGGCTGCCTCGAGCAGATCGAGGACGTGCTGGTCGTCCCGGATTTCGCGGGGCTCGCCATTGAGCGTGATCTTCATTCCCGCATTCTATCGTTCATGCCCGGCCAGCAACACCGCCGTGTCGCCGAAAAGACGACGCCGCAGGGGGGCTGCGGCGTCGGATGGTGCGGTTGGTGCGTGCAACTGGCGGTGCGAATCAGTACCGCTCGCGGCGCTTGCGCTCGTCCTTGTTGTCTTCGTCGTCGTTCTTCTGCTCGCGCTTGTCGTTGGCGGGCGGCGGATCCGCACGCTGCGGCGGCGCAGTGCGCTGCGGGCGCTGCTGCACCTCGCGCTGCTGAATCTCGCGCGGCTGTGGCTGCGCCTGCGGCGCTGGAGCAGAGCGCGGCTGCACCTCGCGCGGCACGCGTTCCGGGGTGGCGCGCTGTTGCGGATAGTCCCTCTGCTGCGGGGCCGACTGCCGCTGCGGGGCGGCATCCTGCGGCTCGCGTTGCGGCACCGCGCGGCGCTCGATCACCGGGGCGCGTTGTTCGCGAACCGGCGCCGAGCGTTCTTCCACCGGTTGCGGCTGGATGTTGCGGCCGCGCACGGGCTGCTCGCCGCCCTCGCTGCGCTGCAGCCGGTTGTTGCCTTCGGCTTCGGTCCGGATTGGCGCGCGCACCGTCGTCGGCGCCGAGTCGCGGCGCGTGGCTGGCTCGCGGGCGGCCGCCGGCGGGCGAGCCGCATCCTCGGAACGGATCGTGCGACCACCGCGAAGTGACGGGCTGTCGCCAGCTTCCGGGCGGGTCCGGGCATTGTCGTCCGCACGCGGAGCACGTTCCGTGCTGCCCCGCGGATAGCCGGTACTGCGCTCGCTGCGGGCAGCCGGTGTTGGCGCGCCCGCTTCGCGGCCATCCGTGCTGCGGATGCGCCCGGAACGCTCGCTGTCGCCGCGTGCGTCGGCTGCGCCACGCTGGGGCAAGGCCTGCGGTGGCGTCGAGGAGCGCTCGCCGCCAACGACCTGGATGCGGCGCTCGCCGCGTTCCGCCTGCGGCTTGCGGGCCGACAGATCGCGCATCTCGCTGGCTGCGAGCGGCTGGTTGTTGTTGCGGGAAATCGCCTGGATCCGCGTCTGCGCATCGACGCTGCGGGCCGGTGGGGCCGTGCGCGCGATGACCTGGCGATCGAATGTGGCCTCACGCACGGCGCGGCCACCCGAGTTGCGTGCCACGCTGCCGCCGACAAAGCTGCGCGGGGTAGGTGCCACTTCGATGCGGCTCATCACCTGGCCGCGGGCGAGCTGCGCCTGCGCGACCTGCACGCGCGAACGCTCGACCGAGCGGGCATTGACGAATGCATCGCGCGATATGGCCGTGAAAGCGCGGTTGTTGTCGCGGTAGGCATAGTTGAAATTGGTCACCGGGCGCCCACGCGAGTAGTCGTTGTAGACGTTGGTGATGTAGGTGTTGTTGATGATCGTGGTATTGCGCACGTTGATGTTGTTGAAATAGGTGCGCGAACCGCCGTACCACGGTACATAGACGTCGCGTGGACCAAGCGGGAACCAGCCGACCGGGCCGCCGCTGGAAATGCTGACGCTGAAGTTGCTGCCGCCGACGAAGGCGACCAGGGCGGGCGCATAGATCGGGCGCACGGCGCGCGGGCCCGGGATCCAGCCCCAGCGGCTGCCGACATAGGCCCAGCGCCCGTAATGGAATGGCGCGAAGCCCCATGGTGCGTCGTCGACCCAGGTCCAGCCCCACGGGTCGATCCACGACCAGTGGCCGTTGCGATACGGAGCCCAGCCGGCATCCACGCGGGACGGATACCAGACCGATCCGTAGGACGGCGCGGTGCTCCAGGTGCCGTAGTCGTCGAGGTCGGCGTAGCCGATGACCTCTTCGGAAACGTAGCGGCGCGAGGGTGAATTGCGGTAGCGGTCGGCGCGTTCGAAGCACCAGCGGTCGAAATCATCCTGGCGCGGCAGGTCGAACACTTCGTAATCCGTCAACGAGGAATCGTAGAAGCGGTAGGACTGTCCATCGCGAACCCGATAGCTCGCGTTGTTCTGCCCATACACCAGGGCGCCGCCGTCGATGACCGAGACCATCGTCGAATCGCCCCGCGGCGCCACGTCGACGCGGTACTGGCCGGGTTGGTCGATGACCAGGGCCAGCGTGGGCGTGTCGACTTCGTAGGACTGCCCCTCGAACACACGGCGCACGATCAGGTTGAGCGTGCCGTCGGTCAGTTCGATCTGGGCGATGTCATCGTCGAGGTTGAGCACGCGGAACGAGGTGCGTTCATCAAGGCGCACGGTCGCCGCGCCGATTTCCATCTCGACGCGCGAGGCGCGATCGGCGTACAGGCTGTCGCCGGTGGTCAACGGGCGATTGATGCGTGCTTCCACCCATTCGTCGATGCCGGCGGGTTGCAGGCTGACATCTCCGCTGACATAACTGAGGCGGACAACGCGGCTGGGCGGATCGGCGAACGCCGGCCCGCTGGCAGCCGCCAGCAACAGCAGGGCGGGGATCGCCCGGATCATTGGCAAGCACACACGTGACATGAGCATTGTGATCTCCTGAAAGTCCGTTTCACCCGCTGCCGATCGGATATCCATACTTCCGGCACGATGAACCCGGTACCTGCCTATCTGACCGCATGAATGCTGAACCGTGACCATCCGCTGCCGCAGTGCAGGCTGCCGGGACAGTCCCGGCATGCCCCCAGGCCGGTGCGAGCCCATTGCCCTGGTGGTCCGCAATGCCGGCGCTTGCCGGTCCCCCGGATGGGCGGCTAATCTGTGCGCACCGCGGGTGTAGCTCAATGGTAGAGCTGTTGCTTCCCAAGCAACTGACGAGGGTTCGATTCCCTTCACCCGCTCCACCATCTTCCATCCCTGCGTAGCAACGCAAAGCGGGCGACCGGCGCGACCAGGCCGGAAATTCTCCATATCCCGAAGGCCGTCATGAAGATCGCGATCCTGTCCCGCAACGCATCGCTGTACTCGACGAGCCGGCTGGTCGACGCGGCGCGCGCGCGCGGCCACAGCGTGCGCGTGCTCGATCCCTTGCGTTGCTACATGCGCATCTCGCGCAGCGGCTTCGAGATGCACTACAAGGGCCGCGCCCTGAGTGGATTCGATGCCGTGATACCGCGCATCGGCTCCTCGATCACGTTCTATGGAACCGCGGTGCTGCGGCAGTTCGAGATGATGGGCGTGTACACGCCGAACTGTTCGGACGCGGTGCTGCGTTCGCGCGACAAGCTGCGTTCGCTGCAGATGCTCGCGCGCGAAGGCATCGACCTGCCGATGACCGTCTTCGGCGACTATCCGGACGACACCGTCGATCTCCTGCACATGCTCGGCGATCCGCCGCACGTCATCAAGCTCAACGAAGGCACCCAGGGGCAGGGCGTGCTGCTGGCCGAGAAGCGGTCCGCGTCGCAGGGGATGATCGAGGCGTTTCGCGGCCTCTACGCCAATTTCGTCGTGCAGGAGTTCATCGGCGAGGCCGGCGGCGGCGACCTGCGCTGTTTCGTGGTCGGCGATCGCATCGCGGCATCGATGCATCGGCAGGCGCCCGAAGGCGATTTCCGCGCCAACCTGCATCGCGGTGGCAAGGCCAGCCCGGTCACCCTGAGCGCCGGGGAGACCGAGGTCGCCCTGCGTGCGGCGGCGATCATGGGCCTTGGCATCGCCGGCGTCGACCTGCTGCGTTCGCGGCGCGGCCCGCTGGTGCTGGAAGTGAACTCCTCGCCGGGGCTCGAAGGCATCGAGGAGGCGACCGGCAGCGACATCGCCGGAGCCGTCATTGCCTATGTCGAGCGTGGGGCGAAAGACCGGGCCGCCTGAACGGCAGCCCTGCCGGCCACCGGTTAACGGAAGAATCAGAGTGGCTTAACCTCCATTTAAGCTTGCGGTGCCTATAGTCCCGCTCACTGTAGGTTCTGCTCGACACTCCTAAGCGTAAGGTCAGGTGACAGGCAGATTACGGTAATCGGGGCAGTAGCTTTTGGCCCAAGCGAGGTGTGTTCCCCCAAAGGCACCTCCTTGGGCCATTTTATTTGCAGCCACTGCGCCCCTCCCCAACCCCACACTTCGCATACTCGCCGGGTATCATTCCGCCTGCGTGGAACTGATATGAGCATCCTTTTCCGGACTTCCGCGTTAAGCTAGGCCCGCCATGCGCATACTCGTCATAGAAGACAACAGCGATATCGCTGCCAATATTGGTGATTTCCTCGCCGATCGCGGCCATGTGGTCGATTTCGCCGGTGACGGCGTCACCGGCCTGCATCTGGCCGTGGTCAACGAATTCGACGCCATCGTGCTCGACCTGAGCCTGCCCGGCATGGACGGCCTCGAGGTTTGCCGCAAGCTGCGCCAGGATGCGCGCCGGCAGACGCCGGTGCTCATGCTGACCGCGCGCGATGCGCTCGAGCAGAAACTGTCCGGCTTCGATTCGGGAGCGGATGACTACATGGTCAAGCCGTTCGCCCTGCAGGAGCTGGCCGCGCGCGTCGAGGTCCTCGGCCGCCGCGGCAAGGGCGTCAAGAGCCGCCTGCTGCAACTGGCCGACCTGACCTACAACCTCGATACCCTGGTCGTCATTCGCGATGGCAAGTCGATCCAGCTCAATCCGATCGGCCTCAAGCTGCTGCAGGCCCTGATGGATTCGGCGCCCTCGGTGGTCACGCGCCAGGAACTGGAAACCCGCGTCTGGGGCGAGGAACTGCCCGACAGCGATTCGCTGCGCGTGCACATCCACGGCTTGCGCGCCGCGATCGACAAGCCCTTCGACAAGCCGTTGATCCAGACGCGTCACGGCATCGGCTATCGCATGGTCGATCCGGATGCAGTACCGGCGTAGGCTTCGCAGCCGGATCATCATCTCCTTCGCGCTGTTCGGCCTCGGCCTGACGGCGCTGTTCGCGGCGTCCACGATCTACCTGCGCGTGCGCATGGAAGATCAGCTCATCAACGACACGCTGACCCGCGAACTGACCCATTTCGTCGACTTCAAGCGCGAATTCCCGCAACCGGATGCGCGCTGGAGCATGTCCCTGTTCGAGGCGCAGATCGTGCGCGCCGGCCGCACCGCGACGGTCCCGTTCGCCTGGCAAGGCTACGATTCGGGCGTCTACGACATCTCGGATCTCGACGCCAAGGGGCGCGCGCGCTCCTACAAGCTGGCGGTCTACAAGGACAGCGACTACTGGGCTTACCTGCGCTTCGATGTCAGTTCGCAGAAGCTGACCGAGCGCCAGTTGCTGGTCGTGCTGATCATCGCCGTGCTCGTGTTCGCCGTGCTGTCCCTGCTCATGGGCCTGTGGCTTTCGTCCCGCGTCATGAGCCCGGTCACCGAACTGGCCCGCCGCCTGCGCGAGCTGCGCAAGGCGGGCACCTACACGCCGATGGCGCCGCGCTTCGCCGACGACGAGGTCGGCCAGCTGGCGCTGGCGCTCGACGATTACGCCGCGCGGCTGACCCACCTGGTCGAACGCGACCGCGAGTTCAATGCCGATGTCAGCCATGAACTGCGCACGCCACTGGCGGTGATCGCGACGACGACCGAACTGCTGATGGGCCAGGACCTGCCGGAAAAGGCGCACGAGCGCTTGCGCCGCATCGAGCGCGCCGTGCGCCAGTCCACCGAACTGACCGATGCCCTGCTGCTGCTATCGCGCAGCGAGCGCCAGGCGCCGACCGATGGCGAGACCACCGACGTGGCCAAGGTCGCCGAGCAGGTCATCGACATCTCGCGCCCGCACCTCGGCAACAAGCCGGTCACGGTTCGCCTCGAGGTCGAGCAACCGCTGTCGACCATAGCGCCGTCCTCGGTGGTGGCGGTCGCCCTGACCAACCTGATCAGCAACGCGTTCAAGTACACCCAGACCGGCGAAGTCGTGGTCATCGTCGGCCATGGTCGCGTCGCCGTCGAGGACACCGGCCCGGGCATCGCCGAGGAAGATGCGGAGCGCCTGTTCGAGCGCGGCGAGCGCGGCACGACCCTGGTCAAGGGCGCCGGCCTCGGCCTCGCCATCGTGCGGCGCCTGTGCGAACTGTACGGCTGGAACGTGTCGCTGGCGCCGCGGCCCCAGGGCGGCGCGGTGGCCACCCTGCAGTTCGACTATCGCCAGATCGAATACTGAGTCGTCAGCCCACCGGCTCGAGCCAGTTCCAGCGATCCTCGGTCCGGCCTTCGAACAGGCCGAAGAACAGTTCCTGCAGGCGGCGCGTGACCGGTCCGGCCTTGCCGGCGCCGACGGCCTTGCCGTCGACGGAGCGGATCGGGGTGACTTCCGCCGCCGTGCCGCACATGAGGATCTCGTCGGCCAGGTACAGGTACTCGCGCGGCATGTCGCGTTCGATCACCTCGATGCCGTTCTCGCGGGCGAGGGTGATCAGGGTGTGGCGCGTGATGCCGTTGAGGATCGCCGCGCTGGCCGGCGTCGTGTGCAACTGGCCATCGAAGACGAGGAACAGGTTTTCGCCGGCGCCTTCGCTGAGCAGGCCGGTCGAGGCCAGGGCGATGCCTTCGCCGAAGCCGAGCCGGCGTGCCTCGCGCGCGATCAGCTGGCCGGAAAGATAGTTGCCACCGGCCTTGGCGCCGGTCGGGATCGTGTTCGGCGCCATGCGCTGCCAGCTCGACACGCAGGCATCGATGCCTGCCTCGAGCACGCCCGGGCCGAGGTACGGACCCATTTCCCAGGTGGCCACGGCGACATCGATCGGCGTTTCCGCGGACAGGCCGAATCCGCCGAGGCCGCGGAACGCCACCGGGCGCAGGTAGGCCTTGGTCAGGCCGTTCCGGCGGATCACCTCGCGGCAGGCTTCGGCCAGTTCATCGATCGTGTAGGGAATCGCGATGTCGTAGATCTTGGCCGACAGGTACAGGCGTTTGAGATGGTCGGTCAGGCGGAAGATCGCCGGGCCTTTCGGCGTCTGGTAGCTGCGGATGCCCTCGAACACGGAGGAACCGTAGTGCAGGGCATGCGCCATCACGTGCACGGTCGCCTCGGCCCAGGGCTTGATCTTGCCGTTCTGCCAGATGAACTCGGGGTACGCTGCCATGGCCGGTGTCCTTGGGGAATAGCCCTCTATGATAACCGGCTGGCCCCCCGGGGGCGATCAGGCCCGGTTCCCGGGCCGCCTCAGTACGGCAGTTGCAGCCACCAGCAGCCACCGTTTTCGACCAGTCCGAAACGACTGGTTGCCTCGTACGGCACGCGGCGTTCCTGTTCGGCCAGCGTGCGGATGACCAGCTCGAGCGGCTCGTCTTCCCGTGAGTCGTAGAGCGGGTCGTAGTAGCGATCGCGGTCGCGCAAGCGCGCGTAGGCTTCGATGTCGACGGAAATCAGCGGTTCGGCGATCAGGCTGGCCAGCTCGCGCAGCGGCGCCATCGCCGAACCCTGGCCGAATCCGTCCCAGAGGAACAGGCCGGACAGGCCCACGCCGTTTTTCGCGGCGAACGCCGTGGCGACGCGGGCACGCAGGTCCTCGGGCGAGCGCGCGCAGGTCTGCGTCATGGCCGGCATGCGCGACGACGCAGCGGTCGGGTCCGCGGGCGCAGCGGACTGCGGCAGGGCGGCACCCTGATCCTCGGGGCTGGCGCATTTGCTGTCGCTGAAGGTGGGTTCGCCATTCTCGCCGATGCAGCGGTGGATACGCGCATCCTGGGCGAGCGCAAGGCCGGCAGGAACGAGCAGGGCGAACAGCAGCCACGATGGTTTCACGCGCAAGCAAATTCGCGACAAACAGTGCTTGCCTTGTGCATGTCGTTCTGCTCTAGTGCCAGCCATGACCTCCGCGAACACCAGCCTGTCCGCCCTCGTTGCTGCCGCTTTCTGCGGCGCGAATAATAATGCGCGGCCAACATTCGGGGCTGGCGTGCACTGAGACTTTCATACCATACACACGCTGAAGGCCCGCCACTGAGCGGGCCTTCTGTTTTCCAGGCATCCGGTTTTCCAGCAAGGAGTCCGCTTCATGTGTTCGATACTCGGCATCTTCGGCCTGCAGGCAGGCGACAACCAGACTTCGCTGCGCAGGCTTGCGCTCGAGCTGTCGCAACGGCAGCGCCATCGCGGCCCCGACTGGAGCGGCGTGCACGCCGATGACGGCGCCATCCTCGTCCACGAGCGCCTTGCCATCGTCGATCCGGCCGGTGGCGCCCAGCCGATCCGATCCGCCGATGGCGAACTCGTGCTCGCGGTCAACGGCGAGATCTACAACCATCGCGAACTCGAGCAGGGGCTGGCCGCGGACTATGCATTCCAGACCGGCTCGGATTGCGAGGTCATCAACGCGCTGTATCGTGAAAGCGGTACGGACGGCATCGGCCGGCTTGAACGGCATCTTCGCCTTCGCGCTCTGGGATCGCGCCCGGCGCCGGTTCGTCATCGCGCGCGATCCGATCGGCGTCTGCCCGCTGTACTGGGGCCACGATCGCGAAGGTCGTCTTTGCGTCGCCTCGGAAATGAAGGCCCTGGTCGGCATCTGCGCGGACCTCTCGGCATTCCCGCCCGGGCATGTCTACGACAGCGCAAGCGGCGAACTCGTCCGTTACTACCACAAGCCCTGGCGCGACTATGCGGTCACCGAAGGCATCAACGTAGCGGCGGTTGAATTGCGCGAAGCCTTCGAAGCGGCCGTGCACCGGCAGATGATGACCGATGTCCCTTACGGCGTGCTGCTGTCCGGCGGCCTCGATTCCTCGCTGGTCGCCGCCTGCGCCGCGCGTTTCGCACGCAGGCGCGTCGAGGAAGACGATGCCTCCGAAGCCTGGTGGCCGCGCCTGCATTCGTTCGCGATCGGGCTGGAAGGCTCGCCCGACCTGGCCGCCGCGGAAATCGCCGCGAAGTCGCTCGGCACCGTGCACCACGGGTTCCGCTATACGTTCGAGGAAGGCCTCGATGCCCTGCCCGAGGTGATCCGGCACGTCGAAACCTACGACGTCACGACGATCCGCGCATCGACGCCGATGTACCTGCTCGGCCGGCGCATCAAGGCCATGGGCGTGAAGATGGTCCTTTCCGGCGAGGGTTCCGACGAGATCTTCGGCGGCTACCTGTACTTCCACAAGGCGCCGAACGCACGCGAGTTCCACGAGGAAACCGTGCGCAAGATCGATGCGCTGCACCTCTACGATTGCGCGCGCGCCAACAAGTCGATGATGGCCTGGGGCGTCGAGGCTCGCGTGCCCTTCCTCGACCTCGAGTTCCTCGACGTCGCCATGCGCATGGATGCGAAGTTCAAGATGGCCGGCAATGGCCGCATCGAGAAGGCCGTCCTGCGCGAGGCCTTCGAGGGCGCGTTGCCGAAGGAAATCCTCTGGCGGCAGAAGGAGCAATTCAGCGACGGCGTCGGCTATGGCTGGATCGACGGTCTCAAGGCGCATGCCGAAGCGCAGGTCAGCGATCGCGAGTTCGCCGCCGCGGCCAAGCGCTTCCCGATCAACCCGCCGGCGACCAAGGAAGCCTATTTCTACCGCAACATCTTCGAGCAGTACTTTCCCGGCGATGCCTGCGCGCAGACGATCCCCGGCGGCAAGTCGATCGCCTGCTCGTCGGCCGCGGCGATCGCCTGGGACCCCGCGTTTGCCAACGCGGCCGATCCGTCCGGCCGCGCGGTGGCAGGCGTGCACCTTTCAGCGAATGCGTGAAGGCGGGGGGACTTGGGGATTGGGGATTGGGAATTGGGGAGTCGGGATGACCAGCCGTTCGGCTGTTGAAAGCCGGGATTCGGGAATCGGGATTCGGGATTCGGGATTCGGGAATCGGGATTCGGGAATCGGGAATCGGGAATCGGGAATCGGGAATCGGGAATGGGGAATCGGGAATCGGGAATCGCGTCGCTTCCGTAGTCGACGCACAGGCGTTGGGGTTCGCTTGCGCTCTCCCCAACCTGCCTTTCAGGCAACGAAGCGGAAACGCTGGCCAAGCCATCGAAGCCCGCCCCGCGAGCTTTTCGTAGGAGAGGCCTTCAGGCCCGATGCTCTTCTACACGTGACGGCTTTCAACAGCCGAATGGCCGGTCAAAGCATCGGGCATGAATGCCCTTCCTACAGAAGCGAAGGCATGCATAGTGGCGGAAGCCTGTCCTGAGCTTTTCGAAGCCTGTCCTGAGCCTGTCGAAAGGGGCCGCTTCCTGCAACGAAGCGGAAACGCGTTCGCCGTCATCGAAGCCCGCCCCGCAAGCTTTTCGTAGGAAGGGCATTCATGCCCGATGCTCTTGCGCAAACACAGCGAAAAGCATCGGGCCTGAAGGCCTCTCCTACACACAGGCGCATAGCATCGCGGCTACAACCGTTCGAGGATGGCCAGCGTCGGGCGGGCCCGGTTGAGCGTGTAGAAATGCATGCCCGGTGCGCCGCCGGCGATCAGCTTGCGGCACAGGTCGGCGACCACGTCGGCGCTGAATTCGCGGATTGCGGCCGCGTCGTCGCCATAGGCGGTCAGGCGTTTGGCCAGCCAGCGCGGGATCTCGGCGCCGCACATGTCGGAGAAGCGGCGCAACTGGCTGAAGTTCGAGATCGGCATGATGCCGGGCACGACCGGAACGTCGACGCCCAGTGCGCGCACCGCATCGACGAAGCGGAAATAGCCATCGGCATTGTAGAAATACTGGGTGATCGCGCCATTGGCGCCGGCATCGATCTTGCGCTTGAAATTGGCGAGGTCGGCATGCGCATCGTTGGCCTGCGGGTGGACCTCGGGATAGCAGGCGACCTCGATGCGGAAGCGATCCCCGGTCTCCTCGCGGATGAACTGGACGAGGTCGCTGGCATAGCGGAAATCGCCGATGCTGGCCATGCCCGAGGGCAGGTCGCCACGCAGGGCGACGATGCGGTTCACGCCAAGCGCCTTGTAGTCCTCGATCAGCGCGCGGATCTCGTCGCGCGAGCCGCCCATGCAGGACAGGTGCGGTGCGGCATCGAGGGCGTGGTTGTCGCGCAGGCCGCGCACGGCATCCACCGTATGGCTCAGGGTCGAGCCGCCGGCGCCGAAGGTCATCGAGACATATTCGGGCGCGACCGACTTGAGCAGGCGCACGGACTTCTCGAGCGATTCGCGCTGCTCGTCGGTCTTGGGCGGGAAGAATTCGTAGCTGATCGGGATCATTCCGCGAGCCGGAGCGGGAAGGGGTGCCTGAGTTTATCGCTTCATCGCGATAGATGTACATAAGCACGGACCCCTCGCGCGATCCTGGGGAACGTGGCTTACTTGGCAGCATGCCGCCCAACGAAACCGTTTCCGCTTCCAGCGACCTGCGTCGACGCAATCTCCTTCTGCAGGAGATGCGCGAGATGCGCGAGCGCGCACGGCTGGGTGGCTTCTTCTATCCGATCGCTACCGGGCTCGCCTTCCTGGTCACCAGTCGCGAGTACGCCTTCGAGGCCTTCCTGATCACCGCGCTATTCGCCGCACTCGCGATCACGCGGGTATTGCTGCGTGTGCCCGCGAACCCGGACGATGCCGAGATCCGCCGCCAGTTGCGCCTGGTCTGGGGCCTGATCCTGACAACGACGTTTGCCTGGGGCGCATTCAGCGCATGGGCCTTTCTTGCCTTGCCCGAGCCGGCGCCGCTCGTCGCAGTGCTGTTTTCCGGCGCGTTCGGCATGGCGCTGGCGCATTCCATGTGCATGCGCCGCCTTCCGGGTGCCATTGCGATCGGCTCGGTCATGCTGCCCAGCCTGGCCCTGCTCTGGTCGGGTGTCGCGCCAGGCGTCGGCCTGATGTGGTCGGTGTACATGACCTACATGCTGCTGGTGCTCGGCCGCAGCCATCGCGAATACCACGCGCGCCTCGAGCTCGAGGTGGATCTGCGCGAGCAACGCGACCTGTTCGAGAAGCAGAGCCTGCTCGACAGCCTGACCGGCATCGCCAACCGGCGCGCCTTTACCGACGCGCTCGCCAGCGCCATCCTGCGGGCACAACGGGGCGGTCGTGTGGCGCTGCTGATCATCGATATCGATCACTTCAAGCGCGTCAACGACAGCTTCGGCCACGTCGCGGGGGACGCCTGCCTGTCCGCGATGGCGAGGCGGCTGCAGGAGCATTTCGATCGGCCCGGCGATGTCGTTGCAAGGCTTGGTGGCGAAGAATTCGGCGTCGTCCTCGACTGCGATGGCGTTACGGCCTTCAGGCGCGCCGAACACTTCCGCCAGGATCTCGAGTCGCAGCCACTCGCGTTCGACGGCAACCAGGCAGGCGTGAATGTCAGTATTGGCTGCGGGAGCTACGATGCCGCGCGCCATGCCGACTCCGACGCGTTCTACCTCGAGGTGGATGGCGCCTTGTACCGCGCCAAGCATTCGGGAAGGAACCGGACCGAACTCGCCGAAGGCGATGCCAGGCCGGTTCCGGCGGACATTGCGTCCGCCGGATAGGTACTGCTGGCTCAGTAGCGGTAGTGCTCGGGCTTGTACGGGCCTTCGACCGGCACGCCGAGATAATCAGCCTGTTCCTTGCTCAACCTGGTCAGCTTGACGCCAATCTTTTCCAGGTGCAGGCGCGCGACTTCCTCATCGAGCTTCTTCGGCAGGATGTAGACCTTCGGCTCGTAGGTGTCCTTGTTCGCCCACAGGTCGATCTGCGCCAGGGTCTGGTTGGAGAACGAATTGGACATCACGAAGCTCGGATGACCGGTCGCGCAACCGAGGTTGACCAGGCGGCCCTCGGCGAGCAGGAACATCGCGTGGCCATCGGGGAACACGTACTTGTCGACCTGCGGCTTGATGTTGATCTTCTTGACGCCGGCCAGCTTGTTCAGCGCGTCGACCTGGATCTCGTTGTCGAAGTGGCCGATGTTGCAGACGATGGCCTGGTCCTTCATGGCCTTCAGGTGCTCGATGGTGAGGACATCCTTGTTGCCGGTGGTGGTGACATAGATGTCGCCACGGCCCAGGGTCGATTCGACCGTGTTGACCTCGAAGCCTTCCATCGATGCCTGCAGCGCATTGATCGGATCGATCTCGGTGACGACCACGCGCGAACCGTAGGCGCGCAGGCTGTGGGCGCAGCCCTTGCCGACGTCGCCGTAGCCGCAGACCACGGCCAGCTTGCCGGCCAGCATCACGTCCATCGCGCGCTTGAGGCCGTCGGCCAGCGACTCGCGGCAGCCGTAGAGGTTGTCGAACTTCGACTTGGTCACCGAGTCGTTGACGTTGATCGCCGGAACCAGCAGCTTGCCGGCCTCGAGCATCTGGTAAAGGCGATGCACGCCGGTGGTGGTCTCTTCGGAGACGCCCTTCCAGTCCTTGACCACGTTGGTCCAGAAGCCCGGACGCTCCTTCGCAACGCGCTTGAGCAGGTTCTTGACCACCTGTTCCTCGTGCGAGGAGGCCGGTTCGTCGACCCACTTCGAACCCTTCTCGAGTTCGTAACCCTTGTGGATCAGCAGGGTGACGTCGCCGCCGTCGTCGACGACGAGTTCGGGACCCTTGCCGCCCGGGAAGGTGACCGCGTCGAGCGTGCAGTCCCAGTATTCCTCCAGCGTCTCGCCCTTCCAGGCGAACACCGGCGTGCCGGTCGCGGCGATCGCGGCGGCGGCGTGGTCCTGGGTCGAGAAGATGTTGCACGACGCCCAGCGCACGTCGGCGCCGATGTCCTTCAGCGTCTCGATCAGCACGGCGGTCTGGATCGTCATGTGCAGCGATCCGGTCACGCGCACGCCCTTCAGCGGCGCGCTCGGCGCGTACTTCTTGCGGATCGACATCAGGCCCGGCATCTCGTGCTCGGCGATGTCGATCTCCTTGCGGCCGAATTCGGCCAGCGAGATATCGGCGATCTTGTAATCGGTGTTCGGCGGGTTCTTTACGACGGCATTCATGCGGTTCGCTCCGTTCAATTGGGGCGGGCGCCGTTTTACGGGAATCGCGTGCCGAGCCTGTGTCCGGTTCCGTATCGGAACTGACCTGCAGCGCCCCTCGGCAGCGAGAGGGGGCATAGTATATCGCTTATTCGCGATGAAGGGATATATCCAACCACTTTCCCGTGCCCTATACCTATAAGTAGTTGAATCAAGGCTGAGACTGGCCGGGGCTTCGCTTGGCGTATTTCCTTTTCTGCTGTCAAGTTTCGACTCCAGGAACCGCATCGGTTGTGCGGCTACCACATTAGTTTTCACTTGAATAGCTGTAAGAACTTGCAGGTTGACAGTACTGCCCAAGTTTCAAAAAATGGCGGGTCTGGTTCCGGTCGCCTGAAGTGTTCGGTTGCCAGTGGAAGGGTGTTCGCCGGGGGAAACTTGGGCTTCGCAGGGAAAAGCGGTCTCGCTCGCAATTTTATTCCTGCCGAATTTCTTTGGGGTGTATCACTTCGGTAAAAAATTCAGCGGGTGCGAACGGTCCGGGCGCGCCAAGTGGCGGGGTGCGCCGATGTCCTCGTGCCCCGGATTTGATTTGCTCGTCGTCAAGGCTTTTGACGAATAACCATTGCGCGCAATGAGCGTGCACCTCGGAGTTGAATCTATGTCGTTGCATTCCTCGGCCATCCCGCAAATATCTTTGAACAGACGTTCGGCAAGGGTCCTCGGCGAAGTTTCCAGACGCTTCGTGTTCCTGATATGCGGGCTGGCGTGTGTTGTCGTTCACGGCATGCAAGACGCCAGGGCCGCATGGTCTACGGATGTCGTGGCGCCCAGCGCGTTGCAAGCGACCACGCTATGCCCTGATGGAAACGACGATCCGTGGATTCAGGGGTCGACGATCAGCAATCCAGGCGCATGGGCGAACTTCAAGCGCGGTGGCACGGGGTGGGAGTTCATTTACAGCAATGATCGCACCCAGTTGATGGCGATCCTCTACACGTTCTCCAAGGACGGAAAGCCAACGTGGCTGTCGACGTCGATGGCGGCGTTTCAGCCGGATGGCACTTGGCGGGCAAAGTTCTACAAGCACACTGCAACTTCGCCAACGACGGAAACCCTGACTCACAAAGGTTCCGTGGCCGTAAGGTTCTTTCCCAACGATCCAACGCGCGCTGCCGTCCGGTGGAGTTGGGAACAGCTCGATCAGATAAGCGCGTTCAACCAGGACGAATGCCTGAGCGATTTCAATCGCGCAGGGCCTGTTGACCCACAAGACGTCAATTCGACCAGTTCCGTTTCTTCAGCAACGCCGTTGGTACAAGGGCCGAATACCATTTCGAGTGGCTACTGGAATTCCGATGGAACGCTGAATAAGGCGCCGGGCGTCACCATAGCCATACACCAGAACACGACCGGTACTGCGCCGGGACTGTTTACCGAAGTGCACACGCTAACCACGTTTGATGCTGTAGGCGAGCCGGTTTGGTTGACGGCGCAGAAACCCATGGCTACGCCGTTTACGTTGCCGCCATGGACGGAACTATCGATCGAAGTACACATCATCATTCCCAGCAAGATCAAGTACCCGCAGGGAGTTCCAGTCAATGATTGCCTTATGTGGCAGAGCCCGCCTCCCACCGGAAACGATCGTTGCTGGCTTCCTCTCAAAGTGGGCGACTATGCCCGAACAATCACTTTCGGCGGCGTGCCGACCGGCAAAACCGGGACAGTGCGATTCTCGTTCCTGCCATCGCCACCTGTCGCGCAGACCTACCCATTCGACTGGGTAAATACGCCACAGCCTCTCGCGGGCACCAAATTCTGGCCGGTCGCCAACAACCAGTGGCAAAATATTGTAAAAACAACAAACAGTGATGGCATCATCCTCAATCGATTGTCCTATCAAGTCGGGAATGCTTCCAACTATTTCGATGAATTCTGGATCAGCTGGAACCATCGCTTCGCGTACTCGGCGTGGCGGCACGACCTCAACACCAATTTTTATGAACTGATCGGTGATGTCACCAACGGTGTAAGCAACGGGTACGTCAGGGATCCGCTGCCGGCCGGGAGTCGCGTCCAGTACGAACTATGGTCTGGAAACCCCACGGTGCCCGGTTCAACCCTGTTCGCGAGGACTCCAGAAGCGCGCGTGTATGGTCCGCCGCAAAAGGGGGACTCAAGCGATGGTACTCCAGCCACGCCCCCCAACCCGACGAGTTTCGTTGAACCCTCGCCGGATACCTCTTCCGACGAGGTTGGTGCTGTCGCCGGCCAGTTCCACATTGACGAGATGGGTCATGCCGAATACCAGATCCCGCTGGCAGTATCGGCTGGAAAGGGTGGGCTGACCCCCCAGCTTGCAATCAGCTACAACAGCGCTGGCGGCGACGGCTATCTCGGAACGGGCATGTCCTTGAGCGGCGTATCGACCATCTCAGCCTGTCGTCCAGGGCTGGAATTTGGAGACAGCACTCCTTTCAGCGCCACGCCCGATCAATTCTGCCTTGACGGGCAGCGTCTGCTACTGGTCTCCGGCTCACATCGTCAGGTCAACGCGCAATACAAGACCGAAATTGATGGTATGAGCCTGGTGGTCATTACGGCTTCGGAGAACCTGACGATTCTGGGAGTCAATGTTCCGGCCCTCGTCTTCACGGCATACGGCAAGGACGGCAGCATCCGCCAGTTCGGTGGCGCCAATGGCACGACGACGACGAGGAACGACCTGAACCAGTTCAATGCCATCGCGTGGCAACAGACCCAGCTGTCCGATGCAAGTGGAAATGCAATTACCTATCAGTATTCCTCTGCCAACCAGCTGGGCGAACGCTATCTGCAGCAGATCAACTACACAGGCGGTCAGGTCACCTTCACCTATGCTGGGCCCAGCCGCACGGATGCGTCGTATTCAACCTACGGCCCTGCCCAGAGATCGACTCTGATGCGTTCGATCAGCGTACGCGGCCCCACCGGAGCAGAACTGCGCTACTACACATGGACCTTTGGAATGAACAACGCGCTCGATGGCGCCAATCCAAACTATGCGCGCTATCGAATAACCGACATCAAGGAGTGCGCGAACAGTACTCAATCGGTCTGCTATCCCGCTACAACGCTGGCTTGGAAGGATCAGGGTCTATCCGTTCAAAGCATGTCGGGAAATTTCAGCAGCGCAAACATACGATCGCTCAAGTCGGGAGACTTCGATGGCGACGGACGTATGGATCTTGTCTGGACCAATGGCGTCGATGGAGGCAATCCGCAGCGTCTGCATGTCGCCTATTCACGACCTTCCGCGTCTGGAGCGAATTTTGCTGCACCCATTACGCTGCCGCCAGCCGGGTTGCCGGATGAGTATAACGACGGTGCGATGTGGGAAGTGCTCGATACCAATGGCGATGGTCGCGACGACATCCTGTACGCGCACCGGGATCAATCCACTCAGGTGCTGACGTGGTACCGCGTACTTGCGCTGGACTGCAATCCGGCCTGTTTCGGCGCGGAAGCGCCATACATCACAATGCCGGACAGCTATATTCGACCGACTTCTGTTGTCTCGCAGCCGGATGGGGATCCGAAGGCGGGAGGAGTAGTCATTGGGCCGCCGGAAGAGGATCCACCATCTGCGGCCGTAGCGAAGGATCCTGGAAGTAGCCTTGTGGCCGACGTCAATGGTGACGGCCTGGCAGACCTGCTTGTCCGGGCATCGGATGGGCAAATGTGGGTGGTCCTGCGTACTTCCTTCGACCAGTTTGATTCGCCAATAAAGGCGGCATTCTTCGATGTGGGTGGCATCGTCGCATGCACGAATTTCGTTCAGGATCTCGATCGGAATGCCGAAGCCCATAGTCAGGCCATTGACGCGGATGGTGATGGCAGGGCCGATTTCCGTGCGGTAGTCGACGGCGTCGGCGGCAGCTTCGCGTGCACGGGCACGCAGGCGTCACTGCCGCCGGCAACGCCCGATAGCAACACGCCCTATCATCAGGAAATCTTCGTTTCGAGAGGTGTTCAGTCGAGTGCTCAGGGGCCGGTTTTCCATTTCGAACGCTTCACTCGCTTCAACGACATCACGGTATCGGCGAACAGCCATGCCATGGCGAATGCGGCGTTCCGCGCGACAGATCTGAATGGCGACGGGCTGGTGGATCTGGTGTACCTGGACACCAGCAATCAGCAATCCAATCACTGGACCTACCAGATCAACGGTGCGTGGACGCCAGGGTGTCCAGGCGGTTGCTTGCTCAGTGGCGACGCCACCAACGTCGGTGACGTGCAGTTGATCGACTTCGATGGCGACGGGAAGCTGGACTTCTGGTACCCCAATTCGGCAGGAAAATATGACATCTATCTCTGGAAGGGCCAGTCCTATGTAGGTTCGGCGGTCTCCAGCAATTACTCCGTCGGAAGCGCGTCATCCATTCATCTGAAACTTGACCTGGACGGTGACGGGCAGATCGACAATTTGTCGGTCGCTGCCAACGGCAACGACTGGAACGCCGCTCGCTCGAGCCTCCACCACCAGGCCCGCGCGGTAGTCTGGAATATCACCGACGGCCTGGGCGCGGTCACCGATATCACCTATGCGCCATTGACCTACTCGTCGGTTTACCGCCGCGACTACAACGCCCCGGTGATGGCGTCGGGCACGGGTTCGCAGGTCTTCGACATAACGGGTCCCAGCTACGTAGTCAGCTACGTGAAAAGCAGTGCGCCGACCTTCGGTTCGCCCGGCGATCAATCCATCGTCCGCTACCGTTATGCCGGCCTCAAGGTCCAGGCGGGTGGTCGCGGATCGCTGGGATTCCGGCGCGTCTCGACGCTGGATTTGCAAACCAACGTTGAAATCGATACCTGGTACAATCAGGAGTTTCCGCTCACCGGTACCGCACGCAAGACGTGGACGCGGAACGTGGGTTCGGGCTGGTCGGATGCGTGCCTGACAACACCCGACAGCGCTTCGTGCATGGTCTACACGCCTGTCTGCGCTGGTGGCCTTTCCTTCGAATGCGACGACGAATTGCCCGGTATCACCAATACATCGACCATCCTCAAGGAAGCGCTCGATGAGTGGTCGCAAATCTCGATATACGCAATCCCCGCGAAAAACGGCTCAACAGGCTTGCCGTCGCCAAAGAGCGGGCCGGGCCCGCTTCCGACAGTCTACGGCGGCCCGTTCCTGCTCGTTAAGGGGGTATCCCTTACGCGCAATTTCGACCCGGCCCACAGTTTCGCGTACCCGAACAACCCCACACATTCGGAAACCACGCTGTTGCCGATCGAAAACTACGATCAATACGGCAACCCCGGCAAGAGCACGGTCACCCAGACGGGAGGCGGCACGACGATCACTTCGGATAGTGTGTTCGACTACGATAATTTCGTTAGCACGACGCCTGGCGCCATCCAGTGGCAACTGGGCCGACTGAAGACCTCGAAGGTCAAGACGACCCGTTCCGGTTCGAATAGCGGCGCTCCAATCAGCCTTCGACAGTCGACCTTCACCTACGAAACGCATGGGTTGCTGGACTCGGAGCGCGTCGAAGGCATGACGGGAACGTTCCCCAATAGTCTCGTCGTTGATTCCACGGCCAAGGGCGTGAGCACCTACTACGGCTATGACACTGCTGGCAACCGCACCAGCGTGCGCACCTGCAGCACATCGATCAGCGCGAGCACCTGCAAAAGTGCGACAGCTGCAACTTCGCAGTTCCACGCGCCGATCGGATCGACAACGGTTATACGCTACTCGAAGACCGCCTACGACAGCCTGCAGCGGTTCCCGGTGTCGACTGCCGAGGTGTTCTCCAGCGGTGGCGATAATGCCCAGGAAATTCAAATTTCGACGGTCACCCAGCGCAATGAAGGCGGCGACCCGCTGGAAATGTCCACAGCCAATGGCGTAGCCACGAAAATTCGCTACGGCGCGCTCGGCCGCAAGCGCTATTCGTGGAATTCGACCGGGGCGTCGTCACGCTCGGATTGGGCCAAGTGCAATTCGTCCAACTGCCCGACTGGGATGGGTCTGGCTTACGTGATGAGCACGACCACGCCCGGTGCGCCGAATTCCAAGGTGTTTTACGACTTGATCGGCCGCCCCGCAATAAGCTTGCAGAAGAGCTTCAGTTCTGACCCGAATCAGTGGGTCGCGTCGATCACCTATTACGATTCGCGCGGCAATACCACGAAGCAGTCCAATCCGTTCTTCGCCGTGAATTCGAGCACGGGCGCCGCAACGGCTGCTGCAGGGAGTTCGATCCTCTGGACCGATACGAATTACGATTTCCTCAATCGTCCGACCAGCGTCAGTTCACCGGGCAGCGGCACGACTTCGATCGCCTATGACGGCTTGACCAAGGAGACTACCCTTCCGGCCAACAAGAACGGCCTGGCGCAGTGGATCAAGGAAACGCGCAATGGCGCCGGCGAAGTGGTATCAACGGAAGATAGGCTGGGCCTCGTGACGTCGTTCAGTTTCGATGGGGCGGGCAATCAGACGCGCATGACCCAGGGCACGCGCATCACGGATATGGTCTACGACAGCCTCGGTCGGAAAACTTCAATGACCGATCCGGACATGGGTGCCTGGACCTACGTGATCAACGATGCGGGCGAGACGATCCGGCAGGTCAGCCCACGTGG
>CAWGHP010000008.1:0-144150 GCA_963822465.1 uncultured Gammaproteobacteria bacterium | reverse complement strand
GTACCATTGCCTGGGCTAGACTCTGGCGATGGCACGACCTATCCGGATCGAGTTTGGCGGGGCGCTGTATCACGTGACGGCGCGTGGGGATCGTCGTGAGGCGATCTTCGAAGACGATGCGGATCGGGAGCGGTTCCTGGAGTTGCTCGGTGAAGTTGTTTCTCTGTTCAACTGGCAGTGCCATGCCTATTGCCTGATGGGCAATCACTATCATCTGATCGTCGGTACGCCGGACGGGAATCTGTCCAAGGGCATGCGCCAGCTCAATGGCGTTTTCACACTTCGGGGTCAGGTCTACCATCGTACCATCGCCTGGGCTAGACTCGGGCGATGGCACGACCTATCCGGATCGAGTTTGGCGGGGCGCTGTATCACGTGACGGCGCGTGGGGATCGTCGTGAGACGATCTTTGAAGATGATGCGGATCGGGTGCGGTTCCTGGAATTGCTCGGTGAAGTGGTTTCGCTTTTCAACTGGCAGTGCCATGCCTACTGCCTGATGGGCAATCACTATCACCTGATCATTGGCACGCCGGACGGGAACCTGTCCAAGGGCATGCGCCAGCTCAATGGCGTTTTCACGCAGTGGAGCAATCGGCGGCATCGGCGAACGGGCCACCTGTTTCAGGGGCGCTTCAAGGCCATCCTCGTTGATGCGGATGCCTATCTGCTCGAATTGACGCGCTATGTGGTGCTGAATCCGGTTCGCGCCGGAATGGTCGGTGACCCGGGTGACTGGCCCTGGAGCAGCTATGGTCCGACTATCGGCGCTGTAGAGGCGCCGGAGTGGCTGGAGACGGATGGTTTGCTTGCGCAATTCGGGTCGCGTCGTGCACGCGCGGTTCAGGCTTATCGGAAGTTCGTTCTGGACGGGGTCGGGAAGGCTTCGCCATGGACGCAGCTCAATCGGCAGGTATTCCTTGGCGACGATGCCTTCGTCGAACGCATGCAGAAGCGCGCCGAGGGGCGGCCGGATGATCTGAGCATTCCCAAGGCGCAGCGACGACCGCCTCCGCCCACTTTGGCCCAGATCGCGAAGAAGTTCCCTGAGCGGAATGATGCGATACGGGCCGCCTGGGCTACCGGCGAATTCAGCTATTCGCAGATCGCCGAGCACTTCGGCCTGTTCTTCACGACCGTGGGTCGGATAGTTCGGCAGCGAATCTGATTGGCGAAGGCTTGTGGGCCAGATCGAATAGTGCGCGGTAGGCAGCGCTGGATTCTTGCGATGGTACGAACGATTCGGATCGAGTTTGCAGGTCCTTCGACTTCGCTGCGCTACGCTCAGGACGAACGGATTCTTGGCTGTTTCTTGAAGCTCAATCTGGGCGCGGATGATCCACGCGTGTGGGTCCGTCTGACGGACGGTCCTTCGACTTCGCTGCGCTACGCGCAGGACGAACGGGTTTTTCGCTGAGCCCTAGGGGGGCACTCGGACAGCTCCGGGAGAACGTTCATGATCGCACATTCGCTTGGGGTGAACTCGGTCGATGGCACACACTGTCCGGATCGAGTTTGATGGGGTGTCGCATTGCGTGACGGCACGCGAGAATCGTCGTCAGACCAAGTTTGCTGGGTGGGTAGTGCTCTCCGGAGCTGTTGGGGGCAGCACCCGCCACGGTTCAGGACGAACCGCCCCGTGCAGCCAACGCTGGGTGCTGGCGATAGAACTGGCAGAGCAGGCGGTAGACCGCCGGCATCGACTTCTCCATCTCCACGGGCGCCTCGACAACGATCGCGGCAAGCGAGCCGGTCGTCATGCCGTAGTCGTTCGATCGGCAATGGACCGCCATGCTCCTCGTCGCGTGCAGTCGCTGGCGCAGTGAAGGTGCGTGCCCTCCGCCGAGCGCATGTCCATGTCATCGGCGGGTAACCGTGGTGCCGACAGTGCCGAACTCATCGTGATGACGACGTTGGCATGCCCGTGTCGCGGTGCACGCCTCGCGATGGCCTCCAGGCGTACACGGCCCTGAAGCCAGCTTCCCCCGCTCAGCTGGCTCGGTCCCGAATCGACCATCGTCATCGACATAGTCCTGATGACCGATGTAGTCGCCCTCGTCGACTGATGAGGTCCGGGGTCGTACCAGTCCGATCCGAGCTTGAACCGGCACGCAGGCCATGATCGCCGAGCTTCCGGCACATGGCGTCGGTGACTCGAATTCGCCACCGGCGGTGATGGTCTTGGTGGCAAGGAAGTCCGCAGGGTGGTGGCAGCGCGACGTTCACGGCGCCCTGGTAATGTTTCGCCAGGCCAGTCGGATACGGCCGATTCCCATATAGTGATGGTGACGCCAGTTTGATGCCGTACAGCCTCAGAGCCAGTCGCTCATCCAGATCATGTCTATCGGGATGCTCGGTGTGGCAGGGGATCGTTGTTGCCCGTCGGCCGATCGTAATGCCGCAACGACTGAGGTTTTCTTCAGGTTGCGGGCTCAGCCAGCGAACCGCGTGGAGTCATCGGGCGTTCGCCGGTGCGGTGGTCTTGCCAACAAGAGTTGATTCTGCATAACCGAACTCACAGACCCAGCCAAATGATAGCCCGGCGGGCGGGCCTGCGTGCGACGATCAGGGCCAGCGGCGGGGCGTCAGATCACGATACCCCTGGACCTGACGACCCAGCATCCGGATAGGCGAGCCAAAGAACGGCCTGAAGCGGCCCGTGACGCTGGTGACCGCTACGGTGGCATCCGCTTGGTCAGATTGTCGATATAGAAGCCGGTCGATGATCAGCGGTGATGTTGGCATCCGAGATTGCCAGCGGCAAATCGCGTTGCCCACCAACGTAGTCGTCCAAATCGACGATCGAGTTGATTGCGCCCGCTGGTGTATGGCACCAGGCAGGCAGACCGGCATTCGGCAGGTTGCTGGCTGCGGTTCCGTCGTACGGATCCGTGTAAAGCGAGCTGCCTTCAACGTAGGTGAATGCCCCCGCGCCTACCTTGATGTCGAGCGTGGCATTGTCGTAACAACCCGTCGGACCATCGGTTTCGAAGTTGTGCCATGTGTCATAGATCAGGAAGGTGGCCTGCGAGGTTGCCGGGATTGCAATAGTCGGCGAGACGAGGCCGCGGTCGCTGGTAACGTCGTTGTTGGGAATACCCCATACCGTGGTTGTCAGGCCGCTGCCTGCCGGTGCAATTTGCTGGCTCCAGTCGATCGCGCCGCTGCCTACTGTGGTCCAGCCGTTGACGCCACCCTGGAAGTTGTCGGTGAAAACCGTCGTTGCGGTGGTGCCGCTCGGGCACTGACCGATTATGCCGGTATCGAAGCGGAACACCACGGACGTTGCGCCTGCGCCGCAGTAGTTTTTAGGCGTTACCCGCCAGTAGTACGGCGTGGATTGGTTCAGGGCGGGAGTGACCTTCCAGCTAGTGCCGGAGACCGTGGCAGTACGGACGATATTTGCAAAAGCTGGATCTGTTGCGACTTCCACGGTGTATTCCAATGCACCTGCGGCTGCGGTCCAGTTCAGGGTCGGCAGGATCTTGATGCCGGTGGCATTGTTGGCCGGGCTGGTCAGGCTGGGAGCGCCCGCCGCAGCAGTAGATACGCCCAGGCTCATCGAAGCCGAGCGGGTCAGCGGACCGCTGACGCCGTTCACCGAGAACGCGTATTCACCGGCGGCAAGCGTGGAGCCATTGACCAGGGTCATCACGCTCGATCCCGGCGCGGCGATCGGATTGGCCGAGAAGCTTGCGCTGGTGCCACCCGGGATGCCGACTTCGGTCAGGTTGACCGGTCCATTGAAGCCATTGAGCACGCCGGCACGAACGGTCCAAGTCGGGTCGCCGGCTGCCGTGGCCGAGCACACTTCCACGCGCTTCGGCGTTTCGTTGACGAGCAGGAAGTCCGGCGTACCGCAGTCCGGGAACTTGAACGTGCAGACGCGCGTGCTGAAGTTGCGCGTCGACGAGGTCGCGTAGTACTCGGTCGTGAAGTAGAAGGTGCACTGGTCGACAGGATCCACGCTCATCGACGAGTAGTCGCCCCAGCGCCCAGCGGTATCGGTCTGCGAACCATTGGCGATGCCGGCCGTGCAAGTCTGCTCGTCACGCATCGTGCCCGGGGCATCGGTTGCCTTGCGCGCGGTGTACATGATCTGCGGACGGATGGTCGAGCTCGACTTCGAGAAGCCAAGACCGATGTTCTGGCTCGCGTCGATGGCGATGCCACCCATCCAGCGGTTCTGGCCGTCGGCGATTGCGTAGGTGCCTTCGTCGACCAGGGTCTTGGTCATGACCGTCTGCGGTACCACGGTCGGCAACGGTGTGCCCTCAAAACCATCGCCGAAGATGCGGTCGGTCACGCCCACCGGCTCGACGGCCGGCTGCAGGTTGAAGTGCAGCCACTTGACGCCGGCATTGAGGGCGCTGCCCTGGACGACGTGATTGATGACCAGCGAGATCCGTGTCGGTGCATCCTTCGAGAACGCACGCGCCGTGGCCCGGTACATCGTGTTGGAGCCGAATGAATCGAGCACCGCGGTGGTGCCCAGCTGGGGAATGCTGTCGAGATACGGAAAGAACGGTGAAGCGTCGTCCACGGTATTGGCAGCAGAAATCGTCGAGTTGGCCGGAGTCGTCCAATCCAGGCACATGTCCCAGAACCGGTAGTTGCCGACCGAGAAATCGAAATGGACGAAGGTCGGGCAAGAACCGCCGGGGGCCTCCTTGGGACCGGTAAGGTGGATTGCCTGCACGCCGTAGGCGTCAAATCCGGGGAAGCGGACAACGGCCGCTGACGGGTCGCCGGCGAGCATCTTGTCGCGTTCCATGGCGATCAGCGCAGCGCCAAGAAAGCTTGTGGGCTGACCTGGAACTCATGCGTCGTCAACAGGTAGGCATTCTGACGATGGTTTTCCTCGGTCCAGATACCCATGTGCGGGTAGTCGCCGAAGTTCGGCCAGATGAACTGGTAGCGGTAATACGCGCCCAGCGGATCCGCCGTCTGGGAGACCGCGACGCACTGCGAATACGGTGTGTTGGTGCCAGTGAACTGGCTGACCACCCAGCGATGGGCCTGGGCATCCCAGAGTGCAATCGGATCACCCGAATTGCTCGTCTGGCAGATGCCGCCAAAGCCTGCAAAGAACGAATTGCCGTGCGGTTGGGGCCTGAACGACGGCGCCGGTGGACTTGTTGTAGATGGCGAACTTGTTGTTGACCCACTGGAAGTAGTACTGGTCGCTGACATCACCGTTGGTGTCGGGCGGAATGCAGCCGCACCGCAGGCGGTCGGATTGCCGATCGCATTGAAGGCGAGTCCGAGGGTCGGAGCCGGCGTGCCGGTCGGTGCTCGCTGCACGCCCGAGTAGTCGGGGACGGTCCAGGCATTGGCCGGGTCTGCGGCTTGATGAAGATGTTGGGGATGATGGTCCCTTCGTTTTCCGTGCCGTAGTTCGGCGGCAGGTCGCGGATGACGTCGCGCAACGGCCTGGACACGTCGAAACTTGGTAGCGTGAAGTGACGGTCGGGGCCGGGCTGGCCGCGTGGGCTGCGAACGCGAGCAAAGCGCCTGCGCCCAGTGTGATCATTCGGTATCGCAAAAGCATGTTGAAGGCTCCTCATCAAGATACGGTTCGTACTTGCGCTTCAACGAGCGGCCGCTCTGTGCCCCTCGGTCAAAATTTCGATCATTCGGGTCCATGCTATCGGACCTGCTAGCCGGCATCGGGCCGTTTGAGCCAGATTCAACTGATCGTCGAGATAGGATCTGTTTTCCTGAGCTCAGGGAAGAATCCCCCAGCGCCTCCTCAAGCGCCCTTTGTTTGTCCGCCGGGTTCACCGTTCCCAGAACAGCGCAGCCCTTTCGATGAACAGCCGATAGGGGCTGCGCAGCCAGCGGGTCACGGATTCCAGGGGAACCGTTACAAGCCTGGCCTCGACTTCGGCGAATGCCAGAAGCACAAGGCCCGTCGGGTCTTTAGCACTAGAAGCATATCCGCCTATCGGCGTAGATGCCAGTACTGCCCTGATCGCATCGGCCCACCATTCGCCCAGAATCCCGGGCCGCTCGGCCGCCGCGGCGATCAGCAACAGGCGCACCGGAATGCGCGTTTCGGGGTCGCTGCCGATGCGCGCGATCGCGGCGCGATCCTTTGTTTTCAGGCGCTTGCCCAATTCGAGGTCGTAGGCGATCTGTCCGGCGGCGAGCAACTGGAGCGGGGCGTCATCGCCGACCAGCGCGTCCATCAGGAGCCGGCGCAGACGCCCCGATTCGCGGCCACGTTCGGTTTTCGCCAACGAGAGCATCGCCTGGATCGTCCCTGAATCGCGGAATAGCGCCGGATCGAGGCCCACGGCCGTGGTCAGGATGCCGCCACGACGATTGGGCGCCATGCCGCCGGGGTGCAGGCGATCATGGTGGAAGAGCGTATAGCCGACCACGTAGGTTTCGCCGAGCTTGACCGAGGCGATCGTCGATTCGGTGGCGCTGATGTCGACCCGCTCGGGCACGTCGACTGCCTTGCCATAGACCTTGATGCGCGTGAAGACGAGGCGGCCGGCGGGATTGATCTCGGTCAGCTCGCCGAGAATCAGGCGTGATTCCGGGGAAAACAGCTGTTCCAGCGGGGGTTGTGCGGGGCCGGCGACGGCCGGGGCGGCCACCATGGCGAGAAAAGAAGCGGCAAGAAGGCAAAACAGGGGCCCGATGGCCCGCACGCGTCCGAGATTGAACATGCAGTCTTCCAGAGGGTAGGGGACTTGCCGCAGTGCCGCGCAGGCAAGTCGGCAGGCCCTCAAGACTACTGTATGCGTGGAGTCCCGGGAAACCCGCTGGCGGAGTCCAGCAGGTTTCCGGGCGGAGTTACTTGAGCTTCGCGTCCGACGCACGCGCGCAGTGCCTCGGCCTTGTCGGTCTTTTCCCACGAGAACGCGGTGAACGACGAGCCGTCGGCCAGCTTGACCAGTTCCGGCGCGCGGCCGAAGTGGCCGTAGCTCGCGGTGCGCTGGTACATCGGATGGACCAGGTCGAGCATCTTGATGATGCCGTAGGGGCGCAGGTCGAAATGCTTGCGGATCAGCTTCTCGATCTTCTCGTCGGCGATCTTGCCGGTGCCGAAGGTGGTCACCGAGATCGAGGTCGGCTCGGCCACGCCGATCGCGTAGCTGACCTGCACTTCGCAGCGGTCGGCGATGCCGGCGGCGACGATGTTCTTGGCCACGTAGCGCGCGGCATAGGCGGCCGAGCGATCGACCTTGGACGGATCCTTGCCCGAGAACGCGCCGCCGCCGTGGCGGGCCCAGCCGCCGTAGGTGTCGACGATGATCTTGCGCCCGGTCAGGCCGCAGTCGCCGACCGGTCCGCCGATGACGAACTTGCCGGTCGGGTTGATGTGGAACTTGGTGCCCTTGTGCAGCCACTTGGCCGGCAGCACCGGCTTGAGGATGTGCTCGCGCACGGCCTCGACGAGATCCTTCTGCTTGACCGACGGGTCGTGCTGGGTCGAGAGCACCACGGCATCGATGGCCACGGCCACGCCGTCCTCGTAGCGCAGGGTGACCTGCGACTTCGCATCCGGGCGCAGCCAGGGCAGGGGCGAGTTCTTCTTCTTGCGCACCTTGGCCTGCTGCTCGACCAGGCGATGCGAGTAGTAGATCGCCGCCGGCATGAATTCCTTCGTCTCGTTGGTCGCATAGCCGAACATCAGGCCCTGGTCGCCGGCGCCCTGTTCCTCGGGCTTCTTGCGGTCGACGCCCTGGTTGATGTCGGGCGACTGCTTGCCGATCAGGTTGAGCACGCCGCAGGTCTCGCCGTCGAAGCCGACGTGCGAGCTGTTGTAGCCGATGTCGAGGATGACCTTGCGCGTCAGCGTCTCCAGGTCGATCCAGGCGCTCGTGGTCACCTCGCCGGCGACGATGGCCACGCCGGTCTTGACCATGGTTTCGCAGGCGACGCGGGCGCGCTTGTCCTGCAACAGGATGGCGTCGAGCACGGCATCGGAAATCTGGTCGGCGACCTTGTCGGGATGGCCTTCGGAAACCGATTCGGAGGTGAACAGGGTGCTGCTCATTGCGTCATATATCCTTCAATGCGGATGGATGGATGAATTGGGCGCGCATGATACACGGCTACCCGGAATTTTGCAGGGTAGCGAATATTCCGGGCTGCCGCATGGGCCTGCAGCGGGAAGTCCCCGCAAGGTCCCGCCCGCAGCAAGATCCGGCACCGCGCCAGGAGCACCGCAGTGCCGCATCCGCCACGAGATAACAGGAGATCGGCATGCGACCTTGGCGGCCGCTCCGGTAAACTGCACGTCCGGGGCACATCGTGCTGCCCGTCCTGACTGTCCGAGGCACTCCATTGGTCGAGTTGACTGGCGCTTTGCGCGCCGATCCCGCAGCGCGTTTCGCCATCGTCGCGAGCCGCTGGAATCCGAAGATCGTCGAGGCGCTGGTCGAGGGCGCGCGCGGCGCGCTGCTCGGGCATGGCGTCGCCGCCGCGGCGATCGACCTGGTGCGCGTGCCCGGCGCCTGGGAGATCCCGGTCGTCGCCGCACGCCTGGCCGCTGGCGGCAAGCATGCCGCGATCATCGCGCTCGGTTGCGTCGTTCGCGGCGATACCCGTCACTACGAGCATGTCGCAGATGGCTGCTCGGAGGGGCTCATGCGCGTCGCCGTCGAACACCGGGTTCCCGTGCTCAATGGCGTGCTCGCGGTCGAGATGCACGCGGATGCGGAAGCGCGCGCGGGTGGCCGCCATGGCAACAAGGGTGCGGATGTCGCGCTCGCGGCGCTGGAAATGACCGATCTGTGGAGACAGCTGTGAACCATCCGAATCGTCCCGAGGGCGTCGATCTCGCCGCGCGCTCGCGCTCACGCCGGCGTGCCCTGCAGGCGATCTACGCCTGGCAGGTCGGCGGCAACCGCATGATCCAGGTGATCGAGCAGTTCCGCCACGAGCAGGACATGGAAATCGCCGACCTCGAATATTTCGAGGACCTGCTGCGCGGCGTCGAGAAGAACCTGGCCGAACTCGATGCCGGCATCCGCGCGCATATCGACCGCGAGATTTCCGAAGTCGATCCGATCGAGCGCGCGGTCATGCGCATCGCCGCCTACGAACTGCGCCATCGGCCCGACGTGCCCTATCGCGTCATCATCAACGAGGCGCTCGAGGTGACCAAGCGCTTCGGCGCCGACCAGGGGCATACCTTCGTCAACGGCGTGCTCGACAAGCTGGCCGGCGAGTGGCGCGCGGTCGAGTATCGCGGCAGGACGCGCTGACGGGCGCCATCGGGCGCCGCCGGACATGGCCGAATTCGATCTGATCGAACTGCTCAGGCAACGCTGCGCGCACAGCCGCGCCGACGTGCGCCTCGGCATCGGTGATGATGCCGCCGTGGTCGGCGTTCCGGCCGGCAACGAACTCGTGGTCTGCACCGACACGATGGTCGCCGGCGTGCACTTTCCAGTTGATACCGATGCGGCCGACATCGGCTGGAAGGCATTGGCGGTCAATCTCAGCGACCTTGCCGCCATGGGTGCGACGCCGGCCTGGGCGACGCTCGCGCTGACCCTGCCTTCGGCCGATGCGGCATTCGTCGCACGCTTCGCGGACGGGTTCGCCGAATTGGCCAGGTTGCATGATGTTGCCCTGATCGGCGGTGACACGACGCGCGGGCCGCTCACGGTCACGGTCACGGCGCACGGTTTCATTCCGGCCGGGAAGGCACTGCGTCGCGATGGCGCGCGTGCCGGCGATGTCGTCTTCGTCAGCGGGACGCCCGGCGATGCAGCGGCCGGCCTGCGCTGTCTCGAGGAGCGGGCGGATGACCTTGGTGAAGCGCGCGCTGCTCTGGTTGCGCGACTGAACCGCCCGCAGCCGCGCATCGCGACCGGAATCTCGCTGCGTGACGTGGCTGGCGCCTGCATCGACGTTTCGGACGGGCTGGTTGCCGATCTCGGCCATGTCGCCGCGTCCAGTGGAGTCGGCATCGAGATCGACGCCGCCTGCCTGCCGGCATCGGCGGCCTTGCAGGAATGCTTCGACGCGCAAACGCGCCTCGCCCTGCAACTTGCCGGTGGTGATGATTACGAGCTCGCCTTCACCGTGGCTGAAAAAAACGTCAATGCCATGCATGCCGCGCTGGAGCGTGGCGAAGTGCGCGCTACGCGCATCGGCCGCGTCGTCGAGGGCTCGGGCGTTCGCGTGCTCGATGCCGAAGGTCGATCGCTATCGATGCCGCGCGGCGGCTGGGAACACTTCACATGAAACTCGACAGCGCACAACGTCGTGCCGTGCTCGGCCATCCAGCCGGCTGGATCGCCAGCGGCTTCGGCTCGGGCCTGAGCCCGTTCGCACCCGGAACCGCGGGGTCGGCGGCGGCACTGGTCCCATGGTTTTTCATGCGCGAGCTGTCGCTGGCCATAGTCGTACTGCTCATCGTGATGGCATTCGCCATCGGCGTCTGGGCATCGAATGTCGTCATCGGCCGGCTGCGCATCAGCGACCCCGGCGTGATCGTCTGGGACGAATTCGTCGGCCAGTGGATCACCTTGCTGCCCCTGCTTGTCTTCCCGGCGGGCTGGCCATGGATTGCCGCAGGATTCTTCCTGTTTCGCCTGTTCGATGTGTGGAAGCCCTGGCCGTGTTCGTGGGCTGACCGCAATGTGAAGGGCGGCTTCGGGGTGATGCTCGATGATGTGCTGGCCGGAATCTATGCGGCGATGGTCTTGGCGTTGAGCGTTTGGGTGGTTGGGTCGTTCTGACACTCTTTGTCGGTCGTTATCCTGGTGCAGGCCGGACGGCGGAGGCTGGATGCCGGAGCGAACATTCGCCTTGCGAATGGCCCGAAGGGCAAGCTGCGGATACAGCGCGTCAGCCAGTTCCTTGCTTCTGCTTGATCCATACATCGCTCCGCGGCGCTTTTCTTGAAGCAGAGCTTTCACTCGCCTCCCGGCGAGCGGGTCACTCCCGTTTCCACTGTAGGAGCGCCTTCAGGCGCGATGCTCCCGGATGAAAACTGACATCTCCAGCCGTCGTCCCGGCGCAGGCCGGGACCCAGCTCCTTGCTTCTGCTTGATCCATTCGTCGCTCCGCGGCGCTTTTCTTGAAACAGAGCTTTCACTCGCCTTCGGCGAGCGAGTTACTTTCTCTTGCGTGGCCAAGAGAAAGTAACCAAAGAGAAGGCCACCCCAAAGCGGTGGTCTCCGGACTCCTGTCCTCCGACTGCGCGGCAGGGCTCCGGGGGTTCGCTGACAGCACCTCCGTGTGCTGGCAGCGAACTGGGCGCGATCCCTCGCGCCACCCTGCGGGCCTTTCCTACGCCCTGCCGCCACCGCTTACGGGACCCTGGTAGCGCGCATCCTGCGCGCCAGAGCAAAGAGCAAAGCAATACCAAGGGCCAAAGCCCCTCATCCGCTTTATTCGCACCATCCATGGTGCTCACCCTTCGGGCCGGCTACCGCCGTTCGCGCTCGATCCCATCGAGCGCAGTCGGCACCTTCTCCCGCTGGGCGGGAGAAGGAACAGCAAGAGCGAGCGAAAAGCAGGGACTTGGGCGAAGCCGCTCTGTCTTGGCTGCGCAGGATGCGCAGTGAATGGGGCCCCTATGCAGTGGCGCAGTGACGGAGAAAAGGCCCGCAGGGTGGCTCGCAGGGATGCGAGCCAGTTGGCTGCCAGTCCATGGATGGACTGTCAGCCAACCCCGGAGCCGCTGCGCGAAGTCGCAGGGCAGGATGCCCGGAGACCGCTGCATCGGGGTGCTCTTTCTTTTGGTTACTTTTCTTTGAGCACGCAAAGAAAAGTGACTCGCGCGCCAGAGGCGCGTGAAAGCTTCGCTCGCAAAAGTGCACCGCGAGGCGGCGTCAAGACCAGGCAGAAGCAAGGAACTGGCTGACGCGCTGCATCCGCGGCTTGCCCTTCGGGCCATTTGCAAGGCGAATGTTCGCTATGACGTCCTGCCTTCGCAGTCCGGCCGGAACAAAGTCCGGCCAGTCCTGAGCTTGTTGCAGGCTGTCCTGAACTTTTCGAAGGGGGGCGGGACGACGAGGATGAAAAAAATTCGGGTTTAATCCGGCAACAACTTCCCCGGATTCAGGATCCCGTCCGGATCGAACTGCGCCTTGATCCGTCGCATCAGGTCGAGCGACACCGCGTCGATCGCGCGTGGCATGAACTCGCGCTTGGCCAGTCCGATGCCGTGTTCGCCGGACAGGGTGCCGTCGAGGGCGAAAACGAGGTCGAACACTTCCGACAGGCAGGCCGGTGCATTCGCGGACTGCAGGGGATCCTCGGGCCGGTAGAGCAGGTTGACGTGGATGTTGCCATTGCCGGCATGGCCGAAGGTGACGATCGGGATGCCGTGGCGTGCGGAAATCTCTTTCAGGCCGGCGATCAGGTCGGGAACCCGGCTGACCGGGACGACGACATCCTCGTTGATCTTGTTCGGCGCGATCGTGCGCAGCGCCGGAGACAGGGCCTTGCGCGCCGCCCACAGCGCGGCCACCTCGCCGGCATCGTTGGCCGCGTGCAGTTCGATCAGGCCATCGCCTTGGGCGGCGCGGCGGATCGCGGCGACGGCTGACGGCAGTGCATCGCTTTCGCCGTCGACTTCGATGATCAGCATTGCGCCGGCCTGCGGAATCGCGTCGCCGGCGTGGTTGCGTGCCAGGCGCAAGGCTTCGTCGTCCATGTACTCGAGCGCGCAAGGCGTGACCGGCTGGGCCATGATGCGCGCGACCGCGGCCGCGGCGGCGGCGATGTCGACATAGGTGGCGCGCAGGGTGCGCCTGTCGCTGGCCAGCGGCGTCAGCTTCAGTGTCGCTTCGGTGATGATCGCGAGGGTTCCTTCGGAGCCGACCAGCAGTCGGGTCAGGTCGTAACCGGTGGCGCCCTTGGTCGTCGGTTTGCCACTGCGGAATTCCTCGGCGCGGCCATTGACTGCGCGCAGCGCGAGCACGTTGTCGCGCGTGGCACCGTACTTGACGGCGCGCGGGCCGCCGGCATTGCAGGCGATGTTGCCGGCAATCGAGCAGTACGGCGCCGAGGTCGGATCGGGTGCCCAGAAGAATCCATGCGGTTTCAGGGCCACCTGCAGGTCGGCGTTGAGCACGCCCGGCTCGACCACGGCCAGGCGATTGGCGGGATCGATCTGCAGGATCCGGTTCATGCGTTCGAAACTGGCGACGATGCCGCCGGCCACGGGCACGCTGGCGCCGGTCGTGTTGGTGCCGCGACCACGCGCCGTCAATGCAATCCGTTCATCGCGACAGGCCGCAACGAGCGCCACGACCTGCGCATGCGTGGTCGGAAAGACCACGGCGTCGGGAATCGCCTCGCGTCGCGAATTGTCGTAGGCGTAAACGGCGCATTCGGCGGCATCGGTGCCGATGGCGTCGGCATCGAATATGGCCCGGAGTGCGGCAAGCGCCGTGTGCGTCAGCGCCACGCTTGGTTGCCGCGCTGGCCGGATGGGTCCGGGCGGCGTCCCGGCTGGAAGGAATCGACAGTCACGCGCGCCTTCCTATTGCATGGGCTGGCGGTGGACGTGGGTATCGGTGTATTGCTGGAACTCGGCAACGCGGTCTCCGTCGATGCGCCAGACGTGTGCGAACGGCGCCCTGAAGCTCTTGCCGGTCGCCTTGTAGGTTGCGCTGTATTCGCCGAGCGCGACGACCACATTGCCGTTCGCCACGAACTCCCGTGGCACGGCGGAAAATCCATCCCACTCGCCACCGAGCTTCATGAACACGTTCTCGAGCACGGCCTGCGGCCCGGTGAATATGCCGCCGTAGGGCCCGCCTTCCGCCTCGATCCAGCGGATATCGGCCTTCATCGCGCCGAGCACCGAGGGCATGTCACCCTTGCCGAAGGCGTCATAGATTCCGCGAACCGTATCCAGTGCAGTGCTCATTCGGTGTTCTCCCCCCGTGGGTCGCTGGTGGCATTCCGCATCCGCTGCCTTCATTCCTGGTCGTCACGATACTCGAATACCTTGACCACGCGCTCGACGCCCGGGACATTGCGCGCCATCTCGGTGACGATTTCGTCTTCCTCGTGGCTGACCAGGCCCATCAGGTAGACCGTGCGGTGGGCCGTGCTGACCTTGACCCTGGTCACGTCGAAACCGGGCACGCTGGTCGCGTCGGCCAGGGCGAGCTTGACGCGCGCGGTGATCTTGTTGTCGTTGCGGCCCGACCAGAAGCCCTCCGGTTCCATCACGTCGATCTCGTTGACCAGTCGGTGGACGCCTTCGAAGCCGGTGACGATGCGCTCGGCGCGTTGCTTGAGTTCGGGCGTGCGCACCTCGCCCATCAGCAGCATGACGCCGTTGTAGACCGCGATCATCACGCGGTTCTTGAGGACCAGTTGCTTGTCCTTGTTGAGTTCGTCGTAGGCGCCGAGCTGGATGCGTTTGTCGTCGATGACCGTGCCGACGCCGCGGCGGTCGTGGACCGAAGAGCCGGTCGCGACCGCGCCGGCCGCGACCACGGCGACGCAGCCGCCGAGCAGCGGAAACAGCAGGGCCAGCGGGATCAGCAGGGCGCGGGGACGTGCAAGAAAGCGCATCAGGAATTCCTCATTGGACATCGAAGGCATTGCGTTGCCAGTCGATGGAAGGGTTCTCGGCGCCACCGCTGATGGCGATGACATCGAAGCGACAGGGGTGCCGGGTCAGTGCGGGATTGGCCTGCAGGAACAGGCTGGCGGCCTTGGCCAGGCGCTCGCGCTTGCCAGCTCCTACCGAGTCGAGGGCGCCGCCGTAGCCTTGCGAGCGCCGGTAGCGGACCTCGACGAAGACGACGACTTCGCGGTCGCGCATGACCAGGTCGAGTTCACCATAGCGGCAATTGAAGTTGCGCGCTATCAGGCGCAGACCGTCGCGCTGCACGTGGGCGAGGGCGATATCCTCGAAATGCGTTCCGGTGCTGCGCATCGAAGAACTGGCGGCTTATTGCAGGGGCAGCCGGCTGAGCGCTCCCTGCGCGGGTCGGGCAACGCCGTCCGCAAAGCGCGCCCAGGTCAGCACGCGGTGGATGCGGCCGAAGCTGTCGACAGCGAGCTGGCCGCTGGCGCCATCGAGATAGGTGTCCGGGTGCGCCAGCAGCCAGTCCATGTAAGGCAGCAGGGCGTATGCGTCCATGCCGAATGCGAACAGGCGCGCGCCGAGTCCGGTGGCACTGCCGAGTTGCTGCGCAATGGCATTGCGGTCCGGACGACCGGGTACCGTCGAGAACAGCCAGGTGGCATCGCAGAATTCGACGCCCTCGAGGTCGCGGTCGAGACTGGGATTGAGCTCACCCGAATTGATGTGCGAAGTCGCGAACACCGGCGCGCTGATGCCGGCCAGCCTGAGTTGCGGCAGCAGCAGGCGTGCCTGTTGCGGCCGCATGCTGATGAAGATGCCGGCGTCGGCGGGGCTGACCCGGCTCGTGCCATCGGGACCGCTCACGTCGGCAAGGCTCGAAGCGGCCTGCTGCACGGCCGCCTTGTAGTTGAATTCGCGGTCCTGTACCCGGGCCTCTCCGGCAACCGTGCCTCCGTGTGCCTCGAACTGCGCGCGAAACGCCAGCGCCGCGCGCTCGGCCCAGTCCGACTGTGCAGCGATCACGCCGGCCCGCGTGATGCCGAGTCCAAGCATGCGCTCGGCGGCCTGGGCTCCCTCGGCATCCGGCAACAGCCCGAATTCGGCGCTGCCGCGCGGCGGGATCTCGCCGCTATCCGGATGGTTGAGCGCGAGCACGCGCACGGGCAGCGGCTGGCGGAACAGCTCGCCGACGGCTTCGCGCAGCAACGGACCAACGACAAAGCCTGCGCCGTCCGCAACCGCCTGGTTGTAGGCCGCAAGCGCGGTCTGTGGCGTGCCGCCGGCATCGTAGGTGCGCAGAAGCGGGCGATTGCCGTCGCTGTCGGCGAAATAGGCCGCGTAGAACCCATCCAGTACCGATTGGGCGACGCCGGCGACCTGTCCGGACAGCGGCAGCAGGATGGCGACCTGGTGGACCGCGCTGAATCCTTCGCGCTGCATGCCATTGGCGGCATCCGGCATCAGCGTACCCACCGGCCGTTGCGGGCGCGGTACTTCGCGCGGCAGGAGCTGGCCGCGGACCTTGAGGGCCTGCTCGATCCAGGGCAGCAGCGAGTCATCCGGGCGCAGCGATGCGGCGCGGTTTTTCAGCGTGCTGTCGTCGAGTGCGCTCAGCGTCTCGATGATCTGCGCGCGGTTGGTTTCCCGGTCGTGTCCCTGCAGCTCGCCATCGAGCATGGCGCGTTGGCGCGCCGCCGCAAAGCGGTCGCCGCTGGCTTCCGCCGAGCGCGCGCGCAGCTCGAGCACGCGCAGGCGCAGCCTGGGCGGAATGGAGTCCTCGGCGATCGTGAGCAGTGCCGCGGCTCGCTGCGGATCCTTGCGCTGCAACGCGACCTCGGCCTCGAGCAGGTCCAGGCGCAGCGGCTCATCGCCGTGCAAGCGCTTGCGCCGGATGTCCTCGATGGCGCGCGCGGCGGCTTCGATGTCGCCGCTGTCGCGCAGGACTTCGCCGGCACGCAGGCGATAAAAGGCGCTGGCATCGCCACGGCTGTCGTCGGCCAGGGCGAGGAACTCCCTTGCCGCGGTTTCCAGGTTGCCATCGGCAGCCAGTTGCTCCGCGCGCGCGGCCTGCGCGTTGTCGCCGCGGCTGGAGACCGTGGTCGTCGCACAGGCGGACAGCAGCAGGACAAGCAGCGGGAATAGCAGTTTGAATGAGGATGCAAAGCGCGCAGGCAAGGACATGGGCGACTGGATCTGGCGGTTGTTGACGCGATGATAGCCCGGATGGACCCGGCGTCGACCTGAACCGGTGCGTGCCGGCGCCGCCAGGCAGGCGCCGATCGCCACGATCCGGAGGCGCGCCGGCCGCCATGGTCGGCTATTCTCGGTCGCCAGATCAGGATGAAACCCGCCATGAATCAGCAGCAAGGCCGACTCTGGGTAGTAGCGACGCCGATTGGCAACCTCGACGATTTGTCGGCGCGTGCCGTGGAGATCCTGCGCGCGGTCAGCCTGGTCGCGGCCGAGGACACGCGACACAGCGGGCCGTTGCTCGCCCGCGTCGGCAGCCGCGCCAGGGCGATAGCGCTGCACGAGCACAACGAGCGCGAGCAAGCCGCGGGCATCGTCGAGAGCCTGCGCCAGGGCAGCGACGTCGCGTTGATTTCGGATGCCGGAACGCCGCTGATCAGCGATCCGGGATTCCGCCTCGTGCGCGCCGCGCGGGAGGCCGGCATCGAGGTCTCCCCGGTGCCCGGTCCCTGTGCCGCGATCGCCGCGCTGTCCGTGGCCGGCCTGCCCAGCGACCGCTTCGTGTTCGAGGGATTCCTCGCCGCCAAGGCGTCGGCGCGCCGCCAGCGCCTCGGCGAACTCGTGGCCGAGACGCGCACCCTGATCTTCTATGAATCGAGCCACCGCATCCTTGCCGCGCTGGAGGACATGGCCGCGGTCTTCGGCGAAGCGAGGCTGGTCGTGGTCGCCCGCGAACTGACCAAGCTCTTCGAGACCGTGCTGTCCGGTCCGCTGCTCGAGATCGTCGGCCGCGTCCGCGACGAGGCGAACCAGCAGCGAGGCGAGTTCGTCGTGCTGGTTGCCGGGGCCAGCGAGGAACAGGCGGACGCCAGGCTGGCCGAAGGCCGTCGCGTGTTCACCCTGCTGTGCGAGGAATTGCCGCCGGCGAAGGCGGCGCGCATGGCGGCGGCCATCACCGGCGCGCCGCGCAAGCTGCTCTACATCGTGTCCTGAGTCCGCGCGCAGAGGGGCCGGCGATTCGCCGCGCAGCTGCCCGCTTCCGCGGCAAGGCCGCGGAAGCGGGAAAACGCTGCCGTCAGCCGTCGAAGCCGTTGGCGAAGATGCGGTCGGTCGTGTCCAGGCGCACGACGAAACCATCGTGGTCCGATACGCCGATCGCGGTCGTGCTGTTGCGCTCGTCGTTGTCGGCCGCATCGAGGTTGGCGCGTCCGTATTCGAAACTCACGAACCAGCCGTGTGCCGGCCCGTTGAGCAGGGCATGGTCGAGCACCTGCATGATCGGCACGTCGCGGCCCTGGTCGAACGAGCCGGACGCCGTGTAGCCGAGGATCGCGCCGAACTGCTCGGTGAACAGGAACGAATACTGGTCGTTGGCCGGCAACGAGGTCACCGCGTTCCACAGCGGCGGGTTGACGATGTTGCCGCCGGCGAGGTCGATGACGTTCTTGTTGTTGTCGTAGGTTCCGGCGATCAGCCCGGTGATGTTCACGAAGCCGTCGCTGAACTGGTAGTCGTTGAAATCGCCGATCACCAGCAACGGACGGTTCGGTTGCGCCGCCTGTTCGGCCTGGACGCGGTTGGCGATCGACTGGGCCTGGGTGAAGCGCTTCAGGCGGTTGCGGTCGACATCGGCCTGGGTGCAGCTCGAGCCGCCCGGCGCATCGACGCAGCTGCGCGATTTCGGATGCACGATGATGGTCGCGAACGACTGTCCACCGAACGTGCCCTCGAGCTTGAGCGCGGGACGGTCGTGCAGCTCGTGCATCGTGTTGTCGCGCGGATCGAGCCACATCTCGTTCTTGTCGAACTGGGTGATGACGACGTTGCTGACACGGTCACTGCGCACGAGGTAGCCGACGTCGATGCCGCCGCCGTCGTTGCCTTCCTCGAGGTACGAGGTGTAGGTGACGCCGAAATCGGTGCTGATCTTGTCCGACAGCATCTGCAGCACGGCCAGGTTTTCCACTTCGACCACGCCGAGCACGTCGGGCAGCCTGAGCACGTTGCCGATGTAGTCCGACAGCCTGGAGAGCTTGAGCGTCAGCGCGGCCTGGTTGGGCTCGCCGCCGTTGCCGCAGACGAAGGTCGTGTTCGCCAGGGTGTCGCACAGGCGCAGCACGTTGAAGCTGCCGATGCGCAGTTCTTCTGGCAGGCCCGGCGCGACCGCGTGCGGCAGGACGTTCGCTTCGGTGACCGTGAAACTGGTCGGCCAGACCTCGTAGTCGCCGAAGTTGAAGGCGACGACGCCGACGGCGGTGAAGCGGGTGCCGGCGGTTATCGCGGTATTCGGGGCGACCGCGCCCAGCGCGTCCGCATCGAGCTCGAAGATGTGCGGGTTGCCCTGGAACTGGCCGGCATCCGGGTTTTCCGCGCCGGGCTGGGTCGGATACAGCGTGCCAGGCGTGCGCAACGAGCGCGTGCCCGAGGCCGAAACGAAGACCTGTGCATAGTTGTCGCTGCTGAAGTACGGATTGGCGCGCGCCACGATGCCGTTGTCGATCTGCACGCGCATGCCCTCGAAGCACTCGAAGTTCGAATCGAGGCAGCTCAGTGCATTGATGTCCTGCGAAGGCGTGCCGGCGTCGAGCACGATCGGCGACGGCAGCGTATTGCCGGTACTGACGATGCTGAGCCCGCTGACGCCGGTCAGTTCCGTGGTGCCGAAGAATTCGACGACGTCGCCGGTCAGGTTGACCTCGTCACCGACGACGACGCTGGGCGCCGAGCCGATGAAGACATAGATGCCTTCCGAGGTCAGCGAATCGAAATCGATGGTGGCGTCCCTGGCCTGCATGAAGAAGCCCGCGGGGCCGACCGCCGTGACGATGTTGCCCACCGTATTGACACGTTGTCCGGCCAGCGGCGAGGTCATGCTGAGACCCTGGATGTCATGGATATTGTAGGTGCCAATATCATCGTCCTGGATGGTTGCAGTGGCGCTCACGCTGGCAGGGACCGCTCCGGTAACGCCGGAAAGGTTCAGGCTGAACTGACTGTCCGGCTCCGGCGTCGTGTTCGCAATGACATTGACCGTGATCGTCGTTGACGATTCGGTCTCGGCGATCGTGCCGTTGCCGCTCGCGCCCTGGTAGTCGATGCCGGCGGTGGCGGAACCATCGGCGGTCGCGTAGCTGAACGAAATGCCGCCACTCGGAGCGGGCTCACTGAGTTGCACGGTGAACACGAACGGCGTGGTCCCGGTATCGCCCTCGGCTTGCGCGATGTCGGCGACGCTGATGACCGGCGTGCCGCTGCCGCCGCAGGCCGCCGTGGGCGACGAGGCATTGCGCGGCGCCGGAGTGGCCGCGCTGAAATCGGCGCTGTTGTTGTTGCTGTCGGTGCAACCGGCACCGGCGCGGAAAGCCGCCAGCGTGCTGCTCAGGGTCGGCGCCGCGGCGCTGCCCTCGTAGTAGTTCGCGCTGCCATAGCCGACCAGGTCCACGATCTGGGCCAGCTGGCCGGCACTGCAGGGCGTCGATCCGCCATTGCAGGCGATGCCGGTCGCCACGTTGGCGAGGATGACCTTGCCCGACGAGCCGCTCATGTTGATCGAGCCGGTCGCGTTCGTGGTCGGCAGCGGGGCGCCGACCGTGCCGCCGCTGGCCAGTCCGACGAGGAAATAGCCGCCGGGCGGGATGCTGCCCGACAGCCCGGTTACGTTGCCGCTGAACGAACCGGTGCCGGTCGCGCTGGCGTACTGGATCGACCAGTTGGCCAGGTTCTGCGCGGTCGTGCCGCGGTTGAACAGCTCGACATAATCGTTGGTGTAGGTCGCGCTGGTGGTTCCGCCACCGCCATAGACCTGGCTGATGACGACCTGCGCGTGGGCACTGCCGAGCGCTGCACAGAGCAGCAGGGCGGCGGTCAGGATACTTGTCGTTCGAAACATGACTTCCCCATTTGGATGTTTGGACAGGCGTGAAACGGTAGCGGGACACTTTGACACTGGCATTGCGCGACATGGCCGGCACTCCCCCGTGCCATGCCGCCTGGATCTCAGTACGGCCGGGCGAACACCGTCACTTCCTCGCGATCGTGGTAGAGCTGGCGGGCGCGCCAGTCGAGGCGCTTGCCGGCAACCGCCATCGCATCGGCGACCATAGACCTGCACAACTGAACCTCGTCATAGCGCTTCTTCATCGGCAGCTTGAGGTTGAAGATCGCGTGCCGGCACCAGCCGCCGGCCAGCCATTCGGCCATGCGGGCCGCCACGCGCCGCGGTTGCTCGACCATGTCGCAGACCAGCCAGTCCACGGCCGCCGGCGGTCGATAGCGGAAACCGTCCTCGCGCAGATGCGTAACGAAACCTGAATCCATGAGCTGCGCATCCATCGGCCCGTTGTCGACGGCGGTCACGCTTATCGAGCGACGCACCAGTTGCCAGGTCCAGCCGCCCGGCGCCGCGCCGAGATCGACGCCGGTCATGCCAGGCTTGAGCCAGCGCTCGCGCTCGCCGCCATCGAGCAGGGTCAGCAGCGCCTCCTCGAGCTTGAGCGTGGAGCGGCTCGGCGCCGCGGCGGGAAAGCGCAGGCGCGGGATGCCGCCGGGCCATGCCGATGTCCTCGCGATCTCCGCCTCGGCGACGAATGCAGTCTGTGCGTCGGCCAGGCAGACGTGCAGGCGCAGCGGCGACTGCGCATCGAGCAGCGCCTCGCGCTTCATGCCCGCGATCAGGGCGTTGTTCAGCGAGCGGCACAGCCCGGCGAGTTCGCGTGCGGCGTCGCTGTCCGGCGATTCGATCCAGGCATCGCGATAGCGTTGCCCGTTGGCCCGGATGGCCGGCATCAGCAGGCCGAGGCGATCGGATTTCGGCAATCCTTCGATCTTCGCGGTGACGCGCAGCAGTTGTCGCGCGAAGACGAGGCCACGCCAGGAAACCGCGTCGGCGTAGCGCCTGGCCGATTCGGCATCGGCCAGCACGAACTCGACGAAGCCGCTGTTGCGTTCGCTGCGTGCGAATCCGCCAGTGGCCAGCCCGGCATCGCGGGCGGCCAGTTCCTGCGCGCATTCGCCCTCGAATCCCGGCCGGCAGTAGGCGAGCATGCTGCGCCCGGCAGCGCTCGTCGGCGCGGAGTTCAATAGGGCGTCCCGGCGCTGGCGCGATAGAGGTCGAACACGCCACGTGCTTCCTCGCGCAGCACGTCGCGGCGCACTTCGATGCCGCGGCGTTCGAGTTCGCCGATCCAGTCGGCCGGCAGCGGGCCCTCGTCGAAGTCGCTCAGCTGCATGACGTCCTCGGCACGCGCGCCGATGACCAGGCCGTCGATGCCGGCCCAGATGCTGGCTCCGTAGCACATCGAGCAGGGCTGCGCGCTGGTCACGAGCGTGAAGCGCGATCCGTCTTCATTGAGGCGAAATCGCCCCAGCTGCGCCTGCGCGACCATGAACGCCATGATCTCGGCATGGGCGACCGAACATTGTCGCGGCACGACCCGGTTGACGCCGCAGGCGACGAGTTCGCCATCCTCGCGGAAGATCGCCGCGCCGAACGGACCGCCCGTGCCGAGCTCGACGTTGCGGCGTGCCAGGCCGATCGCCAGTCGCATGCGCGCGAGGTCATCGGCATAGCGCCGGTCGAAGTCGGTTTCCGACGCGATCCAGTCGGGCAGGTCGAGTTCGACGCGGCTGCGCCGGTTCATTTTCCGGCAACCTTCGCCCAGGTGTCGCGCAAGGTCACGACCCGGTTGAAGACCGGATGGCCCGCCGAATGATCGCGGCGATCGGCGACGAAATAACCGAGCCGTTCGAGCTGGCACACCGATTCGGCCACGGCATCGGCAAGGCCGGCTTCGAGCCAGGCGCGGATCACGCGCCGGGAAGCCGGGTTCAGATGGTCGCGATAGGTCTTGCCATCGCTGTCGTCGTCGGGATCGGCGACATCGAACAGGCGGTCGTAGAGGCGCACTTCGGCGTCGATCGCGCTGCGCGCGTCGACCCAGTGGATCGTGCCCTTGACCTTGCGATCGGCGCCCGGACCGCCAGGCCGGGTTTCCGGATCGAGCGTGCAGCGCAATGCGGCAACCTCGCCGCCGGCGTTCCGCTCGATGTCGTCGCAGCGGATGATGCCGACGCCGCGCAGGCGCACTTCGCCGCCCGGGACGAGGCGATGGAAGCCCTTCACCGGCTCCTCGAGGAAGTCGTCGCGCTCGATCCACAGTTCGTTCGAGAACTGCACCGTGCGCCGGCCGAAGTCCTCGTTCTTGGGATGGTTCGGGAAATCGAGGGATTCGGCGTGGTCGGCGGCCAGGTTGGTCAGCACGAGCTTCAGCGGGTTGATCACGCCCATGCGCCGCGGTGCGTTCGCGTCGAGTTCCTCGCGCACGCAGTTCTCGAGCACGCCGTATTCGATGACCGAATTCTGCTTGCTGACGCCGGCGCGTTCCCAGAACGTGCGGATCGCCGCGGGAGGAAAGCCGCGGCGCCGGGCGCCGGTGAGCGTGGGCATGCGCGGGTCGTCCCAGCCGTCGACCAGGCCGTCCTGGACCAGGGCGAGCAGCTTGCGCTTGCTCATCACGGTGAAATCGAGGTTGCCGCGGGCGAACTCGATCTGCTGCGGCCTGCTCGGAGCGTAACTCAGGCCCGCGGCGACCACCGACTCGGCGAGCCCCGGATTGGCGGGCAGGTCGATCTGGTCGAGGCACCAGTCATACAGCGGACGGTGGTCCTCGAACTCGAGCGTGCACAGCGAGTGGGTGATGCCCTCGACCGCATCCGAAATGCAATGCGCGTAGTCGTACATCGGATAGATCGGCCAGGCATCCCCGGTGTTCTGGTGGGTCTGCTTGCGGATCCGGAACAGCGCCGGATCGCGCATGTTGATGTTGCCCGAGGCCATGTCGATCTTCGCGCGCAGCGTGCGCGCGCCGTCGGCGAACTCGCCGGCGCGCATGCGCCGGAACAGGTCGAGGTTCTCGGCAACGCTGCGCTCGCGGAACGGCGAGTTGCGCCCGGGTTCGGTCAGGGTGCCGCGATAGGCGCGCACCTCGTCGGCGCTGAGGTCGCAGACGTAGGCCTTGCCGTCCTCGATGAGCTTGATGGCGCAGCGGTAGAAGACCTCGAAATAGTCCGATGCATGGCGCTGCTCGGCCCATTCGAAGCCCAGCCAGCGGACGTCCTCGCGGATCGCCTCGACGAACTCGACGTCCTCGCGGGACGGATTGGTGTCGTCGAAGCGCAGGTTGCAGGTGCCCGCGAAATCCCGGGCGACGCCGAAGTTCAGGCAGATGCTCTTGGCGTGGCCGAGGTGCAGGTAGCCGTTCGGCTCGGGCGGGAAGCGCGTGCGCACCTGGCCGCCGTGCTTGCCGGCTTCGCGGTCGGCGCTGACGATCTGGCGGATGAAGTTGGTCGGAGTGGTGGATTCAGTCATGCCGGGGGCGCCGCGCGCGGGCGGATAGAGGTCGATCGGCAAGTTTAACGGACCCGCACGACAAACGGTGCGCCCGGTGCTGCCGGCTTTCAGCCGGCCTGCGCGCTGCGATGGCCGGGCAGGGCGCGCAGACGAAGGCGCACGGGGCCCCGGGCAACCCGGATGTCGACGACCAGCTCATGCTGCATCGCCTCGACGACGCCGGCATCGGCGAGCACGGCGGCGATCGTGCGTACCGGTCGCATCAGGTCGTGCCAATGGAAGCCGATGCGCAGGGCCAGCGTCTGGGCGGCTTCGCTGACGCAGATGGTACGGCCAGGGCCGCGCTCGACCAGCAACTCGAGCATGCACTCGCGTATGCGTTCGGCAAAGGCATCTTCGGCAAAATTCTTGCTGATCAATTCGGGAAAGCCCTGGAACGTCGAAGGAACGGATCCATCGGCATGAACACGCGGAGCTTCCCTCTCTGCGTCGGCGCATCTCCCCTGCGACCCCTCGGGCCTGCGCAACCTTGCGCTTCGGACGGGTCGGGCCGAATCATAGCGCGGAACACGGGGTTGTGATCAAGTCGCCACCACGCAGGAGTTCCCGGCGATTCATGTATAAAAATACCGCCAGCGCCGCGAGGCTGGCGGAGTCCGCTGCGAACCGGGGGCATTTTGCCGCCCGGCATCGCGCCGGGACGCGCTCCGCGGTTACCATGGGCTGCCACCCCGGGGATGCGTCGCCAATGCAAATCATCTATCGCGCGGAATCGATCATCGACGCAAACCTGGTCAAGGCGGCGCTCGAGACCGCGGGCATCATGGCCTTCATCAACGGCGAGTACCTCACCGGCGGCATTGGCGAACTGCCGGTTTCCGGCCTGGTCAACGTGATGGTGGCCGACATCGACATCGAGCGCGCCCAGCCGATCGCCGAGGAAGTCGACGCCGCCCTGCGCGCCGAGGTGGATCCCGCCGATGGGCGATTCTTCGATACGCCGGCCGTGGTTCGCGGCTGAGCGGTCGCACCGGATCCGGCTTCTGGCGGGAGACTCGACCCATGAGTGCTTCCCGCTTGCCGCGCCGCGCGATGGTCGAAATGATCGTTGGCGCCGCCCTGATCAGCACGACCAGCATCTTCGTCAAGCTGGCCCACGTCGGTCCCACCGTGTCCGCGTTCTACCGGATGGCGCTGGGCGGCATGATCCTGCTCGTCGGCGTTGTCGCGCTCAGGAAATGGCATGCGACTGCGGTTCGCTCACGTCGCGTGGATCATCGTGCCGGCCTTCGCCTTTGCCGTCGACCTGATGATGTGGCACCGGAGCATCCTCCTGGTCGGTCCGGGCCTGGCGACCCTGCTGGGCAACTTCCAGGTCTTCGTGATGGCCATGGCCGGCGGGCTGATCTACCGCGAACACCTGGGCGCTCGCTTCCTGTTCGGGCTTGCGCTGGCATTCCTTGGCCTGTACCTGCTGGTCGGTCCCGACTGGTCGCGCCTCGGCGATCAGTTCCGCCTCGGCGTTGCCCTGGGCCTGCTCACCGGCGTGGCCTACGCGATCTACATGCTGACCACGCGTCACGCCCAGATCAAGGGCAAGGTGCCGTTGCCCGCACCCCAGCTGCTTAGCGTGATGTCCCTGCTTTGCGCCGCCATGCTCGGCATGGCCATCCTGTTCGAAGGCGACAGCCTGGCCATGCCGGACCTGCAGACCTGGTGGGCCCTGCTTGGCCTGGCCCTGATCGGCCAGGTCCTCGGTTGGCTCCTGTTGCTGCGGGCCATCCCCTGGTTGCCGGCGTCGATCATCGGCTTGTTGCTGCTGTTGCAGCCAGCCATGTCGTTCGTCCTCGACGTGCTGCTGTTCGATCGCGCGACGTCGGCATCCGGATGGGTCGGCGTCGGCCTGTCCATGATCGGAATCTTCGTCGGCTCCCGCCGGCCTGCCCGCAAGCCGGAAACCGGCATGGAGACAACCGCATGATCATCGAGACATTCATTCGCGAGGTGAGGGATTTCCCGCGGCCTGGCGTGGGTTTCAAGGACCTGACGCCGCTGCTGGCCGATGCCGATGCCTTCGCCGCAAGCATCGGGCGGCTGGTGGCGCCGTACCGCGATGTCGGCGTGGATGCCGTGTGCGGAATCGAGGCGCGCGGATTCATCTTTGGCGCAGCCGCCGCGCTGGCGCTGAATTGCGGTTTCGTGCCGCTGCGCAAGCCGGGAAAGTTGCCGGCCGCCTGCATCGGCGTCGACTACGCGCTCGAATACGGCCACGATCGACTGGAAATGCACGCCGACGCGCTGCTGGCCGGACAACGCGTCCTGCTCGTCGACGACGTGCTGGCCACCGGTGGCACGCTTGCCGCGGCCGCGGCATTGGTCGAGCAGGGCGGAGCCGCAATTGCCGGCGCCGCAATCGTCGTCGAGATCGCGCCGCTGGGTGGCCGCGCGCGCTGGAGCCGCCCCTCGCCACTGCACGCTGTCGTCGTGTATCGCTGAGCGCGGAATCGTCGTTCGCTTGCGCCTGGTTGCAGGGCGCCCGCAAGTTGGCGGTGGGCGCAGCGAGCCCCAACAGCCATGGGCATCCGCGATACAGGCAATGGCGTTCGGGTTCGTTCGTCCGGGCCGGGCATCGCTTGCGAGAGCCGTGGACCACGGGCGGCATTTCCGTCCGGTCCGGGACGGGGCTGATCAAATAGACGTCTAGACGTCTTGACGTCTCCAATGGCGACAGGTAGAGTCGCTTCCGTTCATCGAGATCGGCGGAGGGACTGGCCCTTTGATGCCGAGGCAACCACAGCAAGCGCTGACGGTGCCAACTCCAGCGGGAATGTTCCCGGGAGATGAGCTGCGTTCCGCACTGCGGAGTGCCGCCGCTCCCTGTCTGCAACCGAAGAGGGCGTCATGGCGGCGACATGCATCAGCGAAAGGCCTTGCGGCAACGAGTGTCCGGAGGCGCAGCGCGGCATCCTGCAACTGCGTGGCTTCGGCCTCGCCTGCGGCTCGGACCTGGCAGGCGGGGAACTGGCCTGGCAATCCTGGGGGCCTGCAACCGCCCCGGTGGTGATCGTGCTGGGCGGAATCTCGGCGAGTCGCGATGTCGGCGCATGGTGGTCGGCGCAATGCGGCGTCGGCAGGGCGCTGGATCCGCGCCGATTGCGCCTGCTGTCGATCGACTGGCTCGGTGGCCCGGACGCCTCTAGCGGTCCGCGCGATGACGGGAGCTTCCTGCCGATCGAGAGCCTGGACCAGGCCCATGCGATCCTGCTGCTGCTCAACCAGCTTGGCATCGCCCGCGTCAATGCGGTCGTCGGCGCATCCTACGGTGGCTGCGTCGGCCAGCACCTGGCCTGCCTGCTCGGCCGCCGGCTCGACCGGCTGGTCGTGATCGGCGCGGCGCATCGGGCCAGCCCGTGGGCACTGGCGCTGCGCACCCTGCAGCGCGTCGGCATCGAATCGGCCGGCACTGCGCAGGAGCGCCACGATGCGCTGCGCCGCGCACGCCAGCTCGCGGTACTCGGCTATCGCACGCCCTGCGAGCTGGAAGCCCGCTTCGGCGACGCCGATCCGGCCAGTGGCGTGCTCGGCTGGCTCGTCGCCCACGGCGAGCGCTTCGCGTCGCGGTTCAATGCCGCCAGCTTCCTCTGCCTGTCGCGCTCGCTGGATCATCATCAGTGCGATCCCGCACGCATAGAGGCAGCCACGACCGTGGTCGCGATCGCCGAGGACCTGCTCGTGCCGCTGCCGCTGGCGCGCGAGTTCGCGGCCCGTATCGGTCGCCATGCCGGGCTGGTCAGCCTTTCATCGACTTTCGGACACGATGCCTTCCTCAAGGAGGAGGAGGCCATCGCAGCGGTCCTGTGCCAGGCCCTCGCTACGGAGAACACCGCATGAGCATCCCCAACCTCGCCACCACCGCCGTGCGTGCCGGCGTCGACCGGGATCCGGCGCATGGTGCGGTGATGCCGCCGCTGTACCTGTCGAGCAACTTCAGCTTCGCCGGGTTCGGCGAGAAGCGGCAATACGACTACTCGCGCTCCGGCAATCCGACCCGCGACACCCTCGCCGGCGCGCTGGCCGACCTCGAAGGCGGACAGGGTGGCGTGATCACGGCGACCGGCATGGCTGCGGTGACCTTGGTGGCCGCCCTGCTCGAGCCGGGCGACCTGCTCGTGGTCCCGCATGACTGCTATGGCGGCACCTGGCGCCTGTTCAATGCCCAGGCATCGCGTGGCCTGTATCGGGTCGCCTTCGTCGACTTCCATGATCCGCTGGCGCTGGCCGCCGCGCTCGCCGAAAGGCCGAAACTGGTCTGGATCGAGACGCCGTCCAATCCGCTGCTGCGCATCACCGACATCCGCCATGTCGTCGAATCGGCGCATGCGGTCGGTGCCCTCGCCGTGGTCGACAACACGTTTCTTTCGCCCGTGCTGCAGCGCCCGTTCCAGTTCAGCGCCGATATCGTCGTGCACTCGACGACCAAGTACATCAATGGCCATTCCGATGTCGTCGGCGGAGCCGTGCTGTGGCGTGATGCGGCGCTGGGCGAAAGGATCGCCTGGTGGTGCAATTGCCTCGGGCTGTCGGGCGCGCCGTTCGACAGCTACCTGACCCTGCGCGGATTGCGCACGCTGAAGGCCCGCTTCGCCGTGCACGAGGTCAACGCCGCGGCGCTGGCCAACCTGCTCGACGCGCATCCGGCGGTGCGCGCGGTGCATTTCCCGGGCCTGGCCACGCACCCCGGACATGCGCTGGCCCGGCGCCAGCAATCCGGGTTTGGCGCCATGCTGAGCTTCGAGCTGGAGGGTGGCGTGCAGGCGGCGAGGGCATTCGTCGAGGGCCTGCAGTACTTCACCCTGGCCGAATCGCTGGGCGGCGTCGAGAGCCTGATCTGCCACCCGGCCGGCATGACCCATGCGGCGATGGCGCCCGAGGCACGCTTGCGCGCCGGCATCGCCGACGGGCTGCTGCGCATTTCGGTCGGCATCGAAGACGTGGAAGACCTGCTGGCCGATGTCGCCGCGGCGCTGGCGCGCGTGCGCAGCGTGAAGCCCGCGTACGCAACATCGGCCGCATGAGGGAAATGCGTCAGGAGTCCTTGGCAGCCGTTGGCGGCGGGGAGCCGCAGCCGCGAATTTCGAGCGTATAGGGGATGTAGAGCATCAGCTCGGAGGCCGATACGCGCTGCCATTCGATCCGGCTGCTCAAGCCCTGTATCGAGATCTCGCAGTTGCGTCCCAGCTCCGAGCGGATGCTCGAGGTGTCTTCCGCGATGGCCTTGATCAGTTCGAGCCGGAAGCGTTCGGGCCGGGTCAGGCTCAATGCGGTTTCCTTGTTGACGTCGATCTCCGTCCGGCCGACGCGCTCGGCCTTGGCAACGAATGCACGCAATGCCCGGCCCATTTCATCCGCGCGCTCCGGTGCGCCGGCGATCGCGGTGCGGACGAAAAAGGAAATCCTGCTCACATCCGGGCGCTTTTCATCCTTCTGCAGCGGCAGTCGTGCGGAGGATTCATCTATCCGCGTCACGAAGGTCTCTCCGTAGACCAGGTCGAAACGGGACCCTGCGGAAGCGAGCATCTTGCGTATGGTGGCGTAGATCTCGTCTTCCCGGCCCGACTCGCTGCGCGTGTCGTTGGTCAGGGTTATCGGCAGCAACAGGTAGTCGCCTGGACGGGTGATCGAAACGGCGGGGGTGTCGAGCAGGTCGCGATAGCTGATGCTGGATCCGGTGACGACAATGGTATCCAGGCGTTCGCTGCTGTCCTGGGCGAACACGCCGGTACCTGCCGCCGACATGCACGCGCACAGTACCCAGGTGAGCCGCTTCGAAAAATGCACGACTTGCATAAGTTTCCCCCGTTGGTCCCTGCACGGAGCTTACTCCGCGCGGGAGCAGCGGAGCCAGCGAAATCCGCTGCCCCTGCATGCGCGGGGCTTCAGTCGAAATCGGCGAGCAGCGCCGCGCGCACCGGTCCGTCCGGTTTCGCTGTTTCGGTGAGGTGGGGATGCGTGCTGGCGAACCAGATGCCGGCGCCGGCGCGGGCGTCGGCGATCATCCTCGCGGTGAATTCGAAACGCAGGAAATGCACGGCCGAGGTCTTCGACTCGTTGCTGCGCTCCATGTCCTCGTCGGCGATCGCCATGACCGGTACATGTCCATCGACGGTCACGCTGATGTGGTCCTCGACGCCAACCAGCCGCGCCAGTTCGACCTTGCGCTGCTCGACATCGTCGTACTCGATCAGCATCGTCGCCTTCAGGTTGCTGCCGTCGGGTATCAACGGGTTGTAGGAATCGAGTTCCTCCTCGATGCCGGCCGCCTCGAAGATGCGCTCGATGCGCAGCATCTCCTGGATCTGGTACTGGAGGGTCAGCCGGTCCTCGAACAGAAGGCTGACGTGGGCGCCCAGTTCGACCTTGCGATTGCGCTTGTGGGCAAGCACGCGGGCCCGGAAGGCGCTGCGCTCGGCAGCGTAGGTCTCGAGGTTGTAGAGGTCGCTTCGCTGCAGCTTCTGCATTTTCAGATTCCGTAGGCCCGGCGCATCAGCGAGAGCGGACTCTCGGCGCGCGGGGTGTCGTCCAGCCCGTGGGCGATATGCGAGGCTGCCATCGGACAGTCGCTGGCGAACAGCCCGGCTTCGGCTTGCTTCACGCGTGACTCCACCGGCCGGGCGATCTTGCGCGAGTTGGCATAGGTGGCCTTCTTCACGCCGTAGGTGCCGTCATGTCCCGAACAGCGTTCGATCATCTCGACCTCGGTGCCCTGCACCAGCCGGAGCACGTCGCGCGTCTTCGGGCCGATGTTCTGCACGCGCTGGTGGCAGGGCGCGTGGTAGGCGATGCGGCCAAGGCTGTTGGGGAAATCCAGCTTCAGCAGCCCGGCCTGGTGGCGCTGCCAGAGGTATTCGAATGGATCGAACAGGTGCTGCTTGACCAGTTGCACGTCGGCATCGTCGGGAAACATCAGCGGCAGTTCCTGGCGGAACATCAGCACGCACGACGGTATGGCGGCGGTGATGTCCCAGCCGTCGCGGACGGCGGCGGCGAGCACGGGGATGTTCTTTTCCTTGTAGCGGGCGACGCTTTCCAGATCGCCCAGTTCGAGCTTGGGCATGCCGCAGCACACCTCGCGCTCGACGAGCTTCACGGCGACGTCGTTGTGCTGCAGGACGGCGGCGAGGTCCTCGACGGCCTGCGGATAGGAATAGTTGCAATAGCAGGTGGCGAACAGGGCAACCTTGCCGCGCGTTCGTCCGGCCGGCCTGATCTCGCTGCTGCCGCCGTCGAATCCCTTCATGCGCCGGCGCGCCGTGTCGGCGTGGTATTCGGGGACGCGGGCGTCGCGATGCACGCCAAGGGTTTTCTCGAGCAGGACGCGCGTTGGCCGGGCGCGGTTTGCCGCGTTGACGACATCGACCACGAGCGGGATGGAAGCCACCTTGCCGACGGCCGTGGTGTTCGACAGCAGCCGGGCGGCCAGCGCTGTCTCGCCATCGCGGTGCCTGACCGCCTTGGCGCGCAGCATCAGGTGCGGGAAATCCACGTTCCATTCGTGCGGCGGCACGTACGGGCATTTGGTCTGGTAGCAGAGGTCGCAGAGGTAACACTGGTCGACGACCTTCGCGTAGTCGGCCTTGGCGACGCCGTCGACTTCCATGGTCGGCGATTCGTCGACGAGGTCGAACAGGGTCGGGAAGGCCTGGCACAGGCTGACGCAGCGGCGACAGCCATGGCAGATGTGGAAGACCCGCTCGAGTTCCTCGTCCAGCGCCGCCTGTTCATAGAACTGCGGATTCTTCCAGTCCAGAGGGTGGCGTGTCGGTGCCTCGAGACTGCCTTCGCGGGGGACGGAGGTTTCGTCAGCCATGGGATTCCTTGCAGTCGCGCATACGCTGCGGGGAACGCGCCCTCACTGTGCCGAAAGCGCGCAAGCCGGATTGCGCAGCCGCAATCCGCAGCGGCGGACGCGGCTGCTTCACGGATTGGATCGATCAGGCGTTGACTTCGCCGAGGGCCTTGGTGAAGCGGTTCGCGTGCGAGCGCTCGGCCTTGGCCAGGGTTTCGAACCAGTCGGCGATTTCCTCGAAGCCTTCCTCGCGCGCCGCCTTGGCCATGCCCGGATACATGTCGGTGTATTCGTGGGTCTCGCCGGCGATGGCGGTCTTGAGGTTGCTCACGGTGTCGCCGAACGGAAGTCCGGTGGCCGGGTCGCCCACGCTCTCGAGGTATTCGAGATGGCCGTGCGCGTGACCGGTCTCGCCCTCCGCCGTGGAACGGAACACTGCGGCGACATCGTTGTGGCCTTCGACGTCGGCTTTCTGTGCGAAGTAGAGATAGCGGCGATTGGCCTGCGATTCGCCGGCGAATGCGGCTTTGAGGTTTTCCTCGGTGCGGGATCCTTTCAACTTGCTCATGCGTGTCACCTCTTTGCGTGCGGCTGGAGATGGGAATTGGCCGTGCTGGCGGCCAGGGTCCTGAACGGTAGCACTGCGAACGCGATACGGGAAATAGAATGCACCGATCAAATCGATCGGGCCTGTCTATGGCGCCCCGCGCCAGGCGGCGCGAGGTTTATCGGTGCAGCTCGCCGCTGGCCTCGGGTTGGTAGGAGATGCCGGCAATGCGCAGGCGCAGGGCGCGTCCTCCGGGAACCTGCCAGTCGATCGACTGGCCGATGCGAAGGCCGAGCATGGCGCTGCCGACCGGCGCCAGGACCGACACCTTGCCCGCGGCGCCATCGGCCTCGCGCGGATAGACCAGGCTGATCTCGCGGCGACCACCGCCGGCTTCATCTTCGACGATCGCCCTCGAATTCATGGTGACGACGTCGCCGGGCATTTCGGCTGGATCGAGCACGTTGGCCCGGGCCAGTTCGGAGCGCAACGATGCGAAGCCGGCAGCGTCGCGGTGCGGCGGCTGATCAAGCAGGCCTTCGATACGTTCGAGGTCGAGACTCGAAATGACGATCGTCGCGTTGTTGTGGTCCACGATGACTCCTCGGAAGTTGAAGCACAATCGCAATGAAAGAGACCGGCAACGCTAGCCCATGCCGCGGACTTGCACAATCGCCCGGCGGGTCCGTTCGCACCGGGCCTACTGCGGGTTCGAGTGATCGTGCGGATCGAGCAATCCCTTCGGCAACTGGCGAAACAGTTCGGCGAAGTCGCCGAGGAAACGGTGCATCGCCGAACTCTTGCGCCAGATCATCGCGATCTGGCGGCTCGGCGGGCGCCCGCGGAATTCGATCAGGCGCACGTTGTCGACCTGGGCCACGGGCGGCTTGACCGCCAGCGTCGGCAACAGCGTGATACCGACGTTCGCCGCGACCATCTGCCGCAAGGTTTCCAGGCTGGTGGCGCGGAATCCGGTTTTCTCCCCGGCGCCGGCCAGCTGGCAGACCTCCAGCGCCTGGTCGCGCAGGCAATGCCCGTCTTCCAGCAGCAGGATGCTCTGGTCGGCGAGATCGGCCATCTTGATGCTGGTGCGGTCGGCCAGCGGACTGTCTTGCGGAACCGCCAGCACGAACGGTTCCTCGAACAGTTTCTCGGTATGCAACTGGTGGTCGTGGACGGGCAGGGCGAGGATGCCCGCGTCGAGCTTGCCTTCGCGCAACTGGCGCAGGATGACTTCGGTCTTCTCCTCGATCAGCAACAGCTCGAGCCGCGGGAAGCGTTCACGGATCAGCGGAACCATGTGCGGCAGCAGGTAGGGGCCGAGGGTCGGGAAGATGCCGAGCCGGATCGTGCCCGACTCGGGATCGAGCGTGCGTCGCGCGATCGCCTTGATCTGCTCGACTTCATTGAGCACCTCGCGTGCGCGCAGCACGATCTCGCGGCCGACCTCGGTGAGCAGCACCTTGCGCGGATTGCGCTCGACCAGGGAGACGCCGAGCTCGTCTTCGAGTTTCTTGATCTGGGTCGACAGGGTCGGCTGGCTGACGAAGCTCGCCTCGGCCGCCCGACCGAAGTGCTTGTGTTCCGACAAGGCAACCAGATATCGGAGATCGCGGAGGTTCATCAGGCACCATTACCATTGTCTGGGACTATCGAACGGATGCTAACAATCAATTGGAATGATTGAAAGGCGTTCGTTATTCTGGTCACCGATCGCTCGGCCATGGGCCTCTGCGAACCACACTTCCATGACAATCAAAGGAGTTTCACATGCTGACTGTTGGCGACAAGTTCCCCGAGTTCAACCTGAAGGCCACCGTATCCACCGAAAGCGTCGAAAAGGCGTTCTCGACCATCAACAACAAGACCTATTCCGGCAAATGGCTGCTCGTGTTCTTCTACCCGAAGGACTTCACCTTCGTCTGCCCGACTGAAATCAAGGGCTTTGGCGACCTCAACAGCCAGTTCGCCGACCGCGATACCCAGGTCCTCGCCGCGAGCACCGACAGCGAGTTCGTGCACCTGGCCTGGCGCAAGGACCACAAGGACCTCAACGACCTGCCGTTCCCGATGCTGGCCGACACGGCCAAGCGCCTGACCACGGCACTCGGCATCCTCGACGAGGAAGAGGGCGTGGCCAAGCGCGCGACCTTCCTGGTCGATCCGGACGGCGTGATCCAGTTCGCCTACGTGACCGCCGGCAGCGTGGGGCGCAATCCGCAGGAAGTGCTGCGCGTCCTCGACGCCCTGCAGACCGACGAGCTCTGCCCGTGCAACTGGAACAAGGGCGATGACGTGCTAAAGGTCGCCTGAACGAAATCCGGAGACGCCCAGCGGCGCTTTGTCGCGGTCCTTGTGCCCGCGCAAGCCGTCCCCAGATCAGGAGGGCGTTCTCCAGGGTGATGCATTCAAGCAATCATTGCCCGACTGTCAGGACGGCGTCGTACCTCCCCTCCCCACGACGTCGTCCCGGGCGGCGGGTTCCTCCCCGAACCCGTCGCCCCCTTTTTTTGATTTGAACTTGCCGAACCGGCGAAGGCCGGGCGTTCGCGGCTGACATCTGCATTCAGGAGAATTGCATGAACCTCAACGACATCAAGGCGCAGTTGCCCGACTACGCGAAGGATCTTCGCCTCAACCTCGACTCCGTGCTCGGCGAATCCGGTGCGCCCGGCCTCCAGCCAAGGCAGATCGGGATCATCGCGCTGGCCAGCGCGATCGCTTCGCGCCACGCGCCGCTGACCGCCGCCATCAACGCGCAGTTTGCCGACGTGCTCAGCGAGGCCGAAGCGAACGGCGCGCGCGCGGCCGCCACGATCATGGGCATGAACAACATCTACTACCGCTTCGTGCACCTCGTCGGCGACGAGGAATACGGGAAGTTGCGCGCCGGCCTGCGCATGAACGTGATGGCCAATCCGGGATGCGACAAGGTGGATTTCGAGCTGGCCTCGCTCGCCGTCTCGGCGATCAAGGGTTGCGGGATGTGCCTGGAATCGCACGAGAAGACCTTGCGCAAGCATGAAGTCGCGCCGGTCGCGATCCACAGCGCGGCGCGCATCGCCGCGGTGATCCACGCCGTCGCCGTCGCCGCCGAGCAGGCCCAGGCGGCCGCCTGATTCCAATCGGGGGCCGGCTCGCCTGCCACGGAGGCGGGCGAGCCGGAATTCGCAGGGATTGACCCCGCGGCGGATTCGCCGGCGTTGGAAAGCTTCGCGACAGGCAACCGTCGCGCCTTCCCACTTCGGACCGGATCCCATGAATGCACGCATCGCCGTACGTCTGTCCGCCCTGATCCTCGTCGTCACGGGCCTTGCCCGCGCGCAGGAACAGACGATATCGATCGAATCCCCGCCATTGCCGCCGCCGATCCGCATCGATGCAGGCAAGACCGGCCTGCCCATCGTGTTGCAGTCGCTGGACCTGCGCAGCGAGATCGTCGGCGGCATGGCGCGCACGCGCGCGGAGATGCTGTTCGCCAATCCGAACGACCGCGTCCTCGAAGGTGAACTGCAGTTTCCGTTGCTGGCCGGCCAGGAGATCGACGGCTTCGCCCTCGATATCGATGGCGAATTGCGCGAAGCGGTGCCAATCGAGAAAGCCCGGGGCAAGCAGGTGTTCGAGGAAGTGATCCGGCGTCGCGTCGATCCGGCCCTGCTCGAGAAAACGACCGGCGAGAACTTCCGCCTGCGCGTCTATCCGCTGCCGGCCCGCGGCACGCGACGCGTCGTCATCCACTACAGCGAGCGCCTCGATTCCAGGCAAGGACAGTATCGCTACAGGTTGGCCCTCGCCCCTGCCGCAGCCATGGCGGAGTTCTCGCTCGAGGTGCTGGTGGCCGCGCCAGCGGCAGCGCCCACCGGCGTGGTGCCGGGCGGTACGGCGATCACGCTGGAGAAAAGCGGCACCTGGTATCGCGGCGAAATCCGGCGCAAGGATTTCGCCACCCGCGGCTGGGTCGAGATCGCCATACCCGATGGCGGCGCCGAGTCCGCGGGCCTTGCCGCCAGCGTGCTGTCCTGGCGCGACGGCAACTACCTGCAGATCGACGCGCCGATCCGCGTGCAGCGGTCCGCACGCAAGATTCCCGCACGTGTCGGCATCGTCTGGGACAGTTCGATGTCGGGCCGGTTGCGTGATCATGAGGCCGAGTTCGCCTTGCTCGACGCCTATTTCAAGGCCCTGCGCAATGGTGCGGCCAGCCTGGTCCGTCTGCGCGACGTGGCCGAGCCGGCGCAGGAATTCACGATTCGCAACGGCGACTGGAGCGGACTCCGGCAAGCCCTGCAGGAAACCGTGTACGACGGCGCAAGCGATCTCGAAGGCTGGAAACCCGATGCCGGAATCCGCGAGGTGCTGCTGTTCAGCGACGGCCTCGGCAACTACGGCAGGAGTGCCGGCGACGATGCGGCGACTCGCGGCGACCTGCGCATCTATCCGGTCGTCGCGTCGGCCTCGGCGAATCGCGGCTATCTGCGCCAGCTCGCGCGCAATGCGGGCAGCAACGGACCGGGCAGCCTCATCGACCTGGCCGGCAATCGACAGGCAGCCGTCGATTCGCTGCTCAAGGCGCGTACACGGATTGCGGCGGTCGCCCCTGGCAATGGCGCGGAAATGTTCATCGACGAGGAGGCCATGGCGAACGGCCGCTTGCGCCTGATCGGTCGCTCGCGCGGTGAATGGCCGAAGTCCCTGGAATTGCCGCTGGTCGAACCGGATGGTCGCCGCCGCGTGATCACGCTGCGCGTCGTCGGCGGACGATCGCCAGCCCAGGAAGATTCCGAAACGCCGCTGGTCGTGCGCCAGTGGGCGCGCATGAAGATCGATCGCCTCGACGGCGACTACGCGCGCAATCGGGCGCAGATACGCCAGCTGGGCCTCGACTATGGCCTGCTGACGCGCGAAACCTCGCTGATCGTCCTCGATGACCTCGCCGATTACGTGCGCCACGACATCGCGCCGCCGGCATCGCTGCGCGCCCGTTACGACGAATTGAAAGTCGCCGCCGCACGCAGCGAGCGCGAACGCCTGGACGCGCACCTGCAACAGATCGTCGACCAGTACAACGACAAGATTGCCTGGTGGAAACGGGATTTCCCGAAGACCCGCGAAGCGCAGGTGCTGGCCAAGGAGGACGAGCGCGATGAACCGCGTGCGCGCGCAGTGGGCGAGATGCAGCCATCGCCGGAGTCGGTCGCGGCACCTGCGGCGCCGCCAGCGCAGATGGCCGCCGGCGCCGTTGCGGACGGTCGCGCCGACGCCGTTGCGGAGCGCAAGTCGATCGCCGATGCGGCGAGCCGGGGCAACGCAAGTTCGACGAATGCCGCCCCGCAGATCAGCATCGGCTTGAAGAAGTGGACGCCCGATGCGCCGTACCTGAAACGATTGCGTGCGGCCTCCGATGCCGACCTCTATGCGGACTACCTCGACGAGCGCGACGCCTGGATCAACAGCAGCGCCTACTACCTCGACGCCGCCGACCTGCTGTTCGAGCGCAGGCAGGATGCGCTCGGCCTGCGCGTGCTTTCCAATCTCGCCGAAATGGATCTCGAGAATCGCGCGATCCTGCGCATCCTCGGCTACCGCCTGCTGCAGGCCGGCAAGGCGCGGCTCGCCGTGCCGCTGTTCGAGCAGGTTCGCGATCTCGCGCCGTTCGAGCCGCAATCGTTCCGCGACCTCGGCCTTGCCTATGCGGCCATTGGCGAACCGCAGAAGGCCGCCGACGCACTGTACGAAGTCGCCAGGCGCGAGTGGGATGGTCGTTTCGCCGAAATCGGCCTGATCGCCCTGACCGAAATGAACGCACTGATCGCCACGCACGCCGGGGCCATCGACACCTCGCGTTTCGACGCGCGCCTGTTGCGCAACCTGCCGGTCGACCTGCGCGTCGTGCTGAACTGGGACGCCGACAATTCCGACATGGATCTCTGGGTCACCGATCCGAACGGCGAGCGCGCCTATTACGGCAATCGGCTGACCCGACAGGGCGGTCGCATGTCGGCCGACCTGACTTCCGGCTACGGTCCCGAGGAGTTCATGCTCAAGGCGGCCATGCCGGGCCGGTACAAGGTCGAGGCGAACTACTACGGCAACCGCCAGCAGCTGATTTCCGGCTCGGTGACCCTGCGCCTGGCCCTGATCACGGGCTTTGGCACCGCCCAGGCACGCGAGCAGTCGACCATCCTGCGCCTCGAGGACCGCCAGGAAACCGTGCTGGTCGGCGAGTTCGACGTGGGCGCGCCGGCGAAGATCACTCGCTGACCAGCGGCGACCGTCGCGTTGATCCGGCCCGGACCGCCCAGGTCCGGGCCGTCACGAAGCCGGGCCAAGGCAGTAAGATGGCGCCCAGCCACCGAGACGGACTGCCCGAATGAGCGAAACACCGCGGCCCCCGCTGACCTTTGCCCAGATCCCGGAACGCAACACCGCCGACAACGTGATGCGTACTGCGCAGCAGCACCACGTGCAGCTTTCGGCGATGGCCGACACCAAGGCCAACATCATCATCACCGTTTCGTCGATCGTGCTGACGCTTTCACTGGGTCGCCTGACCGATCCCGAACTGCGCGTCTCCGTGCTGATCCTGGCCGGCTTCACCCTGGTCGCCCTGCTCCTCGCCATCCTCGCCGTGCTGCCCAAGTACCGGCCGATCCGCCTCAAGGGCGACGAGTTGCCACCGCATTTCAACATCCTTTTCTTCGGCCACTTCGCCGAACTCTCTCGCGAACGCTACCTGTCGGAGATCAACAAGGTGCTGATGCCGGACGGCACGCCCTACAAGACCTGGGCGGTCGATCTCTACTCGCTGGGTACCTATCTGTCCCATCACAAGTACCGCTACCTGCGCTACAGCTACCTGTTCTTCCTGACCGGCTTCATCCTCGCCTGCCTCGAACAAGGCTGGCGATTGCTCACGCATTGATCTGATCGGCTGCATCAGGGATGCCGGCGTGAAACCCCGGCAATGCCGCCGGCTCGTTGCACTCATCACATCTGAATATGCCGCTTGGGGAAGGGACATGCGCACTCTGCTGCTGGTGTTGGGATCACTGCTCGTTGCGATCGTGCATGCCGCCGAACCGGGAACACCGGCCAGCCTCGAAAGCTGGCGTGCGTGGGTGCTCAAGGATCAGGAGTTTCGGGCCTGTCCACTGATCGTCAAGGGGTCCAACGAATCCAGTCCCGGCAGTGTCAGCGCTGCAACGCAGTCTGATTTCATTTGCCAGTGGCCGGGCACGTTGAACATTGCTGCCGATGCCAAAGGGGCCAGCATCACGCAGCGCTGGCTGCTTGAAGCCGACGGCTGGGTGCCTCTGCCGGGCAGCCGCGAGCATTGGCCGCAACAGGTTCTTGTCGACGGTCAGGCAGCTGCCGTGATCGATTCCGAAGGACCGAAGTTGTGGCTGGCGAAGGGCAATCACGAACTACGGGCGCGCTTTGTCTGGAACAATCGGCCCCAATCGCTGCGCGTGCCGACTTCGATCGGCCTGATCGCGCTAACGGTCGATGGCAAGCCGATCGTGCCGCTGCAGCGCGAAGGCGCGGACGGCGTTGATCTGACCCTTGGTCGCGGAGCCGCTGCCGCCGTTGAGGCCGACAGCGTCGAGCTGCATGTCTATCGAAAATTCAGCGACAACGTGCCTGGCCGGCTGACCACCGAAATCCGTATCGATGCCTCGGGCCAGCCGCGCGAGGAAGTATTCGGTCCGGTGCTTCCGACGGGATTTGTGCCACTCGCCCTGGATGATCAGGCCTGGGGCGGGCAATCGTGGCCGTCACGCCTCGATGACGAGGGTCGCCTGCATGTGCAGGTTCAGCCCGGAAGTGCGCGCCTGACACTCACGGCGCGCGCACTCGCGCCCATCTCCACGTTGACCGCCAGTCTGCCCGAACACTGGGTGCGCCAGGAGGTCTGGAGTTTTGAATCGCTACCATCGATCCGCGTGACCAGCATCTCCGGGGCCGTACAGGTCGATCCCCGCCAGGCCGATGTCCCGAACGGCTGGGAGAGTCTGCCGACATACGCGCTGGCCGATGGAGATACCCTGAAAATCGAGGAACGATCACGCGGCATCAACGCAGCCGAGGCGAATCGGCTCAGTCTGCAGCGCGAAGCGTGGCTCGATTTCTCCGGTGATGGCTGGTTTGCTCAGGATCACATCAGCGGACAGATGAAGAGTGGCTGGCGCTTCGATCTGGCAGCTCCCTATTCGCTGCAGCGTGCGCAAGGCAAAACCGAATTCGGCGATAACGGGGGTTTGTTGATCACCCGGGGCATCCGGGACGGACTCAGCGGAGTCGAATGGCATGCGCCTAACGTAGATCTGCACGCCGGTGTGCGCATCGACCGCGGCGGCGGGGCGATGCTGGTCAGCGGTTGGCAACAGGTATTCGACCAGATCGGCACAACCCTGCATCTGCCGTATGGCTATCGTCTGATCGCCGCGCCAGGCACCGATCGCGCCAATGGCAGCTGGATCTCGGGCTGGACCCTGCTCGACGTGTTCCTCGCGGCGATCCTCATGTTGCTCGCCGCCCGCTTGTTTGGCTGGGTCGGCGGTGCGTTGGCCGCCGCCTACCTGCTGCTCGGCTACCAGGAGAGCGGCGCCCCGATCTGGACGCTGCTCGCCGTGCTCGCACTGGCCCTGATCGTACGCGCCTTGCCGCCCGGTCGATTGATGCGTTTCGCGCAAGGGTTGCGCGTGTTGGCTGTTGCTGCACTGCTGGTCGTGGCCTTGCCTTTCTGCGCCGGGCAACTTCGGCAGGCGCTTTATCCGCAGCTGGAGCAATCGCAAGGTGGCTTCACCGACCGACTGGGCTCCCCATCAGGGAGCAGCATGCAGGCGGAGTCTGTGCAGGGCGGCGCCATGCGCGACATGCCCGCTGAAGGCAGTCCAGCCCCGATGGCGCTTCCGGCATCGCCGCCTGCGCCTTTGGAGGAAATGAAGGCCCGATCCAACGCGCCAATTTCCGAAAGACTCGATACGCGCGTCGTTACCGGTTCTAACGTTCGGCCTGCGGAGCTGATCAGCAAATACAGTCAGTCCACGGTTGTGCAGACCGGTGCAGGCGAACCCGGCTGGCAGTTGGGTAACCGCTACACGCTGAACTGGAGCGGTCCGGTACTACCCGAGCAAACCGTGAATCTGATCATAGCCTCGCCCTGGCTGGTGCGACTGCTGCGCGTGCTTCTGGTCGGCCTGCTCGTCGCACTATTGTGGCGCGTTGCGCGCTCAACGCCATGGCGTTGGCAGCCGGCTGCAACAGGCGCCATGGCGAGTATCGCCATTATTTGCGCATCGCTGTTGAGTTTGCCGGTCGCGCACGCCGCCGACTATCCATCGGATGCCTTGCTGCAGCAGTATCAGGCGCGCCTTCTCGAATCGCCGTCTTGCATCCCGAACTGCGCATCGATCGCTTTGGCCGAAGTGTCGGCACGGGGTGACGAACTGCGCGTCGATATCGAGATCCATGCGCTGGCACGCGTGGCCGTTCCCGTACCTCTGGACGAAAAGGCCCTGGTGCTGCGCAGGATCACGATCGACGGCCAGGTCAGCGACGCGATGGCCCGCTCCTTCAATTCCCGGATCGCAGTCAACCGTGGCGTGCATCGGGTAGAGCTGGTCTATGCGGTTGCTGACGATCGCGTCGCGCTCTCGTTTGCCATGCTGCCCGCACGCGTCGTTTTCAGTGGTGACGAATGGCAGGCGAGCGGACTGACCGATGATCGATTGATGACCGAGACACTGAGTCTCCTGCGTTTGCGCACCGGTGCTGGCCAGCCCGCGAAGGCTACGGCGCAGCATTTTCCTCCCTATGTGAGCTTGCGACGCTTCCTGTTCCTCGACCTCAACTGGCGCATTGAGAATAGGGTCGACCGAATGGCGCCGCGCGAAGGCGGATTCACGACAAGTCTTCCTCTCCTCTCCGGCGAACACGTGACGACGCCCGGATTGAAAGTGAGCGACGGAATGGTGGCGGTAGCCCTTGCGGACAAGGAAGGCCAGCTGAAATGGGACAGCACACTGGACCAGACTCAAACCATCACGCTGAAGGCGCCGGACCTTGCCGACCATGCCGAATCCTGGGTGATCATGGTCAGCCCAACCTGGCATGTCGAATTCAGCGGCGTTCCGGAATTCGTCCAGCAGAACAACAGTTATCCGGACGACTATTACGCGTTCCAGTTCTATGCGCTGCCGGGTGAAACCCTGACCCTGCGCGTCACGCGTCCCGAGCCGGTCGCTGGCGCAACAAGGGCTGTCGATCGACTCTGGCTGTCGAGCGATTTCGGACTGCGCGCGCAAACGCATACGCTGCAGTTCGACTTGCGGGCCAGTCAGGGTGGCGAGCAGTCCATCCGCTTGCCAGCCACGGCTGAACTACTCGGCGTGACCCGCAATGCCACGAGCCTCGGCGTTCGCCCCATCGATGGCAAGCTCAGTGTGCCGGTCAGTCCGGGCACGCAACAGTATGAAGTGCGCTTCCGCGAGAACGCGCCGGTCGGATTTTCGCTGTCAACGCCACTTGTGGATCTCGGCTTGCCTGCCGCGAATATCAGCCTGGTTGCCACCCTGCCCAACGATCGCTGGCTGCTCGCCGCGTTCGGTCCGCCGGTCGGGCCGGCCGTGCTGTTCTGGGGCGAGCTGCTGGTTGCGATCGTACTGGCCTGGCTGCTGGCGCGCTGGCGCAGTGGCACGCTGCGCTTCCATCACTGGCTGCTGCTCGTGCTCGGATTCTCGACGTTCTCGTGGCTCGCGCTGCTCGTCGTCGTCGCCTGGCTGTTCGCGCTCGACTGGCGCGCTCGCAATGCGCCGGCGACCAACTGGAAATTCAATCTGCTCCAGCTCGGCCTCGCGGCGCTCAGCGTGGTGGCCCTGGTCTGCCTGTTCGAGAGCATCCGTAACGGCCTGCTCGGTTCGCCGGACATGGTCGTGCGTGGCAATGGTTCGTATGGCAACCAGCTGCAGTGGTTCGCCGATCGCAGCGTCGACGCACTACCGACGGCCAGCGTGATTTCGCTGCCGCTGTGGGCCTACAACGTCGTCATGCTGTTCTGGGCGCTGTGGCTGGCCTGGGCCGTGGTCGGCTGGCTGCGCAGCGGATTCGGCGCATGGACGAGCGGTGGCTACTGGCGGCCGTGGCGCGTTGCGCCGGCCGAGCCCACCATCGACCTGCCGCCGACGCCGCCACCGGCCACCTGAGCCGCCGATGCCGACGATCCGCGCGCTGCTGGCCGAGTGTTCCAGGGCAAACGAGGCCGAGGCGAGGCACGAGGCCGAGATCCTGCTCGGCCACGCGCTTGGGCAGTCGCGCGCGTGGCTGTTCTCTCATGCAGACTTCGAACCCGCTGTCACCGTCGAGGAACACTTCCGCGAGCTGCTTGCCGCGCGCCAGCGCGGCGAGCCGGTGGCCTACCTGACCGGCAGGCGCGGCTTCTGGACGCTCGACCTCGATGTCACCCGCGACGTGCTGATTCCGCGCCCGGAAACCGAATTGCTGGTCGAGCTCGCGCTGCAGCGCATCCCGCCGGATGGCACATGGCGCGTTGCCGATCTCGGCACGGGGTCGGGTGCCATCGCGCTGGCCCTTGCCAGCGAGCGCCCGCGCGCTTGGATACTGGCCACTGATGCGTCGGTTGCCGCGTTGCAAGTTGCGCGGGATAACGCCATGCGGCTGGAAATCGGCAATGTCGAATTTGCCCTCGGCAATTGGTGCGATGCGCTGGACGGAGCGCCGTTCGACCTGGTCGTTTCCAATCCGCCCTATATCGCCGCCGGCGACGTGCATCTCGGACGGGGCGACCTGCGCTTCGAGCCGTCATCCGCGCTCGCATCGGGGGCCGATGGCCTTGATGCGATCCGCAGCATCGTGCGTGCTGTAGCGCGCCATCTTGCCGAGCGTGGCTGGTTGTTGCTCGAGCATGGCTACGATCAGGGCGAGCGTGTTCGCGCGATTCTTGAAGGCGCCGGATTCAGCGCCGTGCAAACCTGGCAGGACATGGCCGGTCACGACCGCGTCAGCGGCGGGATGCGTACCTGACGCTCGGCATGAAACGCAATGCCTGCCGCATTGCCTTGGCCGTGGCCTTTTCTGCTTTACCGTAGGAAGGGCATTTATGCCCGATGCCTTTTGCTTTGTCGTAGGAGAGGCATTTATGCCCGATGCTCTTCCATCACGTGGCGAAGAGCATCGGGCATAAATGCCCTTCCTACGAAGAGCGGGCGAATAGGGGCGCGGGATTCGATGGAATCGCCCGCGTTGCCGCTTTGTTGTTGGAAGCGGCTTTGGTCAGTCAGCCCGTGCTGCGGATGGCGGCCAGCGGGATGAGTCCGGCAAAGCGCGCGCGGATCGAGGATTCGATGCCGGCGGCATCGAGTCCCGACTCGGCGAGCAGTTCCTCGCGGCTGGCATGTTCGAGGTAGACGTCGGCGAGGCCGAGATGCAGGATCGGCAGGGCGATGCCATGCGCGGCGAGCAATTCGGCGACACCGGCGCCGGCACCTCCGGCGATGGCGTTGTCCTCGAGCGTGACGAAGGCGGCATGGCTGCCGGCGAGTTCGAGCACGAGGGCTTCATCGAGCGGTTTGACGAAGCGCATGTTGACGGCGGTGAGGCCGAGCTTCTCGGCGACCTTCACTGCCGGTGCGACGATGGCGCCGAAGGCGAGCAGGGCGATGGACTGGCCACGGCGGCGTACTTCCGCCTTGCCGACCGGCAAGGTGGCGAGATCGCTGCCCACCGCGACTCCGGGGCCATTGCCGCGCGGATAACGGACTGCCGCCGGGCCCTTGTGCGCGAAGCCCGTGCTCAGCATCTGCCGGCATTCGTTCTCGTCGGCGGGCGCCATCACCATCATGTTCGGGATGCAGCGCAGGTAGGACAGGTCGAAGCTGCCCGCATGGGTCGCGCCATCCGGACCGACCACGCCGCCGCGGTCGATCGCGAACAGCACGTCGAGGTTCTGCAGGGCGACATCGTGGATGAGCTGGTCGTAGGCGCGCTGCAGGAAGGTCGAATAGATCGCGACGACCGGCCTGGCGCCTTCGCAGGCCATGCCTGCGGCCAGGGTGACCGCATGCTGCTCGGCGATGCCGACGTCGAAGTAGCGCGATGGCCAGGCCTTCGAGTAGCGCACCAGGCCGGAGCCCTCGCGCATGGCCGGCGTGATTGCGCAGAGATCGGGATCGGCTGCCGCCTGGTCGCACAGCCAGTCGCCAAAGACTTCCGTATAGGTCGGCTTCGAAGCGCCTTTCCGCGCCAGCCCCTTGTCCGGATCGAACGGGCCGACGGCGTGGTAGTCGATCTGCTCGCGTTCGGCCGGGGCATAGCCCTTGCCCTTGGTGGTGATCACGTGCAGCAACTGCGGACCCTTGAGCTCCTTGAGCGTGCGCAGCGTCTGCACGAGCTGGGGTAGATCGTGGCCATCGATCGGGCCGGTGTAATGGAAGCCGAGTTCCTCGAACAGGGTGCTCGGCATGAACATGCCCTTGGCGTGCTCCTCCCAGCGCTTGGCAAAGCGCCAGACGAAACCCTCGCGCTTCATCATCTTCTTGCCGCTCTCGCGCATGCGGTTGAGCGTGCGGCTCGACATCAGCCGGGCCAGCATCTGGGTCAGCGCGCCGACGTTCTCGCTGATCGACATCTGGTTGTCATTGAGGATCACGAGCATGTCGGGCTTGACGTCGCCGCCGTGGTTGAGCGCTTCGTAGGCCATGCCGGCGGTCATCGCGCCGTCGCCGATCACGGCGACGATCTTGCGCGGATCGTTGCGGCGCTGCGCGGCGATGGCCATGCCGAGCGCGGCGCTGATCGAGGTCGAGGAATGGCCGACGCCAAAGGTGTCGTATTCGCTCTCCTCGCGGCGCGGAAACGGCGCGAGGCCATCCTTCTTCTTCACCGTGGTGATGCGGTCGCGCCGGCCGGTCAGGATCTTGTGCGGATAGCACTGGTGGCCGACATCCCAGACGAGGCGGTCGACCGGTGTCTCATACAGGTAGTGCAGGGCCACGGTCAGCTCGACCACGCCCAGTCCTGCGCCGAAATGGCCGCCCGAACTGGAAACGGACTGCACCAGGTAATCGCGAACCTCGCGCGCGATTTCGACCAGCTCGGTCTCGGGGAACTCGCGCAGCTGGGCAGGGCTGTCGATGCGCGACAGGCGCGGGTAGCGGGTGGAATCGATCATCGGGGGCCAGTACAACGGACAGGGGCCTATTTTCGGCTACGCGGCGGGCAGGGGCAAGGAACTCCGCCGGGCCAGGCAGGGCCAATTCAGGCGCAGAGGAGGATCTTCGCGGGCACTTCGGCCGCCGTCAGCGCCCTCCGTCCGCCACGCATTTCCTCAATCGGCCACTTCCATCGCCCACGCCAGGGCCTGGAAATGGCATTCGCTGGCCATTTCGGGATCGATTCCGCATTGCGCGGCCAACTGCGTCAGATTGTCCGGGTTGTCGGCCTCGAAGCTGACCACCAGGGCCAGCGTCTTCGCCATGGGGCCCTCGCCGCGGACAACGGCGGCCTCGATCTCGGGGGCCAGGCCAAGCGAGGCCATGGCCTTGTCGATCGGCACCTGCAGCATGGCATCGACCAGCGAGAGCAGGCCGACCAGGAACATGGCGTCGCGGGTGTGCTCGGGCAGGTCCTGGCCGAGCAGTTCCATCATGCGCGCCCGCACCAGCGCGTTCTCGAGCAGCGCCGAGGAACGCTCGCAACCCTTGTCGGCGCTGTAGATCAGCAGCATCAGCCAGCGATAGAGTTTTTCGCGGCCGAGCAGCAGCAGTGCGCGTTCGATCGAATCGATCTGCTCGCGCATGCCGATCGAGGCCGAATTGATGTAGCGCATCAGGCGCAGCGACAGCGCCGGATCGCGCTGCAGGGTCTGCGCGATCTCGCGGATGTCGACTTCCTCGTTGCGCACCCTGGCCAGCAGGGCGGCGATGCGCGCGGTGTTCGGGCCGATCGTGTTGCCCGACCAGTCCTCCCGGCGGGTGATGAAGGGGCCCTGGAACAGCTTCGCGCCCAGGCCGAAGCAGAACAGGAAGTCGTCCTGGGTGGCGACATCGCGTGCGACAAGGTTCGCCGCGCCGCGCGTGCTGCGCAACGCGCCAACCAGCTTGCGCGTCGCCTCCGGATCGATCGAATCGGCGTGCACGATGAGGTAGTCGCATTCCTCGGCAAGGAATGCCATGTCGCCGAGGGCGTGCCGGGCATCGAGGGCGATCGCGAATCCGGCTTCGCGAAGTCGCTTCACTGTCGCCAGCAATTCCTCGGCGGTCAGCGCGCCCTGGTCTTCGATGGGATTGATCAGCAGCACCGTGCTGGCCGGCGGCAGCTCGCTGATCGAAGGATGGCGCAGGAAGGTGTCGGGGACGTCCAGAAAGGCCTTGCGATGGCCGAGCAGGCGCGCCACGTCGAGCTTGAGGACGTTGCGCACGAGGACTTCTGCATAGACATGGTGGATGCGCCGGCTGCGCCGGCGCAGGCGGTCGCGCGTGGGCTGGTGCAGCATGAACTGGTAGGCGGCGACGCGGTGGTCGCGCCCGAGCATGGCTTCGCGGCCGATGAACCCGGCCTTGCCCTCGATTTGGTTCGCGGAGCCGGATTCCGCTGCCGGGTCCTTTCGGCCAATCAGGGGTGCCTGGCGGTTCAGCGTCTCGAAGTCGCGGCTTGCCGCATCGCCACGGTCCTTGTCGATGCCGAACAATCGCTTGAACAGTTTTATGAGCATGACGCGTGGTTTCATCCCTAGTCCCGCTGCCTTCGCAGGCGAGCGTCCGTGCGGCGAGCATACGATAAAGCGGCGGTCGCATCGCATTCAGGACGCTGCAAGGGCGCCCCGGTGAACACGCCCATGCCGGCGCGGAGCGGGCGGGCACGTCCCGGATTCGGGCGATGCGGGTAACATGGTAATGGGAATGCCCCCGGGAATTCGCGAACCAGAAGTCATGCCGAACGAGAAAAAAGGGACGCTTGCGGTGCGCAATGCCAGGCCCGCCGATATCGACGACCTGGTCGCACTGACGGCAAAGGTGTATGGGCCGGAGCTGGGGCATTCCGCGGACATGCTGCGCGGCCAGCAGGCGCAGTTTCCGGCCGGCCAGTTCGTTGCCGAATACGACGGGCGCATCGTCGGCTTCTGCGCGACGTTCCGCATCGACGAAGAACCCGCGATGGCCGAGCACAGCTGGAGCGAGATCACCGGTGGCGGCTATGCCTCGCGACACGATCCCGAGGGCGACTGGCTGTACGGCATGGATGTCTGCGTCGACCCCGAATTCCGCGGCCTGCGCATCGGCCGGCGCCTGTACGCGGCGCGCAAGAAGCTCTGCCAGAAGCTCGGGCTTCGCGGCATCGTCTTTGGCGGCCGCCTGCCCGGCCTGGAAAAGCGCATCAAGGCGATGGGCTCGGTCGAAGCCTACGTGCAGGCCGTTCGCGAAGGCCGTTACCGCGACGCGACGATGAGCTTCCAGTTGCGCAACGGCTTCCAGCTGATCGGGATACTGCCGCGCTACGTCCCCGGCGATCGCGAGTCGATGGGCTACGCCGCGCATCTGGCCTGGCGAAATCCCGACCGCCACGACCAGCCCGATTCACCGACCCCGAAGGACTCGAAAGGCCTGCCCGACCGCGTGCGCGTGGCGACGATCCAGTACCAGCAGCGCCGCATCACCAGCTTTGAACAGTTCGCCGGGCAGATCGAGTACTTCGTCGATGTCGCCGCCGGCTACGAATCCGACTTCGTCGTGTTTCCCGAGCTGATCACGCTGCAACTGCTCTCGATAGAGAACTCGCCGCTGCCACCGGTCGACGCCATTCGCCGGCTGACCGAGTACACGGCCCGGGTCAAGGCGCTGTTCAGCGACCTGGCCGTGCGCTACAACATCAACATCATCGGCGGATCGCACCCGACCGTGACCGTGAGCGGTGCGCTGCGCAACATCTGCTACGTGTGCCTGCGCGACGGCTCGGTGCACGAGCAGGAAAAGATCCACCCGACCCCGAACGAACGCACCTGGTGGAGCATCAAGGGAGGCAGCCACGCCGCGGCGATCCAGACCGACTGCGGGCCGATCGGGGTGATGATCTGCTACGACGCCGAATTCCCCGAGATCGCCCGCCACCTGGTCGACCAGGGCGCGCTGATCCTGTTCGTGCCGTTCTGCACCGACGAGCGCCAGAGCTACCTGCGCGTGCGCTACTGCGCGCAGGCGCGTGCGGTCGAGAACCAGTGCTACGTGGTGCTGTCCGGCAATGTCGGCAACCTGCCCGGAGTCAACAATTTCGACATCCAGTACGCGCAGAGCTGCATCCTGACACCCTGCGATTTCCCGTTCGCGCGCGACGGCGTGGCCGCCGATTCGACGCCGAACACCGAGATGGTCCTGTTTGCCGACCTGCGCCTCGAGGACCTGGCCCGAGCGCGCAACAACGGCACCGTGCAGAACCTCAAGGACCGCCGCCACGACATCTACCAGCAGCGCTGGATCAAGCGCGATTGAACGCTCAGGGACGAATGGCACTGACTTGGGGGCAAGTCTCATCAACTTCCGTTCGTGGTGAGCCAAGCCTGTCCTGAGCCTGACGAAGGGAACCATGAGCGGAAGTTCGCCTCAGCCGTCCCGCAACGTGCGCTCATCCTTCGACAGGCTCAGAGCCTGCCCCGGACCCGATCCGGGGACGAACGGATTTTTCGAACCTCGACGGACCGTGCACGCTCAGCCCTTCGCGAAAAGACCTCCAGGCCACCGCTTCGGGATCGAACTGCAAGGGTAACCAGGCCTAGTTCGGCCGGCGTTTCTTCGGCAGGTGGTTGACGAGGAACTCCATCTGGTCGGCGAGGATATTGCGGTTGGACAGGATCAGGTGCTCGACCCAGCTCGGCCGATAGGGAACCGCCAGCAGCGGCATGTGCGCCTGTTGCGGCGTGCGCGAGCCTTTCTTGACGTTGCAGTGCAGGCAGGCGGTGACGACGTTCTGCCAGGTGTCGCGTCCGCCCTTTGAGATCGGCACGACGTGATCGCGGGTCAGTTCGCCGCGCGAATAGTGGTTGCCGCAGTACATGCACAGCGAGCGGTCGCGGGCAAACAGGGCGGCGTTGGTCAGTGCCGGTGCCGGATCGAGGGCGCCCGGTCGGGCGTGGCCGGTGCTGGCGACGATCGGATGCAGCAACAGGATGCTCTGTTCGCCGGTATGCCGGTTGGTGCCGCCGTGGATGGTCAGGCAGGGGTCGCCCAGCGTCCACGACACCGCGCCGCGCACGTAGAGGCAGGTCGCGTCCTGCCAGGAAATCCAGTCCATGATCCGCCCGCTCGCGTCCAGTGACAGGACACGCGTGCCGTGGATGGTTCCGATCGTTCGCACTTCCGCCAGCATTCCTGACTCCTTATCGGGGAGGACGACCACCGGCCAGGCCAGCCCGGGGTCATGCATTGCGCGATCGGCAGCATAGTCCATGTGCATGGCATTTGTGCAACAGGGGGACGCTTTCGGGCCCCTTCGGGCCGGGCCCGCCGACTCAGTCGCGGGGCTCCGGGATGTCGGGATGACGCCCAATGCCGGGTCGTCCCCGGCGCCGGCGGCGCGATCCGGGCAGCGCGGCGGGCAGGCTCAGGGCAGCGGCTTGACCATGCGCACGATCTCGACGCCGAAGCCGCAACGCTCATAGATCTCGATGGCGCGCCGGTTGCCCGGAAAGACCGCGAGCTGCAGGTGGCGGAACCGGTGTTCGCGGGCCCAGCGCTCGGCATAGGCGAGCAGGGCGCGGCCGACGCCCTCGCCATCGTGCTTCCTGTCGACGGCCAGATCCGAGATGTGGCAGTTCTGCGCGTTGCTGAAGAAATCCTTGATCGTCATCAGGTGGATGAAGCCGACGCGCTCGCCATCGTCGTCCTCGGCCACGAACACGTGCGAGCCGGGTGGCTGGACGGAAAGATTGCGGGCCAGGTCCAGGCGAATGCTTTCCATGCACTCGCCCCGTCGTCGCCAGGGCGGCAGCTCGAAACCCTCGACGAAGCGGTCGACCAGGCCGAGGATGAAATCGTCATCGTCGGCATCGGCGAGGCGGATGTGGATATTGGCTTCCGAGTCCATTGCGCGCTACCTGGTGGTGCTGATCGGGATGCTTCAGCCGAATTGCGACTCCGGCATGGCCATCAGTGTATCCGCACCGGCGCGAATTGCTGCACCGTGCGCGTGGATTCTCGGCAGGATCCGGCTGAAATAGAAGCGTGCGGTATGCCGTTTGGCCTCCTTGAACTCCCCGGACTGCGCCGATCCGGCCAGGGCGGCCACGCTCCTGGCCCAGCAATAGGCCAGCGCGACATAGCCGGAATAGAACAGGTAGTCGACGGCGGCGGCGCCGATTTCCTCGGGATTTTCGCGCGTCCTCTTGGCGATTTCCTGGGTCAGGTCGCTCCACTCCTTGGTCACGATGGCCAGCGGCGCGATGAATTCGCCCATTTCGGCGTTGCTCGTGTTCTCCTGGCAGAAGGCCGAGATCTCGCCGAGGAAATGCTTCAGGCCTGCGCCGTTCAACTGCAGGATCTTGCGCCCGAGGAGATCGTTGGCCTGGATCTGCGTGGTGCCTTCATAGAGCGTGGTGATGCGCGCATCGCGCGAGAACTGCTCGATGCCGGTCTCGGCGATGTAGCCGTGGCCACCGAAGATCTGCACGGCGTCATAGGTCGCCTCCTGGGCCAGCTCGGTGAGCAGTCCCTTGACGATCGGGGTCAGGAACGACACCAGTTCCTCGCCGCGCTTGCGCTCGTTTTCGTCGGGCGAATGGGTCGAGATGTCGTGCTGCAGGTAGGCATACATCGCGAGCACGCGGCCGCCCTCGGCGAACGACTTCTGGGTCAGCAGCATGCGCCGCACGTCCGGGTGCACGATCAGCGGATCGGCCGGCTTGTCCGGGAACTTGGCGCCGCCCAGCGAGCGCATCTGCAGGCGGTCGCGCGCGTAGTTGAGCGAGTTCTGGTAACCGCGTTCGATCAGGCCGAGGCCCTGCAGGCCGACCGCCAGGCGCGCGGTGTTCATCATGGTGAACATGGCCATGAGGCCCTTGTTCGGTGGGCCGATCAGCCAGCCTTCGGCCTGGTCGAAGTTCATCACGCAGGTGACCGAAGCCTTGATGCCCATCTTGTGCTCGATCGAACCGACCGCCAGCGCATTGCGCTCGCCGGGCTTGCCATCCTTGCCGACCTTGAACTTGGGCACGATGAACAGCGAGATGCCCTTTACCCCCGGGGGAGCGTCGGGCAGGCGGGCCAGCACGAGATGGATGATGTTCTCGGTGAGGTCGTGCTCGCCGGCGGTGATGAAGATCTTGGTGCCGCTGACCCGGTAGCTGCCGTCGGCATTCGGCTCGGCGCGGGTCTTGAGCAGGCCGAGGTCGGTACCGCAGTGCGGCTCGGTCAGGCACATGGTGCCGGTCCAGCGGCCGTCGGTGATCGGTTTGAGGAAGGCTTCCTGTTGCCAGGGTTCGCCATGCGCCTTGAGGGCTTCGACCGCGCCATGCGAGAGCATCGGAAAGTTGCCCCAGGAGACGTTCGCCGAGTCGATCATTTCCTTGACGATCGCGCCGACCGTTTCCGGCAGGCCCTGTCCGCCGAACGACTCCGGCGTGGTCAGCGCCGACCAGCCGCCGTCCACATACTGCGCGTAGGCCTCCTTGAATCCCTTCGGCGTGCGCACGCTCGCGGTCGCCTTGTCGAGCTCGCAGCCCTCCTGGTCGCCGCTGTGGTTGATCGGGGCGAGCACCTGTTCGGTGAAACGGGCGGCTTCGTCGAGGATGGCATCGAGAATGTCGGGGGTGGCCGATTCGAAACCGGGCAGTTTCGCGAAGACGGCATCCGCGCCGAGCACGTCCCTCAGTGCAAAGCGGATGTCCTTGAGCGGGGCGGTGTACTGGGTCATGACAACTCCTTGGTAGGAAAGGGCGCGCCAGCGGGCGCGCCGCGCGCATTCAGCGCCAGGTGTCGGGCAGTCCGGGCACCGGTGACAGCCGGCTGCTGCGTTCGAACTTGAACTCGCCCTTCGGTTCGCTGCTTTCGATGGTGCCGTGCAGGCGATAGGCGAAATCGCCGGGGCCGGGGCGCAGGCCCGCCGCAGGCTTGAGCGTGGCTTCAAACACTTCGGCGCTGGCGCCGGGGATGTCCAGCCCGATCGGCAACGAGACCGCGCCGACGTCGACGCCGGCCATCTCGAAGCGGGCATTGATCGAACTGAAGGTCATCGAGACATTGCTGAAGTTCTGCACGCGAACCAGCAGGCGCCAGCTGCCGTCGGCGCGGATGCCGAGTTCCTGCACGCTGGCGGTGGGCGGGCTGATGCGCTTGACCGGACCGCTTCCGCACGCGGACAGAAGCAGCGCGGCCAGGCCGGCAAGGGCGAGATTGCGGATATTCATCGGCTTCCTCAAACGATCGTTCGAATCCGGCCTAGCGTAGCGTGTTGGGGGCGCGCAGAAAAGCAGGCGGGCTGTCCGCTAGGGCGCGGCTACCCCGGACTGGCCTTTTTGCGCCATGAAGGCCGCGATGTCGAGCTGCCCGGTCTTGTTGCCGGCGTGCAGCAGGATCACTTCATCGGCCAATGCGCCGACTTCGTCGGGCTGGTGCGAAACCAGCAGGGTGGCGACCTGCATTTCCTGCTTGAGCCTGCGCAGGTGGCCGAGCACCTGCACGCGCGCCTCCCGGTGCAACCCGGTCAGCGGCTCGTCGAGCAGCAGGATGCGCGGTTCGGATGCCAGTGCACGGCCGATCGCCACGCGCTGGCGTTCGCCGCCGGAAAGATTGTGCGTGCGGCGGCCAAGCAGGGGGCCGAGGTCGAGCAGTTCGACGATGCGTTCCAGGTCGCGCGGTTGCCTGCCCCGCGCGCGGGCGCCGTAGAGCAGGTTGGCCGCCACGTCCATGTGCGGGAACAGGCGGCCGTCCTGGAACACATAGCCAATGCCGCGAACGGCCGGTGCCAGGTCGATGCCCGTGGCGCTGTCGAACAGGACCTGGCCGTCGAGGACGACGCGCGCACGCTGCGGGTCGAGCAGTCCGGCAATGGCATTGAGCACGCTGGTCTTGCCCGCTCCGGAATCGCCGAACAGGGCCACGCATCGCGACGAGGCGACGAATTCGATGTCGAGCCGAAGGTCGCGGAACTCGTGGTGCAGGGCGAACTCAATCATCGCGCCGGCGCCCCCACAATGAGCCGCCGAGGATGGCGGCGGCCACCGTCGCGGCGAAGGCCACGGCCAGCGCGACCACGGTCAGCCGCTGCACGCCGCTGTCGCCGCCGGACATGCTCATCAGTTCGTAGATGGCGATCGGCAGGGTCCGCGTCTCGCCGGGAATGCTCGAGACGAAGGTGATGGTTGCGCCGAACTCGCCGAACGCACGCGCGAAGGCAAGCACGCTGCCGGCGACGATGCCGCGCGTGGAAAGCGGCAGCACGATCGTGGCGAAGCGTCGCCAGGCGCTGGCGCCGAGGGTTTCGGCGGCACGTTCGAGGCGCTGGTCGACATGGTCGAAAGCCACCCTGATCGAGAGCACCATGAAGGGAAAGCCCATCACCGCGGCGGCCAGCACGGCGCCGGTCCAGCGAAACGCGAAGACGATGCCGATCTGGGCCAGCCACTCGCCGATCCAGCCGTGGCGCCCGAACAGCACGAGCAGGGCATACCCGGTGACCACCGGCGGCAGGGTCATCGGCAGGAACATGAAGGCTTCGACCAGCAGGCGACCGGGAAACCGCTTGCGCGAGAGCAGCCAGGCCAGGCCGAGTGCGAAAGGCAGGGAAACGACGACACTGATCAGGCCCACGCGCAGGCTCAGCGCCAGTGCCTGCCATTCGTCGGGCGACAGGGCGCTCATGGTGCCAGCCGGTCGAATCCGTAGCGCGTGAACACCGCTGCGGCTTCGGCGGAGTGCAGGTAGTCGAGCATGCGGCGGGCGGCGGCATTGTCGCCTCCGTCGATCAGGGCGACCGGATAGACGATCGGCGGATGCGTCGAAGCCGGAAAGGCATCGACGATGCGCACGGCGGTTTCGGACACGGCGTCGGATCGGTAGACGATGCCGAGCGGCGTCTCGTTGCGCACGACGAAGCTCAGTGCCGCGCGCACGTTGACGGCAGGGGCGAGCCTGGCCTCCACGTCCGCCCAGACGCCGAGTGCAACGAGAGCGGCTTTCGCGTATTTCCCGGCCGGAACGCTGTTCGGCTCGCCGATGGCGAGGCGTCCTTCGCCGCCGAGGGTGCGGGCCAGGCCGAACCCGGGCCCGATGCGCAGCGTCACGGCGCTGTCGCGTGGCGCGACCAGCACGAGGGCGTTGCCGAGCAGGTTGCCGCGCGTCCCGGGAACCAGCTTGCCGCGCTGCTCGACGTGGTCCATCCATTCCGGATCAGCCGAGATGAAGATGGCCGCCGGTGCGGCGTGCTCGATCTGCCGGGCCAGCTGCGACGAGGCCGCATAGCTGGCCGAGACATCGCCGATGCGGCGTGCCTCGGGGCTGGCGATGATCTCGTCCAGGGCCGGCTTGAGGCTGGCCGCGGCGAACACCAGCACATCCGCCGCCTGCGCCGGCGCGGCGAAGGGCTGGGCCAGGCACGCGCAAAACGCAAGCGCACGAATCCAGCGGGATCGGGATGCTCTCATCATGTCCGGCAACGCTCGCCGCGCTTCAGTCGTTGCCCGTATTCGACTTGAGATTGATGAAGGGCACGGCGCCACCGGGCACCATCGTGGTTGGCAGGACGCCATTCCACTTCTCCGCCTGGGTCAGGGAGATCAGGATCGCGTTCTGTTTCAGCGCTTCGCCACGGGCCTTGATCGCGTCGCCCTCGGCAATGCCGCGCACGCGGATCGCCTCGGCTTCGGCCTGCGCCTTGGCCAGCGCGGAATCGGCCTGGGCCTTGGCCTGGGTCACGGTGATCTCGGCATTGATGCGTTCGGTTTCGAGATTCTGCCGTTTGGTCTGGATCTCGACCTCGGCCATCATGCGCTTCTCGATCGATTGCTCGTAGGCATCGGAAAAGGTCACGTCCTCGACCTGCACGCTGTCGATGACGACCGGTCCGACGACGGCCTTCTTCAATCCCTCGTTGATGTCGATGCCGAGCTTGGTGCGGTCCTGGATGGCGGAGATCGCGGTATAGCGCCCGAATACGTTCTTGACCTCGTCGGGCACCTTGCGGCTGACCAGGCGGTCGACCATGCGCTCGATCGTCCCGTATTGCGAATAGAGCTCCTCGACCTGCGACTCGGGCACGCGGTAGCTCACTGATATGCGCAGCGAGGCAGGCTGCTGGTCCTTGCTGTAGGACTCCACGCGGTCGTAGAGGATGTTGAGGTTCTGCACCGACACGTGCTCCACCGTGTCGACGAAGGGCACCTTGAAATTGAGCCCCGGTTCGGCGATGCCGACGATGGCGCCATAGCGAAGCTTCACCCCGCGCTCGCCCTGGTCGACCGTGTACCAGCTGCCGAACACGATCGACAGCAACAGCAGCCCGACGATTGCGGCAAGGACGCCGGCCGAGATGAATCGATTGGACTTGCCCATGAAGGCGGCGGGACGGTTCATGTTGTTTCCCCTTTGTGGTGGCGCGGTACGCGAGGCGCCGGACGCCCGGCGGCCTACTTGCGCGAGGTGAAATCCTGGTAGAACGCGATGGCGCCGCGGACGATCAAGGCGACGATGACGAGGCCGCCGACGACTTCGATGAGTACGACCATGTTGCGGATTCCCTCCTGGCCCGACCGGGGCCGGTCGCTACACGATGGCGGCGAACGAAAGAATGATCAAGCAGAATCGGTGCGCGCGGAAGCGCCCTTCAGCGGCTCGCTCCGCGATAGGTCTTTTCCCCGGCGTCGACGCGCAGGCGCAGGCGGTTTTCCGGCGGAGCGGTCGGGCAGACCACGTGCGGCGACAGCGAGCAGGGAGGGCTGAACGCCTTGTTGAAGTCGATCACGACCTTGCCGTCCTTCGCTGGCTGGGCGTAGACCATGCGCCCGGCGCCATAGGTTTCCTTGCCGCTGGTCTGGTCGGCGAAGATGAAGAGCAGGCGTCCGTCGCCTTCGAGCACGGGCTGCAAATTGAATTGCTGGCCATTGCGTTCAAATGTGGCCTTGCCTGGAACCGGCGCCTTCTCGAGCGTATTGATGATGGTGACCAGCTCGATCTCGTGCGCGGGTTCGAACGGCTGCCAGTCCGCTTCGATGCGCCAGGATGGATCGATCGGAAAATACTCGATGCCGCTGAAGGCCTTGAGTGCCGGGGAATCCGGATCGCGGAAGCGCCAGCCGATCACGTCGCCCATGTGCACCAGGTAGAACCAGGCATCGCCGATCGACACGCGGGTCGGCGTTGCGCCATCGGCATTGTCCTTGAGGATCACCTTGCCCCTGGCCGGCTTGCCGTCGATGAGGACGCCGCTGCCGCGTTCGACGCGAAAGCGCGCGGTGCCCGCCTTGTTGACGGTCAGCGTGCCGATCCGGGCCGGCCCCTTCGGCAACACGATCGTGTTGTCGCTGGCCGATCCGATCGTGCTGCGGCCGAGGTTGACGATGCCGGCCCCGGCATAGCTGAACCAGCCATCCGGCTTCCTCAGCCCCTCGTCGCGGTTGTCGCGCCACTGTTCGACGGATTGCGTGTAGTCATCCAGGGGCGTGTATTCGTCCGCGGCGGATACCTGGACACTGGCGACGACCAGGGCGCCGAGCAGGAATGGAATGACGCGCATGTCGCGGATCCTTCGATCGGAAGCGGTCGGCCAGTATAGGCGGGCATCGCCGATGGCGAAACGCGGGCAGGGCAGGCCGCTGCGCCGGTTCAGGATCCCGCTTCGAATCCGTGCCGGAAAATCAGGTCGGGCACCGTCACCGTGCTGCGCACGCAATTCCAGGTCTCGCCGATGCGCGGGCCGGTGTCGATGACCTCGAAATGGCTGACCAGCACCGGCGTCGCGCCGCCAGCGCCATTGAAGAAGGTCTGCGCGGTGATGCCGAGCGTGTTCCACTTGGCCGTCGTGAAGCGGTCGGTCTCGAAGGTCAGCGCGATGTTGCCGCCATCGGAGAGCACGATCCCGTAGCGCTGCATCGTGCGCAGGATCACCTGGGCGGCGGCGCTGTAGCCGGCCATGTTGAAGGTCGATTTCAGGCGCAGGCGGGCGCCGTAGGGCACGCTGGTGCTGGGTCCGCCCGGGCTGCCCGCGTGCGAAGCCGGATGCACGTACAGTCGCCCGCCGACGCCACCCAGCGACGTGTCATTGGCCATGCGCGAATTCGGCAGGACGAAGCGGATGGCATGGCCGAGGTCGGAATTGGCAACGCCGGCCGCGGCGGTGACTTCGTCTGCGTTGACCAGCAGCGGCGCGATCGGGAAACCGGCCGCATCCGAGCTCGAGCAATGTTCGCCACGACCCTCGGGCGGATAGACGGCGGCGAGGTTCCACACCACCAGGCAGCTCGCGTTGAGCACGCCACCCGAGTAGTTGCCCGAATAGATCTCGTAAAGCAGGTTGCCCTGGCGCACCAGAAGATGGCAGTCCTCGGCGTTGTTGTCGCAGCTCAGGCCGGACTGGCCCTCGAAGGCGGCGTCGGCCGGCACCGGCATCGTGGCCGGCAGGGTTTCGCAATCGGGCAGGTAGTACTCGCCCGAACCGCTGTGCGGGACGACCGTGCGCATCGGCGTGCCGGCCGGCGCATCCGGATAGGTCTGCAGCGAGAAGTCGATCTGGAACTTGTTGGCATTGCCCCAGCCACCAAGGCCGACCAGGGTGTTGATCATCGACGTCGAATTCGGATGCAGCGGCGCCGATACGATGCTCTGGTGCCAGACCGCGCCGGGCGGGAAGCGCGGTGGGGGTGCTGCCATGGCGGAGAGCGATACCAGGCTTGCGATGAGAACCAGTTTTCCTGCCAGACTCTTCATGAAATTCACTGCAATCGGATATTTCCGCGTTGGACTTGTCTCGGTATCACGGGAAGAACGAGGGCGATATCGCCCATGCCACTGGTCCCGTCTTGCCGAATATTGCGCAAACTGGCGGGAAGCATGGACTTCTTGCCGCAGGAATTCTGTCAGGGAGTCGTCGTTTTTGTCGGCTCATGTTGCCGATGGGCTGATGCAGGTCGTGCCACTCGGGCCACTTCATTCCAGTCTCCGCGGATCATGGCTTGCTTCTTTTCCCGGCTCCAACGCTTGATCTGTTGCTCGGCGGCAAGGGCCTCCTCGCGTGCAACAAACTCCTGCGAACAAACCAGGATCAGGGGCCGGCGATTCAAGCTGAAGCAACCGGGGATGGCTGCGTTGTCGTGCTGTCCAATTCGAGATTCCAGATTGTCCGTATGACCCGTGTAATGGCTGTCATCGGCGCACTTGAGGATGTAGACCCAGAAGCTCATGGCAGTTGTTTCCGTCGTTGTTCCCGCGCGCAGCTGCTCCGGGCAGAGAGAGGAGCCCTGGCTAACGGTATCGGCAGACCAGATGCGCGAGAAACGGATTTGCTGAAGGATCTGTTCGAACCCGGATGGGTGTCCGGGTCTAACGGTATGGGTGACCTGGGTTTTGCGATCCGGCGGTGTTCGAAAAACCCGTTCGTCCTCAGCCCGTCGAAGGATGAACGACCCGGCCGCGCGAACTCGACGGGTTCGCGCAAAGGCAGCAACTGGCGCGCGCACCTTGCCGCGCCGATGCGATGCCTGAAATCAATCCCTCGGAACTGGGCAAGCTTTGCTAGCATCCCTGCATGTCCGATTCCGCCTTGCACCTGCTCAACAGCATCTTTGGCTATCCCACCTTCCGCGGCGACCAGCAGGCCATCATCGACCGCCTGAGCCGCGGCGGCGATGCCCTCGTGCTGATGCCGACCGGCGGCGGCAAGTCGCTGTGTTACCAGATCCCGGCGCTCATGCGCACCGGCACGGCGGTGGTCGTTTCGCCGCTGATCGCGTTGATGCAGGACCAGGTCGAGGCCCTGCACCAGCTTGGCATCGAGGCGGCGTTCCTCAACTCCAGCCTCGATGCGGCCTCCCAGCGCGAGGTCGAACAGCGTCTGCGTGGCGGTGATCTGAAGCTGCTCTACGTCGCGCCGGAACGCCTGCTGACCGGACGCTTCCTCGACCTGCTCGACCAGGTCGAAGTCAGCCTGTTCGCCATCGACGAGGCCCATTGCGTGTCGCAGTGGGGACACGATTTCCGCCCCGAGTACCGGCAGCTGACCATCCTGCACGAGCGTTTCCCGCAGGTGCCGCGGATCGCCCTCACCGCAACCGCCGATGCGCCGACCCGGCGCGAGATCATCGAGCGGTTGTCGCTGGAATCGGCCGAGTCCTTCATCGCCAGTTTCGACCGTCCCAACATCCGCTACAGCGTGGTCGAAAAGGACAATCCGCGTCGCCAGCTCAGGGATTTCCTGGCCGGTCGTCGCGGCCAGTCCGGCATTGTCTACTGCCTGTCGCGCAACAAGGTCGATGCGACCGCCGCGGCGCTGGTCGAGGACGGCTTCCTCGCCCTGCCATACCACGCCGGGATGGATGCGGCCAAGCGCGCGGCCAACCAGAAACGCTTCCTGCGCGAGGATGGCATCGTCATGGTCGCGACGATCGCCTTCGGCATGGGCATCGACAAGCCCGATGTGCGTTTCGTCGCGCATCTGGACCTGCCCAAGAGCCTGGAAGGCTACTACCAGGAAACCGGGCGCGCCGGCCGCGACGGCCTGCCCTCGGACGCGTGGATGACCTACGGCCTGGCCGATGTCGTGACCCTGTCGCAATTCATCTCGAAATCCGATGCCGGCGAGGAGCGCAAGCGGGTCGAACGCAGCAAGCTCAACGCGCTGATCGGCTATGCCGAAAGCACCGGCTGCCGACGCCGCCAGCTGCTCAGCTATTTCGGCGAGACGCCGGCGGCGAGTTGCGGCAATTGCGACAACTGCCTCGATCCGCCGCGCACCTGGGATGCAACGGTCGCCGCGCAGAAGGCGTTGTCGTGCGTCTACCGGACCGGCCAGCGCTTCGGCGTCAAGCACCTGATCGACGTGCTGCGCGGCGTCGAGGGCGAGAGAGTCGAAAAGCTCGACCATGACAAGCTCAGCACCTTCGGCATCGGCGCCGAGTTCGATGACCGCCAGTGGAGCGCGATCTTCCGCCAGCTCGTCGCCGCCGGCCTGCTCGTGCCGGACGACGAAGGCTACGGCACCCTGCGCCTGGTCGATGCCAGCCGCGCGGTGCTGCGCGGCGAAACCGAGGTGCGCATGCGCCACGTCGCCGACAAGGTCGAGCGCAAGGCCAGGCAGAAGACCTCGCGTGGCGAGCGCGCGAAACAGAGCCTCGACATCGCGCCGCACGAGTCGGTGCTGTGGGAGTCGCTGCGCAACACGCGCGCGCGCCTGGCGAAGGAGCAGGGCGTGCCGGCCTACCGCATCTTCGCCGACGCGACGCTGCTGCAGATGCTGCGCGAGCAGCCGCAATCGCTCGGCGAATTGTCGACGATCAGCGGCGTCGGCGAGATGAAGCTGGCCCGCTACGGCGAGGAGTTCCTCGGCGTGCTGATTGGGGGAACGGGAATGGGGAATGGGGAATAGAGAATAGGTAAATCGAAAGACGGAAGCCTGTCACTCCGATGTAGGCCGGGATCAAGAAGAGCGCAAAACTAAACTTCAGCACTGCCCGAGACCCAATGCTGGCAAATACTGTCTCACCCATTCCCCATTCCCCATTCCCCATTCCCTATTCCCTATTCCCGTTTCCGTTCGCTGAAAGCGACATCGCGCAGCGCTTCGTCGGGCAGGGCGTAGGTCGTCGCCAGCAGTTCGCCCTCGTGCACGAACTCGGGAAACAGCACGCCGCGCAGCGCCTGCACGGCGAAGATCTCCTGCACGCCGCCGCTGAAGCGGAGCAGGCCGATGGTCTTGCCGGTGCCGGTGTGCACGGCCCAGACACCACTCTGGCGATCCGGGTTGGTGTCGGTAATGTCGATCCCGCTGAAGGCTTCGTTCTCGCGCAGTTGGGAAAGGCCAACAAAGGCGACGGGACCGATGAAATCGAGACCTCGGGCGAAACCCGGAACGCGCGCCACTTCTGTCTTGTTGCCACTCTGCGGATCGATCGTGACCAGCGCGCCGCGCCCGGACTCAAGCAGCCATAGCCGGCCGTCGTGCCAGCGCGGCGAGTGCGGCATCGACAGGCCGCGGGCGAGGACGGTGTCGGTCTGCATGTCGACGAGCACGCCGCCGTCGCGCTTGTTCGCGCGCCAGCCCTGTGTCGCGTTGGAGTCGCCAAGAGCGGTGACATAGCGCGGCCGACCGTCGCGCATGCCCAGGCCGTTCAGGTGGCAGCGATCTTCCGGCGCGTAGTGGGTCACGAAGGGCGGGCGCCAGCGCGGCACGAAACTGTAGTCCGGATCGAGCGTGCACAGGCAGGAAAACAGCGTGTTGACGAACCACAGTTCGCCCTGCGAGTCCCAGGCCATCTCATGGTTGTCGATCGCGCCGGTGACGTGGCTGTTGCGTGCGACGTAGACGGCATCGTGGGTTGGCGGACCGGCCAGTCGTCGCGCCAGCGCGGGCATGTCGCGGAACTCGACGATCTCGATGTGCGTGCCGATGGCGATGCGATCGCCATCCACCGCCATCCCCATTGGCCGCTTGAAGTGGCTGAAATGCGTATTGATGGTGTCGCCGTCCGGCCGCAGGATGACCAGCTTGCCAGCCTGGTAGGTGGTCAGGACAAGGCATCCGCCGAGTTCGCGCAGCAGTTGGGGAAAGTCCGGCGTGTGCATGCTGGCCAGGGGTTCGGCGAGGTCCGCGGCGGAAGCGGGAACCGATCTGGCCGTCGACGACTCCGGTGTGGCTGAAGGCTTGTCCCCATTGGGTGAATGACTGGTCATGACGGCAAGGTCCCGTGTATCGCAACGGCGAAGGTCTGCAAGCAAGCTTAACCGCTCGACTGGAGTTCGCCCTTCGACAGGCTCTGAGCCAGTCGAAGGATGAACGGCCAGCTCGCAGGGATTGTCCGGAGGATGGATCGACCGAGCACGTGGCCACGGCGTGCCGGGTATCGAGTCGGCCATCGAGCCGTTCGCGCCGCTGCTGCGCGCCGTCTGGAATCCGCCAGGCGATGGCGCGGCTATACTCCCCGACTGCCTCGAACAGGATGCCCGAATGTCCCCCGAGATGCCTGCCGATCCCGAGCCGCTGCGGCCCGCCGAATTCCTTGGCCATCCGAAGGGCCTCTACATCTGCTTCTTCACCGAGATGTGGGAGCGCTTCTCGTTCTACGGCATGAAGGCGCTGCTGCTGCTGTACCTGGTCAAGTACCACCTGTTCACCGACGACTTCGGCTACAACCTGATCGGCGCCTATGGCGGCCTCGTCTATGCAATGCCGGTCATCGGCGGCCTGATCGCCGACCGCTGGCTCGGCATGCGCAAGGCCGTGGTGTTCGGCGGCATCCTGCTCGTCCTCGGCCATCTTGGCATGGCCTTCGAGGGCGACCAGGCGACCCTGGTCGACGGCGTCGTCGTCCGCGACACCGCTGCCCTGCAGGTGTTCTATTTCTCGCTGTCGCTGATCATCATGGGGGTCGGCTTCCTCAAGCCGAACATCTCGACCATCGTCGGCAAGCTGTACCCGGACAACGACCCGCGCCGCGATTCCGGCTTCAGCATCTTCTATGCCGGCATCAATATTGGCGCGACAGTTTCTGCACTGTTCTGCGGCTGGCTCGGCGAGACCTACGGCTGGGGCTGGGGCTTCGGAGCGGCCGGCATCGGCATGATCGCCGGCCTGGCCAATTTCCTCTACGGCCAGAAGCACCTGATGGGACATGCCGAACCGCGCGATCCGGAAAAGTTGCGCGAACGCATGCTGGGTCCGCTGTCGCGTGAACACGTGATCTACCTGCTCGCGCTGGGCGGCCTGTTCGTCGTCTGGCTGCTGATCCAGGCGCACTCGCTGATCCTGCACATCGTGCCGGGCTTCTTCGAGCCGACGCCGGTGGTGCTGTCGATGCACTTCGTCTCGGTGTGCCTGTTCGGCGGCATCCTCTGGTTCATGTTCAAGCATTGCACCCGGGTCGAACGCGACCAGATGTTCGCCGTGCTCGCCTTCATCGGTTTCTGCCTGGTCTTCTTCACCCTCTACGAGCAGACCTACGGCTCCTGGGTGCTGTTCTCGGACCGCGCGATGAACCACGAGGCGCTCGGCCTCGAATGGACGGCCAGCCAGCTGACCTTCCTCGGCGCCTTCTTCATCCTCGTGCTGGCGCCGATCTTCGCCTGGCTTTGGCCACGCCTCGAGAAGCGCGGCTGGAACCCGAGCAAGCCGGCCAAGTCGGCCTATGGGTTGATCCTCGCCGGTGTGTCGTTCCTCGTGCTGGTGTGGAGCGCGCGCAATCCGCAGGCCAACGGACTGACCAATATCTGGTGGTTCGTGCTCGCCTATTTCGTCCTCGAAGTGGGCGAGATGCTGTTGTCGCCGATCGGACTCTCCGCGGTGACCCAGTTGTCCGTGCCGCGCGTGGTCGGGCTGATGATGGGTGGCTGGTTCCTGGGCACCTCATACTCGGAGATCCTTGCCTCCGAACTCGGCAAGCTGTCCTCGCTGGAGATTCCGGAGGGCGCGGTGCTCGACGTCGCCGAGGCCCTGTCCAAATACGACAGCATGTTCGTCTTCTCGGCCCGGATCGGCATCGGCAGCGGTATCCTCGTGCTGATCCTGACGCCGCTGATCCGCAAGCTCATGCACGGCGTGCGCTGAACCATCCGGCACGGCTGCGGCGCGCCGGCCAGCCCCGGCGCCGCTCGCTTGTTGCCGGGCACGCAGGCGGCGAGCATGATGCGCCCCATGGAAAAACCAGCCAGCGCCATTCTATCCCCGGTTTCCGGTTCGTCGGCCGACGCGGCCGCCATGGTGGCCAACTGCGTTGCCTATCACGCCGACGGGAAGCGCATCGGCGACATCACCCTCGACGAAATCAGCGATGTCCTGGAGCGTCCGGATACCTTCGTCTGGGTTGGACTGGTCGAGCCGGACGAGGCGCTGCTGGAAAAACTGCAGGAGGAATTCGGCCTGCACGACCTCGCCATCGAGGACGCGCACAACGCGCACCAGCGACCGAAGATCGAGGCCTACGGCGACTCCCTGTTCATCGTCGCGCAAACCGCGCAGGTGGTCAGCGCCAGCATCCAGTTCGGCGAAACGCACATCTTCGTCGGCAAACGCTACCTGGTCACCGTGCGCCACGGTGCATCGCTGTCGTACGCACCGGCGCGCCGTTCCTGCGAGCAATCGCCGGACATGCTGACCTACGGGCCGAGCTACGCCCTGTATTCCGTGCTCGATTTCATCGTCGACAACTTCATGCCGATCGTGCGCAGCTTTCGCGAGGACCTGCAGGAACTGGAAGAGGATATCTTCGAGGATACCTTCAAGCGCGACACGATCCGCCGCCTTTACAACCTGAAGAAGGAACTGGTCACCCTGCGCCTGGCCATCGGCCCGCTGCAGGACATCCTCAACCAGCTCACGCGCATGCATCCGGGCCTGCTGCGCGACGAGGTGCGGCCCTACTTCCGCGATGTCTACGACCATGCGGCACGCATCAACGAATCGACCGACACCATGCGCGAGATGCTGACCGCCGCATTGAGCGTGAACCTTTCCCTGGTCACCGTGGCCCAAGGCGAGGTGGTCAAGCGTCTTGCCGGCTGGGCCGCGCTGCTCGCCGCGCCGACCCTGATGACCAGCTGGTACGGCATGAACTTCCATCACATGCCGGAACTCGACAAACCATGGGGCTATGCGGCGATGATCGCGGTCACCCTCGGTATCTGCGGCGGATTGTTCCTGCTGCTGCGCCGGGCGAAGTGGTTGTAGATCGGGAAGCGTGCTCCCTTCTCCCGAGGGGAGAAGGGAGAGCCCTGAGGAAGCGGCTGAAGCCGCTTCCTGCAAAAAGCCGATATTGATGCGCCGTTTTTCGTCCGCACGCCGCGGAACCACTGCAGGTGAATCTGCCCTGCAGCGCCTCCTGTCAATTCAATTGTGAGGGTCGAACCCATCCTCGAAAATCGTGTCATCGGCCACGTATTCGAGAGTGATGCCGTCGAACCAGCCGGTTGTCGTCGTTGGCGAACTGACGCCAAACTCGGTGACTACCATGGTGACCTTGATAGAACTCGTGGTTGTCCACTCATTGACAGGTGAGCTGACCAGGCGTGGAATTGCAGGGCGCTGCCAACTGGCCGAGTTCGACAGAAAGAAATCGCCGGAGGCATGGGCCGTGCCGCCATCGCATTGCTCGCCACCAGCACTACGGTATTCCCAGTTCAGGTAGACATAGTCGCGATTGCCGACCGCGCCGGCGGCGGAGCGTCCCCAACCATTTAGCGCGTAGACGCCGGGTCCCGGCAGATGAATGCATTGAGAGAGTCCGTACACGCGCTGCAGGTTCGGCGTGCCGGCCTGGGTGATCTTTATGGATCCGGAACCAGTGCCACCGGCTGCGTTCTGCGTGTTGTCCCAGCTTGATACGCCGGGAGTCGTGACTTGCCAGAGCCCGGTTCCTGTATTGAAATCGGGATTCAGTACTAGAGGCTGCAGCGACTGGCGCTCGTAGGCACCGAGGTCACGAATCAGCCCGGGCAAGCGCGGCACTGGCTCAAGGCGCTTGTTGCGCGAAGCGAGATCGATATCCAGCGTGTTCTCTCCAACTTGCAGTGCATAGTCGATTGCAGGTGAAGCCGCGCGCAGGCGGAAGTCGCCGTTCTCGGGATCGACAAAACGTGGGAAGGCGACAAAGGCTTCCGGGGGGCCGCCGAGACTGGTGGCTTCGCTCGCCAGGGTTTTTTCCACCGTGAGTCCGCCTGAATGGGTCAAGCTGATCTTTCCGGGTTGCCAGATGATCGAACGGGCCATCAACAGGTCGCCAGCAATTGACATTACGTGGCTACTGCCAATGCTGTTGCCGGCAATTGTGCTGTCCTTTATTGAAACGGCTCGGCTACCGTCTTCGACGCGAACAACTTGGGAAGTATTCGCATTGCTGCCAACTAGTACGTTCTCGAGATAGAGCCCAGAACCTCCGAATGCCCGGATCGTGTGCGCCCCGGAATTGCCGGAAATGTCGTAGTGGCGGGTATTCAGATAGGCATCGTTCTGGACAAGCACGGTCGCCCCTCCTGTAGCCTGACCGTTGGCATCTTCTGAGCGATTGCCGTACATGGTGCTGCACGCTTCGCCCTGGATGCAGGCTACTCGTCCGGGTCGTGAAGGACAAAAACCCAAAGCGGGAATGGAATGGTTTAGACCGGTACTCGCGCCAGTAGTAAGTCCGAATATGTCACTCGCCGTGTCGAGATAGATGGCACTGCCCTCCGGCGCAATGTTACCGTCGATACGAGCATCCTTGGCGCAAAAATCGCTGCTGGACAGGTCGCCGATGTCGAAAAGCGCATCGGCATAAATACCGCCTCCGGTACTTGTCGCACGGTTGCCAAAAACTCTGGTCGGGCGGGAAGGGTCGGTGGTGTAGAGGTTGACGATTGCGTCCGCATTGATTTCTGTTGCATTGATTGCAATACCTCCGCCGTAGCGGGCCTTGTTGGCGACGATGACGCCATTGCCAATGCCGGGTGAACCGATGTCTGCCAGTGCAGGCGCGAGAACCTGGATGCCTCCTCCGTACCCATACTGCGGCAGATTGCTGATCGGATTGAAACCCAACGCCTCGTTCAGGGCGATGGTTGAGTTGTCACCGAGCATTGACAGGTAGGTGTTGCCCTCAATGCGGACGCCGCCACCAGAGAACTGCGCGGTGTTGAGCTGGATAACGGTACCGGCCTCGATGCGCAGTTCGGCGCTGCCGCCTTGCGCACTTACGCTGATGCCACCGCCGTAGCCGGCATAGTTCTGTGAGATGCCGACATTGCGCAGGGTGATGACACCGGCACCGCGGAAGTCGATGCCACCGCCGTAGCCGTCATACACCTCATCGCCGCGGATGAGATTGATGTTTTCGAGGATCACATCATTGGTCGGGCCGAGCACGGTCAGCACACTGTCTTGCCCCCCGCCCTGACCGCTCAGGGTCGAAGAACTCGTGCTCGTTGTCGCCGAGCAACTCGCGTAGCCGCCACGCAGCGTCACCCCTCGGCTGGTGATCTGCACAGCCTGATTGTCCACCAGGGCGACGGCAATGCGGACTTCATGGAATCCACCGGCCGGGATCGATGCGAGCGCGCTCGCGACCGTGGTGTGGCTGCAATCGCCGCCCGGTCCCACCGTGCGTACGATGGCGTGAGCGGAGTAGCTGGCGCAGGCCAGCAGGGTTGCCAAGACAGCGCGATGGAATAATGGTCTTGGGCGCAACATGATGGAATCTCCCTCGGCGATCCGGAACGGAACCGGTCTCTTTCGGGAAACGCCATTCGGGGCGGGTTTGTGTCGTGGCGCAGCAGGTCGATTGAAAACTCAGCACAGCCAGTGGTAAGCGGAATTTGCATCGCGCGCAGGTTTGCGGTTCGTAGGGTGCAGCTACTGCAGTCGAATCCGCCGTTCGCGCGGGAACTGCGCGACCCCGCTGAGTGAGCATCGTGCGGCGGATTCCGCAATGCGGGTTCCGCCCTACCGGGCGTGTGGCCACTATCAATTGAGAGGCTCGAAACCGTTTCTGAAAATCGTGTCATCGGGCACGTAATCGAGAGTGATGCCGTCGAACCAGCCGGTTGTCGTCGTTGGCGAACTGACGCCAAACTCGGTGACTACCATGGTGACCTTGATAGAACTCGTGGTTGTCCACTCATTGACAGGTGAGCTGACCAGGCGTGGAATTGCAGGGCGCTGCCAACTGGCGGAGTTCGACAGAAAGAAATCGCCGGAGGCATGGGCCGTGCCGCCATCGCATTGCTCGCCACCAGCACTACGGTATTCCCAGTTCAGGTAGACATAGTCGCGATTGCCGACCGCGCCGGCGGCGGAGCGTCCCCAACCATTTAGCGCGTAGACGCCGGGTCCCGGCAGATGGATGCATTGAGAGAGTCCGTACACGCGCTGCAGGTTCGGCGTGCCGGCCTGGGTGATCTTTATGGATCCGGAACCAGTGCCACCGGCTGCGTTCTGCGTGTTGTCCCAGCTTGATACGCCGGGAGTCGTGACTTGCCAGAGCCCGGTTCCTGTATTGAAATCGGGATTCAGTACTAGAGGCTGCAGCGACTGGCGCTCGTAGGCACCGAGGTCGCGAATCAGCCCGGGCAAGCGCGGCACTGGCTCAAGGCGCTTGTCGCGCAATGCGAGATTGATATCCAGTGTGTTCTCTGCGATCTGGAGGGCGTAGTCGACCGCCGGTGAAGCCGCGCGCAGGCGGAAGTCGCCGTTCTCGGGATCGACAAAACGTGGAAAAGCGACAAGGGCTTCCGGAGGACCGCCGAGACTGCCGGCTTCGCTGGCGAGGACTTTCTGCACGCTGCGGCTGCCTGAGTGACTGAGGCTGATCTTGCCTGGCTGCCAGATGATCGAGCGTGCAAGGACGAGATCGCTGTCAATGTCCAATACGTGGTTCGCGCCGATGCTATTGCCGGCAATTGTGCTGTCCTTGATGGAAATTGTATCGCCATCATTCTCTACTCGGAGCGCTTGAAAAGCATTTGCATTGCTGGCGATCAGCAGATTGTCGAGCTTTATTTTCGACGCTTCAAACGCACGAATGGTATAGCCACCGGTGTTGCCTGAAATATCGAAGCCGCGGATATTCAGCGTCGTTTTTTCCTGGACCAGCACGGTGGCTCCGTTTGTCGATTGTCCGCTGCCGTTCTCGGTGCGGTTGCCGATCATCGTGCTGCACGCGTCGTCTTCACTGCAGGGCACTCGCCCTGGTGCCGGCCCTTGCCCTGATGCGGACGCACAAGCGTTGTTCAAGTAAGCCCTTGCGCCGTCCGTACCTCCGAAGAATTCGGTATCCAGGTCGAGGTAGAGGGCACTGCCCTCCGCCGCGATGTTGCCATCTATTCGGACATCCTTTGCGCAGAGTTCTCCTATCGAATAGTCGCTGCCGAAAATGATGCCAACGTAGACGCCACCACCCGTGTTGGTCGCGCGGTTGCCAAAGACCCTGGTAGGTCGGGAAGTATCGGTCGTGTAGAGGTTGACGGTTGCAAAGTTCAAGCCGTCGTTGCCGCCACCATTGATGGCAATGCCGCCGCCGTAGCGCGCTGTGTTGGCGACGATCACGCCATTGCCGATGCCTGGCGAGCCGATATACGCAGTGGCAGGTCCTATTACCTGAACGCCTCCACCAAAGCCATATTGCGGCTGGTTGCTGACCGGATTGAAACCCATCGCCTCGTTCTGGCTGATGGTCGAGTTGTCTCCAATCATCGTCAGAAGGGTGTCGCCCTCGATGCGCACGCCGCCACCGGAGAACTGGGCGGTGTTGAGCTGGACCACTGTTCCGGCTTCGATGCGCAGCTCGGCAGGCCCGCCCTGTGCAGTGACGCTGATGCCGCCGCCGTAGCCGGCATAGTTCTGCGAGATGCCGACATTGCGCAAGGTGACAACGCCGGCGCCACGAAAGTCCAGTCCACCGCCGTAGCCGTCATGGACTTCGTCACCGCGGATCAGGTTGATGTTTTCCAGGATCACATCATTGCCTGCGCCCAGTACGGTAAAGACGCTGTCCTGGCCGCCACCCTGTCCACTCAGGGTCGAAGAACTGGTACTTGTTGCCGCCGAACAACTGGTATAGCCACCACGTAGGGTGACGCCCCGGCTGGTGATCTGCAGGGCCTGCGCGCTCACGGAAGAAGTCGCAATTCGGACCTCATGGAATCCACTCGCCGGTATCGCAGCCAACGCACTTGCGACGGTCGAATGGGTGCAATTGCCGTCTGGGCCGACAGTAAGCACGACCGCGTGAACGGGGAAGCTGGCGCAGGCAAGCAAGGCCGCAAGAACGACGCAACGAGCCATTTGTCTTGAACGCGACATGATGGAATCTCCCTCGGCGATCCGGAACAGAGCCGGTCGGATTCGGGTAACGCCATCAGGGGCGGGTTTGTGTCATGTACCTGTCGAACAGGCAAGAATTCAGCGCGAGCTGGCGTTTAGAAACTCTCGGTCTTCTGCAGTGAGGCGTTCCAATGGCACGCCGAGTGCCCGCGCCTGGGTCAGGCTGGCATGGACGGAATCTTCGGCACCGATAGCGCGTTCGCCACGGGCGCGAAGAATGAGCAGGGCGGTCCGGTTCGCCTTGGCTTCGGGCAATAGGCGGGCCTGTTGTTCCAGAGCCTGTCGAGTTTCGGTTAGCGCTTCGTCGCCTCGTTTGCTGGCGAGCAATGCCTTCGCGCACACGACGCGGCAGCGAATCTCACGCGGTGGAGCCGCAATGTCGAGGGATTCGAAAATGGACAGGGCAAGTGTCGAATCATTCAATGCGGCGGAGGAGTTGCCCTCGGCCAGCGCGATTCTCCCGCGCAAGCAGTTTGTATCGGCAACCTCGGCACTACGCTCCCCGAATTGCCGCGCAACGTCCGCCATCGCCTGTTCGTACAAGAGTGTGGCTTCGTCCGGCTGTCCAAGCTCAAGCAGGGTCGCGGACAGGTCAAGTCGAAGCTGGGTCAGTTCCGGTCCGTGGCCCGAACTGTCGGCTTGCAGCTGCAGCACGGCCTGGGCGACGCGAAACTCCGCCTCGGCAGCGCTGTAGTCACGGCGAGCGCGCAGGAGCAGGGCTCGTGAATTCTGTGCCATCGCGGTGCGCGCGCTTTCCGGTCCCATCACGGCAAGGTTGATCTCCAGCGCTTCTTCGATGGCGACCCCGGCTTCATCAAGGCGCTCATCCTCAATCAGGAAATCGGCATAGCCGAGCAGGCCTTGCGCAACACGGTGGTAGGGACCGTCCTGAACCCGGCGCAACAGAGCGATGCCTTCCTGGAACAATGGCTCAACCTGATCGCGTGGGCCGATATGACGCCGAGCCACGGCCAAGTGGAACAGGCTGCGCGCAAATTGTTCATTGAGTGGCAGATCCAGTCTCCGCCAGCGCGCCACGGCTTCCTCGAGAATTGCCGCGCCCTCGCGGTAGCGACGCATGCTGGAACACAATTGCCCGAGATAAGTCGCCGTTTCGATGCCATTGGTGGAGTCGGGTCCGAATACGCGCTGCGCAATCGCCAGCGCCTCTTGCGCCGTGGCGACAGCGCCATCGGCATCACCGGCGTAGGCCCGCGTTACGCCAAAGAGCATCAAGGCGGATACCGATTCCACGGTCTCCACACCCTCAATGTCCGCAAGAAGGTCGGCCATCAACTGGTCGGCTTCCTTGCTGCGGTCCGTTGTGTGCAGCAGATTGCCCTTGGCCACCATGGCCGCGATCCACTCTCGTGAAGCCGTCGGCAAGCCCAGCTCGCGTTCCAGTTGAATTGCCTCGTCAATCAGTGTTTCGGCGGCGGCATTGTCGCTATTGCTGCGGGCTATCTCGCCCAGGGTCAGTAGCAGTTGCGCGCGCACCATCGGATCCAGGTCGGGGTCTTCGCGCGCATTCTTCGCTGCTTCCTCGACCAGGGCCTCTGGCGTCGGTCGTTGATCGCGTGGCAAATCCGCACTGGCGGTTTTCAACAGGTCGACGACAAATTCGAGCGTGGCATTGGCTCGGGCCGATTCATTGTGCGCGATCCTGGCCTGTTCGCGTGCCGCACGCGCCTGCCAGAGCGCGATTCCAAGCGCCGAAATTATGGCGAGCAGGAACGCCATCGTCGTCGCAACTCCACCCTTGTGACGCAGAACGAACTTGCGCGTGCGATACCAGCGCGATGCCGGATGCGCGGTAACGGGGCGCCCGGCGAGCAGGCGGTCGATGTCATCGGCGAACGTGCCCGCCGATGCATAGCGCAATGCCGGGTCTGACTCCAGCGCCTTCAATACGATCGCGTCTAGGTCGCCGCGAACCTGGCGCCAGGCGATTGGAGTAACCGCGACGGTCCGGTCGGAAGCCGAGCCCGTACTGATCCAGTTCGATGGTGTCCGGCCGCTGCCGTCGTTGACCCGCTCACCCGTGATCAATTCGCCAAGTAGAACCCCAAGTGCATATACATCGGTTGCGGTCGTGATGACTCCGCCATCGCGTTGTTCGGGCGCGGCGTAGGCTGGTGTGAATGCCGGCAACTGGGTCAAAGTGGCGCCGTCTTCCTCGGCCAGCAGTTTGGCTATGCCGAAATCGAGCAGCTTGACCTCGCCCTCTTCAGTCACCATGACATTGGAAGGTTTGAGATCGCGATGCACGATGAGGGCGCGGTGCGCTGCGTCGACTGCAAGACAAACAACGGAGAACAGGCGCAGGCGCTGGCGAAGATCGAGATCGTTGAGGCGAACGTGATCGGTGATCGTGTTTCCGGCAACCAACTCGAGCGCGATATAGGGGAGTCCCGATTCGGTGACGCCGGCTTCGATCATGCGCGCGATGTTCGGGTGCCTGAGCTGGATCAGGGCACGTTGTTCGCGCCGGAAAAGTCGCTGCGCTTCCGGGCTGTAGAGGCCGCGTCGCATGAGCTTGAGGGCGACATGCTGGGTCGCCCCTTCGACATCGCGGGTGGCATGGAATACGGTCGAGGATCCGCCTTCGCCAAGGACATCGAGGAGGGCGAACGAACCGACCCGACTGCCCGGCGGAAGACGCGGCCCTGGACTTGCCGAGCCGATCGCATTGGCCAGACGATTCACGCCACCTTCGGCCAGCGGTTCAGCTGCGTCGAGGTCCGCGGCGATCATGCCTTGCACTTGTGCGCGCTCCTTGCTGTTCGCGCAATTCGCGTCGAGGAACGCGGAGCGCGCCGGCTCTTCCAGAGCCAGGGCGGCCTCGAACAAATCGCGCAGGGATCGTGATTGCGTATTCATGGTGTCGAATGGAAACGCCCTTTCGCGACGATGTGTGTCATCCGCCCAGTTCATTCTTGAGGAAGGCTCTGGCGAATCGCCAGTCGCGCGCCACCGTGCTGCGGGCGATGCCGAGCGACTCGGTGATCTGCTCCTGGCTGAGTCCGGCGAACCAGGTCAGTTCGACGATCTGTGCGGCGCGGGCGTCGGCTTGGGCAAGTTTCTGCAAGGCTTCTTCCAGTGCCAGTGCCTCATCGGCGCTTTCCACGGCCAGCCGATAGTCGCTGCCGGTCAAGGTTGTGCGCATCCAGTCGCCGCCGGCACGCAGGCGCAGGCGATCCCTGGCCCGATCGGCCAGCAGATGGCGCATGGCCCGTGCTGCGTAGGTGAAGAACTGGCTGGGATGCGCGAAAGCAAGTTCGCCGTGATTGCCCATGCGCAGGTACAGCTCATGGACCAGGGCGGTGGTGTCGAGCGTGCCGCGCGCACGTTGGGCCAGCCGTTTCCCGGCCATGGCCTTGAGGCGTTCATAGACCTGGGCGAACAAGGCATCGGCTTCGAATTCAAGCGGTGTGGTTTCGGTCGATTGTGCAGACTCGTTCATCGCACGCCCCCCAACTGCGGCGAGTGTAACCCAGGCATTGCCCGGTTGATTCGATAGTGCATCGCAGCTTGACCGGATCGCGCTGCACGAACAGGCTGCAGAGCTGGCGAACCGATCACCACGGAGAAGACATGCAAGGCACTGCGAAAAAAATCGCCTGGCTGGCGCTTGCCGTTCTTGGCGCATTCTGCCTCGGCACGATCGCGCTCAATCGCGGCGAGACGATCAATGCGATCTGGCTGGTCACGGCCAGCGTGTCGATTTTGCTGATCGGCTATCGCTTCTATTCGCGCTTCATCGCGGAGCGCGTGCTGCAACTCGACGCGACCCGCGCAACTCCTGCTGTCCGGCGAAACGACGGTCTCGATTTCGTGCCGACCGACAAGAGTGTTGTCTTCGGCCATCATTTTGCGGCCATCGCCGGAGCCGGGCCGCTGGTCGGGCCCGTGCTGGCTGCGCAGATGGGCTATCTGCCCGGCACGCTGTGGATTCTCGTTGGCGTGATCTTCGCCGGTGCCGTGCAGGACTTCATGGTGCTGTTCTTCTCGACCCGGCGCGACGGCAAGTCGCTCGGCGACATGGCCCGCGCCGAACTCGGGCCGGCCGCCGGCGTGATCGCGATGATCGGCGTGCTGATGATCATGTTCATCATCCTCGCCGTGCTCGCCCTGGTCGTGGTCAAGGCGCTGGCGGCAAGCCCCTGGGGCACGTTCACGGTCGCCATGACGATGCCGATCGCGGTGTTCATGGGCGTGTACCTGCGCTGGCTGCGGCCGGGGCGGGTGCTCGAGGTGTCGATCATCGGCCTGGTCCTGCTGCTCGCCTCGATCTGGCTCGGCGGCGTGGTTGCGCACGATCCGATCTGGGCCGAACGGTTTCATTTCGACGGGCGCGAGCTGGCCGGGATGTTGATCGGCTACGGTTTCATTGCCTCGGTGCTGCCGGTCTGGATCCTGCTCGCGCCGCGCGACTACCTGTCGACCTTCCTCAAGATCGGCACGATTGCCATGCTTGCGATCGGCATCGTCATCGCCGCGCCCGACCTGCGCATGCCGGCGCTGACGAAATTCATCGATGGCAGCGGCCCGGTATTCGGCGGCGCCCTGTTCCCGTTCCTGTTCATCACGATCGCCTGCGGCGCCGTGTCGGGCTGGCATTCACTGATCGCCTCGGGCACCACGCCGAAGCTGCTGGCCAATGAATCGGAGGCGCGCGTGGTCGGCTACGGCTCGATGCTGATGGAAGCCTTCGTCGCGATCATGGCCCTGATCGCCGCCTGCGTGCTCGACCCAGGCATCTATTTCGCGATGAATGCGCCAACCGCGCTGCTCGGCAGCACGGTCGAATCGGCGGCGCAGGCGATCAGCCAGCTCGGCTTCGTCATCACGCCCGACATGCTGACCCAGACCGCATCGCAGATCGGCGAGACGACGATCCTCTCGCGCACGGGTGGCGCGCCGACGCTGGCGGTCGGCATGGCCCAGATCATCCACGGCATCCTTCCCGGCGAAGGCATGATGGCGTTCTGGTACCACTACGCGATCCTGTTCGAGGCGCTGTTCATCCTGACCACGGTCGATGCCGGCACGCGCGTCGGCCGCTTCATGATCCAGGAACTGGCCGGCCTCGCCGTGCCGGCGCTGAAGAAAACCGAATCGTGGACGGCGAACATGATCGCGACCGCGCTTTGCGTCGGCTGCTGGGGATACTTCCTCTACCAGGGCGTGGTCGATCCGCTCGGCGGCATCAATACCCTGTGGCCGCTGTTCGGCATCGCCAACCAGATGCTCGCGGCGATCGCGTTGACGGTGTGCTGCGTGATCCTGATCCGCATGAAGCGCGATCGCTACCTCTGGGTACCGCTGCTGCCGACCGTGTGGCTGGTGATCTGCACGCTGACGGCCGGCTGGCAGAAGGTATTCGACGACAACATCCGCATCGGCTTCCTTTCGCATGCGGCGAAGTACCGGGACGCGCTGGACCAGGGCCAGGTGCTTGCCCCGGCGGCGACAGTCGAGGAAATGCAACGCATCATCCTCAACGACCAGGTCAACGCCGGACTGTCCTTGCTGTTCATGACGATCGTCGTCGCGGTCGTCGTCTTCGGCATTCGTGCGGCGCTGCAGGCGCGACGCATCGGCACGCCGACGGCGATGGAAACGCCTTACGTGGCGCTGGCTTCGGTGCGGTCGTGAGGGCGTCGGGGCCGGTCATGGAAAGCATTGCGTGGAGGCGACAGGACTTTGTTGCGTTGTCGTGATTGGGTTCGGACCTTTCTCACTGGTTGGCATTACTCCGTGCGCATCGCGCGACGCTGCATCGGCGTGCCTGACTACGACACCTACGTCGCGCATGTGCGGACACATCATCCGGGGCGCACGCCAATGAGTTATGAGGCGTTCTTCGTCGAGCGCCAGAATGCGCGCTACAAGGGCGGCGGCGGACGCTGCTGCTGAACGCGCTTCAGGCGTGCGCCATGGCCATGTTCGCTGCGCCGCAGGCATGGATCGCCGTCGTGTCGAACAACGGCACGCTGGCATCGCCCGGTGCGATCAGCAGTGAAATCTCGGTGCAGCCGAGGATGACGGCCTGGGCGCCGCGCGCGACGAGATCGCCGATGATGCGTTTGTACTGTTCGCGGGAGGCATCGACGATGCGGCCGAGGCAGAGCTCCTCATAGATCACCCGATGCACGATGTCGCGATCGGCGACTTCCGGGATGATCACCTCGAGGCCATGCGGATAGGAAAGCCGATTGCGGTAGAAATCCTGCTCCATCGTGAAGCGCGTGCCGATCAGGCCGACGCGGACCAGGCCGGCGGCATGGATCGCCGCGGCCGTGGCATCGGCGACATGCAGCAGCGGAATCGTCACCGACTCCTCGATGGCCGGAGACACCTTGTGCATCGTGTTGGTGCAGAGGACAAGGAAGTCGGCGCCGGCGGCCTCGAGCGCCCCGGCCGCGCGCGCCAGGATCTGGCCGGCGGCTTCCCAGTTGCCGGATTGCTGCAGGCGCTCGATATCGTGGAAATTGACGCTGTAGAGGATCAGCCTGGCCGAATGCAGGCCACCCCGTATCGCCTTGATCTGCTCGTTGATCAACCGATAGTAGGTCAGGGTCGATTCCCAACTCATGCCGCCGATCAGGCCGATTGTTTTCATTCCTACCTCGATGTCGGCAAGGGGGCGGACCAGATGTCATTATTTGTCGCATGCAAGAAAACCGCCAGATGCGGGCAGGAGGGAGCGGAGCGATGACGAAGCGGCAGGGCACGATGGCCCGCGACAGGCGATCCACGCGATGAGCATGGACCTGTTCGAGTCGATGGACGCCGAAGTCCGCAGTGAACCCCTGGCTGCCGGCGCCATGCTGTTGCGCCAGTTTGCGCGCAGCCGTGAAGCGCGCCTGTTGGCCGAAATTGACAGCGTGCTGCAGAAATCGCCGCTGCGGAACATGATCACGCCGGGTGGCTCGACGATGGCCGTGCAGATGAGCAACTGCGGCGCGCTGGGCTGGATCAGCGATCGCCGCGGCTATCGCTATTCCGGCGTCGATCCGCTGTCCGGCCGGCCATGGCCCGACATGCCGGCCCTGTTCGGCGAACTCGCTGCCGAGGCGGCCGCCGCTGCGGGATTCCCGGATTTCTTGGCGGACGCCTGCCTGGTCAATCGCTACGAGCCCGGCATGGGCTTGTCCCTGCACCAGGATCGCGACGAGCAGGACTTCGGCGCGCCGATCGTTTCGGTATCGCTCGGCATACCGGCGCTGTTCCTGTTCGGCGGCGACACGCGCAGCGACAAGCCGATCGCCCTCCCGCTAGCGCATGGCGACGTTGTCGTCTGGGGCGGTCCGTCACGCCTGCGCTTCCATGGCGTGCGCCCGCTCAAGCCCGCCGTGCATCCGCTGACCGGGCCGTACCGGTTCAACCTGACCCTGCGCAAGGCGGGTCGATGACACGTTTGGGGTTCCCGGCGCTTGATTCGAATTGCAGTTTCTACGACGTTCCGGTGCAAGCAAGCGTATTGATGCTCCCAACGCTCCCCACCGTCACCCCGGCGCAGGCCGGGGTCCAGTGCCATCAGACCGCATGAAGAAGTCGCTGGGTCCCGGCCTGCGCCGGGACGACGAGACGAAAAACCCCGCAGGCTGGGACGCGCCGGCGCTTGATTCGAATTGCAGTTTCTACGACGTTCCGGTGCAAGCAAGCGTATTGATGCTCCCAACGCTCCCCACCGTCACCCCGGCGCAGGCCGGGGTCCAGTGCCATCAGACCGCATGAAGAAGTCGCTGGGTCCCGGCCTGCGCCGGGACGACGAGACGAAAAACCCCGCAGGCTGGGACGCGCCGGCGCTTGATTCGAATTGCAGTTTCTACGACGTTCCGGTGCAAGCAAGCGTATTGATGCTCCCAACGCTCCCCACCGTCACCCCGGCGCAGGCCGGGGTCCAGTGCCATCAGACCGCACGAAGAAGTCGCTGGGTCCCGGCCTGCGCCGGGACGACGAGACGAAAAACCCCGCAGGCTGGGACGCGCCGGCGCTTGATTCGAATTGCAGTTTCTACGACGTTCCGGTGCAAGCAAGCGTATTGATGCTCCCAACGCTCCCCACCGTCACCCCGGCGCAGGCCGGGGTCCAGTGCCATCAGACCGCACGAAGAAGTCGCTGGGTCCCGGCCTGCGCCGGGACGACGAGACGAAAAGCCCGTAGGTTGGGGTGAGCTTGCGAACCCCAACGTGGGAGTGTTCGATCGCGCCGGGACTCGCGGAAAGTTTGTCATCGTTGGGGTTCGCTGCGCTCTCCGCCAACTCGCGAATGCAGGGCAGGATCTTTCCGGGCACCCGTCAGGCCTTGGTCCAGATCCGCGTATTGAGGTTGAGTTCCTCGACGATGCCGGCGAGCAGGGTGAGGTCGTGCCAGAACGTCGCGTACAGCGAGGGTTCGAGCAGGGTGCGGAACAGGCGCGCCTCGAACAGGTTCCTGCCCATGTCGATGGCGACATTGACGCGGGTCCCGACAAACGAAATGCGGAACGGTCGACCTGTGCGGCGATGGAATTCGAGGATGCGCCGCATCAGCGCCGGGGTGAGGATGTAGCGCGCCTCGATCTGGCTGTCGGAATAGACCACGAAGGCCTGCTCGAACTCGGGATCCTCGAGCTTGACGATCTGGCCGAAATTCTTCTCCCAGGATTGCAGCAACTGGCCGACCGCGCCGAGCAGTTTTTGCGCGCGATCCGGAAGGACGAAGGTGGCGCCGGAGAAGTTCTTGTTGAAGTCGGCACAGAAAAAGACGCCACTGAAGATCGTGCTGACCGACTCGCGCGTTTCACCCTTGCCCGATTGCACCTGGCGCACCCGTTGTGCGGTGACTTCGGAAAAGCTCATGCGGGTCTTTCCCAGCGTACCCGTGATCAGGTCCTCGCCGCTGAATCGCTCGGGGGGTGCGCCGGGAAACAGGCGCGATTCGACGAAAACCTGCAGCGGAATGCTTCCGCTGCTCCGGTAGGCAAGGCCCGGGTCGTAGAACGCGATGAGCGGCTGGATGACGCGTGCCTTGAAGTTCGCGTCGTAGTCGATGCGCAGCAAGCCCAGCGCCGCCAGCGCGCCTCCCAGGGTGCCGGCAATGGCCAGGCTGACGAAGATTCCATACGCCTCGACGTGCACGAGGATCCCGGTCAGCAAGGATCCGGCCGGCACGATCAGGGCCAGCCACGAAGCGATGCGGCGGACCACCTGCTTGCGTTCGACCTCGAGCTTCCCGATCTGCGGCACGAGGCGTCGCTGGTAGAACGCCTCGAAATCACCCGTTGCCGCAGCCGGCTCCGCGGTTTCGCTCGCGCGCCTGGCCCTGGCTTGCTCCTGTCGCTTGCCGCCGCGTGCCATGGCGCAGTTCAGGAAGTCACGGAGTCGGCGACGTCGACGCGGCCGCGCGCTTCGACTGCGGCGGCGAACAGGGTGCGACGGCGGAATCCGAAGGCCGAGGCCACGAGGTTCAGCGGGAACAGCTCGACGGCATTGTTGTAGTCGGTGGCGGCGGCGTTGAATGCGCGGCGCGACGCGGCGACGCGCTCCTCGACCTCGTTGAGGGCGCGCTGCAGCTGCAGGAATCCTTCGGCCGCCTTCAGGGCGGGATAGTTTTCGGCCAGGGCAAGGATGCCGTCCACGGCCTGGCTGATGCGATTGTCCAGTTGCACGCGATCATTCACGCCCAGATCGCTGCGTCGTGCCTCGGTCCGCAGCTCGGTCACGCTGCGCAGGGTGTCGCTTTCGTGGCTGGCATATTGCCTGACCACCGCAACCAGGTTGGGGATCAGGTCGTAGCGCATCATCAATTGCGTGTCGATGCCGGCGAAGGCGTTGTCGACCCCATTGCGCCGGCGAACCAGCAGGTTGTACATGCCGGTCAGGGCCAGCGCGAGTGCGGCCAGGCCGATGCCGAAATAGATCATCTGCGCAGACTCCCTGGCGTTGCATGCAGGCTCGGACGGCCCGTCGAGGTGTTCCCTCCCGGGGCCGCTGCAAAGCCTGCCACAGTCGGGGCAGGGTCGACAGGTGCCGGCCCCGGTCGAGGCAATCGGACTTCAGGGTCGCTTGCATGGGTGGCCGCAAACACGCATCGTTGCCGGCTCCGAACGTCCATTGCAGTGCCCAAGCCATGCTCAAACACGCCACCGGCACCTTCACGGTCACCCTCAATCCGCTCGATCTGAACGAGGTCGGCGAGGGCGAAACCCGCGGCCGGATTTCGATCAACAAGCAGTTCCACGGCGATCTGGAAGCCACCAGCATCGGCGAAATGCTCTCTGCGATGACGGCGACCAAGGGCTCGGCCGGCTACGTGGCCATCGAACGGGTCGTCGGCAGCCTGCAGGGGCGCAAGGGCAGCTTCGTGCTGCAGCACTCGGGGACGATGAACCGCGGGGAGGCCAGCCTCATGGTGAACGTGGTACCCGATTCCGGGACCGGCGAGCTCGAAGGCCTGGGCGGCACCCTGGCCATCACCATCCGCGAAGGCATTCATTGTTATGGCTTCGACTACAGCCTGGCCGGGGCCGGCTGAGCGGGCCCCGGGGCCGCGAAAAGGCGGTCGCGAACGCCGTGCGCCGTGCGCCGCAGGCCCTGCCATGGCATAATCCGCGACCTTTTTCGCGTCCCGGTGAATGCCGGGACCCCTGCAACCTCCTGGAGTCGCAATGGATTTCCTGATCAGTTCCGCGTATGCGCAAGCCGCACCGGGCGCCGCCGCACCAAACCCCCTGATGTCGTTCCTGCCGCTGATCATCATCTTCGGCATCTTCTATTTCATGCTGATCCGTCCGCAGATGAAGCGGGCCAAGGAACAGAAGGCGATGATCGCCGCCCTGGCCAAGGGCGACGAAGTGCTGACCAATGGCGGCGTCCTCGGCCGCATCGAAGAGATCGCGGAAACCTTCGTCACCCTCGAAATCGCCGACAAGGTCAGCGTCAAGCTGCAGAAGAGCGCGATCACGGCGGTCCTGCCGAAGGGCACGATCAAGCAGGCTTGAGATCGGCGCAGGTATCCCCAATGGCTTGACTGGCCGGGCGCGCACCGCTCTCCGGCCTGCCGCGCGCCTTGCGGTGCTGGTTCCTGGGGCTGTTCGCGCATACGTGTAGACAGTGACGATTGATTGATCGGCAACAGCGCAAATCCGGATTGGTACGAATGAACGATTATCCCCGTTGGAAACACATCCTGGTCGCCCTCGTGGCGGTGCTCGGCGTGTTGTTTGCAGTCCCATCGCTGTATCAGAAGCAGCCCGCCGTGCAGGTCCTGGCGAACAAGAGCGGGGTGGTCGACGAAGCGCTCCGCGAGCGCGCCCTGCAGGCCCTGCAGCAGCGCAAGATCGAGTTCCAGGCGGTCGAGATCAAGGACGACCGCCTGCTCGCCCTGTTCGGCAACACCGATTCGCAGCTGGCCGCGGCGAGCGCCCTGCGCACCGACCTCGGCGACAACTACACGGTGGCCCTGAACCTGGCCTCGACCGTGCCGCAGTGGATGCGCATGATCGGCGCCAACTCGATGCCACTCGGCCTCGATCTGCAGGGCGGCGTTCACTTCCTCATGCAGGTCGACCAGAAGAGCGTGCTGCTCGGACAGGAGCAGCGCTACGTCGACGACATCCGTTCGCTGCTGCGCGAAAAGGAAATCCGCAACGCCAAGGTCGACCGCGGCAACCAGGGCATCGTCATCCAGGCCGCCAGCACTGCCGACCGTGACGCGATCGCCACCGCCATCGGCCGCGACCTGACCGACCTCACGGTCACCGATGGTCCGTCCATCGGCGATTCGCCGAGCCTGATCGCCAAGGTCAAGCCGGAACGCATCAAGCAGATCGCCGACAACACGATCAAGCAGAACGTCAGCACGCTGCGCAACCGCATCAACTCGCTCGGCGTGGCCGAGCCGCTGATCGTCCAGCAGGGCGACAGCCGCATCGTCGTCGAGCTGCCGGGCCTGCAGGATACGGCCGAGGCCAAGCGCCTGCTCGGCGCCACCGCCACCCTCGAATACCGCGCCGTCGACGAGAGCGTCAACGCCAACGATGCCGAGCGCACCGGTTCGGTGCCGCCGGATTCGCGCCTCTACCACTTCAAGGATGGCCGCCCGGCCGTCCTCAAGAAGAAGGTCATCGTGACCGGCGACGAGCTGGTCGATGCATCGAGTGCGGCGGATCCGCAGACCGGCGAGCCGGCGGTATCGGTAGCGCTCAATTCCTCGGGCGCGCGCAAGATGCTCGATTTCACCTCGCAGAACGTCGGCAAGGGCATGGCTGTCGTGCTGGTCGAGCGCATCCCCGAGGTCCGCGTGGTCGACGGCAAGGAAGTGCGCACCGCGAAGATCGAGGAGAACATCATCAGCCTCGCGACGATCCGCGGCGTGTTCTCGAACAAGTTCCAGACCACCGGCCTGGAAAGCATGAAGACCGCTTCCGACCTCGCCCTGATGCTGCGCTCCGGTTCGCTGGCGGCACCGGTCGACATCGTCGAGGAGCGCGTGATCGGCTCGACCCTCGGCGCCGACAACATCCGCAAGGGCGTCACCGCGGTCATCGTCGGCCTGCTGCTGGTGGTCGGCTTCGTTGCCGTCTACTACAAGATCTTCGGCCTCATCGCCGACGTCGCCCTGATGATGAACCTCGTCCTGCTGGTCGCGATCCTGAGCATCTTCCAGGCGACCCTGACCCTGCCCGGCATCGCCGGCATCGTGCTCACCCTCGGCATGGCGATCGACGCCAACGTGCTGATCTGCGAACGCATCCGCGAGGAGCAGCGCAATGGGATGACCCCGTTCGCAGCCATTCGCGGGGGTTACGAGAAGGCCTGGGCGACGATTCTCGACGCCAACGTCACCCACCTGATCGCGGCCTTCGGCCTGATGACCTTCGGTTCCGGTCCGATCCGCGGCTTCGCCATCACGCTGACGATCGGCATCCTCACGTCGATGTTCACTTCGGTGACCGGCACCCATTCGCTCGTCGCATTGATCTTCGGCCGCTCGGCCAAGCTCAAGTCGCTGCCGGTCTGACCTCAGGGATTCATCCATGGAACTCTTCAATCCGAACAGCAAGATCGACTTCATGCGCTGGCGCAAGGTTGCGCTGGGCGTCTCGGCGATCCTCATGGTCCTGTCCGCGGCGATCATCTTCGTGCGCGGCCTCGACTACGGCCTCGATTTCACCGGCGGCGCGAACGTCGAAGTCAGCTACGAAAAGGCCATCGATGTCGCCGACGTGCGTGCCGCGCTGACCGCGGGCGGCTTCGACAAGGCCGTCGTGCAGACCTACGGTGGCACCAACGATTTCGCCATCCGCATCGTCGCCGAGGAACAGGGCGAGACCACCACCGAGGAAGCGAGCGTCGTCGCCAACGACAAGATCGCCGCCAACGTGCTCAAGGCGCTGCGCGCGACGCGACCCGACGCCACGGTCAAGAGCAGCGAATTCGTCGGCCCGCAGATCGGCGACGAACTGCGCAACGACGGTCTCGTCGCGGTGATCTTCGTCATCGCCGGCATCTCGATCTACCTGTGGATCCGCTTCGAATGGCGCTTCGCCGTTTCCGCGGTCGCCTCGGAAATCCACGATACCCTGCTCACCGTCGCGGCCTTCGCCCTGACCGGGCGCGAGTTCGACCTGCCGGCGCTGGCTGCGGTGCTGTCCGTGGTCGGCTACTCGATCAACGACAAGATCGTCGTCTTCGACCGCGTGCGTGAAATCTTCCGTTCCTCGCGCAAGGGCGATCCGGCCGAGATCCTCAACCGCTCGGTCAACTCGACCCTGTCGCGCACGATCATGACCGGCGTGACCACGGCGCTCGCCGTCGGTACCCTGTACTTCCTCGGCGGACCGGCCCTCGAGAACTTCGGCCTGATCATGCTGATCGGCATCTTCATCGGCATCGCCTCGTCGATCTTCTTCGCCAACCCGGTGCTGCTGCTGCTCGGCGTGTCCAAGCAGGACCTGATGCCGGTGATGAAGAACGACCCCGAGCTGGAACGACGCCCGTAGGCGGCGCGACAGGCTGGCAGCCCGGCCGGGTAACGTCCGGCAGGTTGCCAGACTCGACGGGGCGCTCTGGCGCCCCGTTTTCGTCTGGAGCAACGGAACTTGTCAGAACGATCGCCGCGTTCGCCAAAGGCCCATCCGACGCCAGGATCCGGCGTAGCGAAACACGGCCTCGCGCGCGTGATTTCCAAACGCGGGATCTGCTCGCGTTCGCAGGCTGAATCGGCGATCCGCGCCGGTCGCGTCCGCGTCGATGGCCGGATCGTCACGGACCCCGAGGCGCGCACGCCTTCCGGTGCCGCCATCGCCATCGACGACGCTGCGGCGGAGGCCGTCGTCCATCGCTATTTGATGCTCAACAAGCCACGCGGCATGCTGAGCACGGCGTCCGACGAGCGCGGGCGCACTACCGTCTACAAAGCCTTCGAGGATGCCGGACTCGGCTGGATCGCCCCGGTCGGTCGCCTCGACAAGGCCAGCGAGGGCCTGCTGCTTTTCAGCAACGACAGCGCATGGGCGGCACGTATCACCGCCCCGGAATCGCATCTCGAAAAAACCTACCACGTGCAAGTGGACTGCCTGCCGGACGCGGACCTGATTGCGCGCCTGCAGACGGGTGTCGAAGAGGGTGGCGAGCAGCTTTCCGCGCTATCGGTGCGTGAGCTGCGTCGCGGCGAAAAGAACGCCTGGCTCGAAGTCATCCTCGACGAGGGTCGCAACCGGCAGATCCGTCGCCTGCTCGCCGCGTTCGATATTTATGTCTTGCGGCTGGTTCGCGTTGCGATTGGTTCGCTGACGTTGGGCGAGTTGGGCAAGGGGCAGTGGCGGGAACTGGATTCGGATGAGATTCGCACCCTGGCCTCTCCGTCACCCTGAATACCCCAAGCAGTCGACCCGGCGCAGGCCGGGACCCAGTTCCTCGCTTCTTCTCAACCATTTCGGTGCTTCGCGACTCGCCAATGAAGCAGGGCTTTCACTCGCCTTCGGCGAGCGAGTCACTCCCGTTTCCACTGTAGGAGCGCCTTCAGGCGCGATGGTTTTCCACAGTGTTCAAATTGCGGGAATGTCGTCCCGGCGCAGGCCGGGACCCAGTTCCTCGCTTTTTCTTGATCTTGGCGTCGCTCCGCGGCGCATCATTCGAAGCAGAGCTTTCACTCGCCTTCGGCGAGCGAGTCACTCCCGTTTTCACTGTAGGAGCGCCTTCAGGCGCGATGGTTTTCCACAGTGTTCAAATTGCGGGAATGTCGTCCCGGCGCAGGCCGGGACCCAGTTCCTCGCTTCTTCTTGATCTTAACGTCGCTCCGCGGCGCATCATTCGAAGCAAAGCTTTCACTCGCCTTCGGCGAGCGAGTCACTCCCGTTTTCACTGTAGGAGCGCCTTCAGGCGCGATGGTTTTCCACAGTGTTCAAATTGCGGGAATGTCGTCCCGGCGCAGGCCGGGACCCAGGTCCTCGCTTCTTCTTGATCTTAACGTCGCTCCGCGGCGCATCATTCGAAGCAAAGCTTTCACTCGCCTTCGGCGAGCGAGTCACTCCCGTTTTCACTGTAGGAGCGCCTTCAGGCGCGATGGTTTTCCACAGTGTTCAAATTGCGGGAATGTCGTCCCGGCGCAGGCCGGGACCCAGTTCCTCGCTTCTTCTTGATCTTGGCGTCGCTCCGCGGCGCATTTTTGGGAGAAGAGCTATCACTCGCCTTTGGCGAGCGAGTCACTTTCTCTTGCGTGGCCAAGAGAAAGTAACCAAAGAGAAGGCCACCCCAAAGCGGTGGTCTCCGGACTCCTGTCCTCCGACTTCGCGGCAGGGCTCCGGGGGTTCGCTGACAGCACCTCCGTGTGCTGGCAGCGAACTGGGCGCGATCCCTCGCGCCCACCCTGCGGGCCTTTCCTGCGCCCTGCCGCCACCGCTTACGGGACCCTGGTAGCGCGCATCCTGCGCGCCAGAGCAAGGAGCAAAGCCAACAGCCAAAGCCAACAGCCAAAGCCAACAGCCAAAGCCAACAGCCAAAGCCAACAGCCAAAGCCAACAGCCAAAGCCAACAGCCAAAGCCAACAGCCAAAGCCAACAGCCAAAGCCAACAGCCTAAGCCAACAGCCTAAGCCAACAGCCTAAGCCAACAGCCTAAGCCAACAGCCTAAGCCAACAGCCTAAGCCAACAGCCTAAGCCAACAGCCTAAGCGCCCTCATCCGCTTGATTCGCACCATCCCTGGTGCTCACCCTTCGGGCCGGCTACCGCCGTTCGCGCTCGATCCCATCGAGCGCAGTCGGCACCTTCTCCCGCTGGGCGGGAGAAGGAACAACAAGAGCGAGCGAAAAGCAGGCGGGTGAAGCCGCTCTGTCTTGGCTGCGCAGGATGTGTAGTGACCGGGGCCCCTATGCAGCGGCGCAGTGGCGGAGAGAAGGCCCGCAGAGCCTGCCCCGGACTCGATCCGGGGGTGGCTCGCAAGGATGCGAGCCAGTTGGCTGCTCGCCGAAGGCGAGTGAAAGCTCTGCTTTCATCTCGCGATGCCAGAACAACCAAACAGCCAAAGTCACTGGGTCCCGGCCTACGCCGGGACGACGGCGCAAAAGGGCGAATTCAGATCACGCCCAGTTTCCGTCCCACCTTCACAAACGCATCCACCGCCCGATCGATCTGCTTGATCGAATGCGCTGCGCTCATCTGCGTGCGGATGCGCGCCTGGCCTTGCGGGACGACAGGGTAGAAGAAGCCGATCACGTAGATGCCTTCCTCGAGCAGGGCGTTGGCGAATTGCTGGGCGAGCTTGGCGTCGTAGAGCATGACCGGGACGATCGGGTGGTTGCCGGGGCGCAGGTCGAAGCCGGCGTCGGTCATGCGCTTGCGGAAATGCTGCGCGTTTGCCTCGACCTTGTCGCGCAGGTCGTTCGAGCGCGAGAGGATCTCGAAGACCTTGATGCTGGCGGCGACCAGGGGTGGCGGCAGGGTGTTGGAAAACAGATACGGGCGCGAGCGCTGGCGCAGCAGGTCGATGATTTCGCGACGGCCGGTGGTGAATCCGCCGGAGCCGCCGCCGAGCGCCTTGCCGAGGGTCGAGGTGTAGATATCGACCTCGTCCATGACGCCATGCAGTTCGGCCGAGCCGCGGCCGTTGGCGCCGACGAAGCCGGTGGCGTGCGAGTCGTCGACCATGAGCAGGGCGTTGTGCTTTTTCTTCAGCGCGACGATTTCGTCGAGCTTGGCGATGTAGCCGTCCATCGAGAACACGCCATCGGTGGCGATCAGGCGCGTGCGCTTGCCTTTCGTTTCGACGAGATGCTTTTCGAGTTCGGCCATGTCGCTGTTGGCATAGCGCCGGCGCTCGGCCTTGCACAGGCGGATGCCGTCGATGATCGAGGCATGGTTGAGCGCATCGGAGATCACCGCGTCTTCGTCGGAGAGGATGGTCTCGAACAGGCCGCCGTTGGCGTCGAAGCAGCTGGTGTAGAGGATCGTGTCCTCGGTGCCGAAGAACTCGGATATCTGCGCCTCGAGCTGCTTGTGCAGGTCCTGCGTGCCGCAGATGAAACGCACGCTGGCCATGCCGAATCCGTGCGTGTCGAGGGCGAGCTTGGCGGCCTTGATGACTTCCTGGTTGTCGGCCAGGCCGAGATAGTTGTTCGCGCAGAAATTCAGCACTTCGCGGCCATCGGTGGTGCGGATGGCGGCCGATTGCGGCGTGGCGATGATGCGTTCGGTCTTGAACAGGCCCTGCTCGCGGATCGATTCAAGTTCGCTGGAGAGGCGTTCGCGGGTTGCGGAATCCATGACGGGTGCTCGGCGTAAAGATGCGTAGTGTCCTTCAAAGCAGGCCCGTCGCCTACCCGGGTATGCTTCGGGGCCATTGCATGGCGCCCATGCGGACGGCCCGTCGGCCATCCCGGGCGGTGCGCATCAATCGGTCAACCGGCAGGAGTTAAGGCACGCATGAAGCGACTCACCCTCATCGATACCGCGCCGATTCCGGGCGAGGGCGGCGAACTGCGGCTGTTTGCCGAGGGCGAACACTTCTCGATCAAGATCGCTGGCGGCGGCGATTTGATGTCGACGCGCATGCACGGCTCCGAGGACGCCCTCGCGCAGATCGCCTGTGCGCGAATCGCCGGCGTCGCCGATCCGCGCATCCTGATCGGCGGCCTCGGCATGGGTTTCACCCTGGCCGCCGCGCTCGATCGACTCGGCGCGCAGGCACGGGTCGTCGTGGCCGAGCTCGTGCCGGGCGTGGTGCGCTGGAACCGCGGCCCGCTGGGCGCGCATGCGGGGCATCCGCTGCAGGATCCACGCGTCGAGGTGAGGGAAGCCGACGTGCTCGCGATCATCCGTTCGCAAGTCGCCGCGTGGGATGCGATCCTGCTTGATGTCGACAACGGACCGGGCGGACTGACCCAGGCCGGCAACGACCGCATCTATGCCTTGTCCGGACTGGCCGCATCGATGGCCGCCCTGCGACCGGATGGCGTGCTGGCGATATGGTCGGCGCATCCCGACCGCAAATTCTCCGAACGCCTGGGCCAGGCCGGGTTCCGCGTCGAGGAAGTGCCGGTCCGCGCGCATGGCAACAAGGGCGCGCGGCATCTCATATGGCTGGCGACCCGGCCAGCGGGCGGGCCAGCAAAGGCAACGGCGGGCAAGCCGCCGCGCAAGGCGCGCGTCGCGCGTCGCCGTTGAACATGGGCTAGCCGCGGCCGCTGCAACCGGGCGCATTCCGGTCTAGCGCGCGACTTCCTGGTTGTCCGCCAGCCCCGCCAGCCCCTCGGCTCGTTCGCGCTTGGCCTCGGCGACGATGTTCCAGCCGCGTGCGGTCAGCTCCTGCTGGCTGCGCATCGTCAGCGTGCCGGTGACCAGGACAGTCTTGCGCGGGTCGCGGAATTCCTCGCGATCGATGAACGAGGCGATGTCGTCGGTCCAGGCCAGGTAGTCGACCGGCAGCGGCAGGATGCGTTCGCCGTCGGCGCTGTCGTAGGCGAAGCCGGATCCGACGATGCGCAGGGTGCCGGCGTGCGCGCGCGCACCGAGACGGTCGCCGACCAGCTTGAGCGAGTTGACCAGGTAGCGCGCTTCGAGGTCGGATTGCACGGTCATCGCCAGTTCGAGCAGGGCATCGCCGCCTGCGGCGGGCCGCAGCGCATCGAGGGCATCGACCAGCGCCGTCTGCAAGGTCGGCGTGAACACGCCGCGGCGCAGGAACTGGCGCATCAGCAGGGCATCGCTGCAGTGCCGGTTGAGGCGCTGCGCGTTGCGTTCGCGCAGTTGCTCGGGATCGAGCTTCCAGACGAGTTCATTGAGCCGGCTGCCATAGGCCACGGTGAGTCCGCCGACGCCGCCGATGGTTCCGATCGCGGCGCTCGCCGCGAATCGGCCGCCGGATCCCGCCCAGGCCAGTTCGTCGAGGCGCTCGCGCAGATAGGGGTTGCTCGTGTACGGATCGATGCCAAGGCGCTCGGCCAGTTCGCGCTTGACCTGGCCGTACTTGATCTGCCGCTTCACTTCGCGTTCCGTTTCGGCGCCGGCGCGGTCGTACCAGCGTCGGCTCTTGCGCGCAGGATCCCGCCCCGCTTCCTCGCGATCGATCTCGCGCGTCTCGGTCATCGGACCGTCCGCGCGCGGATACGGGTTGCCCTCGCTGCCAAGCTCGCGCGCGGTGCGGTCCGACAGCGATTGTGCCTGGCGACCGATCTTGCCGAGGCGCTGGCCGAAATAGCGCGCGACGCCGGCGGGAATGCCGGTCAGCGTGTCGATGGGATGGCGCAGGACCTGGCCGATCCCCTTTGCCGTGCGCGTGGCCGAATCGCCGGCGGCATCGATGAAGGCCTGCGAATGGCTGACCTGCTCGAGCGCTTCGAGTGCCGGCAATTCGGCGACGCGATCGGCGAGGATCTCGACACTTTCCGCCTGCAGCGGCCCGACCGGGGTATCCAGCGTGAAATGCGCCATGTAACCGCGGATCTCGACATGCGGATCGACCTGGAAGCCGGGCCCGGACATCAAGGACGGCTGCACCAGCGTGGTCGCGCCAAGCACCGGCTCGGATTCGAACGGCGCGAACGAGGCCATGGCCGTACCCGCGGCGAACGCAAGGGCCGGCAACAGGATCATTCGGGCATGCAGGGCAGGAGTCTCGGGCATGGGCGGTTTGTCGACGCAAGGCCGGCGGGCGCAGCGCGGCAGTCAGCAGGTGTGGGCAAGGCGCCCAGTGTAGCCCGCTCTCGGCGAATGCTGCCTGCACGTGGCAGACTCCGCGCTCGGCGTTCATCCGGGAGTCGGGTAGCAAGGCATGCAGGTCGCGCAGTTCATCCATGGAAACCGGCTCGAGCGACTGGCCGACCGCCTGATCGACGATCTCGCGGCCGCGGGTTGCGCCGATCCGTTGCAACCGCACGTGGTGGTCGTGGCGCATCCGGCGCTCGGGCGCTGGTTGCAGGAACGCATTGCCGCGCGCTGCGGCATTGCCATCAACATCGAATTCCCGCTGCCCTCGACCTTCGCCTGGAACCTGCTGCGCGACTTCGCGGAGAAACTGCCGCGCGAATCCGCGTTCTCGCGCGAAGCGCTGACCTGGCGGATATTCGCGGCGCTGCCCGCGTTCGCGGCGCAGCCGGAATTCGCGCGCGTGCGCAACTACCTCGGCGAGGCAGGCGACCAGCGCCAGCGCCTCGACCTGGCGACCGCGCTGGCGCGCACCTTCGATGAATACACGATGGCGCGACCGGACTGGATCCGCGGCTGGCTGCGCGGTCGCCTCGAATTCGATGCGAGCCAGGAGATCGACGAGACCTGGCAGTCGGCGCTGTGGCGCCACCTCGCCGGATCAGCCGATGAAGCGGACCGGGCCAGCCTGATGCAGGCCACGCTCGCCGCGATCACCGGCACGCGCCAGCTTCCGTCGCGGCTTGCGGGCGGCTTCAGCGTCTTCGGCGCGGCACACCTGCCGCCGCTCCTGCTCGAATTCTTCCTCGGCCTCGCGCAACGCCTGCCGTTGCGCTTCTACCAGCCCAATCCCTGCCTCGATTACTGGGGCGACATCACCTCCGAACGCGAGATCGCGCGGCGGCGCAAACTCTGGGTTGCGCACGGGCGCCGCGAGGAAGAAGCGCATTTCGAATCGGGCCATCCGCTGCTCGCCTCCTGGGGTGGGCTGGGGCGCGAATACCTCAGGGCGATCCATGCGCCGGAACTGGTCGTGCACGACGACGATGCGTTCGTGGCGCCGTCGCCAACCAGCCTGCTCGGCTGGTTGCAGGCCGGCATCCTCCTGCTCGATCCGCAGCATGCCGCGCCGCCCGCACCCGAACCGGTGCCGTCGATCCAGTTGCACGGTTGCCCGAGCCGGCGCCGCGAGGTCGAGGTGCTGCGCGACGAGCTGCTGCGCCTGATCGACCAGCGCAAGGATCTCCAGCCGCACGACATCGTGGTCATGTCGCCGCGCATCGAGGACTATGCGCCGTACATCGCCGCGGTGTTCGGCGACCCCGGCGATGAGCTGGCCATCCCTTACGGCATCAGCGACGTGCCGTTGCGCGCCACGCACCCGCTGATCGACGCGTTCGTGCGCATCCTCGATCTCGGCGAAAGCCGCTTCACGGTCAGCGAGGTGCTCGGCCTGCTCGCCGAACCGGCCATCGCACGTCGCCATGAACTCGATGGCGAAGCGCAGGACTGGCTGCGCGAGTGGATCGCCGACAGCGGCATCCGCTGGGGACTCGATGCCGACTTCCGCGCCGCGCTGGGCGCCGCGGCCATCGACGAGAACACCTGGCGATTCGGCTTCAACCGGCTGCTGCTCGGGTATGCAAGCGGCGCTGATGAAGCCATGTCCGGCGGTGTGGTGCCGGCGATCAACGTGGAAGGCAGCGCCGCCCGGTGGCTGGGGCAGTTCGCGCATTTCGTCGACCTGCTGGCCGCTACGCGTCGCGGCCTTGAACGCGAGCGCAGCGCAGCGGAGTGGAAGCCCTGGCTGATCGATCGCCTTGAAAGGCTGTTTGATGCCGAAGGCGCCGACAATGCGGAGCTCGCCGCCATCCGCGACCTGCGCGAGGCGATCGCCGGATTCGGCGACGGCGCCGCGCACTGGCTTGGCGAGGAGGCGCTGGCCTTTGCCGTCGTGCGCAGCGCCCTCGACGCGCAGATCGCCGAACCGCGTGCGGCCAGGGCAGGGCGCTTCGGCATCACCTTCTGCGGCATGGTGCCGATGCGCAACGTGCCGCATCGCGTGGTCTGCGTGCTCGGCCTCGACGCCGGCGAATTCCCGCGTCGGCAACCACCGGTCGGCTTCAACCTGATGCGACGGCATCCGCGGCCGGGCGACCGCACCATCCGCGAGGACGACCGCTTCCTGTTCCTCGAATCGCTGGTCGCCGCACGTGACGTGTTCTACATGAGCCACGTCGATCGCGACGCGAAATCAGGCAGCGCGAATCCGCCTTCGCCGCTGGTCGAGGAACTGACCGGATTCCTCGCTGCCGCCTATGGCGAAACGGCGTGGCAAACGGTGAAGTCCGCGATCGTGCGCCAGCATGCGATGCATCCGTTCGCGCCGGACTACTTTCGTCCCGGCTCGCCCACGGCCAGCTATGACCGGCGCTGGTGGGCGGCGGCACGAAGGCTGGCGGACGGCTGGATCGAGCCGACCCCATTCGTCGCCGCGGATGGGGAATTCGGCCTGGCGTACGGGAAAGCGGCCATCGAACTCCATGCAGCGACGAGCTGGACCGAGTTGACGATTGACGAACTGCTCGGCTGGCTCGGCCACCCGGCGCGCGCCTTCTTCCGCCGGCAGTTTCCCCTGCACCTGCACGAGACCGAACGCGACGAAGACCTGGAAGCATTCGCCCTCGACGGACTGGCCCGCTACCAGCTGGCCGATCGCCTGCTCGGACCGCCGGCAACACGCCCGGATCTCCATCGCGTGCGCCGCGAAGGCGCGTTTCCGCTCGGTACGCCGGGCGACCAGGCCTGGCTGGCGCTGACCGCGGAAATCGACGCGCTCGAGCAGGCCGCGGGCTCGCTTCCCGGCGCTCCATTCGTGGCGATCGCAGGCCAGCCGATGGTCGTGGAATTCGAGTCGCTGAAGCTGCGCCTGCTCGGCGTGCCGCGACACCGGGTCGTCGATGCCTCCGGCGGACAGGCGCTCTTGCTGTGCCGGCCCGGCCATGTGCGCGGTGTCGACCTCGCGCGTCTCGCCCTCGAGCGCGCCCTGTTGCCGGGCGAAGCCGGCGAATCGCCGGCCTATGCGATCGGTCTCGACCGGCCGGAGATCAGGACGACGCAGCTCAAGCCTTTGGCCGACCTCGAATCGTGGTTGCGTTCATTGCTGGTCTGGCGACAGCTCGGCCTGCAGCAACCGTTGCCTGCCTTCCGCAAGAGCGCGGAGGCATACGCCGCATCGATGCAGCGCTGGAACGACGTGCCGCGCGCACAGGCAGCCGCATTGCGCATCTGGACCGAAGGAGACTTTGCGGAAAGCGCCGATCCGCATCACGAACTGCTCGCGCGCCATCGCGGCGACCTCGTGCCTGGCGAGGTCTTCGAACTGTTTGCCATGCAGCTGTTCTTTCCGCTGTTCGATGCCTGCCAGGAGCCCGCGGCATGAGCAGGCCGCTCGAGTCGACCACGCTGGCGCTGGCCGGCCAGCACCTGATCGAAGCCAGTGCCGGCACCGGCAAGACCTACAACATTGCCCTGCTGTACCTGCGCCTGCTGCTCGAGCGCGGTCTCGGCGTGCGCCAGATTGCCGTGGTCACGTTCACCGATGCGGCGACCCGCGAATTGCGCGGCCGCCTGCGCGAACGGATTGCGCAGGCGCTGGATCGATTGCAGGGGCCTGTGTCCGGCGTGCCGGATGACCTGGATCGGATCCTGGGCGGGCATCGGGCCGACATGGCTTCGCTGGACCGGGCGAAATCCATCCTCTCATCGGCACTGGTTGGATTCGACGAGGCCCGCGTTTCGACGCTGCACGGGCTGTGCCGCCAGTTGCTGGCCGATGTCGCATTCGAGACCGGCATGCCGTTCATCGAACTCGACAACAATGCCGGCAACGAGGCTGCGCAGGAACTCGTGCGCGATTTCTGGCGTAGGTACGTGGTTGCCGAACCCGATGAGGCCGTTGCGGCGGTGCTGCAACGATGGAAGACCCCGACGGATCTCGCCAGCGACCTGCTTCGATCGCAGGTGCTTGCATTGCCGGCAACACGCATTGATCCGGCCGACCCGCAGGCGTGGGTGGAGCGCAGTCGTGCATCGCTGGCTGCAGCCGCCGCGAGTTGGCGGATCATGCATGCCGACGGCCGTGTTGATGCGGCCTTGCAGCAGTTGCGTGATGCCATCGCCTCGAAGCAACTGAATTCGGCCAAGGCGTCACCGCTGGGTGCACCGTCCATCGCCCGTTGCGTGGCTGCCTGCGCGAGTGATCCAGGCAAGGTCGAATTCCCCGCGCTCGCGGCCTTGCGTACACGATCAATACAAGACGGGATTTCCGCAAGGGCGCGGAATTCGGGCTGGACTCCGGCGACCGAACTTGCCGAGGTCTCGGCTTGTGTCGAGATCCTGCTGCGGGCCGATGATGAAATGCAGAATGCGCTGCTGGCACGTTTCAACTGCGCTGCGATCGGTTTCGTCAGGGCAGGATTGGCCGCACATCGCGAGCGTCAGCGTCGGTTCGGCTATGACGATCTTGTCAGCCAGTTGCACGATGAATTGCACGGAGCCAGCGGCCAGCGCATTGCGCTGCGCGTTGCCGAGGAGATCCCGGCCCTGCTGGTCGACGAGTTCCAGGACACCGATCCGCAGCAGTACGCGATCCTGCGACGCATCCACGAGGCGCGAGCCGATGCGGTGCTGCTCCTGATCGGCGATCCGAAGCAGGCCATCTACCGCTTCCGCGGCGGCGATATCCATACCTACCATGCGGCGGCCCGCGACGCCGGCGCCAACCGCCACACCCTGCGTGAGAACTGGCGATCGGACGCCACGCTGATCGCCGCGGCCAACAGCGTCTTCGATGGCGTCGACGATCCGTTCCTGGTCGATTTCATCGCATTCGAACCGGCCTGCTTCCCGGCGGCCAAGGACCAGGCGCGGCACTGGCTGTCCAGCGAAGCGCCGCTGACGGTATGGCGCCTGCCCGACCAGGCGAATGCAAAGGGAGAACCGAGGCCATGGACCGTTGGCGCGTTCGCCGATCGCGTGCTGGCCGAAGTCTGTCGCGAGGTTCGCAATCTGCTTTCGCAGGCGCGCGACAAGGGCCAGGACTTGCCAGGCATCGCCGTGCTCGTGAACAGCAACCGCCAGGCCGAAGCCACCGCGCGCGAGCTGGCGCAGTGGAACATCGCCTGCGACTACCTCAGCACCGAGAGCGTCCACGCAAGTGCCGAGGCGATCGAGATCGAGCGCTTGCTGGCGGCGCTCGATGCGCCCGGCGATGCCGGACGCGTGCGCGCAGCGCTGGCCACCGAGCTGCTGGGCGAGGACCTGCAAGGCCTGCGTGCGGCGCAGGACGATCTCGCCGTGTGGGAAGCGCAGCTCGGTCGGATCGCCGCACTGCGCCAGCGCTGGTTCGAGGCGGGGCCCTACGCCACGATCGCGCATTGCGTGCAGCAGGCGGCCACGCGCCTGCTGCCGCGCTGGGATGGACGCCGCCGCATCACCAACCTGTTGCACCTGGCCGAATTGCTGCAGCAGGAATCGACGCGGCGCCCCGCGCCGGCCGAACTGCTGCACTGGTTGGGGCAGCGCCGCAACGAGGCCATCGACCAGCGCGGCGAAGGCGCCGCCGAGCAATTGCGCCCGGCCGATGATCCGGGCGCGGTGCAGGTGCTCACCGTGCATCGCAGCAAGGGCCTGCAGTACGACGTGGTGTTTGCGCCATTCGCCATGGGCATGCGCTGGACGCATCCGGAAAGGCTCGAGCAGCCGGATGAGGCCGTCTCCTGGCATGCCGGCGACGAACTGCGCGTCGATGTCGGCGGGCCCGACTGGACCGCCCACGCGCTCGCCCAGCGCGACGAACAGTTCGCCGAAAGCCTGCGCCTGGCCTACGTCGCGATCACGCGTGCGCGCCATCGCGTCTGGCTGGCCTGGGCCTGGGCCAACACGAGCAAGGCCGGCACCAGCCAGATCGGTCCGCTGAGCTGGCTGTGGTTCCGCCAGCCCGCCGCGCGCAAGCCCGAGCAACTTGAACAGGCGGGCATGCTGGTGGCCGATATCGATGCTGCGCTGGCGAACCTCGCCAGGCGCTCGGCGCACAGCATCCGCATCGAATTGCTCGATCCGGACGTGCCGGCAATCGATCCGTTGCCGAACGTCGGGGGAGAAACGGAACTGGTCGTTGCGGAATTCCATGGCCGCATCGAGCGCCGGCTCGAGACACTGAGCTACAGCCGCCTGTTCGGCGGTGGCCAGCACGCGCCGCTGGCCGACCACGACGAGGCGAGCAATCCGCTGGCCGTGGTGTCGGACGTCGTGGTCGAGGATCCGGTGCCGCAGTGGCCACGCGGCGCGGAGTTCGGCAACTGCGTTCACGAGGTCTTCGAGGAGGTCCCGTTCGCCGAGCTGGCGCGACCCGGCCTGCACCCCGAACTCGTGCGCATCTGCGGCAACCACGGTTACGTGGGCGAGGACCAGGCGATCATCGCCGCGATGGCGCGCGCCTGCGTGCGCACGGAGCTGTTGCCGGAGCCGGCATTGACCCTGATGGGCCTCGACGGGGGCGAGTCGCTGGCCGAACTCGAATTCCTGTTTCCACTCGGCGCCGCGCGCCTCGAGCTGTTCGAGGCGATCCTCGCGGGATACCCGGCCTATGCGCGTGGCCGCGGCGAGCTGGTCGTGCGCCGTTCCGCCGTCCGCGGACTGATGACCGGCTTCATCGACCTCGTGCTGCGCTGGCAGGATCGCTACTACGTGCTCGACTACAAGACCAACCTGCTCGGCGCGTCGCGCACCGCGTACGCGCCGGATGCCTTGCCGTCCGCGATCCGCGCACACGATTACGACCTGCAATACCTTGTCTATCTGGTCGCTCTGCAACGCTTCCTGCGTTCGCGCCTGGGCGATGCCTACGACTATGAGCGCCATGTCGGCGGCGCCTTGTACCTGTTCGTGCGCGGCATGCGCGTGGGCGAGCGCGCCGGCATCCATCACGACCGCCCACCCGCGGCGCTGATCGATGCGCTCGATGCATGGTGTGGCGGAGCCGCGCCATGAATGCCTTCGACAGCCTGCGCGACGGCGAATTCAGCGCGCTCGACATCGCCCTCGTCGAGGCCTTTGCTTCGATCTGGCCCGGCAGCGACGCGGCGGCGCTGGATCTTGCCGCACTGGCCAGCTGGGCGGTCGGCAAGGGGCACAGTTGCTTCATCCCCGACCTGCTGCACGAATGGCCGGAGCGCGCCGGAGCGGAAGCGGGGACGGGGCCTGCCGCCGCGCTGCGTGAAATGCTGCGCAATGGACGCTGGCCGCGCGCCGCGTTCATCGGCGATGCCGCGAGCGATGCACCGATCGTGGTCGACGGCGAACGCGCCTGGTTGCGCCGCTACTGGCGCTACGAGCGCGAAATCGAGGCAGCCGTGCGCGCGCGCTCGATGCCCTTCGCGATCCTTCCCGACGCCGCCGGGGTTCGCGACGCGCTCGACCACCTGTTGCCGCTGGCCGATCCGGGCGATACCGACTGGCAGCGCGTCGCCGCCGTGACCGCCTTGCGCTCGGCGCTGACCGTGATGTGCGGCGGGCCCGGCACCGGCAAGACCTACACCGCGTTGCGCGTCCTCGCCCTGATCCGTCAGTTCGCCGGGCGGCCCCTGCGCATCGGACTGGCCGCGCCGACCGGAAAGGCCGCGCAGCGGTTGAGCGAGTCGGTACGGCTCGGCCTGCAGACGCTGCCGCTGACGGAAGAACAGCGTGCCGACCTGCCGGCCGACGCGATGACCCTGCATCGCCTGCTCGGATTCCGCCCGCAGTCGGTGCTGCCGGCACGCGATGCCGCGAACCCGCTCGACCTCGACGTGCTCGTCGTCGACGAGTGCTCGATGGTCGACCTGCCGCTGATGGCGAAACTGCTGCGTGCATTGAAACCGGAGTGCCGGCTGATCCTGCTCGGCGACCCGGACCAGTTGCCGGCCGTCGAGAACGGTGCCGTGCTGGCAACGCTGGCCGCGGAAAACCCTTCGAACCGGTTCGGCACGGCGGCAGCGGGCTGGATCGAGGCCGCCAGCAACAATCACGTCGAGGCGCGAACGGGCGGCCCGGCCATCGGCGACTGCGTGGTCCGCCTCGAACGGCCGCGTCGTTTCGGCGGCGACTCCGGCATCGCCCGCGTGGTGCGCGCCATTCGTGGCGGCAACGCGCAGGAGGTATTCGACGCGCTGTCGGCGGGCGGCGATGTCGGCTGGAGCGAACAGCCGTGGCGACCGGACGGCGCGGCGGCGCGGCAAGGGTTTCGCGAATCCTATGCGGCGCTGGCTGCCGCGGGATCGCCAGCCGCTGCGCTCGCCGAACTGGGCCGTTACCGCATCCTGTGCGCCCTGCGCGAGGGACCGCACGGCGTGGCCGGAATCAACCAGGCGGTCTCCAGCGTCCTGCACGGGCCCATGGCCCAGCAGCCGTTCGTGGCCGGTCGCCCGCTCCTGATCGCCAGCAACCAGCACGCCCTCGGCCTGTTCAACGGCGATGTCGGCGTCGTTCTCGGTGAACGGCCCGACGCGCCGCTGCGGGCCTGGTTCGCGCGCAGCGACGGCAGCCTGCATGCGCTGCTGCCGGCCCAGCTGCCCGCGCACGAAAGCGCCTATGCGATGACCGTGCACAAGGCACAGGGTTCGGAATTCGACACCGTCGAACTGGTCCTGCCCGCCGCGCCGCACCCCTTGCTGACGCGGGAATGGCTCTACACGGCGGCCAGCCGCGCCCGGCGCGAACTGCGCATCCATGCCAGCAGGGAAGTCATCGCCGCCGCCCTCGGGCGCACGACGCGGCGCGTCAACGGCCTCGACTTCGGCGACTGAGCGCGGGTCGGGCAGCCTTGTCCGGATTCGTCGCAACTTGCACGGTTCGTCAATAGCGGCGCAAAGGATTGGCCATTGTTCGCGTTGCGGCTCGAGCCGGCCGTGTCAGCGCCTTCGTGGCTGGCTGAACCGGGTCGCGTCAGTTCCGTGCATGCATCACGTTCCAGCCGCCGATTCCGGATTTTCTGTCGATTCCGTCACACGAGTCCGGGCGGCTGGCCTGCGCCTTGCTCTGTACCAGGTGCGAAGCATGCACCCCTGGGCCATGCATCGGCGCGACAGGGAATTGTCAGATTCGAACCGGATCTGCCGAAGCACCTCCCCCATCCGCCGTCTGCGTGCTTCGCGTCACGGAACCCGTATTTCGGGAGTTGTCCGGGCGATACAGGCATCACGCATGCGGGAAGCAGGTTCTTCCATCGCATTCGACTGAAGCCATCCGTCCGGTCAATCAACAGACAACAGGCAGGAGCTTCAGACATGAACGGATGTAACGGTCGCAACAGCATGGCGGAAAGGGGGCGGTTTGCGGCAGCAGTGCTGGCGACGCTTTTCATGTTCGTCCAGGCGCAGGTGGCAAGCGCGCTTGTCGTACCAGGCGGAATCCGCAGCGGCAAGGATGTCCATCTCGACTTCGCCGGACCGACCAGCGTGGATCGCGGTGTCGTTACGGCGGGTTATTCGATGACCCTGAGCAATCCCGACGATTTCGACGTCGAGGAAGACGTCCGCGTCGTATTCGAGTTCCTCGGCTCCGATACCGTCAGGGAAGGCGATGTATCACTCGAAGTCGAGACTGCGCCGGAATCCGGCACGTACGCGGCCATTCCATTGGAAACCTGCTTTTCCAATCTTTGCGGTGAGCTCGGACCGGAAGGCGGATTTCCCATGTCGGCCGGCTACAACGCCACCACGGACATGCGCATCACCTTCAACCAGGCCGGTGACTTCACGGTACGCGTCAGCGTGGTCGGCACCGGCAGCGGCAACCAGTTCGGCAGCGTGGACATCAATGCGACCGTCAACGCGCCGAGCGTTTCGATAGCGAATTCGGGTCCGGCCAGCGTCGAACGCGGCGTGCAGAGCGCAAGATTCCTGACCCTGGTCGACAACACGGGCACCGGTGCGGTTACCGAGAATGTCTTCCTCGGCTTCGAAATCGCCGGCCCGGCGCCGCTCAAGGAAGGAGCGGTGACCAGCGTCATGGAGACCAGCCCGGGTTCGGGCAAGTACACGGAAGTTCCGCTCGTGGCCTGCGGGCTGAATCTTTGCGGCGACCTCAGCTCGGCTGGCGGATTCGCCGTTGCCGCCGGCTACTCGGCGGCCAGTGCGATGCTCAACACCTTCTCCTCGACCGGCGCCTTCGTCCTCCATACGCGCCTGGTCGGCGTCGACAGCGGCACCGAGTACGCGTCCGACGAGTGGTCGGTGGAAGTCGTCAGCAATCCCGCCCAGCTCGACATCGTCCAGGGCCAGTCGCAGAGCGCGACGATCGGGACCGAAGTCGCGACCGCCCCGCTGGTTCGCGTGACCGACGCCGGCGGCCTTCCGCTCAAGGGCGTGGATGTGTCCTTCACGGTTCTCTCCGGTGGTGGCCGGGTCGTCTACACGACCGCACTGACCGATTCCGACGGGCTTGCGTCCGCCGGTGCATGGACCCTCGGTTCGACGCCTGGCAACAACGATCTGCGCGTCGAGACCCCGGGACTCGACCTCGAGCCGGTCACCTTCACCGCCAAGGCCATCGCCGAAAGCAACATCAGCGTGGAGATTTCCAGCAATGCCAGCCACGTGAGCTACGGCGCGACCCAGGAACACGTGATCGTGGTCAGCAACCAGGGCCCGTCGCCGGCGAACGCCACCACGTTCTCGGTGCCGATGCCGCAGGGTTATGCCGACGGATCGGCGCACTGGTCCTGCTACAGCGTCAACGATGCGCAATGTCCCTCGAAGGGCGATGGCAGCATCAGCGCCACGATCGACCTGCCGGCCGGCTCCAGCGCGATCTTCGTGGTGTCCGCCACGGTGTCGGGCGGCGACGGCGACAGCGAAAGCGTGACCCTGAACGCACAGGCGAGCCACTGGGACGACGTGACGCCGGGCAACAACTTCGCTTCGCTGAAGACAGACCTGGTCCTCACCCGCGGCGGCTTCGAAGCCGGCGAACCGGGCGCCGGGAACGCAGGCGAAGCCGTCGCCCCGCTCGGCTTGCTCGACCCCGCGAACTCGATCGAGCTGCAGCTGCCGGCGAGCACCAATGGTCCGATGCGCACGATCGCCCAGGGCTACAGCGATCTAGGCACGCACTTCTCGATCGACGAGATCCGTGCAGGCGACACGCGCATGCTCCTGCTCAGCACTTCGGCCACCGGCCGGGCAACGAGCTGGACCACGGTCGTGATTCCATCGACGATGACCCAGGTCGCGATCGGGCTCCTGTCGGACGGACACTCCCCGGAGCAGACGCAGCTGATCGCGGTCGGCGATCGCATCTCGCTCGAAGCGCAGTTCGAAACCAACAAGACGGCCATCGTGAGCGGCGTCAAGTTCTGACCTCCCGGAGCGGATGGCGGCATTCGCCGCCATCCGCCCGCCACCGCGCCAGGGACGGCGCACTTCCATCGCGATCCCGCAAGGGGTCGCGTTTTCGCGTCAGCCGGCTGTCGGTTATTCTCTGTCGATGAATGAACCCCTCGCCCACGATTCGATCCGCTCGGTGCTCTGGCGCGGAGACCGCCTGCGCCTGCTCGACCAGCGCCAGTTGCCCTTTGTCGAGACCTACATCGATTGCACGACGGCCGACGAAGTCGCCCGCGCCATCCGCGACCTGGTGGTCCGTGGCGCGCCGGCCATCGGCATCTCGGCAGCCTGGGGCGTCGTATTGGCTGCCCAGCGTGGTCGTGACGCCCTGCTCGCAGCGCTGCCGCTGCTGCGCGCGGCACGGCCGACCGCGGTCAACCTGATGTGGGCGCTGGACCGCATGCAGGAGCAGATCCGCATCGACGCCGACGTGCAGGCGCTGGCGGCCGTCGCGCAGCGCATCCAGGACGAGGACCTCGCGGCCAACCGGCACATGGGCGAACTCGGTGCCGCCGTCCTCGGCAGCGATGTCGGCGTGCTCACCCACTGCAATACCGGTTCGCTGGCCACGGCCGGATACGGCACCGCACTCGGTGTGATCCGCGCGGGCGTCAGCAGCGGTCGCATCGCGCGCGTGTTCGCCGGCGAAACGCGTCCCTGGTTGCAGGGCGCGCGCCTGACCATGTGGGAGCTGTCGCGCGACAAGATCCCGGCGACCCTGGTGTCCGATTCCGCCGCCGCGCACCTGATGAAATCGGGGCAGGTGCAATGGGTCGTCGTCGGCGCCGACCGCATCGCCGCGAATGGCGACGTGGCCAACAAGATCGGCACCTACCAGCTCGCCATCGTCGCCCGCCACCACGGCGTCAAGGTGATGGTCGTGGCGCCGGCCTCGACGGTCGACATGTCGACCGCCTCCGGCGAGGACATCGAAATCGAACTGCGCGATCCTTCGGAGTTGCTGTCCCATGCCGGGCAACGCACCGTGGTCGAGGGCGCGCAGGCCTGGAACCCCGTGTTCGACGTGACGCCGGCGGCGCTGATCGATGCCATCGTCACCGAGCGCGGCGTGATCGAGCATCCGGATCGAGAGTCGATGGAGCGGCAGTTCGGCTCCCGGGGCTAGCGATCAACCTGCGCGGTGGCCCGGCCACGACGGATCGCCGCAACACCTGCGCCGGCGATGATCAAGAGCATCCAGGGAAACGCGTGCAGGTAGCGAAACGAGACGATGTGGGAGAACAGCGCGTGGCCGAGATACAGGCCGCCGGCCGAGAAGAACAGCAGCAACGCCTCGGCGCGCCGTGGTCCACGCCAGTGCAGGATGAGAATCAGGGCAGCGAGCGGCACCAGCGCGAACAGGCAGAACGTCAGCCAGTAGCGACTGTGGGCAAACGCGAAGAAGACGGGCGACGACCGTTCTGGCATCCCGGACATGTCATGGCGGAACTCGCGCGCGATCCAGTCGGCGAAACCGGGATCGTAGGGCTTGAGGCCGAGGTCATCCTGCAGGCGCGCCCTGCTCGGTGCCGGATCGAAATAGTCGGCCTGGGTGGCGATCGCGAGCCTGACGAGGATCGCGCGATCGCGCTTGAAAATGCGCGAGGCGATCTTGCGCGCGGCGCGACTGCCCTGGGTGGCGCCCAGCGTTCCGCGCAGGGTGGGTATCAGCCCATTGTTGCGCCAGAGCTGGTTCTCGCGTTCGCGTGGATCGGCCAGGCCCGGGCGGAGATGATCGAGGAAGTCCTCGCGCAATCCAAGGTCGTGCAGATCTTCCGCGCGAATGGCGGGCGCCACCAGGGCGAGACGGAAAAACCCGGCATCGACGAGATAGGCCGGGCGTAGCGCCGTGCCGGCCACGACGATGCGCTGGTAGCCGCCATGCAGAAGCGCGATTGCCGCGGCGAGCACGAGCAGATGCGCCGGAAGACGCCACCGGGGATCCGTGCGGGATGGTCCGGCGAAGGCGCGCAGCAGCACCGGCAAGAAACTGAAACCGAGCACGAACGGCAGCAGGTTCAGGCGAAAGCTGATGGCCAGGATGCCGCCAACGGCGACCACGGCGAGCCAGGCGAGCCGGGGCCGCTGCAGGTAGGCAAGCCCGGCGAGCAACATGAGCGCGAGCCCGAGCAGGCCCCAGCACTCGGTCATGATCATGCGCTCGTAGAACAACTGCATCGGGCTGATCGCGACCAGCAGCGCGAACACCGCGACGATCCGGCGCTCGAGTCCGAAGGCGCGGCGCAGCATGATCGCGGCGACCAGCGCGCTGCCGACGCCGCAGGCCGCCTGCGCGAACAGCAGGGGCAGGAAGCTGCGCGGCCGCGCAGCGAGCCAGTCGATCAGCCACGGATAGACAAACGATCGGTCAAGTGGCGCCACGTGGGTCAGGGCGGCGCTGATATAGATGCCGGAATCGCCGAGGAAGAACCTCGGCACGGCATCGACGCCGAGCAGGATGAGCTTGGCGACGATCAGGGCCAGCGCGAGGCGAAGGAAGAAACCGTGCTCGGCCGGGTGGGCGCTGCTTGCGCAATCTTGCATGCACTGCTTCCTTTCAGGGCGGATCACGGAACCGCGCACCACCATCCGATCAAGCGTGCACGGTGCTCAGCGATCCTTGATGTCGATGTCGATGATGGCGGAGAGGAATGCGGTGAACGCCAGTTGCAGCGCCAGGGCGATGGCCGTGCACGAAACCGTGAGCACGCGCACGAGCTGGCCGTAGACGAGCGGACCGAAGCCGACATCCCACCATTGGGTCAGCGAGTAGATGAAGCCGGCCACGCCGGAAAGGCCGAGAATGCCGGCCACGATCAGCGTAGGTTCGAGCCGGGTCGGTATCGGCCATCGCGCGACACGGTCGCTGGCCGGCAGGAAGCCGCGCAGCGCCGCATAGCGTCGCGCGATGATCGCGAAACCGAGGCACTGGGCGCCGATGATCAGGGCCAGGCAACCGACAATGATGCTGTGGATGTCGAGCACCACGCCGGGGATAACCTGCATCGGGCCGGGCAGCAGGGCGGAAACCAGCAGCGCGCCAAGCCCCATGATGATCAGGCCCGGATACAGGAACAGCCAGCGCGGACTGAACAGCAGCAGGAAGCGCAGGTGGCGCCAGCCGTCGCGCCAGGTGCGCAGGTGTGGGGGGCGGCTGCGTCCGTCGGGGGAAAGCGTGGTCGGTACCTCGCGGATGTCGAAGCCGGCCAGCGCCGAGCGCACGATCATTTCGCTGGCGAACTCCATGCCCGTCGTGGTCAGCCCCAGTTCGATCATGCGCTCGCGCCGGAACCCGCGCAGGCCGCAGTGGAAGTCGCCGACCGGGATGCGGAAGAACAGCCGGCCGATGAAGCTGAGCACCGGATTGCCGAGATACCTGTGCAGGAACGGCATCGCGCCGGGCTTGATGCCGCCCTTGAAGCGATTGCCCATGACCAGGTCGGCACCGGCCCGCAATCCGTCCACGTAGACCTGCAGGCGGCTGAAGTCGTAGCTGTCGTCGGAATCGCCCATGATCACGAAGCGCCCGCGCGCTGCGGCGATGCCGGCGCCGAGGGCGGCCCCGTAGCCGCGCAGCGGGACGGGCACGACCCGTGCGCCGTGCGCGATGGCGGCCTCGATGGATCCATCGGTGCTGCCGTTGTCGGCGATAATGACCTCGCCGTGGATGCCGCTGTCGCGCAGGAAGCGCTGCGCCTTGTCGATGCACGTGGCGAGTGTTTCAATCTCGTTGAGGCAGGGCATGACGATGGACAGTTCGGGCGCGGCATCGCCGTCGGCTGGTGGAACGCGTGTTTTCGTCGGGATGGCTGTCATTTGCGAGGCAGTCTGTGTGGTGGCGGACATCTGGAATTCTGGCGATCGGGGGACATGCGGAGAATGCAACGGATACTGGACAGGGATGCTCGCGCATGCGCCAACTGATGCTCTTTTGCGTGGGCGGCGTGATCGGGTTCGTCATCGACGCCGGGATCGTGCAGTGGCTGGTCTCCGTCCATGACGGCAATCCGTATACCTCGCGGCTGCTGTCGTTTGTCGCCGCCGCGACGGGCACCTGGCTGTTCAACCGCCACTACACATTCCACGGGGTGCGACTTTACGGGAAATTTGGAGAATGGGCACGCTACATGTTCGCCATGAGCGGAGGTTTTGCCGTCAACTATTCGGTTTACTCGCTGTTGGTGTTCCATTTTCCGCTCATGCAGCGCCTCCCCTCCCTGGCCGTGGCGGTCGGCTCGGTCGCCGGGTTGTCGGTCAACTACCTGTCATCGAAGTTCTGGATCTACCGGCGCGAGCATCCCTGAGCGGCAGCGGCGTATCCAGGCGGCGATGGCCCCGGCGTTGAGCCAGAAGAACAACGGAAATGCGTGCAGGTAGCGGTACGAAACGATGCTCGAGAACAGGGCGTGGCCGAGGAACAGGCCGAGTGAGGTCAGCCCGAGCAGGAGCATGGCGGCGTGCCGCGTCCTCCAGCCCATCGCCAGGGTGGCCAGGGCCAGCAGCGGCAGGCCGAACAGGCAAGCCGTCAACCAGGGTCCCGCCGCCGCAAAGTAGCGGAACACCGGCGTGCGTCGTTCCGCAATCCCGGTTGCGTCGTAGTTGAAGCGCTGCTGCAGGGTCCTGGCCGCCTCGGCATCGGGAGCACGTTCGCCGAGATCGTCGTTCATGCGATGGCGGGCGTCGGCTTGCGTCGAAATAGCCGCCGAGGGTCTGCCAGGACAGGCGCGGCAGTGCGGATGGATCGCGGCGCAGGGCCCGGATCGAGATCTTTCGCGCGGCGCGTGCCATGCCTTCGTCGCCAAGTTCTTCGCGCATGCGGGCGATCATGCCGTCTTCGGCCCACAACGCGGCCTCGCGCGCATCGGGGTCGTTCCAGCCCGGTGGCAGGCTGGCCAGGAAATCCGGCGGCAGTCCGACGCCATCGAGGTCCTCGGCCTCGACCAGGGGCAGGACGAGGCCGAGCCGCAGCATGCCGGCGTTGGCGGCGTAGCCGGGCTTGGAGTCGCTCAGGTAGCCGTTCCACGACTTGTAGGCCGAATGCGCCGCGACCGTCATGACCGCCGCGAGTGCGAGATGGCCGAGGGTCACGCCGTGCCGACGCCACGACCACGGCCGTTGCGCACAGGCGCGGACCAGTGGCGGCAGCAGGGCGAATCCAAGCACGACCGGAAGCAGGCTCAGGCGATAGCTGATGGCCAGGCAGCCGGCCAGCACCATGCCGGCAAGCCAGGCGACATTGCCCTTGCGCAGGTACTCCAGGCCGCAAGCCAGCATGGACGCGAGGGCGAACAGGCCGATCGCCTCGGCCATGACCATGCGCTCGTAGAGCAACTGTTCCGGACCGAGCGTGAACACCAGGGCCGCCGTCGCGGCAATGCGGTCGTCGACGCCGAAGGCGCGTTGCAGCATGCGGAACAGCAGCAACGCCGTGCAGATGCCGAGGAAGGACTGCGCCAGCAGCAGCGGCGTCAGCGACTGGAACGGCACGGCGACGAGGCGGATGAACAGCGGGTAGGTGTAGGAGCGGTCCTGCGGGATCCAGTCGGCATACGCCGAGTGCAGGTAGCTGGCCGAGTCGCCCATGAACAGGCGTACGGTCGGATCGAGCAGCAGCGACAGTGCCTTGATCGCGACAAGGCCGGCGATCAGGAGCGCGATGATCGCGCGCCCAGGCGATACTTTCATCCCGCGCGTCATCGCTGGACCCGCCGGCGGCAGGGCAGTTCGCTTGCCGACGCGAGCCCCCGGCGCGCGCACCACGTGTCTGACGCTTCGCTGTCCGCTGTTTCGGGGGGGGTGCCCGGCATCATGCCTGCTCCAGTTGGAAGGTCCACTCCGGACCCCAATCAGCCAGCGATGGTAGCGACTTTGCGGGCAGGCCGCGAAGCCCCACCAGCAGGATCCGCTCCGGCTCGTTTCCGGCGTGCCGCCGGAACCGGCATTGCAGCGCCCGGACACGCCCTGGGGAGGGGCGCATATGCTATAATTCCGGGCTTGTGCCGGCCCGTTTCCGGCGCCTGCGCGCGAGTCGGCACTGAATCGCAATATCCTGATTTGTATGGAAAAAATACTCAATGGCTGAGTTCGCCAAAGAAGTCATACGCGTCAATATCGAAGACGAAGTCCGGCAGAGCTACCTCGACTACGCGATGAGCGTCATCGTCGGCCGCGCCCTGCCCGATGTGCGCGACGGCCTCAAGCCCGTGCACCGGCGCATTCTCTACGCGATGCAGGAGTCGAGCACGGTCTGGAACCGGCCCTACGTGAAGTGCGCGCGCGTCGTCGGCGACGTCATGGGCAAGTACCACCCGCATGGCGATTCCTCGATCTATGACGCACTCGTGCGCATGGCGCAGAACTTCTCGATGCGCTACATGCTCGTCGACGGCCAGGGCAACTTCGGATCGGTCGATGGCGACAGCGCCGCGGCGATGCGCTACACGGAATGCCGCCTGCACCGGCTGAGCTCCGAACTGCTCGCCGACATCGACAAGGAAACCGTCGATTTCCAGCCCAACTACGACGAAAAGGAACTCGAGCCGAGCGTCCTGCCGGCGCGAATTCCCAACCTGCTGGTCAATGGCTCCGCCGGTATCGCGGTCGGCATGGCGACCAACGTGCCGCCGCACAACCTGACCGAAGTCCTCGGCGCCTGTATTGCGCTCATCGATGATCCGAACCTCGAATTCGAGGACCTGATGCGCATCGTGCCGGGCCCGGATTTCCCGACCGCCGGCATCATCAACGGCTCGGCGGGCATCGTCGAGGCCTACCGCACCGGCCGCGGACGCATCCTCGTTCGCGCCAAGGCCGACATCGAAGTCGAAGCCAATGGCCGCGAGACGATCATCGTCAGCGAGCTGCCCTACCAGGTCAACAAGGCGCGCCTGATCGAGAAGATCGCCGAGCTGGTCAAGGAAAAGAAGATCGAGGGCATCTCCGAACTTCGCGACGAGTCCGACAAGGACGGCATGCGCGTGGTCATCGAAGTGCGCAAGGACGCGATGGGCGACGTCCTGCTCAACAACCTCTACCAGCAGACCCAGTTGCAGGTGACCTTCGGCATCAACATGGTCGCCCTGGTCGACGGCCAGCCGCGCACGCTGGGCTTGCGCGAAATCCTCGACGCCTTCATCCGCCACCGCCGCGAAGTGGTCACACGGCGTGCGATCTTCGACCTGCGCAAGGCGCGCGATCGCGCGCACATCCTCGAAGGCCTGACCGTCGCCCTGGCCAACATCGACGAGATGATCGAGCTGATCAAGACGTCGGAATCGAGCGACGAAGCCAAGCAGCGCATGCTCGCCAGGCATTGGGAGCCGGGCCTGGTGCGTGCATTGTTGTCAGCCTCGGGGGCCGATGTCTCCAAGCCCGAGAAACTCGATCCCGGTGTCGGCCTCGGCGAAAGCGGCTACCAGCTTTCCGAGGCGCAGGCCCAGCAGATCCTCGAAATGCGCCTGAGCCGCCTGACCGGGCTCGAGCAGGAAAAGCTCACCGACGAATACAAGGAACTGCTGAAGACGATCGTCGCCCTGATCGAGATCCTTGAAGATCCCGTGCGCCTGCTCGCCGTGATCCGCGAGGAACTGGTCTCGCTCAAGGAAGAATACGGCGACGCGCGACGCACGGTCATCCAGATCAACCAGGACGACCTCGACATGCTCGACCTGATCGAGCCTGAAGATGTCGTCGTCACGCTTTCGCATACCGGCTACGCCAAGCGCCAGCCGGCCAGCATCTATCGCGCGCAGAAGCGCGGCGGCAAGGGCCGTTCGGCTTCGGCGCTGAAGGACGAGGATTTCGTCGAGCGCCTGTGGATCGCCAACACCCACGACACCCTGCTGACTTTCACCAGCACCGGGCGCGTCTACTGGCTCAAGGTCTACCAGATGCCCGACGCCGGACCCAACGCGCGCGGCAAGCCGATCGTCAACCTGCTGCCGCTGCAGGAAGGCGAAAAGGTCCAGGCGATCCTGCCGGTCCACGAATATTCCGAAGATCGTTTCGTGTTTTTCGCCACGGCCAACGGCACCGTCAAGAAGACCCCGCTGACCGAATACGCCTACCAGTTGCAGAAGGGCAAGATCGCGATCGGTCTGGCCGAGGACGACGCGCTGGTCGACGTGCAGATGACCGACGGCGAGAGCGACATCATGTTGTTCGCGTCGAACGGCAAGACCGTGCGCTTCGACGAAAACACGGTGCGTTCGACCGGCCGCACCGCCACCGGCGTGCGCGGCATCCGCCTGGCCAAGGGCGAGCGCGTGGTCAGCCTGATCGTGCGCGACGGCGATGGCGACATCCTCACCGCCACCGAGCGCGGCTACGGCAAGCGCACCGAGCTCGCCGAATATCCGCGCAAGGGCCGCGGCAACCAGGGCGTGATCGGCATCAAGTGCTCGGAGCGCAACGGCGAGCTGGTCGGCGCCGTGCAGATCAGCGAGGAACACGAGCTGATGCTGATCTCCAACCAGGGCACCCTGGTGCGCACGCGCGCCGCGGAAGTCGCCAAGGTGGGGCGCAATACGCAGGGCGTCACCCTGATCCGCCTGCCCGACGACGAAAAGCTGGTCGGCCTCGTCCGTCTCGAAGCGATCGAGGATGACGGTGTCGACGAAGAAGGTGATGTCGACGCCGCTGCCAATGGGGCGTCCGCCGACACTGGCAGCGCCGACGGCGGGGATGCGACGCCCGCTGCGGAATAGAGCGAAGCGCCAGTCCGCCCCAGCCGCGATGCCTTTCGCTTTCCTGTAGGAGAGGCATTTATGCCCGATGCCCTGGCTCTTCTGTAGGAAGGGCATTCATGCCCGATGCTCTTCGATCACGTGACGGCTTTCAACAGCCGAACGGCTGGTCAAGGCATCGGGCATGAATGCCCTTCCTGCGAAGAGCGCGCGAATTGTGCCGCGGGCTTCCATGGAGGGCCGCGCGTCTACGCTTCGTCGTAGGAGGCGGCTTCAGCCGCGATGCTCTTCGATCACGTGACGGCTTTCAACAGCCGAACGGCTGGTCAAGGCATCGGGCATGAATGCCCTTCCTGCGAAGAGCGCGCGAATTGTGCCGCGGGCTTCCATGGAGGGCCGCGCGTCTACGCTTCGTCGTAGGAGGCGGCTTCAGCCGCGATGCTCTTCGATCACGTGACGGCTTTCAACAGCCGAACGGCTGGTCAAGGCATCGGGCATGAATGCCCTTCCTGCGAAGAGCGCGCGAATTGTGCCGCGGGCTTCCATGGAGGGCCGCGCGTCTACGCTTCGTCGTAGGAGGCGGCTTCAGCCGCGATGCTCTTCGATCACGTGACGGCTTTCAACAGCCGAACGACTGGTCAAGGCATCGGGCATGAATGCCCTTCCTGCGAAGAGCGCGCGAATTGTGCCGCGGGCTTCCATGGAGGGCCGCGCGTCTACGCTTCGTCGTAGGAGGTGGCTTCAGCCGCGATGCTCTTCGATCACGTGACGGCTTTCAACAGCCGAACGGCTGGTCAAGGCATCGGGCATGAATGCCTCTCCTACAGGAAAACGAAAGGCATCGCCGCTAAAGCCGCTTGCCCCGATCGCGGTGCTTCGCCTAGAACATCCCTGTTTCAAGCTTGGCCGCGTCCGACATCATGCTGTGGTTCCACGGCGGGTCGAACACCAGGTCGACATCGGCTTCGCTGATGGTCGGGATCATTTCGAGCTTGCTGCGCACGTCTTCGACGAGGATTTCGCCCATGCCGCAGCCGGGCGCGGTCAGGGTCATGCGCACGTTGACCTTGCGCTGGCCGTCTTCGGTATGTTCGATGTTGCAGTCGTAGACCAGGCCGAGTTCGACGATGTCGATCGGGATTTCCGGATCGAAGCAGGTGCGTAGCTGCGACCAGACCAGCTTCTCGACGTCCTCGTCGGCGGCATCCGGCGGCAATTCGAGCGGCGCCGGCACCGGCTTGCCGATCGCGTCGGCATCGCTGCCCGCGATGCGGAACAGGTTGCCGTCGACGAACACGGTGAAGCTGCCGCCGAGCGCCTGTGTGATGTAGCCGGCCTGGCCGGCGGGCAGGGTGACGGACTCGCCCTGCGGCACCATGACGGCCGGGCAGTCGCGTTCGAAGCGCACCGGTTCGGAAGTCGAGCTGTATCCACTCATCGGGGGACGAATTCCACAATTCGTTGGGTCTGGAGTCGCACATTATGGGGCCTCGGCTCCCCGTATGCAGGAATATCAGGGCATTGCCGCCACGTTCAAGCGAGCAGGCCGGTCTCGCGCAGGCACCGGCCGAGCAGGCGCAGGGCGGCCTCGATGTCCGCTGGCGGAAGCCCCGCATAACCGAGCAGGAGTCCGGGTCGTGCCGAACTGCGGAACGAATAGGGCGCCACGGTGTACAGGCCCAGGCCGCGTTCGCGGGCATGTGCGGCCAGCCGTTCGCAGTCGGCATGGCTGCCGGACCGCAGCCATGCGGTCAGGTGCATGCCGGCATTGGAATCGACCACCTCGAAAGCCTCGCCGGCATGTCGGGCCAACCCGGCCAGCATGGCGCTGCGTCGCGCCCGCAGGCTTTGCGCGGCGCGCCGCAGATGCCGCTCGAATCCGCCGCTGGACATGAAGTGCGCCAGTGCTGCCTGCTCAAGCGTGTTGCTGCCGCGATCCTCGAGCCACTTCGCCGCGCGGAAGGCCTCGTGCAGGGAGCCCGGCAGCACCATGTAGCCGAGTCGCAGCGCGGGGAACAGGGTTTTTGAATAGCTGCCGATGTAGATCACGCGGCCATCGCGATCGAGCGACTTCAGCGCGGCCAGCGGACGCCCGCCGAAGCGGAATTCGCCGTCGTAGTCGTCCTCGATCACCCAGCTTTGCCGTGCGGCGGCCCACTCGATCAATTCGACGCGACGGGCCAGCGGCAGCAATGCGCCGGTCGGGAACTGGTGCGAAGGCGTGACCACGGCCAGGCGCGCCCGCGCAGGCAGCGCGGCCGGAACCAGTCCTTCGCCGTCGACGCGCACGCCGCGCACGCGCGCGCCATAGGCCGCGAAGATCTGCCGCGCGCCGCGGTAGTGGGGATCCTCCAGCACCACGGTGTCGCCCTCGTCGAGCAGCACGCGCGAAGCCAGCGCGAAAGCCTGCTGGGTACCCGAGATGACGAGCACGTCCGCGGGCGATGCGGTCACCCCGCGGCGACGCGCGAGGTAGTCGCAGATCTGCTCGCGCAGCGCCGGCAGGCCTTGCGTATCGGGATAGTCGAACTCGACGCGCTCCATGGCGCGATTCACTTCGCGCCGCCAGGCACTGGCCAGGGCGGGATTGGTCAGCGGCAGGCCGTATTGCAGGTTGTAGCGCAGGTCCTTGTGCTGGCGCCCCGGTACCAGGGCGCCGTCGCTGACCGTCAGCGCGCGACGCGCAAAGGCCGACAGTGGCGCCACCGGGGCGTCGCCGCCGCTGCGCGCGGGCGCCGGCGTGCGGTTGCCGATGTCGGCGACGTAGCTGCCGGAGCCGACCCGGCCATGCAGGAAGCCTTCGGCCTGCAACTGGTCGTACGCGGCGAGCACGGTATTGCGCGATATGCCAAGTTCATTGGCCAGGCTGCGGCTGGCCGGCACGCGCGAGCCGGGTCCGAGGCGCGCCTCGAGGATGGCCGACTTCAGGGCGCGGATCAGTTGCGCGTAGCGCGGACCCTGGCCATCGAGTTCCATGTACATGATTGGTCCTACTCAAATGCCTGACGGTGGCACTCCAAGGGGCCAATTTCCGCTGCCATGCTGGCGCCGTCAAGTCCACCCACGAGGCCACCCGCATGCGCCAGCACGCTCGCAACCAGGTCCGGCGCGTCGCCCAGCGCGGCCGCTACGACCAGCCAACCATCCACGCCATTCTCGATGCCGGCTGGATCGCCCACGTCTCGTTCGCCGATCCGTCGGGCCAGCCCTTCGTCATCCCGATGCTCTACGCGCGCGACGGCGAGTTCGTCTACCTGCACGGTTCGATCGCCAGCCGGCTGCTCAAGGCAGTCGGAAGCGGCATCGATACCTGCCTGTGCGTGACCCACGTCGATGGCCTGGTCCTCGCGCGCTCGCACTTCCATCATTCGATGAACTACCGCTCGGTGGTCGCCTTCGGCAAGGCCGCGCCGGTCGTCGACCCGGAAGAAAAGGCGGCCATCTTCGCGCGCTTCGTCGACGCGTTGATCCCCGGTCGCGCCGCCGAATCGCGCGCGGCGGACAAGAACGAACTCGCCGCCACGGCCCTGTTGCGATTCACCATCGAGGACGCCAGCGCCAAGATTCGCGACGGTGGGCCCAAGGACGACCCGGCCGACAGGGACCTGCCGATCTGGTCCGGCGTGGTGCCGATCAGCCAGCGCTTCGCTGCGCCCATCGCCGCCGACGACGCAGCGCCCGGCGTACCCGTGCCGGCCTCGGTCGAACGCCTTCTCGCTGTTTGACCTGCTCCTCGCGCACTGCTTTTTCCTTCTCCCGCTGGCGGGAGAAGGTCCCGCAGGGGGATGAGGGTGGTGCTTCTGATTTTCTGCTCTCGCATTTCCGCTTCGACGGCCCACCCTCATCCGACGCTTCGCGCCACCTTCTCCCGCCAGCGGGAGAAGGATTTCCACGAAGTCCTCATCCCGCCAGAACTGGAATTCCCGCGCCAGGTTTCACGAAGGAGTACCTCTCCCGCTGGCGGGAGAAGCAGTCGACCGTGCGGGCATTCGCACCGCTCCTCGCGCACTGCTTTTTCCTTCTCCCGCTGGCGGGAGAAGGTCCCGCAGGGGGATGAGGGTGGTGCTCTTGCTTCTCGGTCGTGCGCGTCATGCTCCGCCCGACCACCCTGCGCATCTTCGTTCTTTCCTTCTCCCGCTGGCGGGAGAAGGTCCCGCAGGGGGATGAGGGTGGTGCTCTTGCTTCTCGGTCGTGCGCGTCATGCCCCGCCCGACTACCCTGCGCATCTTCGTTCTTTCCTTCTCCCGCTGGCGGGAGAAGGTCCCGAAGGGGGATGAGGGTGGTGCTTTTGCCCATTGAGCCGGACAGATCCGGGGCCAGACCTGCGCTGGCCGCCTCCCCGCGACTTCTGGCGGTTACGCCGGTCATCCACGATAGGTATCATCGCGGTCCCTGCCTGGAGTGCTTGCCCCTGATGAGCCGATTCCGGATTCGCCCGACCGACGCGCGAAACGATGTCCGCTGACCTGGCGCGCAAGTCGCGGGGGAGCTACGCGATCGGAATCGCAACCGGGCTGATGTGCGCCCTGGCTGCCGGCGCGGTCTGGTGCGTCCTGCAGCTCTACCTGCGCTTCGACCTGATCGGAATCTCGCTGGCGGTCGGCGCCTTCATCGCCTGGATCCTGCGACGCCAGGGCTTCGGGCGAACACCGAGCGGGGCCGTGATAGCCGCCATCAGCACGATCGTCGCCTGCGTCTATGCCGGTTATCTTCTCGCCGCCGCCAAGGTCGCCTCGTTCCTCGGCATCCCGATGCGCTCGACGCTGACCACGATCGGCCCGGACATGGCCGGCGCGGTGGCCTGGGCCGACCTGACCAGCTTCCACATCGGCACGATGGTCCTGGCCGTGGTGCTGTCGGCATGGCTGGTCTGGCGCAAGGCCTGAATCGGGCCGCGAAATCCTGGTTCGGCAGCGACGCATGCCAACCGACTTCCAATGCGCTGCGCCAATGTCCCGCGGTAACAAACGCATTTTCTTCTAGCGCTGGCACGCATCCAGATGCGTCAGATAAAGGCGCAAGTCGAACTCCAACTGGTGATAGTCCGCTTCCATGTGCGTGCACAGCCGGTAAAAGGATTTGTCGTGCTCGGCTTCCTTCAGGTGCGCCAGTTCGTGCACCACGATCATCTTCAGGAACTCGGCGGGCGCATCGCGGAACACGGTTGCGATGCGAATCTCGCGGCTGGCCTTGAGCCTGGCGCCCTGCACGCGTGAGATGGCGCTGTGGGTGCCGAGCGCGTGCTTCATGACCTGCAGCTTGCTGTCATAAATCACCTTGCCCAGCGGCACCGACTGGCGCAGATGGCGGTCCTTCAGCGCCTGCACGTAGTCGTACAGTTGGCCGTCGGTGCGCACGGCGTGCGGCTGGCCGTACTTCTCGTCCAGCGCCGAGCCGAGCCGGCCTTCGCCGATCAATGCCTGCACTTTCGCCAGCACGTGCGGCGGGTATCCGGCGAGGTATTTGAAAGGTTGCATTGGCAAAAGGGCAGGTAAGCGCAGTAGACGGCAGGTATGATGGACCGGAATACCTGAACAAGAAACCGGGACATGGCGAAGGCAAATCCGCTCCAGGAACAGCTGCTCAAGGCGGGCCTGGTCAAGAAATCCAGGGTTGCCGAAGTGGCACGCGAGCAGAACAAGGCCCGGCATGGCAAAGGGCCGTCGGAACTCAGCGAAATCCAGCTCGAAGCGGAGCGGGCGCGGGCCGAAAAGGCCGAGCGCGACCGCGCGCTGGAGGCAGAACACAAAGCCCGGCGCCGGATCAGCGAACTGGGTGCACAGGCTCGTCAGATCATCGAAGACAAGAAAGTGCCGCGTGCGGGAGAGATCGAATATCGCTTCACCGCCGCCGGCGCCATCCGCACCCTGCTTGTCAACGAAGACCAGCGCAAGATGCTGTCGTCCGGTGCACTGGTGATCGCCCGCCTGGGTGATCGCTACGAATTGCTGCCGCGTGCCGCTGGCGACAAGGTGCGCGAACGCGACGCCAGCCTGATCGTGCTCGACCACGGCCAGGAAACCGGCGCCGGGCCCTCCGTCGGAAATGCGGAAGACGATGCCTACTACGCGCAGTTCAAGGTGCCTGACGACCTGGACTGGTAGGCGCGGCTCTCACGAAGGACTGGCCCTGATCCCGATGCCGTGAGTATTCCGACCTTGATCCAGCCGGAACCTGGAAGGGCAACGAATTCTCGATGGAGCACCTGCTGGCCGGCGTGCTGATCCTGGACATGAAGACGGTTCGCACCCGCAAGACTCCCTTGTTCCTGTTCCCGGGGCGTCATGATTGCAAGGTGTCCACCGGGCTGGCCGCAGAATCGCTCAGGACCGTGAAGGCGCCGCAGAAGCAGTTGATCTGGTTCGAACAATCCACTCACGAGGCCATGAACGAAGAGCCGGGCAAGACCTTGATCATGCGGGTGCAAAAGTCCGCCCGATTGCCGGATGCTCGGGTGACGTTGCGCCCTGAATGCCATGTCACTCACTGGGCTCGCTCTGGCCAGATTCCTGCGAAAGTGGCGAAAAGCGCCGGAAACGCATAGATTTGGAGGGCCCAACGGCCATCGCTTCATGAGGAGCGGTGCATTCCACGAGACCAGAGATTATGGCTACCAAATCCACTGCCAAGAAAACCAAGAAGGTAAAGGCTGCCCCGAAAGCAGCGCCCGCCATCAAGCCGATCAAGGAGGCTTTCGGGAAATCATCGCTGATCGCACACCTGGCCGAACAGGCCAGCGTAGAGGCGAAGCACGTCAGGGCTGTGCTCGCGGCACTCGAAAGCGCGGTGCTTGGCGCCGTGCACAAGAAGGGCGCGGGTAGTTTCACCCTCCCGGGCCTGTTCAAGATCAACGCCGTGAAGGTGCCGGCCAAGCCGAAGCGCAAGGGCATCAATCCATTCACCGGCCTGGAGCAGATGTTCGCAGCCAAGCCGGCAAGCGTGAAGGTCAAGGTGCGTCCGCTGAAGAAGCTCAAGGACGCCGCCCAGTAAGTTGTCGAGGGTGTTTGCCTGGGATGCCCACGCAAACACCCGCGACCGCCGGGATTCGCGCATGGCGCGCGGAACATTCCTGGAGGTCGTCTGGGCCTTGTCCGGCCGGGAGGCCACCCGAGCGCCGGCATCGCTGCCGGGCCGGCGCTGATCTTCGGCCCGCTCCGCGCCGGCGAAGTGGGGCCAGGCCTTGAAGCCTGCATGGACTCAAGATTCAATAGTATAAGCGTTCATTAGTTTCCATCCTTGCGGTTGGATTTCCGGGTATCCCTGTTGTTTCCCGGTTGTTAGTGTTTCCCCGCTGGTTCTGCCGGACGTTGATGTTTCGTTTCCTGGATGTCCCGGTTGTTGCCTGGTTGTTCGCATCCCGTCGCCGGCTTCCGGTTCAGGCCCATGCACGGTAGGAACTGCCGCCGATGTCCGCGGTCTTACTTGCCATGGGCAATGAAGACGCACGCCGGAGCAATCCGACCCAGCAACACAAGCGCAAGCGCCAGTTCGGCAGGGCGTATGAGTGCACGCCCAACCAGCGCCGGATTTCTCCTGGGATTGGGCTGGACAGGCTGGCGATGTGCAAGATCATCGATCGCTTTGAAACGTCCTGGATGGCGGCCATGGCGCCGCGAACAAGCAGGCACCGGCTCTGCCGGAAGCGCGCCTTGGGGCCGGGAGATGAGTACGCCGTCCGTCACCGGATTCACGGGACGCGACCCGGGCAACTCAAGACGGGATTCGTATTCTGGAATCAGCCAGCGGTATTGGAAGCGCCTGATTGCAGATCTCCAATGCATCGTTCGCGGCAGCCTGCCTGTGCGGACAAGAGCCGGATTACGCACGGCCTCCGAGGATCAGCTGGCCATTGTCGGCAGCACGCCTGAGGGTGCCGAAGTCTTCTTCAAGGGCCTGATCAACAGCCGCGGTGGCATGGCGTATTTCGAGGCGACTCTTCGAGCGATGAACCTGCTCGACAGTTCGTTCAACCGTTGTCTTTCAATCTGACGATAAGCGGGGCGATTCGGATCACGTAATAGGATGTTGCGCGAATCTCGGCTGAGCCCCGAAGCGAGGAACCAGCCAGGATGAGCATAGTCGAAGGCCAGCGCTTTGGACCCTTTACGATCCAGTCCAAACTCGGACGAGGCGGGATGGCAAGCGTCTATCTGGCCTACGAGGTGGCGCTGGATCGCCAGGTGGCACTGAAGGTGCTGCCGCACGAGCTCCTTGAGCAGCCCGGGTTCGGCGAGCGATTCGAGCGTGAAGCGAAGCTGATAGCGAGGCTCGAACATCCACATATCGTCCCGGTTTATGTCTTTGGCATCGACGATGCGCTTCCCTGGATGTCGCTGCGCCTGGTGCGAGGCGGCCATTTTGGCGAGCGCATCGAAGACTCGTCACTGACCCATGCCGAGGGGTTGGCGTATTTCTCGAAGATTGCCGATGCGCTTGACTATGCGCATTCCCACGGTGTCATACATCGTGATCTGAAGCCGCAGAACGTCCTGGTGGGTGAGCGTGGCGAGCTCTATCTGGCGGACTTCGGCATTGCGCGAATCATGGAAGGCGTCGGGACGGCACTGACCCGGACCGGAGCCGTGCTTGGCACGCCGGCCTACATGGCGCCTGAGCAGGCCAAGGGAGAGGAGGTCGGGGCGGCCGCCGACATCTATGCGCTCGGCGTCATGGCTTTTCGCTGGTTGACCGGCATCCTGCCATTCGATGGCGACACCCCCTACGCCATCATGTTCAAGCATGTCCAGGAACCGATACCCCTGGAGCCGTTGAACCTCTTGCCGGAGCGTGCACGGCTGGTGATCTTGCGGGCGTTGGCCAAGGACCCGCGGGACCGGTGGCCAACAGCGAGGGAATTCATTCTTGAATTGAGGAATGGTTTGGCCGGACCCGCGAGCGGGGAGTTCCCGGGCGATCGTGCCCTAACGGAGGCGACGCCGTCGGAACTGTTGGTGTCTGCATCGGCAGGGGCAGTAAAAAAACGCAATTCGTCCTTGCCTCGCGCCGGAACGGAGCCCACAAGGGGGGCCGGCGAGGTCGCCAGCCGCACGAAGCTTTGGGTTTGGGGAGTTGCGGTCGGCGCGGTGATATCAATGGGCGCCGGTGGCTATATTCGCGGCCTTTGGGCTGATCGCGGAGATCTGCAGACAGCAGTCGAAGTGGCCCCCATGGAACCGGGGCAGGAGGCGGGTCCGGACCGCGATGCTGCCGAGAAGGGCAGCGCCTTCGCCCAGTTCAACCTTGGTCAACGGTACGAGGAAGGCCAGGGCGTGGCCAGGGACATTTCGCAGGCGATGGCCTGGTATCGAAAGGCGGCCGGGCAGGGTTATGCACGGGCCCAGACCCGGCTCGGTGACATTTACCACGCTGGCCAGGGTGTGCCCAGGGATGATGAGCAAGCAGTGACCTGGTTTCGCAAGGCCGCCCTGCAAGGTAGCGCCGAAGCCCAGGCCAGACTCGGCGGCATGTACGAGCTGGGTTTGGGTGTGCCCAGGAATGACGAACTAGCGATCAACTGGTTCGTCAAGGCCGCCGAGCAGGGCGACACCGATGCCCAGTTCAAACTTGGAGGCAAGTACTATTTCGGCACGGGTGTGCCCCAAGACGCGAAACAAGCGGTGACCTGGTTCCGCAAGGCCGCCGAGTTGGGCCATATGGTTGCCCAGTTCTACGTCGGTGTCGCGTACGCCCTGGGTGAAGGCGTGGCCAAGGACGATGAACAAGCGGCGGCCTGGTTCCGCTTGGCCGCAGAACAGGGCGATACCCATGCCCAGTCCAGTCTCGGCCTCATGCACCACTTCGGTGACGGTGTCTCCAAGGATGATCAACAGGCGTATTTCTGGATGTTGCTGGCGAGCGCCAACGGCGATAACGGAATGGCCGAGCAGCGCGATGAATTCGGATCGCAGCTAACCCCGGTTCAACGCGCAGCCGCCAGGGACAAGGCCCGAAGGTGGACGCCAAAGTCGAATTACTGAAGGTCAAGCCGGCATGCGCGAAACCGGCGATTTTCCATGCCACGAACAGGAATTTTCCTGCAGACAGCGTGCGGCGCTGCCGTCACGCGGTCGCCATGACCACTGCCGGCAGCCTTCTTGTCGACCCCGGGAACGATGGAAGGAGGACGCCCAGGATTCCCTGCATGGATGCAAAACCATGCCCGACCTTCGACCGCCACTGCCTCGTTCGCTTCTCGTGGTCCATGCGGCTTTCAACAGCCGAAAGGCTGGTCAGGCGGGGACGCGGCGACGCTGGCTTGTTTGAATCGATTCGCTTCCACTCGCCGCAGGTCAGGCAGTTTGGTCGACGGGCGCCTGATCCAGCGATCAACCATTTCCGGCGGTTGATGTTGGCTATTTTCCGGATGTCCAGATTGTCCCGATTGGTCCGGGGAAATGCCCGCAGCGGTCGATTCGGGGAAGGCCGCTGCACCAGATCGTTGGTCGGATCGGTGCGAAGGCGGGTGCGCATGGATCGATGTGAAAAGGGCCGGCAGTGCCGGCCCCTTCCAACGCTCAGCCACCCATCTTGCCCAGCATGTGGTCGATCACATGGCTGTGTTCGTGCTGCGGGCTGAACAGGATGACTTCAGAGTCCTCGTCGACTTTCACCGTATGCCCGGGGCGCCAGTAGAACAGGTCGCCACCGCTGACCAGTTCGCGTTCGCCGTCGGCATAGGTCACGGCCAGCTTTCCCTGCAGCATGTAGCCCCAATGGGGCGCCTGGCAGAGGTCGCCCTTCAATCCCTGGAGCAGGGGCGCGATATCCGTGCCCGCTCCGAGCGAAAAATACTCGCCGCTGATGGTTCCGTAGCCGGAGGCATCACCGAATTCCGTTTGCTGGCGCGCAATGGCGCCCGGGACATTGATTCGTACGGGCACTTCATTCTTCTGGATTCGCATCGTGGCAACTCCTCTTGTGTGTGCTACGGAAAAAATCGGCTACCGGGGTGGACCGCGCATGCGGTCGCGCCGGCCAGGACAAAACCGGGTGTGAAGAGGCCACGTCATGCTGGCGATCCCCCGGCGGCGGAGAAATAGAAATCGAGCATTTCCCGCAGAGGCGTTGGATCGCGTCTCAGGCGCGTGCGCAGAGCCGCGCCTTCCCAGCAGTTGACGAGCAGCTCGGCGAGCTTTTGCGGGTTTGCGTCTGGTGATAGCTCGCCGTTCCGTTTCGCTTCCTCGAGGCAAGCGGCCAGTCGGTCAGCAATCTGCTCCAGGCACTTTTCGACCTTGTCACGGAAGACTTCGTTGATGCCGGACAACTCCTGACCCAGCCCACCGAGCAGGCAGCCCATGTAGCCCTGGGTCCGGTACTTTTCTTCGCTGGCTTCGAAGAAGTTGCGGACCCGCTCGAGTGGCGGCCGGGTGCTGTCGCCGAGGCAGGCGTCCAGTCCGGCGTGCACGTCCTCCATGTACAGGTCGATGACCTGCAGGGCGTAGTCCTGCTTGGAGCGGAAGTGGTGGTAGAACGAACCCTTTGGGGTGTTGGTCGCCTCGAGCAGTGCCGAGATACCCAGGTCGTTGTAGCCGGAACGCAGCAGCATTTCGATGCCCTGCGCCATCAGCTGGTGTTTGGTTGCGTGCGTCATGGGCGTAGTAATAGACCGGTCGGTCTAGTTTGTCAACCCGCCTGTCTGCGCCGCTGGCTGCACGTGCAAAAACCGGGAGAAGAGGCTGGACAGGCTTGATCCCGTGACCGTCGGGCGATCCCGGTTGTTCGACCAACAATGGTGGTCGCCATGGGGCTTTACCGTCGAACAGGTGTTGTCGGGCCTGATCCTGGGGGCCCCAATTGACGTCGGAGGCTGCCTAGGGCTTGCCTTCCGAAGTGCTTTGCACGTTGCCATGCTCGTCTGACACGCAGGTCCATGGTTTCTTGGCGCCAGGAGCCCTGATCGAGACCGATATGCCGCCGACAGATTGCACTGCAATGATATTGAGTCTTGCGATATCAACATTGGCGGACTTGGCAACTGCCGCAAGACATGCATCTTGCGCGGCTACGTGTTCCGAGCCAAGCCTCTGGGAAGCCGCGGGCGCTGAATCGTCGGCCGCATGGGATGCTGATGCCAGACTCAGTGTGCCCATGGCCAATGCGCAAAAGAGTGAACGTTGGATATTCATTCGATTCCCTCCCTCTTCATTTGCCGGAAAACAGTATCAAGCATACGCCGATCGGCTCGGCGATTCCGAGCGCTTGAATCAAAGACCAAAGTGGTAATGGCGAGAAATAAAACTACAGCCATAAATGGGAATAGTCATTGAGGCAATACCCAGGGTATGACTCCACTCTTTCGCAGGGGTGGCCCAAGTCGGCCACAACTTCGGGGCCCCATTTTCCGCACTCTTTCGCGTCTGCCGTGCCGTCGCCCTGTATCTTGGTCAGGTCCGGGATACCCACGGTTCCTCCGGATACAAAGGCACGCCTGATCCTCCGCCGCAATCTCTCGTCGTCCCTGCGGCGTATAACCGACCAATGGCTGGCCAGGCAGGAACCCCGCGAACTTGGCTTGCTAGAATCGACTCGTTTCTGCTCGCGACGGATCAGGAAGCTTGATCGACGGGCGCTCTATCCATCGGCCTGCTGTTGCCGAAGGTTGATGCGGGCTTGATTCCGCCTGTCCCGATTGCCGACCGCGGTCGCCGATCGGCAGCACGTCCCGCGTGTACCGGTTGTCTTCCCGTTGTCGTTGTCGCCATGGGTTTCCAAGATCCGTCAGCGCGCCATGGCATGGCGAAGTGCGGCATCTGCGAGCAGTCGCGTGGAATCGAGAGTCGGCAATGACGAGTTATCTTGGCCGATGATGATCGGAATTTCGGTGCAGCCCAGGATCACCGCGTCGCAGCCGCGCTCCATCATGGTGTCGATCAGGTTTTCGAAGTAGCGAATGGACTCGGCGCGCTGAATGTCGTTGACGAGCTCGTCCATGATGATGCGGCTGATCTCGTTTCGCTCCTCGGGTTCCGGGCGCAGGAAACCGATGCCCTGTGGGCGCAGGACATCCGGATACACCTCGCTGTCGACGAGCCACTTCGTGCCGAGCAGCGCCGCCCGGGTGACGCCGCGGCCTCGCGCCTCCGATGCAACCACCTCGGCTATGTGCAGCCACGGCAGTGGTGACACGTCGCGGACCCACGGCATCGCCGAATGGATCGTGTTGTCGGGGCAGATCACGAAGTCGGCTCCGGCCGCTGCCAGCCGGTGCGCCGAATCGACCATGAGCCCGGCGACCTTCGCGAGGTCGCCCGCATCGAGCGCGGAGACGTAGTCGCTCAGGGAGTGCCCGAAAAGAGCGACATTCGGATGGGCATGGGCCCCGAGAATCGCAGGCGCCCGCGCACAGATCGTCCGGTAGCACAACGCTGCCCCTTCCGATGAACACGCTGCGATGCCGATCGTGAGTGTGGACACCTGTACCTCCCGGGTTCCGAGGATGCATTCTCTCCTGGACATGATCCGGGGCGTCCCGGTTGTCGTCCGTTCGAGGCGGGCCTGGCTTGTGCTGGTCGCGTTGGAGCAAACCATGGGCGCACGCCCGCCTCAAGTGCCTCGCGACGCGGGTTCATCCTTCGACAGGCTCAGGACGAACGGCTTGAGGCGGGCCGGGAATAGGTCCGCGATAGGCCACCCGGAGATCCAGGAAACCCACGATTTTCTGCCAGGAGGTCCGGGGCCTCCCGATTGTCGACCGTTCGAAACGGGATTTCCGGGACACCCACGATTTGGTGCATGGAGGCAACGCTAGACCTGTCCCTCGACGATCGGCAGCAGGCGCGAGTCTTCCAGCGCGGCCACTCTGTGGCCCATGCCGGCGAGATAGTCCGGGTTGCTGGCGAATGCCATGAACGATGCGACGCTTTCCTGGCGAACCAGCATCACGGCATCCCAGCGTTCCTCGCGTGGGCCGATCAGGAATGGGCCGCCCTTGCCAAAGAAAAGCACTTCACCGCCGGACTGGCGCAGGAACGGTTCGGTGTGTTCCATGTAGCGGCGATAGGCCTGTTCGCCACTGATGGGGGTGGCGGGTGCCAACTCGGGAGATTGCGCATAGTCGGCCACCTCGCGGAATCGAAGCAGGTTGAGCATGACGACGCTTCCGCTCAGGCCGCGCATGAAGAATTCGCGTCCTGATTCCTGCGTCGGCTCCAGGTAGCGGGGGTGGGTGTTCATCGGTTGATGGCTCCAGTCGGTTGAGGGGACGAAGCGTTGCTGGCGGAGTTCTCGCTGCCGCGCGTTGCTTCGCATCGGATTGGCCTGCAAGGGAAGCTTCGAGGGGATGTCCTATCCGGCGGTGGTCGCGAAGCTGCGCGCCGCCATGCGTTGCGCCTGGGCGCGCACGTCCGTTGGCCAATGCGCAATGTGTTCGGCAAAGCCCTCCGCATTGCCGGCGAACAACGCGCGGCTTGCCTCCTCGAAACCAGGCAGGTCGCCCGCCATGGTCGAGATGAATTGATAGGCGTATTCGCGAAGCGCGCGTGACTTGTCCTTGCCGCTGCTGCCTCGGCGTGCTTCCTCAACCAGCCTGCGCAGCGCCGCCGATGCACCGCCGGGCTGTTCGTTGAGCCAGGTCCAGTGCCGTGGCAGCAAGGTCACCTCGCGACCGATGACGCCGAGTCGCGGACGTCCACGTGAGGGCGGCGCAGCAGCTTTTCCGGTGCCGGCGGGTTCTGCCGGCCTGCCCGGAAAGCTTCGGTTGCCGGGACGATTCGGGACGGGTGCGCCAAGCCTGGCAAGCGCGTCCTCGGGACTGCCGCGCAGGTCCAGTTCGATGGTGGCGCCGGTTTCGTCATCGAAAACCAGCAGGCGCGCCTGCGGATCTTCATCGACAAACGCCTTTGCGCGCGCCGCAACTTCGACCAGCACGCCCGAGGCAATCTGCTGGGTGCCCGCGAAAGCGCGGCACTGACGGGACAAATCGGGAGCCATTGGGGTCTCACCAGGACAGGGGAGGCGCCATTATTACCCGGATTAAAATAAGCTGTCAATAATACCCGGGTGAAAAGTGTCGCGGCTGCGCAGTGGAGCGCCAGGGGACGGGATCATCCCCGCGGGATTCCGGCGTTTGGGTGGGATAGAAGCGGAGGAGGGCAGAAGCGGAAGAGGGTGGAAGCAGAGACCAGGCGTGGCTCGGGTCTTGAAATGCAAATGGATGCAAGATGCAGGGCCTGCCCCTGAAGGCTCGCTGCGTCGAGCAGTTTCATCGCGCAAGAGTTGCCTGGGCAAAGAGAGCCGCATCATCCGGGGATGCATAGCCGCTATCCCCGAATGATGCGTTTCGTCCCTCGGCGCATCCCGCACCGGTCATCAGGAAGATGCCCTGTGCGGATTTATCGGCAGCTCTCCAAAGCTGCCATGTGCCTTGATCCAGGCATCGGCTGATGCCAGCGGCGCCGGCCAGACTCGGCCCTTTGCCGGTTTGCATGCAGCAATGCTGCACAGGCGTTGATGTCAGAGCTTGCCGACCGGAGTGGACTTGATTCGGGTCCAGTTGCTGTTGGCGGTCTTGAGGTTGCCGGGGACGTCCTCGGCCCACTTCGCCTGGATGTCGGCGTTCAAGTTGAGATACAGCTTTCCGTCCACGACGCGCCAGTATTTCGGATCGCCGTCGAACTTCTTGCCCAGCGCCGCGCCGTAGGCGCAAAAGCCGCCGAACGCGGGCTCGTATCGACCCGGATTGGCGTTGAAGGCATCCAGGTTGGCCTGGCTGACGAAACGATAGGTCGCTCCGTCATGAGCAACGGCGAATTTGTCGCTGCCGATGGCCGGATTGCCGCTGAAGAATGAAACCGCGTCGTAGCCGTGGACGGCGAGACCGGGGCCAGCGATCGTGGCGCCGACCGAGACGTTGTGCTCATCTGCAGCGTACGCCGCAGGCATGGTCACGGCGGCAACGGACAGAATGGCGCCCAACAGTGCCACGTTGAGAGACTTCGGAAGATAGTTCATGGGAATACTCCTGTTGAATGGATTGAGTTGAACCGGATGTTCGGGAACGGTGACTGGCAACCCTGGAATTGGAGCCAGCTGTTTGCCTGAAGCGGCGTTGCAAAAGCCTTGCGTGTCTCGACCAGCGCAAGATCGACTTCGGTCTGGTGGAGAAAGCGTAGATACTTCCAAACAGCCGCACTAGCCGGCATTTTCGGCAATCATTCTTCCGCAATATGGAAGGATGGTCGGGCCGGTCCGATGCGGGGTGGTGCTTGGGGGGGGGCCGGCGCTCGCTGGTTGCGGCGCGTAGAGGCGGGATGTAGGAGCGGGACATCCAAGATGTAGGAGCGGGACACCCAGGATTCCGCTCGGTCACCGGCCGTTGCCGTCGGGTGATGCCGGGCAATTTTCGGGGTGTCCCGTTTGTTCGATGCTACAAAGCCAGGCCCCAAGGCCGTGCTTCGTTCGTACCGGCAATCTCGAGGTAGCCGTTTTCGCGTTCAAGGGCGAGCCTCGCCAGGCTACACGCGAAAGTTCTGGCCTTCCTCCGGGTTAGGAGGTGGCGCGAGGATGATCCGGGACACCCATGGTTCAGCGACCAAGAAAGCAAGAAAGACTGGATAGTGGGTGTCTCAATATCTGTCCGCTTTCTGCGTGCCCCAGTTGTTCATTCCGCGCGTCCTGCGCGTCCGCCCGCGACAGATCCTATTCGAAACTGGAGCGAAAGAGACAGTAGCTCGTCGTTTGCCCTTCGCCGCACTCGAAGGCTCGCGTGGAAGCAATTCCCCAGAGAACGCGTTGCAATGGAGCGGCGAAATTGATCTGCACGGTGGGCGCAATGTCTCCATTCTGTGTCCGCGGATACCCGAAGATGGCGTCGGGGGTCGTGCCGGAGCCGTATTGGTTTCCAGCGAGAATGGTTCCGTCCTGCAGCAGGCTGAGTCCGGCCGAGTGCGTCAGAAGGGTCGAGCTTCCGCCGATCGTGCGCAGTGCATTGCCGTTTCGATCGTAGACCCTGATCGTTCCGACTCCGGTTGCGACAAAGACTTCGTTTCCGTGCGCGTCGACAACCAGGCCGAATGGATGCGGGAAGTTCGCGAAAGGTCGCAGGGGGGCCACGTTCCCGTCAGCCAGCCGTCCAAAGACGACGACACTGCCGCCGTAGTTCTCCGCATAGAGTTCGTCGTTCACCCGATCGACGAATAGCCCGACCACGGTATCGAGAGTCGTCAGGTTGCCTTGGATGGAGCGCAGCGGCATGGGATTTCCGTTGTCGGTGCGCGAATAGACCGAAACGACACCTGCGACCGTTCCGACGAACACCTCATCCGCCTGGACGTCGACGGCGATGCCGCTTGCGAAGCCAAAGCCGGTGATCGTGCGCAGCGGTGCTGCATCGCCTGTCGCCCTCGCCCCGAATGCACGGATCGATGTCTGGGTGGTGACCCAAAGCTCGTTGTGCCAGTTGTCGAGCGCGATCGCGTAACACTCGGCGACGCCGGAAGTCGGCCCGGTGATCGTCCGAATCGGCGTCGAGCCCAGCCCCGCGTCATCGGCGAAAACGCGGATCGAGTCACCCGCGCAGACGAAGATGTCGCCAAACGCCGGCACCGCGGGAAACACGATGAGAATGGAGATCAGGGAAAGCGAAAATCGGAACGATCTGGTCGCTCTGACCATGACTCACCCCGCGGCAAAAGCCCAGGATTGTTGGGATTTGAATGATCCCGGACATGGATCATCCGGTACACCCATGGTTTCCGCAAGCCTGCGGTTCCAAATAGTGGGTGTCCCGGTTGCCGCTGGAAAATCTTGCGTGTCCCAGTTGACCTTCCTACGCTGCCGGTACCGCCCGGTATTCGTTCTGGCCCGCGGTAGCCAGGCTGACGAAATAGATGGCGGCCCACGCAGCAGCGAAGCCCGGAATGATCTCGTAGACGCCTGATCCGCCCATGAAACTCGCGTCCCAGCCCAGCGCGATCCAGGCCATCACGGTCAGCGCTCCGACTATCAACCCGGCGACTGCTCCTGCCCCCGTCATGCGTCGCCACGTCAGGGCCAGCACGATCAGCGGACCGAAAGCGGCACCGAAACCCGCCCAGGCGTGGCTGACCAGGCCCAGTATCCTGGACCCGGGATCCCATGCGATGACGGCGGCGACGACGCCGACCACCAGCACGCTCACGCGACTGACCAGCACGGCCTCCTTTTCGCCAGCCTGTTTGCGCAGGAACAGCCGATAGAAATCCTCTGTCAACGACGATGAGGCGACCAGCAACTGGCTGGAGATGGTGCTCATTATCGCCGCCAGCAGCGCGGCAAACAGGAAGCCGGTCACCAGCGGGTGGAACAGCATGTCGGCCAGCACGATGAAGATCGTCTCGGCGTCGGCCACCTCCAGCCCGTTGCGCACCGCATAGGCACGTCCGAACACACCGAGGCTGATCGCACCTGTCAACGAGATAACCATCCACGACATGCCGATGTTGCGGGCCCTGGGAACTTCCCCGAGCGAGCGAATGGCCATGAAGCGCACGATGATATGCGGCTGTCCGAAGTAGCCCAGGCCCCAGGCGATGGCTGACAGGAAGCCGACGACCGTCAGCCCGGAAAACCACGACAGGTAGTTCGGGCCCAATGTCGCAAGCGTCTCCGACGCCTGTGCCACGCCGCCGCCACCCGATCCGTAAAGCACGACCAGGGGCATGATGATCAAGGCCAGCATCATGATCACGCCCTGGCAAAAATCAGTAAGGCTGACCGCAAGAAAGCCGCCGATAACCGTGTACACAAGCACCACGCCAAGCGTCAGCGTCACGCCCGTCGCATAGGTACTCATCGGGCTGAACCCGAGCACGCTGCTGAATGCACTTTCTGCGAGCTTGCCGCCAGCCACCAGGCCCGACGCGGTGTATACGGAAAAGAACACCACGATGATCACGGCCGAGACAACGCGCAAAGCCATGGCCCTGCTGGGAAACCGGTTGGCGAGAAATTCAGGGATGGTCAGGCTGTTGTCGTAGCGCTCGGTCTGCTCGCGCAGGCGCGGTGCGACCACGATCCAGTTCGCCAGTGCACCCAGGGTCAGGCCGATACCGATCCAGGCCGAGGTCAGCCCGGTGATGAACAGCGCTCCTGGCAACCCCAGCAGCAGCCAGCCGCTCATGTCCGATGCCCCGGCAGACAGCGCCGCCACGGCCGGTGAAAGCTTGCGTCCGCCGAGGATATATTCTTCCGACGACGCCGTTGAATTGCGGTAGGCGTAGAAACCGATCGCAATCATCAGCGCGAAATACGCGCCCAAACTGATCCAGACACCAGTCGCCATAAAACCCCGTTTTCAAAAGCTTGTGGGCTTGTGCCCGGAACTCGCCAGTCAATCACACCCGGTGTTGCAGAATCAAATGATATCGCCTTGACAGGGCTCATGATTGAAGCGTCACGGGAATGCCGGCATTCATTTGCATGGCCAGGACCGGGACAGCCAAGGTTTCGAGAAGCATGCCGGACCAGATCGTGGGCGCCCCAGTCTTCAGTTCGGTGTCCCGGTTGCGGCGTTTCCTGGTAACGGCGAGGCGATGGATGATGCTACAACGCTAGACCTCGTATCTTGACTCTGCCGAACGAACTCAGGATGTTGATCCTGATGCAACGGCCGGATTGACCGGCTCCACTCGACCGTTATCGGGGACACCCATGATTTCGGCAATCATAGGGTACTTATCGGGTAGTACTTATCGGGGACACCCATGATTTCGGCAATCATACGGGTCCAAATTGTGGCTGTCCCAGATGCCCCTAGTTGCCCCTAAACCGATGGCTTAGCCTGGCCGTCGCCGCACGGTGTTCGGTTTCGCCCCTTCGCGGCATTTGATGTTTCGACGCTGGAACCGGCGCGAATCCTCGGAGCCTACTTTGTGCTGTGCCGTTACCCATTCCTCGCGATCGCCGTCATCGTACCGGCCGGCGCGACTGCACCTCGCGCCGTAGCGGCAGACACCATGATCGTCGTCGCCACGACGCCTGCAACAACGCGTCGAGATTCGACCCGGATACGGTGTATCCCCTCGCTGATTTCTATTCCGCAACTTTCATCGCCTTGTTGACCAGCCACCCACCCGACAGGAGTACGACCATGCAAAACCTATTCCCCGCAATCGCCCTGCGTTCGCTGGCGATGACACTTGTGCTGTTCGCCGCCGCCTGCAGCGCTTCGGCATCCTCGCTGGGCACATTCAAGGTGAACGACAAGGACGCCAGCCTGTCGTCCGCCGTGCTTGTCGGCATGCCGCCAAGCGGCACCACGCCGAGAATGGTACTGGTGCTCAGCGAAAAGGCGCCGCCCCCAGGCGTGGATCCGAATATGGCCATGCTCGAAAACCCGGAGGCATTCGGCGCTGCGGTAAACGTTGTGCTGCTCAAGTCAGATGGCGAAGATTGGAGCAACCCGGTCGGCTGCAAATTCGTTCATCACAGCGCGAAAAAAAAGCACGGTGACTACCTCGACGCCAATAGCTGCAAGCTCACGGACGTGTCCGTGGCGAACAGCGAGTTCCACGGCCACCTGGCTACGACGCCCAACGCGAAAGACGGCGACGATTCGATCGCGATGGACATCGCGTTGAACGTGAAAATGCCCTGATCCGCTTCAACCAATCGGCGCCGGTCGAGCCGGCTGGCGTCGATTTCGATTTTGCGCCTAGTGAACTGGGACACCCATGATTTCGTCGATCTTCCGGGCTCAAATAGTAGGAGGACCACCTCGTGACTTACGGTGAAGCTTTGCGGCATGATCCTCATAGGCAACCACGATGACAGCTGGATCGAATCCATCGGTGAATATGAGATCACCAGCGAACTCCACGGCGCCGATATCGCAGGGCTGCGCAGGATTTCCATTGACCTCTAGGCCGCGCGGATTGCCGATCTGGTCGGTACCGCTGCAACCGTTGTAGCGATCGATCAGTGGCGAGTCGACGAGCGGGTAGTGGGTCATGGTCAGCCCGCCATTGTCCAACAGCGGCCCGAGGCGCGCATCGATGATGCCCGCACCGAGTGGATCACCGATCAGATTGTTGTTTGCGTCGGGCATGCCGATTGGCGCTTCAATCAGGCCAGAACCGGTGTTGTCACCGATGAGGCTGTCGACAATCATGTAACCGCTACTCTGCAGCAGCAGATCAGTGGCTGGATTGCTCGAAAGGTCGGTGTTGCCAGCAATCACGGTCCCCGCGACATTCAGGTCGCCTGTTCCCTGCGAGAGGATTCCCGCGCCTTGAGGCGCGCCGAGTGTAAAGCCCGATCCCGCCACATTGTCCACGATTGTGCTTCCATGGATGCTAACGGTTGATCCCGCATCGACTGACGCATAGATGCCGCCGCCGCCAAGAAGGCAACTGTTTCCCGAAACAGTGGAATCTACCAGCGTGATCGCGCCGCTGTCAGAAGCCTTGAGGAACATTCCACCATTGGCCTGGTTGGAGGAATTCCCAGACACTGTTGTCCGGGATATCTTGATCGAGGATTGTTGCGCGGTGACGTAGGCACCGCCGCCTAATGTGTTGAGGCCGGAAAATCCAGACGGATCACCTTCGGCGCGATTATCAGAAATCGTGGTTTGCGAAATAGTGGCGATCCCTCCTGTCTGGGAAAGGTACATGCCCGCGCCACGGGCGGAGGAATTGGGCCCCGAAACAGGTGCGGCACCGACGTTGTTGAGGATTTTCAGCTGCGCAAGCCGGGTAAGCCCTGAGGTTGCCCCTACAAACAGGCCAGCTCCGCGGCAAGTGACATTGCAACTCGAGTTTTGAATGTTTTCGCTGAACGTTGAATCGCGCAGGTCAAGTTTTGTCCCTTCCAAAATCAGCGACATTCCACCACCAGTAACGCCGGTGCTGTTCCCGTCGGCCAGATTGCCCGTGATCAGGTTGCCGGCAATCTCGATGACGCTGCCAATGCTCGCGCGTATCTCGGCTCCACCTGACGCACCGGCCCGATTGTCGATCAACACGGAATTGCTCAGCGAGAAAAATGACGCCAGCGGAGCATTGGAGTACAGGGCGCCGCCTGCACTCCTGGCTGAGTTTGCATTCATCGCAACCGCGTCAAGTTTCAGATTCTCCCGATTGTTGATCGCGCCTCCCGACTCGCCGGATGCTGCAACCAAACCATTGATCAGGGTCATTCCCGATAGTGCAACGTCGAGATTGGTTGCATAGTCGCCATCATCAATCAGGAAGTGCCGCGATGCCGAGTTGGCATCCAGGGTCAGCAGCGCTTCACCAGGCCCGACGATCGAAATCGCCGAACTCACAACCATCTGCCCCATGGTCAGCGTAACTGTCTGTGCGCTGGCAAATACGCCCGTATCAAAGGTGATCATCGAAGCATTGGAATCGCTGTTGGCCGCGATCACGGCATCACGCAGCGTGCATTCACCGATCGCGACGCCGCAGGAACCATCGCCTGCGTCATCTGTGGCGTTGACCACGAAATTCGCGCCGCCTTGAAGTTGGGTTGGAGCTGGCGGCAGTCCAGCATGCTTCAACTCACTCCCGGCTGAACTGCTCGTGGATGAATCGCCAGTGACGGTTGGCGTACTGAGTGATGTCGCAGCATGGGCGGCATGGACCATCAGCAATTGGCCAACAGTGGCCGCCAGGACCTTGTGGCGTAGCATGTCGAATTTCCTTTTTCGGCCAGTTGCCGGAATGAAAGCTGGGCGATGTTCGTCGAAAGCAGCGTGAATCCAGACAAGTTCTGCACAATCTCTTTCTTCGGATACTACAGTGCGTGAAGCAGGTCGAGAAGCGCGGGAAACGGGGAATCCACGCGAAAAGCGGAAAAGCGGGACATCCATGATTCTGAGAAGCCGATGCAAAGACCGGGATAGTCACTATGCTACAAAGCTCGGTCTGACTCTGGTGACCATGACCCTGGTGACCAAAGCTGGACTTGGCTAATAGACCGGGGCCTCATTTTCCGCTTTCTTGCGGATAGGACAAATGATAGGCTGCGGATGGGTTTCTTTCTAGAACTGCGTTGGGCGGCAAAACCACGGGTGGCCTATGAAATATCGTGAGTTGATTTTCTTGGCGGCAGTGGCACTGTTTACAGCAACGGGCGCATTCGCGCGCGTCGTGAACGGGAATCCCAATTGCGTAATTGCTACGGTTGGCGCGGACACCGCCTACGTTTCAAGCCCGGGCCAGGTATTGCCGGACGGATTTGCCGTTCGGCTCACCGACCCTCAGGGCAGTCCGTTGCAAGGGCTGAAAGTCGAATTCTTCGTGAACCAGCTGCTCTCCTTTCCGGAGCCGCCGCCAGGTAGCCCGCCATTGCCGCCAGTCGAGATGTATGGACACTTCGCTGAGGGGTACATCGTAGCCACAACGGACGCACAGGGCATTGCACGCTCCGGCCCCTTCACTGCAGGCACGGTAAGCGGAACGTATGAGATTGCAGCCCCCGTATTCACAGGCTTCCATCCGGAAAACCTTGCCGTGTGCGGGACCGGGCCAGGACCCATACTGGCCTACTTTCAAATCACTCAAGGCTTTGGGGCGGCGGCATTGCCGGCGATGTCCCTCGCCTCTCTGTTTGCGTTGGTGCTATTGATTGCATTTGTGGCCTCGGCCCATGCGTATCGCACGCTCAGGCAACGTCCTTGAGGCCATTGGGAAGAATGGGTTGGATCACGTCTTGAGATGTGCATAGATTCAAGATTCAAGACCTGAACCCATTCTTTCCATTCTTTCGGTCGATTCGTGAGCTAGGACACTGGCGGGATTGTGGATGTCCAGTTTCTTTGTCTCTGTATTGCTACAAAGCTGGACCCTCAGCTTTTAGAGTTTACCTTCTTCCAGCGGTACGCTGAATTCCACCGACCACGCGCTGATCGGCGCTTGACCTGACCAGGAGAGCTTGCCGCGCACGACGCCGCCACTGCTTTCGAGTTGATCAGTCCTGATGCCGATCTGACTCATCCATTGTTCCTCCCAGTTGGCCACGCTGGCCGAACGCACAGTCACGAAATCATCTTCGTTCGCCGCTGCCTCGGGAATGGCGTAATGCAGCACGGGCTTGCCGTCGTCCTCACGGTTGAGGGCGGGAGCGAGGCGAAGCACCGTGCCGTACTTACCATCGGACCAGGTGGAAGGGTTTCCGCCGGTGCCGTACTTGAAACTGTCCAGCGGCTTTTCTGCGAAATAGATCAGAACGTAGGGCATGCCAGTGCTGAAGGCGCGCGCATGCGGCAGGACGATGGTCTTGCCGTTGATGGTCACGCTGGCCTGAACCGTGGCTTTAGGGGTGTCCGCAAGCGCAGCGCCTGCGAACAACAAGCCACCAACCAGCGCGGCAGCCAGAGGATGGAATTTTGACATGAGGTTCTCCTGAGCGAATGGGACGGCCGTTTGGTGTGGTCGTCTATCAACACGGAGAAAGCCGCGGAGAGGGGCCAAATGTGATAGCGAAAAGAGGGGACTGATCCGGGACACCCATGATTTCGCCAAGCATGCCTGGCCAGATGGTGGGTGTCCCGGTTGTTTGCCGGTTGTTTGGCGTGCTAATTTCTGGCCGCCTGCGCGATGAACTTCCCACGTCGCCGCGCTGCACGTAGAAGCAGAATCGTAGCGACCGTAGCGACGGCTATGACCAGCACGGAGCTCTCCGGGCCGAACATGCCGCCGGTCAACCAGTCGGGCCCTGCATAGCGACTTTCGAGCGGCGCCACAGTACGCCAGTCCTCGATGCCGGAGAGCGGCACCCCGCTGAGCAGAATCGTGAAATTCCAGGCTGCGTGGTTGGCGGCTGTCGCCCACAGGTTGCGCGTGAATACGAATACGCCGGCCCAGAACGCGCCCAGAACGATCACCGATACGATCATGATCACTGCGTCGATCGTTCCGCCTTGTGCGACGTTTTCCAGATGCTGCAGTGCAAAAAGTGCCGCCTGAATCGGTATCGCGATGACCGTTCCCCAGGCACGCTCAATTACCCGGAACAAGAGGCAGCGAAAGACGAGTTCTTCCAGAGTAGCTGCGATACCGATCAGTGCCGCCACGCCGAACAATGCCGTCGAGGCGCCGCGTAGGAGGACCAGTTCGTAAGCGCCGATCGCGAACAAAAGAGCAATCGGAATCCCGATGAGGACGGCACCACCGGCTCCACCGAGGAGCAATGAAACTGGCTTCAGCCTCAACTCGGCGGCTTTTCGCCTTTCGTGCAAGCGCACGTATACCCAGTAGCCCGCGATCGCCGTGAACAGGATGCCCGCGCGCCGAATCACGCTCAGCGTCTCGGGGCTCGGCTGGAACATCACATCGATCAGGGGCAGAAGGCCTTGCCGAAAGACCATGATTGCCCCGAGAACCAATGTTCCGCCGAGCAGCAGTGAGCAGAGCATGCGTATGGCTTTGCGAGTTTGCTGTCGTGCCGTACTCGACGGCGCCGTCAAAATGCTGGGACGTGGATCAGGAGGCTCAAGCTGCGCTGCGTCATTGCTCATGCGATCTGGTTCGAAGGTGGAGGAAGGCGCACCTCAACCGGCAAGGTTGGCAATTACGAGCATGAATTCTCGAGGACTTGCGCCTGGAAAATACATGCGTATTCCAAGGGTGAGCGTGCTGTCTTCAATCGGATACGTTCCAAGTACCAATGGTTGCATAGCCGACCACTGAACTAACCCGACTTGCCGACAAGGAAAGCAAGGCCGGAATACCCAATGCCCCAGTATCGATCACCGGGCTGATCCGGGGCTGATGCGGGACACCCATGAATTCGCCAGGCATTGGAGACCAGATAGTGGGTGTCCCAGTTGTCGCAGTCCCAGTTGTCGCAGGTGTCCCAGTTGTCGCAAGCAAGTGGGTGTCCCAGTTGCCGATTCACAACACACGGTCTGTTGGAAATTGCCGATTGGCCAGGTAGGAGATTGCAGGGATTGTGGATGTCCCGGATCTTGCCGGTGATGCTACAAAGCTAGACCCTCATTTTTCCGGACATCCGCGCGATAAGCGGGACAACCTGACCCCATTGTTTGTGACGTCAACTCACGCGGGCGACAAGCTGAGCACGCCCGCGTAATCATCGAGCTGCAGAACAGGCCGCCCTGCTCGCGCTAGAATTCGACTTCCGCCCGGACCTGGGTGGCCCGGGAGTTCGCATGCGCCCTTTCGTCCTCGCCCTGATACTTTTCGTCGCGGCAGGCGCCGCCTTCGCGCAAACCGAACCTGTGGCGCTCATCGGCGTGCACGTCGTGCATGTCGAGGACGGCCGCATCGAACGGTCGCGAACCGTAATATTTCGGGATGGCCGAATCCAATCGATCCAGCCCGCAAAGCAAGCCCTGGCGCCGGGCCCGTTGCGGCGCGTCGACGCGCGCGGGCTCTACCTGATTCCTGGTCTTTGGGACATGCACGTTCATGCCCATCGAGCGGGGCGCGAGCGATGGCACTATCCGATGTACATCGCCAACGGCGTCGTCGGCATTCGCGATGCGTCCACCCATCTGGGATCGGGCATGGCCTTCCGCGCGCAAGGCTCGCCCGCAGGGCCAGCCCCCCGCGTGATTTGGGGTTCTCCTGCGCTGGACGGAGCGCCCCCGGCTCTGTCGCATGGGCTCGCCGTGGAGACGCCCGAGGCCGGCCGGCAACTCGTGCGCCTGCTCGCGGGATTGGGCTACGACTTCATCAAGGTCTACGACGGCCTTTCGCCGGAGAACTACCAGGCGATTGCCGAGGAGGCGAAGCGCGTCGGCATTCCCGTCGAGGGACACACGCCCTTGACCCTATCGCCTACGGACGTCGCGCGGGCCGGGCAACGCACGATCGAGCACTTGACGCTGGTCCTGGAAGCCTGCATTCCCGGCGCCCTGGACTGGATCAGGGTAGACCCCTCGGCTGATTCGATGGGCCTGTTGTCCGATGGTCGCTTGGCGGCGAGTCTGGACCGCTTCGATGCCGCCGCCTGCCGGGCTCAGTCCCGGGTGCTGGCGGAGGCCGGCGTGTGGCAGGTGCCGACGCTGGTGCAGACGCGTGGCTATTTCGTCGTCGCGCACGACGATCCCGCGGACGAGCCGCGTCTGGCATTCGTGCCGCCCGAAACCCGCGCCGAATGGCTCGCCCACGTCCGCGATGGAAAACCTGCCGAACGGCTCGCAGGCGCGAAAGTCTTCGCGCGACAGCACCAGTTGGTGGGCGAACTCCACCGCGCGGGCGTCGGAATCCTGGCGGGCACGGATGCCTCGGACGAGGTCTGGGTCTTCCCCGGCTCCGCGTTGCATGACGAGCTTGCGCTGTTGGTCGAGGCCGGGCTTTCGCCGCTGGATGCCCTGCGGACCGCCACCCTCAACCCCGCGCGCTATCGCGCCCGCGGCCGCCCGGTCGCACCGCTGATCGCCCCGGGCAGCGACGCCGACCTGGTGCTGCTGCGTGAGAACCCACTCGAGGACATCCAGCGCGTGCGTGACATCGGCGGCGTGGTCGCCGCCGGGCACTGGGTTTCACCCGAGGACCGCGCCGCGATGATCGAGGGCGTACGCGCCTTGTGGCCCCGGGACTGAAGCGCCCCGGAGACCCGATCATTCATCGTTTGGCGATTGGGAGATCATCGCGCTTTCGACAACGCCATCGCGTCCGCACCCGCCGGAAACCTTAGCTGCCCCGTCAGCTCATCCGGGACACCCATGATTTCGCCAGGTATTCGGGGCCAGAGAGTGGGTGTCCGGGTTGTTCTGTCAACGCGTCGATGCCATCGGCGCACCTGCCGATTACCGACGAAGCGTGCGTGTCCCGATGGATCTCCTTTTGTTGGATCTCCTTTTGTGGGGGTCGTTGCTGGCGCACTGCGCGAGCACATGCTACGCTTTGCATCGCAAATGCAATACATGAGAATGCCGCCATGAAAACCGCCACCTTGCCGCCGCTGCGTGTCGCTCCGGAACTGCGCCAGGCCGCTGAGGCCGCGCTGCGCGAAGGCGAGAGCCTGTCCAGTCTGATGGAGCAATCCTTGCGCGATGAGGTGAATCGCCGCCGCATGCAGGCCGAGTTCATCGCCCGTGGCCTGGCCGCGCGGGATGAGGCCAATCGTACGGGCGAGTACTACAGCAAGGACGAATCACTCGCGGCACTGGATGTCATCCTTGCCCGGCACAAGCCTGGCACACGATGAGTTTCAAGGTGCGGATCAGCAAGGCGGCGCAGGAAGATCTGCAACGCCTGCTGGATTTTCTTGCGCCGGTGGATTATTCCGCAGCCTTGCGCGCGCGCGCGGCGATCGAACGCGGCTATGGATTTCTTGAAGAACTGCCGTTTGCCTGCCGCAAGGCGGATGACGCCAATGCCTTTCTGCGCGAACTGCTCATTCCATTCGGCGGCGGCGGCTACGTCATACTGTTCGAAATCACGGATGGCGCCACCGTCACCATCCTCGCCGTCCGCCACCAGCGAGAAGACGACTACCATTGATCGTCGAATCGGGCGGGAGCTTTTCGCCTATCTCGATACAGAATTCCGGGTGTCCCGGTTGTCGGCGTTTCCTGGCAACGAAGAGTGCGATGGATGATGCTACAAAGCTAGACCTGCCCCTCGGATCTCTCCCGCCGACTACCCCGCACACTGCCCGAAAACCGCGTTTGAATTTCCTATGCCCAAGTGAAAATGCAGGGCACCCCGCTTTGCTCCCAATCACCTTTAGGTCGGCAGCTCATGAAACCATATTGTTCGTCGAATGTTCACCCCAAGACTTTCCAGCCTCGCGCCTTGACACTGGGGTTCATCGTCACCCTATGCATCAACACCGGAGTGATCGCTCAGTCGAACCCTCAGACTAACGCCAAGCCCACAGCCTCCGCCGCCATTGGCGCGGAACTAGAAGGCTTGGAGGTTGATGCTGAAAAAATCCGCCAGGACTGGCATGTGCCGGGCATGGCGATGGCCATCGTCAAAGGCGACACGGTGTTGTATGCGAAGGGACATGGCCTGCGCGATGTTGCCCGAAACTTGCCCATGACGACAGATACCCTGCTGCCAATTGGCAGCACCAGCAAGGCGTTCACAACGGCCACCATTGCCTCGTTGGTGGAGGAAGGAAAACTGGACTGGTGGCTACCGATCAAGACTTGGCTCCCCGACTTCAAGATGATGGACGCGATGGCCACGGAGCGTCTGAGTTTGATGGACATGGTGACGCACCGCAGTGGCTTGCCGCGACACGATCTGACGTACTACCACGACACCAGCCTGACGTTGGCAGACATCACAAGTCGATTGCAGTATCTGGAGCCAAGCAAGGACTTTCGTACCCGCTTCCAATACAACAACATGATGTTTGCTGCAGCCGGTCATGTGACCGAGGTGGCGAGCGGCAAGCCCTGGCAAGACACGGTGCGCGAGCGACTGTTGCAACCGCTGGGCATGACACGCACCAACTTCACCGTGGCAGAAAGCCAGCGCGATCCCAATTTTTCGCTGGGCTATCGCGAGCTCGGTGCAGACGCTGTACAGCCCATGCCTTTCAATCCAATTCACCAGATTGCGCCGGCCGGCAGTATCAATTCCACGGTGAGCGAGATGGCCGCATGGCTGCAGATGCACCTAAACGGTGGCAGCTACCAAGGCAAGCAAATCCTTTCTGCGCGAAGCGTTGACTTCCTGCACACGCCCCAGGGCTTGAGTGATGACGACGCCACCGCTGAGGTCGTTCCCACGGGCTACGCACCGGGTTGGTTCACCAGCTCTTACCGCGGGCACCGCCGGCTGGAGCACACCGGCATCATTGATGGTTTCGCCAGTACCGTGGTGATGTTTCCAGATGACGGCGTGGGCATCGTTGTCTTGGCAAATCTTTTTCTAACCAACGCCCACATCTATGCCGCGCGTGCTGCAGCAGACCGACTGCTGCATCTGCCACGTGTGGACTGGAGCGCGCGCGCGCTTGAGCGTCAAGCCAAAGGCTTGGGGGGACATCATATGGAGGCGGAGGCCCCGCAAGCGCGTGTGGCAGGAACGCAGCCCGGACATGCGCTGGGAGACTACGCAGGCGCATACGAGCACCCAGCCTATGGCCTGGTTACGGTGAGTCATCAGGGTGGTAAATTGAGCTTCGATTTCCATGGCGTTGAGACACCGCTGCAACATTGGCATTACGACATGTTTGTCGGGGAGCGGGCGCCGGCCAACCCAAAATTTGAATTGCAGCGGGTGCAATTCAATAATGCGGCCGATGGCCACGTGGCGTCGCTTCAAATGGATTTGGAGTCAGGTGTGCAGGATATCGTCTTTGCCCGCCGCGCGGACGCCAGGATGACCGAGCCCGAATTCCTCCAGCGCTTGACTGGCACTTACCGACTGAATGAAAGCACCACCATTACGGTGCGTGCGCGGGGCCGTTCACTGCAGGCCGAGGTCAGCGGCCAGCCTCCGTACACCCTCATGCCACAGTATGGAACACGCTTTGCGCTCACCGGTGCAAAAGGCTACGCCATGGAATTCCGCTTGGGCGAGGTAGGCATGGCGGGCGCAATCTTCGGCATTCAGCCGGACAGCACCTGGGAAGCGCTTCGTGAAAGCAACTAGTTCCGCCGCTGCGACGTACGTCATGCGGGTAGTTCCGGTGGCCACATCGTTGTCCAGTTGACGCTGGAAGCCGACCGCATGGAGCTCCGCGTTGCGGACGACGGACCCGGCATGCCGGTGGCGCAAAGAGCGCTCGTATTTGTGCGATTTTTTCGCGGCAGCGGGCATGACACACCAGGGTCAGGATTGGGGCTTGCTCATCCGGGCAACCCACGATTTCGCCAAGCATTCGGGACCGGATAGTGGGTGTCCCGGTTGTTTACCTTACCTTGGTCGTCGTCCCCTCCCGGTTGTCTCCCTCAATCGAAATTCTCGCCGAAGATGCGCTCATTCCGAAGAACGGTCACCAAGCCTGGGTCGGATGGGGTGACCGATGTAACGACAATTTCGTCATGGCCATTCCGATCGAGGTCGATGACCCTGACCGAGTATGCGTTCGACGCGAGGAGGTTGGTGTCAAGCGGGACAATCTGGAAGCTTCCGGTACCGTCGCCCCGCAATAGCTTGAATTCCGATGGTGCCTGCGAGTTCGAAGGCCCAACGACGACCAGGTCCTGATGACCGTCGCCATCGATGTCCGATGACGTGCCTCTCCAGGCAAGGATGTTGCTGATTGGCGAGCCGGAGAGCGCGAGATTGCCCGTGCCGTCTCCGAGAAAAATCGTCACCGAAGAGCTGCTGTAGTGAACGCAGGCAACATCCGAGTTGCCGTCTTCGTTGAAATCCGCGGCCACCAGGTATTCCGGACGAAAACCTCCGCTCGGAATAGGAGAGCCCGGGACCTGAGTGAAATGTCCAGCGCCGTCATTGCGCAGCACGGTCAGGGTGTTTGCGTTGTAGTTCGCGGTAATGAGGTCGGAATAATCGTCGTTGTCGAGGTCGACTGTGAGGATGTCCACGGGATTCGCACCCGCTGGGTAAATGGACTGCAATGAAACCGGGAAACTCCCGCTGCCGTCATTCAGCGCGACCAGGGTCTTGTAGTTGCCCGAATCGGCAATCGCGATATCGGGATAGTTGTCGTGGTTGAAGTCTTCGACGGTCATGTGCCACGACCATGCGCCGGCGGTGAATGGACTTCCCGGTGCGGGCGAAAGAGCCCCCGCTCCATCGCCACGGAGTACCACAATAGCCCCGCCGACCGTGTTGACGCCCGCGACATCGAGATTGCCATCGCCATCGAAATCCGCGGCGGCAATGGACCGAATGAAGGTCGTGCCGATTGGAAACGGTGAGCCGGCCGCCCGCATCAGCGAGGCGTCTGCTTTTCCGAGCAGCAGCGACACCACTCCATCCCAGCCCGACGTGGCAACATCCAGCAGGCTATCGCCATTGAAGTCACCAATGGCCAGATCCTCAGGTCCCCTTGCGACACGTGCCATCGATGGCAGCCATTGATCCGCAATGGCACCTTGCTCGACAGCCCATCCAGCCGCTGGCAACAAGAGGGTACTGGCGCAAATAACCGTCAGAAATCGCTTCATCGAAGTTGCTCCAGGTCCCTATGGGGGCGGGTCGGGGCGGGTAGAGGGCGCGGCCACGACGTGCCTCGGCATCCTTGGCAACCTGGCCGGTCGACTGATTGTACGTCACGAAGCGGGTCGATCGGGAAATCCGGAATTAGTGCACGGCTTTTCCGGCGTTGTTAAGCGACTGGGGCTATCCACAAGCCCGCCTCGATCCGGCGTAGATTGTGGCCAAAATGTGGGTGTCCCGGATTGGGTATCCCGGATTGGGTATATACAGTGGGGCATCGCTGGGATCGTGGATGTCCCGGTTCTCCGCGAGAAACGCGGCCGCCGAAAGCAGGTCCAGCGCGCAGACACGGAGGAGGCGGAGGCGATTCATGCGAGCAGCACAGGGCATCGCGACCAGGTTTCGCACTGCCGTAGTGATCCGAGACTACGGGTCACGTCTTGAAATGTGCATAGATTCAAGATTCAAGACCTG
>CAWGHP010000007.1:0-970366 GCA_963822465.1 uncultured Gammaproteobacteria bacterium | reverse complement strand
CCGAACGACCGGGATGCCCATGGTTTGCGGAGCCAAGACGCGGCAGGATTGTGGTTCTCCCGAGTTGCGTTCCGGCTCGCGCGCCAGGCTAGAATTCCGTCCCCGCCATGAAGTTGCCATGGCCCACCCGGAGTTTCCCTCTTGATCAAGCCCCTCAAGCACACTTGCCTCCTGCTGGTTGCCGCAGCTCTGGCCAGCTGTGGAAGTTCTGAAAGCCCGTCGCCGGAAGGTCGCGGCACATCGCCTTCCGTGGTTACCGAACAGGTGCCGGTTTCGAATCCCGCGCCCGCGCCGACCGAAATGGTTTCCAGGGAGCGCGTGCTTAGGGCCATGAGGTGCCAGATTCTGCTCAGCCAGATGGTCGGCGTGGCGATGACGAATGCCGATACTGGACTTCCACCCGATCTTGTTTCGCGCCTGAAAGCAAGCGCGGTCGCGCGATGGCAGAACTTTGCCGATGCGCATGCGCAGGCCGCGGGCGTGCAGGCCAGTGACCATAAGGAGATCATCGCTGAACTCAACACGCTCTCGTCGTCCGCTGACGATCGCCAGCGCAGCGTTGACAACGTTCGCGACTGTCTCGACAGCGAACCCTGAGCAGTGCCGATCTGGTAGTGCAGGCGCAAAACGCCCTGGAGCCTGCAAAAGACAACAACAGAGACATCCACTCTTTGGAAAGGCCGATGAGAGCCGGACGAGGGCGTTGCATCGACAATCGGTACGGCTGGCATCTCCGGCGGGTGCCCGCTCCGTGTCACGAAGGGCAAAGCCCGTAATGCCCGTGACTTGACCTGAGTCAGTTCGGCAGTGCGGGTCATGCATTACTACTGTACGCACGGAAACCAGCGGGGGTCCAACCCATGAACGTGCTTCAGGTCGCGCTTCCAATCTGCCTACTGCTGGGTTCGGGTACGGCCGCTGCTGCGTTCAGCGATGAACTGGCCCGCGGAGAGGCTGTCTTCTCGGCCAACTGCGCCAGTTGCCATGGCAGCGCCGGGAGTCCCGATCCCGAATCGGCACTGGTCAAGGCCCTCGGCATTGTCCCGGCCAATTTCTCCGACAAGCTGTTCAACAGTCGCGAGCCCGGCTCGGACTGGAAGATCGTGGTTACTGATGGGGGGCCGGCATTGGGCTTTTCCGAAATGATGCCGGCATTTGGTGGCGCGCTGTCCGAATCCGACATCGACGCGGTACTCGCCTATATCAAGACCGGTATCGGTGGCGAGCACGATTATCCGGATGGCGATCTGAACCTGTTCCTGCCGCTGCGCACGAAGAAGGCGTTTCCCGAAGACGAGTGGGTGTGGAAGCAGCGCTACAGCCGGCTGGATGGCGATGACGCCTGGAAGAACACCCTGGAGTACGAATTCCGTATCGGCAAGCGCGGGCAGGGCATCCTGGAAATCACGCACGAATCCAAAGGCAGCACCTCCGAATTCGGCCATCTGGAACCGGGATACAAGTACGTGCTCAGCCATGACCGACGAGCCGGTTTTATCCTTGCTGCGGCGGCGCAGGTTGGCGTGCCCCTGAACAGCGACGCGAACTGGGAGTTCCTGCCGTACCTCGCCATGGGCAAGGTCATCAACGACGATTTCACGTTCCAGGGCAGCGGCCGGCTCAAGCTGGATCTGGAAGATTCCGACAACAGCAGCGCAGAACTCGCCGGCATCGTGCACTGGACGCACACGACCTTGCCACGCAACGTATTTCCCGCGCTGGAGCTCGTGGCCGAAGTGCCGTTCGAGCGCGGCACCGGCAGCGCGCGCAAGGATGCCGTGCAGCTCTCCGTGCTGCCGCAGGCGCGCATCGGCCTGAACAAGCGCGGCAACATTGCACTCAACGTGGGCGTCGAGTTGCCGCTCAACGACACTGACCGCTACGACTGGCGCGGTTACGTCTACTTCATCTGGGACTTCGCCGATGGCGGGCTCCTGGAAGGCTGGTAGGCGCCGCTTGATCGTTCGGCAATCTGCAGCCGGAAAAGCGGAAGCCGGGCTTCCAGGGTACTTCCATCCCTGAAGCCGCTGATCGTCGACTTCGCAGACCTGCAGGAATACCCGCTTGAACCACACACATTGGAGAAAACCATGAAAGACTTTCCCGCGCACTACAAGGAACTCAATACCTGGATGGAGAAGCTGGGCGCAGCTGCCCCGGAAGTGATGCAGGGCTTCGGTGCGCTGCACGAGGCCAGCCTGACGCCGGGGGCACTGGACCGCAAGACCAAGGAGTTGATCGCGCTGGGTATCGGCATCACGGTTCGCTGCGATGGCTGCATCTCATTCCACGTACACGATGCGCTCCAGGCTGGCGCAAGCAAGGAAGAAGTTCTGGAAACGGTGTCCGTGGCCATCATGATGGGCGGTGGCCCGTCGGTCGTGTACGGCATTGAGGCGATGCAGGCGGTTGAGCAGTATCAAACGCAGGGGATCTCTTGATGCCAAAAGCAACCGGGACCAGGAGCCGCGATGATCGGCCACTAACCGGGGCACCCGTTTCCATGGGATGACGCCATGCAGGGCCAAGGCCGGAAGGCGGTGCCGACGCGACGCCCGATGCATGTATCCCGGGATGCACTGGTGGAAACCGGGCTCTTCGGAATCGAAGAGAAGGCGGCACGCCGAGGGCATGCCGCCGGGGTGATCCCAGGCGGATACCCTGCTTCCCGCTTCGATCCGGGGCTTGCTCTCGCCGCGGAATTCAGTTCCCGGTTTGGCGCCTAACCGTCAGGAAGCCGACAAGCGCCAGCAATCCGGCCAGCAGGGCGAGTGTCGCTGTGGACAAGCTGGGCAATGCGCGCGTTCCCGGCAGTGCCGCAGAGACGACCACGCTCTCGTTTGGATCATTGCAGGCCGTTGCGGCGGCAGCATTGTTGGTATCGCCACTGTAGTTCGCAATCCACCGATAGGTCCCTGCAACCAGGGCAGTAAAATTCGCCGAGTCATAGGTGCCGTTGCCGCTGACCGGAGTCACCGAGGTGAACAGGGACGGGCCCGCACAGGACGTATCGCCGGGCCCGAACAGGGCAAAGGTAATCGCGCCGGTCGGGTTGGTTCCACCACTGAGGAAAGCGGTGTCGTGGATCTGGCCGCCGATCGCCACGGCAGCGGAAGCCTGCGTGGTCAGCGTGGTCACCAGTGCTCCACTACCCGGCGTGCACTGGGTGATGTTGTTGCTGCTCTGGGATACCAGCGCATTGCGTGCGAGGGCGCGGCCACTCAGGGTGGCATTGGTGTTCAGCGTGATACTGGTCAGGGCCAGGATGTTTCCCATCATCTGGCTGGTTGTATCGATGGCCGCGCTGCTCGTCACCTGCCAGAAGACGTCACAGGAGCCGGCGCCATTGATCATGACGACAGAAGAGCCCGGTGCAGTGACCAGTCCGCTGGCAATCTGGAATATGTAGACGCCAGCGCCGTCGAGGGTCAGGGTTCCGGTCAAGTCGGCCGATCCCATGCAATAGACGCCCGGGGTCAGGGTCAAGCCGCCAAGCAGGCCGCCGGGGACCGTGGTTCCGCAAGCGCGGCCCGACGCATCGTCGTAGGCCACGCCAAGGTCGAACTGCGCCTGCTGTGCGACGGTATCGGCGGAATGGAAGCCGCCGGAGCCGGGAAAGATGGTCCCGGGAGGAAAGCCGCCAATAGAGGTTCCGGGCCATACGCCGACGCTGCCGTAGACTACGCTGGGACCCGTGTTGGTGACCTCGCTGCCCGACAACACGCCAAATGCGCCGGCGGTGCCAAGCGGGACGCCTTGTGCGAAAGCCGATGCAGCGAGCAACATCAAGAAGGGCAGGGCCAGCCGCGCAATCGACAGATTGCGGACCCGGAATGACGAACTTTTCACGGCGTATCTCCATGCAGGGATGAATTGCGCGTTTGCCCTCGCGCAAGCGGGCGCTCCTCAGCCGTACCTGCCGATGCGCTGCGCCGCACTGGCCATGTCGTCGATGGTTTGGAGGCAGACGCCGGATGCAGTCGAAGTGCGCGAGGGCAGGACTGCCTGGGGGCAGGTGGAGTTTTTCACGCTTGCCAGACGGAGTTCTGTTCGTTTGCGCACGTAGCGCATGTCGGTATTCGCCCGATCAGCATGGGCGTGCCCTCATCGGGATCGATGCAACAAGGCTAGACGCTCGACGCACGCGTCCCGAGATGCACTGTTCGAATCCGGGAAACTCGAAATCGGCGATCATGCGATTCGCCAGGGTCTTGCACAAGGCAAGTCGTGGCAAGGTTCCCCCGATCTGAATGAAATTGCTGTCACGAGCGGCAGGGCAACCCGGGACTGCGGGTCGACGCCTTATGCCTTGTATCCGCTCCGCCTTGCCCGCAATCCAGTTTGCGCTTTTGTGCAGGACATACGATGATCCGCCGATCAGGCCGCCCGGCGGCCCATGGCGCAGGGAGAATTGGATGCGAATTGGACTCGGCTTTCTGTCAAGCCGCCGGATCTTGCCGGCGGTCGTCCTGGCTACCGCTTGCTCGATACCTCTTGCGGCTATGGCCCGGCCCTACATCTATTCAGCGCAGTGGGACAACGGCAACATCGACGTCCTCGACGCACGAACCTTCAAGTTGCGCGACCGGTACAACGCAGGTGAGACAGCCTCGTGGGCGACCCTCAACCGGTCGCGTACCCGGCTCTATGCGCTGAACGATGCCGCCGACAAGCTGGTCATCTTCGATACGCGCGATGGAAGCATGGTGCGCGAAGTTCCTATTGCCGGGCGGCCAATCAACGTGTACGTGCCCGACGACGATTCGCGCGTTTACGTCGGATTTTGGTCGGGAGCAGGGGCGCTCGTGGATGCCATTGCCGTTGTGGACACTCTTGGCGGTTCGGTGGTCCAGGTCATCAACGGCCGCGCGGACGTCATTGCGGTCAGTCCGGATGGTGCGTCGCTGTTCGTGGGCGATGGCGGGATGACACAGATGATCCGCACATACGACACTGCAACCTTCCTGGTCAGGGCAACGGGTTCGATCAACCAGACCTTTCCGAAGGGCATGCGCGTTTCCCCGGACGGCAGCCTGCTGTACCTGGGTGGTTCCAGCTTCAACGATACGCTGACCGCGTACCACACCGATACGATGCAGCCGGCTTTTGTCGTCGCGACACCGGATATCTACAACCAGAACATCGCCTTTTCGTTCGACGGCCGGTACGTCTACAGCGTGGGCGGAAATGGCGGCATGGCCGTTGTCGACTCGACGACTGCGCAGCTGTGGGACGTGGTCGGCACCTGCGCGGCCCCTGACGGGATTTCGCTTTCTCCAGACAGCCGGCTTGTCTATGTCATGTGCACCTTCTCGCACACGATCGATGTTTTCGATGCCTATACGCACGCGCCGCTGGGCAGCCTGAGCAGCTACTTCACGCCCAACTCGAGCGTGGATTTCATTGGCACGCCACCCGGCGAGATACTGGTCTCGAACAGCCTCGGCGATTCCATATCGCAGATCGTGCCCCAGTCAAACACGGTGGCTGACTTTGGCGTGGTGGGTGCCGGACAGACCGACCTGGTCATATCGAGGGACCGGCGCTGGCTGTATGTCGGGCTCGCCAGCAGCAACAGCGTAGCCGTCATCTCGCTGGCTTTTTCGCCGCCCCCTCCGACAACATTCATCGCCCTCGATTCTGCGCCCGATCGCCTGGCTGTTTCACCGGATGGCACGCGCCTCTACGCGAGCCATGGCGGCGCATCCAAGGTCTCGGTCATTGACCTGGGATCACGTACTGTAATCGGAACCATCGATTTCGAAGCCGGAAGTGCGCCATTGGCCTTGGCGGTCAGCAAGGACAACCGCAAGCTCTATGTTGGCTTGTCCGCGTGGGTCTATCTTGACGTCCTGGATACCTCAACGTTCATTCGCAGCGGACGGCTCGTGGTCGAGCAGGCCTCCGCGATTGCCCTGGACGATGACGGGGCCTTTGGCTATGCGGTCGGTTACAACAACCATCTCTACAAGATCGATACCTCGACCGACACCGTGGTGGCCGACTGGCCAGATTCGCTCGGCGTCTATGCCGGTCCGCCCGGGCCGCTAAGTCTCAGCCCCGACGGTGCCCGCGCCTATGTTGGGTTGGCGGACAATCCCGATACGACGGCCGGGGAAGCGGGGGTCAGCGTGATCGATACGGCCACAGGTTCCATCCTGAACGTCGTTCCGCTCTGGGCAACACCCGGCGACATCGCTACAGGCATTGAAGGACGCTATGTATATGTGAGCCTGCCGACACTGAATTCCGTGGCGGTTGTCGACTCGGCACAGAACCGGGTTCTGACCTGGATCTCCGGGTTCAACGGACCAGGGGCGATCGCGGACCAGGTGGAAGCTCCGGCCAACTTTCTGTTCCGCGACGGGTTTGACTAGATGGGCGGATCAAAAGCGTCGGATGGGTTTTCACTTCCACAAGTTCGCGCGATACGTGCACGACACGCCGCGAGATCCTCGCATGGCTGCACTGCGCGAGATGAAGCATGCTTTCTGCCGCGGCTCGCGCTGCACCGACGACCATGATCGCTACTGCCCGACCAGGGCGCGCCGGCGCATCCAGCCGGTGAGTGACAGGCGGGGTTTCCGGGGCGGCAACACCTCGTGCGGAAACCGTTCGCTGAGAAACGCCACCATCGTGCCGCTGCGGGGCAGCACCCGCTCCGGATCGCCGCCGGGATGGTGGATCACCAGTTCGCCACCGTCGTCATCCCGCCAGCGCGCATTGAGATAGAACACCAGCGAAACAACGCGCAGGTCGTGATTGCCGAAGCGGTCGAGATGGGTCTTGTAGAACGCGCCGCGCGGATAATGCGAATAATGGCATTCGGTGTCCATTGCGCCGATGTAGAGCGCCTCGTTGAGTGCAGCGCGAAGCGAGTCGATGAGTGCCATGACTTGCGTTTCGGCGGCGTCCAGTGCGCCCGGGTCGAGCCAGGCGATCGAGTCGACGCGCAGCTGTGTCGCAACAGAGAGCGTCGCGCCGCGACCCACCTGCGCCGCAAGCAGGCCTTGCCGCGCCTGCAGGATCCGCAAGCGCCCGCGCAGGGCGACCACCAGGGCCGCGCCGATCACTGATGGGCCCACGTAGCAACCGGTGGTCGCAATCGCCTCCACGATCCGGTCGTTGAGAAGACTCACCGCTTGTGGCCAGTCGGACACCAATCGGCGCGCGATGCGTGAAGCCTTTCAACGCGGTGGCGATGGCTGGTCATGCGGTTCTCCAATGGCACGACACGTTAGCAGCTTGGGCATCCGGCCGCGTGCGATTCCCGCCTCGGGATCCTACTTCCCGAAGTTGGACAGGCTTTCTGACGCGCCATTTCCGCCGATTCGGCCGATGCGGAAATAGGGGGGGCAAGGTGCCGAACGGGTGGGCAGCGCTGGACGTGTTGCCTGGGAGCTCCTGCTTGCGATGCGCCCTGGTGCAGGTCAGCCTGTGTTCCAGGGGGGGCTCATCCAATGCTCACGTTCATCCGCAGGCTGAGACAACGCATGGTGGCCAGAAAACGCATCAGCAGGTACCTGGCCTACGCGCTCGGCGAGATCGTGCTTGTCGTGATCGGCATCCTGATCGCGCTGCAGATCAACAACTACAACGATGCGCGCAAGGATCGCGTCCGCGAACTGGGCTATCTGGCCAACATCCGTGCCGACCTGATGGCCAACATCACCGAGATGGACAGCTATCTGGCGACCCGCACCGACAACATCGCGGCGGCCCGGCGGATCATCAGCCACTTCGAGGGCAAGCCGATCGAAGATGCCTCGGCTTTCAACGACGATGGAGTGAGGATCTACAGCTGGCGGCGCTACTACCAGATCAACAATACCTATCAGGAACTTGTGAACTCCGGGAACTTCGCGCTGCTGTCGAACGACCGCGTCAAGCACGGGCTGCTGGATCTTGAATCCCAGTACATGAAGATGAAGGGGGAGGAGGATCATTTCCGCTTCGATGCCGAAACGCTGCTCTACCATCCGTTGTATGAATCGATGGACCTCAATCCCATCGTGATGGACTACGCCTGGCGCGCAAGCAACGGCTAGGCGGGCAGGGATGGCCTTCTTTCGGCGCCGATGTTTGCGGATTACCTCAGGAATCGAAAACTCAAGAATGGCTTCGTGATGACCATCCTGGAGTTCGAAACCATGAATGAACAGATGCGCGAGATGAAGCGCCTGTCGCAGGCGCTGATGGACGACATCGACGCGGAAATGAAGCGCTGACCGGACCCGCGCAGCGCGGCGGAACATCGGGGATCCGGGCGAGGCTGCACGGTTCGAACCGTGCAGCCTGACCCGCCTGTCGGCGTCAGGTGCCGTGCTGATCCCTGCCAAGGATCGAGACCTTGGCCGTCGTCAGTTCACTGGGCCAGATCACCTCGGTGAGGCCGGTTGCAGTGGCCACGCGCTGGCCGTGTCCCGCGTCGTAGGTGATAACGCCGCCGCCGATTGCGCCGCCGATCTTCTCGCCCCAGAGCTTTTCGCCGGTGTCGGCATCGAGTGCATAGAAATTGCCGCCCATGTCGCCGAAGAACACGACGCCACCCGCCGTCGGCGTCACGCCGCTCTGCACGGGATAGTTGGATTTCACGCGCCACTTCCACTGGCCCGTGTCGGCATCCACCGCGTAGACCCAGCCGGCCCAGTCGAACGTGGCATCCGGCTTGCCCCAGGTATTGAACGGATTGATCGTGTCGTTGCCGCTCCATGGCGTGGCGTTCTTCTGCGCGATCAGATCCTTTTCGGGCGCTTGCGTCACGGTCGTGCACCATTCCACCTCGCCGACCATGACCAGGTTGTTCTGCCTGTCGTAGGCCGGGCCGTTCCATTCCGCGCCACCGGTCGAGCCTGGGCAGAAGCGCACGGACTCGCCGGTCTCGAAGGTCTGTTCCGTGTTGAGCATTCGGGTTACCGGCAGGCGATACAACTGTTCGTGGCTGTCCAGGTCAAAGCCGTAAAGATGGCCATCCTTCGGTGCGACGGCCATGATTTTCCTGCCGGCAGCGCTCTGGAAAATCGCCGGTGCCGAGGAGACATCCCAGTCGTGCCAGTCCTTCGGCACGATCTTGTAGTGGGTCTTGTATTCGCCGGTCGTGGCGTCGAGCACAACCACGGATCCCGAATACAGATTGCTGCCCTTGCGCAGGTTGGCGGCAAAGTCCGGTGCCGGATTGCCGCCGGGCACGTAAAGCAGTCCGGTCGCCGGGTCGATCGTGTAGGAGGTCCAGGTGGCCCCGCCAGTGATCGGCGAGCCTTCCGGGACGCCCCAGGTTTCTCCGGTCAGCGGAGACTTTGCCTCAGGACCATAGGATGGATCGCCGGGCGATTTCGGGACCAGGTAGAACTCCCACCTGACCTTGCCGGTATTGGCGTCGAGGCCGTACATCCTGCCCTTGACGCCCTTGATGTCGCCACCGGCGTTGCCGGCGAACACCATGCCGTTCCAGGCGATCGGCGCGGCCGGGATGCTCTCGCCGATCTTCGGGTTGGCGATAACGGCCTCCCACAGTCGCTTGCCGGTCTTGAAGTCGTAGGCGAGGACGCGGCCGTCCTGGGTTCCGCGGAAAATCTTGCCGTCCATGTAGGCCGGGCCGCGGTTGACCCCCTGCGGCGTCGCCGGCGCGTAATCTTCATGCGCGCGCCAGTTGAGCTTGCAGGTTTCCGGATCGATGGAATAGAGATTGAACTCGCTGGCGAACAGCAGGGCGCCATTGACCTCGAGGATGCCGGTATTGAAGCCGGTGTGTTCGCCGGTGTCGAAGGTGCACAGGACCTTTAGGTTCCCGGCATTCCGCGGCGTTATTTCATCCAGCGGGGAAAACCGGTTCGAGGTCAGCGTGCGGTTGTAGCTCGGCCAGTCGGCGGCGGAATCGGTTGCTGCTGCCGGAGTGCCGGTTCCTCCATTCGCTGTCTCGGCGAGCTTCGCCTGCGGCGCGTGATAGTCCGGCGACAACTCCGTCTTCAGCGTGCCTTTCGGGGCCGACATGTACCTGAAGTAGTTGACCGCCATGCTTCCGTATTTGACGGTAGCGTCCCAGTAGAAGTGGACGACGGCAAAAGCGGCGACCCCCAGGACCAGGGCCGCAAGGAGCAGTTTCTTCGCGATTTTCATGGCAAGTCCCTCGTGATCGGGTTTTTCAATGTTCCATTGCGCAGCACCGGTGCGCGCGGACTGGTGTTTTGCATGACGCCGGCATTCCGCTTGACGATCGCCATTCGCCTCACTTGATTGGCCACTCAGGCCTGGCAGGGTTCGGCCTGGCCGGGCCGCGCGCGTCTGCTCTTTGCCTTTGCCGATCATCTCCTTGCCGAAGTTCAAGCCCGAGCACGACGACCAGACCCAGCGTGAGCGGCGCGAGGTAGTGGATGCAGCGGTAGGCGAGCAGCGCCGCGAGCAGCGGGCCGTGGCCGACACTCGGACCGAGCGACGCGAACAGGGTCGCTTCCAGCACGCCGAGGCCGGCGGGAATGCGCACGACGAGACCAGCGATCGCCGAGGCCATCAGCGAGACGAGCAGCAGATCGAATGGAACCTCGGGCAGCAGCATGTCGAGGGACGCCGAGCCGAGCAGCCACACCGGTGCCGACAGGGCCAGTTGCGCCCCGGCCATCTTCAGCGCAGGCAAGCGGAAACGAAGCTGCCCAGGTCCAGGTGCGGTCGGAGTGGCGCGCGCACAGGAACAGGTAGACCACGAGCAGTGCCAGAAGTGCCCCGCCGAGCAGACGCAGCGCAGCTCCGGAGACGGGCCAGGTCGCCGGCGCGGGTGATTGCTGCAGGATCAGGACCAGGCCCATGACCAGCAGGTAGCCGCTCCAGTTCGTCAGCAGATTGAAGGCGACCAACGACATGACCTTGCCGGCGCCGATGCCGCGTGCCGAATACGCGCGCAGGCGCAGTCCGACCGCGCCGAGCGTCGCCCCGAGGGTCATGTTGAGCGCGTACGACGCGAAACCGATGGTCGCGACCGTCGGCTTGCCGAGAGCGACCTTGCCGAGACGGGCGGCAAGTATTTCGTAACCGGCGTAGAACGCGTAGCAGGCTGCGCTGCAGAGGCCGGCGATCCAGAGGTTGCGCACGGGCATGGCCTTGAGCGCTTCGCCGACTTCGTTCCACTCGAGCTTGCGGCCAAGCATGACCAGCATGACGGCGAGGCCGCCATACAGTGCGCCGATGAGCAGGCGCGGGCCCCAGCGGCGCAGCCATGTGCGGCGCGAATCAGGCACGGCGGCGCTCCGCTTCCGGTGGCTTGCCGCGAGCCTGCTCTCCGCGCCCCTCGATCCCGATGCGCTGCGCGCCCGCCGCCCCGGTGTCGTCGGCTTCGGCGGTGGCGAAGGCGGCCACATCGAGCTTCCGTCGCGTCGGTTTGCGGACGTTCGATGCCGAGGATCCGTGGTGGTCGGGACGGCTTGCCGAGATAGCGCGGGAAATGCCGGAGAAAATGGAACAGCATCACGCCGAACATGGGGCGCAGGGACCAGCGCGGCGACGCGTCTTCCCGGCTCACCCGCTTGCAGTGGCAGCAGGCCAGGCGATCGAGGCTCGCCGACAGATCATCGGCAAACGCGCGATCCCGCACGATCACGTTGGCTTCGAGGTTGAACCACAGGCTCAGCGGATCGAGATTGCTCGAACCGACCGTCGACCACTCCTCGTCGACGAGCGCGACCTTGCCGTGGAAAGGCCGTTCGCAGTACTCGAAGATCTCGACGCCGGCCGGCAGCAGGTAGTGGTAGAGGGAGCGGGTCGCCGCGGTCACCAGCGGCATGTCGGGCTGTCCCTGCAGGATCAGGCGCACCGCTACGCCGCGGCGAGCGGCCTTGCGCAGCGCGCGCAGCAAACGGTAGCCGGGCAGGAAGTAGGCGTTGGCGATGACGACGCGCTTGTGCGCTGCGCGGATGCCGATGCGGTACTGGCGCTCGATATCACTGCGGTGGCTGGCGTTGTCACGGGCGACGAAGGCGGCTTCGGAGTGGCCGGCAGCAGCCGCCGGGGATGCGGAATCGCGCGTTTGCCAGCGATCGACGAAACGGCGCCAGCGACCTCGGCGCGATGCAATCAGGGCGCGGCACGAGCGGGCGATGTCGGCGACAACCGGGCCCTGCAACTCGACCGAATAGTCCTGCTTCGCGTCGGGCCCGAAGTCGGCGAGGTGGTCGGCGGAATAGTTGATGCCGCCGACGAATGCGATCCTGTCGTCGACGACGACGATCTTCCGATGCAGGCGACGGAACAGGTTCGTGCGCATGCCCAGCAGGCGTGCGGCGCGGATCGAACACGTGTACCTGCACGCCGGCAGCGATCAGCGAGTCGAGGTAATCGCCTGGAAAAAGTTCGGCGAACCGTATCCGTCGACGGTAAGATGGACCGTTGCGCCAGCCTTTGCCGCGACGAGGAGGCAGTCGCGCAAGCTTCGATGCCGACCTTGTCCTCGAACAGGATGAAGGTTTCCACGAGCACTGATCGACGCCGCCCCCGTATCGATTCGAATACGCGTGGAAAGAACGCCTCGCCGTTCTTCCAGCAGGCGTACCGAATTGCCCCTCGTCCAGCGCACGCTCATAGCCGGATCTCTCCGAAAGCAACGGCACGTGGTCGGACAGATGCGGCCATGGCGCCGTCGTCAGCACGATGGCCTCCTCGATGTCGACTCCGCGCACGTCAGATGCGATCCAGGCGCAAGCGCGGAAAGCGGCCGGGAAAGGTGCGTGCCGGTCGACGCATGCGCTCTGCGAACACTTCGCGTCAGTCCGGCCCGCGCGAGCACCGGCCCCGCGCGCTGGCGCCAGTCATTGAAGTCGCCGGCTACGATCACGGCGGCGTCCTGGTCGATTTTTTCATCGATGTAGTCGACGAGTCGCTCCAACTGTTCATGGCGATGCCGCTCGCGCAGGCCCAGATGGACGCAGAACGCATGGACCTCGCGGCCTCCAGGCGGCACTCCGATCCGGCAATGCAGGATGCCCCGGCGCTCGTGCGTTCCGACCGAGACGTCAAGATTGTGATGGGTCTCTATCGGGTACTTCGACAGCATCGCATTGCCGTGGTCGCCGGCCGGATACACCGCATTGCGCCCGTAGGCGAAGGCCGGCCAGATCGAATCGGCGAGATATTCGTACTGCGGAAGCTGTGGCCAGCGCGGCTGGCGTCGCGCATGGCCGGCGTGCTCGCCATGGACTTCCTGCAGGAAGACGAGGTCGGCCGCGGTCGAGCGCACCGCATCGCGCAGCTCGGGCAGGACGAACGCACGATTGAGGAAGCTGAAACCCTTGTGCGTGTTGATGGTCAGCAGGCGCAACGTCGCCCCTGCAGGTTCCTCGCGGACACGGCGCACGGCGTGGATGTTCGAGATCATCCTTCGATTGTTGCGCGGGGCAAATGAATTGCCGATGTCTCGCAACCGCTTGTGGATGCGCGTACAAGTCCGGATTCAGCGTGCTCGCCGGCCGCGCAGCCGCAGGGACGGGGCTGGCGCGGCGTCGGCACGGGCCGGGCGACATGAACGATGGCAGAACGAGGCGCCCGGACTGGTCGTGCGCTCGTCCGGCTTTTCGTCAGTGCGGCGCGCGAATGGTGCGCAGGGTGTCGAGGAACGATTCGCGCCAGTCGGCGATCGTGTGGCGACGGATGCGCGCATCCATCGCCTGCCAGCGTCGCTGGCGCTCGTCCAACGGCATGGCGAGTGCCTGGTGGATCGCTTCGGCGGTGTCATCGGTATCGTGCGGATTGACGAGCAGCGCTTCGGGAAGCTCGTGCGCCGCACCGGCCAGTTTCGATAGAACGAGAACGCCGGGATCCTTGGGATCCTGCGCGGCCACGTACTCCTTGGCCACCAGGTTCATGCCGTCACGCAGGGGCGTCACCAGGCCGACCCGCGCCGTGCGGTAGAACCCTGCGAGCGTGGCCTGGTGGAAACTTCGGTTGATGTAGCGGATCGGTACCCAGTCCGGTTCAGCATAGCGTCCGTTGACCGAACCGGCCATCTGTTCGAGGCGGTTGCGCAACTCCTGGTACTCGGGCACGTCGCCCCTCGTGACCGGCGCGATCTGCATCATCGAGATGCGACCGAGATGCTCGGGATAGTTGTCGAGGAAGCGTCCGAACGCTTCGAAGCGCTCGATCAGTCCCTTGGAGTAGTCGAGGCGATCGACACTGACTGCAAGTGCACGGCCATGCAGACTGGCGACCAGCGAGCGGTTGGCATTGCTCGACATCGCCAAGCTCGCATTCTTCGCGATCAGGTCGGGATCGATGCTGATCGGGAACGCGCGCGTCAGGAACCTGCGCCCGTCGGGGACGCTGATCTCCCCGGATGCCGCGACGGCGGCGTCGAACTTGCGCGCGAAGTAGTCGCGCAGTGCGTGAACGTCGTTGTCGGTCTGCACGCCAACGAGGTCGTAGGCCTGCAGCAGGGCGAACAGGTGCCGGTGGCCGGGCAGGGTCGCAAGCATCTCCATTGACGGCAGCGGCACGTGCAGGAAAAAGCCGATGCGCGCGTTGATGCCGAGGTTGCGCAGCTCCTGGCCCAAGGGGATCAGGTGGTAGTCGTGCACCCAGACCGTGTCGCCGTCGCCGATCAGCGGGGCGAGATGGCGGGCGAACTCGCGATTCACGCGCACGTAGCCCTGCAGGTTCTCTCGCCGGAACTCGAGCTTGTCCGGACGGAAGTGCAGCAACGGCCACAGGGTCCGGTTCGAATAGCCCTGGTAGTAGGCGGCGTAGTCGTCGGGAGCGAGGTCGAGCAGGGCATAGTCGACCTTGCCGTGGCGCTCGTGGCGCGGGCCCGTGATCTCGCCCTCGCTGACCTGTCCGCTCCAGCCGTACCAGAGGCCGCCGTGCTCCGCGAGCGCGGCATCGAGTGCCGAGGCAAGGCCGCCGGCACGTGTTTCGCGTGGCAGCGAAACGCGGTTCGAGACGACGATCAGGCGGCCGTCGCCGCCGCTGTCTTCGTGGTGGCGCATCAGGTTCACAGCACCTCTTCCCAGCTGCGCGACAGCCGCATGGCCGAATTGATCAGGCCGACCATCGAATAGGTCTGCGGGAAATTCCCCCACAACTCGCCGCTCGCGGGAGCGATGTCCTCGGAGAGCAGGCCGAGCGCATTGCGGCGTGCGAGCAGGCTCTCGAACAGCGCGCGCGCCTCGTCGATGCGTCCGGTCGCGGCAAGCGCATCGACGTACCAGAAGTTGCAGATCGTGAAGCTTGTTTCGGGCGTGCCGAAATCATCGGGTGCGATGTAGCGGAACATGTGGCCGTCACGGCTCAGCGACTTGCCGATTGCATCGACCGTGGCTACGTAGCGCGGGTCGGTCGCCTCGATGAAGCCGAGTTCGGCGAGCAGGAGCAGGCTGGCGTCGAGATGCTCGCCATCGAAGGTGTCGACGAAATGCGTGCCGCTGGCATCGAGGCTGCGCGCCAGGATGGTCGAGCGGATCGCATCCGCGCGACTACGCCAGTGCGCGGCACGTTCGCCCTCGCCGAGGCGGGTCGCGATCTTGCCCAGGCGATCGCAGCAGGCCCAGCACATCGCGCTCGAATAGGTATGCACCGAGGTGCGGCCGCGGAATTCCCAGAGCCCGGCATCGGGCTTGTCGTGGAATTGCCAGGCCGCCTCGCCGGCGGTTTCAAGCCAGTGGAATGCGGCCGCATCGCCTGGCACGGCGAGGCGCTGGTCGAAGAACAACTGCGTCACGGCGAGGGCGACGCTGCCGTACACGTCGTATTGCGCCTGTCGCCAGGCGTCGTTGCCGATGCGCACCGGCCCCATGCCGCGATAGCCCTTCAGGTGCGGGGCTTCGGATTCATGCAGCTCGCGCTCGAAATGCATGCCGTAGACAGGCGCGAGGTCGTCGCCTTCGGCAATCAGGTTGAACAGGTAGCGTGTGTATTCTTCCATGCTGCGCGTCGCGCCGAGTCGGTTGAGCGCACGCACGACGAAGGCCGCATCGCGCAACCAGCAGAACCGGTAGTCCCAGTTGCGGACCGTATGCGGCGCCTCGGGGATCGAGGTCGTCATCGCGGCGACGATCGCGCCCGTGCCCTCGTATTGGCAGAGCTTGAGCGTTATCGCGGCACGGATGACGGCGTCCTGCCATTCGGCGGGAATGGACAGGAAGCGCACCCACTCGCGCCAGTAGCGCAGCGTCGATTCGGTCGCTTCGCCCGCTACCCGTTCGGGCGACTCGGCGAGTGTCTCGTCGCTGCCGATGATGAAATGGATATCGCGGTCGAGCAGGAACGGCAGTTCCTCGAGCAGCATCGGCAGCGGCGCGTCGGTGGTGACGCGCATGACGACATCGTCGAGCAGGTAGCGCACGTGGTTCGAGCCACGCGTGTGTTCGGGATGGCGCGCTCCGTAACCGGACAACGGGCGCATGCGCAGACGTACCCGCGGCGCGCCGGCGACGGGGCGGACAGTGCGCACGAAGCCCATCGGATTGTAGATGCGCCCGTACTGCTTGTAGCGTGGCGCCAGATCGATGATCTCGATCGCACTGCCGTCCCCGGTTTCGAGACGTGTTTTCAGCACCGCGCTGTTGTCGAGGTAGGACTGTTCGCGGCGGCAAACCCCGTCGAGATGGACCTCGAAATAGCCCGCGTCGCCGTGCGTCGGTTCGAGCAGGCTGCAGAAGACCGGATCACCGTCGAATGATGGCAGGCAAGTCCAGACGAAGCGCCCGTTCCCGTCGATCAGTGCGGAAACGCTGCCGTTTCCGATCAGGCCAAGTTCGAGGTTCGGGCGTTGATCAGTCATTGTTCCTCCGTTGCTGGATCAGTTCGCGTGCCGGGTCCGGTCGAGCCAGTCGAGGACTGCGGCCGGATCGCGCAATGCGCTTCGCGCCGCGGTCGGTCGCCGGGGTCCGACGATCACGCTCTCGCCATCGTCGGCATTAGCCTGGGCGAACGCGGCCTCGTCGGTGAGATCGTCGCCGACCATCCACGGCTTGCGGCCGCGGAAGGGTTCGCCCGACATGAAGCGCTTCAGCGCCTGTCCCTTGTCCGCGCCCGCCGGCCTGAGCTCGATGACCTCGTTGCCATGTTGCAATGCGTAGGCTGAACCGACGATGCGCAACAGTTCGCGCGCGAGTGGCTCCGCATGGGGTGCCGCATCGGGGCTGTTGCGAAAATGCAGGGCCAGGGCGATGCCCTTGTCCTCGACGCGAAGGCCCGGAAACTTCTGCAGCTCTTGCTCGAGATGGCGCCGGGCGGCATCCAGCGGCGATGGCACAGGCTCGCGATCGTTCCCGTTGCCGGGTTGATCGCGCCAGTCGCTGCCATGCACACCGGCGGCATCGAGATTGCTGATGCCCAGGAGGGCATCGATATCGGCAAGCGGGCGTCCGCTGAGGACCGCGAGCGCGCCATCGAAGCGGTGGCGCAGGGCGTGGAGCAGGTCGCGCAGGTGAGCGGGGACGACGACACCACCGGGCGTCTCGGCGAATTCAAGCAATGTGCCGTCCAGATCCAGGAACAACGCTGCATCGCTTCCTGGCAAGGACGGCTCAGGGAGCTGCGTGCTCAAGATTCCTGACCGGTTGGGCGATGGGCGTGAGCCCCATTGACGCAGCGCCGCAAGAAAAGGTCAAGCCCCGGCGGCATCAATCCGGTACACAGACCATGCAGCGTTCATGTCCCGGCCATTCCCGCATCGCAGATTTCTGGCGAGCGTGGACGACTTCGGTGTTTGCAGGGTCGGGCAGCAGCCGCTGGATCAGAGTAGGGTGGTCCTGCGGGTTCGGGTTCCGCCCTGCATTGTTGCTTTTTGCAGGGCATGCTCGTCCACGGCGGACTTGATCCAGGCCCGCTCGCCGAGCGTGTTTCGCTGGTGCCGGCTGTCCCCGGCAGGTTCCTGCACGATGCCGCATCGCGAGGCCGGCGGCCGTGGTTTTGGTGCGGTCCTGGCAGCCGCGGCGTCGCAAGGCGATCACCGAAGTGCTTCGTCACCTCATGACACGCAGGCGCAACCGCCGCCTGGACCACACAACGAAGGGGGAATGGGGAACATGAAAAGAATCATGATCGCTTTGGCAACTGCCGTTCTCGCACAGGCCATGCCGTCGCTTGCGGCATCCGTGATCAGGGATGGCAAGGAGTGGCTGCAGCCTGCCGATTTCGTCGATATCTCGTGGGCCGAGGCCGATGCCGCCTGTCCGCTCGCGTCCGCCCGCCAGTGCACGGGCGTGCTCGGCGGCATTGACATCACGGGGTTTACCTTTGCATCGATTGCCGAGGTCAATTCAATGATGGCGACCTACGGTGTACCGCAGCCCGATCTCTGCGGTGGCAGTGCGGGCCGGGTCGATGGCAGCACCTGGGTGCCCCTGATTTTCGCGGACTTCTCGCCGACGGCGGTGGATCCCGGTGCGCGATTCCTCGAGGGCAACGTCAGCGACGCCGATATCTGTGCCGCCATCAGTGACCCGAATTGCATCGGAAGCAGCATCGGATTCCTCGGCATCCAGTCCGACGACACCCTGGGTGACGGCTATTGCGCCGGGCCGGGATCCATATCGACCGGGGTCTGGCTCTACCGGGGCTATCTGCCGACGCCGCTGGCGGTCCCTGGGCCAGGCCTGCCGGCGATGCTGCTGGCCGGCCTCGGCATGCTCTATCTGGCTTTCCGCCACCGATCGCGAACCAGGGCCGGGCAGGAATAGATCGAGGGGCATTCGTCATTTCCCTGCGCAGGGTGGTGGCTTCTGCCGCGCTGGCGGATGGCGGGAGCGGGACTGGCCGCGGCGCTGCACCAGAATGCCCTTCCCGGGCATCACGCCGGGCCGGCTTGAAATGCGCGCGATGGACGGCATTGTCATCAGGTGCCATACATCGAATTCCCGCATCCCCCCGGGCGGCTCGATTGCGAGTGCCAGCGTCTGAATCCACCATCAAGGAAAAACCCATGTCGAATCCATCCAACGCGTCGCGTCATCCGGAGCTGGACAAGTCGTTCATCGAGCAGCAGCGCGGCAAGCTGGAGGCGCTGCGTGACGAACTGCTGGGCGACGAGCAGCGCATGACCGACGAAGTTCGCGCGGAAGGCGAACTGCATGGCAACGAAGCCCGCGAATTCGAGGATGATGCGCAGAACATGGCGCAGCGCGAAGTCGATCAGGCCAAGCGCAACGTCCATGACCTGCGCATCATTGCCATCGAGCGCGCTCTGGAGAAAATCCAGCAAGGTACGTACGGTCTATCCGACGAAAGCGGCAAGCCGATATCGAAAGCGCGCCTCGAATCCACTCCCGAGGCGATATACACCATCGACGAGGAACGCCTGCGCGAAGCGCGCGGTTAGCGCGGATCTGTCGACTGGCGGTAGCGGGCGGCGACGGTAGTTGGCAGATGCGTGCCCCTATCATCGGCCCTTCACTACGGTAACGGAAACGGGAGCGAATCGGGCCTGCGTATACCGTTCCACCTGCTGGACGTAAAATCACGGTTCGTGGGCCGTCCAGGCCCGGTGCGACCCTGGAAACAGAACGTGACGCAAGACTCGACGGACCCATTGATCGCCATTCACCAGTGCATCCGCGCTGGTCGCCGCGAGGAGGCCGAGAAGCGATGCCTCGCGCTGCTCGATGCCGGCCAGGCGGGCGTTGCGGTGTTGCTGCTGCTGGGTGGGCTGCAGATCGATCGTGGTGCGCCCGCGCTGGCGATTGCCACCTTGCGCCGGGCGGTCGATCTGGAGCCACGCAATGCGGATGCGGCGCTTCGCCTCGCCGTTGCGCAGTTTCGCAGCGGAGACAATGGAGCGGCGCGCGCGACTCTCGAAGTACTGGTTGCCGAGCATCCCGCTGATGCGATTGCGGCGTTTCACCTTGGCCTGTTGTGTGAACAGGCTGCAGATGTCAATGACGCGGAGCGTCACTATCGCGACGCACTGGCGATCAACCCCGCCTATGGCGATGCGCAGGTGCACCTGGGATCCTTGCTGCTGCGCCTTTCGCGCAGCGCTGAAGCTCTGCCCCTGCTCATGCGCGCATGGAATCCGGCACGACCGAAAGGCGATCTTGCTGCCGCCATCGCACGTGCGCATCTCGACCTCGGTTCGTTCGAGAGGGCTGTCGAGTTCGCCGGGATCGGCACTTCGCTGGCACCCATGGCGTCGTCGGCCTGGCTTGTGCTCGGCACCGCCCTGCGCAGGACGGGCCAGGCGCTGCGCGCGCAGGAAGCACTCGGGCGAACGCTGCAACTCGCGCCGGACAATGCGCTCGCGCTGGCGGAACTCGGCTGCAATGACATCAATCTCGGTCACTATGCGAGCGGGCTTGCACGGCTGGAACGGGCACGCGTGATCGCTCCGGACTGGACCGTGTTGCGCTGGCTGGACGCGCTGGCATTGCCCGTATTGCCTGAGGACGCAGACGAAACAAGGCGGGCGCTTGATCGTTTCCGCGACGGAATCGATGCGTTGATCGCCGATCTCGACGGCGGCGCAAGGGAAGTGGTCGACGGCGCAGGGCTCGGCCTCGAGCGGGCGCAGCCGTTCAATCTCCACTACCTGCCTGCCGATACGACGCAACTTTCGCGGCGTTACGGTGATCTGGTGGAAAGCGCGATGCGGCATATCGCCGGGGACGATTGGTTCGCCCCGGTCGGATGGCGCGCGCTCGCGCATGGCGGAAAGCTGCGCGTCGGATTCGTCAGCTGCGAACTGCGCTTGCACACGGTCACGCGCTATTTTGGTGAATGGCTGATGCGCCTGGACCGCGACCGATTCGAGGTGCACGCCTGGCATCTCGACGAAATCGCGGATGAGGTAACCAAACGGATCGCCGCGCAGGTACACGTGCTGCACCACGAGCCGCGCATGCCGGTGCTCGAACTCGCCGCCGCAATCCGCGAGGCGCGGCTCGATGTACTGGTCTATCTCGACGTCGGCATGGACAGCCGGCCGCAGATGCTCGCCGCGCTTCGCCTCGCCCCTGTCCAGTGCGCGGCCTATGGCCATCCGGTCACGACCGGCCTGCGCAACGTCGACTGGTTCCTCAGTGGCGACGCGATGGAGCCGGCGTACGCCCAGGATCATTATCGCGAACGCCTCGAGCGGCTTCCGGGCCTCGGCGTCGTGCCGGATCGGCCGCCCGCACCCGCTTCCGGCGCGTGGCTGGAACGCGCTGCGGATCGGCCCCTGCTGCTGTGCCTGCAAAGCCTGTTCAAGCTGACTGCGGACTTCGACCACGCCCTGGCGCGCATCGCCAAGGCCACGGATGCCCGGATCGTGTTGTTCGAGTTTCCCCTTGACTGCGCGAACCGGTTCATCGAGCGGGCAGGCCGTGCATTCAGAGCGCAAGGGCTCGAAATCGGGCGGTACGTGACGGTGTTGGGGCGCCGCGAGTATCCGGAGTTCCTCGGCGGCATCGCCGCGGCGGATCTCGTGCTCGACTCGATCGGGTTTTCGGGCGGAGCGACCACGCTCGATGCGCTCAGCGTTGGCACGCCCGTGGTCACCCTCGAGGGCGAGTTCATGCGCGGACGCCAGACTGCAGCCATGCTGCGCCTGCTCGAGGCCGATGAGCTGATTGCAGGCGACATCGATGCCTACGTCGAAATTGCGGTCGCGCTGTGTGGCGATCGCAGCCGACGCGACGCCTTGCGCAAGCGCCTGCTGCAGAACGTCGGTCGCCTGTTCGAATCCACGGCAGTGATGCCTGCGCTCGAGGCATTCCTGTGGCGCGTAGCCAGCGACGCGACGGGCTGATCGGGGCTTGGCCCAGACAGGCATCGCAGGCGTTTCCCGAGTGTTTTCGGCCGGCGTCGTTGCCGGGAGCTACACTGAAGCCCTTCCCTGACGTTGCGCTTGCCATGCCCAGCCCGAATTCCGTTGCTACAAGCGCGCTGCTGCTTTGCATGGCCGCGATGGCGGGTGCGGCAATGCCAATTCCGGAGGCCCCGATGCGCACCCTGATGAATTTCGATGGCGATCCTTCGGAGCCGCGCTGGCAGGCAGTCAACGACGACGTGATGGGCGGACGTTCGAGCGGCGGTTCATTGATCGAAGATGGCGAACTGCGATTTACCGGGATGCTGTCGCTTGAGAACAATGGCGGCTTTTCATGGGTGCGCACGGAGGACCGTGCGGTCGACCTGTCGGGCGTGACGGATGTCGTGCTGCGCGTTCGCGGCGATGGCCGTCGCTACCAGCTTCGACTGGGCACGGACGCCAGGGTTCGCGGCATCGCCGTTTCCTATGGCGCCGAATTCTCGGCTCCGGCGGGGCAGTGGGCCGTGGTTCGCGTGGGCCTGGATGCATTGCGCCCCGGCGTGAGAGGAACCGTGCTGGACGGACCACCGTTGGACCGGGCGAAAGTCCGGCAGATCGGCTTGCTCATCGCCGACAGGCGCGCCGGGCCGTTTGCGCTTGCCGTCGACTGGATTGGCGTGGAGTAGCGACTTCGCTGGACAGGCAAGCCCGGGTCGAACGCTTGCCCGTCGACGCGCTTCACGCCAAGATGCCGCGCCTTGTTCATTGGCCGAGAGGTCGTTGAGCGTCGTGCCGCCGTGGCGGCCTGCCCTGGAGTCAATCATGCCGAAGCTGTTCATCCTCGCCGCCAGCCTGCTGCTCGCCACCGGCGCCATGGCTGCGGAAATCGCGGTAAAGAATGCCGATTTCGAGGAAGCCTTCGTTGGCAAGCGCATTCCCGGCTGGTCGCGCACCCAGCATGCCGGTGTGCGCGCCTACGAGATCATCCGCGACGCGGAAGACCCCGGGCACGGCAAGTACAGCATCCGCATGCTGCGCACGACCGAGCAGGCCTACGGCATGATTTCGCAGGTGATCGAAAGCGAAAAGCTGGCCGGCAAGCGCGTCGAGCTCACGGCTGCATTGAAGACGGCGGAAGTCGGCGAGCTGGGCTGGGTCATGGTGATGACCTTCATGTACCACAACACGATGCTCGACCAGGTGCGCGCCACGCCCGTTACCGGCGATACGGGCTGGAAGGATGTCGTGCTCGACAAGGTAGCGCCGAAGAATGCCACGGCCGTGGAGATCGGCTTCCTGCTGCTCGATGGCGGGACCGGCTGGGCCGACAACGTGCGGCTGCGCGTCCTCGACGACGAAAAGCCGCAGTCGCCGGGGCCGCGTCCGGACGACGAGGCCGGCAAGAAGCCGAAGGCCGGCAACGGCGAAGCGGCCGCGCCAAAGCCGTCGAAGAAGGACCAGACAGCCGCTGCGGCGCGACGGTGAAGCTGGCGCCATCCGTGCCAAACGGCATGGGGCGGGGCGTCGTCAAAGGCTTAGTCTTGCAGGGTTGCCCTCACGATCGACCAACCCGGGGAGTTCGACCATGCGCCGTGCGATGCCATCCATCCTGTCCGTGCTTTTACCAGCGTTTGCGACCCTGGCCCTCGGTGCCAGCGCCGCGGACACCGCGGCAGGACGAACGCCGCTGCTGGGTTTCAGCGAGGACGGCACGAGCGGCCAGTACGCGCTCGAGCGGCGCTTCGATGCCGAACTGAAGGCCGCGGACCAGCGCGAGTGGATGCGCCAGATGGCCGCGCAACCCAACCATGTCGGTTCGCCACACGACAAGGCGAATGCCGAATTCATGCTGGCCCGCTTCAAGGAGTGGGGCTGGGATGCGCGCATCGAGACTTTCGAGGTGCTCTATCCGACGCCGAAGTCGCACGCGCTCGAACTGGTCGAGCCGACGCGCTTCAGTGCCGCGCTGAAGGAGCCGCCGATCGACGGCGACACGACCTCGACGAAGACCGAAGGCGGCCTGCCGCCTTACAACATCTATGGCGCAGACGGCGACGTCACCGCCGAACTCGTCTACGTGAACTACGGCATGCCGGACGACTACAAGGAACTCGCCCGGCACGGCGTCGACGTCAAGGGCAGGATCGTCATTGTTCGATACGGCGCCGGCTGGCGCGGGCTCAAGCCAAAGCTTGCCTACGAACACGGCGCGGTCGGTTGCCTGATCTACTCCGATCCGCGCGACGACGGCTATTTCGCCGGTGATGCCTACCCGAAGGGAGGCTACCGCCCGGCGGATGCCGTGCAACGCGGCTCGGTCCTCGACATGATCGTTTACCCGGGCGATCCGCTGACGCCCGGCGTCGGCTCGACGGCGAATGCCAGGCGCCTCGCGCTGAAGGATGCGAAGACCATCCTGAAGATCCCGGTGATGCCGATTTCCCACGCCGACGCGCAGCCGCTGCTGGCCGCGCTTGGCGGCCAGGTGGTCCCGAAGGCCTGGCGCGGTGCGTTGCCGATGACTTATCACATCGGCCCGGGGCCGGCGAAAGTGCACTTGAAGATCGAGTCGGAGTGGACGCGCAAGACCCTCTACGACGTCATCGCGACGATGCGCGGCGCGCAACTGCCCGACCAGTGGATCCTGCGCGGCAACCATCATGACGGCTGGGTATTCGGCGCCTGGGATCCGCTTTCCGGCAACGTCGCGATGCTGGCCGAGGCGAAGGCGATCGGCGCGCTCGCGAAGCAGGGCTGGAAGCCGGCGCGCACGCTGGTCTATGCGAGCTGGGACGGCGAGGAGGCGGGCCTGCTCGGATCGACCGAATGGGTCGAGGCGCATGCCGATGAACTTCGGCGCAAGGCGGTGATGTACGTGAACTCCGACAGCAACAGCCGCGGTTTCCTCTCGGCCGAGGGCAGCCACTCCCTGCAGCATCTGGTCAACCAGGTGGCGGCCGACGTGCGCGATCCGCAGACCGGCGTCAGCGTCCAGCAGCGCCTGCGCGCGTCCTTGCAGGTGAACGGTTTCGAAAGTGATGCGAGCGCGGAGGACAGGCGCGTCGCCAGGCTGGCGGCCGATGGCGGCGACCTGCCGATCGGTGGCCTCGGCTCGGGTTCCGACTACAGCGCCTTCCTGCAGCACCTCGGCATCGCTTCGCTCAATGTTGGCTTCGGCGGCGAGGACCAGCAGGATGGCGTCTACCACTCGATCTACGATTCGTTCGATCACTACGAGCGCTTCGGCGATCCCGGCTTCGCCTATGGCGTCGCGCTGGCGCAAACCGCCGGACGCATCGTGCTGCGCGCCGCCAATGCGGACGTCCTGCCGCTGCGCTTCGGCGATTTCGCCGATACCGTCGCACGCTACGTCGATGAAGTGCACAAGCTGGCAGACAGCGAGCGCGAACGCAGCATTGCCCTGGGCAAGCTGCATGACAACGATGCCTTCAGGCTGGCCGCCGACCCGACCCGCACCTCGCTGCCGCCTCCGCGCGAGGACGAGGTTCCCTATATCGATTTCGCTCCGCTCGACAATGCCCTGGTGCGCCTGCAGCGCAGTGCGAAGGCATACGACGCCGCCTATGCGAACGCAGCGGCGAAGGGCGTTGAACTTCCCTCCGCGCAGCGCCAGCAGGTCAATGCGTTGCTGCAGGGCATGGAACAATCCCTGCTCGATGCGAAGGGCCTGCCGGGACGGCCCTGGTTCCAGCACTTCATCTATGCGCCCGGCATGACTACCGGTTATGGGGTCAAGACCTTGCCGGCCGTGCGCGAGTCGATCGAGGATCGGCGCTGGGATGAAGCGACCCGGGGCGTGGTGCGCACTGCCGGAGTCCTCGATGCCTACAGCGCGCGCATCGACCAGGCGACGAAGTCGCTCCGGTAGAAGCGGGCCCGCTGCGGGAACGACGCAGGCCGTTTCCGCGCATCGCCCTGCCTGCAGGCGCGTGGATGCCGCCGGCATGGTCGATGCCTGTGCGTGGCGCGCGCAATCGGGCAGACTCGTTTGTCAAACTGCTTGACGGGGAACAGATGATGCTTTTAAGAGGAATGGCTGCAGCGGCGCTGGCCGCTTCGATGGCGGTGCTGGGCACGTCCGCGCTGGCGGCGCCGGCAACCACGGCGAAGCCGGATGCGCCGGCGGACATTGCCACGGCCACGCGTGGGACCGAGCACATCGCGGGGTTCTTCGACGTCTATCGCGACCCGGCCAAAGGCCGCGTGCTGCTCGGCATGCGCGAGTTCGGAAAGCCGTTCCTGCTGATCAGTTCATTGCCGTGGGGCCTCGGTTCGAACGACATCGGGCTTGATCGCGGGCAGAGCAGCGGTTCGCACCTGGTCGAGTTCCGACGCGTTGGTCCGCGCGTGCTGCTGGTCGAGGACAACACGCGTTTTCGCGCGGTGTCGTCCAATCCGGACGAAGCCTTGAGCGTGCGCCAGGCGTTCGCCGAATCCGTGCTGTGGGCCGGCGACATCGTCGGCGCGGACAAGTCACCCGACGGCGCGGTGATCGTCGATGTCAGTCCTCTGCTGGTATCCGACCGCCACGGCATCGCGCGCCAGCTCGGCCAGGCCCAGCAGGGCAAGTACGAGGTCGACGAAAAGCGCAGTGCGGTCTCGCTGGCCGACGCGAAGAGCTTTCCCGACAACACCGAGCTCGAGGCCCTGCTCACGTTCAAGGGGCCGGGCGAAGCCGAGTACGTCAAGGACGTCGCGCCGGACCCGGAGAGCCTTGGCGTGCGCCAGCACCTGAGTTTCGTGCGCCTGCCGGAGCCGGGTTTCACGCCGCGCGCCTACCATCCCGCATCCGGTGGCATGAGCGTGGGCTACTACGATTACGCCCAGCCGCTGGCGTCGAGCATCGACGTGCGCTTGCAGCCGCGCTTCCGTCTCGACAAGCTCGATCCGGCCGCCGCGCGAAGTGCGGTCAAAAAGCCGATCGTGTTCTATGTCGATCGCGGCGCGCCCGAGCCGGTGCGCTCGGCCCTGCTCGAAGGCGCCAACTGGTGGCAGGGCGCGTTCGCAAAAGCGGGCTTCAGCGACGCCTACCGCGTCGAGCTGCTGCCCGAAGGCGTCGATCCGATGGACGTGCGCTACAGCCTGATCACCTGGGCGCATCGCTACACGCGCGGCTGGTCCTACGGCCAGCCTATCGTCGATCCGCGCACCGGCGAGATCATCCGCGGATCGGTCACCCTGGGCTCGCAACGCGTGCGCCAGGACATCCTGATCGCGGAAAGCCTGCTCGCGCCCTACGACAAGAAGAACGCCGCCGAACTGAAAGCCGAGGCCGAGCAGATGGCGCTGGCGCGCCTGCGCCAGCTGGCCGCGCACGAGGTCGGCCACGCACTGGGCTTCGCGCACAATTTCGCGGCGAGCCGGCAGGGCAACGGTTCGGTCATGGACTACCCGCATCCCCTGCTGAAGCTCGGCGCGGACGGCGCAATCCGCCTTGAGGACGCCTATGGCGTCGGCCTCGGGCCCTGGGACGATTTCATCGTGGCGCACGCCTATGCGCAGTTCGCGTCGGGCAGCGAGGCCGCGTCGCTGGCGGTGTTGCGCGCCGATATCGCGAAAGCCGGCTTCCGCTACGTGAGCGATCCCGATGCACGCGCGCCGGGTGACGCCGAGGTTGACGGCCTGCTCTGGGACTACGGCACCGACACGCTGGCCACCTTCGATTCGCTGCTCGCCGTGCGGCGCAAGGCGCTCGCCGATTTCACCATTGGCGTGCTGCCGCCGGGACGCCAGGCCGGCGAACTCGAAGCGCGACTCGTGCCGGTCTACCTGCTGCATCGCTACCAGACCGAAGCCGTGGCGCGGCTGATCGGTGGTGCGACCTATGCCTATTCCGAGGCCGGGGAGCGCCAGGCCGGAACCACGCAGGTCGGCGCGGATCGGCAGCGTGCCGCGCTGGATCGGCTGGTTTCGACGCTGGGCGCCGAGCAGCTGGCGTTGCCGGCCAGCGTGCTCGACCTGCTCACGCCGCCGGCCACCGAGTACATGCGCAATCGTGAGTACTTCGCGACGCGCAGCGCGCCGCTGTTCGATCCTTTCTCGGCAGTCGAAGCGGCGGCGGCGCAGACCACGCTGTTCCTGTTCGCACCGGAGCGGCTCAATCGCCTGGCCTGGCAGCATGCCCGCGATGGCAACGAACCCGGCGTCGGCGATGTGCTCGCAGCCACGTTCCGCGGCACCTGGCAGCGTGGCGCCATCGACGGCGGCGTTCCGGCGGGCGATGCGGTCCAGCTTGCGGCGAACTGGGTCGTGCTCGATGCGCTGCTCGACACCCTCGAAGCCGGCAAGCTGCATGCGCAGGTCGATGCGGAAGTGCGCACGTCATTGCAGGACTGGCAGGCCTGGCTGGCAAGGAACGCCGGGCGTGGCAAGGCCGCGGCAAGCCGCGCCGAAGCGGCAGCGCTGATCGGCAAGTACCTGGCCGATCCGAAGTCGGTCAGGCTGCGCCCGCTGCCGGTGATCCCGCCGGGCGCGCCGATCTGAGGACCCCGAATCGTCGGCGGCGGAAAGCGGGCCCGGCCACTACCGTTTGCTGCAGGTGAATGCCGGTCGCCGCGTCGAGAATCAATGCGATCAGGCTTGCGCGACGGTCTCTGCGGGAAGCCTGCCCGGATGGCGATGCCTGCCTGCGGACCTGCGTGTACCCGGGACAAGGCCGGCGCCTGCGCTGCAGGGCGGCGCATGGCGAGCATCGCGGCTGAGGGGATCTGGTGCTGTTTCGCGTAATACCGCTACAGTCGCGTCTTGCGCCGGTTCCGGATCCTGTTTCCATTGCCCTGGGAGATTCAGCATGGTTTTTCCATACCGCCTCTTTTGCCTGTTTTCGGCAGCCTTGATCAGTGGCGCCTGCGCCGCGGCCGGACCCGACGAACAGTGGGAGATCACCACGCAGATGCAGATGCAGGGCATGTCGATGCCGGGCACCACGCAGCGGGTCTGCCAGCCGGCGGACTCGGCCTATGATCCCTCGCGCGGCGATGCCGACAAGAACTGCAAGATGAGCGACGTCAGGGTCGATGGCAACAGGACCTCGTGGAAAATGCGCTGCAGCGGCGAGGAAGCGATGGAAGGCGAGGGCGAGATGCTGCGCACCGCGGATGCCATGAAGGGAACGATCAAGGTGCAGTCCGACGATATGGAAATGACCATGAAGCTGAGCGGCCGCCGCGTCGGCAGCTGCAGCGCAACCGCGGAGAAAAAGAAGACCGAAGCGATGATTGCCGGAATCCAGGCCCAGGCCGATGCCAGTGCGAAAGAGGTGTGCCTGGCCTATGTCGAAAGCTATGCGCAGAACGGCGGCATGGACAACAAGGTCCCGGAGGAGTTTTCCGCCAGGGGCTCGTGCGCGGATGCAAAGCCGCAACTGTGCGCGAAGGCGAGGGCGCGCGCCGCAAGCTTCGATGGCTATCCGGCCTACGCGCAGGGCAAGGGCTGGGTGCTGTCGGCTTGCGGTATCGGGCTCGAGGCCAACCGCAAGCAGCTGTGCACGCAGGCACTGGCGGCGCGGCAGTTCGGGTTCCTCAGGAACAGCTGCCCGGCCGAAGCCACTGCGGCCCGCGCGCAACATTGCCAGGGATTCGGTCGCGGCTATACGTCCGATTCCTCGCATCCTTACGCGGCACTGTGCCGCCAGTGAGGGAATAGGCGGATGTGGCGCGGGTCGATGTTGTGCCTGCTGCTGGCCGGCGCCGTCCATGCCTCGCCTGCACTGCCAGAAAATCCGTTTCCGCACATCGCAGGCAGCTACCTCGTCAAGCAGGACGGGGTGCTGCTCTGGGCCGAGTCCGCCGACCGGCGCATGCCGCCGGCGAGCCTGGCCAAGCTGATGACGGCGCTGCTGGTGCTCGAGAATGGCAACATCGAGCGCAGTGTCGTCGTGTCACGCGCTGCGGCGGCGGAGACCGGATCGCGGATCGGATTGCGCGCCGGTGAACGACTGGTTGCCGACGACCTGCTGGCGGCCATGCTGATCGCATCGGCCAACGACGCCTGCCATGCCCTGGCCAGCGATCTCGCCGGCAGCGAGGGCGAGTTCGTCACGCGCATGAATGCGCGCGCCGAGGCCCTCGGCTTGCGCAACACGAAGTTCGCCAATGCCTGCGGCCATGATGCAGCCGGGCAGTATTCGACTGCCGCGGACCTCGCGGTGATCGCCGAACAGGACCTGGCCTACCCGCGGTTCGTCGAACTGGTGGCCATGCAATCCGCGCGCATTGCCGCCGACGGCGGCCGGCGCTTCGAACTGAAGACCTCGAATGCACTGCTCGGACGCTATCCCGGCGTGTCCGGCGTGAAGACCGGTTTCACGCCGGCGGCAGGCAAATGCCTGGTTGCGCTCGCCGAGCGCAATGGACGGCGCGTGCTGCTCGTGCTGCTGGACGCGCCGGATCGCTGGTGGTCGGCCAGCGACGTACTCGATCGCGCCTTCTCCGCCGCCGATGCGCGATGAACGCTGGCCCGCGATCGGCTTCGCGCTGGTCGCCGTGCTGCTCGCCTATGCGGGAAGCTTTCGCGGCGCCTTCCAGTTCGACGACTACAACGTCATCGTGTCGGCCGAATCGGTGCATTCCTTCGCGGCCTGGTGGGCCCAGCTCGGGCATGGATTGCGGCCGCTGCTCAAGCTGAGCTACCTGCTCAACTGGCTGCTCGATCCGCGACCGCGCGGATTCCACCTTGTCAATTTCGTCGTGCATCTCGCCTGCTCCGGCATGGTCTACCTGCTGGCGCGAAAGTTCGGCGAGACGGTGCGCCCGGACCTCGACTGGCAGCCGGTCGCCTTCGCGACTGCGCTGGTGTTCGCCCTGCATCCCGTGCATACCGAGGCGGTGACCTATGTGAGCGGTCGCGCCACTTCGCTGATGACCCTGTTGTACCTGCTGGCGATGTGGGCCCACGCCTGCGGATGGCGGATCCGCTCGCTGCTCTTTTTCCTCATGGCCTTGCTGGTCAAGGAGAGCGCGATCCTGTTGCCGGCCGGCCTGCTGCTCTGGGAGATCCTGATCGGTACGCGCTGGCCGGTCATGTGGCGACGGTTGTGGCCATGGCTGGCGCTTGGCGCGTTGGCAACGGCGGGCGTGCTGGTCCATCCCGCCTACCGGCAACTGCTACTCGGCAGCTGGGCGCAACATGCCTGGGCGGCGGCCGCGTTCACCCAGTTGCATGGCGCGGCCTGGCTGCTCGGCCAATGGCTGTGGCCGTCGGCCCTGAACATCGATCCGGACCTGCCGGTGATCGGAAACGCATGGGAAATCTGGCCGCAACTGCTCGGGCTGGCCGCGCTGCTCGCGCTGGCGTGGTGGGCACGCCGACGCCGTCCATGGCTCAGCCTCGGCCTGTGCTGGGCCGTGCTGCACCTGTTCGTTTTCAATGCGCTGTTCCCGCGTGTCGATGTCGCCAATGAGCGCTTGTTGTACTGGGGCGACTGGGCATTGATCTTCGCGTTGCTGGCCGAACTGCGCCTTGGCCTGCCGGCGCGCGGATTCACCGGCGTCGTGTTCCTCCTGGCCTGCGTGCTCGGCGTGGCCACGTTCCTGCGCAACGAGGCCTATCGATCGGAGATTGCCCTGTGGCAGGACACCGCCGCGAAATCGCCGCACAAGGCGCGCGTGCTCAACAACCTCGGCTATGCCCATGCCGAGGCGGGCGAGGTCGAGGCAGCGCGCGCCGCCTACGAAGAGGCGCTGCGCTGGCAGCCCGACTACATCAAGGCGCGCAACAACCTGGAGCGGCTGCCGCGAAAATCGCAATGACCCGAAGGCTCCCGCCATCGATGGATTGACCGCCTGCAGCAGGCTTCATGCTTCAGGCCAGGCCGAGGCATCGATGGTCGCGCGATAGGCGTGGAACGTGGCATAGGCGAGCCAGGGCATGACCAGGCCGAGCCCGAGCAGTCCGCTGGCAAATCCGAAGCCGGTGAGGATGCAGAGGATGGCCGCCCATTCGAGCATGACCAGCTTGTTGCGCAGCACGGCGTTGATGCTGGAGAGGCACGCCGTGACCATGTCGACGTCGCGGTCGGCGATCATCGGCAGCGAAAAGGCGGCTACGGCAAACGTGATCGACGCAAATATCGCACCGATCACCGAGCCGATGAGCAGGAACTGCACGAGTGCGTGGAGATCGTTGCCCTGGTCGGGAAAGAACGCCGTCAGCATCATGCCCGAGCGCGACCAGATCAGTACGATGACAAACTGGATCAGGGCAAAGATGCCGGCATGGCCGAGGACCCGCCTGGCCAGCACGAACGAGTCCGACAATTTCGGCTGACGCCCCTTGAGCAGGCCACGGCTGACCGAATAAAGGCCGACCCCGATCAGCGGCGCAAAGTAGATGAAGCCCGACAGCAATGCGGCGAGCAGGGCGAATCGGCCGAGCGTCCATGCGAACCAGGAAATGACCGCGCTGACCAGGACGATGACGATCCCGAACAGCGCACTGAGCCCGGGCGCCTGCCGCAGATCCCGCCAGCCCAGCCTGAGCCAGTGCCACGGCGCGCCGAGGCCGAGGGTCCGGCAAGGAGTCACGAACGGGCGCGAAGCGGAATCGTCGTCGCCACCGCTGTTCTCCGGCGAGTCGCTCATTTCTCTCTCCCTCTCCACGATCGAATGGAAATCGCCGGGCGCATGGACCGGGCAGCCGTCAGCGACCGTGCAGGCCCGCTGCAGCACGGCAACCAGTACGGGTCCCGCGCCCTGCACGGCGCGCGTGCGCCCGGCCGCATCTTGAAGCGCCCGGTTGCAGGCGGCAACCGAGGCCCGGGTCGAAGCACGCTGCAGGGCCGTGGTGCTTGTCGGTCGATAGATGGACGCTATCTGTGCGATCATTACAAACGATTTCATCTATCGCAACCCGCGCGCCACACTGGCCGGGTTCGTTGAGTCCAGGAAATCAGAGGAGAGGATCATGTCAACCGAATCGAAATGCCCGGTATCGGGCGGAGCACGCAGCAACGCGGTGGCCGGTGCGCGATCGAACGCGAACTGGTGGCCCGAGCAACTGAACCTGAAGATCCTGCACCAGCATTCCTCGCTGTCCGATCCGATGGGCGAGGACTTCGACTACGCCGCGGAATTCAAATCGCTGGACCTTGATGCAGTCATCAGGGACCTGCACGCCCTGATGACCGATTCCCAATCCTGGTGGCCTGCGGACTATGGCCACTACGGACCGTTCTTCATCCGCATGGCCTGGCACGCCGCGGGCACCTACCGCATTTCCGATGGCCGCGGCGGCAGCGGCAGTGGCGAGCAGCGTTTTGCGCCGCTCAACAGCTGGCCCGACAACGGCAATCTCGACAAGGCGCGCCGCCTGCTCTGGCCGATCAAGGCCAAGTACGGCCGCAAGCTGTCGTGGGCCGACCTGTTCATCCTCACCGGCAACGTCGCGCTGGAATCGATGGGGTTCAAGACCTTCGGATTCGGCGGCGGCCGGCCGGATGTCTGGGAGCCTACCGACATCTACTGGGGCCCCGAGGACGAGTGGCTGGGCGACAAGCGTTACAGCGGCGAGCGTGACCTTGAAAACCCGCTCGCCGCCGTGCAGATGGGCCTGATCTACGTGAATCCGGAGGGCCCGAACGGCAACCCCGACCCGCTGGGTTCGGCACGGGACATTCGCGAGACGTTCGCCCGCATGGCCATGGACGACGCGGAGACCGTGGCCCTGACCGCCGGCGGGCATACCTTCGGCAAGTGCCATGGCGCCGTCGACGTGAAATACATCGGCAGGGAACCCGAGGCGGCCGGCATCGAGAACATGGGTCTCGGCTGGATCAATTCCTTCGAAAGCGGCCACGGCGTGCACGCCTTCACCAGCGGCCTTGAAGGGGCGTGGACGAATAATCCGGTCAAGTGGGACAACGGCTACTTCGAGAACCTGTTCGGCTACGAATGGGAACTGACCAGGAGCCCGGCCGGCGCGCACCAGTGGAAACCGGTGGGCACCAGCGGGGATGGCACGGTTCCCGACGCACATGATCCGGCCAGGCGCCACGCACCGATGATGACCACGGCCGACATGGCCATGCGCATGGACCCGGACTACGAGAAGATCTCGCGCCGCTACATGGAGCATCCGCAGGAATTCGCGGACGCGTTCGCCCGCGCCTGGTTCAAGCTGACGCACCGCGACATGGGCCCGCTGTCCCGCTACCTGGGTCCGCTCGTGCCGAAGGAAGAACTGATCTGGCAGGACCCGGTTCCCGCGGTGGACCATCCGCTGGTCGACGCGAAGGATATCGGCATCCTCAAGGCGAAGATCCTTGCCTCTGGCCTGTCCATTTCCCAACTGGTGACCACCGCCTGGGCTTCGGCCTCGAGCTTCCGCGGCAGCGACAAGCGCGGTGGCGCCAATGGCGCGCGCATCCGCCTCGCGCCACAGAAGGACTGGGAGGTCAACCAGCCAGCCGAACTGGCCACGGTCCTGTCGAAGCTCGAAACCGTGCAGAGGGAATTCAACAGTGCCCAGACCGGTGGCAAGAAGGTGTCGCTGGCGGACCTGATCGTATTGGGCGGCTGCGCTGCGATCGAGGCCGCCGCGAAGAGGGCCGGGCACGATGTCAAGGTACCGTTCTCGCCGGGCCGCACGGATGCCTCGCAAGCGCAGACCGACGCGGAGTCATTCGCTCCGCTGGAGCCGAAGGCCGACGGCTTCCGCAACTATGTGCGCAAGGGATACGAGAACCGGGTCGCCGACCTTCTGATCGACCGGGCGGACCTGCTGACCCTGACGGCGCCCGAGATGACCGTGCTCATGGGCGGCCTGCGTTCGCTCGGCGCCAACGTCGGCGGTTCAAGGCACGGTGTCTTCACCGATCGCAAGGACGAACTGACCAACGACTTCTTCGTCAAACTGCTCGACATGAACACGAAGTGGGCGAAATCGAAGGACTCGGAGTTCGTGCTCGAAGGGCGCGATCGCAAGAGCGGCGAGCTCAGGCTGACGGCGACCACGGTAGACCTCGTGTTCGGATCGAACTCGCAATTGCGGGCGCTGGCGGAAGTCTATGCAAGCAGCGACGCATCGAAAGTGTTCGTCGATGACTTCGTCGCCGCCTGGACCAAGGTCATGAATCTCGACCGCTTCGACCTGGCTTGATCACACGGGACGGTTCCCGCAGGACCTGTCCCGGCTTGCCTCGACCGGCACGGCAGCGGATGCCGCGCCGGATCGAAATACGGATGCGGATTTCCGCACGGTGCGATGACGGCGGGGCAGGCGTCCGCATGCTGGCCGGCAACGCGGGCAATGCGGCCGCAGAAGACAAGGTTTGATCAGTACATCCTCCACTGACGGGCGAGCCCATGCATACGAAAATCGACGACCTCCTTGCGCGCATGCATGCGCTCGAGGAGGAACTGCAGTCGGAGTTCGCCAGGAAGCGCGAGGAAATCGGCATCCTGATCGAGAACAAGCGCGTACGCTTCGCCCGCGAGGTACTGGAGAAGCAGCACCTGGCGCGTCTCGGGATCTGGCGGTTCCTGCGCAACAGCCGCATCAGCGTCGCCCTGACCGCACCGCTGATCTATTCCGGCTTCATTCCGTTCGCCCTGATGGACCTGTTCGTCACGCTCTACCAGCGGACCTGCTTTCCCGTCTACGGAATACCGCGCGTCCGGCGCGCCGACTACATGGCGTTCGATCGCGGTGATCTTCCGTATCTCAATGCGATCGAACGCTTCAACTGCTTCTATTGTTCCTACGGCAACGGGGTTGCCGCCTACCTGCGCGAGGTGGCCGCGCGGACCGAGCAGTACTGGTGCCCGATCAAGCATGCGCGGCGGATCGTGGCGGCGCATGAGCGCTATCCGCACTTCTTCGAATTCGGCGACGCCGAGGCCTACCGCCAGGGCCTGGAGCGCATCCGCCACCGTTACGAGTCGCAGGCCACGGCCAGCGACGAAGCAACCCCGCCTGCGCAGGATCCGTAGTCGTCACCACGGACGCGACGGGTCGGGCTCTGCCGCAAGGTAGACGGGCAGGTCGGTGTTGCGCTGGAAGGCGAAGATCAGGTGGGTCTCGATGTGGGCGACTTCCTCACGCTCGGTGAAGATGCCCAGGGTCAACTCGCGCAGGTGATCGGCATCGCGGGCAACGACGTGGACGAGGAAGTCGTCGGCGCCGGCGACATGATAGTGGGCGAGGATCTCGGGCCGCGTGCTCATGTGGGTCACGAAGGTATCGATGAACGCGCGCGAGTGGCGCGTCAGGCGCACCGCCACCATGGCCTGCAGGCCGATGCCGATGGCGGCCGGCAGCACCTCGGCATGGAACCCTTGCAGCACGCCGGCCTCGCGCAGGCGGCGCACGCGCTCGAGCGCCGTGGATGGCGCCACGCCGGTTTTCTCGGCCAATGCCTTGTTCGGCAGCCGAGCATTCTTTCGCAGCAGTCGCAGCAGTTCGATGTCTGTTCGGTCGAGCGTCATGATGAGGGCCTGTTTCGAAATTAAATTCGGTTCAAGCGTTCCTGCGGCGCCAATTGTTCCATCATGGGCCCCAATTTGGAACGATCATGCCGGGGAGGCATCATGCGCCATATCGAAACCAGCAGTGTCCACGCCGGCCGCGACGATCTTGCCGGACTCGGCGTGCATGCCGCGCCGATCGACTTGTCGACCACCTATCCGGTCCATGACCTGGCCGAAGGAACCGCCAGCTTCGATGCGCTGGTCGGCGGCGCGGCAGGTGCCACGAATCCGATCTATGCGCGCCTGCACAATCCCACGATAGCGCGAACCGAGCGCGCCATCGCCGAACTCGAAGGCACGCAAGCCTGCGTGGCGTACGGTTCTGGAATGGCCGCCCTCAGTGCCCTGCTGCTGGCGCGGCGCGCCGTCGGCTCGCACGTGCTGGTGGTGCGCCCGATCTACGGCAGTTCGGATCATCTGCTGGCCTGCGGCACGCTGGGTCTCGAGGCCGAATTTGTCGGCGTCGAGCAGATCGCCGAGCGGCGACGTGCCGACACCACCCTGATCGTGGTGGAAACGCCGGCCAACCCGACGCTCAGGCTGGTCGACATCCGCGCTGTCGTCGAGGCTGCCGGCGACGTGCCGGTGATGGTCGATTCGACCTTCGCCACGCCGGTGCTGCAGAATCCGGCGACGCTCGGTGCGCGCTACGTGCTGCACAGTGCCACCAAGTTCCTCGGCGGCCATGGCGACGTCATCGCCGGCGTGGTCTGCTGCACGGATGCCGACGCCATGCCGCTGCGCCAGATGCGTGCGCTGACCGGTGGCCTGCTGCATCCGCTCGGCGCCTACCTGCTGCATCGCGGACTGGCCACGCTGACCCTGCGCGTGCAGCGGGCACAGGCCAACGCCATCGAAATCGCGGGTCGGCTCGCGCAACATCCGGCCGTCGCGCAACTGCATTTTCCCGGATCCGCGGGCAGCGCATGCGCCGATCTGGTCGGCGACCATGCGGGTGCGCAGATGCGCGGCCCAGGCGCACTGATGGCGATGGAACTGCATGGCGGTTACCCGGCGGCCGCAGCGGTGATGGCGGCGGTCAGGCTGGTCACGCCTGCGGTCAGCCTCGGATCCGTGGACAGCCTGATCCAGCACCCGGCCGGGCTGACCCATCGGGTCGTCGACGAAGCGGCACGCTCCAGCCACGGTGTCACGCCAGGACTGTTGCGCCTGTCCGTCGGCATCGAGCACCTCGAGGACATCTGGAGCGATCTCGACCAGGCGCTGCTGGCCTCGATGCGCATCGACGACATCCGCTTGCGCGACGCGGCCTGAGTTGATGCGGGGCGCGTGTCCCGATTGCCAGAACGCGCCTGCCTGTGGTCGTATAGGCCATGAACCAGGACCACGCGAAGGCTGACCCGATTACCGGCCTGGTATTGACCGGGGGCGGTGCCCGCGCGGGCTACCAGGTTGGCGTGCTCAAGGCGGTAGCGCAGATCCGGCGCGAGGCCGGCATCCGGGGCGGCAACCCGTTTCCGGTCATCACCGGCACTTCGGCCGGCGCGATCAACGCGTCCGCGCTGGCCAGCCGGGCCGATGATTTCGATGCCGCCGTCGCCGCCTTGTGCGAGGTCTGGGAAAATTTCCGCGTCGAACAGGTCTACCGCGCCGACTCGATCGGCGTCATCCGCACCGGTGCGCGCTGGCTGACGATGATGTCGCTGGGCTGGCTGCTCGCGCGCTGGCGGCGGGCACGGCCGCGCTCGCTGCTCGACAATTCGCCGCTTGGGGAATCGCTCGGGAAATGGGTCGATCCCGGACGCATCCGCGAATTGCTGCGCCAGGGCCATCTGCGCGGCCTGGCGGTAACCGCGTCGAGTTATGGATCGGGCCTGCACGTCACGTTCTACGAGGCTTTACAGTACATCCTTCCGTGGACACGCTCGCAACGCATTGCCGTGCGCGATTCGATCACGGTGGCGCACCTGCTTGCGTCTTCAGCCATACCCTTCGTGTTTCCGGCCATCCCGCTGAGCATCGAGGGACGCATCGAATACTTCGGCGACGGCTCGATGCGCCAGGCGGCTCCGATTTCACCGGCCGTGCATCTCGGCGCGCAGCGCATCCTTGTCGTCGGCGCCGGCCGCATGCTCGAGCCGATCGGTCCGCGCGCGGGCTGCGGCGAATACCCGAACATCGCGCAGATCGCCGGCCATGCTTTGTCCAACATCTTCCTCGACTCGCTGGCGGTGGACGTGGAACGGTTGCAGCGGATCAACAGCACGCTGAAGCTGCTTTCGCCGGCGGCGCTCGCGGAGACCACGCTGCGTCCCATCGATGTGCTGGTGATCGCGCCGAGCGAACGCCTCGATGACCTTGCGGCAAAGCACATAGGCAGCCTGCCGCTGTCGATCCGCTCGATGTTGCGCGCCGTTGGCGTTTCGGGTCGTGGTGAATCGGCCAGGGGTGCGGCGCTCGCCAGTTACCTGCTTTTCGAAGCAGAGTACACACGCGAACTGGTTGCGCTCGGAGTCAGCGATACGCTGGCGCGGCGCAGCGAAGTGCTGGCGTTCTTTGGCTGGGACGGGCAATCCGGGCAGGTCGACAAGGTGCCCGTCGGACTGGAAGCCGGATTGCGCGGTTCCGAATAGGCAGCAGGAAGGGCGCCCGCGCGCGCCGGTGGATCAAGGCCCGACTGGCGGGCCGGTTTCGCTCTCAACGATAGACGAGGACGGGCAGGTTGGTGTGCGTCACGACCTTGTGCGTCTCGCTGCCAAGCAGGATTCCGCTGAGCCCACCGCGGCCGTGCGAGGCCATTACGATCAGGTCGCAGTGGTGATCCTTGGCGGTATCGATGATCGCCCGATACGGATGGTCGTTGATCAGCGTCTTCACGTTGCAGTCCACGCCTGCGCTCTTCGCGCGCTGGCGCACCGCGTCGACCGCCAGTTCGGCGCGCTGCTTCGCCGCCATCATGTAGACCTCCCGCGTGGCCTCAACCATCTCCATGCGGGCGCCGATGGCCTGGTAGTCGGGAATGACATGCAGTCCAGTGACCTTCGCGCCGATTTCCTTGGCCAGTTCGATGCCCTTGTCGACGGCGGCAATCGAGAGCTCGGATCCATCGGTTGGAATGAGGATGTGCTTGAACATGCCTGAACCTCCATAGTGACGGCGTATTGCGCCGGTACTTACGGTAGCAAGGAGGCTGGCGTCCGCCGTTGATGCAGATCAAGGTCGGGGGCGATGCGTCCGGGACCGGCTGCAATGGGCAGCCGGATCGCAAAGGCTGGCGAGGGCTCGATCAAGCGCGACGACGGCGCGCAAGGACACCCGTCAATAGCAGCAGCGAAAACATCGACAACATGCCGCTCGGCGTCATCGCGGGGACAGCGATGACCGGATTGCTGCCTCGCGGCAGGGGCGCGCGTCCCTCGAAATGGAGTATGGCCCGGCCGAGCGCCTCGGGGCCGATTTCAGCGCCCATCAGCCGCCCCGGGATGTCGTCGGCAGGCGGGTGGATGCCCCCGTAGATCCTCGACAGGCTGCATTCGTCGGCCGCATCGTAGTACCTGGCCCATTGCAGGGTGACGTCGACGCTTGGTCCTTCCTCGAAGACAAGGAACTGGTTGCGCGGCGCCTCGAATTCGCCGAGTCCGCCCGGGAAATACTCATCGCCGGTGAATGCCGACAACAACGCAGCCGCGGCACGGCTGTAGGTGCTGTGGCCCGAGACGTAACCGGCGAAGGGTGGCGTCACGAACGATGGCCGCTGGTAGGGCCACCAGTCCTCGGCGAGGATCCAGCCGACCCCGGCGGTATCCGTGGCCGGGTCGTCAATGTAGGCCGGGCCGCGCCAGGCGTGCACGGCGATCTTGCCGACATTGCGGTTGCCGGGCCCGGCCAGGTGCTCGTGGCGCTGTCCCGGCGCGATCGATTCCAGGGTAACCAGTTCGATTTCGCCGGGATAAAGGCGGATGCCCTGCGGATCGTAGGATGGCAATTGCGGATCGGAGCTCTGCCCGCGATCGGCCATGTAGCGGATCGCCGAAATGGGCCGGACATAGTCGTACCAGCCCTTGACGCCCCAGGCCGCGATCGCGACGTCATGCATGGCGCCGCCCAGCGCGAGGTAGAGTTTCACGTCCCATTCGAGGTCGTCCAGCACCGGGCCAATGCCGCCGAGGCGCCTGGCCAGCAGCGGGTGGTCGGAAACATAGTTGGCGATCGTGAACCAGTGGCCCGGCGGCGTTTCGGAGCTCGGTCCATCGGCCCAGAACTCGGCAAGCACGCGGTAGTAGTCGCCGGCCGGCACGACTTCGGGCGCGTAGGGCAGTCCGGTCGCGGGATTGATCGCGTAACCGTGGCCGTCGTTGGTCCCCAGTGTGTTGTTGCCGCGCGAGGCCGGGCTGATGTCGATCATGTTCCCGATCGTCGGGTCGAGCAGCCCGCTCCAGCGAACGACCTGCTCGAATCCCGACTTGTAGGCGTCTTCGCCAACGCCGCCGATGCGCGGCGGCGGACCGGGATCGTGATAGACCCAGTAGTCGAAGCCGTCACGATGGTGGATGGTGAGGTCCTGCACGCCGAGCGAGAATGGCACCACCTGGCCCCACTCCGGGCTCAGGAACTCGGGAAATCCTCCCGGAATGACATTGCCCGACTGGTCGACGAAATAGGTCAGGGCCAGTGGCTGGTAGCGGTTCGGGTCGACGATGTCCGGGTTGCCGGGCAGGGGCGGAATCAGGGGTGGATTGAACGATGCGTAATGCCGGTTGACATAGCCGTTGGCCTCGTTGCTGCCGTCGCGCAATCCGAACTCGATGTAGGACGCGGCGATGCGGTTGCCGAGCGCGGCAGGCGAGTCGCCGTTGACGGTTTCGTTGGAGACGTCGTAGCCGAGCTGCTGCATCTGCGCAGCGAACGCCGCCAGCGAGGCCGTGGCGCCCGGGGAGTTGGCGAAGCGCCATGACAGCAGCCGGTAGGCGGCGTAGCTGATCGCCTCCTCGCGCGCGGCACGCACGTTTGCCGCGCTGGTTTTTTCGCGCACCAGCCAGCCGTCGGCAACGCCGTCATACGCTGCCCACGCATCCCACATCGCCGCGGAAACGTGGAACAGGTTGCGCGCATGCACGGTGGGACGCGCGAAATCATGGCGAACGGCCTCGAGCAACTGTTCGTTCCATTGCCGGGCAACCGAGTGTTGTGCGGCCGCCGTGCGTGCGTTCATCAGCAGGGCCAGAACGAGAAACAGGCCCAGCCAGATTCGTGCGTTGTTCAAACCTCACCCCATGCCGTGGTTCCCCTCGATCCAGCAGCTTACACTTTAGCATTGCCAATCCGGCACGTCGGGAGACTGGCACGCCGGGAGAGTGGCTGTCGCGCGGCATTGCCGCAACCTTGATGAGCGAGCCGGGCTTGCGGGTTGCGGCATGCAAATGCTGCGGGCAGGCGCGATGCGATGTCGAACCGGTTTTCGCTATCCTCACACTTCCGAGCGGGACGGCAAGCGGCCGTTTCGCGGCCTTTGCAACCACCGGAGCAGCCAATCCACCATGTCCAATACCCTCGACCCGACCAAGCTTGGCGACGTGATCGATACCATGTACGCGATGATCTCGGGGCCAGCGGGCCCGCGCGACTGGTCCGTGCAGGACAGGATCTTCCACCCCGACGCGCGCCAGATGCGCACCGGCGTCGACGAGCACGGCAAGCCTTGGATCAAGATCATGGGTCTCGACGACTATGCCGCGGACACGACGCCGTTCTTCGCGACCAACGATTTCTTCGAGGTCGAGATCGGCCGCCGCGTCGAGGAATTCGGCAACATGGCGCAGGCCTGGAGTGTCTACGAGGCGCGCAAGTCGCCCGACGACGCCACGCCTGAACGCCGTGGCATCAACTCGATCCAGCTTGTATCGCAACGAGGCCGGCCACTGGCAGATCATGTCGATGATCTGGGACAACGAGCGACCGGGAATCAGTGTCGACCAGTTTCTCTGAGCTGCCGTTTTCACACCGTCACCCACGGCTGGGCCGGCAATCGCGTCTGCTCCGTCCCGCCGTGTGGCACTCGCCAGGCTCGGTCTTCATGTCATTTCGGCCTGGGCAAGGCTGAACTCGCGTCGCGGTAGCCTGTCCAACTACCCAAGGTCGCGCAAAACGGCTGCCCATTCGGAAAGAGCCTGGCCATGAACATGAAAATCCGGTTGTTCGCTTCAATGCTCGTGCTGGCCGCGACTCCGCTCGCTGCGCAGTCGCCGGGTGCCCCGCCACCACTGGACCTGAAGCTTCCGGCCGGCAATCAGTTCAGCGACGTCTCCGACCCTGCAGCGGATCCACCCGGCACCTATTACGGCGATGTCGGCGGCGAGCAGGACAACGAAGACCACACGGGCGTCCGGATGTCGGGGGCCTTCAGCACGACGATCGGCTACGCCAGGGGGTACGGCACCGGCATTTCGAATTCGGCTGCGCTGAACCTGGTCAAGCAGACCGAGGATGGCAAGACCTTTGGCCTGCACCTGCATGTCACCAAGGGCGACGCCTTGCCCTACGCCGGGCGCTACTATCGCGGCTGGTAGCCGGCCCGGGATTGCGCGGCGACTTCAGCATCGCGCCTGGATGAAGCTGCTGGCCGAGCTCGCATGGATCCAGTCCGGCATCGTCCCGATCCTGCTCCGGGTGGTTCAATCCATCACGGTTCGCGACGGATCGGCAATCTCGAGTGAACGCAGCAGGACGCTGGCCTGGGTGCGGTTGCGCACGTCAAGCCGCTCGAAGACGGCGCTCATGTGCGCCTTGACCGTGCGTTCCTGTATGCCGAGACGATCGGCGATCTGCTTGTTGAGCAGGCCCTCGGCGACGAGGATCAGCACTTTCAGCTGTTGCGGGCTCAGCGAGGCCAGGCGCTTGGCCAGCTGGCGGTCCTCGTCGGCGCCTGCCGTCGCGCTTGCCGGCGGCGGCAGCGACAGCGGTTCCGCGCAATCGATGACGGCGCGCAGCATGGCCTGGATGTCGGCGATGCCGCTGCGTTTCGGAATGAAACCGGCCGCGCCGTAAGTCAGCGCCCGACGCATGATTTGCGGGTCGTCGTTGGCCGAGATCATGACCACCGCAACCGCAGGGAACTCCGTGCGCAAGGCCACCAGGCCCATCAGGCCATGGCTGCCCGGCATGTGCAGGTCGAGCAGCACGAGGTCGATGCCGGCGTGGCCGAGCAGGCATTCGCGTGCCGAATCGAGGCCATCGGCTTCGAGGATCTCGATATCGCTGCCGAGGTTGCCGACCGCCTGGACCAGGGCCAGGCGGAACAGCGGGTGATCGTCGGCGATGAGGATGCGGGTCATCGGCAAAGGGTAACCCGTATGCGCACCGCTCAGGCCACCACGTTCAACTGGCTCAGTATCGATCGTGCGGCTTCGCGTCCATCGAGCACGGCGCGCACGACGAGGTCGGCACCGCGCACGTTGTCGCCTCCGGCAAACACCTTCGGGTGGCTGGTCTGCAACGGCAGGCGCGACTCGCCCCCGACCATGAGCCGGCCATTCTGCGCGATCTCGATGTTCGAGCGGGCGCACCAGTCGGGTGGGCTGGCGAGGAAACCGAACGACAGGATCACGACATCGGCCGGGATCGTCTGGCTGCTGTCGTCCACCGTTTCGCATCGGGCGCGTCCGTCACCAGTGTCGACCAGGCATGTCTCGGCGATCTCGACGCCATCGACGAATTCATTGCCGACGATTGCCAGGGGCTGGGCGAGGAAGCGGAAGATCACGCCTTCGTCACGCGCGTTCTTCACTTCCTTGCGCGAGCCCGGCATGTTGGCCTCGTCGCGCCGGTACACGCAGGTGACCCGCGCGGCGCCAAGGCGCACCGAGCTGCGCACGCAGTCCATCGCGGTGTCGCCGCCGCCGAGCACGACGACGCGCTTGCCACGCAGGTCGGGCAGCACGTCGGCCGCGGTCGCCGTGCCGAGCTGGTGGCGCGCATTGGCGATCAGGAAGGGCAGGGCGACGACGACGCCGGGCAGGTCCTGGCCCGGCAGCTGCGCATCGACCGCGGTATAGGCGCCGGTGGCCATGAACACGGCGTCATGGTCTTCGACGAGCTTCTCGAAGGCGATATCGCGCCCGATCTCGACGCCGAGGTGGAAGCGCACGCCCTGGTCCTCGAGCACGCGCCGGCGCGTGCGCACGACGTCCTTTTCGAGTTTGAAGGAAGGGATGCCGAAGGTCAGCAGGCCGCCGATTTCCTCATAGCGATCGTAGACCTCGGCGGCGACACCGGCACGCACGAGCCGGTCGGCGGCGGCGAGGCCGGCCGGGCCGGCGCCGATGATGGCGACGCGTTTGTCGGTCCTGCTGGTCGCTTCCGGGGGACGCCAGCCGCGCCGGATTGCTTCGTCGGTGACCGAGCGCTCGATGGCGCCGATGGTCACCGCACCGAATCCTTCCTCGAGCGTGCAGATGCCTTCGCAGAGCCGGTCGTGCGGACACACCCGGCCGCAGATTTCGGGCAGCGGATTGGTCTCGTGCATCAGCGTCGCGGCGTCTTCGATGCGGCCATCCCTGACCAGCTTGAGCCATTGCGGGATGCGGTTGCCGAGCGGGCACCCCCACGAACAGTAAGGATTGCCGCAATCGATGCAGCGCGAGGCCTGGTCGACCGCTTCGCTGCCGACGAAATCCGCGTTGATCTCCTTGAAATTTTCCACGCGGATCGGTATCGCGACTTCGCTCGGCAATGCGCGGGCGAACTTGAGGAACGGAAACGGGCGGTCGCTCATGCGGCTTCCCTCAGCTCGCTGTTGAGCGCAGCGAGACTTGCCGCCTTCGGCTTGACCAGCCAGACCTTGTGCAGCACGTCGCGGAAATCGCTGAACAGCTGCTGTGCCCAGGCGCTTCCGGTGGCGTCGATGTGTGCCTGCATGAGCGCGCGCAGGTGCTGCAGGTGGTTCTCCATGCCTTCGAGCGAAATGCGGTTGATGTCGACGAGTTCGTGGTTGTAACGGTCGAAGAAGTTGCGTTCGAGATCGAGCACGTAGGCGAAGCCACCGGTCATGCCGGCGCCGAAGTTCAAGCCACTGCGACCAAGCACGACGACGGTGCCGCCGGTCATGTATTCGCAGCCGTGGTCGCCGACGCCCTCGACGACGGCGACCGCACCGGAGTTGCGCACGGCGAAACGTTCACCGGCGCGACCGGCAGCGAACAGCTCGCCACCGGTCGCGCCGTACAGGCAGGTATTGCCGATGATGCTGGCGTCCTGGCTGGCATAGCGCACGCCAGCGGGCGGACGCACGACGATGCGGCCGCCGGCCATGCCCTTGCCGACGCCGTCGTTGGCCTCGCCGGTGAGGACGAGATTGAGGCCGCCGACATTCCACGCGCCGAAACTCTGGCCTGCAGCGCCGGCGAAATCGAGCGTGATCGGCGCTTCGACCATGCCCTGGTCGCCCCAGGCACGCGCGATTTCCCCGGACAGGCGACCGCCGATTGCGCGATCGACGTTGCTGATCGCGTAGCTGAAACGGCCGCCCGATCTTGCGGCAACCGCTTCGCGGGTATCACGCACGGTGGCCAGTGCAAGATCGGTCGGACCCGGAGCCAGCGGGCCGGCGATGCACAGGTCGCTGACCACGCTGTTGGGCTCGGCGCGGACGAGCAGGCGCGAGAGGTCGAGCTTGCGCTGCTTGGCGGTGGTGCCGGGCAGGAGGCGCAGCAGGTCGGTGCGCCCGATGATCTCGTGCAGGGTGCGCGCGCCGAGCCGGGCGAGCAGTTCGCGCACGTCGTCGGCGACGAAGCGGAAGAAGTTCTGCACCATCTCCGGTGCGCCGACGAAGTGCTGGCGACGCAGGATGTCGTTCTGCGTCGCGATGCCGGTCGCACAGGAGTTGAGGTGGCAGATGCGCAGGTACTTGCAGCCCAGCGCCACCATCGGCCCGGTGCCGAAGCCGAACGAATCGGCGCCGAGGATGGCAGCCTTGATCACGTCGAGGCCGGTCTTCAGGCCGCCATCGGTCTGCACGATCACGCGATCGCGCAGGCCGTTCATGACCAGGGTCTGATGGGTTTCGGCGAGGCCGAGTTCCCAGGGCGTTCCGGCATAGCGGATCGAGGTGATCGGGCTTGCGCCGGTGCCGCCATCATGGCCGGAGATTGTCACCAGGTCGGCGCCGGCCTTGACCACGCCCGCGGCGATCGTGCCGACGCCTGCGTGCGAAACGAGCTTGACCGAGACCAGCGCCTGCGGATTGGCCTCGCGCAGGTCGTGGATCAGTTCGGTCAGGTCCTCGATCGAATAGATGTCGTGGTGCGGCGGTGGCGAGATCAGGCCGATGCCGGGCTTGGCATAGCGCAGGCGCGCGATCAGTGCGTTGACCTTGTCGCCCGGCAACTGGCCGCCTTCGCCGGGTTTCGCACCTTGCGCGATCTTGATCTGCAGGACTTCGGCGTTGACCAGGTAGGCCGCGGTCACGCCGAAGCGTCCCGAGGCGACCTGCTTGATCTTCGACATGCGCTCGGTGCCGTAGCGCGCCGGGTCTTCGCCGCCTTCACCCGAGTTCGAGCGGGCGCCGAGACGGTTCATGCCCATCGCCAGCGCCTCGTGCGCTTCCGGCGAGAGCGCGCCGAGCGACATGCCGGCCGAGTCGAAGCGCTTGAGGATGCTGGCTGGCGCCTCGACCTGGTCGAGTCCGACCGGCGTGAGGTCATCGCGCAGGGCGAGCAGGTCGCGCAAGGTCGATATCGGCCGTGCATTCACGGCTTCTGCATACAGGCGGTAGTGGCGCATGTCGCCACTGCGCACGGCGGTCTGCAGATGGCCGACCACGGACGGGTTGTACATGTGGTATTCGCCATCCGGGATCGCCTTGAGCAGGCCGCCGGCGGGCAAGGTGTAGTTCGGGTTGCGCGAACGCGCGAGCTGGGCGCGGTATTCGTTCTCGATGTCGACGAAGCCGGCGCCGCCGATGCGCGAGGGCGTGCCCGGGAAGCACATCTCGACGATCTCATCGTCCAGCCCGATGATTTCGAACAGCTGGGCGCCGCGGTAACCGGCGATCGTCGAGATGCCCATCTTCGAGAGGATCTTGAGCAGGCCCTTGCGGATGCCGTGGCGGTAACTGCGCCCGATCTCATGCACGGTCTCGTCTTCGCGGCCCTTGATCTCGCCGCGCTGGTTCATGTCGAACAGGGTCTGGTAGGACAGGAACGGATAGACCGCGGTGGCGCCGAACCCGATCAGGCAGGCGAAGTGGTGCGAATCGCGCGCCGTGCCCGTTTCGACGAGCAGGTTGCAGTCGCAGCGCAACTGCTTGCGGGTCAGGTGCGCATGGATGGCGCCGGTGGCGAGCAGGGCATGGATCTGGGTGAGCCCGGGCTGCGGGAAGCGATCGGAAAGCAGGACGATGGCGGCACCATTGCGCACCGCGTCTTCGGCCTGCGTGCAGATGGCTTCGAGCGCGGATTTCAGGCCGACCTGCTCGTCATAGTAGAGATCGATGCGGATCTGCCGATCGACCAGGTTCGGCAGCGCGAGCAGCTGGCGCAACTTGCGCTGTGAAAGCACCGGCGAGCTCAGCAGCACCTGGCGCGCGCTGTCGGCGGAAAGATCGAACAGGTTGCCTTCGAGCCCGATCTGCGAGACCAGCGACATGACCAGGCGTTCGCGCAGCGGGTCGATCGGCGGATTGGTGACCTGGGCGAAGGCCTGGCGGAAGTAGTCATAGAGCGAACGCGACTGTTGCGAGAGCACGGCGATCGGCGTGTCGTCGCCCATCGAGCCGGTGGCCTCGGCGCCGGTTTCGGCCAGCGTCTTGAGGACGATGTCGCGCTCCTCGCAGGTCAGCGCGAATTGCTTCTGGAAGCGCGCCAGCATGTCCGCCGGCATCGGTTCGGCGGCCAGCGCCGGGTCGATCAGGTGCGACTCCAGATAGATGACGCCTTCGCGCAGCCATTCGCGGTAGGGCGCCCGTGCTGCATTGATGCGGTCGATGGCCGCACTGTCGAGCAGGCGATGCTCGACGAGGTCGACGGCGAGCATCTGGCCCGGTCCAAGGCGGCCCTTGGCGACGACGCGCTGCTCGGGGATGTCCCAGAGCCCGGTTTCGGAAGCGACGATCAGGTGGCCGTCGTCGCTGCGCGACCAGCGCGCCGGACGCAATCCGTTGCGATCGAGCGCGCACACGGCGTGCCGCGCATCGCACATGACCAGGCCGGCCGGCCCGTCCCAGGGCTCGGTGTGCAGGGCGTAGTACTGGTAGAACGCCTCGAGGTCCTGGTCGAGGTTTTCGTCCGCGCTCCAGGCCGGCGGCACGAGGATGCGCGTCGTCGCGAGCAGGTCGAGGCCGCCCTCGACGAGCAGCTCGAACATGTTGTCGAGGCTGAGTGAGTCCGAGCCGGTGCGCGAAACGTGGTCGCCGATGTCGGAGATGTCGAGCAGCGGCGAGTGCAGCTTCGGCTGGCGCGCCAGCGCCCAGTTGCGGTTGGCCCGGATCGTGTTGATCTCGCCGTTGTGGGCGAGCATGCGGAATGGCTGGGCGAGCCGCCAGTTCGGCATCGTGTTGGTCGAGAAGCGCTGGTGGAAGGTGACCGCGCTGCTCGCCAGCTCGGCACGCTGGAGGTCGGGAAACACGTCGCGCAAGCGGCCGGGCGCAGCCATAGCCTTGTAGCCGATGGTCGCCGCGGACAGGCTGACCACGTAGAACGAGGGATCCTCGGCCAGCGCGAGTTCCGCGCGGCGCCGGGCGCGGAACAGGGCGCGGTCGAACACCGCCTCTTCGAGCCCGTCGGGCGCGTTGACGAAGACCTGGCGGACCTGCGGCCGGCTGGAAAGCCCCAGCGGCCCGCAGGGTTCGTCGTTGACCGGTACGTCGCGCCAACCGGCCGCGCCCAGGCCCTCGTCGCGCAGCGTCGACTCGAGAGTCGACTGCGCTCGCGCGGCCCTGTCGGTGTCGTGGTCGAGAAACACCAGCCCGGCTGCGAAGGAGGCGCCGAGTCCGATCGAGGCTTCGGCCGCCAGCGCACGCAGCCAGCCGTCGGCGCGATAGACAAGTACCCCGCAGCCGTCGCCGGTGACGCCGTCGGCATTGACGCCGCCGCGGTGCGACATCCTGGCCAGGGCGGAGAACGCCTGGTCGACCAGCCAGGTACTGGCCTTGCCATCGATATTGGCGATCAGTCCGAAGCCGCAACTGTCGTGCTCGAAGGAGGGGTCGTAGAGTCCGGGCGGATGGATCGGCGTCATCGTTGTTTCCTGCGCAAGCGTACGGAGCGCATCGATCCACTGCGGATGCGCCCAATGGGATTATCGAAGCGGGTCCATCATGCACAGCCAACGATCAGGCATCGCTGCGCCTCCAATCAATCACAATTGGTGCTATGCGTCAAATTTTTTGGACGTCCAAATGGTTCCAGGCGAAACCATTGGAGGGGCGCCGGGCCGTCAGGCGAGCGATTCGAGCGTGGCCGCCAGGGCGTGTTTGAAACGCGTTTCAAGCGCGCCATCGACGTCGGCGACCGGGCCGGTCGCGAGCCAGGTACCGAGCAGTTCGCGCAAGGCGTTTGCAGGGGAAGGGGCTTGCACGCCACGCATGCGCGCGGAGAGTTTGCCGACCTGCAGGTCCATGCGTCGCTGGCGATCCCCGGGCGGCGGCTCGATCCCAGCCAATTGCTCGATTTCGAGGACGCAGTCGCGCTGCGCATCGCCATCGCCGTCAGCGGCATCCGCCCCTTCGAGCAGGGATTGCACGCGCTGGCGCATTTCCTCTGCCGACAATACCAGCGCCGGTAACGATTCTTGCAGCGTGCCGAACGCAGCGGCATCGATCATGCCGCGTTCAAGCTGCCTGCACAGTTCGTAGTGGGACAGCCAGACGTCGAACTCGGCGCGCCTCTTCTGCTGTTTCGCGCGCGCTTCGAGCGCCTGCAGCGACGCCTGCGCCGACTGGAATCTTTGTCGCAGTGCGGCATCGCCAACGACAAGCGCGCGCCAGGCATTTTCGATGGCATGGATTGCAGCACGATCAGGCAGGGCCGGACCGGCAGCCAGCGCTTCGAATTCCGCGCACAGCCGCGCTGCCGCTTCGAGGGCCTGCTGCTCCTGTGCGGATCGTTCGCGGCGCTCGTCGTCGGCGCGCGCGAAGACGGCATCCACGGCCGCGCGGAAAAGCTTCCATTGCGCCTGGTCGCGTGCGCGCCGGCCATTGCCGGTCTTCTGCCAGAGTTTCTGCAGGTCGCGCGCCTGGTTCATGGCGGTACGATTGTCGGTCTGGGAAGCCAGCGCGCCCGCGCGTTCGATCAGGTCGTTCTTGGCGGATTCGACCCCGGCATGCCGGGCCGAAACCTGCGCATCGATCGCGCCTAGCGCGTTCTTGATTTCGCCGGCGAGATTCTTGCGCTCGCGCGGGTCGACGCGGTCGAGGCTGCGCAGGGCGTCGGCGAGCTGCTTGCGCAGTGCGGCCAGCGCGGCACCGTCGGCGGTCTGTTCGGCTGCGGCAGCCCTGGCCCGCGCGATCAGTTCCGCGGTTTCCTGCGAACCCTGCCTGCGCAACTCGTCGCGCTTCTCGAAATATGGCTTGGCCGGCTCGATGGCCTTGCGGCAGAGCGCCCGGAAGCGCCTGGCTAGCGCGTCGCTGGCGTGTGCCGGGCGAGCCTCGAGGCGATCGAGATTCGACCATTCCGCCTGGATCTCGCGCAGGCGCGTGGCCAGAGCGTCCGGATGCAGTCCGGCTTCGGGAAGCACTTCGAGCTCCTCGCAAAGCTGCTCGCGCCGCTGGTCGTCGCTCCAGCGCTGCCAGTGGCGGATCTTGGCGTAGCCGCTTTCGACTTCGGCGAGAGCCTCGCGCAGGGCGGCGGGCACGTTCGCGATTTCCCGACGCAAGCGCGCCATGTCGGCGTAGTTCGCATGGGCGTCGGCCGTCCTGCCATCGCGGATGGCCGCAGCGGTTGCCTCCATCGCCACATGAAGTTGCCCGATCGCGACCGTCTGCTTGTGTTCGCGCTCTGCGCGGGCCGCGGCGGACTTCTCCGCCCGCGCGGCTTTCGCCGCCTCGCGAGCGGCATCCTGTCCTGCGTTTTCATTTGCGCTTTCAAGGCTGGGCGCGTCGAGCGGCTTGAGCGCGGCGAGCTGCGCACCGAGTCGGGTGAAGCGCACCGACAATGCGGCGCCGGACTCGTCAGCGTCCTCGGCATAGCCGGCATGCAATCCGGCCAAGGCATCGAAACGTTGCAGCAATTCCTCGCGATGTGCGTCGGCTGAAGTGCCGGCCAGAATCCGTTCGATCGCGGCAAGCTCTGTCTCGATGCGAACGCGATCCTGCGCGCGCTGGCGCAGTCGGGCGACCTGCTGCGGATCGCTGCTCAGTTCGAACAGTTCGCGTGCATTGCGATAGCGAGCCGCCAGCGCGGCCGAGGCCTTGCCCGCCACGCTGGTCCAGGCATCGGCAATGGCTTTCGCCTCGTCACTGCGGTCGCCCTCGCGCAGGACGCGTTCGAGGCGCTCGCAAAGGATACGTGCGCGTTCGGCGATCGCATCGGCGTCGCCGCGGCCGACGCGCAGGTCGTCGAGGCGCTCGGCGGCGAGGCGGCTGATGGTCTTGTCCGACTTGCGCGCGCGCTCGACGATGCGCGCAAGCTGCGCTTCGTCCTCGATGCGCTCGAGGGCGGCGAGGCGGACGGCTGCGTCGCTATCCGCCGTGACGCGATCGAGCAGCAGTGCCTTGCGATCGATGCGCTTGAGCGCGGCCAGCCGCAGTTCGGCTTCGGGTGCGCTGGTCGCGATGCGCTCGATCAGGCGCGGATCGTCCTGGGCGCGCAACAGGCGCAGGCGGTCGGCGAGCGGCGGCGCCGACGCGTGTGCGCCGGCGAGCAGGTCGCTCCAGAGGTTTCTTGCGGCATTGCGCACGCCCTCGTCGCGGTCGTCCACGGCCATGGCCTGGGCCAGTCCCGGGTCGGCCAGGCGCTTCAGCGCGGCGATGCGCACGCCGGCATCGGCATCCTCGCGGGCCAGGCGCGGCAGCGATTCGACCAGTTCGGGGTCGTTGTCGGTCGCCACCGCAGAGCGGCGAATGGCGTCGTCCTTCGATTGCCAGCGCGGTTTGGAAAAGAATCGGACAAGGCTCATGGTGTTCTTCGCTGGTTGGGATGAGCCGGGGCTCAGAGCAGGGACTTGATGATGCGGAATCCGGCAATCCAGGTGCCGAACATCATGCCGAGATTGGTGAACACGAAGACCAGCAGGGTCCGCGAGATGCGGTTTTTCCACCAGCCGGTCCAGTGGATGACGTCGTCGCGCAGGCTGTCGAAATCGGCGACGCGCGGCCGGTGGATCCACACTTCGACACCGGCACTGGCCGCACCGACCGGCACGCCGGGCCGGAATGGCTTGAGCGGGGCGACGACGAAGCCGGCCAATGCGCTGAGTGGATGGCCGCCGGCGAGGAAGGTGCCGAGGGCCGCGCCGATGCCGGTGCACAGCACCCAGATCCACAGCGCATCGGCGCCGAATTCGGCACCGCGATAGAACAGGCTGGCGATCGCCACCGCGATGATGGCGAACAGGGCGAAGCCGATCCGCTTCGGCCATGGTGAGCCGGGCGGCAGCTCGGAGAGCGCCTGTTGCATCGGGCCTGGCGGGTCGGTCTGCTTTTCCAGGGCCTGCTCGATACCGGCCAGATGGCCTGCGCCGATCACGGCGAGCACGCGCTTCACCGGTTTTTCCGCTGCGGCGGCATCGGCCGATTCCTCGCGCAATCGTGCGGTCATGTAGCGGTCACGCTCGGCGATCAGGGCCTCGAACAGCGGCGGAGACTCCTTCGCGAATTCGCTGAACATGCTGCCGAGCATGTCGCCCTCTTTCAGTTTCTCGATCTCGCTTTCCTCGACATCCTCGCGCGTGATCAGGCTGGCCGCCAGTCCGCCCATGATGCCGAGGCGATCGACGAAGCCGACGCTGCGGATCGCGCGCTTCAGGGTGATGCCGACTTCGCGATCGATCAGCCAGACCGGCAGGTCACGCGCCTCGGCGCCATCGATCGCGGCCTTCATTTCAGCGCCGGGTTCGATGCCGAACTGTTCGGCCAGCCGGCGCTGGAACGCGGACAGCGCGAGGTTGGCGGCGACCAGGCCGGCCTTGCCCTGGCGGATGATCTGGAACAGGTCGAGGTTGCGGAACGATTCGGGATCGCGCATCGACTTGTAGCGCGGATCGCACAGCTCGACGGCGACGGCGTCGAAGGACTCGCGCTCGAGGATCTCGCGCACCGCCTCGACGCTGGCGCGCGAGACATGCGCCGTGCCGAGCAGGACGTATTCGATGCCGTCGCGATGCACGCGCGCGACCGGTTGTGCAGCGAGGCTCTCGCTGGGTTCGCCCGGCGTGGGAGGGAGTTCGTGGTTTTCTTGCATGGGGTCCGGATTCAGTCGCGGTATCGCTTGAGCAGGTCGGCGTAGGCGTCGATGCGCCGGTCGCGCAGGAAGGGCCAGATCCGGCGCACCGATTCGCTGCGCGCGAGATCGATGTCGGCCATCAGCAACTCGCGCTGGTCGGTCGAGGCGCGAGCGAGGAACTCGCCCTGCGGGCCGGCGACGAAGCTCGAGCCCCAGAACTGGATGCCGCGGCCGCCATCCGGCGCCGCTTCGAAGCCGGTGCGGTTGACCGCGAGCAGGGGCAGGCCGTTGGCCACGGCGTGCGCGCGCTGGATCGTGATCCAGGCATCGCGCTGGCGGTCCTTCTCGTCCTGCTGGTCTTCAGGATCCCAGCCGATCGCGGTCGGATAAAGCAGCAGGTCGGCACCGGCCAGTGCCATCAGCCGTGCGCCTTCCGGGTACCACTGGTCCCAGCAGACCAGCACGCCGAGCTTGCCCACCGAGGTTTGCACCGGCTCGAAGCCGAGGTCGCCCGGCGTGAAATAGAATTTTTCGTAGAAGGCCGGATCGTCGGGAATGTGCATCTTTCGATACACGCCGGCGATGGCGCGCGAGCGATCGAAGACCACGGCCGTGTTGTGGTACAGGCCGGCCGCGCGGCGCTCGAACAGCGAGCAGACGAGGACGAGCTGGAGTTCCTCGGCCAACGCACCGAGCCGCTCGGTCGAAGGGCCGGGGATCGATTCGGCGCGATCGAATTCGTCGACGCTCTCGTGCTGGCAGAAGTAGGGGCCGTTGTGCAGCTCCTGCAGCAGCACGAGTTGCACGCCTGCGGCGGCAGCTTCGCGCATGCCGGCCTCGATGGCGTCGAGATTGGCTTCGGTGCTGCCGCGATCGGTCTCCTGCAGCAACGCGACCTTGAGGGACTTGGGGCTCATTCGATTCGCAAACGGGAAAAAAGGGGATGGTAACGCGGATTGCAGGTTGCGGGCGGGATTGGACAACAACGAAGCGGCAACGCGGGATTGGCCATCGAAGCCCGCGCCGCCCTTGGTCTGCTCTTCGTAGGAGAGGCCTTCAGGCCCGATGCCCTTCGGCACGTGTCGGGAAAGCATCGCGGCTGAAGCCAACAACGAAGCGGAAACGAAGGCTCGGCATTCGAAGCCCGCGCCACCATCCGCCTGCTCTTGGACCCTAAGCCAGCACGCCCTGCGGCAACTGCATCGTCACGCAATGCAGGCTGCCGTTCTGCCAGATCAGCGGGCGGCAGGGAATCTGGACGACCTCGCGTCCCGGATGCGCAAGGCCGATGATGCGCGCCGCTTCGGCATCGGCCGGATCGTCATAGGCCGGCACCAGCACGCCGCCGTTGACGATCAGGTAATTGGCGTAAGAGGCAGCCAGGCGGCGGCCGCCATCGAGGATCGGTTGCGGCCAGGGCAGGGCATGCAGGGTGTAAGGCTTGCCGGATGCCGTGCGCAGCGCGGCCAGTTCAGTGCGCATGCGCTCGAGCTCGGCGTAATGGCCGTCGTTCTTGTCTGTGCAGGCCTGGAACACGATCGCATGATCCGGCGCCAGGCGCGCCAGCGTATCGATATGGGCGTCGGTATCGTCGCCTTCGAGGTAGCCGTGATCGAGCCAGAGCACGCGTTGCGCGGCGAGCGCATCGTGCAGCACCGCATCGATCTGTTCGCGCGTCGAATCCGGATGGCGCAGGTGCAGGCAGTTCCACGTGGTCAGGATCGTGCCGGCGCCGTCCGATTCGATCGCGCCGCCTTCGAGCGCCCAGTCGATGTCGCGATGCGCGGCATCGGCGAAGAGCTTGCGCGCAACCAGCTCGCCGACGATGCGGTCATCGAGGCTGGCCTCGAACTTGCCGCCCCAGCCGGTGAAACGGAAATCGTTGAGCACGAAGCGGTCGCCATCGGCAAGCGTGATCGGACCCGAATCGCGCAGCCAGGTGTCGTCATAGGGAATCGTGAGGTAGCGGATGCGACCGGCATCGACGGACGCGAGCAACAGACGGGCCCGCTGGCCGACCTGGTCATCGGCGACGAGGATGATGGCGTCCTCGAAGCGCGTGATGCCGGCAACCAGCGCGACGTAGGTCGATTCGACCGCTTCGAGGCGCTCGGCCCAATCGGTGCCGGCATGTGGCCAGGCAACAAGAACCGCCGCCTGCGGCTCCCACTCGGCCGGCAGGCGCATGCTGGATTCAGTCATCGATGCGGTTTCAGGCGCCGTCGCGCACGCTGTGGATCACGATGTTGCGCTCGAAATAGACGGTGAAACCGTCGTACTGCCAGCGATTGATCGTTGGGTGCAGGGGAGTGTCGCCGCCGGCCGGTGGCAGTTTGGCTTGCGGCGCGCCGAAGCGCTTTTCGACCTGGCTCATGCTGAGGCCGCGTTCCGGCGCCTTGACCGCGCGAACCGTGGTCTTCTCCAGGGTCAGGGATTCCGCCTGGACCGTGGACGCGGCCATGGCGAGGCCGGCGACAAGCAGCGTGCTGCCGAGAACAAACTTCAAGTTCATCACCGAACCTCCTGATCCCAATGGATGATTTTCGAAACTGGCGCAGTTTTAACAGAAGCGCTGCGCAAGTTCCATGGCAACCCGCACATAATAGCGGCCGGGGCTTCGCGGCGTCCGGAAACGCAAAAGGCCGCTTGCGCGGCCCTTGACGTCGAACTGCGGGCAGACCGCTTAGCGCTGGCGCGCCTTGAAACGCGGGTTGCTCTTGCAGATCACGAAAACCTTGCCGCGGCGGCGCACGATCTTGCAATCGCGGTGGCGGGACTTGGCGGACTTGAGCGAAGAAAGCACTTTCATTGGAAACCTCGGGGCGAACGGGCTTGAGCAAAGCGCGCAAGTATATCGGCCCTCGTGAGAACTTGCAAAGTACCAGCAATCGGCGACACTCGCCGCTTGATTCGCGGAATCCGGCGCCGACATTGGGCAAGCCATGAACAACAGCGCCTCCGATCCCCGGCTCCGTTTCGACAACGCGTTCGTTCGCGACCTTCCGGCCGATCCCGAGGCTGGGCCGCGCCTGCGCGAGGTGCGCGGGGCCCTGTATTCGCAGGTCGAACCGACGGCGGTGAGTGCGCCAAGGCTGATCGCGCACTCCGGAGAAATGGCTCGTTTGCTGGATTTGACCGAAGATCAGGTCAATTCCCCGCTTTTTGCCGACGTATTCGCCGGAAATGCGGTTTACGACGGAATGCAGCCCTTCGCCAGCAACTACGGCGGGCACCAGTTCGGCAACTGGGCGGGCCAGCTCGGGGATGGCCGCGCCATTACGCTCGGCGAGGTCATCAACACGGCCGGCCAGCGCTGGGAGTTGCAGCTCAAGGGTGCCGGGCCGACCCCGTATTCGCGCCGCGCCGACGGCCGCGCCGTCCTGCGTTCGTCGATCCGCGAATTCCTTTGCAGCGAAGCCATGCATCATCTCGGCGTACCGACGACGCGTGCGCTGAGCCTGGTCGCCACGGGCGAGCAGGTCGAACGCGACATGTTCTATGACGGCCATCCCCGGTTCGAGTCCGGCGCGGTGGTCTGCCGGGTCGCACCGTCCTTCATCCGCTTCGGTCATTTCGAGTTGCCGGCCTCGCGCGGCGAGCTCGACCTGCTCGGGCAACTGATCGATTTCACGATCCGGCGCGACTTCCCCGAGCTGCGCGGCGCCGGCGAGACCCTGCGCGGCGACTGGTTCGGCGAAGTCTGTGCGCGCACGGCGACGATGATCGCGCACTGGATGCGGGTGGGTTTCGTGCACGGCGTGATGAACACCGACAACATGTCGATCCTCGGCCTGACCATCGACTACGGTCCCTATGGCTGGATCGACAATTTCGACCCGGACTGGACGCCGAACACGACCGATCGCCAGCACCGCCGCTATCGCTTCGGCCAGCAGCCGAACATCGCGCACTGGAACCTGGCCTGCCTGGCCCAGGCACTGGCTCCTGCATTCGGTTCGATCGAGTCGCTGCAGGCCGGGCTCAAGCGCTATGCCGACGTCTACATGGCGGCCGATCGCGCCAATATCGCGGCCAAGCTCGGCTTAGCCGAATGCCGCGACGAGGACGTGCCGCTGATGCAGTCGCTGTACGAATGGATGGCCACGGCCGAAGTCGACATGACGCTGTTCTTCCGCGCGCTTTCCGACCTGGGTGGCGCGCAGGCGAATGCCGATTCATTCGATGCCGCGTTCTACGACCCCGGCAAGCGCGAACGGGCGATGCCCGCCCTCATCGCGTGGCTGGATCGTTACAAGAGCCGCCTCGAAAGCGATCCGCAAACGCCCGCCCAACGACGCGAGCGGATGCGCGCAACGAATCCGCGCTTCGTGCTGCGCAACTGGCTCGCCCAGCAGGCCATCGACAAGGCCAACGAAGGCGACGAAGCGGAAATCCTCGAGCTGCTCGATGTCATGCGCAAGCCCTACGACGACCAGCCCGGTCGCGACCGCTTCGCGCGACGTCGCCCGGACTGGGCGAAAAACAAGGCCGGCTGCTCGATGCTCTCGTGCAGTTCCTAGACGCCTGATTCCCAGGAGTCGATCCGGGAGCCGTTCATCGATCGCGATCCATACTCGGGTTCGAGCCCACCACCCGGAGTGCCGACGATGCGAATCCTGTTCCCGTGCGTGTTGCTGCTCGGCCTGCTGTCAGCAGTCCAGGCGCGCGCCGATGCGCAGGCGGATGTGCGCCAGGCATTCGGCAAGGTTCTTTCCGCCGGGGGATTCCGCGGCCAGGTGTCGGGCAATGTTTTCGGCCCGGGTACTCCTGCGGTTTCCGGCGAGATCGATGCGCTGTTTCCCGATCGCATCCACCTGCAGGGCGAAGCGCTCGAATTCATCGTCACCGCCGATGGCGCGTGGATCAGCGCGCTAGGGCTGTGGACGCCCGCCGATCGTTCGCTGCTGCCGGTCACCGCGTTCGACATGGCATCGATGCGCACGGCCATTGCATCGATCTCCGGCGTCCGCGACGAGGGCAGGGCGAAATCCACGTCCTGCGAGAACCTGCGCGTCTATGCATTCAATGCATCGGGGCAACTGCCCGGCACGGTGGCCAACGGCCGGGTGCGGCTCTGGGTCTGCCAGGCCGACGGTCGTCCGTCACGCATCGAGGCGAGCGAATCGCCCGATCAACGCGTGATCATCGATTTCGACTGGACCCACCAGCCGCAGGTGGTGGCGCCGCTCGGCTGAGCGATGGTCCGCGATCGAAAGTGCAGTCGGCGGTATCGCGCAACGTGGGCACCGTTCCGGGGATTCGCGCTCTGCGATGAACGATATCGACTGAATCTGCGGTGATGAAGGTCGCGTGGATGCACGGATCGCACGAATGATCGAATCGGGTCAGCCGAATCGGATATGACCTTTTCAACGAAATCAGTCAGGATCGGGAGCTTGTCCCATCAGATGCGCGGGCCGCCGCGGAGGTGAAAGTGGAGCGACGCGAATTCCTCAGGATGTCCGGAATCGGCCTCGGCGTGCTGCTCGCGCCGGCGTTCGGGCGCGCGATTGCCGCCGAAGAACTGCTGGCCCGCATCGATGTCGCGCTGAAGAAGCGCCTCGCCGATGCGGCGATGGGAGCCGCCAGGGCAGCCGGCGCCAGCTACTGCGACGTGCGCATCGGTCGCTATCTGAGGCAGTTCCTGATCACCCGTGAGGACAAGGTCGAGAACATCGTCAACACCGAATCGACCGGCATCGGCATCCGCGTCATCGCCGATGGCACCTGGGGCTTCGCCGCGACCAGCGACCTCGGCGAGGACGCGGTGGCGCGCGCCGCGCGTCAGGCCGTCGCGATCGCGCGGGCCAATTCGAAGCTGACGGACGAACCTGTCCAGCTGGCGCCGGTGGCTGGCGTCGGTGAAGTCGCCTGGGCCACGCCGATCATCACCAATCCGATGGGCGTGCCGATCAAGGAGAAGGTCGAGCGCCTGCTCGAGGTCAACGCGGCGGCGATGAAGGCCGGCGCGAGCTTCGTCAACTCGACCCTGTTCCAGATCAACGAACAGAAATACTTCGCCTCGACCGACGGCTCCTACATCGACCAGGACATCCATCGCATCTGGGCGCCGCTGCAGGTCACCGCCGTGGACAAGGCCAGCGGCAAGTTCCGTCGCCGCGATGGCCTGTCCGCGCCGATGGGCATGGGCTACGAGTACCTCGATGCGAAGAAGGAAGACCGCATCGAGATGCCCGGTGGCGTGATCGTGTACGCGCGCTCCTACGACATGCTCGAGGATGCCGTGGCCGCCGCGAAGCAGGCGCGGGAAAAGCTCAAGGCGCCTTCGGTCAAGCCGGGCAAGTACGACCTCGTGCTCGATCCGAGCAACCTGTTCCTGACCATCCACGAATCGGTCGGCCATCCGCTCGAACTCGACCGCGTGCTCGGCTACGAGGCCAATTTCGCCGGCACCAGTTTCGCCACGCTCGACAAGTGGAAGTCGAAGGACTACCGCTACGCCAGCGACAAGGTCACGATTTTCGCCGACAAGACGCAGCCCGGTTCGCTCGGCGCGGTCGGCTACGACGACGAAGGGGTCAGGACGAAACGCTGGGACCTGATCAGCGATGGCATCCTGGTCAACTACCAGGCGATCCGCGACCAGGTGCACATCCTCGGCGAAAAGGAGTCGCAGGGCTGCTGCTATGCCGATTCGTGGGCTAGCGTGCAGTTCCAGCGCATGGCAAACGTGTCGCTCGCCCCGGGCAAGGAGAAGCTCTCGCCGGCGCAGATGATCAAGGATGTCGCCGACGGCATCTACATCTTCGGTCGCGGTTCCTATTCGATCGACCAGCAGCGCTACAACGCGCAGTTCGGCGGGCAGCTGTTCTACGAGATCAGGGACGGCAAGGTCACCGGCATGATCGAGGACGTCGCCTACCAGATCCGCACGCCGGAGTTCTGGAACGCCTGCAGCGCGATCTGCGATGACAGCGACTATCGGATGGGCGGCACCTTTTTCGACGGCAAGGGGCAACCGGGACAGGCCTCCGCCGTATCGCATGGAGCGAGCACGGCACGCTTCGATGGCATCAACGTGATCAACACGGCACGCAGCCTCGGATAGTTCCAACCATGCCATTCGCCACATGACGATCCGGCCATGGGCCGCCATGATCGAACGGCGAACGCATGTGTCGGCACTCTGGCTGGCAGTGCAGAACAGGATGAGTGCCAGAGGCAATCGTCCCGGAAATGAACGAAAGGCGGAGAAGACGATGGAAAGACGTGATTTCCTCAAGGCGACCAGCCTGGGGCTCGGCGCGCTGATGATTCCGGCCTATGGCCGGGTGATCGCCGCCGAAGTACTGGTCAGCAAGCTCGACGTGGCGCTCAAGAAGCGCCTGGCCGATACCGCGCTGACCGCGGCGAAGGCCGACGGCGCGACCTACTGCGACGTGCGCATCGGGCGCTACCTGCGCCAGTTCGTGATCACGCGCGAGGACAAGGTGCAGAACGTCGTCAACACCGAATCGACCGGCGTCGGCATCCGCGTCATCGCCAACGGCACCTGGGGGTTCGCGGCATCGAGTGACCTCAGCGCCGACGCCGTGGCAAAGGCCGCGCGCCAGGCCGTGCAGATCGCCAAGGCCAATTCGGTGCTGACCACCGAACCGGTGCAGCTGGCGCCGACCAGGGGCGTCGGCGAGGTTTCCTGGGCGACGCCGATCGTCAAGAACGCGATGGAAGTACCGATCAAGGAAAAGGTCGAGCTCCTGCTCGGGGTCAACGCCGCGGCGATGAAGGCAGGCGCCAACTTCGTCAATTCGATCCTGTTCCAGGTCAACGAGCAGAAGTACTTCGCCTCGACCGACGGTTCCTACATCGACCAGGACATCCACCGCATCTGGGCCCCGCTCACGGTCACCGCGATCGACAAGGCCAGTGGCAAGTTCCGCAGCCGCGAGGGCCTGTCGGCGCCGGTCGGCATGGGTTACGAATATCTCGACGCGAAGAAGGAGCACAAGATCGAGCTGCCCGGCGGCGTGACCGGCTACACCGACTCTTACGACATGCTCGAGGATGCCGTGGCCGCCGCCAAGCAGGCCCAGCAGAAACTCAAGGCGCGCTCGGTCAAGCCCGGCAAGTTCGACCTCGTGCTCGATCCGACCCATCTGTGGCTGACCATCCACGAGTCGGTCGGCCATCCGCTCGAACTCGACCGCGTGCTCGGCTACGAGGCCAACTACGCCGGCACCAGCTTCGCCACGATCGACAAGTGGAAATCGAAGGATTTCAAGTACGGCAGCGACAAGGTCACGCTGTTCGCCGACAAGGTGCAGAAGACTTCGCTCGGCGCGGTCGGCTACGACGACGAAGGCATCAAGACCCAGCGCTGGGACCTGGTCAAGGATGGCGTGCTGGTCAATTACCAGGCGATCCGCGACCAGGCCCACATCCTCGGGCTCGATCACTCGCAGGGTTGCTGCTATGCCGACTCGTGGTCGAGCGTGCAGTTCCAGCGCATGGCCAACGTGTCGCTGGCGGCGGGCAAGGACAAGCTCAGCCCGGCCGAGATGATCAAGGATGTCGAGGATGGCATCTACATCATCGGCGACGGTTCGTTCTCGATCGACCAGCAGCGCTACAACGCGCAGTTCGGCGGGCAGCTGTTCTACGAGATCAAGAACGGCAAGGTCACCGAAATGATCGAGGACGTGGCCTACCAGATGCGCACGCCCGAGTTCTGGAACGCCTGCGTTGGCATCTGCGACGAGAGCGACTACCGCCTCAACGGCTCGTTCTTCGACGGCAAGGGCCAGCCCGGCCAGGTTTCCGCCGTTTCGCACGGATCGAGCACGGCCCGATTCAATGGCATCAACGTCATCAACACCGCACGCAGCCTTGGTTGAGCGCAGGAGTCTTATCGATGAGCATCTACACTGAACAGGACGCCAAGGCGATCCTCGAAAAAGTCGTCAAGCTGTCCAAGGCCGACGAATGCACCGCCACGCTCGACGGCCGCGTCGACGGCAATATCCGCTACGCACTGAACCAGGTATCGACCAGCGGCATCGTCAGCGATGCCGAACTCGGCGTGCAGGTCGCCTTCGGCAAGCGCGTCGGCACCGCGACGATCAACGAATTCGACGACGCCTCGCTGGAAAAGGTCGTGCGCCGGGCCGAGGAACTGGCCAAACTGGCCCCCGAGAATCCCGAGTTCGTGCCGGCGATCGGCAAGCAGACCTACGGGCCGAGCAAGACCTGGTTCGAGAAGACCGCGACGATCAAGCCCGAGTACCGTGCCCAGGTCGCGGCCGATTCGATCGTCCCGAGCAAGGCCGCCAAGTGCGTCGCCGCGGGATTCCTCTCCGACAGCGACCGCTTCTCGGCGATCGCCAACAGCAATGGCAATTTCGCCTACCAGAAGAGCACCAATCTCGATTTCACCTGCACGGTGCGCACCGAAGACGGCACCGGTTCGGGCTGGGTCGCGCGCAACCTGGCCGATGTCGAGCAGTTCAATGCCAAGGACGAGATCAAGGTCGCGATCGAGAAGGCCACCAGGTCGCGCGAGGCCAAGGCGCTGGAGCCCGGCAAGTACACGGTGATCCTCGAGCCGGCCGCCTCGTCCGGACTGATCTCGTTCATGATGTTCGGCTTCGACGCGCGCCGCGCCGACGAGGGTCGCAGCTTCCTGGCCAAGAAGGGCGGTGGCAACAAGCTCGGCGAGAAACTCTACGACGAGCGCGTGACGATCTACGCCGATCCCGCCGATGCGGTGGCCGGCGTGCTGCCCTGGGACGACGATGGCCTGCCGCGCGAGCGCACGCCGATCATCACCAAGGGCAAGGTCGAATACCTGCAGTACTCGCGCTACTGGGCCAAGCTCAAGGAAAAGAAGGCGGTCGGCCAGCCCGGCAACCTGATCATGGTCGGCGGCGACAAGTCGACCATGGACCTGGTCAAGTCGACCAGGAAGGGCATCCTCGTCACGCGCACCTGGTACATCCGCATGGTCGATCCGCAGACCGTGCTGCTGACCGGCCTGACCCGCGATGGCACGTTCTACATCGAGAACGGCGAGATCAAGTATCCGATCAAGAATTTCCGCTTCAACGAATCGCCGGTGATCATGCTCAACAACATCGAGGAAATCGGCAAGCCGGTACGCGTCGGCGACGACGAATCGCCGTTCGTGATGATGATTCCGCCGCTGAAGATCCGCGACTTCACGTTTACTTCGTTGTCGGATGCCGTATAGCGGGGATTCGGGATTCGTGATTTGGGATTCGCAAGGGCGGCTTCTGGCTCGCTGGAAGTCGCCGCTCCTCACGGTTTCTCATTACGAATTCTTCGTCACGGCCTTCGCATGACTCGCGCCGAATTCCTTCGCTTTCTGCTTTCCGGCCTCGCGCTCGCGCCGTTGGCGCAGGCGCGGGGCGCGTCCACCAATCCCAAATCCCAAATCCCGAATCCCGGCTCCTACGACTTCCGCTTCACCCGGCTCATGTACGAGTCGGGCGACTGGGACGTCGACCAGCGCATGCCGTCGAACCTGATCGATGCGCTGATCCAGTACACGACCTTGCGCGTGGATCCGAAGGAGCACGTGCTGCCGCTGGCGGATCCGCGCATGCTGGCTGCGCCGTTCTGCTACATCGCCGGGCACAAGCTGGTCGAGTTCAACGCGGATGAGCGACGGAATTTCGAAAAGTACGTGCGCAATGGCGGTTTCGTCTTCGCCGACGACTGCAATCACGATATCGACGGCCTGTTCGCGAAGAGTTTCGAAAGCGAGATGGCGTCGATCTTCGGCGCGAAGGCGCTCAAGAAGCTGCCGAAGTCGCACCCGTTGTTCTCGAGTTTCTTCCGCTTCGACGGTCCGCCGGCCACCGGTTTCGAATTGAATGGCTGGGGAGACGATCTCGTCCACGAATACCTCAGGGGCATCGAGATCGACGGTCGTCTCGGCGTGCTCTACAGCAACAAGGACTATGGTTGCGAATGGGATTACGACTGGCGCAACAAGCGTTTCCTCGCCGAGGACAACACCAAGTTCGCGGTCAACATCGCGGTGTATGCCATGACCAATTGAACGGAAATGCTCCCGTAGGAGCCCCTTCAGGGGCGATGCCCTTTTCCGGATTCAAGACGAAGCATCGCCCCTGAAGGGGGCTCCTACAGAAGCGAAACAAGGTCCACATGCAAATGCCAACGCGGAAAGTCGAGAATGAATGACGTGGTGACGGAAGAGACAGTGCAGAAGCAGATCGAAAAACTGGCGAAGCTGCGTGCCTCGATCGCCGAGGCCATCGTCGGCCAGGACGAGGTCGTCGAGCAGTTGCTGATCGGCCTGCTGGCTGGCGGACATTGCCTGCTCGAGGGCGTGCCCGGCCTGGGCAAGACCCTGCTCGTGCGTTCGCTCGGCGAGGCGCTGCATCTCGAATTCCGGCGCATCCAGTTCACGCCCGACCTGATGCCCAGCGACATCCTCGGCACCGAGATCCTCGAGGAAGACCACGGCACCGGCAAGCGCTATTTCAAGTTCCAGAAGGGGCCGGTGTTCACCAGCCTGCTGCTGGCCGACGAGCTCAACCGCACGCCGCCCAAGACACAGGCCGCGTTGCTCGAGGCGATGCAGGAGCATACGGTCAGTTACGCCGGCACCACCTATCCCTTGCCCGAGCCGTTCTTCGTGCTGGCCACGCAGAATCCGCTCGAACAGGCCGGCACCTACCCGTTGCCGGAGGCGCAGCTCGACCGCTTCCTGCTGCATATCCGCGTCGACTATCCGAGCGAAAGCGAGGAGCACTCCATCCTTGCCCGCACCACTGGAAGCCCGGCTGGCAAGGTCAGCGAAGTCATGGACGGTGCCGAGGTCATCGCGCTGCAGAAGCTCGTGCGTGAAGTCCACGTCAGTGCGGATCTGCTGACCTGGATCACGCGACTCGTGCGCGCATCGCGACCGCAGGGTAGCGCCATTGCCGAGGTGCGCGAATGGGTGCGCTGGGGCGCCGGCCCGCGTGCCGGACAGTCGCTCGTCCTCGCCGCCAAGGCGCGCGCCCTGATCCACGGACGCCTGGCGGCGACGCGCGAGGACGTGAAGGCCCTGGCTTCGCCGGTGCTGCGCCATCGCCTGCTGCTGTCGTTCGCTGCCGAAGCCGAGCGTCGTTCGACCGACGACGTCATCGACGTGCTGCTGCGCAGCGTCGCCTATCCCGCCTGAGCGCCAGCCAGTGAGGCTGCCCGACGAATTGCGCGCTCGGCTCAGGGACCTGCGCCTCGTGGCCCGTTCCGCGGCCGGTGGCGACGGCCTCGGCATGCACGCGAGCCGCAGTCGCGGTGCGGGTCTGGAGTTCGCCCAGTACCGCGGCTATGAACCGGGCGACGAACCGCGGCGCATCGACTGGAAACTCTATGCGCGCTCGGATCGCCACTTCGTGCGCGAAGCGGAGCGCGACAGCCCGCTGACCGTCTGGATCGTGGTCGATGCCAGCGCCTCGATGGCCCAGGTCGACCAGGCCCGCGCGGATTTCAGCAAGCTTGATGGCGCGCGCCTGCTGGCCGCCTGCGTCATCGAGCTGGCCCTGCGCCAGGGCGACCGTTTCGGCCTGATCGGCCTGTCCGGCAACGACCTGCGGTTCGTCGCCGATGCAGCCGGACCGCGCCAGCGCGATCGCTGCATGCTCGAGCTGGACCGGCTCGGTGCTGGCGGCGCCTTGCCCGACGATGCCCAGTGGCGGCCGCTGTGGGACCGCATCCGGCCCGGATCGCTGGTCCTGGTCCTTTCCGACGATTTCGACGACCGCCTCGTCGATCTCGTCGTGCGCCTGGCCCAGGCCCGGCGCGAAGTGCTGTCGATCGGCCTGCTCAGCGCCGAGGAGCGCGATTTCCCGTTCCGCGGCGGCCACCGCTTCCGCGATCCCGAAAGCGGTGTCGAACTGCGCGTGGATGCGGGGCAGGCACGGCGCGACTATCTCGAACGCTTCGCCGCGGCGCGTGCTGCGCTGGACAAGCGCCTGGCCGCGGTCGGCATCATCCATGTCGAGCACTACCTCGATCGCCCGCTGGATGAGCCGTTGCGGCGGTTGTTCGGCGCACCCCAGCGCGCGGCTGAGCGCCAATGAGCCTCGGCCTGCTGCTGCCGTTCGGACTGTTCGCACTGGCCGGCGTGCTCGTGCCCCTGCTGATCCATCTGATCCGGCAACCCGAGCGCAAGGTGATCGATTTTCCGGCGCTGCGCTGGTTGCGCGAGAGCGTGCGGCCCCGGCGGCGATTGCGCTTCGACGATCCGTGGCTGCTCCTGTTGCGCATCGGACTGATCGTACTGCTCGCGCTGCTGCTGGCGATGCCCGTGCTCAACGGCGACTGGCGCGCGCCGCGACACTGGATCGCGCTCGGCGACGGGGTCGACCTCGACGCGGCGCGGCGCGAGCTGGCCGGGACAACCGCCGGATGGCGCTGGCTGGCGCCGGGCTTCCCTGGGGTAGACGGCGACCGCCCGGCATCGCCACAACCGTTCGCCAGCCTGTTGCGCGAATTCGATGCGAGCCTGCCGCCCGGCGATCGCCTGACCGTGCTGGTTCCCGCGGAATTGGCCGGGCTTGATGCGGAACGGATCCGGCTCGCGCACGCGGTCGACTGGCGCGTCGTCGCGGGGCGCAGCGAGGCGAATGTCGATGTCCAGGACAAGCCGCGCCTCGTCGCCCTGCGCCACGACGCCGAACACGCGCAAGCGCTGCGCTACCTGCGTGCGACGGTGGCCGCCTGGGAATCCTCCGAAACGGGCCGCTGGCGGATCGACGACCAGCCTGTCGGCACTGCCGTCGATCCGGGCACCGACTGGCTGATATGGCTCGGTGCGCAGTTGCCGGCATCGCTGACAGATTGGATCGAACGCGGCGGTCGGGTCTTGCAGCTCGATCCGGCCGCGCAGGGCGGTGAAATCGTCTGGAGCGACGGCGATGGACTTGCGATGGCCAGCGACCGGCGCGTCGGCACCGGACATGTGGTCAGCCTGCTGCAACCGCTGGCCCCGGCCAGCGTGCCGGAATTGCTCGACGCCGGGTTTCCCGTGCGCCTGCGCAACCTGCTCGAAGGCAAGCCCGCTGCGCCAACGCGCGCGCTTGCCGATGTGGTGCGTCCGCTGCAGGTTGAAAGTGCGCCGATCATTGCGACGACGTCGCTGCTGCCGTTGCTCGGCTTGCTGATCGCGCTGGTGTTCCTCGCCGAGCGTCTGGCGGCAACGCGCAAGCGCGGTCTGCCATGAGCCATCCCTTGCTGCATCAGCTGCAGGCCCGGGTGCGGGCGCGCCGCATCGCCATCATCCTGGCCTGGACCCTGCCGCTGTCCGTTGCGCTCGCGTTCGCGCTGCACTGGCGCGCAGGCCCGATGGTGGCGGCGGGTGCCATCCTGTTCGTGCTCGGCGCCATCACCGTTTTCATTGTCCGTGACTTCCATCGGGTGACTGCGCGCGCCATCGTGCGGGGACTCGATCGCGGCACCACGTCGTTGGAGGACAGCTCGGACCTGCTGTTGCAGGACACCGCCAGCGGCGCGGGGCTGCAGCAGCTGCAGCGCGCGCGGATCGTTGCGAAACTGGGTTCGTCCGCGATTCCCGATTTGCGTCCGGCATGGCCGTGGCGGCGCCTTGTCCTGTCCTGGCTGGCCGGCCTGGTGCTGGTTGCGGCGGCCTGGTACTGGCCTGCGCCTGCGCCGCCAGGCGAGAACCCTGCCGTGGCGGGGCCGCAGCCAGCGGCAACCGCCGTGACGACGCGCCTCATCTCGGCAGAGCTGGAAATCGCGCCGCCTGCCTACACCGGACTGGCCGTGCGCCACGAATCGCAGCTGGAGGCCGAGGCGGCGGAAGGTTCGCGACTGCAATGGAAGTTGGCCTTCGATCCGTCGCCAAACGCGGCGACCTTGAAGTTCCTTGACGGCAGTGAACTGCCGCTCGTCGAGGAGGCCGGTTACTGGAGCGCACAATCGACCCTCACCACATCGACGCTGTATCGAATCGCGGTCGACAGTGCGACGCCCTTGCAGGAGGATCGCCTGTTCCGGCTCGACGCCATCGCCGACCGCGCTCCCGAAATCCGTGTCGTCGAACCCGAGCGGACCCTGAACCTGCTCGATGCGGGGCAGCAGGCGTGGTCGCTGGATTTCGAAGTCAGCGATGATTACGGAGTCGGCGTTGCGCGCCTGGACATCACCCTCGCGCAAGGCAGCGGCGAACAGGTCACGGTCAGCGAGCGCAGCCTGCGGTTGCCTGCGCAGCAGGGTGGCGACGCGCGCCATCGCCGTTACCGCCATCGCATCGCGCTGGACAGTCTCGCCTTCGCCGCAGGCGACGACCTGATCGTGCGCCTGTCCGTCGACGACAACCGGCCGGGCAGGGCCAATGTCGCGCGCAGCGCGGGCTATATCCTGCGCTGGCCGCCGGAGACATCGGCGCAGGGCGATGGCGTCGAGGGCGTCGTGCAGAAGGTGCTGCCTGCCTATTTCCGCAGCCAGCGGCAGATCATCATCGACACCGAAGCGTTGATCGCCGAGCAGCCCCGACCCGCCGCGGAGCGCTTCCTCGCGCGTTCCGACAGCATCGGCGTCGACCAGAAGATCCTGCGCCTGCGCTACGGCCAGTTCCTCGGCGAGGAGTTCGAGTCCGGGGGCAGCGCCAAACCGCATGCCGAAGACGCATCGGGCGAGGACACGGGAACCGCAACGCAGCAGGATGCCCTGAGCGCCGGTCATGGTCATGAGGAAGGGTCCGAGGCAGGCAAGGCGATTTTCGGCCGCGCCGACGAAGTCCTCGCCGAGTACGGACATACCCACGACCACGCTGAAGCGGCGACCCTGCTCGATCCGGAGACGAAGAAGATCCTGCGCGCCGCCCTGTCGGAAATGTGGCAGGCCGAACTGCACCTGCGCCAGGGCGAACCGCGCAAGGCGCTGCCATTCGAGAACCGGGCGCTGGCCCATATCAAGCAGGTGCAACAGTCCACGCGCATCTACCTGGCGCGGGTCGGCCTGGAGCTTCCGCCGGTCGACGAAAGCCGGCGCCTGAGCGGGGAACGTGCCGGCGTGCGCGACCCCGGCGGCGTGCTCACGCCGGCCAGTGCCGGGGAGGGCAATGTCACTGCCGTGTACCAGTCCCTGCAGGCGAACGCCGACACCGACCTCGACGCGTTCGAGCGCTGGTTGCGCGAGCACGCCGATGAAGTGCCCGACGCGCTGGGCCTGATTGCGGCGACGGATGCGCTGCGGCGGGCGCCGGATTGCGAGACCTGTCGCAGGCAGTTGCTCGATCGCCTCTGGGCCGTGCTGCCGGCACCGCCTGCCGCCACCCTGTTGCGGCCCGCTGCCGATGCTGGCGGTCGAACCTATCTGGAACGCCTCGGCGAAGAGACCGCGCAATGAGTCCGGGCCAGGCCACCCTGTTGATCATCCTCGTTGCCGCCGCCGTCGGCGCATGGCGCACCACCCGCTCGCACCGACGCGCGCGCTGGCTGCTCGTGGCCCTCCAGTTCGCCGTCGCCGCAGGCCTGGCTCTGCTGCTGTTCCCGCCCGCCATTCCGCAGCAGCGCGAAACGGCCATCGTGCTCACGCCCGGCGCGGACGTCGAGGCCATCCGGCAGCGCGACCCGCTGCCGAGGACGCTCGCGCTGCCCGGCGTCGAGTCAGGCGATGCATCGATTGAACGCGTGCCCGACCTCGCCACCGCGCTGCGTCGTCACCCGCGGATCGGCAGCCTGCGCGTCATCGGCGACGGCCTGCCCGAACGCGACCGCGAGGCGGTCGGCGGACTCGGCCTGACGTTCGAGCCCGGCGCGGGACCGGTCGGCGTCGTCGAACTGGCGGTTCCGCAACGCATCAGTGCCGGTGCCGGCTGGTCGATCCGCGGCCGGGTTGGCAATGTCCCCGCTGCGCGGGTGGAAGTGCGCGACCGCGCCGATGCGCTCGCCGCCAGCGCAACAGCCGATGCCGATGGCCGGTTTCGCCTGGACCTGGTGGCGAAGGCCGAAGGCGCTGCCGGGTACCGCTTGCGCGTCCTCGACAGCAGCGACGCCGTGGTCGAGGAATTGCCGGTCGGCGTCGTCGTGAGCGGCGGCGATCCCTTGCGTATCCTCATCGTGGCTGGCGCCGCGGACGCGGAAGTCAAGTATCTGCGCCGCTGGGTGGTCGATGCCGGCAATCGCCTGTCCAGCCGAATCGCCCTGAGCCGGGGTATCGAGCAATTGCAGGACGCTGTCGCCCTCGATGCCGCGACGCTTGCCGATGCCGATCTGCTGGTGCTCGACGAGCGCGCGTGGCTGGCCTTGTCGCGGTCCGAAAAGATCGCCATTGCCGCGGCCGTCGAAGAGGGATTGGGGCTGCTGCTGCGCGTGACCGGCCCGCTGCCGGCACAGGTCCTGTCCGATTGGGAAAAGCTCGGCATGCCGGTCAAGCCGGCCGGACCCGGCCGTGCGGTCGAACTGGCCGGCGAACCGCTCGCCTCGGGCGCGCTGACACGCTGGCCGATGACGACGGGCGGGGACGGGAACGAATCCGTGCCGCTGGCGCTGGCCGGCGATGGCGAGGCGCTCGGACGCTGGCGCGCCAGCGGGCAGGGCAGGATTGGAGTCTGGTTCCTGCTCGACAGCTACCGTCTGGTCCTTGGCGGAGAAACATCGCGCTACGGAACACTTTGGAGCGGGATTTTCTCGACGCTGGCGCGCGCCCGCGGAAGGCCCGAGCCGACCCTGCCCGACCTGGCCAGGGTCGATCAGCGCAGCGTGATCTGTGGCGTCGGCCCCGGGGCCAGCATCGAGGAAGGGAATGCTGTCAGCGTTGCGTTGCGCGTCGATCCGGCCAGGCACGGTTGCGCCGCGTGGTGGCCTTCGCGGGCTGGCTGGTCGATCCTGCGCGATGGGGAGTCGCGCTGGCCGATCCACGTTCTTGGCGAGGACCAGGCGCTGGCGTTGTTGCGGGCGCGCACGCGCAGCGCAACGGCGCTGCTGGCGGGCAATGCACCCGGGACGACCACGGTGGAAGCACAAATGCCGCGATGGCCGCTGTTTCTGGCCTGGTTGCTGGCCGCTGGCCTGCTCTGGTGGCTGGAGCGGCGCTCCGTGCCAGTTCGCTGAGCGGCCCGTGTAGCGTTTCAGGCCTGGGGCTCGCCCTTGCCGACGATGGCTTCCAGCTGGTTCTTGCGCGCGACCTGCGCTTCGCGCCGGGCGATGTAGAGGCTGGCACCTATGACGATGGCCGCGCCGGCCACCGTGTATCGATCGACCACTTCGCCGAACATCAGCCAGGCGAGCAGGCCGACGACGAGGAATTGCAGGTAACTCAGGGGCGCCAGCGCCGAGGCCTCCGCCATCTTCAGCGCGCGCGTCCAGCAGTAGTGGCCACCCGTACCGAGGGCGCCCGAGAGCACCAGCCACGGCCAGATGGCCGGCTCGGGCCATACCCAGACGCCGAGCGCAAACGGAAAACTCAACGGCACCCAGAGCAGGGTCGTGAGCAGGACGATGCGGTCCGGTGGGTCGGTGCGCGACAGGTACTTGATGCTGATCGTGACGCCGCCGCTGATGGCGGCGCCGGCGAGTGCGACGAGCGTTGCCGCGCTGAAATCGCCGCCGATCGGCCTGACGATGATGAGCACGCCGAGGAAGCCGACGATGACCGCGCTCCAGCGCCGCATGCGCACGACTTCGCCGAGTACGAGGACGGCACCGATGGTGACGAACATCGGCGTCGAATAGGAAAGCGCGACGGCCTGGGTCAGGGGCAGGTGGATCAAGGCCCAGAAGCCGCAAAGCATCGACACGATGCCGGCGGCGCAGCGAACCGCGTAGAAGCCGATGCGGCGCGTACGCAGGATTTCGAGGCCGTGGACGCGGAGCAGGGGCAGCGCGAACAGCGCACCGAAGAAGCAGCGGAAGAAGGCGATCTCGAAGGGATGCTGCTGCTTGGAGGCGAAACGGATCGAGATCGCCATCAGCCCGAACAGCGAGGCACTGGCAGCCATCAGCAATGCTGCGCGCGGAGGAAGCGCAGGCGGCACGCCGACTGGAGTATTCACATTGCGCAGTGCCGGCTCGGAAGGGCCTTGCATTGTACACCGCGCCCGCGTCCGCCTGGCCGCGCGCGATTCGCTTGATGGAATGCGTTCAGACAGAATACGGACCATGACCACTGATCCCGATTTCGTCGTCGCCATTCCCGCCCGCTACGGATCGCAGCGCCTGCCCGGCAAGCCGTTGCTGCCGATAGCCGGCGTGCCGATGATCGTGCACGTGGCGCGTCGCGCCCTGCAGGCCGGTGCCCGCGAGGTCGTCGTCGCCACCGACGATCAACGCATCATCGAGGCACTGGCGGGGAGCGGCGTCGAGGTTTGCCTGACTCGCGGCGACCATGCCTCGGGAACCGATCGCCTGGCCGAGCTGGCGGGAATCCGCGCCTGGAACGCCAGCACCATCGTCGTCAACCTGCAGGGCGATGAACCGCTCGCGCCGGCGAGCGGAATCCGCGCCGTCGCAGCGGCCCTGGCGGCGAATCGAAGCCCGATGGCGACGCTGGCCACGCCGCTGCAGTCCGCGCATGAACTGTTCGATCCGAATTGCGTGAAGCTGGTTTGCCGTGCGGATGGCAGCGCGCTGTATTTCAGCCGCTCCGCGTTGCCGTGGGCGCGCGACGCATTCGCGCGCGACCGCTCCGTGCTTCCCGCGGACATCCCGTTCCTCAGGCACATCGGCATCTACGCCTATCGTGCCGGCTTCCTGCGCGAGCTGGCCGGCCTGCCGCGCACGCCGCTCGAGCAGGCGGAGTCGCTTGAACAGCTGCGTGCGCTCGAACACGGCCATGCCATCGCCGTGGCGCTCGCGCCGGAGCCATTCCCCGCCGGGGTCGACACCGCCGAGGACCTGGCCAGGGTCGAGCGAATCATCGGCGCGGTTCCGCGCGCGTGAGGATCCTGTTCATCTGCATGGGCAACATCTGCCGCTCGCCGACGGTCGAGGCGGTCGCCCGTGTCGAGTTCGCCAGGCATGGCCTCGATATCGAGGTCGCCTCGGCCGGAACCGAGGGCTACCACGTCGGCGCCGGCGCCGATCCGAGGGCAATCGCCATTGCGGAGGCGGCCGGATATCCGCTCGGCGGCCATCGGGCGCGGCAGGTCGCTGGCGCGGACTTTTCCGATTTCGACCACCTGCTGGTCATGGATCGGGTCAACCAGCGCGCACTGTTGAATCGCGCGCCTCCGCAGGGGCGTGAACGGGTGGCGCTTTTCCTGCCGTTCGCCGGGATTTCCGGGCCGGCCGAGCTGCCGGATCCGTATTACGGCACGTCCTGTGACTTCGAGCGCGCACTCGACCTTGCCCGCGATGGCATCATGGCGCTCGTGCAACGCTTCGATCGGTCATAATCGGTCGGCGTAGCCAGTTCCGTCGTCGGCCGGCATTGCGCAGGGCCGCAATGCAATGAGGGGTGGGCATGGATTCACGGACGCCAGCGCCGGAATTCCCGGCAGGGCTGGATTGGGTCAACGTCAGCGAAGCGCCGATGCTGGCGGGTTTGCGCGGTCGCGTGATCCTGCTCTGGTTCTGGAGCTACGACAACGTCCACTGCTGGAACCTGCTGCCCGACCTCACTTTCCTCGAAAACCGCTATCACGACGGCCTGACGGTGATCGGCGTGCATACGCCGAAGTATCCGCACCAGCGTGATTCCGGCGCGGTGCTCAAGGCCGTCAATCGCCTGCAGATCCGGCATCCGGTCGCCAATGATCCCGATCATGCGCTGTGGCGGCAGTATGCGATCGATGCCTGGCCGAGCGCGGTCCTGATCGATGCCGAAGGGCTGGTCACCGCGGTCGTGCCGGGCGAAGGGCGCCGCCAGGATCTGGACGAACGCATTTCCCGCCTGCTCGACGAAGCCGCCGAGCGCGACCTTCGCGAATACGAAGCCGCGGTACCTGCATCACGTCCCGAGCCACGCATGCCGCTGCTGTTTCCGGGCAAGCTGCTGGCGACCCCTTCGCTGCTCTATGTTGCCGACAGCGGCCATCACCGCGTGCTCGAATGCAATCACGAGGGCCGCATCCTGCGCCAGTTCGGTTCGTCGGACCCGGGATACTGGGATGGCCGCAACGAGGAATGCGGGCTGCGCGACCCCCAGGGCCTCGCCCTGCGCGACGATTTCCTCTATGTGGCCGACCGCGGCAACCATGCCGTGCGGCGGGTCCGCCTCTACGGCGGCGATGTCGAAACGGTGCTCGGAACCGGCGAACAGGGACACTTGCGCCCGCACGATGCGGTGGCGCTGGAAACGCCGATCGGCAATCCGGGCGGCCTCGCGATCATCGCCGACAAGCTGTACATCACATCGATCAGCCAGAACCAGATCTGGCAGCTCGACCTTGCCCGCGGCCGCGTCGACGTGCTGGCCGGCACGGGCAAGCTCGGCTTGCAGGATGGGCTGTCGCTCGAGGCCAGTTTCGCCCAGCCCAGCGGCATCACGCCCAGTGGCCTGCAGTTGCTGGTCGCCGATGCGGCATCGTCTGCCATTCGCCTGGTCCGCCTCAGCGATGGCCGGGTCACGACCCTGGTCGGGAGTGGCCTGTATGAATACGGGGATGCGCCGGGCACGCGCGAAACGGCGCGCCTGCAGAACCCTCTCGACATTGCCATGGATCCGCGCGGCATCCTTTTCATCGCCGACACCTACAACGGCAAGATCAAGGCGCTCAGCCTCAAGAGCGGCGCGGTGCGTTCGCTGAACCTCAACTATCGCCTGGTCGAGCCAGGCGGACTGTCGATTGCCGCTGGCGCCCTCTGGGTGGCCAACACCAATGTGCATGAAGTCGTGCGGATCGACCTGGCCAGTGGCGTCGGCAAGCGGGTGCCGATCGGCGAGTAGGCATTCGCGCTCACTCGCGATGTTCCTCGTCTTTCTGCAGGAAGCGCCTTCCGGCGCGATGCCCTTCCCCATCCAGGCCGTCGTAGGAAGCGGCTTCAGCCGCGATGCCCTTTCCCATCCGGGCCGATGTAGGAAGCGGCTTCAGCCGCGATGCCCTTCCCCATCCGGGCCGATGTAGGAAGCGGCTTCAGCCGCGATGCTCCTAGACCGGCGTGCAGAAAAGCATCGGGCATGAATGCTCCTCCTACGAAGAGCCTGCAAACCGCGGCGCCGGATGCATTGGCGCGAGGCGCGTTTCCGCTCCGTTGTAGGAAGCGGCTTCAGCCGCGATGCCCTTCGACCAGCGTGCGGAAGAGCATCGGGCATGAATGCTCCTCCTACGAAGAGCCTGCGAACGGCGGCGCCGGATGCATTGGCGCGAGGCGCGTTTCCGCTCCGTTGTAGGAAGCGGCTTCAGCCGCGATGCCCTTCGACCAGCGTGCGGAAGAGCATCGGGCATGAATGCTCCTCCTACGAAGAGCCTGCGAACGGCGGCGCCGGATGCATTGGCGCGAGGCGCGTTTCCGCTCCGTTGTAGGAAGCGGCTTCAGCCGCGATGCCCTTCGACCAGCGTGCGGAAGAGCATCGGGCATGAATGCTCCTCCTACGAAGAGCCTGCGAACCGCGGCGCCGGATGCATTGGCGCGAGGCGCGTTTCCGCTCCGTTGTAGGAAGCGGCTTCAGCCGCGATGCCCTTCGACCAGCGTGCGGAAGAGCATCGGGCATGAATGCTCCTCCTACGAAGAGCCTGCGAACGGCGGCGCGGGCTCCTACGAAGAGCCTGCGAACGGGCGACGCGGGTTTTTCTGACTTTTCCTTCGTTACCGCTTTGCTGTTGGTTCCCGAAATGCTCCATCCAAGCCACAATCGTGCCCATGCAGGATGATCCGCCCTTTGATGGCAAGGCCTTCGTCGCCAACCTGAGCAGCGCGCCCGGCGTGTACCGCATGCTCAGCGCGGCCGGCGACCTCCTCTACGTCGGCAAGGCCGGCAACCTGAAGAAGCGCGTCGGCAGCTATTTCCTCAAGCCGCGCATGGAACCGCGCATCGCGGCGATGGTCGCGCAGATCGCGCGTATCGAAATCACCCTGACCCGCACCGAGGCCGAGGCCCTGCTGCTCGAGGCGCAGCTGATCAAGACGCTGCGCCCGCGCTACAACATCCTGCTGCGCGACGACAAGAGCTACCCCTATATCCACCTGACGCCCGGCGACTACCCGCGCCTGGCCTTCCATCGTGGCGCACGCAGCGGCGGCGGACGCTATTTCGGACCGTATCCGAGCGCGATCGCCGTGCGCGAAACCCTGAGCCTGTTGCAGAAGCTGTTCCGCATCCGCAATTGCGAGGACAGCTTCTTCAGGAACCGCTCGCGACCCTGCCTGCAGCACCAGATCGGTCGCTGCAGCGCGCCTTGCGTCGATCTCATATCCGCCGATGAGTACCGGACCAGCGTGCGCCATGCGGCGTTGTTCCTCGAGGGCAAGAGCAACGCCCTGCTCGACGAACTGATCGGCCAGATGGAGGAGGCCAGCGCAAAACTGGATTTCGAACGGGCGGCCCTGATGCGCGACCGTGTAGCCGCCGTGAAGAAGATCCAGGCCCGCCACTACGTGCACGGCGCCGGCCGTGACATGGACGTGCTGGCCTGCGCGATCGACAACGGCGTGGCCTGCGTCAGCGTGATGTTCTTCCGCGCCGGCAACAGCCTGGGCTCGCGGGACTTCTTCCCGCGCCTTGCCCTGGATGCCGGCGAAGCGGACGTCATTGGCTCGTTCCTCGGCCAGTACTACCTGGAACGCCCGGTCCCGGAGGAGTTGATCCTCAGCCACGCGCCCGAGGATATCGATGTCCTGGGCGAGGCGCTGACCACGCATGCCGGCCACAAGGTCGAGTTGAAGGCCGCCGTGCGCACCGATCGAGCGCGTTTCCTCGACATGGCGAAAACCAATGCGGGTGCCGCGCTGGCCGCACGCCTGGCCAGCCGGCAGACCCTGCTCGCGCGTTTCGAGGCCCTGCGCGACCTGCTCAAGCTGGACGAGGTGCCGCAGCGCATCGAGTGCTTCGACATCAGCCACACGATGGGTGAAGCGACGGTCGCCTCCTGCGTCGTGTTCGGCCCGGAAGGCCCCGAGAAATCTCAGTACCGGCGCTTCAACATCAGCGGCATCACCGGCGGCGACGACTACGCGGCCATGCACCAGGCGCTGGAGCGGCGCTACAAGCGGATTCAGGCTGGCGAGGGCAGACTGCCCGACATCCTGCTGATCGATGGCGGGCTCGGCCAGGTGCGCCAGGCCCTGGATGTCCTGGCGACACTGGCAGTCGAGGGTGTACGGGTGGTCGGCGTGGCCAAGGGAGAGGCGCGCAAGGCCGGACACGAAAGCTTGATCCTTGGTGATTCCGGCCGCACCTTGTGGCCAGGGCCGGAGTCGCCGGCCTCGCACCTGATCCAGTCGATCCGGGATGAAGCGCATCGCTTTGCCATTACCGGGCATCGCGGCCGGCGGGAAAAGGCGCGCGAGGCATCGAGCCTCGAAGAGGTGGCCGGGGTAGGGGCCAAGCGCAGGGCGGCCCTGCTGCGCCAGTTTGGCGGGCTGGCCGGCGTGACTCGCGCCGGAATCGAGGAACTCATGCAGGTGAACGGGATCAATCGTGAACTCGCCGAACGCATTTATGCCGCACTCCATGGATAATCCCTGACCGATGCAACTGACCCTGCCGACGATCCTCACCCTGTTCCGCATCGCGCTGTTGCCGGTCATCGTGGTCGTTTTCTACCTGCCCGAATACTTTCCGGCGACACGAAGCTGGTCCAATCTCGCCGCCGCCGGAATATTCATCGCGGCGGCGATCACGGACTGGCTCGATGGCTGGATAGCGCGGCGCTACAACATGAGTTCGGCGTTCGGCGCCTTCCTCGACCCGGTCGCCGACAAGCTCATGGTCGCGGTCGCCCTGTTCCTGATCGTCCAGCAGAACCCCAGTGCACTGATGGCCGTGGCCAGCGCGGTGATCGTCGGCCGCGAAATCAGCATCTCGGCCCTGCGCGAGTGGATGGCCGAGCTCGGCAAGCGCGCGGCGGTCGGCGTGGCCTGGGTCGGCAAGTTCAAGACCGCCATGCAGATCGTTGCCATCGTCGTCTGCCTGCACCAGCGCGACTTCCCGGAACTGCGCCTGTACCGGATCGGCGAGGGCCTGCTGGTCGTGGCTGCGGTGCTGACCATCTGGTCCGCCATCGTCTACGTGCGCGCCGCCTGGCCGATCATGCGCGATGCCGACAGCGGCAAGATCTGAGCGGGAAGGGTGTGGCACAAACGCGCGCAGAGGTCCTGTTTCCATGCGATTCGATCAAAACAGGTTGACTCCTGCGTGGCATTCCGTAATATGCGCGTCCCACGCGGGAATAGCTCAGTTGGTAGAGCGCAACCTTGCCAAGGTTGAGGTCGCGAGTTCGAGTCTCGTTTCCCGCTCCAGTTTTGATTGCGATGTCCGGCTGCCAGCAGGGGCGTTGCGAAGATCCGCTCAGTCAGCAAGCCCTTGCACTGTCGGCTCAGGAACCTCGGTCCGCCGAGGTTTTGTTTTTTGATGACGACGCATTAAGCTCGCCATCCCACCGGCCTGGTGGCAGAGTGGTCATGCAGCGGCCTGCAAAGCCGCGTACGCCGGTTCGATTCCGACCCAGGCCTCCATCCCTTCCGTATTGCCTCGAAACGCTGGTCGCGCACCGCGTCATCGGGCATTCTGCGCGCTGGCCCGGATGGCGAAACTGGTATACGCAAGGGACTTAAAATCCCTCGGCCGCAAGGCCATGCGGGTTCGATTCCCGCTCCGGGCACCAGTTCAGGGTCAGATGCTTCCGCCAGGGATCAGCGCGGCGGGCCGTTTGCGTGCATATCTCGAGCTCGCCTTGCCAGGCCCCTGGCATCCTGAGTTCGCTCGGGATCGAATTGCCCTGTAGGAGATTTCCTACACGTTGACGCAACGATTCCCCATATCCGGTACGCGGGCGGGCAGGCAGTCTGTGCTGGCTCGCCAGTGAGGCTCACACGTCCCTCGGGAACGTCCGTAAAGCCGCTGAATGAGCACCCTCATTGCGGAGATTTGCCATGCCGACCATTCGCCAAGCAACAACAGCCGCGCACGCGGCCGTGCGTTCACTTCATGCCGTGCGCGTCATCTGCAACGACCTGATGCCGATGGACATGCCGATGACCGATGAGCAGCAACGCCAGCGTGCGAAGCTGATCCATTCGACCTTGCTTGCCCGCAAGCGCATGCAGTTGCTCAGGGATCGTGCGGAAGCGCTGTCCGGCGCACTGGCGCGTTTCCGTGATAGACGTGAGCAGATTGCACGCCACGCCTGAACATCGCGCCAGTGGCGACCGCCCGGACAGGGAGAAGGCGAGGATGAGATCCCGGCGACAGCCGACCGTGGGATCGAGATGAAAGCGAGCTCTGGTTTCAGGGTCGCGTTCTGAACCGGAACGGTCCGGAAGGCGAGGTTTTCCGCGGCACATCCTCCCGTTTAGGTCGCGTTGCAGCAGCATGTTCCAGTCTTCGGTCCAGGCCCTATCCTTCGCGGAGATCTGCCATGAACTCGAAGCGCCAGGCATCCCACGCAACCACTTCCACAAGCAACCCCCTGGAAGGCGCGAACGTCGTAGGCAAGGATGATCTGATATCGCTGGATCGCCCGATGAGCGCGGAGCAGCTCGAGCAGCGGGCCAGGCTGGTCAACGCGATCCTGCAGACGCGCAAGCGTGCCCAGGCCATGCGCGACCGAGCCGACAGGCTCAGCGGGGCGCTTGATGCGTTCCACGACCGGCAGGGCGAGATCCGCCGACGGGCCTAGGCTCCCAATGCACGAGGCATCGCATTCCTCAAGGGTGCATGGTGAGGATGTGCACGTTCAGGCTCGGGAAGGACTGGGTCGTTGTACCGATGTTGCAGAAGCGCAGGACGACCGCGCCGGCCGTATCGACACGCGCCGGTTGCGCGATGAACCTCGAAGGCAGGACCGAACCGGCCTGCAGGCCAAAGAAGACGATGTCGCCGACTGCGGCGCCGCTGGCGCCGACCGAGACATCCGCGCAGGTGCCGCCAGCCAGGCTTACGCTGCCCATGGTCCCGGCCACGTCGGCGCCTGAAATCTTCGCCCGCGTGATGCTGTTGTTGCCAATCTTGGCGCTGCTGACGGCCAGGTCCGCGATGCGTGTGGTGGAGACGGCATTGGTGGCCAGTTCGCTGTTGCCGACCGCGCCCGATGCAATCGCCGTGCTGGTCACCGAAGCGGTCCCCAATTTGCTCGATGTGACCGCGCCGGAGCCGATCTTGCTGTTGGTCACGGCGCCGGTGGCGATCCCCGGATTGGGATAGCTGCCGCTCAAGTCGCCCCCGGCCGGGCCCCCGATGGAACCAGCCAGTGCGAACTGGGCAACCGGCGTCGCGGAGACTGCTTGACGAGGCAGCAATGCCAGGCCGTTGACGCTGACCTGAAGCCAGAGCTGGTTTCCCGTGAACGCGCCCGGAAACGCGAGCGAGACCGTAAACAGGCCATCGGTTACCGGAAATGCCGGCTCGTTGATGGTGGCTCCGACCTGGTTGCCGCCGACGCTCTCGTCGAACAGGGCAAAGGCGAGATTGAAGTTTCCGTTGGCCGGCATGCCGCTTTCGGCCAGTCGGCCCTGATAGGTGAAATCGGGCAGTTGCGGCGCTGCATCGGCCGGCGAGGCGCCCAGGCAGAACTGCAGGCCGGGCAGGGCGACCATCAGGGCACGAACGCAAAAAAGGGTGAAGGTCTTCATCAAAGGCATTCCTCGAATCCGGTGTTGAACAATGAGTCGCGGCTGCCTGAATCGAGAGCGGGCCAATAGCCTGCGGCAATCGCGAAGTTGCCTGCGGACGCGCTTCCCGCCACGGCCTGGCCAAGGGTTCCGTCCAGTACAAGACAGCCGCCGGCCGAAGCGCTTCGACCGCCGCCGCCCGCGATCACGTTGAGTTCCACGGTGATCTGGGCAGCTGCGGGGAAAGCCATCAGGGCAATCAAGGCCAATCCGGGCATCGTCCAGCTGCCGCGGAGCAGGTGGAATCGGGCCAGTGGTATCGCCGACGAAGTGGGTGTCGCCATGCATGCCTCTCCGGGTCGCGGGTGGCCGGCAACCCCTCGTTCCCGGGCCACCGAGCGCGTTGCGCGGCTCGCCAGCGGGCGGCCGCTTACCAGTCAGACACGGAAATGGGCACGTCTAGGGGCCACCAGGTCCATCGCCGGCAGAAACCGGCGCCAGGCATTCCCGGTTTGCGCTGTTCAGCGTTCGGCGAAGGTCTTGAGGCGATCGAGTGCCTGGTCCCACTGGCGTGCGACGACGTCGATGTATGCCCTCGCATCGTGGAGCGGCTGCGGGCTGATCGCAAACAGGCTTTCGCGGCCGTGTTTCTGCCGCGAGACGACGCCCGCCTGCTCCAGCACCAGAAGATGCTTGGTGATGGCCTGCCGGGTCAAAGGCAATCCTTCTGCCAGGCTCGAGATCGACCGCGGCGACGCCTCGCTCAGCATTTCGACCAGGGCCAGGCGTGTCGGGTCGCCGAGTGCGGCAAAAGTGCGGACCTGGCTGCGTGGTGGTCCATCCTTGCGAGGAAGACCGCTACTCGACATGACGCTTGATATTCTGCACCTGTGCTTCCCAGCCGCGGGTATTCATGCGCAGGGCTTCGGGCCGACGGCCGGCGGGAATCCGGTCGAATCCGGACTCGATGACGCGGAGCAGGGTGCCTGTCGTTGTCGCCTCGAGGTGGAACTCGACCAGGGTCGGTTCCTCGTGCGAATAGTCGACCCCGGGTTCGATCGCATAAGGATGCCAGGTGAACGAGAACAGACGGGCGGGTTCCATCTTGCAGACCACCGCGTGCCACTGGACATGCTCGTAGCCTGGAATGGTCATGTTGCCCGTCGATTCCTGGCCAGGCACGAAGGGTCCGTCGAGGCGGACGCGGAACCATTCGCCGAATTCCCTGAAATCGGTCAGGGCTTTCCAGACGCGCGAAGGCGGGGCTTTGATTTCAATCGCTTTTTCGATGCGGTCGTTCATGGGCAACCTCCTGGTTGCGCATGAGTTTCGACCAATTCGCGGTAAAATGCAACCATTCAGTTGCCTGTGTGGGCCGCCTTGCCTGGGCAGCCCTCAGCGATAGTCGCGGTGGCAATCGTCGCAAGCGTTGCTGACCCGGGTCAGCGCGTCGGCCCGCTGCGGGCACTCCGCCGTGGCCGCCGCATCCACTGCCTCGGCGAGCTTGCGCGTGTACAGGTCGAAGACGCGATCGGGCGATCCATTGTCTGGCATGGCGGTGTGGATATCGTTGGCGAGCAGGGCCAGTTTGGTCATGGCGTGGCCGTCATCGGTGCAGGCTTTCTGCTGGGCAGCCTTGCGCGCCGTTTCCAGCTCATGGTGCATGACGCCCATCAAGGCCTTCGGATAGGCATCGCGCCGGGCCAGGATATTGGCCGCCGTGGTGGCGCCAATGGCCCCGATCATCAGGCCGAGCAACAGGCAAACGAGGTAGCGCATGGACGGGAATTCCTCTGTTTCGAACCCGAATGGTAACGAGATCGAGGCATGCGCGACTCGTGGCGCGGCGCCGCAGGGTGTGAGGCTTGCGCCAGGCTTGTGGGGAAGAGCACCACCCTCATCCCCCCAAGGGGACCTTCTCCCGCCAGCGGGAGAAGGAACCAATGACGAAGCCGGCCCCTGGAATCCTTCTCCCGCTGGCGGGAGAAGGTGGCGCGAAGCGTCGGATGAGGGTGGGCCGTCGAAGCGGAAATGCGAAAGCGGAAGATCAGGAGCACCACCCTCATCCCCCTTCGGGACCTTCTCCCGCCAGCGGGAGAAGGACCAAAAGCCACCACCCTCATCCCCCTGCGGGACCTTCTCCCGCCAGCGGGAGAAGGACCAAAAGCCACCGCCCTCATCCCCCTCCGGGGACTTCGCCCGCCAGCGGGAGAAGGTCAGTTCAAATCTGTGGCGCAACAGGAATGAACGAACGATTGAAGATCTGCTGGAGTGAATTCGAACTGTGCATGGGCCGAACCAATGATGCGTCGCGTCGCTGGCTCGAGGCCTGCGTGATACCCTCCCGCGCCCCATGGATACCTCACCCGCCCATTCCCCGCCGCCCGACGAACGCTTCCGTGGCCTCGACCGGCTCTACGGGGCCGGCAGCAGCGCGCGACTCGCGCGCAAGCATGTCTGCGTGGTCGGCATCGGCGGCGTGGGTTCATGGGTCGTGGAGGCACTGGCACGCAGCGCCATCGGCCAGTTGACCCTGATCGATGCGGATGACGTCTGCCTCAGCAATACCAATCGCCAGTTGCACGCCCTCGAAGGGCAGTACGGAAAACCAAAGGTTGCGGTGATGGCGGATCGCGCGCGGGCCATCAATCCTGCGCTGGCCGTCGATCCCGTGGCCGAATTTCTGACCTCGTCGAACCTGGGCACGCTGCTTGATCGCGGCTACGACCTCGTCATCGACTGCTGCGATGCATTCCGGGTCAAGGTCGAGATGATCGCCTGGTGCCGGCGGCGCAAATTGCCGTTGATCGTCAGCGGCTCGGCCGGTGGCCGGATCGATCCGACACTGGTGCGCGTACGCGACCTCTCTCGCACGGAGCACGATGCCATGCTGGCGCTGATCCGCAAGAAGCTGCGCGAGGAGTTCCACTTTCCGCGCGGCCCCAAGCGCTACTTCGGCGTGCAGGCGGTGTACTCGCTCGAGAACGTGCGCTATCCGCAAGCCGATGGCAGCGTCTGCGGCCAGCGCCCGGAAGCGGGCGAGGGCGGACTCAAGCTCGATTGTGGCGGCGGTCTGGGCGCAGCCACGCATGTCACGGCGACGTTCGCGTTCGCCGCGGTGGCTACGGCCATCCAGAAGCTGCTGCAGGTGAAGGACGCGGTTCAGGTCGAATCAGCGGGATGATGTCCGATGCCGCCGTTGGACGGCAGGCACGCTGAAAGTCACTGGCTCCCGGCCTGCGCCGGGACGACGGCCGCGGCAATATCCGGCAGGTTGAACAGGCGCTGCGCATTTGTCGACGTGGTGTGGGCGATTTGCTCGGCGGACTCGCCGCGCAGTTCGGCGACGACGGCCAGCACTTCGACGAGCAAGGCCGGTTCATTGCGTTCGCCCTGGTGTCCGTACAGCGGCTGGTCCGGCGAGTCGGTCTCAAGGAGCAGGAATTCCGCGGGCATGCTCGCCACGATCTCGCGCAGGCGCCGGGCGCGCGGGTAAGTCACGGGTCCGCCGATGCCCAGCGAGAATCCCAGCTTCCAGAACTGCCCGGCTTGCTGGGCGCTGCCGGAAAAACTGTGCACGACGCCGCGCAGCGGGCCGATGCGCCGGAACGATGCGGCCACTTCGTCGAAAGCGCGGCGGGCGTGGACGATGACCGGCAGGTCGCGATCGCGGGCCAGTTCGAGCTGGCGCGTGAAGTAGAAGTGCTGGTCGTCGCGGTCGAGACCGTCGACGTAGAAATCGAGGCCGCATTCCCCGATGGCGACCGGCCTGGCTTCCTCGATGAACGCCGCAAGTGCATCGAGGTCGCTCGCCTGGTGATCGCGCAGGTACATCGGATGCAATCCATAGGCCGGATGCAGGCCGGCATGGGTCGAACAGAGCTTGCGCAGCGCAGACCAGCCCGACCGCCTGATGGCAGGGACGATCTGCTGCGCCACGCCGGCGGCTTGCGCGCGCCCGAGCACGTCGGCGCGATCGCCATCGAATTCGGCGACGTCGAGATGCGAGTGGCTGTCGATCAGTTCAGCCATGCGGATTCGCTAGCGTGCGACGAGCCAGGCGGCGAGGCCCAGGAACATGGCCAGGCTGACGATGTCGGTCGCCTTGGTCAGGAAAATGCTCGAGGCCGTGGCTGGATCCGCGCCGAGCTGCTTGAGGACCTGGGGAACGCCGGCGCCGACGATGCCGGCGACACCGCAGCTGCCGGCCATGGCCAGCCAGGTGATCAGGGCCAGCAGCGGAGCATCCGCATTGCCCTGGTGCCAGGCCAGCATGAACATCGCGAGACCGCCGAAGATGCCGGTCAGCGAACCGTTTAGCATGCCGAGCCAGGCCTCCTTGCCGATCAGGCGCCAGCCCTGGCCGGGCTTGAGATCGCCGAAGGTCATGCCGCGCAACGTGACGGCGAGCGCCTGGCAGCCGGTGTTGTTGCATTGGTCGGACAGCACCGGCAGGAACACCGCCAGCAGGACGATCTGGTTGATCGTGCCCTGGAAGGCGCTGACCACTGCGGCGGTGGCAAACGTGGCAAGCAGGTTGAGTTGCAGCCAGGGATGGCGGAAGCGCAGGCTGCGGCCCCAGGACGTGCTCAGCCGCTCCTCTTTTTCGACACCGACCATCGAGCCCGCCTGCGCGCTGATCTCGAAAGCCTGTTCCTCGAACAGCACCGATCCGCGCACGACGCCGATAAGGCGGCCGTCGGCGTCGCAGACCGGGTAGACCGGATAGTGGCGGCGCACGACTTCGCGCATGGCGACGACCACATCGGTCTCCGGCAGCAGCGAAAACGGATGCGACACCATGATTTCCTCGAGATGCTGCTCAGGGCGGGCGAAGACCATCTCGCGAAAGGTGACCACGCCAACCAGGTGATGGACGGCGTCGACGACGAACACGTAGGTGACCAGGGTCCGCGAGGCGACCGGCCGCAGGTCGTCGAGGACCTGTTGCACCTGCGCATCGGCAGGGAAAGCGCCCGGCGCCTGTTCCATCAGTCGGCCTACGGAACCTTCCGGCCAGTTCCGGCTGGCCAGCCATTGTTCGCCGGTTCCCTGTCCGGCGGCGAAGGCGATACGGCTGCGCCGCTCGGGGCCGAAGCGGTCGAGCACGGCGAGTCCGCGTCCGGGTCCCATGGCGTGCAGATGGGCCGCGATGGAGACGTCGGGTTGCGACGCAAGCCGGCGCGCAGCGGCTTCGGCGTCCATGTTGCGCAATTCGTCGAGCAGCGTGGCTTGGTCTTGCATGGCGAGTCATTCCAGGGGGCAATGATGCTAACCGATGCGCAAAGGCGAAGGTAGGAAGCGCAATGGTTCCCGCACCATTTGCCGGTCCGCGCTGCGGCTGCGCAAGTGAATCGTTCATGTACCGGACTTGCGGTTCCGTCCGGGTTCATCCGCTGGTCGACACTCTGGTCGCGACTGCCCGGTGCGTCCGGGCGGGATCGAAAGTAACCAGGAGTGCAAGACATGTTGAATCGAATTCTGCTGGCGGGGATCACGACCCTGCTTTTCGCAGCCTGTGCACCAATGCAGTCCGTACAGGCTCGAGGCGACTACTACGAGCGTGGCTGCGACAATTGCGGCCGCGTGGTTCGCATCGAATCGATCGGCCAGCGCGACCGCCATGTAGGTGGCGGCACCGTTCTCGGGGCGATCGTCGGCGGTGCCCTCGGCAACCAGGTAGGCAAGGGCGACGGGCGCAAGGCTGCGACGATCGCAGGAGCGGTGGCGGGTGGCGCGATCGGCCACAACATCGAAAAGGACCAACGCGGCTCGAGAACCTACTACCGGATCCTGGTGCGCATGGATCATGGCCGGACATCCTGGTACGAGCAGCCCGACAGCTATCGCCTGCGCCGCGGCGACCGCGTCTACATCGACGACGGATATGTAGTGCCGGCGCGTTGATGCAAGGAAGCGGATCCCGCCATCAGGCGGATCCCCGGGAAACAAGAAAGCCGGCGGGAAATCCGCCGGCTTTTTCTTTTCCGTAGCGCCGCCGTGCGGCGCCGCGCGATCAATTGACGCGATAGAAGCTGTGCGCGCCGATCACCGCAAGAGGCTGTCCCTTCATCCAGGTGGGAGAGGCATGTTCCTCCGCCACGAAATGGTCGGCATCCGGCACGACGAACTTGCGCTTGGCCAGGGGCAGGTCCCACATCTGCAGCGCGTGATCGGCAACCAGCCATGCCGTGTTCCACGCATCAGGATTGCGCAACATGTAGTTCTTGTTTGTGGTGGAAATCGCGAACTGCAAACGCGCGTTCACCACGTCGCACACGCTGTTGCCCCAGCGCCCATCCTCGCGTCGCCGCATGGCGACTTCCGCGACCGCTGCCTGGCCCAATTGGGTTTCGCTGCGCGCTTCCAGATAAACCATTGCCGCAAGACAGGTGCGATCGGCGTCGTGTGGCGGCAATACGGTTGCCAGCCAGAGTAACCATGCCAATTTCATCGTCCAAGTTCTCCAAGATCAAAGCCGGACGAGTTCATCCAGTGCCGCTTCCCCGTTCGGGACGCTGCGGAAATGGATGGCCTCGACTCGGCCTCAAGATGCCTGGCATGGAATCCTGCCGGACACCGCGATGCGCACGCGGACCTGTTTGCGAAAGATGGAACCTCGCTGCCGCAATGCACTTTTTAGGGTTTGACTGGCGCGCGACTGCGCTGCGCCTGGCCGATAGGGTTCTTTCGTCTGCCTGTCCCGGCGGTCGATCCGAACCCGTGTCTCGTAATCCTCTCAATGATGATGGAACAAGTTCAAAATCATCAATGCTTGAAAGATTCTGGTGGGCACGTACACCACCATTCATACGACTCGGCGCGGAGAGTACTTGCTCCTGATGGAGTTGTCACTCGAAAAGGAGCAGAAACATGAATGTCCCATTCAGGTAAATAAACTATGCCTGTTGGGGAATTGTTGTCGCGGCGGACTGGCGCAAGCGCCAAAAACACACCTATATACCTATGGATTAAAATCCAAAAGGCAGGATCACTTAAAAGGAAAAAAACGAATCACTTGTATCCGTAGAATCCGCTGAGCATCTGCTGGTCTCCCGCGTAGTCCTTTGGCGAGGCCGGGACGAGCCTGGAGATGCCCAGTTCGAGCAGCACCTCGCCAAGCTCGGGAGCCCCTTCGACATTGAGCAACGCCTCCCGGACCTTGTTGCGGATATCCTCCGGGACGCTGGGCGAAGCAAGGATGGCGGCGCCGGCAAATGACCGGGATGTCTTGATCGTGACCAGGTTCGGATAGCCGTCGGCGCCGGCAATCCAGCTCGGGATGATCGCCGCATCCGCATCGCCACCGAATACGATCTGCACGGTATCGCGCCAGGATGTGGCAGACGAGAGGATCCGCGGTTGCTGCACGGGATCCGGAAAAAACTGCATGAGCAAGGCGTATCCAAGGCTCGGGGCGGGCATGGTCGCGATGCTCGAGCCGAGCAGGGCGTTGGTGTCCTTGCCTTCGAAATCAATGTTGGCCAGCAGGGTGTATGTGGTCGGCTCCGCCTTGCGGACCAGAGGAATGAACTGCGAATGCTGGATGCGGTAATCCGCGAAATGCGCCTCGTCGTAGGAGAAGTCGGTGATGTCCGGCTTGAGGATGTCGCGCCAGTAGGCCGAGTAATTGGGTGGTGCGACGAGGACGAAGGTCTCGCCGGTTGCCTTGCTGAGGTAGTCCAGCAGCGGCTTGTAGATTTCCCGGGCCGCGTCCGGCGTATAGGTGGGTTCGGGGGTGAAGCGATACTCCGCGCCCAGGGCCGGGAGCGCGGCAAGCGCCATGGCCATGCACAGCGCCGTGGTGGCGCGATGCGAAACTGTCCTCATGGTGTTCATGTTGCTCATGTGCCCGATTCCCCCTGCTGGTCGATGCAATACCCGATGTTGCTTGCAATGTTCATACCATTCACATCCTGATGAATGGCATCAGCGCGCACGTTCCTTGACCTCGACTCGCGCCATGGATTCCAGTCGCAGTGGCTCGTCCGGCCGGCTGTCAGCGGGCAGTATGGCGAGTGCGAGGCAATGATGCGCGTCAATACGCGCGGCATGCAGAACGGTACCGATCGGCGCTTCGTCCTGGCACGACACGATGCGGGCACCGGGAATCGGCACTTCGTGGCTTTCGATCCCGACCCTGAAGCAGCCGCGCTTGTTGCCGCCCCGGTAGTGCAGCCGGGCGACGACCTCCTGCCCGGGATAGCACCCCTTGCCCAGGCTGACTGCGCCGAGCTGGTCCAGTCCAAGAGCCTGCGGGGTGAATTCGCCTGCGGTCGCCGCGGCGATCCATGGCAGTCCCGCGTCGATGTCGGCGACCTGCCATTGCTGCCATCGCGCCGGATCGGCCGTGCAGTCCGCGCGACGCGGTGCCAGCACGGCGACGCGCCTGGCGTTTCCGGGCAGTTCGAAGGCCCAGCCATCGCCGCTTGCAGCGAGCTTGCCCGGTGCGACGTCCACCTCCGCCGCCTCGGCCTCGAACAAATCGAGGTCTTCGTTGACCCGTATCGCGACCTTGGCGCGGAAGACGAAGCGGGCGAGTTCGCTGGCCATGCCTGCGGCAAAACCGCGCGGCAACCAGGCGATGAACTGCCCGGGCCGCGCATGCAGCAGCGCAAACAGGTAGCGCACGCGGCCCTGCGCGTCGAGCCAGGCGCTCCATTGCCAGTCGCCCTCGGCCAGCACCGAGACGTCGCTGGAAAACTGTGATTGCGCAAAAGCCGGGGCGTCAGGTCCGGAAAGTTCGACAATCTCGGCGTGGTCGAGCGGGGTAGGCACGGCGGTCGCGGGTTCCATGGATGGGCCGGCAAGCACGATGCAGTGTTCAACCATTCGGCGCAAGTCGACGCGGCGGTTGTCAGAATCGGCTCCGGGCATTAAGATTTTGTGGCTGAAAAGCATCATGTCGAAGCCCAAACCAGATCCCGAAGCCATCACCGCACCGCCCGATCGAATCGGGTCGGATGCAGTGCCGTGCGCAAAGGAAGTCCCCACGGAAATCGGCGGGCGCGACGGTCCCGATCCCACCCGCTACGGCGACTGGGAAAAGAACGGTCGCTGCATCGATTTCTAGGATGGTCTGCTCGGGTCCAGGCCTTCGGGTCGCCAGATAAAAGCAAAAGGTCAGCCTCATGTCCTCTACTGCTCGACCGCTTTCTCCGCATCTGCAGGTGTATCGCTGGCAGATCCAGATGGTCACCTCGATCCTGCATCGCGCCACCGGCATCGTTCTCGCAATCGGCAGCCTGCTGATCGCCGCCGCGCTGGTTTCGCTGGCCAGCGGTCCTGAGGCATGGGCTTGCACGGTCGGGCTCGCCGCGACCTGGTACGGCCTGCTGGTCCTGGTCGGCTGGACCTGGGCGCTGGCCTTCCACTGGCTCAATGGCATCCGCCATTTGCTGCAGGACGCCGGCTGGGGTTACTCCATTGCGCGTTTCGTCAGCAACTCCTGGATCTCGGTGATCGGCAGTTTCGTCCTCACTGCGGTCGTGTGGGGCCTCGTTTTCTACCGCGGGGGCATCGCATGAGTCATTTCGACAAATTCCGCCATCCGATCAAGAACGCCCGCGGCCTCGGTTCGGCCAAGGACGGCGTGCACCATTTCGTCGTCCAGCGCATCACCGCCGTCGCCCTGCTGTTCCTGTCGGTCTACCTGATCGCCCTGCTGGTCGGCATGATCGGCGCCGACTACACGGCGGCGCGTGCCACCGTGGCCCAGCCGTTCAACGCCATCCTGCTCATCGCATTCCTCGTCGCCACGTTCTGGCATGGGCAGCTCGGATTGCAGGTGGTCATCGAAGACTACGTGCATACCCCCTGGCTGGCGCTGACCTCCCAGCTGGTCGTCAAGTTCGTCTGTGTCCTCGCTGCGCTGGCGAGCGTTCTCGCCATCGTCCGTATCGCATTGGGGGCCTGAAGCATGTCTGCATACAAGATCCAGGAACACGAGTACGACATGGTCGTCGTCGGCGCCGGAGGTTCGGGCCTGCGCGCCACCTTCGGACTCGCCGCCAAAGGGCTGAAGACTGTCTGCATCACCAAGGTCTTCCCGACGCGCTCGCATACGGTCGCCGCGCAAGGCGGCATCTCCGCGGCGCTCGGCAACATGGGCGACGACGACTGGCGCTACCACTTCTTCGACACGATCAAGGGATCCGACTGGCTCGGCGACCAGGACGCGATCGAGTACATGTGCAAGGAGGCGCCGGCGGCGATCATCGAGCTCGAGCATTACGGCGTGCCTTTCTCGCGCACCGAGGACGGCAAGATCTACCAGCGGCCGTTCGGCGGCATGACCACCAAGTATGGCGAAGGCCCGGCTGCGCAGCGCACCTGTGCCGCGGCCGATCGCACCGGCCACGCGATGCTGCATACCCTGTATCAGCAGTCGCTCGCGCACGACGCGCGCTTCATGATCGAGTATTTCGCGCTCGACCTGATCTGGGACGAGGAAGGTGCCTGCCGCGGCGTGCTCGCGCTCGACATGGCTGAAGGCACCCTGCACCTGTTCCGTGGGCAAGGCGTGGTGCTGGCGACCGGCGGTTACGGGCGTGCCTATTTCAGCGCAACCTCGGCCCACACCTGCACCGGCGATGGCGGCGGCCTCGTGCTGCGCTCCGGGCTGGCCCTGCAGGACATGGAGTTCGTCCAGTTCCACCCGACCGGAATCTACGGTGCCGGCTGCCTGATCACCGAAGGCGTGCGCGGCGAAGGCGGCATCCTGCGCAATTCCAGCGGCGAGCGCTTCATGGAGCGCTATGCGCCCAGTTCCAAGGACCTGGCTTCGCGCGACGTGGTCAGCCGCTCGATGACCATCGAGATCCGCGAGGGTCGGGGTGTTGGCGAGGAAAAGGACCACATCCTGCTCGACCTGACCCATCTCGGACCCGAGGTCATCCACGAAAAACTGCCCGGCATCGCCGAGAGCGCACGCATCTTCGCCAATGTCGATGTGACGAAACAGCCGATTCCGGTGCTGCCGACCGTGCACTACAACATGGGCGGCATTCCGACCAACCATCATGGCGAAGTCGTGCAGCGGGTCGGCGAGAACCCGGACCATGTCGTCCAGGGTCTCTACGCGATCGGCGAGGCGGCCTGCGTGTCAGTGCACGGCGCCAACCGGCTGGGCTCCAATTCCCTGCTCGATCTCGTCGTGTTCGGCCGTGCCGTTGCCAACCGCTGCGCCGAGACGATCAAGCCTGGCGCCGCGCACAAGGTCCTGCCGGCCTCGGCCTGCGACAAGGCGCTGGCCACTCTCGACCGGTTGCGCAACGCCAAGGGTTCCTCGCCGACTGCCGAGATCCGCCTCAACATGCAGCGCACCATGCAGAGCGACGCCGCCGTGTTCCGCACGTCGAAGACGCTCAAGGAAGGCTGCGACAAGATGGCGAAGATCTTCTCGAGTTTCGAGGACGTCAAGGTCAGCGACCGCTCGCTGGTGTGGAACTCGGACCTGATCGAGACCTACGAACTGCAGAACCTGCTCTACAACGCCGTGGCCACGATCAATTCGGCGGAACAGCGCAAGGAAAGCCGCGGTGCGCATGCGCGCGAGGACTTTCCTGATCGCGACGACGTGAACTGGCAGAAACACACCCTGGTCAAGATCGACGAGAAGGGTGCGGCCCGATTCGATTTCCGGCCGGTGCATATGTTCACGCTGAGCGATGATGTCGAAGTGGTGCCGCCGAAGAAGCGGGTGTATTGATTGGGAGCCGGGATGACCAGCCATCCGGCTGTTGAATGCCGGGATTCGGGATTCCCAGCCGTTTGGCTGTTGAAAGCCGGGATCTGGAATTTTCCGGTTCCCTTGTAGGAGCGCCTTCAGGCGCGATGTTTTTCCGCCACATGGCGCAAAGGCTCGCCCGTAAACGGGCTCCTACGGGGAACGAAGTTGTTTTTGTCTAGTATTTTGCGGATAACGCAGTGGTCTGCCCGGAGAAAACCTGTCATGGCTGAGTTTGCACTTCCGAAAAATTCGAAGATCCAGCAGGGCAAGCGCTTCCCGGCCAAGCCCGGCGCGAAGCAGGTGCGCGAATTCCGCGTCTATCGCTGGAACCCGGAGGACGGCGCCAACCCGCGGATCGATACCTATGAGGTCGACCTGGCCACCTGCGGGCCGATGGTTCTCGACGCGCTGATCAAGATCAAGAACGAGATCGACCCGACCCTGACCTTCCGCCGCTCATGCCGCGAGGGCATCTGCGGCTCGTGCGCGATGAACATCGACGGCACCAACACGCTGGCCTGCACCAAGGCCATCGAGGACTGCTCGAAGGGCGACGTGCCGATCTATCCGCTGCCGCACATGTCGGTGGTCAAGGATCTGGTGCCGGACATGACGCATTTCTATGCGCAGTACGCCTCGATCAAGCCGTGGCTGCGCACGCAGAGTGCCGCGCCGCCCAAGGAGCGCCTGCAATCAAAGGACGACCGGGCCAAGCTCGATGGCCTCTATGAATGCATCCTCTGCGCGTGCTGCTCGACCAGCTGCCCGAGCTATTGGTGGAATGGCGATCGCTATCTCGGCCCTGCCATCCTGTTGCAGGCCTACCGCTGGATCGTCGACAGCCGCGACGAGGACACCGGAACCCGCCTCGACGAACTCGAGGATCCGTTCCGCCTGTATCGCTGCCATACGATCATGAATTGCACGCGCACCTGCCCGAAGGGCCTCAATCCGGCCAAGGCCATTGCCGAGATCAAGAAGCTGATGGTCGAACGGCGCGCCTGAGCGGGCCGGACCTGCCGATGGACGATGCGATCAAGCGCCTGCGCTGGCGCTGCAGGCGTGGAACGCGTGAACTCGACCAACTGGTCGGCTGGTGGCTTGACGAGCGCTACCTGCAGGCAACCGATGAACTGCGCAAGGGTTTTGCCGGCCTGCTCGAGCAGCAGGACCCCGACCTGTGGGACTGGATCATGGGCCGTGGCGAACCTGCGGATCCGCAACAGGCCCAGGTGATCGATGAAATCCGCGCCCGCCATCGCGTTTGACTATCGACCCAGCCGGACAGTCGGCATAGCGATCGGCGGCATGACCCTGCTGTCGCTGCTGGCGGTTTCACGCAGCGGCCTCGGTACGGTGCTGGCGTGGACATTGGCCGTGGTCGCGCTTTCGATCGGCTTGCATGCGCTTTCCCGGCATTTTCGCCCCGGCATGCTGCGCATTGCGCGAACCGGGGCCGGCTGGTTGCTGGTCGACCGGCGCGGGCTGGAACATCCGGTCGAATTGACCATGTACATCCGACGCGGGTTCCTGCTGGTGCTGCATTTCAGGCATGAGTCGGGTCTTCGCCGCTCATTCTTGCTGACGCCGGACAATGTGGATGTGGAGCTGCGCCGACGCCTGCTGCTGGCGCTGGCGACCGAGCCGAAGCCTGATGCAGTCGGCGCGGGCTCGGCGCAAAGGCAGTAATGGCGCCTCGGCGATTGGTCCCGGACTTGCCGCCTGGCCATCCATTGCGGCACTCTTTCGCTTCTGCGCTGTCCTGAATGGGACGCTACAGCTGCTGCAGCGCCTACCAGGGATAGCAATCCGGCATGTTCCGACCGCTCGAATTCTTCATCGGCCTGCGCTACACGCGAGCCAAGCGCCGCAACCACTTCATTTCGTTCATTTCGCTGGTGTCGATCCTCGGCATCGCGGTGGGGGTGACGGCACTCATTACCGTGATCTCGGTGATGAACGGGTTCGATCACGAGCTCAAGAGCCGCATCCTCGGCATGGTCGCGCACGCGACGGTCGAAGGCGTCGACGAAAGCGTCCGCGCCTGGCCCGAAGCGATCAAGCGCGTGGAGGGCAATCCGCATGTGCTCGGCGCGGCGCCGTATGTCGAACGCGAGGCCATGCTGCAGGGCGAACGCGTTTCCGGATCCGTCGTTCGCGGCGTGCTGCCGGAATACGAGCCGAAGGTCTCCGAGATCGACCGCAAGATGGTCGAGGGCAAGCTCGAGGACCTGGTCCCGGGCGGCTTCAGGATCGTGCTGGGTCGCGAGCTGGCCATGAAGCTCGGCGTGGTGGTCGGCGATTTCGTCACCGTCATCACGCCCGAGGTCAGCACCTCGCCGGTCGGCGTGCAACCGCGATTCAAGCGCTTCAAGGTCAGCGGAATCTTCGAGATCGGCATGCAGGAATACGACGGCGCACTGGCCGTGGTGCACATGCAGGACGCGGAAACGCTGTACCGGCTGGACGGACCGACCGGCATCCGCCTGCGCCTGGACGACATGTTCCTCGCCTATGCCGTGGCCCGCGACCTGTCCGGCCAGCTCGGCCAGTCCTACATGGTTTCCGACTGGATGCAGGGGCACAGCAATTTCTTCAAGGCGATCGCCATGGAGAAAAAAGTCATGTTCCTGATCCTTTCGCTGATCGTCGCGGTGGCTGCGTTCAACCTCGTCTCGACCCTGGTCATGCTGGTCACCGACAAGCAGGCCGACATCGCGATCCTGCGCACGCTGGGACAGAGTCCGCGCAGCATCATGGGCGTGTTCATGGTGCAGGGCGTGCTGGTCGGCACGCTCGGCATCTTCCTCGGCGTCGGCTTCGGCGTCCTGCTTGCGCTGAACCTGTCGGACCTGGTGCGCTGGATCGAGCAGACGTTCGGCGTGGCCTTCCTCTCCGCCGACGTCTACTACATCAGCGAGTTGCCCTCCGACCTGCAGTGGGCCGATGTCGGCTGGATCACGATCACCGCCTTCGTGTTCTGCATCTTCGCCACCCTCTATCCGGCCTGGCGCGCGGCGCGCATCGATCCGGCGGCGGCGCTGCGCTATGAGTGATCCCGCCATGGACAATCCATCCGCCACGCCAGCAGACATCGTGCTGCGCGCCGACAAGGTCGCCAAGATCTACAAGGAGGGCGACCTGCGCACCGACGTGCTGCACGAGGTCAGCTTCCACGTACGCCGCGGCGAGACGGTATCGATCGTTGGTGCCTCGGGCACCGGCAAGAGCACCTTGTTGCACATTCTCGGTGGGCTCGATACGGCGACGAAAGGCGAGGTCGAGGTCGAAGGACAGACCATGTCGCGCCTGTCCGACCGTGCGCGCGGCGAGCTGCGCAACCGCTCGCTGGGCTTCATCTACCAGTTCCATCACCTGCTGCCCGAGTTCACCGCGCTCGAAAACGTGTGCATGCCGCTGCTGATCCGCGGCACGCCGATTGCCGACGCACGCCGAACGGCGAGCGCGCTGCTCGAGCGCGTCGGCCTCGCCGCGCGACTCGCGCACAAACCCGGGGAACTCAGTGGCGGCGAACGCCAGCGCGCCGCGGTGGCGCGTGCCCTGGTGACGCGGCCGGCCTGCGTGCTGGGCGACGAACCCACCGGCAACCTCGACGAAGACAATGCGGCACAGGTCTATGAGCTGATGCTCGAGCTCAATCGGGAGATCGGCACGGCGCTGGTCCTGGTCACCCATGATCGTGGCCTGGCTGCGCGCATGGACCGGACCCTGGAACTGCGCGGCGGCAGCCTGCACGAGCTGGAGAAATCCGCGCGGAGCTAGAATCGGCTTTGCGGCGTCGTTACGGATGCCGGTGATACAGGTCGACATTGTCCAGGAAGGATCGGTGCGATGGAGCAGGGAGAGGTCCGGCTGACGGCATTGCGGAATATCCGGGGCGCATTCTGCTTTGCGCAACTGACGCCCATCCGCGCCATCGCCCTGCTGGCCGGCGTGGTCGCGGTGCAGGGCCTGACCGATCTGCCGGAGGCAGGGTGGGCATGGGCCGTCCTGCTGGTTTCGCTACCGTTGCTGCTGGTGAGGGCGACATCCCGTGCCCCGGTCTGGTTCGTGCTCGGATTCGCCTGGTGCGTGCTGCGTGCGCACGCCGTGCTCGAGGCGCGTCTGCCCGATTCGCTGCACGGTCGCGACTTCGACGTGGTCGGCACGATCCGGGATATTCCCCAGACAGGCAAGGACAGCACGCGTTTCGAGTTCGACATTGCTTCCGCCACGCTCGCAGGCAAGGCCACGTCGCTGCACGGTCGCGTTCGCCTGAACTGGTACAAGTCCGCGCCAGCGCTCGAACCCTGCTCGCAATGGACACTGCGCCTGCGCCTGCGGCCGCCGCGCGGCTTCGTCAATCCCGGTGGCTACGACAGTGAGCGCGGCGCCGCACAGCGCGGCGTGGTCGCGGTGGGTTATGTGCGTGAGTCCGGCGCCAATCGCCTGCTCGAACCGGGCCCGGCGCCCTGCATCGATGGCTGGAGGCGGTCGATTGCCGAGGCCATCACGAAGGAACTCGGCGAGAGTCCCGCGAGCGGATTGCTGCGCGCCCTCGCGGTCGGCGACCAGCAGGCCATCGGCGAGGCCGACTGGCAGGTCCTGCGCGCCACCGGGATCGGTCACCTGATCGCGATATCGGGATTGCACGTCGGCATGTTCGCCGCCTTCGGCGCCTTGCTGGCCCGAATGCTCTGGAAGCTGTATCCGCGCATCACGCTGCGCGCGCCGGGCCCCTTGCTGGAGGCGCCGGCGGCGATGGCCTGCGCACTCGGCTATGGCCTGCTGGCGGGCATGGGCGTGCCGACCCTGCGCACCCTGCTGATGATCGCGGTGGCCCTGCTCGCGCGCTATACGCGCCGCGCCACCTCGGTAGCGCAGGCACTGGCCCTCGCGGTGCTGGCGATCATGGCCTGGGATCCGCTGGCGGTCCTTTCTGCCGGCTTCTGGCTGTCGTTTGCCGGCGTCGCGATCCTGCTCATGATCACCGCGCCTGCAGGGGCCGAACGGGCGGCCTGGCGCGAATTGCCGCGCATGCAGTTGCTGCTGAGCCTGGCCCTGTTGCCGATGACGGTCTGGTTCTTCGGCCAGGGCTCCCTGGTCGGTCCGCTGGCCAACCTGATTGCAGTGCCCTGGGTCAGCCTGGTCGTCGTGCCGCTGACCGTTTCCGGCAGCCTGCTGGTCGTCGACTGGCCTGCGCTGGGCGCGCCGCTCCTGCATCTGGCCGAGCGCCTGCTGTCGGGACTCTGGGTGATCATGCAGTGGATGGCCGGCCTGCCATCGGCGCAGGCCTATTTCGCGGCGGCACCGGCGTGGGCTTTCGTGCTGGCGATGATGGGCATTGGCTGGAGCCTGTTGCCGCGCGGTGTCCCGGCGCGCGCGCTCGGCCTGCTGCTGGTCCTGCCGCTGCTGTTGCCTTCAAGGCAGGAACTGGCCGACGGCGAGTTCGAAGCCTGGATGTTCGATGTAGGGCAGGGCCTGTCGGTGCTCGTGCACACCCGCGAGCACAGTTTCCTGTACGACGCCGGTCCGCGCTACCCGAGCGGATTCGACCTCGGCGAGAGCGTGGTGCTGCCATCCGTGCGGGCCCTGGGTATCGATGCCCTGGAACGCATGATCATCAGCCACGGCGACGGCGATCACGCCGGCGGTGCCGCGAGCCTGCGCCTGGCGTTTCCGGGGCTGCAGGTCGAAAGCGGCGAGCCTGAACGCCTCGACATTCCGGCCCGCCATTGCGAGGTTGCGACGATATCCGACGCGGGCGGCGTCAGCGTGCGCACCGTCTCGGCGGTCGCCGATGCGGCGGCGAAGAGCAACGATCGCTCCTGCGTCGTCCTCGTCGCCGGACGGTTCGGCAGCCTGCTCCTGACCGGCGATGCAACCTCGCGCATCGAAGCGGACCTGGCCGAGGCGCTCGGCGAAGTGCCGCGGCCGCTGGTTCTCGGCGTTCCCCATCACGGCAGCAAGACCGCCTCGTCGGCGCGCTTCCTCGACGCGATTGCGCCCCAGCTCGGCCTGGTCTCCGCCGGTTATGCAAACCAGTTCGGGCATCCGCATGCCGATGTCCTGGCGCGCTATGCGGAGCGTTCGATTCCCTTGCTCAACACGGCCGACTCGGGCTACCTGTACCTCAGGTTCGCGAACACCGGCCTGGTGCAGGAGCGCGGGCGCCTGCTGCGTCCGGCCTGGTGGCGCCTGCACTAGGCCGAGAACCCGAACTACCAAATCGGGGTCTGTGCCAGCTAGCAGTCGGGCCTGCACTGGTATCATCGCCGACTGGCGCAACCGGGGCTGGTCGCGCTGCATCATCCAAAGTCTCAAGGAGTTGCTACAAGTGCTTGAAATTCTTATTGCTGGTGGCTGGGCGATGGTGCCCATCCTGATTTCTTCCGCGGTTGCCCTGGCCATAATCCTCGAGCGCTTCTGGACCCTGCGGCGCAAGGCGGTGATTCCGCCCGAGCTCGGCGAACAGGTCATGACATGGGCGCGCACGCGCAAGCTCGATCCCAAGCACATCGAGGCGCTGCGCCTGACCTCGCCGCTCGGCGAACTGCTCGCTTCGGCCCTCGTCGTGCGCAACCGGCCGCGCGAAATCATCAAGGAACGCGTCGAGGACACCGGGCGGCACATCGTCCACCAGCTCGAGCGCTTCCTCAACACGCTCGGCACGATCGCCCTCATTTCGCCGCTGCTCGGCCTGCTCGGCACGGTGTTCGGCATGATCAGCATGTTCTTCGCGGTCATGGTCAGCGGCGTCGGCGATCCGCTGAAGATGGCCGGCGGCATCGGCGAGGCGCTGGTCTGCACGGCCAGCGGCCTGTGCGTCGCGATTCCTGCGTACTTTTTCCACCGCTATTTCCGTGGGCGCGTCAACGACCTGGTCATTGACATGGAAAAACAGGTCATCGCGTTGACCGACGAGTTGAGCCTGGCGTCCGATCCCGCGCCTGTTCGCGCGGCAGGCTGACTTCCGATGCGCATCGCCTCCAACCGCCGCGAAGAAGATTTCGAGATCAACGTGATCTCGCTGATCGACGTGATGCTGACCCTGCTCATGTTCTTCGTCATGACCACGACCTTCGTGCAGCATTCGAGCATGAAGGTCACCTTGCCAGAGGCTTCCGCCACCGAGCAGGCACGTGACGAGCAGAACCTGACCGTGCTGATCGATGCCGACGGCCGCTTCTATATCGACAACAACGAAGTGCTGAATCCGGGCATCGAAACCCTCAAGGAAGCGATCACGCGCGTCACCGGCGACGACCGCACGCGTGCCGTGATCCTGCGTGCCGACGCCAAGACCCAGCACCAGGCGGTGATAACGGCGATGGACGCTCTAGGCCAGCTCGGCTTCGAGCGCCTGAGCCTCGCCACGACCCCGAGCAAGGCGGAAGGCAAGAAGTGACCAGGCCGCGCATCCGCCCTCGCGACAAGTGCGAATAGGCGTGCAGGTCAGCGCCTTCACGACCTATCGGCGCCTGCTCGGTTACGCCGCGCGGGACTGGCCCTACGCGATCGCGGGCATCTCGGGCATGGTCTTCGACGCAGCCGTGGCCGCCGTGTTCACGGCGATGATCCGGCCGATGCTCGACGACCTGTTCATCAGCCGCAATGAAAGCGCGATCCTGTGGATGCCGCTCATCATCGTCGGGCTCTTCGTCGTGCGCGGCGCGGCGACCTACGTCGCCGACTACGGGCTGGCGCGAATCGGCCGAGACGTCGTTGAAACGTTGCGTGGCGAGGTCTTCGCCCGCTATCTCGTGCTGCCGGCGAAGCATTTCGACCGCGAGCCGTCCGGCCAGATGATTTCGCGCCTGACCTATACCGTCGAGCAGGTTGCGCAGGCGAGCACCAATGCGGTCAAGGTCATGATCCTCGACAGCCTGACCGTGGTCGGGCTGATCGGCGTCATGCTCTACCAGAGCGCAAGGCTGACCCTGATGCTGTTCGTGATGGCGCCGCTGATCGCCGCCGTGGCCTGGATCGTCGGCCGCCGCTACCGGCGCATCAGCGGCAAGATCCAGCATTCGGTCGGGTCGGTGACGGGGATCGTCGACGAGGCGGTCAGCGGCCAGCGCGAAGTCAAGGTCTATCTCGGCCAGGCCGCAGAGCGCGCACGTTTCTCCGAGGTCAACGAGCAGAACCGCAGCCTCAACCTGAAGATCGCCTCGACCAACGCGCTCTCGACCTCGGTCGTGCAGGTCGTGGCCGCTTGCGCGCTGGCCATGGTCATCTATTTCGCCACCCGGCCCACGATGCTCCAGGCCATGAGCCCGGGCACCTTCATGTCGCTGATCACCGCGATGCTGATGATGTTGCCGTCGCTGAAGCGCCTGACCACGGTGCAGGCAATGATGCAGCGCGGCGTTGCCGCGGCCGAGGACCTGTTCGCGGTGATCGACCTGCCCGGCGAATTGGATGCCGGCTCGTTGCAGGCCGAGCGCTGCCGCGGCGAGATCGAACTGCGTGACGTGGTGCTGCGCTACCCGGGCCAGTCAACGCCCGCCCTCGACGGCATCAACCTGCGCTGCGCGCCGGGAACGGTCACCGCGCTGGTCGGCCGATCCGGCAGCGGCAAATCGAGCCTGGCCAGCCTGATCCCACGCTTCTACGAACCCGATTCCGGCAGCGTCCTGCTCGATGGCCATCCCTTGAGCGCGTGGCGCCTGGACAGCCTGCGCGGCCAGATCGCCTGGGTCGGGCAGCAGATCGTGCTGTTCAACGACAGCATAGGAAAAAACATCGCCTATGGTGCGCTGGGCGGCGCGTCGCGCGAGCAGATCAAGGCCGCTGCCGCTGCGGCCAATGCCAGCGAGTTCATCGACCGCTTGCCGGAGGGCCTCGACAGCCAGGCAGGCGAGGGCGGCGCCCTGCTGTCCGGAGGGCAGCGCCAGCGCATCGCCATCGCGCGTGCCTTGTTGAAGAACGCGCCGCTGCTGATCCTCGACGAGGCGACCAGTGCACTCGACACCGAATCCGAACGCCTGATCCAGGATGCCCTCAAGCGCCTGTTGCGCGATCGCACCGTGCTGGTCATCGCGCACCGCCTGTCGACCATCGAGCATGCCGACCAGATCGTCGTGCTCGACGAAGGGCGCATCGTCGAGCAGGGCACGCACAGGGAGCTGCTGCAACGCGACGGACACTATGCGGCGCTGCATCGCGTGCAGTTTCGCGAAGACGAGACAGCCGAACCCGGCGTGACATGAAGCCGGCGGATGTCGAGCGCATCTGGTACGCAGGCGAACCACCACCGCTGTGGATGCGCGCGCTCGTTCCCGTCTACCAATTGGTTTTCAGCCTCGCACGCCTGCCATTCCGCCTTGGCTGGCGCAAGCCGGTGCGCTTGCCGCTGCCGGTGATCGTGGTCGGCAACCTCACCGCCGGCGGCACCGGCAAGACGCCACTCGTGCTCGCCCTCATCGATGCCTTGCGCGCGCGCGGCCTGCAACCCGGCGTGGTCAGTCGAGGCTATGGCGGCCGCGCAAGGGAACCGATGCTGCTCGGCGATCATCCCGATCCGCTGCTTGCCGGCGACGAGCCGGCGCTGATCCGCCGACGTTCCGGCGCCGCGGTAGCGATCGGTCGCGATCGCGTCGCCGCGGCGCGGCTGCTGCTTGGAAGCGGCGTCGACGTCATTCTTGCCGATGATGGACTGCAGAATCCTTCGCTCGCGCGCGACATCGAGGTCTGCGTGATCGACGGCCAGCGACGCTTCGGAAACGCGCGCCTGCTTCCGGCGGGTCCGTTGCGCGAGCCCGTCAGCCGAATGCACGGCGTGGATTTCGTCGTCTGCAACGGCGGCGACGCCAACAGCGATGAAATTCCGATGAAGCTCGCCGGATCGGTCGCCGTCCAGCTTGCGGCGCCGCACGTCGGGCGCGAGCTTTCCGAATTCAGCGGCCGGCGCATCCATGCCGTGGCCGGCATCGGCAACCCGCAACGGTTCTTCGACAGCCTGGCCCGCTGCGGCATCGACGTCATCCCGCACGCACTGCCCGACCATCACGTGCTGCAGCGCAGGGACCTCGAGTTCGCGGATGACCTGCCCGTGCTGATGACGGAAAAGGATGCCGTGAAGTGCTCGGAATTCGGCGACCTGCCGCTCTGGCAGGTGCTGGTGAGCGCGGTCTTGCCGGAATCGTTCCTCGACGACATCGGCAGGCGCGTGGATGCCGTTGCTGCCGTGCATGCAGCCGGAAAGACGTCCAGCCGGTGAATCGCGCGGCTGCTCGCCCGCGCTCATTCGGACGTCCATATGCCGGTGCAGGAAGTTGCATCGGAAACTACCAAATGAATGCTTGACACCCCGTTTGCGCATCGGTTACGGTCCAGTCATGTCGCAGCGCAACACAAGCTTGCAGAACCAGAGCCCGATCGGAAATGCAGCGATCGTGGCACGCCTGCGCCTCGCGCACGGGCTGGTTCTCGTACTTGGACTCGTACTTATTAGCTGCGGAGGTGCGGGCTAGGGTACACGTCCATCATGGGACTCCCAGAACCCCGCACTCGGAAACGAAGGCGGGGTTTTTTGTTACATCGTCAGGGCATGGATTCCTCCATAACGGAGCCGGTAATGACCAGTGATGCCGCGGTAGATGACAAGCAGGCCAGCAGCACAGCCGAAGCGAAGGATCGCGTGCTGATTTTCGACACGACCCTGCGCGATGGCGAGCAGGCGCCCGGCTTTTCAATGAGCCGAGCGCAGAAACTGCGCATGGCCAATGCGCTGGCGGATCTTGGCGTCGACATCCTCGAGGCCGGGTTTCCGGTTGCATCCGACGAGGATTTCGCCTCGGTGCGCTCGATCGCGGAAAGCGTGCGCGGCCCCAGGATCTGCGGTCTGGCGCGTTGCCAGCAGGGCGACATCGAGAGCGTGGCGAGGGCCATCGAGCCCGCGGCAAGGGGACGCATCCATATCTTCCTCGCGACCAGTCCGCTGCACCGCGAGTTCAAGCTGCAGATGAGCCGGCAACAGGTCATCGATACCGCGGTGGCCGGCGTCCGCCGCGCACGCGGTTACTGCGATGACGTCGAGTTTTCCGCGGAAGACGCGATCCGCACCGAGCCGGACTTCCTTGCCGAGGTGTTCTCGGCGGTGATCGAGGCCGGGGCGACCACGGTCAACGTGCCCGACACGGTCGGCTACACGACACCGAGCGAGATCGCCGACCGTTTCACCTGGCTGCGCGCGAACGTGCGTGGCGCCGACAACGTGGTGTTCAGCGCGCACTGCCACGATGACCTCGGCATGGCGGTCGCCAACAGCCTTGCGGCAATCTCGGCCGGCGCGCGCCAGGTCGAGTGCACGATCAATGGCATCGGCGAGCGCGCCGGCAATGCGGCCCTCGAGGAAATCGTCATGGCCCTGCGCGTGCGCAGCGACCGCTTTGCCGGGCTCGCTACCGGTATCCGTGCTCAGCGCCTGCACGCTGCCGCGCGCCTGCTCGCGCAGATCACCGGGCAGCCGATCGCGCGCAACAAGTCCGTGATCGGCGAGAACGCATTCGCCCACGAATCGGGCATCCACCAGCACGGCATGCTCAAGCATCGCGGGACCTATGAAATCATGAAGCCCGAGGACGTCGGCTTTGCCCGTTCGCAGCTCGTGCTCGGCAAGCACAGTGGCAAGCACGCCCTGCGCGAACGCCTGTCCATGCTCGGCCATGAGCTCGACGACACCGCGCTGGGCGAGGCATTCACGCAGTTCAAGACGCTCGCCGACAAGAAGCGCGAAGTCTTCGACGCCGACATCGAGGCGATCGCCCTCGGCCGCGACCCCGAGGCGGCCGGCCCGTGGCACCTGAGCCACCTGCATGCGACCAGCCACGTCGGTGCCAGCGCCTCGGCTTCGGTGCGCCTGACCCACGATGACGGCCGCGTGGTCAGCGAGGCGGCCATCGGCGATGGTCCGGTTGATGCCGTGCTGCGCGCCGTGTCGCGCGCCGTCGGCCATGATTTCGCCGTCAACGAGTTCCATATCCGCGCCCTCAGCGAAGGCGGCGATGCGCAGGGCCAGGCCGCGATCAGCGTCAGCCACGAGGGACGCGAACTGCGCGGACAGGCCGTATCCACCGACATCGTCGAGGCCGCCGCGATGGCCATCCTGGAAATCGCCAATCGCATCGAACACGTCATCACGGCCCGCAAGGGCCACGCCACTGCCATCGCCCGCTGAGGAGCCCCCGCATGTCCCACACCGCCCTGATCTGGCACAACGGCCGACTCAAGCCCTGGCACGAGGCAACGGTGCATGTCAGCGCGCACGCGCTGCATTACGGTTCCTCGGTGTTCGAAGGGGAACGCGTCTACGCCACGCCGCGCGGCCCTGCCTATTTCCGCCTCGCCGACCACACCCATCGCCTGTTCGAATCGGCACGCCTGTACGAGATCGACATCGGTTACAGCGAGGAGGAAATCAACCAGGCCTGCCTTGAGCTGATTGCGGCGAACCACATGAAGTCCGCCTATGTCCGTCCGATTGCATTCCGCGGCGCGGGCGGGCTTGGCGTGGTGCCCAAGGACGGCTCGCCCGTGGATGTCTCGATCATGGCGCTCGACTGGGGCGCCTACCTCGGCGAGGCGATCGAACACGGCGCCGATGTCTGCGTGTCTTCGTGGAACCGGCCGGCGCCGAACACGATTCCGAGCTGGGCCAAGGCCGGTGGCAATTACCTGTCGAGCCAGCTGATCGGATTCGAGGCGCAGCGCGGCGGATACGCCGAGGGCATCGCGCTCGGCACCAACGGTCTGCTCAGCGAAGGTGCCGGCGAGAACCTTTTCCTGGTGCGCAAGGGTCGCCTGTACACGCCGACGACCAGCGCCGGCATTCTCGCCGGCATCACGCGCGATAGCGTGATCGCCCTGGCCGGCGACCTCGGCTTCGAGGTCGAGGAGCGCGACATGCCGCGCGAGGCGCTGTATACCTCGGACGAGGTGTTCATGACCGGCACCGCCGCCGAGATCACGCCGGTTCGCTCGGTCGACCGCAAGGCGGTCGGCGCGGGCAAACCGGGTCCGGTCACGCGTGCGCTGCAGAAAGCCTTCTTCGGTTTGTTCGATGGCAGTACGGCCGATGTGCGCGACTGGTTGACGCCGGTTGCCGGGGCAAGACCCGGCCAGGCCCGGCCGCAAGCCGTGACGGCGGTCGCATGAGCGCGCGCACGATCATCGACAAGATCTGGGACTCGCACCAGGTTCGCGCGGAGACCGCCAATACCCCCGGCATCCTCTATGTCGACCTCCACCTGATCCACGAAGTCACCACGCCGCAGGCCTTCAGCGAACTGCGTGCCCGCGGGCTGCGCGTGCGTTGCCCGCAGCGCGTGCTCGCCACGCTCGATCACTCCACGCCGACCACGCCGCCGGATGCCGATGGGCGTCGCCACTATGTCACCGAGGAAGCGGAAGGGCAGGTGACCCGACTCGAGGAGAATTGCCGTGAATTCGGCATCGAACTCAATGGCTGGGGTAGCGAACATCGCGGCATCGTGCACGTGATCGGTCCGGAAACCGGAGCCACGCAACCGGGCATGACCATCGTTTGCGGGGACAGCCATACCGCGACCCACGGCGCATTCGGCGCCCTCGCTTTCGGTATTGGCACGACCGAAGTCGGGCACGTGCTGGCAACCCAATGCCTGCTGCAGCGCAAGCCGAAGTCGCTGGCCATCCATGTCGGCGGTCGCTTGCGCCCGGGAGTCGGCGCGAAGGACCTGATCCTGCACATCATCGGCCGCATCGGTGTCGGTGGCGGCACCGGCCACGTCATCGAATACCGCGGCGAGGCGATCGAGGCGCTCTCGATGGAAGAGCGCATGACTGTCTGCAACATGTCGATCGAGGCCGGTGCGCGCGCCGGCCTGATCGCCCCCGACCAGACGACCTTCGACTGGCTGCAGGGACGACCGCGTGCGCCGCGCGGCGAAGAATGGGAACGTGCCGTCGCGGCCTGGAAGACCCTGCGCAGCGATCCCGATGCGAACTATGACGCGGAGATCCATTTCGATGCCGCCGATGTCGGCCCGACCATCAGCTATGGCACGCATCCGGGCATGGTCACGCCGATCGCTGCCGCGATACCGCAGGCGCGTGATGCGCAGGAAGCCAAAGCCCTGGACTACATGGGCTTCGATGGCGGCCAGGCGTTGACCGGTCAGAAGGTCGATGTGGTCTTCGTCGGCAGTTGCACCAACTCCCGCCTGTCCGACCTGCGCGAGGCCGCTGCGGTCATGCGCGGGCGCCGGGTTGCCGATGGCGTGCGCGTCCTCATCGTGCCCGGATCGGTGTTGATCAAGCGCGAGGCCGAGGCGGAAGGACTGGATGAAGTCTTCCGTGCCGCCGGCGCCGAGTGGCGCGAGGCAGGTTGTTCGATGTGCATCGGCATGAACGGCGACATCGCACAACCGGGCCAGCTGGTCGTATCGACCAGCAACCGCAACTTCGAAGGGCGCCAGGGTCCCGGCGTGCGCACCGTGCTTGCCAGTCCGCGGGTTGCCGCCGTGGCCGCCGTCGCAGGAGTCATCACCGATCCCGACCAGTTCCAGGAGCGCGCCGCATGAAACCGCTCAAGCAGATCCGCTCGCGCACTGCAAACCTGCCGTTCGAGAACATCGACACCGATCGCATCATCCCGGCACGGTTCCTGACCACCACCGAACGCGCCGGTCTTGGCCGCCATGCCTTCAACGACTGGCGCTACCGCGCGGATGGCAGCGAGAACCCGGATTTCCCGCTGAACCGGCCGGAAGCACGCGATTGCCGCATCCTCGTCGCCGGACGCAATTTCGGTTGTGGTTCGTCGCGCGAGCATGCGCCCTGGGCCCTGCTCGACTACGGCATCGAAGCGGTCATTTCCTCCGAAATCGCCGACATCTTCCGCAGCAATTCGCTGAAGAACGGCCTGCTGACGATCGTCGTTCCGGAAGACAAGCATCGCGAACTGCTTGCCCAGCCAGGAACCGAGCTGGTGATCGACATCGCCGAAGGCACGATTTCCCGACCTGACGGCGACGCCATCGCATTCGATCTCGATCGGTTCGCCCGGCATTGCCTGCTCAACGGAGTCGACCAGCTCGGCTTCCTGCTCGACGCGCAATCCGAGATCAGTGCCTGGGAAGAGCAACGAACGTCAAACCCTTATCCCCAGGAGAGTGCTGCATGAGAGCGGACATCACGATTCTGCCCGGCGATGGCATCGGGCCGGAAGTGACTGCGGCGGCTGTCGCCATCCTGCGCGGGATCGCCCAGCGCAACGGCCATGTATTCGAGTTCAGCGAGCACCTGATCGGCGGCATCGCGATCGACCAGGCGGGTGATCCGCTGCCGCAGGCAACCATCGATTCCTGCATGGGTTCCGATGCGGTGCTGCTCGGCGCGGTCGGCGGACCGAAATGGTCGGATCCGCAGGCAAAAGTGCGACCGGAGCAGGGCCTGCTCGGCCTGCGCGCGAAACTCGGCGTTTTCGCCAACCTGCGACCGCTGCGCGTGCATCCGCGTCTGGCAAAGCTGTCCCCGCTCAAGGCCGAAAACCTGGTCGGGGTGGATCTGCTGTTCGTGCGCGAGCTGACCGGGGGTGCCTATTTCGGGCGCAAGTCGCGCGAAGGCGATGTGGCCATCGACGAATGCCGCTACAGCGTCGGCGAAGTCGAGCGCGTCGTGCGCCGTGCCTGCGAGCTGGCGCTGGGGCGCAAGCGCCGCCTGACTTCGGTCGACAAGGCCAATGTCCTGGAGACCTCGCGCCTGTGGCGTTCGACCACGGAAAGGGTCGTCGCCGAATATGCAGGCATCACGCTCGAACACCAGCTGGTCGATTCGATGGCGATGCTGCTGCTGACGCGGCCGTCCAGCTATGACGTCATCGTCACCGAGAACCTGTTCGGCGACATCCTCACCGACGAAGCCGCCGCGCTTGCCGGTTCGCTGGGCGTGTCGCCATCGGCCTCGCTGGGCGCGGGACGACTCGGCTTGTATGAGCCTATCCATGGTTCGGCCCCGGATATCGCCGGGCAGGGCATCGCCAATCCGATAGGCGCCATCCTCAGTGCAGCCCTGCTGTTGCGCCATTCTCTGGGCCTGGAGGCGGAAGCACGCACCGTCGAGGCGGCCGTCGACGCCGTGCTCGATGCCGGTGAGCTCACCCGCGATCTCGGCGGCAACGCAAGCACGCAACAGGTGACCCAGGCAGTACTCGCCAAGCTGGACTCGAAACAGCAGGTCGCCGCATGAGTGCCGGCGAACGCATTCCGCTGCGGCCGCCGATGCGCAGCGATGCGATCAAGACCGGGCCGGACCGCGCGCCGGCGCGCGCCATGCTGCATGCGACCGGGCTCGATGCCGAAGCCATCGCCAGGCCGCTGGTTGCCGTCGTCCACACCTGGTCGAACATTTCCCCGTGCAACCTCAACCTGCGCGACCTGGCCGAGGCGGCCAGCGAAGGAATCCGTGCGGCCGGCGGCACGCCGATCGAATTCAACACGATCGCGGTGACCGATGGCATCGCCATGGGCACGTCGGGGATGCGTGCGTCGCTGGTCAGCCGCGAGGTCATCACCGATTCGATCGAACTGGCGGTCGACGGGCATTGCCTCGACGCGATGGTGGTCCTGTGCGGTTGCGACAAAACCATACCGGCGGCGGCGATGGCGCTTGCGCGCCTGAACATTCCCGGCGTCGCGCTTTACGGCGGCAGCATCGCGCATGGTCGTCTCGACGGAAAATCAATCACCGTCCAGCAGGTCTTCGAAGCGGTCGGCAGCCATGGCGCGGGCAAGATTTCCGACGAGCGCCTCGGCACGATCGAACGTGCGGCCTGCCCGGGCGCGGGTGCCTGCGGAGGCCAGTTCACTGCCAACACGATGGCCATGGTGCTCAGCGCGCTTGGTTTGTCCCCGCTCGGACTCAATGACATCGCCGCCACCGATCCGGCCAAGCTCGATGCCGCGCGTCGTTGCGGTGAGCTGGTGCTCGACTGCCTGCGCAACGAGCGCAAGCCGCTCGACATCCTCACTCCACAGGCGTTCCGCAACGCGATGCGAATCGTTGCCGCGACGGCCGGCTCGACCAATGCCGTCCTGCACCTGCTGGCCATTGCCCACGAAGCCGGCGTGCCGCTGCTCATCGAGGATTTCGAGACTGCGGCTGCGGCAACGCCGGTGATCACCGACCTCATGCCGGGCGGTCGCTACACGGCCATCGAAATGACCGAGGCCGGTGGCATGGCCGTGGTCGCGCGCGAACTGCGACTCGCCGGCCTGCTCGAAGAGGCGGCGACGGTCACCGGACGTTCGCTGTTCGAAGAAATCGAGGCGTCGCCACAAGCCCCGCAAGGCCAGCAGGTCGTGCGTCCCGTCGCTCAGGCGTTCAAGCCGCGCGGTGGCTTTTCGATCCTTTACGGCAATCTTTCCCCGGAAGGCTGCATCCTCAAGTTGTCCGGCAGCAGCCCGGTCCATTTCGAAGGCCCCGCACGCGTGTTCGAGAGCGAGGAAGCGTGCTTCCATGCCGTGCAGGCGGGCGAGATCCGGTCCGGCGATGTCATCGTCATCCGCAACGAAGGACCGGCGGGCGGACCCGGCATGCGCGAAATGCTGGCCGTCACCGCGGCCCTGGTGGGCCGTGGCCTCGGTGACCAGGTCGCGCTGATGACCGACGGCCGCTTCAGCGGCGCGAGCTATGGATTCGTGGTCGGCCACGTCGCGCCGGAAGCGGCGCGCGGCGGTGCCATCGGGCTGCTGCGCGAGGGCGATCGCATCGTCGTCGACGCGGCCCGGCGCGTCATCGAGACCAATGCCGATCTCGACGCCCGCCGCGCCGGCTGGCAGGCACCCGAGCCGAAGGTCACCCATGGTGTCCTCGCCAAGTACGCCCGCCTGGTCGGTTCGGCTGCCAAGGGCGCCGTGACCAGTCCCTGATTTTCCATACCCATACCCCCACCAATCCCACTGGAGTATCCGCATGTCCGCCACCGTCACCACCGATGCACTCAAGAACGCCCGGATCGCCGTGCTCGGCTATGGCAGCCAGGGTCGATCGCACGTGCTCAATCTGCGCGATTCCGGCCTCAACGTGGTCGTCGGCCTGCGTCCGGGCGGCCCCACCTCGCTCAAGGCCGCGGCCGATGGCGTCGAGGTGCTCAGTCCCGAAGAAGCGGTGAAGGGTGCCGACCTCGTTGCCGTGCTGACGCCGGACATGGTCCAGCCCAAGCTTTACAGCGATGTCATCGAGCCGAACATCAAGCCCGGCGCCGCCCTGCTGTTCGCGCACGGCTTCAATGTCCACTTCAAGACCATCGTGCCGCGCAAGGACATCGACGTCATCCTCGTCGCACCGAAGGGACCCGGGCACCTCGTGCGCACCGAATTCGAGATCGGTCGCGGCGTGCCATGCCTGTACGCGGTGTTCCAGGACATCAGCGGCAAGGCCACGGACCTCGCCAAGGCCTATGCGGCCGGCCTCGGTGGCGCGCGCGCCCTGCTCATCGAAACCGACTTCAAGGAAGAGACCGAGACCGATCTGTTCGGCGAGCAGGCCGTGCTCTGCGGCGGCGCCAGCGAACTCGTGCTGAAGGGGTTCGAGACCCTCGTCGAGGCCGGCTATCGGCCCGAGATCGCCTATTACGAAGTGCTGCACGAGCTCAAGCTGATCGTCGACCTGCTCTACCAGGGCGGCATCACCAAGATGCTCACCTATGTTTCCGAGACGGCGCAGTACGGCGACTACGTCAGTGGTCCGCGGATCATCGATGCGGCGACCAAGCAGCGCATGAAGGACGTGCTCACCGATATCCAGGACGGCACGTTCGCAAAGAACTGGACCGAGGAATACAAGGCCGGCCTGCCGAACTACAAGCGCTGGAAGCAGGCCGACATGGATCACCCGATCGAGAAGGTCGGCGCCGAACTGCGCAAGAAGATGACCTGGCTCAACGAACCTGCCTGATCCCCGCAAGCCCGTCTGCGCCCCGAGGCGGAACACGAACCCCGGAAACAAGCCATGAATGCCATGCTCCAGGAACGACCGGAAAACGCAGCATTGCCGAGCAGCCATCCACTTGCAGGAAGCATGATGAGCGGCGCCGATATCGTCGTGCAGGTCCTCGCCGACGAGGGAGTAGGTGTCGTGTTCGGCTATTCGGGTGGCGCGATCCTGCCCGTCTATGATGCGGTTTTCCGTTTCAACCACGAGCACCTGAACAAGGACGGCAGCGAACCGCTGCCGCTGATCGTGCCGGCCAATGAACAGGGCGCCGGCTTCATGGCCCAGGGCTATGCGCGCGCCTCCGGCAAGGTCGGTGTGGCGCTGGTCACGTCAGGCCCGGGCGCCACCAACACGGTCACGCCGGTTCGCGACGCGATGGCCGACTCGATCCCGATCGTCGTCATCTGTGGCCAGGTGCCGACCAGCGCGATCGGTACCGACGCCTTCCAGGAGGCGCCGGTCAGCAGCATCATGGGTTCCTGCGCCAAGCATGTGCTGCTGGTGACCGATGCCAGCCTGCTCGAATCGACCCTGCGCACGGCCTTCGAGATAGCAAGAACCGGCCGGCCCGGCCCGGTCGTCATCGATATCCCGAAGGATGTGCAGAACGCGATGCTGAAATTCGAGGGCAGGGGACAGTTGCCGATTCCCGGCTACCGCGCGCGCCTGAGCGCCGTGGAGAAAGCCAGCCTCGACGCCGATGCCTGCCAGCGTTTCTTCGACGCCCTGTCGCACTCGGAACGTCCGCTGCTCTATGTCGGCGGAGGAGTCATTGCGGCGGAAGCGACGCAGGCCCTGCGCAGGTTTGCCGAGGCCTTCGGCATCCCGGTGACGACCACCCTGATGGGGCTTGGCGCCAGCGATACGACCGACACGCTTTCCCTGCACATGCTCGGCATGCATGGCACGGCCTTCGCCAATTATGCCGCGGTCGACTGCGATTTCCTGATCGCCGTCGGCGCGCGCTTCGACGATCGCGTGGCTGGCGTGCCCGAGACGTTTGCCCAGAAGGCGCGATTCATCGCCCAGTTCGACGTTGATCCGGCGGAAATCCACAAGGTCAAGCGCGTCGACTGGCATCATCTCGGCGATCTTTCGCGCGCGCTCGACGCGCTGCGTGAATTCGCCAACCGCGACGGTATCGATCCGCGTGGGCAGGGCCGTTTCGATGCCTGGCATGCCCATGTCGCCGACCTCAAGAAGACCTATGCGATGGCGTTTGATCGCGACAGCGCGCTGATCCAGCCGTATGCAGTGATCGAGGCGATCAACCGGATCACGCGCGGCAACGCGATCATCTGCACGGGAGTCGGACAGCACCAGATGTGGGCCGCGCAGTATTTCGATTTCACCGAGCCGCGGCGCTGGCTGACCTCCGGATCGATGGGCACGATGGGCTTCGGCCTGCCCGCCGCGATCGGCGCGCAGTTCGCCAGGCGCGACCTGACGGTCATCGATATCGACGGCGATGCGAGCATCCGCATGAACCTCGGCGAGCTCGAGACCGTGACCACTTACAACCTTCCGATCAAGGTCGTCGTGCTCAACAACTGCGGCGACGGCATGGTTCGCCAATGGCAGAAGCTGTTCTTCAAGGGCCGCTTCTCGGCAACCGACAAGAGCCTGCACAAGAAGGACTTCATCAAGGCCGCCGAGGCCGACGGTTTCCCCTATGCCGTGCGGCTCGAGCGCCCGCAGGACCTGCAGCGGGTGATCGAGGAGTTCATCGCATTCGACGGCCCTGCCTTCCTCGAGGTCATGATCGACCCGGATGCCTGCGTCTATCCGATGGTCGGTCCCGGCATGAGCTATGCGCAGATGATCACCGGCGAACACATCGCCTCGCGCGATCCGGTGGTCGCGGAAGAATCCGGCCCCGTGGAGATGTTCTGATGCGCCATATCATCTCGATGCTGCTGCAGAACGAAGCCGGCGCCCTGGCCAGGGTTGCCGGCATGTTTGCCGCACGCGGCTACAACATCGAGTCGCTGACGGTCGCGGCGACCCATGAGCCGCTCGTATCCCGATTGACCATGGTCACTTTCGGTGACGATGCGGTCATCGCGCAGATCATCAACCAGTCGCGCAAGCTCATCGACGTGCTCGAGATTGCCGACCTGACCAGCCGCGATCACCTCGAATCGGAACTGCTGGTGGTCAAGGTGGCGTCGGGCGCAAACAACAGCGCCGCGATCGAGCGATTCACCGAGCTGAGCTACGGCGTGATCCTCGACGCCAGCGGGGATACGCGCACGTTGCAGTTCACTGGCCGCGGCGCGCATATCAGCGCGGTACTTTCCGAACTGACCGGAATCACCACGATCCTCGAACTGGCACGCAGCGGGACCGCGGCTCTCGAGCGCGGTCACAGCGTACTCGCGATTTCCACGGAAGCCGCGCCGGCCTGACGATGCCGTCTCAGGGCTGCCCGGCTGATTCCGGTCGGGCGCCCAGGCGCACCACGCGGCTCATGTCCTGCTGCCCCCGCCGCACGCCCAGGGTGACCGCCTTGCCGGCGGCCCCGAGCAGCAATTCCTGGAAAGCGCCGCGGTCGCGTATCGGCTTGCCGTTGAAGCTGACGACATAGTCGCCCGACATCAGGTTGGCCTGCGACGCCGGCGTTCCGCCCACCACCGATCCGATCTGCACGCCGCTCTCCACGCCCAGGCGCTGGCGTTCGCTGTCGGTCAGGTTGCGGAACGTGGCGCCGAAAAGCAGCTTGAAGCGCACGTAGTAGGCGACAAGGAACTGGCCGGAAGGCTGGGCCTGGCCATCGTCGCGGTGATGCGGATAGAGCAGCATCCGGTCCGCACCCACGTCCTGGCCAAGCTCGATGGCCAGGCGCATCGTTCCTGCATCGACCTGGGCATAGCGACCGTTGCCGATACGCACAAAGCCCTGCGAGGCCAGCTCGCGCTGGTCGCCGAGGTCGTTCTTGCCTTCGACCACCTGAGGCTGTGCGGGTGCGGGTTCGGCGCGCAAGGCGTCGATGTACTCGGGGCCGCGCAGGATGATCGCCTCGTAGTGTGTATCGATCTTCGTCGCGGCAGCCGCAGGTGCCGGTTCGACCGGCTGCACGACCCGCCGTGGCGCCGAAGCGCAGCCGGCGAGCAGCAACCCGGCCAGACATGAAGCAGCGCCCGCACGTAGTGTGTTGTCCATGCCGGCAGCATACCGCCGGAGAAGTGAATGCGCGCACGCCGGCATCACATGCGAGGCTTGCGCACGCGCCCGGGTTTGTCGAGTATCCCGGGATGAACGCCCAGCCTCCGACCAGCCTTCGCGGCATTATTTTTATGCTCGGCGCGGTGGCGGCCTTTTCCCTCATGGATGTGAGCCTCAAGCTGCTCACGCCGCACTATCCGGCCATGCAGGTTGCCGCGCTTCGCGGCCTGTCCTCGCTGCCGCTGGTTCTGCTCTGGATCATGCTCACGGGAGGGTTCCGCCTGGTTTTGACCACGCGCTGGATACTGCATCTCCTGCGCGGCGTATTCGCCGTGTTGATGCTCGCTTCGTTCGCCTTCGCGCTGCGCACGCTGCCGCTTGCGGAAGCCTATTCGCTCTTTTTCATTGCACCGCTGCTGGTCACCGCACTGGCCGTTCCATTGCTTGGCGAGCGGGTAGGGTGGCGTCGCTGGGCAGCCATCGTGGTCGGGCTGGCAGGCGTGCTGATCGTGCTGCGGCCCGACGCGACCCGCATGGCTACGCTCGGCAGCGTGGCCGTATTGCTGGCGGCGACGCTTTATTCGCTGTCGGCCATTACCGTGCGCCTGCTCGGTCGCACCGATTCCACCCAGGGCATGGTGTTCTGGATGATCACCCTGTTGAGCCTGTTTGCGGTCGCTGCCGCCTGGCATGAATGGGTGGCGATCCAGCACGGGCACTGGCTGATCCTGGCCGGACTCGCGGTCAGCGGCGCGTTCGGCCAGTACGCCGTGACCGAAGCCTTCAAACACACCGACGCCTCGATCATCGCGCCATTCGAATACACCGCGCTGGGCTGGGGCATGGGCCTTGACTGGCTGATCTGGAACACGTTGCCGGATCGAATGATGCTGGTCGGCGCCGGCGTCATCATCGCCAGCGGCATCTATCTGATTCGCCGCGAACGCAACCCTTCCTGAATCCTTTCGATCCAGATCATGAACGCGGTGTGTTCATCGCATCCGTTGTTTAGATTGCGTGCATCGGCAGCTGGGCAAGCTGGGGACAAGCGGAACTGGCCCAGGGACGATCAATCCAACGATCGCCATTGGCGCACCAAACCGCGATTCCCCTCAGGAGAAACACGCATGAACGAAGATCGCATCAAAGGCAAATGGAAGCAGCTCAAGGGCACGATCCAGGAAAAGTGGGGCAAGCTCACCAACGATGATCTCGATGTCGCCGAAGGCAACACCGAGTACCTGGCCGGCAAGATCCAGGAGCGCTACGGAATGGCCCGGGACGAAGCCGAAAAAGCAGCAAGGGAATTCGAAAGGTCGCTCTGACTCCCTTTTCCGTCTTCAAAGACACGTGCAACTCGAAACCCCGCATCATGCGGGGTTTCTTGCTATTCAGGGGTGCAACTGATCGCTTCTTGCGACGCACGGATTTTTCAATCGAGCGAGAGGTTCTGCGCGAGATGGGTGAATACCGTCGAGACGCGGCGCAGGTGCCGGGATTCGGCGTGTGTGAGCAGCCACAACTCGGTCTGGCATTCATCCAGCACCTCGGTCAGCTGCACCAGATCCGTCCTGGCGCGGGTCAGGAAAGTCGGCAATAGGCCGATGCCGAGGCCCTGGCTGACGAGTTCGGCGACGGTCAGGATGCTGTTGACCCGGTAGGCCGGCACGACCCGCGGAAAGTGTTTCCTGCGCCAGAGCACCGAAGGGTGCTCGGGCAGGGCGTCATCCGGCGCGATCCAGCTGGCTGCGTCGGCCGCACCCTCGTCAAATGCGGAAATGCCCCCGTGGCGAGCCGAGAACAATGCCACTCGAATAGGTCCGACGTGCTTGCCGACGAGGTGCTGCGGTGGTCGCCCGGTCGCCCGCACCGCGATGTCGGCATCACGTCGGGTCAGGTTGGCCAGTTCGTTGCCCGCATGCAGGTCGAAACCGAGCAGCGGATGCCGGACATGCAATGGCTTGAGTGCCGGCGCGATCAGCCCATGCAGGATGGTATCCGTGGTGGTGATGCGGACGGATCCGGAAACGTGTTCGGGATCCATCTGCGCAGCTGAGCGTGCGCCTTCGAGCTCGGCCTCCAGGCGCTCGGCATGGCGGGCCAGCTCCTGCGCCAGCTCGGAGGGCAGGTAGCCGGAACGCGAGCGCGCGAAAAGCTGCTGACCGAGCCCCTTTTCCATTTTCTGCACGCTGCGGAACACGGTGGACGCATCCACTGAAAGCCGTTCGCCGGCTTTTGCCAGGGTTCCGGTACGCACCAGGGCGAGGATCACTTCGAGATCGGAAGCTCCGATCCTGTATTGCGTCGATGCATTCATTGATTGCGCCCATGCGTATTTTCATTGCGTTGGAGAAATCATAGATTGACCTCGTTCCCAACTCAATGGAGTACTGCAATGAACCACACGATCCAGTCGACAAACCCATCCCTCCCTCCTTATGGCCTGACGTTGCTGCGCATCAGCCTTGGCGTCATGTGGATTTCCCATGCGCTGCTCAAGCTGCTGGTGTTCACCTTGCCGGGCACCGTCGAATTCTTTCAAAGCGTCGGTTTCCCGGGCTTTCTGGTTTATCCGGTTTTCGCCGCTGAACTGGCTGGCGGCACGGCCCTGGTCCTCGGCCTGTACGCACGCCAGGTATCGCTGGCCCTGCTGCCGATCCTGGTGGCGGCAACCACGGTCCATGTCGGCAATGGCTGGGTCTTCACCAGTCCGGGTGGCGGCTGGGAGTACCCGGTCTTCCTGATCGTCGCATCGCTGGTGCTCTGGCTTGCCGGCGATGGCGCGCTCGCGCTGCGCCGCAGCGGTCGCTTCGTTCCCGCGCACTGAGGATCAGGAAATGCGCCCACGACTGGTATTGATCAGCCATGCCTTGTGCCCCTACGTGCAGCGGGCCGCGATTGCAATGAGCGAAAAAGGCATCGACTTCGAACGCGTCGACATCGACCTGGCACACAAGCCGGACTGGTTCCTTCAGGTCTCGCCGCTGGGCAAGACGCCGGTGCTGCTGGTCGACGGCCAGCCGATATTCGAGTCGGCCGTCATCTGCGAGTTCCTCGAAGACACCGAAGTACCGGGTCTGCATCCCGGCGACCCGCTCGAACGCGCACGACATCGCGGCTGGATCGAGTTTGGATCGGCATTATTGAATGCCATTGGCGGCTTCTACAGCGCCCCTGACGCGGTATCGCTGCAAGCCGCAGCGGCCGATATCCGCAGCCGATTCGAACGGATCGAGGCACAGCTGCAGGCCGGGCCCTATTTTTCCGGCGAGCAGTTCAGCCTGGTCGACGCGGCCTTCGGGCCGGTGTTCCGCTACTTCGACGTGTTCGAGGAAATTGGCGATTTCGGTTTCTTCGCGAGCACGCCGCGCGTCCTGGCCTGGCGCAAGGCATTGGCCACGCGGGCCTCGGTCAAGGCAGCCGCACACCCCGACTATCCGGCGCTGCTGCGCGCATTCCTGCTGGCACGCAAGAGTGCACTGTCATCCCGCATGACTGCACGCCAGGCCGCCTGATCCGCGCTCCTCTCAAGTACAAACAAGAAGCCCCAACCGGATCCGGTTGGGGCGTTCGTGTGGTGGAGGTGGCGGGAGTCGAACCCGCGTCCGAAGGCGATTGACGCCCGGTACTACATGCTTAGCTCACCGATCGGTCTCGTCTTCCGGCAGTACGATGTGCGAAACGCACCGGTCGACCAGTCTGAAAAGTTTCGCCCTTCTTCCGTCAGACGGCGGAATCAGGCTATCCCATGATAATGACGGTACATCCACGAGCATAGGCACAAGTGGGTTCCCGGCTTACGCCTTAAGCGGCGAGTGCGTAGTTGTCGTCGTTGGCAACTAAAAGTTTGCTACTGGATTAACGAGGAAAGTCGCCCCCTCGGCATGCACCAAGCTATCTCACTACCCCCGTCGAAGCCATGACACCCCCGGGGAAGGGAATGCTATCACGTGGATGGCATTGCACAGGAGATGGGGTTGGCCGGAGCGGGGTTCAAGGTGGCCGGGATTTGGGATTTGGGATTGGGGATTCGGGATTCGGGATTGGGGATTCGCAAGAGCCATGCTCGCTACGGAGCCAGCTTGTCGCTTTGCGGGTCCGAATCCCCAATCCCGAATCCCAAATCCCGGCCTTTCAGGCCCCCTTGTTGTGCGCACGCATCGCGCGCTGCTTGTCGCGCTGCCAGTCCTTGTCCTTGAGCACGTTGCGCTTGTCGTGCTCCTGCTTGCCGCGGGCGAGGCCGATCTCGATCTTGACCTTGTTGCCCTTCCAGTACATGGCCATCGGCACCAGGGTATAGCCCTTGCGTTCGACCGCGCCGACCAGCTTGTCGATTTCGTCGCGATGCAGGAGCAGCTTGCGCGTGCGCCGGTCGTCCGCCACGACATGGGTGGAAGCCGAAATAAGCGGGACGATCGAGGCTCCGAACAGGTAGATTTCGCCATTGCGGACGATCGCATAGGCGTCGGTCAGGTTGGTCCGGCCGGCACGCAGGCTCTTCACTTCCCAGCCCTGCAGGGAAACACCGGCTTCGTAGCGTTCGTCGATGTGGTACTCGTGGCGAGCGCGCTTGTTCAGCGCGATCGTTCCGCCGGCCTTCTTGTCCTTGGCTTTCTGCTTGGTCATGCTGTTATGAGTAATCCTTGGTGTCGCTTCCGATCCCGGGTCGGAAAATCCGGTTTGTGCGCGACCGACGAACTGGGGTCGCTGCGCTGGTTCCCAACATGCGAGATGATGACTTGATCCAGATCCGCCGCAATGCGCTCGTCCGACGCACGCCAGAATTCATGTTCGATCTGGTCAACGATGTCGAAGCATACCCGAGCCTGTTTCCCTGGTGCGCCGGATCCGCTTTGCTCGAGCGCGCCGAATCGGCCGTCACGGCGCGCCTGGACCTGCGCCTGGCCGGGATGACCCAGAGCTTCACGACCCGCAATTCCCTCGCGCGACCCGAGCGCATCCACATGCACCTGGTCGATGGCCCGTTCCGCACCCTCGAGGGCGAATGGACCTTCCTTGCGCTCGGCGACGCCGGCTGCAAGATCCTCTTTGCCCTCGATTTCGACTACGCCGGCCGATTCACCGCGCCAGCACTGAGACTCGGCTTCCAGAACCTGGCCGATCGCATGGTCGACGACTTCTGCCGGGTGGCGCGTGGCAGCGGCGCCTGATTTCATCCGTGTCGAAGTGGCCTATGCCGACCCGGAACGGCAGTTCCTGAGGGTCCTGGAGCTGCCGGCAGCGGCGACCGTGGCCGATGCCATCCTTGTTTCGGGCGTCGAGGGCGAATGCGGCATCGATACCGCGACGCTGGAAGTCGGGGTCTGGTCGAGGCCGGCTGCTCCGGGGCGCCGCCTCGTCGACGGCGACCGTGTCGAGATCTATCGGCCGCTGAAGGTCGACCCCAAGGAAGCGCGGCGAAAACGGGCGGTCAGGGTGAAAAGCTGAGCGCCGGTTCAGCCCTGGCCTTCGCCGCCGCGGCGCTTCTTCTTGTCTTCCTCGCGCTTCTCGTCCGGGTACTGGCGCTTGTACTTGCGCGCATCGCGGATCAGCAGTTCCGGATCCTCGGGGAAATAGTCGCCTTCGATGCGCGTCAGCGCTTCGTTCTCGAAATAGAGGACGAGGTCCTTGCTTTCCATCTTGCCGCGTCCGCGCTTGATGCTGGACACGTAATCCCAGCGATCCTGGTTGAACGGGCTGATGATCGAAGGGGAGCCCATGACGACCAGCACCTGGCGCTTGGTCATGCCCGGCTTCAGGGTATCGACCTGGTCCTTGTCGAACAGGTTGCCCTGCTGGACATCCAGTTTGTAGAGAACTCCGCAGCCGCTCAGCGGAATCAGGGCGATCAGGACGATTAGTCGAAGCAGCATGCGTTCAGGCTCGGCGATGTCGAAACGGCGGATGATACACTAGCGCTCATTTTCAGATCGTTATGGTGCGGCGACAGACCGTGCGGAGGACAGCCATGGAATCGACCGATCTGCGCAAGGCGGGGCTCAAGGTCACCCACCCGCGCATGCGTATCCTCGAGATCCTGGAAAACCTGGATGGCAAGCATGTCACGGCCGAGGACATCTACCGCCAGTTGCTCGAGCATCAGGACGATATCGGCCTGGCGACGGTGTATCGCGTCCTGACCCAGTTCGAGGCCGCCGGCCTCGTTCTGAAGCACAATTTCGAGGGCGGGCAGGCGGTCTATGAACTGGATCGCGGCAAGCACCATGACCACATGATCGACGTGGAAACCGGCAAGGTGATCGAATTCACCAGCGAGGAAATCGAGCGCCTCCAGCACGAAGTGGCGGCCAGGCACGGCTACCAGATCGAGGACCACAGCCTGGTCCTCTATGTGCGGCCGCGCAAGAAGAACTGAGGCGCTCGCGAATCCGGCGGCATCGTGCCGGAAACGGGCAGCGACAGCCTGGAATGCCACGTCCGCCACGGCCCGGGGCGCGGCGAAAAGACGCCGGCAGGAAAAAATAGTTGGCGCGGGGAGTTGACGAAAGCCTCCCGGCACCGAATAATCCCGCCCCTCGTTGGACCGGGCCGACTGCGCAACGCAGGTTTCTCCGCCAAGACGACGATCAAAGCGCCCGTAGCTCAGCTGGATAGAGTACCAGGCTACGAACTTGGTGGTCGGGAGTTCGAATCTCTCCGGGCGCGCCATACAGAGACGAAGGGCCAGCGGGTAACTCCCGCTGGCCCTTTTTCCTTGCCCGTGCCGTTGTCGCCGGGATTCGTGCCGGAAGTATCCTTGCTGGAAGGGCTGTCACGGAAACCGGCATCGCCCGGGTGCATGTTGTCGGCCCGCCTCGCTGAGGATGAATGCCGGTGATCCGCAAACTTGTCCTTGTCGTACTGGCCTTGCAACTGGGTCCGGCGCTGGCGCAGCCTTCGTTCGACTGCGTCGCGCCGTCCGCTCCGTCATTGTCCAGCCCCGTTGTGTTGGGCAACGGCAGCGCAGGCAGCGTCACGACGGCCATGCTGCAGTCGGCCCTCGATGGTGGCGGCGCGATCCGCCTCGACATCGGCTCGTCGGTGCTCACGCTCAATGCGGAGCTGCGGGTAACGCGCGCCACGATGCTCGATGCAGGCGGCGCCACCCTGTCCGGCGGCAATGCACGCCGCGTCTTGCGCGTCGACAATCCCGGGAATCTGAGCTACGCGTTCGATCTGCTCAACGCGACCATCGCCAATGGCTCGACGCCGGGAGGATCCGGTGCAGGCCTGTGGAAGCCCACGGGCGGACCCTGGCAAGCCGTGGCCATCCGAATCTTCCATTCGCGCTTCACCAACAACCACGCGATCGCCGTCGCCCAGGATGACGGCGGTGGCGCGATCTACGCCGTCGGCGCGAGCGAGCTGAGCCTGGTCGACACCGTCGTCGACGGAAACAGCGGCGCCAACGGCGGCGCGATCTACTCGCTGGGCTCCCGGCGAGTCAATCTCTACGACAGCGAGCTCGCGTCGAATACGGCGACTGGCAGCGGAGGAAACCCGGGCAATGGCGGCAATGCGGGCGGCATCGGCATCGACGGTGCCGACCGCTACGTGAACCTGTGCCGGGTGCGCCTGAGCGGCAACCAGGCCAATGCCTACGGCGCAGGGTTGTTCACCACCGTTTACGACGCCACCAGTTTCACCCGCATCGTCGATTCGACCGTGCAGGGCAACAACAGTGTCGGCACCAGCAACGCGCATACCGGCGGCGTCTACCTGCAGGGAGGGCCGTTTTCGATTCGCGGCTCCACGTTCCGCGACAACCAGGCCGCCGGTTATGGCGGGCTTTCGATCTTCGATCACCAGACAGCCACCCTGGTGCGCGCCAGTGGCGACATCACCAACAGCACGTTTGTCGGCAACATCGCGCGTACCGGCCTCGGCGGGGCCATGAACCTGCGCGGCAGCGGCGGGCTGGTCCTGCAGAACCTGACCATCGCCAACAATGCGGCGCTTTGCGACGTCTGCTTCGCCGGCGGCATCAGCAACACGGCCGGACTGGCGATCACGATGCGCAACACGGTCTTCCTCAACAACACCGGCGGCAATCCCTACAATCCCTGGGCCCTGCTCAATCCGGTCAGCGGCAGCAACAACATGCAATGGCCGCAGATCCGGCCGGTCTCCAACCAGCCGGAACAGGCAGTGACGCCCGGGGCGTTGTTCGTTGATGCGCAACTCGGCGCGATCGCCAGCAACGGCGGCCTGACCCAGACCATGGCGTTGCCGGCGGGCTCGGCGGCCATCGATGCGGGTACCGCCATGGGTGCGCCGGCCACCGATCAGCGCGGCCAGGCTCGCTTCGGCGCCGTCGACATCGGCGCCTACGAATGGCAGCCCGACCCGATTTTCGCGGACGGCTTCGACTAGCCACGCAGGGCAATCCCCGCAAGGCGATTCGTCCGGTGCTTGTATCGCGCCATTGCGCACGCAATGCCGCCAGGTTCCATGCCGTCATCCGCGGGCGGCTTCCGAAACTTCGATGGCAGGGTAGACTCGGGTTTTCGGACAGTCAGGGGAAACCGGATGCGAAATCACGCCATGGGATTGCTGGTTGCAGGCTTTGCCGTGTTGTCGATGACAGGGGCGGGCTACCTGCCTGCTGCGGAACCGGTGCCCGAAACCGTCGTGCTCAAGGCGGCGCACCTGTTCGACGGGCGCAGCGGCAGGCTGGACAGCCCCGGCCAGGTCGTCGTCAGCGGGAAGCGCATCGTCGCTATCGGAACGGATGCGCAGATTCCTGCCGGCAGCCGCGTCATCGACCTGGGCGATGCAACCCTGCTGCCGGGCTTCATCGACGCGCATACGCACATCGCCTATGACTACAACGAGAACTGGGCGCAGGGCTTCTACGAAGGCATGTTGCGATTTCCGGTCGAGCAATCCTTCCATGCGGCGCGCAACGCACGAGCGACGCTGCAGGCCGGCGTCACCACCGTGCGCGAAGTGGGCGCGGGCGATTTCGTCGATGTGGCACTGCGCAATGCCATCAACGACGGGCTGGTCGAGGGGCCGCGCATGCTCGTCGCGGCCCATGCAATCGGTTCGACCGGCGGCCACTGCGACAGCTCGCCGATTCCGCCCGAACGGGCCAAGCCGGCCGGACCGCTGGAAGGCGTCTGCAACGGGCCCGAGGAATGCCGCCTGGCGGTGCGCCAGCAAATGAAATTTGGCGCCGACCTGATCAAGATCTGCGCATCCGGCGGCGTGCTTTCGGAATCCGATCCGGTCGACGTTCCGCAACTGACGCCTGCGGAACTGGCGGCCATCATTGGCGAGGCGCATACGTGGGGACGCAAGGTCGCGGCGCACAGCCACGGCGACCTGGCGGCGAAGCTGGCCGTCGAGGCGGGGATCGACTCCATCGAGCATGGCAGCTTCCTCAAGCCGGCAACCTTGCAGCTGATGAAGCAGAAGAACGTCTACCTGGTACCCACGCGCATGACCCAGGAATGGGTCGTGGAGAAAGCCGACACCTACCCACCGAAAATTGCGGAAAAGGCCAGGGCGGCGGGCAAGGCGCATGGCGACATGTTCCGCAACGCGCTGAAAATCGGCGTGCCGATCGCGTTCGGCACGGATGCAGCGGTCTATCCGCACGGGCTGAATGCGCGCGAGTTCGGCGACTACGTGAAACTGGGCATGAGCCCGGCAGCGGCTTTGCAGACGAGCAGCCTGGGCGCGGCGCGCCTGCTTGGGATCGATGCGGAGACCGGCACGCTCGAGACGGGCAAGCTCGCCGATATCGTCGCCGTGCCCGGAGACGTGCTGGCGGACATCCGAGCGACCGAGCGACCGACGCTGGTCATGAAACAGGGCCGGATCGTGCGCGGGTCGGAACAGGGTCCGCATTGAATGTGGATTCGCGCTTGCATGCGCCTGCTTCACCGCCATATGTACGAAGAGGGCATGCAAGTGCTCCGCGCTCCCGCGCATGCCATGCGGACGCGTATGTGTTTGTAGCGACACAGGTATCTGGTTCCATGGACACGCGTCGCGTATAGTCAAGTTTCGACTTTCCTGGTGGAATTTCATGTTCGATTCAATCGTCACCTTCCTGACCAACGGCCTGACCCATGCGTCGTGGCCGATGCTCGTGGTCTATTTCATCGTCGTTTCCCAGTTCACGATCTTCTCCGTGACCCTGTACCTGCATCGCAGCCAGGCGCATCGCGGCGTCGATTTCCATCCGGTGCTGGCCCACTTTTTCCGTTTCTGGGCCTGGTTCTCGACGGCGATGGTGACCAAGGAATGGGTGGCCATCCATCGCAAGCACCACGCCAAGTGCGAAACCGCCGAGGATCCGCACAGCCCGCAGTTCTATGGCATCAAGAAGGTGCTGCTGGACGGCGTGGATCTGTATCGCCAGGCCCGGAAGGACGGCGAGACCACCGAAAAATACGGCAGGGGCACGCCGGATGACTGGATCGAGCGCAATGTCTACGCGCGCTATCCGGAGATCGGCCCGACCCTGATGCTGTTCCTTTCATTTGCCCTGTTCGGGCTCTGGGGCGTCGTGATCTGGGCAGGCCAGATGATCTGGATTCCGTTCATGGCTGCCGGCGTCGTCAATGGCCTCGGCCACTGGTGGGGTTATCGCAACGTCGAGAGCGACGATACCTCGACCAACCTGACCCCCTGGGGATTGATCATCGGGGGCGAGGAACTGCACAACAACCACCATGCATTCCCGAGCTCGGCCAAGTTCGCCCTGCGCCGTTTCGAATTCGACATTGGCTGGGCCATGATCCGGACTTTCGAAACGGTCGGAATGGCCAAGGTCCTGCGCGTTGCACCGTCCCTGGATATCCGCGAGGACATCCATGCCCCGGACAACGACACGATCAAGGCCTTGCTCACGCACAAGTTCCAGGTCATGACCGATTATTTCCGCGGTGTCATCGCTCCGACGCTTCGCGAAGAAGCCGCCAATGCCGGAGCCAGCCTGAAGGAACTGCCGCGGCGATTGCGCAAGGCGCTCTCGAGCGGCGGTCGCTGGCTGGACAATGATGGCCGCGAGCGGCTGGGAACCTGGGTCAGCCAGCGGCCGGCCCTGGCTACGGTGATGGATTATCGGCGCCGCCTGCACGAGCTGATGGAAGGACGCAATGGCGAGGCCATGCTCGAAGGACTCAAGCAATGGTGTCGCGAGGCCGAAGCCAGCGGCATCCGTGCATTGCAGGAGTTCGCCAATCGCATCAAGGGTTACCGACTGGCGCATTCGATCTGACGCCTCGCCGCCGGTTTTCCCGACAGTCTGGAAACGCCCGCCCCGTGCGGGCGTTTTCTTTTTCCGGGCCCTGACTTCGGCAGTCCAACCTGGCCCGCAACTTGCTACATTGCGCTGCGCTGGTCGAGAGCGTCCCGCCAGTTCGCAAAATGCCCACTAGCCCATCAGACAGAAGGTGACTTTCCATGTCCAGGAAAAACCGATTCACGCTGCTCGCTTCATTGTTTATCGCGTTGGTCGCCACGCCGGCGCTCGCCGATCGCACCGATTCCAGGATCATCATCGTCAACAAGTCGAAGTGGGCGATTCACGAGATGTACTTTTCGCCCACCGACGAGACGGAATGGGGCGAGGACCAGCTGGGCAGCCAGACCATCGAGACCGGTGACCAGTTCACCCTGACCGGCGTGCCATGCGACAAATGGGACGTCAAGGTCGTCGACGAGGATGGCGACGAATGCGTTGTGCAGAACGTGGCCCTGTGTGCCGACGCCGACAAATGGGTGATCAAGGACAGCGACCTGCTGGCGTGCCAGGCGGCAACCGACTGAACCACCCGCACAGGATTCGTTTCAACAGGGGAACCCGCTGGTGGCGGGTTCCCTCTTGTTGATCGCCGGTGACGTTTCGCCGCTCAGGACGCCTTTGCCAGCGCCGTCGATTCGCGATCATCGCCCTTGCCGCCGCTGATGATGTGCAGGTCGCGCTGCGGGAACGGAATGCTGACGCCGGCCTGATCGAAGCGCTTCTTGATCTGCTCGGTCAATTCGCAACGGGTTGCGAAATAATCCGCATTTGCCACGTGGCAGCGGACGCCGAGATTGACGCTGCTTTCGGCCAGCTCATAGACCAGGACATTCGGAGCAGGTTCGGCAAGGATGCGCGAATCGGCCTGCATGATCTCAAGGGCGACCGAGCGCGCCTTGTCGATGTCGTCGCCATAGCCGATGCCGATGACCAACTCGATGCGACGCATCGTATCCGGGGTCAGATTGATGATCGAGTCGTTGGTTATCAGCGAATTGGGCAGGGTAATGACCTGGTTGTCGGCGCCGCGCAGGCGGGTCTGGAAAATGCTGACCATCTCGACCTTGCCGGTGACGCCGTTGATGGTGACCATGTCGTTGACATGGAATGGCTTCAGCGTGACCAGCATGACGCCCGAGGCAATGTTGGACAGCGAGTCCTTGAGCGCCAGGCCGATGGCCAGGCCCGCGGCGCCCAGCACGGCGAACATCGATGTCATCGGCACGCCGAGAACCTGGACCACCGCTAGCAGCAACACGACCTGCAAGACCACCAGCACGATGCGACCGAGGAACAGGGCGGCCGTCGACTCGAGCTGGCTGCTCCGCAGCTTGCCGCCGATCCAGTCGGCCAGGACCCTGGCGATCTTCAGGCCGATCAGCAGCAATGCCAGGGCGCCGAGCAGCCGGCCACCGATGAGTATTCCCAGATCCACCCATTTTGCGTGTTCGGGTGCGAGCAACCAATCCATCATGACCATCCTCCCGCAGCATGGAAACCGGGTGCGCCTGACGGCACACGATCGGGCCAGTTTAACGATTCGACGATTAACAGCGGCCTGATCGCGTATGTGCGGGGTCGCGCTATGCTTGCCCGATGACGACCCCGGCCTCGCCCTTTTCCAGGCTTGCCATGTGCAAGGCACCCGATCCACGGTGCCGCGTGCGCCGACGCGCTGTCAATGCCGTGGTCAGGGCACCTGCGTAATGCGCATCTGGCTGCTTGTCGCGTTGTTCACGGTAACGGCGGTGCTGTTGTGGCGCCAGCATGGGGAGCATCCCGCCGCGCTTCCCGATGTCGCTGCAGGCGAACAGCATGCGAGGAAGGCGGAAACGCCTGCTTCCCGATCTCCTGAGCCGGGCCCGCCGCGATTCCCCGCGGCTCCAGCGGACAGCCCGGCAGTCCCGTCGGCGTCGCCGAAGGCCGATGCGGGCCTGTCGGCGATGCACGCGATCCAGCTTTCGCAGCCGTGCCTGGCTGGCACCGCCCGGGCAGCCAGGACCGGGAAGGTCGCGATCCATCGCTGGGAGGATGAAAAGGGAATCGTGCATTTTTCCGATCAGGCGCCAGCGGGTTCGATGCATGGTCATCGCCTGATTGAAGTCGGCGGCCTGCCTTCGGTGATCGTCAGGGCCACTGGATACGACGTGAACCTTCCGGACTTCCTTTCCCAGCGCGCCGTTGCCGACGCCCAGGCCATCGAGGGCGTGCTGCGCAACAGCCTCGGAGTGGCGGGGGAGTCGGGCCTCGCGCTCGACATCGAGTTCATCGCGTCCGCCGCGGCCTATGCGCGGCGCGTCGGCGACCCGCTCATGGCCGGAACCGACGGTACCTATTCATCGCGCGACCGCACCATCCATATACGCCTGCAGGACAACGACGAGTCGAACTTCCGGATACTTCGCCACGAGATCGTGCATGCGCTGGTCCACGAACGCATAGGCAACCTGCCGACCGCAATCAACGAAGGCATGGCCAGTTACTTCGAGCGCGTGCAGGTGTCCGGCATGGGAGCCCAGGTCGCGCTCGACGAGACCAGCGAAACCCTGCGTACGGCGGCCGTTGCGACCGACGGCAGGGCGGAGCTGGTCGACCTGCTGGCCCGGGAGGGCGCCGATTTCTACGCTTCGGGTCGCGAGCAGCGCTATCTGCGGGCCTTCGCCCTGGTCGCGGTATTGATGGAAAGGCCCGAGGGTCGACGTGCACTGGGCGGATTGCTCGCAGGGCAGCGCGAGAACCCCTGCCAACCGGTCCGGGCGGAACGTATCCTTGAACGGGGTTACCCGGGCGGCCTGGCTGGGCTAGCTTCCGACTGGGCGCGCTGGCTGCGCGATCCGCGGCGCTCGGTGCAGGCCTACTGACCCGCAGCCGTATCGGTGCGAGAGCAGGCGGGGTCCGGATCTGGCCGGCTGGCGGGCGTAGCCTTGCAGCGCCGGCAACACCCGCAGGGTTGCCCGACCTTGCCCACGGAGCCCGAATCCCTTACTATCCGCGCCCCTTCGCCGTTCCCGGGCGAAGATTCTTGCCTCACCGCTGGTCGGGAGGCTGCCCCCGCACCCCGCGTGCGGACACCCAAAAGGAAATACCATGCGTCATTATGAAGTCGTGTTCCTGGTCCATCCGGACCAGAGTGAGCAAGTGCCGGCCATGATCGATCGTTACAAGACGATGATCGAGGCCGACGGCGGCAAGATCCATCGTCTCGAAGACTGGGGCCGTCGCCAGCTCGCGTTCCCGATGCAGCACCTGGCCAAGGCACACTACGTCCTGCTGAACATCGAAGTCAGCCAGACCGTGCTCGACGAGCTGCTCTCGGGCTTCCGTTTCAACGATGCCGTGCTTCGCCACCTGGTGATCAAGCGCGACGAGGCGGTCACGGAAATGTCCGCGATCATGAAGAACAAGGACGACAAGGGCGATCGTCGCCGTCGCGACGACGATGGCAGCTTTGGTGGTGATGATTCCGACGATCGAGGCAGCCGCCCCGACCGTCCCGAGCGCGTCGACCGCAATGCGGACACCGCCGAATCTTCCGCTTCCAGCGCCGACTGACGCCCCAGAATCCAGGAGTAGCACCCATGTCCAAGTTCTTCCGCCGCAAGAAGTTCTGCCGCTTTACCGCCGAAGACGTCGTCGAGATCGACTACAAGGATCTCAACCTGCTTCGCCAGTACGTCACCGAGACCGGCAAGATCGTCCCCAGCCGGATCACCGGCACCAAGGCCCGCTACCAGCGCCAGCTCGCCATCGCCGTGCAGCACGCCCGGTTCCTGGCCCTGCTGCCTTACAGCGACAGCCATTGATCTGAATACGCGGCCCGCGGACGCGGGCCGATTCGGACAGCGCAAGCTGCGCCGGAATGATCCGGCGCTAACGAATTGGAGTTCCCCATGCAATTGATTCTTCTGCAGAAAGTAAAGAACCTCGGCAACCTTGGCGACAAGGTCAACGTGAAGCCGGGCTACGGCCGCAACTATCTCGTTCCGCAGGGCAAGGCCGTTCCGGCCACCGCCGACAACCTTGCCAATTTCGAGACGCGCCGCGCCGAGTACGAGGCCAAGGCCAACCAGCAGCTGGGCGCCGCGGAAGCGCGCAAGGCCCAGTTCGATGGCGCCGACGCCGTCACCATCAAGGCCAATGCAAGCACCGAAGGCAAGCTGTTCGGCTCGGTCGGACCGCGTGATATCGCCGAAGCGTTCACCGCCGCCGGATTCGCCCTCGACAAGAACGAAGTCGTGCAGGGCGAAGGCCCGATCCGCCACATCGGCGAATTCGAGGTCCGCGTGCACCTGCACGCCGACGTCAACGCGACGGTCAAGGTGGTCGTGGTACCGGAAAACTGATCCGCGGCTCCATCGCGGCATCGAACGACGGGCGCCTTCACGGCGCCCGTTTTCGTTCCGGCGCATGCAAACTGCACAGCTTATGCACAGGGTTGTTCTCTGTTGGTGAGACGCACTGCTGCGTATGATCGAAGCACGCCGCATCCGCGATCCGAGCAAAGCCCATGGTCACCTCCGCAGAACGCAAGCCCGCCCCGAACATCGAGACCTTGCGGGTGCCTCCGCATTCGATCGACGCGGAGCAGGCCGTACTCGGCGGCCTCATGCTGGCGCCGGAATCCTGGGAGCGCGTGGCCGACCGCATCGCCGAGGACGATTTCTACCGGCGCGACCATCGCCTGATCTTCCGGGCGATAAGCCAGCTCAGCGAGAAAGACCAACCCTGCGATGCGGTAACGCTGGGCGAATGGTTCGAGGCGCAAGGGATGGCCGAGCAGGTGGGTGGCATCGCCTATGTCATCGAACTGGCGAATTCCACGCCGAGCGCGGCGAACATCGTCGCCTATGCCGATATCGTTCGCGAGAAATCGGTGTTGCGCCAGCTGATCGATACCGGAACGGAAATAACCGGCGATGCTTTCCAGCCGGAAGGGCGGACCAGCCAGGAATTGCTCGAGACGGCAGAGCAGAAGGTATTCCGCATCGCCGAGGCCGGCTCGCGCGGGCGCAAGGGTTTCGTGTCCATGCGTGCGGCGGTGAAGGACGCCTTCCAGATCCTGCACCACCGCTACGAAAACCGCGGAACGATCACCGGATTGCCGACCGGCTACACCGACCTCGACGAAATGACGACGGGCCTGCAGCCCTCGGACCTGATCATCGTCGCGGCGCGCCCCTCCATGGGCAAGACCGCGCTGGCCCTGAACATGGCCGAGAACGCGGCCATGCGCACCAAGAAAGCCGTCGCCGTCTTCTCGATGGAAATGTCCTCTTCGCAGCTCGCCTTCCGCCTGATTTCGTCGATGGGCCGGATCAACCAGCAGCACTTGCGTACCGGCGACCTGGCCGAAGAGGAGTGGCCGCGCGTGACCAGCGCGATCACGATGCTCAGCGAGGCGAAGATCTTCATCGACGACACGCCCGCGCTGTCTCCGGGCGAGTTGCGCGCGCGTTCGCGGCGCCTCAAGCGCGAGCATGACCTCGGCCTGATCGTGATCGATTACCTGCAACTGATGCAGGTGCCCGGAAACAAGGAGAATCGCGCCACCGAAATTTCAGAAATTTCGCGTGGACTGAAGGCCCTTGCCAAGGAACTGAATGTCCCGGTGATCGCACTTTCCCAGCTCAACCGTTCGCTTGAACAGCGAACCGACAAGAAACCGATGATGTCGGACCTGCGCGAATCCGGCGCCATCGAGCAGGATGCCGACGTGATCATGTTCATTTACCGCGACGAGTACTACAACCCGGATTCGCCGGAAAAGGGCGTTGCCGAGATCATCATCGGCAAGCAGCGTAACGGCCCGACGGGTTCGGTCAAGCTTGCCTTCCTCGGCCAGTTCACGCGCTTCGAGAACCTGGCGGTCGACCGCTACACGGAACACTTCGAGTGAGCCGAGCGACCAGCGCGACGATCCATCTCGGCGCACTGCGTGACAACCTGCGCCGATCGCGCGAACTGGCCCAGGCCGCCAAGGTCATGGCCGTGGTCAAGGCGGACGGCTATGGTCATGGCCTGGAGCGGGTCGCCCGTGCGCTGCACGAGGCCGATGCATTCGGCGTGGCCTGCATCGCCGACGGACAACGCCTGCGTGCGGCCGGAATCAGCCAGCGCATCGTGGTTCTCTCGGGCATCGACGAGGCGGCCGACATCGCCGAGATGCACCGCCTCGGCCTCGAGTCGGCGATCCATCACGCATCGCAAATCGACTGGCTGCAGCATGACCGGGATCCGCGCCCGTTGCGGGTCTGGCTCAAGCTGGATACCGGCATGCACCGGCTGGGGTTTCCGCCAGCGCAGGCCCGCCAGGCCTATGCGCGCCTGCGCGCCTTGCCGAATGTGAATCCCGACATTGGCCTGATGACCCATCTTGCCAATTCCGACGTTTTCGGCGATGCCCGGACGGCGTCGCAAATAGAGAGTTTCGACCGCCTTGCCGGCGACCTTCCAGGTCCGCATTCCCTGTCCAATTCGGCGGGCCTGCTCGGCTGGCCGCAGGCACGCGGGCACTGGGCACGGCCTGGCGGATTGCTCTATGGCATTTCCGTCATCGAAGGTAGCCACGCCAGCCAGTTCGGATTCCGGCCGGCAATGACCCTGACCAGCAAGCTGGTTGCCATCAATCGCATCGCCAGGGGTGAATCGATCGGCTACGCCGCCACCTGGACCTGCCCGGAAGACATGGATATCGGCGTAGTCCAGATCGGCTACGGCGACGGCTATCCGCGCTCCGCCACGGCGGGTACGCCGGTCCTGGTCAACGGGCGTCGTGCTTCCATCGTCGGGCGCGTCTCGATGGACCTGATCACCGTGGACCTGCGCAAGCACGGCGATGCGAAGATCGGAGATGGCGTGGTCCTGTGGGGCAGGCAGTTGCCGGTCGAGGAAGTCGCGGCTTGCGCCGGAACCATCGGCTATGAGCTCGTCTGCGGGATGACGCGCCGCGTGCGTTTCCTCGAGGACCTGGACTGACATGGCCAAGGCAAGGACCGCCTATGTCTGCGCCGAATGCGGAGGCGAGCATTCGAAATGGCAGGGGCAGTGCGCGGAGTGCGGGGTCTGGAACAGCCTGTCGGAAATCACTCTCGAGCCTGCCACGAGGCCGGCAGCCGCCGGCGCCCGCCGTGGCGGTTATGCGGGAGCACTCGATGCGCCGAAAATTACCCGCCTGGCCTCGATCGCCGGCGACGCCGACCAGCGCCAGGCGACCGGCATCGGCGAACTCGACCGCGTCCTCGGCGGCGGACTGGTCGGCGGATCGGTGGTCCTGATTGGCGGCGATCCCGGCATCGGCAAGTCGACCCTGCTGCTGCAGATGCTCGGCGCCATCGGTGCGCGCATGCGCGGCCTCTACGTCACCGGCGAAGAAAGCCTCGCCCAGGTAGCGGCGCGGGGGCGGCGCCTGGGCATAGAACTGGAAGGGCTCGAAGCGCTGGCCGAGACCTCGATCGAACGCATCCTCGCCGAAGCGGCCGCCAGCAAGCCGGAAGTCCTCATCATCGATTCGATCCAGACCATCTGGACCGAACTGCTCACCGCAGCGCCCGGCTCGGTCAGCCAGGTGCGCGAATCGGCTGCGCGGCTGGTGCGCTTCGCCAAGGAAAGCGGCACCAGCGTATTCCTGGTTGGCCATGTGACCAAGGAAGGCGGCATTGCCGGTCCGCGCGTGCTCGAGCACATGGTCGATGCCGTGCTTTATTTCGAGGGTGAGTCCGGCAGCCGTTTCCGCATCCTGCGCGCGTTCAAGAACCGTTTCGGCGCGGTCAACGAGCTCGGCGTATTCGCGATGTCGGAGAAGGGATTGAAGGAAGTGCCCAATCCATCGGCGATCTTCCTTTCGGCCCATGCGCAACCGACGCCCGGCAGCGCGGTCATGGTTACCCGTGAAGGAACGCGCCCGTTGCTGGTCGAAGTACAGGCGCTGGTCGATGCCTCGCCACTGGCCAATCCGCGCCGCGTCGCCCTGGGCCTCGAGCAGAATCGCCTGGCCATGTTGCTGGCCGTGCTGCATCGCCATGGCGGCGCGGCAGTATTCGACCAGGACGTGTTCGTCAATGTGGTCGGCGGAATCCGCGTGCAGGAAACAGCCGCCGACCTGCCGGTCCTGCTGGCCGTGCTCTCGAGCTTTCGCGATCGCGCGCTGCCGGACAAGCTGGTGGCATTCGGCGAGGTCGGTCTGTCCGGCGAGATCCGGCCTGTACCGAATGGCGAGGAGCGTTTGCGCGAGGCGGCCACCCACGGTTTTCGCCACGCGATCGTGCCGCGCGCCAATGCGCCGAAAAAATCGCGCATCGGCGAACTGCAGGTAATTGCGGTCGATCGTCTCGGCGATGCACTCTCGGCTACCGCGGAGCTCTAGCCGGCGGCGGCTCTCGTTACCCTGAGACAGCGCGATGCAGGACCATTTCCAGCACGAACTTGCTGCCGAAGAACGCGAGCAGGAGGACGGTCATGCCGATCAGGGTCAGGCGCACCGCGCGACCACCGCGCCAGCCCCAGCGCCAGCGTCCGAACAGCAGCACCCCGAAGACCAGCCATGATGCGATGGAAAGAATGGTCTTGTGCGCCAGATGCTGGGCAAACAGGTCGTCGACAAAGAGCACGCCGCTGACCAGGGTCAGGGTCAGGAAGACGAATCCGGTGCCGATCAGGCGGAACAGCAGGGACTCGGTCAGGGTCAGCGGCGGCAGGGCGCGGATCAGGCCCGAGTCGAGCCTGTGGCGGCGCAATGCGCGCTCCTGCAGGGCGAGCAGGATGGCGAGCAGCGCGGCGACGCTGAGCAGGCTGTAGGCGAGCAGGGCGAATGTCACATGCAGCTTGATCTGCCATTCCATCGGTTGCGGCGTGCTGGGCGAGGCAACGAACACGTCCAGGCCGAGCAGCAGGGCCGCGAGCGGAAACACGATGACGCCGAGGGCGACCACCGGACGGAACAGGTTGACCAGCAGGGTCAGCGCGGCCAGGCCCAGGCCGACCAGCGACAGTGAGGCGAAGAAGTGCAGGTCGAGTCCACCGCGATGCATGCCGAACATGAGGGTGGCGTGGACCAGGGCAGCCAGCGTGGCCAGTCCGAGGCCGATGCCGCGCGCCGGCGCGGGCAGGCGGGCAATCGGCAAGGCCAGAATGATGGTAGCGATCAGATAGTCGGCGATCGCGAACAGGCTGAGCGAGGTGATGGGCATGTCGGCGAGTTTCGCACAGCCACCGGCAGGCGGGAATCTCGGACCATCCCCGCGACGCCGGACTCCATCCGGCCGTGGCCCGCGTCGCCGGTGATGCGCTGATATACTTCGCGGCTACATTTTCATCGGTTCAATGCCCCATGTTCGAATCCCTGAGCCAGCGCCTTTCCTCCACCGTCGAGCGCCTGCGCGGCCGAGGCCGCCTGACCGAAGCCAATATCCGCGAATCGATGCGCGAAGTGCGCATCGCGCTGCTGGAGGCCGACGTCGCCTTGCCCGTGGTGCAGGCGCTGATCCAGCGTGTCCAGGTGCGCGCCATCGGCCAGGAGGTCCTGAAGAGCCTGACCCCCGGCCAGGCCCTGATCAAGGTCGTGCGCGACGAGCTGACGGTCGTCATGGGCACGGTCAATACCGACCTCAACCTGGCGGCCGCGCCGCCGGCCATCGTCCTCGTCGCCGGCCTGCAGGGCGCAGGCAAGACCACGACCGTGGCCAAGCTGGCCCGCTTCCTGCGCGAGCGCAGGAAGAAGAAGGTCATGGTGGTCAGTTGCGACGTCTACCGACCGGCGGCCATCGAGCAACTGCGCACGCTCGCCGGCCAGGTCGATGTCCTGTTCCATCCGTCGTCGGCGGACCAGTCCCCGGTGGCGATCGCTGCAGCGGCACTGGATGCGGCGAAGAAGAATTTCGCGGATGTGCTGATCGTCGATACGGCCGGACGCCTGCACGTCGACACGGAAATGATGGACGAGATCAAGGCTCTGCATGCCTCGCTCGATCCGGTCGAAACCCTGTTCGTGGTCGACGCCATGACCGGCCAGGATGCGGCGAATACGGCCAAGGCGTTTTCCGATGCGCTGCCGCTGACCGGCGTGATCCTGACCAAGACCGATGGCGATGCACGCGGCGGCGCCGCGCTGTCCGTGCGCTATATCACCGGCCGGCCGATCAAGTTCGTCGGTGCCGGCGAAAAAACCGACGCGCTCGAGCCCTTTCATCCTGACCGCCTGGCGCAGCGAATCCTCGGCATGGGCGACGTGCTGTCGCTGGTCGAGGAAGTGGAACGCAAGGTCGACCAGGAAAAGGTCCAGAAGCTGGCCGAGAAGGTCATCAAGGGCAAGCGCTTCGACCTCAACGACATGAAGACCCAGCTCGAACAGATGGTCAACATGGGCGGCATGGCTTCGCTGATCGACAAGCTGCCGGGCATGGGCGCGATGTCCGAGCAGGTCAAGTCGAAGGTCAACGACAAGCAGGTCCATCACATGATCGCCATCATCAATTCGATGACCAAGAAGGAACGCCGTCACCCGGACCTGCTCAAGGGGTCACGCCGGGCTCGCGTTGCGCGCGGCTCCGGCCAGCAACCGGCCGATGTGAACCGCCTGCTCAAGCAGTACCAGCAGATGGAAAAGATGATGTCCAAGCTCGGCAGCGGCGGCATCAAGGGCATGATGCGGCAAATGAAGGGCGCCATGCGCGGCATGGGCGGGCCCGGCGGATTCCAGCCGCCACACTAGGTCGTGGATTTCCTGCGCAGGCCGGTGGCGGACGATGGAACCCGATCCGGCAGTTGCCCTTGTCGGCAGGAATATCGGGCAACTCCTTGCAGGGCTTTCATTTTCCTGCAATTCCGCTAAAATAGCCGGCTCCCTTGGCCCGACCCGGTTGTTTCCCGGCGTGCGCGCCGGAAACTTCAGCAATATCAGAGAGATACCATGGTCAAGATTCGCCTTTCACGTGGCGGCGCCAAGAAGCGCCCGTTCTATCACATCGTTGTTGCCGACCAGCGCGACGCGCGCGACGGTCGCAATATCGAGCGCGTTGGCTACTACAACCCGATCGCAACCGGCCAGGACGTCAAGCTCCAGCTCGATACCGAGCGCGTCCAGCAGTGGATCGCCAAGGGTGCGCAGCTGACCGAAAAGGTCAAGGCACTGTACAAGTCGGCATCCAAGCAGGCTGTGCCGGCGGCGTGATCGCGGCGGGTGACCGGTGGATCCTGGTAGGCAGGATCGTCGGGCTGCACGGTGTGGCGGGCGAGGTGAAACTCGAGTCCTATACCGAACCGCGAACGCAGATTTTCCGCTACCAGCCCTGGCTGCTGTGTACGACTTCCGGCAACACCGAGATTTCCGGTTGCCGGGGCAGGGAACAAGGCAAGGGCATCGTCGCGACGTTGCCCGAGGTGACCGACCGGGATCGCGCGGCGAGTCTGGTGGGAAGCGAGATAAAGGTCAGGCGATCGGTTCTTCCAGAGCCGAAGCCCGGCGAGTACTACTGGACCGACCTCGAAGGACTTGAAGTCGTAACCATCGAAGACGTTTCGCTGGGCAGGATTTCGCATCTGCTTTCAACCGGCGCCAACGACGTGATGGTGGTCCGCGACGGCGAGCGTGAACGGCTGCTGCCTTTCGTGCTCGATCAATATGTGAAGACTGTGGATTTCGATGCCGGCCGCGTGACGGTTGACTGGGATCCGGAGTTCTAGAAGCCAGACTTTCGGAATAGGGCGCGATGCGCATCGACGTCATCACGCTGTTCCCGGAATTCATCGATTCCTGTGCGGGAATCGGCGTGGTGGGAAGGGCGCAGGAGCGGGGCCTGTTGCAGGTGGTTGCCTGCAACCCCCGGGATTTTGCGACCGACAACCATCGAACGGTTGATTCGCGGCCATTCGGCGGCGGGCCCGGCATGCTGATGACGATCGCGCCGTTGCGCGACGCGCTGGAGAAGCTGCAGGCCGCGGCAGGGCAACCGGCCAGAGTGGTTTACCTGAGTCCGCAGGGAGCGCGACTCACGCAGGAAAAGGTGGAGGCGTTCGCACGACTGGATCGGTTGATCCTGGTTTGCGGTCGCTACGAAGGCGTAGATGAGCGCGTGCTGGAAAACCTGGTCGACGAGGAATTGTCGATCGGTGACTACGTCCTCTCGGGAGGCGAGCTGGCGGCGGCGGTCGTGATCGACGCGGTGGGCCGGTTGCAGGATGGCGCATTGAACGATGCGCAGTCGGCAGAGCAGGATTCCTTTACCGGAGGCCTGCTTGATTGTCCGCACTACACGCGCCCGGTCAGCGACGTGTTGGGCGACGTGCCGGAAATTTTGATGTCGGGTGATCACGCGATGATCCGGCGATGGCGACGCAAGCAGGCGCTGGGCAGGACCTGGTTGCGGCGCCCCGATTTGCTGGCACGCGTGCAACTCGATGACGAGGCCCGCGCGCTGCTCGAAGAATTCCGCCGCGAACATCGGGCGGCGATGGAATAGCAGGGCGGCCAGTGCCGGGCCTGCACGATGAATCTAACGATACTGGTGAATGCCATGAACCTCCTCCAACAATTCGAAGCAGAACAGATCACCCGCACCCTTCCGCAGTTCAGCCCCGGCGACACCGTCGTGGTCAACGTGAAGGTCAAGGAAGGCAACCGCGAGCGCGTGCAGGCCTATGAAGGCGTGGTCATCGCCAAGAAGAACGCCGGCCTCAGCTCTGCCTTTACCGTGCGCAAGATGTCCCATGGCACCGGTGTCGAGCGCGTGTTCCAGTCGCACAGCCAGATCATCGAGTCGGTAGTGGTCAAGCGCCGTGGTTCGGTGCGTGGCGCCAAGCTTTACTACCTGCGCGGCCTGCAGGGCAAGAAGGCCCGCATCAAGGAAGACCTCAGCACGCCGATCACGGCAGCGGAATAACGGTATTTCCGTCTTGGAGCATTGAGTCGCGTCTGTGCTCCTCGTCGCAGTACGGCCGCCGCAAGGCGGCCGTATTGTTTTTTCGCGAATCCCGTGTTTGAGCCGGGGCAGTTGAAAAGGGTGTCTTTTACCCCCACCAGCAGGTCAGATCCTTTCACCCAGGTCCCTGCCCATGAGTACAACCACCGAAACCCGCAAATTCGAAGCTGAAGTCGCCCAGGTCCTGCACCTGGTCACGCACTCGCTGTACTCGCACAAGGAAATCTTCCTTCGCGAGCTGATCTCGAATGCCTCCGATGCCTGCGACAAACTCCGCTTCGAGTCCCTGGCACATCCCGACTGGGTTGCCGAGGACTCCGAACTGCACATCGATGTTTCCTACGACGCCGAAGCGCGCACCCTCAGCGTGCACGACAACGGCATCGGCATGGATCGCGAGGAACTGGTAGCCAATCTCGGCACCATCGCCAGTTCCGGAACGCGGCGTTACCTCGAATCGCTGGCCGCCGAAAGCAAGGCGGACAGTCGCCTGATCGGCCAGTTCGGCGTCGGCTTCTACTCGGCCTTCGTGGTCGCCGACAGGGTCAGTGTCACCAGCCGGCGCGCCGGAGCCGCCGCCGGCGATGGCGTGCGCTGGGAAAGCGACGGGCAGGGCGAATACACGCTCGATACCGTCGAACTCGCCCGGCGCGGCACCACCGTGGTGCTGCACCTGAAGGCGGACGAGGGCGAATTCCTCGAGGACTGGAAGCTGCGCAGCCTGATCTCGCGCTATTCCGACCATATCGGCTTCCCGATCCGCATGCCCAGGCAGGTGGAGGGCAAGCCCTCCGATGAATGGGAAACCGTCAATTCGGCCTCGGCCCTGTGGACGCGCCCGAAGAGCGAACTCAAGGACGAGGACTACCAGAACTTCTACAAGTCGCTCAGCCACGATTTCAGCGATGCGTTGACCTGGACGCACAATCGCGTCGAGGGCAACCAGAATTTCACCTCGCTGTTGTTCGTCCCGGCCAAGGCGCCGTTCGATTTCATGAACGGCCGCGAGGAGCGCAAGGGCCTCAAGCTCTACATCCGCCGCGTGTTCATCATGGATGCCAGCGAACAGCTGCTGCCGGCCTACCTTCGCTTCGTCCGCGGCGTCGTCGATTCCGACGACCTCCCGCTCAATGTCAGCCGCGAAATCCTGCAGCAGAACCGCCAGGTGGAACGCATCCGCGGCGCCTGCACCAAGCGCGTTCTCGACCTGCTCGACAAGCTGGCGGCCGACGAACCGGCGAAGTACACGACCTTCTGGAACGCGTTTGGCGGCGTGCTCAAGGAAGGCATCGCCGAAGATGCCGGCAACCGCGAACGCATCGCCAAGCTGCTGCGATTCGCCTCGACGCATTCGGAGGGTGCCGCGCCGACCGTTTCCCTGGATGAATACATCGGGCGCATGAAGGCCGGGCAGGACGTGGTCTGGTACATCACCGCCGACTCCTACGCTGCGGCCAAGGGCAGTCCTCAGCTCGAGGCGCTCAAGGCCCAGGGTATCGAAGTGTTGCTGATGTCCGATCGCATCGACGAATGGATGGCCGGTTACCTGACCGAGTACGCGGGCAAGAAGCTGCGCCACGTCGGCAAGGGCGAGATGGAACTCGACTCGGCCGCCAGCGAAGCGCACAAGGCCAGCGAGGAAGCGGCTTCGGGCCTGGTGACCCGGCTCAAGACGCTGCTCGGCGATCGTGTCCGCGACGTCAAGGTCAGCCGGCGACTGACCGAATCGCCGTCGTGCCTGGTCCTAGACGAATACGACATGGCCCTGCACCTGCGTCGTGTCCTCAAGCAATCCGGGCATGAGATGCCGGATTCCGTCCCCGTGCTCGAAATCAATCCGGGCCACGCCTTGCTCAAGCGGTTCGAGGCGGAGACCGACGACGGCCGCGCCAGCGACCTGGCCCTGTTGCTGCTCGAACAGGCCCAGGTGGCGGAGGGTGCCCAGCTCGAGGATCCTGCCGCGTTCGTGCAGCGCCTCAACAGGGTCCTGCTCGGGCAACCAGCGGCCGCCGGGGGCTGATCCACGAGGACGTTCAGGGCAAACCCCACGGCTTCGATCTGGGTTATCGTATGAGTCGGCGCGCGAGAATATCGCGCGCCGTTTCTCAATAAAAACCAATGGGTTGCGATGAAGATTGAAACCAAGTTGCCAAAAGTTGGGACGACCATCTTCACGGTCATGAGCCAGCTTGCCGCAAGCCACAAGGCAGTCAATCTGGGCCAGGGCTTTCCCGATTTCGATGGTCCCCAGGCTTTGCGCGACGCGCTCACCGAGGCCATGAACTCGGGCAAGAACCAGTACGCACCGGCAACCGGATGGCCTGCCCTGCGCCAGCAGATCGCGCTGAAGAGCGAGGCCCTGTATCAGTGCAAGGTCGACGCCGACACCGAGGTGACGGTGACCTCGGGTGCGACCGAGGCGCTGTTTGCCGCAATCGCAGCGGTCGTGAGGACCGGCGACGAAGTGATCGTGCTCGATCCGTGCTACGACTGTTATGAACCGGCCATCGAACTGAACGGCGGTGTCGCCGTCCATGTCGCCCTGAGCCCGCCTGGATTTTCAGTCGACTGGCAACGCGTCCGCGATGCAATTTCGCCGCGCACGCGCATGATCATCGTCAACACGCCGCACAATCCATCCGGAGCGGTATTCGCCGCGGCCGACCTTGATGCGCTGGCAGACATCACGCGCGACACCGAGATCCTCGTCCTCTCCGATGAGGTCTACGAACACATCGTTTTCGACGGCATGGCGCACCAGAGCGTGCTGCGGCATGCGGAACTGGCAGCACGCAGCTTCGTCGTCAGTTCATTCGGCAAGACCTACCATTGCACAGGCTGGAAGGTCGGCTACTGCATAGCGCCGGCGCAATTGAGCGCCGAGCTGCGCAAGGTTCACCAGTACCTGACCTTCTGCACGTTCACCCCGGCCCAGGTTGCCCTCGCCGAGATACTCGAGAAGCAGCCGGAGCATTACCTCCAGCTTCCGGCCTTCTACCAGGCGCGCCGGGATTTCTTCCGGGAACTGCTGGCCGGCACCCGTTTTCGCCTGCTGCCGGTAGCCGGGGCCTACTTCCAGCTCGTCGACTACTCGGCGATCAGCGACAAGGACGACTTCGGGTTTTGCGAATGGCTGGTCCAGAACGCGGGCGTTGCAGCCATTCCGGTCTCCGCGTTTTATGAATCCGCGCCGCCGGAGATGCGCCTGGTGCGCTTCTGCTTCGCCAAGTCCGATGAAATCCTGCGCAGCGCAGCCCAGCGGCTGAAGGCCCTCTGACATGTCCCCGATGCCGACTTCGCCATTGCGCATCTCCCTGGTGCAGGGCGCGACGCGCTGGCACGACGCCCCGGCCAATCGCGAATACTACGGCGCGCTGGTACGCAAGCTTCGCGGCCAGAGCGACCTGGTCGTCCTTCCGGAAACCTTCCTCAGCGGATTCACCAACGAGACGCTCGGCAACGCCGAGGACATGGACGGTGAAGGCGTGCGCTGGCTGAGCGCGCTGTCCGTCGAGATGGGTGTCGTGGTCACCGGCAGCCTGGTAATCCGTGACGGTGCCAAGTGCGCCAACCGCCTGATCTGGGCAAGGCCCGACGGCAGCATTGAAATCTACGACAAGCGCCATTTGTTCCGCATGGCCAACGAGCACGAACGCTACGTTGGAGGGAGCCGGCGCCTGCTGGTCGAACTGAACGGTTGGCGGATCTGCCCGCAGGTTTGCTACGACCTGCGATTTCCGGTCTGGCTGCGCAACCGCTACGACACGACAGGGCAGCGCTTCGACTACGACCTGCTCGTTTTCGTGGCCAACTGGCCGGCACCGCGGCGCCACGCCTGGTCGACCCTGCTGCGGGCACGGGCGATCGAGAACCTGAGTTATTGCGTGGGCGTCAATCGCGTGGGCGTGGATGGCAACGACATCGCCTACGCCGGCGACAGCGTCGCCCTCGATTTCCTCGGCCAGCCCCTGGTCGAACTGGGCGGCCAGGAGCAGACCGTCACCGTGGCCCTGGATCCTGCTGCCCTAGCGGCCCACCGCGCCCGCTTTCCCGCATGGATGGATGCCGATTCGTTCAACCTGGATGCCTAACGGGGCGCGGCTTGCCGGTCGCCGCGCCGGAACAGAGCTGTTCCCAATGCGGCTCAGGTCCGAATCTTTCGATGAGGAAATCGATCAGCACGCGGGTCTTCGCGGGCAACGATCGGGTTTGCGCGTAGACGGCATGGATCGCTATCGGCGGAACGTTCCATTCCCCGAGGATGCCGACCAGGGCCCCGCTCTTGAGGTGCGGCGCGACGATGAACGTCGGCAGCAGGCTGATGCCATTGCCCTCGAGCGTGGATGCGGCGATGAAGTCCCCATTGTTGACCATCAGCTTGCCGCGAATCTTCACCGAGACCTTTTCCCCGTTGCGCTCGAGCACGAGTTCATCGCGACGCGTGGACAGCGTGTACATGAGGAACTCGTGCCCGGCCAGCTCGTCCGGATGGCTGGGCGTGCCGGCGCGCTGCAGATAGTCCGGCGAAGCGACCAGGGCAAGGCAGGCCGGTGCGATGCGCCTCGCTACCAGTGACGAGTCAGCCAGCCTGCCGATCCGGATCGCCAGGTCATAGCCTTCATCGACGAGATCGACCTGGCGATCGTCGAGGTCGAGCTCCAGTTCGACGCGCGGGAAGCGTCGCTGGAATTCCGACAGGGCCGATGCGAGATGGAGCACGGAGAATGAAATCGGGGCACTCACGCGCATGCGGCCACGCGGTTCGACCTGCAACTGGGCGGCTTCCGCCTCGGCTTCCGCCAGTTGGGCAAGCAATTCGCTGACCCTCTGGTAATAGTTCTTCCCTGGGTCGGTCAGGCTGATGCGGCGGGTGGTTCGGTTGAGCAGGCGCACTCCGAGCGAATCCTCGAGGTTCTGGATCAGCTTGCTGGCCAGGGCCCGCGAAATGCCCATCTGCGCGGCGCCTGCGGTGAAGCTTCCGGATTCGACGACGCGCGTGAACAGTTGCATGCCCTGCAACTTGTCCATCAGAGGATCTCCAGGATGGCCTGCGTTGGCCGGCCGATCACTGCCTTGCCATTGGCGATGACGATGGGCCGCTGGATCAGGCGTGGATGCGCGTGCAGGGCGGCAATCAGTTCGGCATCGCCGAGTTGCGCGTCATCGAGGCCCAGTTCGCGGTATTCGCTTTCCTCGCGCCGCATCAGTTCACGCGGGCCAATGCCGAGCAGGCCGAGCAGGCGCTTGAGATCCTCGATAGAGGGTGGTTCTTCAAGGTAATCGATGATTTCGGGTTCCATGCCGCGCTCGGCCAGCAACGCCAGTGCAGCGCGCGACTTTGAACAGCGTGGATTGTGCAGGATGGTGACCTGGGTCAAGGTCCGGCTCCGGGGAAGCGGATGCCGACTTTGACCCGAACCCGGCGGCCTGGCAAGACGAGGGCCGGATGCTGGTGCAGTCGATCCTGCCCACCGTGCCCGGTATCCCGCAGGGACGCCGTATCAGTAGGCGGGATTCCTCGGCCGGATGCTGATGCTCCGCAGCTCGCGCAGGACTATGAATCGTTCGGCGGATGGACGATCGAGGAAGCTGGCGATCACGCTGCCGTTTTCCGGACCCAGCACCTCGTAGCAGAGCGTCTGCCTGTCACTCACTTCGACGCGATCAAGTCGGTAGCCGAGGATGTTTGCTTCTGTCTGGCGATGGTTGTGCATGGCTTCAACCGCGTGGTTTCCATGGATGGGGAGCTTACTCAGGCCGTGTGTCGCCCCGGTTAACCGCGTGTTTCGATCACGTTATCTAGGACGATGGCGGCCAGGCGGGACCCGTCGCGTGAACTGGCGCACAATTCGCATGTGACGGGATTGGGGATCGACGCGACTACCGGCACCTCTTTTCCGGTGAAATCGCCTGCTAGAATGCTGGCCAATTGTTGGTTCGGCGGGTTGCTTGGGCAGCGTCCAGGGACCGGTCACAGGCATACAATCGCCTGGTCGAGCGTGCTGGCCAGGCTGATGGGCAGCAATGAGAAGTCCATTTTCAACGGGAGAGGAAAGATGAAGAAGTTTGTCGTCGCGGCCACCCTGGCCCTTGCCGGAATGGGTTTTGCCGGACTGGCTCTCGCTCAGGGCGGCAAGCCGTCAGTGGGCGTCGCCGAGTTCAAGAACGAATCGGGCGCCGCCTGGTGGCGTGGAGGAGTGGGTTGGGAACTCTCCGGCATGCTCTCCAACGAGCTTTCAAGCACGGGGAGCTTCCGCGTCGTCGAGCGCGCCAAGCTGGAGAAGGTCCTCGAGGAGCAGAACCTGGCGGCCTCGGGTCGCGTGCGTTCCGGCAGTGGAGCACAGATTGGCAAGCTCACCGGTGCCGACTACCTGGTCATGGGTACGGTCACCTCCTATGAAGAGAATACGGCGAGCACCGGTGGCGGCATCAGTTTCAAGGGCATCTCTCTCGGCGGCAAGAAGAGCGAAGCCTATATCGCCGTCGACGTACGCGTGGTCAACGCAACGACCGGCGAAGTCGATTTCTCGCGTACGGTCGAAGGCCGCACATCGGGTGGCGGCGTGAGCGTCGGCGTATTCCGCGGCGGATTCGGTGGATCGCTCTCGCAGGAAAAGAACACCCCGGCCGGCAAGGCCATTCGTGCCGTCCTGGTCGAGGTGACCGACTACCTGAGTTGCGTGATGGTCGAGCGCAATGGCTGCGAAGACGAATATGCAGCCAAGGAGCGCAAGCGCCGTGACAGCAACAAGAAGGGCCTGAAACTCGACTGATCGCAACGATCAGGCTGGTTCATGGACGGCAGGGCGAAAGTCCTGCCGTCTTTCGTTGGCGGTAGGACCCCCGATCGGGGCCGGGCGTTGCTTCAACCCTGGCCCTTGGGTCCGCGCCGGTTGCCACCTTGCCCGGGCTTGCCCCTGCGTCCGCCCGGGCCGGCATTGCCGCCACGCGGAGCGGAATTGCCGCGATTGGGATTGCCCCGCGACGTGTTCCCGCGCTGATCGTTGCGCTGGGGCTTCCCCCGATTGCCCCATACGCCCTGGTCGCGATTGGCGTCGCCTGGCTGGGCGCGATTTCCCCGCGCGTCGTCATGTGCCTGGTTGCCCCGCGGAGCGCGGTTGCCCACGGAATCGTCCGTTCGGACATTGCCGGATGGCGGCCGATTTCCGTGCACCGGACCCCTGCGCTGCGGATTGCCACGCGGCGGCCGGTTGCCGTCGGGGCTGTCGAAGACCGGGGCGCGATTGCCATGCGCGACATTGCCGTCTGCATTCGGATTGCCACGGCCGCCCTGCGGGCGCTGTCCCTGGCCTCCCGGGCCGCGGGATCCTGGCTTGCGCTTGCGCGCCCCCGGCACCGGCGAATCGGGGAACCAGGCGCGAAGCACCGCCGGGTTGAGACCCGGATCGACGTACTGCGAACCTGCTGCCTGCGATGGCTTGCCGCGCGGACGGGACGGGCGCGGGCCACCGCCGCCACGCGAACGCTTGCCCTTGTTCGCGGAGGGCGCCTTCCAGCCGTCGTCCCGTATGCGGTCGAACTGGCCGAACTCGCGTGCCTCCTCGGTCCGCGTGCTGGTCCAGGCTTGCTGGGCGTTCGGGTCCGGACGGAATTCGGTCGGCATGGCGCGTCGCTGGCCGATGACCGGGGCCAGGGTCAGGCAAGGTTCGGGTTCTGCAGCACCACACGACTCGCGCAAGGTCTTGACCTGATCGGCTTCGAGCTCAACGCTTTGCTCGCGCTTGAGCAGGCGAGGCAGTTCGACATTGGCGTAGCGCACGCGCTTGAGCCGGCTGACCATCATGCCAACCGCCTCCCACATGCGGCGAACCTCGCGATTGCGCCCCTCGCGAATCACTACGCGGAACCATGAATGGCTGCCGCCGCGGCTGATGACGGCGATTTCATCGAAATGGGCCGGACCATCTTCGAGATCCACGCCACTGCGCAGGCGTTCGATGACCTCGTCGGGTACTTCGCCGTGGACGCGGCAGATGTACTCGCGCTCGAGTTCGGAGCTTGGGTGCATCAGTGCATTGGCCAGCGCACCATCGGTGGTCAGCAGGAGCAGGCCCGTCGTGTTGATGTCGAGTCTGCCCACCGCAATCCAGCGGGCGCCCTTCAGGCGGGGCAGTTGTTCGAATACGGTGGGACGGCCTTCGGGATCCTCGCGCGTCGTCATCACGCCTTCGGGCTTGTTGTAGACAAGCACGCGGGCGTGTTCGGTGCTGTCGCTGATGACGACGAACCGCTTGCCGTCCAGCTCGATGCGGTCGCCCGCGCGGACGCTGGAGCCAAGCGTGGCCGGGCTGCCGTTGACCTGGATTTCGCCAGCCTCGATGCGGCCCTCGAGCATGCGTCGCGATCCCAGGCCGGCCGTGGCCAGGACCTTGTGCAGGCGCTCTTCAAGGGTGGCGGCCACCTCTTCGGGGGCGGATCGTTTCAGCGACAGTACGTTGCGTACGGGTGAGGTCATGCGTCTTGCTCCGTGGTCTCGGCGTCGGCTGCGGACGCAGACAAGTTCGGGAATGGGTTGCCGGCCTCTGAGGGCTCGGCGGACAGGTGGGATTCGACGGCGACCGTTGCGCCGGCTTGTTCGTGCCGGGCCGCTTCGAGCTCTTCAACAGCCTCGGCCAGCCGTTCCGGATCGGCGTCGATGTCCGGCTCCGTGTCGTCCCGGGAGGGCGGGCCGAGCGCCAGCTGCGGGTCGAGATCCTCGAGATCGCGGATCTCGCCCAGCGAGGGCAGCTCATCGAGCGACTTGAGGTTGAAATAGTCGAGGAACCCGCGCGTCGTGCCGAACAGCGCCGGCTTGCCGGGAACATCGCGATGTCCGACGACGCGGATCCATTCGCGCTCTTCGAGCGTCTTTACGATATGCGTGGAAACCGCGACGCCGCGAATCTGTTCGATCTCGGCACGCGTAATCGGCTGGCGATAGGCGATCAGGGCGAGGGTTTCGAGCAGGGCCCGCGAATAGCGGCTGGGCCGTTCGGTCCACAGGCGGGCGACCCACGCATGGACATCCTGGCGCACCTGGTAGCGGAAGCCCGATGCCACTTCGAGCAATTCGATGCCGCGCGACTCGCAGTCGGCCTGCAGCGATGCGATTGCCCGCGAAATCTCGTCGTGGCTGGTGGCTTCGTTTTCACCGAACAGCGCCAGCAGCTGCGTGGGCGTAAGCGGGTTGCCGGCGGCCAGCAGGGCGGCTTCGATGATGCGTTTGAGTAGTTCGAATTCGATCATGTGTGATTGAGGTCAGTCGGCGGATGCCAACGATTTGAGGTAGATCGGAGCCAGCGCTTCGCCCTGTGAAATTTCCAGGAGTTGCTCCTTGGCCAGCTCGAGGATGGCGAGGAAGGTCACGATGATTCCGTGGCGTCCCTCGCTCAGGTCGAAAAGCGTTTCGAATCGATGGAACTCGCCGTTGCCCAGGGCGCGAAGTACGTCGCTCATGCGATTGCGTACCGACAGAGCCTCGCGCTGGATGGCGTGGTGGCTGAACAGTTCGGCGCGATTGAGGACATCCTTCAGGGACAGCAGCAATTCCCGGAGGTCTACCGGAGGCGGCAGCCGGATGACGTTGCGATCCGGCACGAATACCGACGCCGCCGCGGTGTCGCGCTCCATGCGCGGCAGCTCGTCGATATCGGCGGCGGCCTTCTTGAAGCGTTCATACTCCTGCAGTCGCCGCACCAGCTCCGCGCGTGGATCGTCTTCGATGCCTTCGGCATCCGGGGGACGCGGCAACAGCAGGCGCGACTTGATCTCGGCCAGGATGGCGGCCATGACCAGGTATTCGGCGGCCAGCTCGAGCCGCATTTCCTGCATCAGGTCGATGTAGTCGACGTACTGGCGCGTGATCTCCGCGACCGGGATATCGAGAATGTCGAGATTCTGCCGACGGATCAGGTAGAGCAGCAGGTCGAGCGGCCCTTCGAATGCATCGAGGATGACTTCAAGCGCGTCGGGCGGTATGTACAGGTCCTGCGGCATCTGCAGGAGCGGTTCGCCACGTACCAGCGCCAGCGGCATTTCCTGCTGCTGCGGGACGGGCGGGAACGCCGTGGCGGATTCGTCTTGCTGGATTTCGATTTCGGCTATCGGGGTATTCATATCCGATCCGGTTGCCCGACGCCTCACGGCGTGGGTCATGCGCAGATCTCGCGTGATGAGGGCTCAGCCCGACGGTTTGTTCCATCCAGGCCGTTTGCGTGGCGGGCGACAACGCGCCGGAACCATGCGTACTGCATGTGGCACGGGCCGCACCTGCGGACCCAACACCACGAAATCACAGACTCGTAAACTGCATCGCCGGATTTCCCGGCACCCGGCAACCATCAACAGCGCCCGGATTGTCCGGAGCCATGCACGGCCACAGGTTGCATGCTGGCAAATCGCCTTGAAATTCACCCGGAGTTCCCACAAGGATCCGGATGCCATGCGCTTTGCGCGGAAACCAGAGGCGCGAACTCCGTAGCTGCAGGACTCGCCGAAACCGCAAGCAGGAAAGCCTGCGTACCGCTGGTTCGGCTGCAAGCGTAAGCCCAATCGGTATTGGAAGTCCAGCCTCTGGGGCAGTCGGGCAAGGGGCCGCCGGTGCCCCGGAGCGGCCGCGAAGTGGCGATTCTGCCACCGGCTGGCGGCGCCGCCAGCGCCCGGCACGGCCGACCCCCCGCCGGGGCCGGCATTCATCGGCTAACATACGCGCCCCTCCAAGGAAGCCTGAGGCATGTGGTACGCAATCGTAGGGCAGGACAATCCGGGCACGCAGGAGCAACGCAAGGCCAGCAGGCCCATGCACCTCGCGCGCCTCGAGTCGCTTCGGGACACGGGGCGCCTGTTGCTGGCCGGACCGTTCCCGGCGATCGATTCCGAAGAACCCGGTCCTGCCGGATTCATTGGCAGCCTGATCGTCGCCGAATTCGCGGATCTGGCGGAGGCGGATGCCTGGGCTGCCGCGGATCCCTACGTTTCCGCGGGGGTATACGGCAAGGTCGATGTGCGTCCGTTTCTCAGGGCCTTGCCGTGAGCGGGCGGATCGCCGCAATCCGGGCCCGACTGGAATCACAACTGGCGCCGACCGAGCTCGAGGTCCGAGACGACAGCCATCTGCACGCCGGACATGCCGGGGCGCGGGATGGGCGCGGCCATTTCAGCGTCAGGATCGTCAGCCGCGCGTTCGAGGGAATGGCACCATTGGCGCGTCATCGCGCTGTCTATGCCGCCCTCGGAGAGCTGATGCAGACCGATATCCACGCGTTGTCCATCGACGCACGCAGCAAAGAGGAAAATGCATGACACCCCGCCTTACCCTTCGAAATCCGCTGCTCGCACTGGCCATGGTCGCCGCTTTCGCCGGATGCAGCGGCAATGCCGACAAGGGCGGATTGCCGCCCGGGCTGCCAGTCGTCGAAACCGTGAATGGCGAGCCGGTGCCGCAGGTCCTGCTTGACGTGCTGGCACGTGAGCGCAAGCTCGATCTGGCGGTGCCGGAGCAGCGCGCAGCCGGACTGACGGAGTTGACCGACTACATCCTGCTGAGCCAGGCGGCCGCCGCGGGCGGCTATGCCGAGGACCCCGAGTTCGCCGCAGAGGTCGAAATCAATCGCCTGCGCGGCATGGCCAATGCCACCATTGGCAAGTTCCGCAGCAGTGCCCAGGTCGATGACAGCGTGCTGAAGACGGAGTACGACCAGCAAATCGCGCGCGCCGGCACTTCCGAGTACGACTTCAGCCAGTTGCTGTTCGACAACGAGGACGATGCACTGAAGGCGGCCGGGGAGGCCATGTCCAAGCCGTTCAGCGAAGTGTTCGAAAGCTGGGGCAAGAAGGCCAAGCAGGCCCGGGCCTTCCAGCGCGTGCGTCCGTCGCAGTTGCCCGAGGCGCTCGGCAAGGCGCTGGCCGCGCTCAAGGCAGGCGAGACGCTCAAGGTCCCGGTGAAGACGGAATATGGCTGGCACGTGATCCATGTAGGCGCCATCTCGCCGTTCGTTCCGCCGAGCTTCGAGCAGCTCAAGGACAGCATTCGCGAGACCCTGCTGACCCAGCTTGGCGAACAGCGCCTGGCGAAGTTGCGCAGCGAGGCGAAGGTCGTCACGGAAACGCCCGCCGCGGCAAAATCGGCGACACCCGTCGAGACCGCGCCGGTCGAAGAATCCTCCAACTGATCCATCCGGGGCAAACCTGTTTCCATGCGACTGACCACGATCAAACTGTCCGGCTTCAAGTCCTTCGTCGATCCGACCACCCTGCACCTGCCCACCAACATGTCCGCGGTGGTCGGTCCGAATGGTTGCGGAAAGTCGAACATCATCGACGCTATCCGCTGGGTCATGGGGGAGAGCGCCGCGAGCCGCCTGCGCGGCGATTCCCTGACCGACGTGATCTTCTCGGGATCGAGCGCCCGCAAGCCCGTTGGCCAGGCGGTCGTCGAGCTGGTATTCGACAATTCCGACGGGACGGTTACCGGCGAGTACGCCCACTACAACGAGATCTCGGTCAAGCGCCTGGTCAGTCGCGATGGACAGTCGCAGTATTTCCTCAATGGAACGCGCTGCCGCCGGCGCGACATCACCGACCTGTTCCTCGGCACCGGGCTTGGCCCGCGCAGCTACTCGATCATCGAGCAGGGCATGATCAGCCAGATCGTCGAGTCCGACCCCGAGCAGTTGCGTGTCCATCTCGAGGAAGCGGCCGGTATTTCGCGCTACAAGGAGCGACGCAAGGAAACCGAGAGCCGGATCAAGGCGACTCGCGAGAATCTCGATCGCGTGCGCGACGTGCGCGACGAAGTCGACAAGCAACTGGAGCATCTCAAGCGCCAGGCGCGCGCAGCCGAGCGCTGGCAAGCATTCCAGGCACAACACAAGCGCAAGGAAGCCGAGCTCAAGGCGGTTACCCTGCGCGAAGCGCGGGCCGATCTCGATTCGCAATCGGGCGCGCTGCGCCAGGCCGAACTCGCCATAGAGCAACAACTGGCCGAGCAGCGCCAGCGCGAGGCACAGATCGAGGCAGGGCGAGAGGCCCATGTGGCCGCCAGCGAGCACCTGAATGCCGTGCAGGGAGAGGTTTACAAGGTCGGTGCGGAAATCGCCCGGGTCGAGCAGCAGATCCAGCACAATCGCGTTCTGGCCGAACAGCTCGAACGCGCGCGTGGCGAAACCGAACGGGCGCATGCGGAGCTCGCCGAGCACATCGGCGTCGACAGCAGCCAGGCCGAATCTTTGCGCGCGACCCTGAGCGATTCGGCGCCGCAACGCGAGGCCCTGCACGAAGCCGTTGAAAATGCTGCCGAGACCCTGCGCGTCGCCGAAGCGAGCCTGGCCGAATGGCAGGAACGCTGGGACCAGTACGCCAAGGCGAGTTCGGAAGCCGGACAGGCGGCGGAGATCGAGCGGACGAAACTCGACTACCTGGATCGCCAATGCGTGGAATCGGATCGTCGTCGCGAAATCCTGGAAGGCGAAAAGCAGGCGGCTGACCTCGTCGAACTGGCGCGCGTGCTCGAGACCCTGGTCGGCGAGCAGGAACTGCTGCGTGAAGGCGTCGAGTCGCTCGCTGCCGCCCTTGAAGGACGGCGCGTCGAACTGGAACGCATCGTCGAATCGGAAAGGCAACTGCAGGGCCAGCTCAGCTCGCGACGCAGCGAAGTGGAGAAGTGCCGCGGACGGCTGGCATCGCTGGAAGCCCTCCAGCACGCCGCGCTGGGCGAGGATGGCGGGGCGGCCCACGAGTGGCTGGAACGGCTCGGCATCGGGCGGACGCGCCGGCTCGGCGAAGTGCTTGAAGTCGATGCTGGCTGGGAGCGGGCCGTCGAAACCGTGCTGCAGGGATGGCTGGACGCCGTCCTCGTCGATTCGCCTGCTGCTCTGGAGCGGGAGCTGTCGACCCTGCTCGAGGTCGACCTGACCCTGCTCGATGCGGAAACCAGCAATGGCGCCCAGCCGTCCGGCACGCTCGCCGCGCATGTGCGTGGCCCCGATGCGGTCCGTGCCATGCTGGCCCGCGTGCGTACCGCGGATTCCCTCGATGCGCTGCGCCGGATTGCGCCGGATCTTGCATCGGGCCATTCGGTCATCACCGCCGACGGTGAGTGGGTAGGGCACGGTTTTGCACGCATCGCCCGCGCCCAGGGTTCGCAGGTCGGGGTACTGGCCCGCGAGCGCGAGATCGTCGAACTGGGCAACCGCATCGTCGACCTCGACGCCGAGATCGCCGAACACGCGGCACAACTGGAGGAGTCGCGCCTGGCCCGCATCGAGGCGGAGCGCAGCCGCGACGACGCGCAACGCGAGGCGCATTCGGGACATCGGCGTCTCGCCGAGATATCCGGTCAGTTGCAGAGCCATCGCGGGCGCATGGAGAGTGCCCAGGAGCGGCTGGTGCGGGTTGATGCCGAACTGGGCGAACTGGTCGAAAAGCTGGACAGCGACCATGTCCAGATCCGCGAGGCTCGAGGTCGCCTGGACAAGGCCATCGAGCGCATGGGTGAGCTCGAACAGCAGCGCCAGCAGCTCGATGCCGGGCGCCGCCAGTTGCTGGAGGCCCGGGAAGAGGCGCGCATGAATGCGCGTGAGGCCCGCGACATCGAGCACCAGGCCGCCCTGTCGATCGAATCCAAGCGCTCCGCCTTGACCTCCCTGGAACAATCGCTGCAGCGCATGCAGGCCCAGCTGGTCCAGCTCGAATCGCGCCGCGCAGAGATCGCCACCCAGATCCAGTCAAGCGGCGACCCGCTTGCCGAGCTCGAGTCCGAGCGGCAGAGCTGCCTCAATCAGCGCTTGCTCGTGGACCGGCAACTGGTGGATGCGCGCAAGGCGCTCGAAGAGCGCGATGCGGAAATGCGCAAGTACGAAACCGAGCGCAATGCCATCGCCGAAGTCCTCACCGAGCGCCGCGAGCACCTGGCCAACTTGCGCCTGAACGAGCAGGAACGCCGACTGCACGCGAAGTCGATGGAGGCGGCCATCGTCGATGCCGGCTTCGAGGTGGAAGCGTTGTTCGCCGAATTGCCGGACCAGATCGATGCCGCGCAATGGCAGAAGGACCTGGAAGACCTGGAGCAGAAGATCCATCGCCTCGAACCGGTGAACCTGGCGGCCATCCAGGAATACGAGGAGCAATCGCAGCGCAAGGTGTATCTGGATTCGCAGCTGGCCGACCTCGGCACGGCCCTGGAAACCCTTGAAGGCGCCATCCGCAAGATCGACCGCGAGACGCGCCAGCGATTCAAGGACACCTTCGACCGCGTCAACGCCGGCGTGCAGGAGCTGTTCCCGCGGCTCTTCGGTGGCGGCCAGGCCTATCTGGAGCTGACCGGCGAGGACCTGCTGTCGACCGGCGTCTCGATCATGGCGCGTCCTCCCGGAAAGCGCGTTACCTCGATTTCGCTGCTTTCAGGCGGCGAGAAGGCGATGACGGCCGTCGCCCTGGTATTTTCGATCTTCCGGCTCAATCCGGCGCCGTTCTGCCTGCTCGACGAGGTCGACGCGCCGCTGGACGAGGCCAACGTCGGGCGCTTCTCCGCGATGGTCACCGAGATGAGCCAGAGCGTGCAGTTCATTTTCGTCACGCACAACAAGGCAACCATGGAGGCGGCGTCCCAACTGCTCGGCGTGACCATGCGCGAGCCCGGAGTCTCGAGGCTGGTTCAGGTGGACCTTGCCGAAGCGGCTAAACTGGCCGGAGCGGCCTGACGGCCTGGGAGTCGGCATGGAGCAACAAGCACTGAGCGCCAACGAGCTGCGCGTCATCATCTTTTTCCTTGGGCTGATCGTCCTTGGCCTGGTCTATTTCTTCGGGCGCCCGAAAAAGCCCGGCCAGGGCAGGCGGACACTGTTCCGCAAGCCCGCGGGCGAGCGCGTCGAACCGACCCTGGGCGACGAGCCGGATTTCACCGCCACCGATGACTCCCATGCCAAGGGCGAGCAGTTCGACCTGCTGGATCCGCTCGCCGGGCAGGGCAGTGCGGAACGCGAAGCCGGCCCGCCAGCAAAGAAGTCCAGGCGCTCATCGAAACCACCGGTCGGCGCCCGACCCGATGCGCCGATCGAACGCATCGTCACCCTGTTCGTATGTGCCCGCGACGGCATGACCATATCCGGCTGCGACCTGGTGGTCGCCGCTGAAAAGGCGGGGCTCGAATTCGGCGATCGCGGGATCTTTCATCGCATGGTCACGGGCAAACCCGAGCTGGGGCCCATTTTCAGCATGGCCAACATGCTCAAGCCGGGAAACTTCGACATGTCGCGGATCGAGGCGCTCGATACCTCGGGCGTTTCATTCTTCATGGCCCTGCCGGGTCCGCTGCCGGCGCTCGACGCCTGGGACGCGATGCTGCCCACCGCACAACGACTTGCCGAACTGCTGGATGCCAATATCCTCGATGAAAAGCGGGGAGCCCTGGGCCGCCAGGGCATCGCGCACATCCGTGACGGACTGCGGGCCTGGGACCGGCAGCACGAAAGCGGCCAGATCCGGCCGAACTGGTAAGGCGCGACCATCGTCGCACGGCGCGCAACCGATCCATCCGTTCCGCGAACGCGGGCTGCGCCCATGCCTGGATGCCCGCCCGCTGTAGTGTGAATGCTCGACAGCAATCCGCGATGATTCATGCATCGCCCATGAGTGGCGAATTTTTCCCATCAGGAGACACATCATGAGCAAGCAGATCAAGAGCACCAGGATGGCCAAGGCGAGCAAGATGACGAGCAAGCCGGACTTGGACAAGGCACAGAAGGTCTGGCTGGCCGGTCTCGGCGCGTTTTCCATCGTGCAGAAGCAGGGCGCGGAGCTGTTCGAAAGCATGGTCAGCGAGGGAAAGTCCTTCCAGACCCGCAGCGGGAAGATTGCGCGCAAGGTGTCCGGTGAAATCAGCAGCGTAGTCGCCGCGCGCATGAAGCCGGTGAAGGCGCGCCTCCGGGCAGCCCGTCGCGACGCGGAAGCGCGGATCGAGCAGGGCGTTGGACGCGCCCTGTCCTATGCAGGCATACCCTCCAAGGCCGACGTGGATGCGCTGATTACGCGCGTTGATGCATTGTCCAAGCAGCTGCGCGCGACCCGGTAACGGGTCCGGTCGAGCAGTTCCGTACGAAAACGGCCGCCCTTGGGCGGCCGTTTTTTTTAGCGCAGGTACGCGCCAGCCAGGGTGTTCAGGTGCAGGCGTTCGGAGTCGCGCAGGAATGGCGCGATCAGCATCATGACCTGATGGATGCCACGGCCGATGTCGAGCTGGCCGGACTCGTTCTTGCCATGGCGCACGGCGTCGAAGTTCAGCCAGAACGTGGCCACCAGCACGATGTTTTCGGCGGTGGCCCGGATTTCGTCGGCGCTCGCGCGGAAGATCCCGGCAGCGGCGAGGCCGCGCATGACGGCGGCCGCATTCTCCGAGGCGCGCTTCAGGATGCGCGAGAAATGCAGGCGCAACTTGCGGTTGCGGGAGAGGATGTCAACCAGGTCGCGATAGACGAAGCGGTAATCCCACATGCATTCGAAGATGAGGTGCAGTTGCAGCCAGACGTCCTCGAGGTTGGGCAGGCGGTCATCGGGCGCGACCAGTGCTTCATCGATGCGCTGCTCGTAGCGCGCAAAAAGATGCCCGATGATGTCGTCCTTGTTGCGGTAGTGGTAGTACAGATTGCCCGGGCTGATGCCGAGTTCGTCAGCGATATGGTTGGTCGTGACATTCGGCTCGCCCTGCTCATTGAACATGGCCAGCGCGGTCTCGAGGATGAGTTCACGGGTCTGGCGCGCCATCGGGAATCCCGTGCGAAGGGGCGCGGTGGTCAGGCGCGAAGCTTGGCGACCAGATCGATGTACTTCTGCATGGCATCTTCCTGCGTGGTGCCCTTGAGCTTGGCCCAGGCCTCGTACTTGGCCGTTCCCACGAAATCGAAGAAGCCGGGCTTGGGCCCCGATGCGTCTCCGTCGGCCCCTTGCTTGTAGAGTGCATAGAGCTTGAGCAGGGTATCGTTGTCGGGTCGCTCAGGCAGTTTCTTGATGTCTTCCGCGGCTTTCTCGAAACTGGCTTGAAGTTTGGACATGGTTATCGGCCTGATTGGATGCGCCCCCTGCGCCCGAACTTTCTATCATGCACCCTGAGGGCGGTCAACGCGATTCGATGCTCATGGAAACCCACTCGACGGACGTCTATGCTGTCCATCGGTGAGGTAGCGCATGTCGCCTCGCCCCGGCAACCTGAATCTGGAAATGGAGTGGGGAAATGACATATTTCGTGACCGGCGCCACCGGCTTCATCGGTCGTCACCTGCTGGAAAGGCTGCTCCTTCGCAAAGGCACGATCCATTGCCTGGTCAGGAAGGATTCGATGGCCAAGTTCGAGGCGCTCAGGGAACGACTCGGTGCGGACAAGGACCGCCTGGTCGCGGTTGCCGGCGACCTGGCCAAGCCGCGCCTCGGAGTCACTCCCGCGACCCTGAAGAGCCTGGCCGGCAAGACCACGCATTTTTTCCATCTCGCCGCGCTGTATGACCTTTCCGCCAGCGAGGCCAGCCAGGTCAAGGCCAACATCGACGGCACGCGCAATGCCCTGCAGCTCGCCGAGGCACTGAAAGTCGGCTGTTTCCACCACACCAGTTCGATCGCAGCCGCTGGCCTCTATCCGGGCGTTTTCCGCGAGGACATGTTCGAGGAGGCCGAAGGCCTGGACAACCCGTATTTCCGGACCAAGCACGAATCGGAAGGCATCGTGCGCAAGGAGTGCAAGCGACCCTTCCGCATCTATCGCCCCGGCATCGTCATCGGCAATTCCCAGACCGGCGAGATGGACAAGATCGATGGTCCGTACTACTTCTTCCGCCTGATCAAGAGAACGCGGGAAATACTGCCGCCGTGGATGCCGACGATCGGCCTCGAAGGGGGGCGCCTGAACCTCGTGCCGGTCGACTGGGTCGCCGCCGCCATGGATCACATCGCGCACGTCCCCAAGCTGGACAGCCAGTGTTTCCATCTGACCGACCCCGCTCCCCGCCGCATCGGCGAGGTCCTGAACATCTTCGCCCACGCCGGACACGCGCCGAAGATGTCGATGCGCATCGATGCGCGCATGTTCGCGTTCATTCCGGGAGCCGTGCGCCAGGCATTGTCCAGCCTGCCGCCGGTGCGCCGCATGCTCAATTCTTTCCTGCAGGATTTCGGCATTCCGGCCGAGGTCATGCGTTTCATCAACTATCCGACGCGATTCGACTCGCGTGAAACCGAGCGCGCGCTGCGCGGCTCGAAGATCAAGCTGCCGAAGTTGCCGGCCTATGCCTGGCGCCTGTGGGACTACTGGGAGCGGCATCTCGATCCAGCACTGTTCGTCGACAAGTCGCTGTCCGGCAAGGTGCGTCGCAAGGTCGTCGTCATCACCGGCGGGTCTTCCGGCATCGGCAAGGCGGTTGCGCTGAAGGTCGCGGCTGCGGGCGCGAAAGTGGTGATCTGCGCACGTGGCGAAGAAGAGCTGGAGACCGCGAGGGTGGAAATCGAAAGCGCTGGCGGAAGCTGTCATGCCTACAAGGTCGACCTCGCCGACCTGACCTCCTGCGATGCATTCATCAAGCAGGTCACCAGCGAGCACGGTGGTGTCGACATCCTGATCAACAATGCCGGGCGCTCCATCCGGCGGGCCATCGCCTCGAGCTACGACCGCTTCCATGATTTCGAGCGCACGATGCAGCTGAACTATTTCGGATCGCTGCGGTTGATCCTCGGCTTCCTGCCGAAGATGACCGAGCGGCATCGCGGCCACATCATCAACATTTCATCGATCGGCGTACTCACCAACGCACCGCGGTTTTCCGCCTATGTCTCCTCCAAGGCAGCGCTGGATGCCTTTTCGCGCTGTGCCCAGGCGGAGTTTTCCGACCAGGGCATCAATTTCACCACGATCAACATGCCGCTGGTGAAGACGCCGATGATCGCGCCCACCAAGATGTATGACTCGGTGCCGACCCTGAGTCCGGAGGAAGCGGCCGACCTCGTGGTCGGCGCCATCATCGAGCGCCCCGTCCGCGTGGCGACGCGCACCGGGATCTTCGCCCAGCTCTTCTATTCGGTGTCGCCGCGCGCCTATGAGATCGTCATGAACACCGCGTTCCGCCTGTTCCCCGACTCATCGGCGGCCAAGGGAATCAAGGGCGTTCGCCAGGAGGCGCAGCAGGGCCCCTCGTCCGAGCAGGTGGCATTCGCCGCCCTGATGCGCGGCGTCCACTGGTAGGGCTGCGGGGGGCCGCAGTGGCGGCCATGAAAAAGGCCCCGCCGCGTCGTCGCGGTGGGGCCTGATCAATAGCCTGCCGGAAAACCTGGACGGGTTATTTCTTCTTCGCCGATTTCTTCGCGCGCGATTTCTTGGCCGGTGCTTTCTTCGGCGCGGCGGATTTGCGTTTGGCGCTGGCGCGGCTCAGCTGGGCGGATTCCAGTTCGCGAGCCACGTCAGCCAGCTCGTCCTTCACGCGCGAGACAGAGCGCGTAGCGCCGCTCTTCGCCGAAGTCGAGCGCGTCCCTGACTTGGCATTGAGCTTGTTCACTTCCCTGGCAAGCTCCTCGACGCGGGCAGTCAATCCCTTGAGTTCCTTGCTGCCGGGGACGCCGAGCCGATTGAGTGCTCGCGATACGCGGCTTTCGAAGACCTTTTCGAGCTTGTCCCAGGTCTCCTGGCTGCGTTCCTTGACCTGGCCAACGGCCGCCTCGACGGCGCCGCGGGCCTCTTCGGCCTTGCCGGCGGTCAGCTTGCGGGTCTTCTGCTCGAGCGCGACGCCTTCGCGGACCAGGGCCTCGAACAGGCGGGTTCCTTCATCCTGGGCCTTGGCAAAAGCACCCAGTCCGGCGAGCCAGATGTGCTGCGCGGACTCGACGATGGTCTTTCCGCCGGCACGAGCCGTCTGCTTGCTGGCTGCTGGCGAGGCTTTCGATTTCAGCTTGGGCTTGGGCTTGGTCATTGCTTTTTCCTTCGATGGGTCGGTCGCGAATGCGCCCGAATGATAAAGAGGATAGCCAGTCTTCCTAGAGCAAGTAATCGATGCGCAAGAGGATCATGCCTTCTAGGAATGTGCGGGCGGCACCGGACCGGCACGCGGTCGGCTACGTTTGCCGGCCTTGCCGCGGCTGGTCGCCGGGCGCTTGCCCTCGAGGGCGAGATCGAGCTCGTCGAGCGCCTTGTGCAGTTTCGAGGTCGCCTGCGAGCGTCTCGGCGGCTTGCTTTCCAGGCCGCCCAGCAGCGTACGCCGCGGATCATCGAGAATCTCGCTGCGCAGCACCAGGCCGTGCCGTGCCAGCAGCGGGGCGAGCGCGCGCCGATGCGTACGCAGGTCGTTCAGGGTGGACTGGTAGGCATGCTCGGCCAGCCGCTTGCGATGCACGAAACTGAAGACGTTGGTGAAGAACATGTCGGTGTCGTCGCTCTCCGGCTCGATCAGCAGCAGGTCCGATCCCGGATACTTTCGTTCGTACTTCGGAATGCTCGCCTGCATGCGCGATTGCAGCAAGGTCCGGAACATCTGCGAGAGGACCGTCGGCAGGCCGCCTTCGATCAGGCTGATGTGTGGCGACTTGCCGAGTGCATTCGCCGTGGCCGTATCGATCGGCACCAGCGGATTGACGGCGAAGACCAGGTCGGCGCCGGCATCAAGGGCCACTGAAGCGTGGACGGTATGCCTGAGGGCGCCGTCGACGTAATACTTGCCGTCGATGTTGACCGGCGGATACAGGCCGGGCAGGGCCGCGCTGGCCTCGATCGCACGTGATATCGGCACGGAATCATGGCCTTCGGTGCCGAATCGCACGGCCTGGCCGCTGTCCAGCTCCACCGCGACGATCACCAGCTTGTGCGCCAGCTCGCGGAAGTCGTTGCTGCGGCCGTGGGCGCTAAAGGCCTTGCGGAGGAATTGCTCGATGGCTTCGTTGTCGAAAAGTCCGGTGGGCAGGAGGCTGCCCATGCGCAGCAGGCTGTCGGTCATGCGCGTGTCAATGGGATGCCGCGCAAACTCGGTGAGCCCCGACAGCAGGAGCCTCGGCACGCCGGACAGGCGGCGCAGGTATTCGTAGATCGCGGGGCGGACGAAATTCTCGGGCTGGAACCGGAACTGGTCGGAATCCCCGGTGATGAAGATCCGGCAAAGTTCGGCGGTGCTCAGGCGGTTGGCCAGGCTGGCGGCCACGAAAGCCCCGGAACTGATGCCGACGTAGATATCGAGGGCATTCAGTTCGAGGCCTTCGATGGCTTCGTCGAGTGCGCGCACGGCGCCGATTTCGAAGATTCCGCCGATCGGTCCGCCCCCCGCAACGGCCAGGGCAATCCGCGGATTGGGCTTCTTCCTGCCGGGCTTGTGGGCGGCCTTGACGACCAGCATCAGCTGATCTGCTCATCGAGATGCCGATGGATTTCCCTTTCGATCATCGGCTTCATGACCCCCATCAGGAAACCGAGTTCCGCGTAGACATGCACCTCGCCCTTGCTCAGCGCGATGTGTCCGTCCACACCACTGCGCGAGAACGCCAGGGTGTTCTGCTCCCAGCTGCAATCGAGGTCAAACTCCTGGGCTATGGACTTGGCCAGTTTGTTGACTGCCTTGCGTGCTTCGCTCAGCGACAGCGTGTGTTTGCGACGGATGTCGATTCGGGCCATGCATTTCCTCCGGTTGCGCCGGCAACCTGGAGCCGCGCGACAGGCCCTATGATGCCTCAGCCGCGTCCACGGCAGAAGCTCCGCCGGGTCGACCGCGTGATCGGCAGGCCCGTGCCGCCAGACATTCCCGGGCCGGATTGCAGGCAGGTGTCAGCTTTGCCGCATCCTGCTAAAGTGCCGGCACCTCCACAGCCCGTGCACCGATGCGCCTGAGTTTTTCCAATGGAGAACATGCCGATGTGATCGTCGATAGCGGCGTTACCGGCATTGGGACAGCGCAAGGCAATACGATCAGGCTCGACGTGGACGGGGTCAAGCCGTGGCACGCACGGCTGGTCGTCGACCAGCGCGGGATGATTCTCGAAGTACTCGACGCGCAGGCGCGAACGCACGTGAACGCGCGTCCGATCGTTGAAAAGGCCCTGCTCAGGCTCGGCGACGTGATCAACTTCGAGAAGGTCGCCGTGCTCATCAAGCCCGACGATGACGGCATCATCGATACGCGGATTCCCGCCGAGGTCGAACCCGGCAAGGCGACTGAATTGCCCCGCGTCGTCCTGCGCGGAGTATCCGGGGCCCATTTCGGCAAGACCATAAGTGTTGCCGAACGACTCCTCATCGGAAACCGCAGCAGCGGACTCGACCTCGACGAACCGGGCATGTCCGAACGGCATGTGGCAATCGATGCCACCGACGACGCCATCTACCTGCGCGACCTCGGCTCAGCGAACGGGACCGAGGTCAACGGCGTCCAGCTCCGGAACGCCGTGCTGCATCCGGGCGACCAGATTTCATTCGGTCGAAACCGCTTCGTGCTCGAGGCGCCCGGCTACCCCGCCCGTGGCCAGAGCATGCCGACGCCGGCGAGCATGGCGCCGGCAATCACCCAGACCCTCGATGCGATCCAGATGATCGATCCGGTCGAGCCCGTCGCCGACGATGGCGGCTCCGGCGTCTGGTGGCTGATCGCAGCGGCGGCGCTGATCGGCCTCGGCATCGCCGGACTCCTCTGGTTCGGCAATTACTGAGCGGCATGAGCCTTGCGGGCTGATCCGTCCCGCGCGGCGCGGCCGGCACGATTGCGACCGCCCAGCCAATCCGGCAATCGCGCCCGCATCGGCAGGGCCTGCATCGACGCACAAACGACCGGTTGGATAAGCGCGATGGTCCCGGCGTGCCTGACCTGCCAGGGATAGGGCAGGGCCGCGGGCATTTTGCCCAGGCAGATCAGCCGGTGCAGCGGCGGACGTCGGCGTCCGAGCCGGCGCAGCATCGCTTTCGTCGAAGTGGCGGCCAGCGCAACCATCCCGTGACGAAAGGCTTCCTCGCAATCGCGGGCAGGACCTGCCTCCGGAATCCGCAGGGATCCACGACCAGTCGGATCGGGAGGTGGACACAGGCTATGGAAAAGGCGAACAGGCCCGGCATGCGCCGCCAGCAACGGCGCCTGTTCCAGCCGGGGATCGAGCAACGGCCAGGGTCGCCAGGAGCGGGCGCAACACCCACTTGCAGACATGCTGCATTGCGACATACTGTTGCCGTGCGGGTTTACCCGCCATCTGCGTGATTCTCCCGGCCTATGCCCATGTCTTGATGAGGACGATTCCGTGACTCGAGGTTGCAACTTCAGCGCCGGCCCTGCGGCGCTGCCCGAGGAAGTGCTGCGCCAGGCCCAATCCGAGCTGCTCGAATGGGGCCGGACCGGTGCGTCGGTCATGGAACTCAGCCACCGGGGCCGGGATTTCATGGCCCTGGCCGAAGAGTCCGAACAGGACCTGCGCGAGCTGATGGGAATTCCCGCGAATTACCGCGTGCTCTTCCTGCAGGGCGGCGCGACCCAGCATTTCGCCCAGATCCCGATGAACTTCGCGCGTCCCGACCAGGTTGCCGATTACGTCGTAACCGGTGCCTGGGGCGAAAAGGCGATCCGGGAAGCAGCGCCCTATGTGCGGGCGAGGACGGCGGCGACATCGGTCGACTCCCGCTACACGCGGATTCCCGCGCGCGATTCCTGGGACCTCGACCCTCGCGCCAGTTTCGTCCACTACACGCCGAACGAAACGATCCACGGCGTCGAGTTCCAGGACGTCCCGGATGTCGGACAGGTGCCCCTGATCGCCGACATGTCCTCGGACATCCTTTCCAGGCCGCTGGATGTGTCGCGCTTCGCGATGATCTATGCCGGAGCGCAGAAGAACATCGGCGCCTCGGGCCTGGTCGTGCTGATCGTGCGCGACGACCTGCTCGAGCGCTGCCCGGATTCGATCGCGAAGATCTTCAATTACGCCGAACATGCGGCCAGCCATTCGCTGTTCAACACGCCCAACACCTTTGGCTGGTATCTCGCATCGCTTGTCTTCAAATGGCTCAAGCGCCAGGGTGGCCTGGCCGAAATGGGCCGGCTCAACCGGGCCAAGGCCGACCTGCTGTATGCGGCCATCGACGACTCGGGTTTCTATTCCAATCCCGTAGAGCGTCCGGCGCGGTCCTGGATGAACGTGCCGTTCTTCCTGCCGCGTGCGGAACTCGATGCGCCGTTCCTGGCGGAGGCCGCCGAGGCCGGACTGATCGGCCTCAAGGGGCATCGCGCCCTGGGCGGAATGCGCGCATCGATCTACAACGCGGTACCCATGCAGGCGGTGCAGACCCTGGTCGCGTTCATGCGCGACTTCGCCGGTCGTCACGGCTGAGCCTGCGGACCAGGCCGCCTGCCCGAATCATCCGGATCCGAATGGAATGGTCACCTATGAGCAATGACATCGAGTCGTCACCCCAGCCATCGGATCTCGCCCGCGTGCGCGAGCGCATCGATGGCATCGACCGCGCCATCCAGGAGCTGATCGCGGAGCGCGCGCGCTGGGCGCACCAGGTGGGCCTGGCCAAGGGACCACTGGCCGCGGCGGTTGACTACTACCGCCCGGAGCGTGAAGCGCAGGTGTTGCGCATGGTCGTCGACCGCAACGAGGGGCCGCTCAACGATGAAGTCCTCGTGCACGTCTTTCGCGAGATCATGTCGGCCTGCCTCGCCCAGCAGGAGCCGCTGAAGATCGGCTTCCTCGGCCCCGAAGGCACGTTCAGCCAGCAGGCGGTGCTCAAGCATTTCGGCCGCTCGGCGCATGGGCTGCCGCTGGCCAGCATCGAGGAGGTCTTCCAGGAAGTCGACAACGGCGGCGCCGACTTCGGCGTGGTGCCGGTGGAGAATTCGGGGCAGGGCACGATCCAGATCACCCTCGACATGTTCCTGACCTCGAACCTCAAGATCTGCGGGGAAGTCGAGCTGCGCGTGCACCAGTACCTGCTCTCGCGCAGCGGCCGCATCGAGGATATCGAGCGCATCTATTCGCATCCGCAGTCGTTCGCGCAGACCCAGGCCTGGTTGCGCGGCAACCTGCCCGATGTCGAGAAGCTGCCGGTATCGAGCAATGCCGAAGGTGCGCGCCGGGCACGCAATGCCGACGACGCCGCGGCCATCGCCGGCGAGTCGGCCGGGCTGGTCTATGGCCTGAAGAAGGTCATCATGGGTCCGATCGAGGACCATGCAGACAACACGACGCGCTTCCTCGTGCTCGGCCGGCAGATTTTCCCGCCGTCGGGGCACGACCGCACGTCGGTGCTGGTCTTCATCAAGGACCAGCCCGGCGCGCTGTTCAACGTACTGAGTCCATTCGCCAGGCACGGCATCACGATGAACCGCATCGAATCGCGGCCATCGCACCAGGCCAAGTGGGAATATGCGTTCTTCATCGACCTCGCCGGCCATGTCGAAGACGAGCCGATGCAGAAGGCGCTCGGCGAGCTCGATGCGCATGCCGCCCAGGTCAAGATCCTTGGCTCGTACCCGGTCGCCGTGCCGTGAGTTTCGATGCCGCAAGCCTTGCCAATGGCGCGACGCGAGCACTGCGCGCCTACGATCCGGGCCACGACCTGCCCGCACTGCGCCAGCACTTCGGTGCGCAATTGGCCGAGCTCGGCTCCAACGAAACCGTGCTCGGTCCGAGTCCGCAGGCGCTGGCTGCCCTCGAGGCATCCCTCGCCGAGGTCTTCCGCTATCCGGATCCCCACGGCGGCGCGCTCAAGCACGCCCTTGCCGCAAGGCTGCATGTCGATGGCAGCCGCATCGCGCTCGGCAACGGCTCGCATGAATTGCTGATGCTGCTCGCCCAGTGCTTTGCCGATGACCGGACTTCGGTGGTGTATTCCGAATTCGGCTTCGCCGTATTCGCGATTGCCGCGGCCGCGTCCGGGGCGAACGCCATCCGCGCAAGGGCACTTCCGGCGGACCACCCGACGGCACCCTATGGCCACGACCTCGAGGCCATCGCCGCGGCGCTCCGGGATGACACCCGCCTCGTCTACCTGGCCAACCCGAACAACCCGACCGGTACCTGGTTCAGCGATGCACAACTGGAAGAATTCCTCTCGCGCGTGCCGCAATCGTGCCTGGTCGTGGTCGACGAGGCCTATCACGAGTTCGTCGATGTGCCGGGCCTGGGCGGCGCAGCGAGGCTGCTCGACCGGCATGACCGCCTCGTCGTCACGCGTACGTTCTCCAAGGCGTATGCACTGGCCGGCCTGCGTGTCGGTTACCTGCTTGCCCATCCGGACGTGGTCGGCGTGATCGAGCGCTTGCGCGAATCCTTCAACGTCAACAGCCTGGCGCTGGCCGCGGCCGAGGCTGCCCTGCGCGATACCGAGCATCTCGAAAAGGTACGCCGCTGGACGCGCGACGAACGCGCCTGGCTCAACGATGAACTGCGCAGTCGCGGCTATCGGGTCCTGCCGTCGCAGACCAATTTCCTCCTCGTCGACCTCGGCCGGGATGCCGGCGAACTGCAGGACAGGTTGTTCGATCGAGGCGTCATCGTGCGCCCGATGGGCGGCTACGGGCTGGGTCACACGTTGCGCATCAGCCTCGGAACGCGTGCCGAGAACGAGCGCCTGCTCGCCGCGCTGCCATGAGCGCAGCGATCAGCTGGACGAGTTCCCGCGCCGGCCCGTTGCAGGGCGAACTGCTCGTTCCCGGCGACAAGTCGGTGTCCCATCGTGCGGTCATGTTCGCCGCCCTCGCCGACGGAACATCCACCGTCGAGGGCTTCCTCGAGGGCGAGGACACCCGCGCAACGGCCTCGGCCTTCGCCGCCATGGGCGTGCGAATCGAGACGCCTTCCGCCTCGCGGCGCATCGTCCACGGCGTCGGGCTGGATGGCCTCAGGGCACCGCGCGCTCCGATTGATTGCGGCAATGCCGGAACCGGCATGCGCCTGCTCGCCGGGCTGCTCGCAGGGCAGGCATTCGACAGCGTGCTGGTCGGCGATGCCTCGCTGTCGCGCCGGCCGATGCGGCGCATCATCGAACCTTTGCTGCGCATGGGTGCGCGGATCGAATCGCAGGCTGGCGACCTGCCACCTTTGCATATCCGCGGCGGACGTGTGCTGCACGGGATCGACTACGCGCCGGCGGTCGCCAGCGCCCAGGTCAAGTCGGCCGTCCTGCTGGCCGGCTTGTACGCCAGCGGCGTCAGCGAGGTGCGCGAGGCACATCCGACGCGAGACTACAGCGAGCGCATGCTGGCGGCGTTTGGATGGCCGATCGAATACGGCCCGGGCTGGGCCCGACTCAGCGGCGGGCATCGCCTGACCGCGACCGACGTGGTGGTGCCGGCGGATTTTTCCTCGGCTGCCTTCTTCCTCGTGGCGGCCAGCATCATCCCCGGTTCCGATCTCGTGTTGCGCTCGGTGGGGATCAATCCGCGGCGCACCGGCCTGCTTGCGGCACTGCGCATGATGGGCGCCGACATCGTCGAATTGAATCCGACGCAGCAGGGTGGCGAGGCCGTCGCCGACCTGCGTGTGCGCTTCGCGCCGCTGCATGGAATCGACGTGCCGCAGGAACTCGTGCCGGACATGATCGACGAATTCCCGATCCTTTTCGTTGCCGCAGCCGCCGCCAGCGGAACGACGCGGATTTCCGGCGCAGCCGAACTGCGGGTCAAGGAATCGGACCGCATTGCCGCGATGGCGCGGGGCCTGGAGTCGCTCGGCATCCGCATCAGCGAGCAGGCCGATGGGGCGACCATCCAGGGAGGTACGATCGGCCGTGGCCGCATCGACAGTGCCGCCGACCATCGCATCGCCATGAGCTTTGCGGTGGCCGGGCAGGTCGCCACGGGACCGGTCCGGATCGACGATTGCGCGAACGTGGCGACCTCGTTTCCAGGATTCGCCGAACTGGCGCGGGGCTGCGGAATGGAATTGCGGAGTGCCGCCGACGCGGACTGAGCACGCTCGGCACGCACGCCATCACGACGCTACAATCCGCGGACGATTTCTCCCGGCAGAGCGCCATGCCCAAGACAGTTCCGGTACTGACCATCGATGGCCCCTCCGGCTCGGGCAAGGGCACGATCAGCCAGATCGTGGCCGATCGCCTCGGCTGGCACCTGCTCGATTCCGGCGCCCTGTACCGGGCGGTCGGCTATGCGGCGGGGGTCGCCGGGCTCGACCTGTCCGACGCCGAAGCGGTCACGCGTTGCGCGGAAACAACGAAAATCCGGTTTCGCAGTCCAGACAAGGGGGGTGAGACGCTGGTCATCGTCAACGGCCACGACGCCACCGACGAACTGCGCACCGAGACGGCCGGCGCCGCAGCGTCCGCCATAGCGGCGTTTCCGGGGGTCCGCACGGCGCTTTTCGAGAAGCAGCGCGACTTTCGCAAGGCCCCGGGGCTGGTTGCCGACGGCCGCGACATGGGCACCGTCATCTTCCCCGACGCCGCCTACAAGGTCTTCCTCACGGCCAGCGCCGATGAACGCGCCCGAAGGCGCTATAAGCAGTTGAAGGATAAGGGGTTGAATGTTACCCTTGCCGCCCTTTTGCGCGAGATCCAGGCGCGCGACGAGCGCGATGCCGCGAGGACCGTGGCGCCGCTCAGACCAGCGGACGATGCGTTGACGATCGATACCACAGGTATTCCGGTCGATGGCGTGGTCGCCGCCGTGCTCTCGGTGGTTCGTCCCGCCTGAAGGCGTGCGAAAGGGAAAAACGGTCCGGCGCGCAGGCGTCGGTTAATTCAATGGCGTGTCCAACATGCCCTCGACAGGTGGGCCGATCCTCATCGCGTGCGCCAGCGTGCCACGCAACGGTTACGGTCTGTTGTCTCCTCTGGAAAATCACATGAATGCAAGTGTTGCCGAAACCGCGATGACCGAAAGCTTTGCCGAGATGTTCGAGCAGAGCCAGTCGATCGCCAACCTCAAGCCGGGATCCATCGTCCTTGGCACCGTTGTGGAAATACGTTCCGATGTCGTCGTCATCAATGCCGGGCTCAAGTCCGAGGGCATTGTTCCCATCGAGCAGTTCCGCAACGAAGCGGGCGAGCTGGAAATTGACGTAGGCGACGAGGTCAAGGTTGCCCTCGACTCCATCGAGAACGGATTCGGCGAGACCATGCTCTCGCGCGAGAAAGCCAAGCGCTCGCTCGTGTGGGACGAACTCGAAGAGACCCATTCGAAGAACGAAAGCGTTGTCGGCCGCATCTCCGGCAAGGTCAAGGGCGGATTCACCGTCGACATCAAGGATGTCCGCGCGTTCCTGCCCGGTTCCCTCGTCGACGTGCGCCCGGTGCGCGACCCGTCGTATCTCGAAGGCAAGGAACTCGAGTTCAAGATCATCAAGCTCGACCGCAAGCGCAACAACGTGGTGGTTTCGCGTCGCGCCGTGGTCGAGAGCGAATTCAGCGTCGAGCGCGAGCAGCTGCTCGATCGCCTGCAGGAAAACGCCGTGGTCAAGGGCGTCGTCAAGAACCTCACCGATTACGGCGCATTCGTCGACCTCGGCGGCATCGACGGCCTGCTGCACATCACCGACATGGCCTGGAAGCGCGTGCGCCATCCGAGCGAAGTGGTCAACGTCGGCGACGAGCTCGACGTCCGCGTGCTCAAGTTCGATCGCGAGCGCAACCGCGTCAGCCTCGGCCTCAAGCAGCTCGGCGAGGATCCCTGGGTCGCCATCAGCCGCCGTTACCCGAGCGGCACCAAGGCGGTCGGCAAGGTCTCCAACGTCACCGATTACGGCTGCTTCGTGGAACTCGAGCCGGGCGTCGAAGGCCTCGTGCACGTTTCCGAAATGGACTGGACCAACAAGAACGTCAATCCGGCCAAGGTCGTGCAGGTTGGCGATGACGTCGAAGTCATGGTCCTCGACGTCGATGAAGAGCGTCGCCGCATCTCGCTCGGCATCAAGCAGACCCGCGCCAACCCGTGGGAAGCGTTTGCCGCGATCTACAAGAAGAACGACAAGGTGTCCGGCCAGATCAAGTCGATCACCGACTTCGGCATCTTCATCGGCCTGGACGGCGGCATCGATGGCCTGGTCCACCTGTCCGACATCTCGTGGGCGGCGGCTGGCGAAGATCTCGTGCGCAACTTCAAGAAGGGCGACGACATCGAAGCCGTCGTGCTTGCCGTCGATCCGGAGCGCGAGCGCATTTCGCTGGGCATCAAGCAGCTCGAGCAGGATCCGTTCGGCCAGTTCATGGCGAACAATCCGCGCGGCAGCATCCTCAACGGCACGGTCAAGGAAGTCGACGCGCGCGGCGTAACCGTCGATATCGGCGAGGGCATCGAAGGATATCTTCGCGCCAACGACATCGCCAAGGAGCGCGTCGACGATGCCACCCAGCACTTCAAGGTCGGCGATCCGGTCGAAGCCAAGTTCATCGGCATGGATCGCAAGGGCCGCGTGCTGCAGCTTTCGATTCGCGCCAAGGACGAGGAAGAACTGCAGTCCGTGCTCGACGATTACCAGGGTTCGACCGGCGCAACCACGCAGCTCGGCGCCTTGCTGAAAGAGAAGTTCAACCGCGAGTGATGCGGGATGGTCGGCAAGATAGGCAGCCGATCATCGATCTGACGGTGCCCACCACGGCGGTGGTGGGCACTTTTTTATCCCGTCCAGCGTGCCTCAGGCGATGACCAAATCCGAATTGATCGAAGCACTCTCCGCCCGCCAGCAGCATCTGGCTTCCAACGACGTCGAGTTGGCCGTGAAGAGCATGCTCGAACAGATGACGCATTCCCTGGCCAATGGCGAACGCATCGAGATTCGCGGATTCGGCAGCTTTTCCCTGCACTTCCGTCCGCCGCGCATGGGTCGCAACCCGAAGACCGGCGACGCGGTCGCCTTGCCCGGCAAACATGTGCCACACTTCAAACCCGGCAAGGAACTGCGTGAACGGGTGAACGGGAGCAAGCACGCCGTTCCATCCGACAGCGCCCACTGATTGCCTTTCGATCGCCTCGCGGCGATCGTCCCCTGGAGAGGTCGGCCATGCGACTTGGCGTGGTGGTGTTGATCCTGCTGTCCATCGTATTCGGCGCCACCTTTGGCGCACTCAATTCTGAACGCATCGCGTTCGATCTTTACGTGACCGAATTCCTCGTGCCGAAAGGCGCGGCGCTTCTTGCAGCCCTGCTGATGGGCTGGGTGCTCGGGGGACTTCTGGTCTGGCTCCTGCATGTGCGTCGCCTGCGCCGCGAGTTGCGCACCAGCAATCGCCTCCTGCGCGAATCGAGGGCGGAGCAGACCAGCATCGCAGCCCGGGACAAGGCTTCTGCGGACGCATGAGCGAACTTTCCCTGTTCTTCCTGTTGTTGCCGATCGCGGCCTTTTCCGGCTGGTACGTCGCCCGTCGAGGCAGTGAACGCACATCCGGCGCGCGGGTCAGCGAACTGTCGAGCAACTACTTCCGCGGCCTGAACTACCTGCTCAATGAGCAGCAGGACAAGGCCATCGAGGTGTTCCTCAAGCTCGCCGAATACAACCGCGATACGGTGGAAACCCACCTCGCCCTGGGCAACCTGTTCCGTCGCCGCGGCGAAGTGGATCGCGCGATACGCGTGCACCAGAACCTGATCGCGCGCACCAGCCTTACCGATGAGGAAAAGACCGTCGCGCTGCTTGAACTGGGCGAGGACTACATGCGCGCGGGACTGCTCGACCGCGCCGAAACCCTGTTCACCGACCTGGTGGCAATGGATGCCCTGGCGTCATCGGCCCTGACCCATCTCGTCTCGATCTACCAGCACGAGCGCGACTGGAACAAGGCCATCGACAACGCGACCCGGCTGCAGGCGGCCACCGGCGAATCGCAGGGTGCGATCATCGCGCAGTTCCATTGCGAGCTGGCCGAGCAGGCACGGGGACGAGGCGCCTGGGACGAGGCGCGGGCCTGCCTCGATGCGGCCGTGGCCGCGGAGGACGATTGCGTCAGGGCAAGCATGATCCTCGGCCACATCGAATCCGCGAGCGGGAATTTCCAGGCCGCCATCGATGCTTTCGAACATGTCGCCGAGCGTGATGTCGATTATGTGCCGGAAATCCTGTCGCCACTGCTCGACTGTTACGCCAGGGCGCAAAGCATGCAGCGCGCCGAGGAATTCCTGCTGCGCATGACGGAGCGGCACCAGGGCGTGTCGCCGGTGCTGGCCCTGGCCAAGCTGTACACGCGCACCAAGGGCGAAAAGGCGGCGGTCGAATTCCTCACCCGGCAATTGCACCAGCGCCCCTCGGTGCGTGCCCTGATGGCGCTGATCGATGCCAACCTGCATACGGCCCAGGGCGATGCCCGCGAGAGCCTGCTGATCCAGCGCGACCTGACCCGCAAACTGCTCGAAGGGCAGGCCATGTATCGCTGCACGCGCTGCGGATTCGGCGCCAAGGCGCATCATTGGCAGTGTCCGAGCTGCAAGAACTGGAGCACGATCCGGCCGATCCACAGCGTCGTCGGCGAGTAGGGCCGCCGTGCTGTCCTGGCCACAGTTCCCGTGGAGCGTGATCCTGATGGCCGCCACGGCCACGTCCGCGATAATCACCGGGGTGAGCATCCGTTACGCGCATTCGCGCCGGATGATCGATCACCCCGGACAGCGGCGTTCGCATGCCGTGCCAACGCCGCGGGGTGGTGGCATCGGTATCGTGCTGGCGGTGATCCTGGGGTTGTTGGCCGTCTTCGGGGCAGGAGCGGGCGGAGAGGGCTACCGGACTTCGTTGATGCTTCTCGGGGCGATCACCCTGGTCGCACTTGTTGGCTGGATCGACGACCACCGCGGACTGGCCGCGCGCTGGCGCATCACCGCCCATGGCGCCGCTGCGGTCGTGCTCGGCACGCCAGCCCTGCTCGTTGTCTTTGGCGAGATTTCCGCCAATCCGGCCGCACCCTGGCTGCTGCTGGCCTGGCTGATCTGCGTGGTGGCCCTGGTCTGGTCGATCAACCTGCACAATTTCATGGACGGCATCGACGGGCTGCTCGCCATGCAGGCCCTGTTCGTGTTCTGCGTGCTTGCCTGGATCTGCCACCGGGCCGGACGGATCGACGTGGCCCGGTCGATCGGACTGTTCGCGGCGGCCACCCTGGGTTTCCTGCCTTTCAATTTCCCGCGCGCCCGCATCTTCATGGGCGATGTCGGCAGTGGCGTCCTCGGCCTGCTTATCGCCGTCGCGGTGTTCTGGCAGATGAGCGCGGTGCCGTCGGCATTCTGGATCGGGTTCATCGCCTGTTCCGCCTTTGTTGTCGACAGTACGGCGACACTGCTTTCACGCATGTTCGGTGGCCGGCGTTGGTATAGTGCACACCGCGAGCATCTGTATCAGTGGCTTGTTCGCTGCGGCATGAGCCATGTGCAGGTCGTTGGCCTCTACATGGCGTGGAACCTGGTGGTGGTATTGCCCATGATCTACTGGAGCCTGCGAACAGCCACGGTGCCTGAGGGCAACCCGGCCGCCATGCCCGTGCCGACCGCGGGCAGTGGAGCCCTCCTCGCCGTGTATGCGTTGGGCGCCGTTACCTGGGTCTGCGGCAAACGTCTTTGCCTGCGTGTGTGCCGGTCGCACCGGTCGAGGTCGTCGTGATAAATCGAATCATCGCCAAGATCCATCCGCGCCTTGCCGTCGTCGTGCACGACCTGGCCATGGTGTGGCTGGCGTGGACGGCCATCACCTCGATCCGCTGGTCGTTCGAATCCGTGCGCCCGGACCTCGGGCTGTTCGGTCCCGAGGTCTGCCTCGTCCTCGCCGCGCAGGGCGTCATCTTCTGGATCACCGGGCTGTACAAGGGATTGTGGCGCTTCGCCAGCCTGCCTGACCTGTGGAACATCCTGCGCGCGGCAACGCTCGGGGCCTTGGCCATCGCGGTCACCCTGTTCCTCTACAACCGCCTCGCCACGGTGCCGCGCACGGTGCTGCTGATCTACACGCCCACGCTGGCCGTGCTGCTCGGCTTTCCAAGACTGGCCTACCGCTACTGGAAGGACAGCCGCCTCGATTTCCTTTCGCGTTCTCCGGCCATGCGCGTCCTCGTGCTCGGCGCCGGACGCGCAGGAGACACCCTCGTGCGCGGGCTGGTGCGCGAGAACCGCTATCGGCTGGTCGGCATCCTCGACGACAACAGCCAGATCCGCGGTGCGCGCATCCACGGCGTCCCGGTGCTCGGAACACTCGAGCAGCTGCCGCAACTGGCCCGCGAAACCGCCGCGCAGATGCTGCTGATCGCGATGCCCTCGGCGACCAGCGTGCAGATGCAGCGCGTGGTCGGCTTCTGCGAACAGACCGGCCTGCCGTTCCGCACCATGCCGCGCCTCGCCGACGTCGTCGCCGGACGATCGAGCTTCGGCGAACTGAAGGAGGTCGCCATCGAGGACCTGCTCGGCCGCGAACAGGTACAGCTCGACTGGACATCGATCCGCACCGGCATTTCCGGCAAGCGCGTACTGGTCACCGGCGGTGGCGGCTCGATCGGTTCGGAGCTCTGCCGTCAGGTCGCCCGGCTCGGCGCGTCGTCGTTGACCATCCTCGAGATTTCCGAATACAACCTGTATCGGATCGAACAGGAATTGCGCCGCGAATTCCCCGACCTGCTGCTCGATGCCAGGATCGGCGATTGCGGAGACCTGAGCGGTTGCGAGAGGGCCTTCGCGACGGCACGGCCGCAGGTCGTCTTCCACGCCGCTGCCTACAAGCACGTCCCCCTGTTGCAGGAACAGTTACGCGAGGCCTTCCGCAACAACGTGCTCGGCACGCACACGGTAGCCCAGGCGGCGGATCGCCACGGCGTCGAATGCTTCGTCCTGATCTCCACCGACAAGGCGGTCAATCCGAGCAGCATCATGGGGGCCTGCAAGCGCGCGGCCGAAATCTACTGCCAGAACTTCGCGGCGCAATCGAAGACGCGCTTCATCACGGTCCGTTTCGGCAACGTGCTCGATTCCGCAGGGTCCGTCGTTCCGCTGTTCCGTGAACAGATCCGCGCCGGTGGACCGGTGACCGTCACCCATCCGGAAATCACCCGCTATTTCATGACCATTCCCGAGGCCTGCCAGCTGATCCTGCAGGCGGCGGTGCTCGGCAATGGCGGCGAGATCTTCGCCCTCGACATGGGCGAGCCGGTCAAGATCGCCTATCTGGCCGAGCAGATGATCCTGCTTGCCGGCAAGCAGCCCGGGCGCGACGTCGAGATTGCCTTCACCGGCCTGCGCGCGGGCGAGAAGCTGTTCGAGGAACTGTTCCATCCGCTCGAGAACTACCAGGCGACCACGCACGCCAAGATCTATCTCGCCCAGCCGCGCAGCATGGCCTGGAGCCTGCTGACCCTGCAGATGCAGCAGGCCGAGCTCGCCGTGCGCGACTACGACGAAGTCCTGTTGCGGCGCATCCTCGACCAGTTGCTGCCCGAGTTCGAGTCGCGCGGCACCGATGAACCGGCGACCGTGATCCCGTTTGCCGCACGCCCCTCCTGATTCCCGCCAAGAGAACGATTCGATGAGCCACGGCCGATTGCGCAAGGTTGTTTTTCCGGTAGCCGGACTCGGCACGCGCTTCCTGCCCGCGACCAAGGTGGTTGCCAAGGAAATGCTGCCTGTACTGGACCGGCCACTGATCCAGTACGCGGTCGACGAGGCTGTCGATGCCGGTGCCGATACGCTGATCTTCGTCACCAACCGCTACAAGCACGCCATCGCCGATTATTTCGACAAGGCCTACGAACTCGAAAGCAAGCTGGCCCAGTCCGGCAAGGACGAGCTGCTGGCGCTGGTCCAGGGCACCTTGCCAAGGAATGTGCGCTGCGTATTCGTGACCCAGCCCGAAGCGCTGGGCCTCGGCCACGCCGTGCTTTGCGCGAAGCCGGTTGTCGGAGACGAGCCTTTCGGCGTGGTACTGGCCGACGACCTCATCTGGAACGGCAATCCGGGATCGGGCCGCCCCGGCGCCCTGCGCCAGATGAACGAGGTCGCCGTGCGCGAGGATGCCGGCGTCCTCGCCGTGGAAGAAGTGCCGCGGGAAGACACCGGCAAGTACGGCATCGTCGATGCGGAGCCGATTTCCGAGCGTGCCGCGCGCATCCGCCTGGTCGTGGAGAAGCCGAAGCCCGACGTGGCGCCTTCGAACCTTGCCATCGTCGGCCGCTACGTGCTCCCCGGCCGTATTTTCGGGCTCCTGGAAAAGACCACGCCCGGGGCCGGCGGGGAAATCCAGTTGACCGATGCGATCGAGGCGCTGCTCCACGAAAAACCCGTGCTGGCCTATCGGTTCGAAGGCACGCGTTTCGACTGCGGCAACAAGCTGGGCCTGGTCAAGGCCACCCTGCACATGGCGCTCAACGATCCGCAGATCGCCGCCGAGACGCGACGCTGCATGGCCGAACTGCAGCGCCAGTAGAAGTCCGCATGGACCTCAGCTACATCCTCAACCACCTCGGCGAGGAGCGCGAGTCCTATAACGGCGCCGTCGTGCCGCCGATCGTGCAGTCATCCATCTTCGCGTTCCCGAGCGTGCAGGCGATGCGCGCGGGATTCGCCGATGAGTTCGCCGAGCATATGTACACGCGCGGCAACAATCCGACGGTGTCGATCCTGCGCAAGAAAGTCGCCGCCCTGGAAGGTGCCGAAGACTGCCTGGCATTCGGCAGCGGCGCGGCCGCCGTTGCGGCGGCGGTCTTCGCCAGCGTGCGCCAGGGCGATCACGTCGTCTGCGTCGCCAAGCCCTACAGCTGGACGCGTGCCCTGCTGCGCGACCTGCTGCCGAAGTTCGGCGTCGACACGAGCTTCGTCGATGGCACCGACACGGCCAATTTCGCCGGGGCGATCAAGCCGCAAACCCGCCTGATCGTCCTCGAAAGCCCCAATTCGATGACCTTCGAGCAGCAGGACCTGGCCGCGGTGGCGGAACTGGCGCGGACGCACGATATCCGCACTCTTTGCGACAACAGTTTCGCGACGCCACTGAACCAGTCGCCGATCGCCCTTGGCATCGATCTGGTCGTGCATTCGGCGACCAAGTACCTCAACGGGCACAGCGACGTCGTCGCCGGCATGTTGTGTGGCAGCGAAGTGATCCTGCGCGAGGTATTCAAGGGACCCTACATGACCTTCGGCTCCATCCTCTCGCCGCACGATGCATGGCTGATGATCCGCGGCATGCGCACGCTGGCCGTGCGCATGGAACGTGTCGCCGCAACGACGCGAAAGGTCCTCGCATTCGCGGAGTCGCATCCGAAGATCCGCCGCGTCTACCATCCGGGTGCGCAGTCGAATCCGCAGCTCGCGCTTACCGGGCAGCAGCTGCGCGGATCCAGCGGCCTGCTGACGATCGATCTGGCGACGGACGAGATGCCGGCCATCGAGCGCTTCTGCAATTCGCTGAAGCGCTTCCTGATGACGGTTTCATGGGGTGGCTACGAATCGCTGGCGTTCCCGGTATGCGCGGTCTTCCCGCCCAACGCGCCGATTCGCGGCGCCGCGTCCATGCCGCTCAGCCTGGTGCGCCTGTCGATCGGCCTGGAAGAGGCGGATGTCCTGATCGCAGATCTTGAACAGGCCCTGGCCGCGGTCTGATCCTCGTTGCCGGACCGGGCGGTGCACAGGAACTCCCGCTTTTGCGGCAGGGCGGGCAGCACGGCGCCGACACGAAAGCAGGGGCTGCAATGACCGGAAGACCGCCACAGGGAAATCCCGCATGCCGATGAAGCCGATGCATGTCGCGGTCGTCGGATACGGGACCGCGGGGCAGGCGGCTGCGATCCTGCTGGCGCGGGATGGCCACCACGTCGAGGTCTTCGAGCAAACCGCACGGCCGGGGCCGGTTGGTGCGGGCATCCTGCTGCAGCCGGTGGGCCTGCAGGTGCTCTGGCAAATGGAACTGCTCGACACGGCCGTGCATTTCGGCCAGCGCATCGATCGGCTGTGCGGCGAAAGCGAATCCGGCCGGGTCGTGATGGACATGCGTTACCGCCAGTTGCACCCGCACATGGCCGGGCTCGGCATGCAGCGCGGCGCCTTGTTCTCGATCCTTGCCGACGCCGTGCCTGCGTCCGTCGCGCTGCATAGCGCGCATCGCATCACCGAGATCAGCGCAGACGGGCGTCGCCTCGGGGACGCGCAGGGCCGACGCCACGGGCCGTTCGACCTGGTGCTCTGCGCCGACGGAGCGGCCTCGAACCTGCGCGCCTTCGCCGGAAGACCACGCCTGGACCGGCCGTACCCGTGGGGAGCTCTCTGGTGCCTCGTTGCGCAGAGTGACTGGCCATTTCCGAACGAGTTGCGCCAGCGCTATGTCCGCGCACGCAGGATGATCGGCCTGTTGCCGGTTGGCTCGCGACCCGGTGATCCCGTGCCACGGCTCAGTTTCTTCTGGAGCCTGCCGACCTCAGGTTTCGAGGCATGGTCGAAAGCGGGTGTCGGTCGGTGGCTGGAGGAAATTCGCGCGCTCTGGCCCGAGGCGCACGCGAGCCTCGCCGGCGTGGGCAGCTGCGACCAGCTCAGCCGTGCCAGCTACCGCGATGCGATTCCACGCCGCTGGCAACGCGGGCGCATGGCATTGCTCGGCGACGCCGCGCACGCGATGAGCCCGCAACTGGGGCAGGGCGTCAACATGGCCCTGCTCGATGCCCTCGCATTGCGCGATGCGCTGCGCAGCGGTGCGTCGATCGAAGCGGCCCTGGCCAGTTACCAGGCTACGCGTCGCGCTCATGTATCGGCCTACCAGTTCTGGAGCCGCTGGCTGACGCCGCTGTTCCAGTCCGAACGCGACCTGCTGGCCGCGATGCGCGACCTCGCCTTCCATCCTCTGGGCAGGACATGGGGCGCGCGCACGCTCATGCTGCGGGTACTCTCGGGAACCCAGCACGGAATGTTCGGCAAGGTGAAGTTGTCGGAGGCGTTCCTCTTGGCACTGGAATGTGCCGCGCGGATGGAAAAGGGCGCTCCTGCGGTAGACTTTCCGGTTCACACGCACTGAGGAAGATTGCATGGCCAGTTTCCAGCCACCCGACGTCCTGCTGCTTGGCCCGGGCCCGTCGCCGGTTTCCCGGCGCGTCCTCGACGCGCTGGCGCGACCGACCATCGGCCATCTCGATCCGCGCTTCGTCGGCATGATGGACGAGCTCAAGGACCTGCTGCGCTTCGCCTTCCAGACCCGCAACGCCCTGACGGTGCCGATTTCGGCTCCCGGCTCGGCCGGCATGGAAGCGGCCTTCGTCAATCTGGTCGAGCCGGGCGAGAAGGTCATCGTCTGCCAGAACGGCGTGTTCGGCGGGCGCATGCGCGAGAACGTGCTGCGCATGGGAGCCATCCCGATCATGGTCAATGACGCATTCGGCACGCCGGTCGACCTCGAAAAGGCCGAAGCTGCGCTGAAGGCCAATCCCGGTGCCAAGGCGCTTGCCTTTGTCCACGCCGAAACCTCGACCGGCGTCGAATCGGATGCCGCCGCGCTGTGCCGGCTCGCCCGCGAGCACGGTGCCCTGAGCATCGTCGATGCGGTGACCAGCCTCGGCGGCATTCCGCTGCTCGTCGATGCCTGGGGAGCCGATGCCGTCTATTCAGGGTCGCAGAAGTGCCTGTCGGCGCCGCCCGGACTCTCTCCGATCACTTTCAGCGAAAGGGCCGTTGGCGTACTGCAGTCGCGCAAGACGCCCGTGCAGAGCTGGTTCCTCGATCTGAGCCTGGTCATGGGCTACTGGCAAGGCAGCGGTGCACGTGCCTACCATCACACGGCACCAATCAACATGTTGTACGGGTTGCATGAGGCCCTGCTGATCCTGCAGGAAGAAGGCCTCGACGCCGCCTTCGCCCGCCACCGCGAGAATCACCTGCTGCTGAAGAAGGGGCTGGAATCGATCGGGCTCGAACTGCTCGTTGCCGAAAAATCGCGGCTGCCCCAGTTGAACGCCGTCATGGTTCCGGAAGGCGTCGACGAGGCCATCGTGCGCAAGCGCCTGCTGGCGGAATTCGACATCGAGATCGGCGCAGGCCTCGGCGAACTGGCCGGCAGGATCTGGCGCATCGGCCTGATGGGCGCAGGCAGCAATCCAGCCAGTGTCGAGCGCGTCATCGATGCGCTTGGGACCTGCCTGCAACGCAAGGCGGCTTGAACCCAAGCCAGCCGCGCAGGCGCGGCCCGATGCACCGCCGTGCCTACCTTGATGCGGCGGCGAGTCCCTGCGGCGATGCGGCCGGTTCCGTTGCCCGGCGATAGGCGATGCGCTGCGTACCGCCATCGCAACTGCCGACGATCCGGTCATCCGTCGTGGTATTCGCGGGCAGGATGGTCAGCGTATAGGCCTTGACCCCGTTCGCATCGATCTTGGCGGCGATTTCGGATTTCAGTTCGCTGCAGGGTTTCAGCGTGGACGCGGCCTGCGCCTGGGCCATGCAGGGGACGATCAGGAGCAGCAGGAGGCTGGTTTTCATGGAGTTTCCGTCGTGGTTGGTGGGTGACCGCGTAGTCCGCACAGGTGGATGGCGGGTCGGGAACCATGTTCAGCCAGGTGCATGGCCGCGACGGGTCGGCCATATGGCGGAATTCGGGCAGTTTCGATGGCGGGGGAAAGCCGGGGCTCAGGCCGGCCAGAGCGCCGGCGCGATGACCGCCGAGTGCGCCGCGCAGATTTTCGAAAGCAGCTTGTCCTCGTTGGCAGCGACGGCATCACTGGCATCGTAGGCGCACAGCAGGGAAAGGTTGTAGCGCGACGTAACGATGTTCCAGAGCCGCTCGAGCTCCAATGCCGCCTCGTCCCGCCCGTTGCGCCAGAGCAGGTTGACCATTTCGCCAAAGGCCACCGTGCGGGGGTAGCTGCCCGAACGCGAGAGCAGCGGTTCGATGACGGCGCGAAAGCGTGCTTCATCCGGTTTCTCGCCAACCATGAAGCGATCGAGGGTCTCGGCCGCATCGAGCGTGTCGTACTGCTTCCAGCTTCGCGCCGCGTCGAGGTCCACTCCCCAGTGGGCAAGGCAGCTTTCGATCATGGCCAGGTGTGCGGGCGTTGCGATGATGACTGCCTTCGCGCCGGCCAGCAGGCCGCTGCCGATATGCCCGCAGACGCCATCGACGAGTTCCCTGTCGTCCTCGTAGAGGTGCACGAAGTGGGCGTCGGAAGGAAGCAGCTTCCAGCCGTCGCGTGGAATCAGGTTGGGAGGTCCGGATGCCGGCAGGTTCATGGCAGGAATGGATTTCCGCTCGCCCATCAGGCGTCAGAAAACCGTTATACGCCACTATTTGCGCCGCTGCGTGTGCGCTGCGGCGTGCTGGCGGCGTATGCGGTCAGTGGAAATCCCGCGACTGCGAGCCGAGTTCGGGCAGCAGGGCATCGAGATTGAACAGGCGATGGGCGATCACGTGCTGCACGCCCTCGCTCGACTGCAATTCGCCTTCGACGCCGAGGATGGCGCTTTCGATCAGCACGCGACGCTGGCTGCTGGCCAGGGCGGCCCAGACGATGACATTGAGGATGCCGGTTTCGTCCTCGAGGGTGACGAAGGTGACGCCTTTGGCGGTGCCGGGACGCTGGCGCACGGTGACCAGCCCGGCGCAGCGCACGCGCCGGCCATTGCGGCTGCCGAGCACATCGCGCGCGCGCAACATGCGGCGCTGGTCGAGCACCTCGCGGGCGAAACTGAGCGGGTGCCGGCGCAGGGTGAAGCCCTGGCTCGCATAGTCGCTCATGACATCCGTGCGCAATGACGGTGCGGCCAACTGGATCGATTCCTCGTTCAAGGGCGCATCGGCGATCACGGCGATCGGCTGATCGACGCCGGCGCTGTCCCAGCGTGCCTGGTGCCGGTGGCCGCTGATGCCGCGCAGCGCATCGGCATCCGCCAGGCGCGCGCGTTCGCCCGAATTCAGGCCGGCGCGATGGACCAGATCGGCGATGTCGCGAAAGGCACCCTGGCTGCGCGCTTCGACGATGCGCTGCGCGGTCGCCGCGGAGAAACCCGAGATGCGCGAGAAGCCGAGGCGCAGGGCGAATGCCGCATTTTCCGCAGGAACCCCGCTCCTGGACGGGCTTTCCAGTGTGCAATCCCACACGCTGACGGTCACGTCGACCGGCAGCACGCGCACGCCGTGGCGCTGCGCATCGCGGATCAGTTGCGCGGGGCCGTAGAAACCCATCGGCAGCGAGTTGAGCAGGGCGCAGGTGAAGGCGGCCGGGTAATGGCACTTGAGCCAGGACGAGGCATAGGCGAGCAGGGCGAAGCTCGCCGAGTGCGATTCGGGAAAGCCGTATTCGCCAAAGCCCTTGATCTGCTCGAAGATGCGTTCGAAGTAGCTCTCCTCGTAACCGAGGCCGAGCATGCCGTCGCGAATGCGATCGCGGAACGGCTCGAGGCCGCCCTTGCGTTTCCATGCCGCCATCGCGCGACGCAATTCGTCGGCCTGTCCGGGCGTGAAGCCGGCCACGACCTCGACCAGTTTCATGACCTGCTCCTGGAAGATCGGCACGCCGAGCGTGCGCTCGAGCACGGCCCGGACCCGCGACTCGCCCTTGCCGGCGGCGCGCTCGCTGGCCGATTGCGGATAGTCGATTGCCTCGAGCTTCTGCCGCCGGCGCAGGTAGGGGTGCACCATGCCGCCCTGGATCGGGCCGGGACGCACGATCGCGACCTGCACGACGAGGTCGTAGAACACGGCCGGACGCAGGCGCGGCAGCATCGACATCTGTGCGCGCGATTCGATCTGGAACACGCCGACCGTGTCGGCGGCGCGGATCATCCTGTAGGTGTCCTCGTCGTCCTGCGGCACGGTGGCCAGTTCGTAGTGCCTGCCTTCGTGGATGCGCACGAGGTCGAAGCACTTGCGCAGGCAGGTCAGCATGCCCAGCGCGAGGCAATCGACCTTGAGCAGCTTGAGCGATTCGAGATCGTCCTTGTCCCACTGGATGATCGTGCGGTCGGCCATCGCCGCGTTCTCGACCGGCACCAGGGTATGCAGCGGATGTTCGGAGATGATGAAGCCGCCGACATGCTGGGACAGGTGCCGCGGGAAGCCGCGCAACTGCGCGACCAGGGTCACGACGCGCTGCATGATCCGCGCCTGCGGATCGAAACCGCGCTCGCGCAGGGATTCCGCGATCGGCAGCTCGCTGCTGGTGTGCGAATACGCCTGGCTCAGCTGGTCGAGCTGGTCCTCGGCCAGGCCGAGCACGCGACCGATGTCGCGCGCCGCGCTCTTGCCGCGGTAACGGATGACGGTCGCCGCCAGCGCCGCCCGCGTGCGGCCGTACTTGTTGAACACGTACTGCAGGACTTCCTCGCGCCGCTCGTGTTCGAAATCGACATCGATATCGGGCGGCTCGTCGCGTTCGATCGAAAGGAATCGCTCGAACAGCAGGTTGCCGTGCTCGGGATCGACGGCGGTGATGCCGAGGCAATAGCAGACCGCCGAATTGGCCGAGGAGCCGCGTCCCTGGCACAGGATCGGCGGCTGTTGCGCGCGCGCCCAGGCGACGATGTCGTGGACGGTAAGGAAGAAATGTTCGTAGCCGAGCTGTTCGACCAGGGCGAACTCGTGCTCGAGCTGGGCAGCGACTTTCTGCGGGATACCGCGCGGCCAGCGTTGCCGCGCACCGGCCAGCGTGAGTGCACGCAGATGATCGATCGCGCTCAGGTCGGTGGGCACCAGTTCGTGCGGATAGACATAGCTGATATTGCGCAGGTTGAAGCGGCAACGCGCGGCGATGCGCGCGGTTTCCTCGAGCAGTGCGGGCGGATGGATCGAGGCAATATCCTCGATGCGGCGCAGATGGCGCTCGCCATTCGGGAACAGCGCATGGCCGGCCTCGGCGACGGTGCAGCCAAGGCGGATCGCGGTCAGCGCATCCTGCAGTGCACGCCGGCCGCGCGCATGCATGTGCACGTCGCCGCTGGCGACCAGGGGCAGGTCATGGCGTTGGCCGAGCGCCTGCAGACGGGCGAGGGCCGCGACATCATCGGCGCCACGATGCAGTTCGACGGCGATCCAGGCGCGGCTCGCCAAAGCATTCGACGATCCAGGCGGCGGTCGCGTCTTCGGGATCACTCGATTCTCCCGCGGGGCTGCGCACACATTCAGGAGATGCCTGCAACGTCATGCCCGTCGTCCCGGCGCAGGCCGGGACCCGGTGACTTTCCTTCTCCACGCCTGCAGCGTCGCAACGCGGCTCCCGATCGAGACCAGGACGCTGGATCCCGGCCTGCGCCGGGATGACGGTGAGGGTGGTTGCAGATTCTTCTGTTCTCCCTTCTCCCGCTGGCGGGAGCACATCATCTGTTTTTCCTTCTCCCGCTGGCGGGAGCACATCATCTGTTTTTCCTTCTCCCGCTGGCGGGAGAAGGTGCCGGCAGGCGGATGACGAGTCCAGGGATGGACTCGATAGAGCAACGCAGGGAGCAGTTGCCGAGGGTGGACGGGCGGAGCGTGATGCGCGGACCTTGCGCGGGCCCTCAGCAGGCACATCCGCTGTACCTGCATGCTGTTCCGATCTCCCGCCAGGAGAGCCCGCCGGCAGCCACAGCACCAGCACGTCCCCGTGCAAGGCCTCGACATCGGCCCGTTTCAGTTCGTACTCGCCCTTGGCGCTGCGCCGGCGCCCGAGCGTGATGATCCGGCAGAGTTCCGAGTAGGCCGCCTGCGTGCTCGCGAGCAGGACCAGCTTCGGGCCGTCGTCGAGTTGCACTTCGGTGCCGACGATCAGGGCCACGCCGCTCGCTTCGGAGGCCTCCAGTGCGCGCACGATTCCGGCCAGCGAGCATTCGTCGGTGATCGCGAGCGCGCGGTAACCGAGGCGGGCCGCGCGTTCGAACAGTTCTTCCGCACTCGACGCCCCGCGCTGGAAACTGAAGTTGCTCAGCGCGTGCAACTCGGCATAGGAGGGGGGCTTCAGGCAAACCATCCCTGCAGCATCCAGTTGCCGGTCTCGCCGGTCGCGACATAGGCCCACGCACGCTGGCCTTCGCGCGTCTGCACGATGTAGTAGTCGTGGCGCTGGTCGGCATCGTCCCACCAGCCGCTTTCGATGCGCTCGGGCCCGACCAGGATGCGCCAGGGTGCCGGACGCAGCGGGATCGCCTTGCGCAACAGCCACAACGGGCGCGCCGGTGCTCCGCGCAAGGCATGCGCCAGGACACGGGCGGACTGGTGCGCGGGTTTCCGCGCTGCCGGCAGCGGTGCCTTGCGCAGGTCGGCCTTGCCCAGTGGATACAGGCGCCAGGCGCGCTCGGGTCGATGATCGGCCACCTCGAGAAAACCCTGGATCGCCGCGTCGCCGAGGCGCGCGCGCAGGCGCTCGACCAGCATCGGCCATTCCAGCGTCTCGCGCGGATCCGTCTCGAACAGGTCCTCATGCAGCGGACGCAACAGGGGCAGGTCGTCGGCGACCACGTTGAGGGCGTGCACCGGGGCGACCAGGGCGATGCGCTCGAGGCGCGCGCGGGCCAGTTCAAGAAGGATGCCGGCATCCCTCTGCGCCTCGAGCAGGCCGACCGTGATGCGCGTGGTCGCCTGATGCTCGTGTTCGAGAACCAGGTCGAAGGCCTGCACGCCGCCATCGCGCGTGACCAGGAACCGGTCGAGCTCGCGCAGCATGCGCTGCAACGGAAACTGCAGGGCCTGCACGGTGTCGATGGCATGGTCGAATTCGAGGCGGCGCGCGTAGCGGGTCGGCGGCCGGTAACTGGCCAGGGCCTCGGGGGCCAGGCCGCGCATGCGGTCGAGATGGAGCAGGGCAGCCGACCCGATGCGGCGCGCCAGTTCGGCCCGCGGCAAGCCAAACAGCTGGCCGAGCCGGGTCAGGCCCATGGCTATCAAACTACTTGAGGTTTGTCTCTCAAGTCCGCAGTTATCAACGGATATTTCCCCAAGGGCATTGATCAACTGAGGGTGTGTAGTGAGCGCGATGCCATCGTGCGAGCCGGCCAGCACGCGGGCACCGGCGGCGACCGGCGCCGCCACGAGGCGATAGGCGACGGCACAGCCATCAAGATCCCGGCGCAGGCGTCGCTCGAAGCTGCTCCAGCCGCCGAACAGGCCGAGACTGGCACCGACTTCGACCAGCAGCGCGCGCGGTCGGGCCAGGCTGACTTCCGCACTGTAGCGATACACGCAGTCGGCCAGCAGGGTCAGCAGATGGCGTTCCGCCTCGGTATCCCGCCGCCAGCCAGGCAGATCGGGTTGCAGGGCGCGCGCGGCAGCCAGGGTCTGGCCATGGCGGATACCCGCCGCACGTGCAGCCGCATTGGCCAGCACCACGCGCGGGTTGCGCAGCGGCCCATCGACAAGAACGGCCGCCGCTTCGCGCGCGCAGTCCTGCGGTCGCACGGCATCGAGCGGCAGTTCGGGAAAATACAGGCATGCCCAGAGCATGGAACGGTCCAGCGAACATCAATGTACGTATCTTAGTACGTATCCCGGAAGACGTCTCGCTCCGTTTTGCCGGGCAGCGGCCTTTCCGGCGATGAGCGATGCGCCAGGCGCGGCCGGAACGGGCAGTCTTCCTCTCGGCACCCGGGCTGCTGGCGCGCATCGCAGGGCGATGCGCCGCAGCGCACAGTCTGTGTCAGAGGAATTTCAATGCCGTGACAGCCGCGCAGCCAACCGCAGGGGCACAGCAAGAGCGTCGAATCGCCACCCGGTTATCCATCAAAAACATGGATTTGCCGATCATTTCTCAAGCATTATCGCCCAGCCCTGCAAGCCCTCGACCCGGCTGCAGACGATCTTCACGCAGACCAGCATCGGCACCGCGAGGAGCAGGCCGAGGATGCCCCACATCCAGCCCCAGATCATCAGCCAGAGGATGATGGCCAGCGGATTGAGGTTGATCGTCCGTCCCAGGGCAAGGGGCGTGGCCAGCTGGCTCTCGAGCAGGTGCAGGCCGAGATAGCCGGCAGCCGGCAGCGCCGCGGCACCAAGACTCGGAAACTGCGACAGCCCGACAAGGGCGAGCAGGGCCGCCATGACCAGCGGTCCCACGTAGGGGGTGAGATTGAGCAGGGCGGCCATCGCCCCCCACAACAGCGGCGAGTCGACACCGAGGCCCCAGAGCAGGGCGCTGGTGGCGCACCCGAGCGCGATGCTCGTCGAGCAGACGGTCAGGAAATAGCGCGACAGGTCGGCCTGGATCGAGCGCACGATGTCGACCGTGATGCGTTTCTTTTCCCAGGTGGAACGCATCAGCAAGGTACGGCGCAAGAGGCTGTCGCCATACAGCAGGAAGAAGTAGGTCAGCAGGACCACGGCCAGCACGCTGGCCAGCACCCGCGGCGTCGTCGTCAGCAGGCTGGGCCGGGCCGGCGCCTGCACCACCACCTGCTGCTTGCCGGGCTTGTTTTCCCCGGCGATCTCGCTCAGCGATTCGCCCATCTTGTTCGCCTCGGCGATCGGCCGCAGCAGCGACTTGAGCTTGGGTGTCACGCTGCGCACCACCTGCGGTGCGCGCCCGACCCATTCGGCGGCCGGCGCATACAGCGCATTGCCGATGCCGACAAACGTAGCCAGGGTCAATGAAATCAGCAGGAACGCCGCAATCCAGCGCGGCAGCCAGCCGCTGGCCAGGCGCTTCATCATCGGGCTCAGCAGCAGCGCGAAGAAGGCAGCGAGCAGGATCGGCAGGATCAGTTCGCTGGCGAAATAGCAGGTGTAAAGCCCGCCGCCGATGACGAGGATGATCAGCAGCCTGTGGATGCCTGCGTTGACCTCGAGTTGGGATTCACGAACGGCGCGGTTGAGAACAGCGCCGGGAGGGCGCGGTTCGTTCTCGATGGAGTGCGGCAACGCAGCCGCCGCGGCTTCCGCGGTCGCGGCCACGGTTCCTGTCCCGGCGGGCCCGGTGGCCGGGGGCGGACTTTCGCTCTGCTCTTCTGCAGCCATCGCCGGATCCAGTACGAATGATCGGCTCATTCTGCACGCGATCGGCGCCGAATGCGGCCCGTCGCCCGCGCGCGTTCATGCGTTGTTACTTGTTTGTCGAAAAGGGCTGCGGGCAGCCCGGCCTCATGCTCGACGCAAGGCACGATTTGCAACAAACCCGTCGCCCGAAGGTCCATGCTCGCGTTGACCCGCCCTTCCATCGCGCAATGTAGAATTGAGTAGCACCAACGACCATGACCGCATCGAAAACCACCAGAAGATCCTTGCTGCATCGGGCAACGGCCCGCATTCGGGCGCGCCCCCGCCTGATGGTCTCGGCGATCGTTTTCTGCCTGCTGTTCGTTGCCACACGGGTTCTGGGGTTCCGCATGACCCTCGGCATCCTGCTTTCGTTCGACATCAGCGTATCCATGTTCCTGCTGGCAACGGCCTGGATGTTCTCTCACTCCGACGAGAAATCGATGCGCCGACGAGCCGCTGCGGAGGACAACGGAGGCTGGAGCTTCCTGCTCACCAGCATCGCAGTGTCAGCCGTTGTCCTGCTGGCGCTCGGTGCCGAACTGCACGCCGCACGAAGTGGGGGCCTGGTCGAAATCTGGCTTGCCGCGACCAGCCTGGTCCTGTCCTGGCTGTTCATGAACACGATGTTCGCCTTGCACTACGCGCACAGGCACTACTGGGAGGGCCAGGGCAGGACGGAGAAACTCGAGTTCCCCGGCGCGCTTCCCCCGGACTACTGGGACTTCGCCTATTTCTCGTTCGTGATCGGCATGACCTTCCAGGTCTCGGACGTCTCGATCAGTGACCGCCACATTCGCCGTATTGCCCTGATGCACGGAATCATCGCGTTCTTCTTCGACGTGGTCATCGTCGCCCTCAGCGTCAACCTGATCGCTGGCATCAACTGAATTGCGGAAAGGCGGCGCGCCGCAGGGGCCCGCACTCGCACCTTCAGCGGACCGGTGCCCGCAACAGGCTCGTGGCCACGGCCTCCGCCACCCTGATGCCATCCACGGCCGCTGAAAGGATGCCTCCGGCGTAACCGGCCCCTTCTCCGGCCGGGAAGAGTCCCCGCGTGTTGACACTCTGCAGGTCCTCGTCATTGCGCCGGATGCGGATCGGCGAAGAGGTTCTTGTCTCGATCGCGGTAAGAACCGCATCGTCGCGGTCGAATCCGCGGATCTGCCTGCCGAAGGCCGGGATCGCTTCGCGCATCGCGGACAGTGCGTAGTCGGGCAGGGCGCTGGCCAGGTCGCACAGGTGCACGCCGGGCTTGTAGGAGGGAATCACGTTGCCGAGCCCGGTCGATGCGCGCCCGGCGATGAAGTCGCCAAGCAGTTGTGCCGGCGCAGCGTAGTTCGATCCGCCCATCTCGTAGGCGCGCTCTTCCCAGCGCCGCTGGAAGGCGATGCCGGCGAGCGGGTCGCCCGGGTAGTCGTCCGGGGTGATGCCAACCACGATGGCGCTGTTGGCGTTGCGCTCGTCGCGCGAATACTGGCTCATGCCGTTGGTGACCACGCGTCCCGGCTCCGACGCGGCGGCGACCACGGTGCCACCGGGACACATGCAGAAGCTGTAGACCGAACGCCCGTTGCCGGCGTGGTGCACGAGCTTGTAGTCGGCGGCGCCGAGCAGCGGATGGCCGGCACTCGGGCCGTAGCGCGCACGGTCGATCAGGCCCTGCGGATGTTCGATGCGGCAGCCGATCGAGAACGGCTTGGCCTCGATGTAGATGCCGCGCGCCTGCAACATCTCGAACGTATCGCGGGCGCTGTGGCCAATCGCGAGGATCACATGGTCCGCACGGATTTCCTCGCCGCTGGCGAGGACGACGCCGCGCACGTGGCCGTCCTCGACCTGGATATCGGTCACCCTGCTCGAGAACCGGAACTCGCCACCCAGCGCCTCGATGCCGGCGCGCATGTGCTCGACCATCTTGACCAGGCGGAACGTGCCGATGTGCGGCTTGCTCACGAACAGGATTTCTTCCGGCGCGCCGGCCTTGACGAACTCGGCCAGCACCTTGCGTCCGTAGTGGCGCGGGTCCTTGATCTGGCTGTACAGCTTGCCGTCGGAGAACGTGCCGGCACCGCCTTCGCCGAACTGCACGTTCGATTCGGGATCGAGAACGCTCTTGCGCCAGAAGCCCCAGGTGTCCTTCGTTCGCTCGCGCACGGCCTTGCCGCGCTCGAGGATGAGCGGGCGCAGGCCCATCTGGGCAAGGATCAGCGCGGCGAGGATCCCGCAGGGTCCGGTGCCGATGACGACGGGCCGCCGGGACGTCGAATCCACGCGCTTTGCCGGAACCGGCTCGCCGCTGTCGACAAACCGGTAGGACGTGTCCGGCGTCGCCGCCACATGCGGATCCGAGGCGTGGATCTTCAGCAGCTCCGCATCGCGAGTCGTGTTCACGTCGAGTGTATAGATGAAGGCGATGGCCGATTTCTTGCGCGCGTCCACGCCGCGCCGGAAGATCGTGTAGCCCACCAGCTCGCCTTCGCGCAGGCCAAGCCGAGCGCTTATCGCCGCGACCAGGGCCTGTTCGGCGTGGTCGAGCGGAAGCTTGATTTCGGTCAGTCGCAACATGCAGGGATTCTTCGTTATCGAGTTGGTCAGAGCGCGCTGCCGGCCGCGTGGCCGGACGCCCAGGCCCACTGGAAATTGTAGCCGCCCAGGTGTCCGGTCACATCGACCACCTCGCCGATGAAATAGAGCCCTTCGACGAGTTTCGACTGCATCGTGGCCGACGACAGCTGATCGGTATCGACGCCACCCAGGGTGACCTCGGCGGTCCGGTAGCCCTCGGTGCCGCTGGCGACGACGGGCCAGGCTGCCAGTTGCCCGGCAATTTCGCGCAGCTCGGCATGGCGCAATTGCTTCATCGGCTTGTTGCCGAGCCAGACCTCGCAGAGGCGTTGCGCGAACCGGCGCGGCAGCACGTCCCCAAGCACGGTCTTGAGTTCGGCGGCAGGGCGCTCGCGCTGCTGCCGGCCGAGGAACTCGAAGGCGTCGGCATCCGGCAGCAGGTCCAGGCGCAGGTCGTCGCCCGCTTGCCAGTAGGAGGAAATCTGCAGGATGGCCGGACCGCTGATTCCGCGATGGGTGATCAGCAAGTCGGCGCGAAAGCGGGCGCCATTGCATGTGCTTTCGACCGGCAGGGCGACGCCGCTCAGGTCATGCAGGCGCTCCAGATGCTTGCCGCTCAGGGTCAGCGGCACCAGCCCGGCGCGCACGGGCTTGATGTCGTGGCCGAACTGCCTTGCCAGTTCGTAACCGAAACCGGTCGCGCCCATGCTCGGTATCGACAGTCCGCCGCTGGCGACCACGAGGGCGGGGCTGTGAACTTCACCGAGGGTGGTAGCGACGCGGAACCCGCCATCCTGGCGCTGCACCTCGCCGACACTGCAGTTCGTATCGATGCGAACGCCGGCTTGCGCGCATTCGTCCAGCAGCATGGCCACGATCTGCTTCGAGGAGACATCGCAGAACAACTGGCCAAGTTCCTTCTCGTGCCATGCGATGCGATGGCTGTCGACCATCCCGATGAAGTGCGAGGGCGTGTAGCGAGCAAGCGCCGACTTGCAGAAATGCGGATTGGCCGAGAGGAAGTTGGCCGGCGTCGTACCGGTATTGGTGAAGTTGCAGCGTCCGCCACCCGACATGAGGATCTTCTTGCCGACCCGGTTGGCGTGCTCGATGACACGCACCCGTTTGCCGCGTCGCCCCGCGGTGAGCGCGCACATGAGCCCGGCGGCACCGCCGCCGATGACCACCACATCGACCGCCCCGTTCGCCAAACTAGCGTCCCGGCGGATTCGACGTCATGCGCGGTCGTGGATCGATGGCGATCACCGAGTCGGCGGAAAGGATCTGCACGTGGCCGTCCTGGATCAGGCATTGCACGCGCAACCCGCGTTCCGACAGCCCGGCCAGTGCGTCGACCGATTCGCTGGCGATGTCGATGACATCGAGGTTCTTCGAGCGCTCGAGCTGAACCGCGGATTTCTCCCACCAGATGTCGGCACTGCGCCCGCCATAATTGACCACGACCACCTTGCGGGCGCGGCCGCAGGCCTTGCGGATGCGCGCCGGATCCGGCTGGCCGAGGTCGATCCACAGCGCGATGTCGCCGTTCAGTTCCTTGCGCCAGAGATCGGGCTCGTCCTCGGTGCTCAGGCCCTTGCCGAACTCGAGGCGCTCGTCGGCATACAGGGCAAACGCGAGCAGCCGGACCATCATGCGTTCATCGGTCTCGGAAGGGTGCCGTGCCAGGGTCAGCGCATGCGTCGCGTAGTAGTGGCGGTCCATGTCGCTGAGCTGCAGCTCGATCTTGTAGATGGTGGCATTGGGCGCCATGGGCCGACCTGAGTGGGCAAAGCCGCCATTGTAGGCGCTGACCGCCAAAAAGGCTGGAGCGGTGCATTCCTTCGTGCCGATTGCGCGCCGCTTGAAAACTTTTCGCTCTGCGAGCAGTCTGTTCCGGCACAGAAGCCGCCTGGATTCCCCTTGCCACGTATCGCCCTCAAATGCCTGCTTGCCCTGATGTTGTGCCTGAACGGCTTCGGCATGCCGTCGGCCATGGCACACGCCAGCAAGCAGGACGGCGAGCCGGCGCCGGCCAGTGGCATGGCGCCCTGTCACGAGGGCATCGCTGCCGCATCTTCGGCCATCAAGCCCGGTCCCGCCGATCCGGCAAGTCCCCACGACAGGGACAGCGGTTGCTGCGCGAACGGCCAGTGCTTCTGCGGCTGCATCGTATCGGCGGTCTTCACCGTGCCGATGCTCGCGGCAACCCGGCCTGCCTCGTCCGGTCGCGCCTTCGCCCTGGACGGTCCGGACTTCCCGCCCGCCCACTCCAGCGTGCTCCAGCGCCCTCCCATCGCCTGACGACCGCTCCGTCGTCCGCAGCGCGAGCCTTTCGGCCCGCATCACCCATTCGCACGATTGCGCACTTCGGCACCCAGGGGTGCCCGCGCGTCGTGCCTGTCAATGAGAACTGAAATGAAACGTGTCTACTTGCGGCTGCCTCTGGTGGTCCTCATGACCGTGCTGGCGAGCTGCGTTTCGGTGTCGCGGCGCGAGGGCGCCGGCCAGGTCCAGGCGCTCGTCGGCCAGCGCATGCCGGAGGCCCGATTCTGGACCGCGGGGCCGGATGCCGCCGAAGCCGTCGACAAGCGGGTCGGCGAACTGGTCGCGGCGCCGCTGACGCCGGCGTCGGCGCGAAAGATCGCGCTGCTGAAGAATCCCGACCTCGCCACCGAGTACGCCAGGCTCGGAATTGCCCAGGCCGATGTCGTCGAGGCCAGCAGGATCGGCAATCCCGGATTCTCCGGCTCGGCCCTTCGCGACGGCGGTCCTTCGAAGATCACGATGGGCCTGGACGTGCCGCTGGCCGACCTTCTTCTGCTGTCGGCCAAGCGCCGGTTCGCCGAAGGCGAATATGTGCGTGCCCAGCAGCTGATTGCCGCGGACATCATGAGACTCTCCGCCGACATCAACCAGGCCTGGTACGAGGCGGCGGGCGCGCAACAGGTCGCGGCCATGCGTGATGCCGTGTCGAGGGCCGCCGGAGTATCCGCCGACCTCGCCCGGCGCTACTACGAAGCCGGAAACATCAGTGCGCTGGAATTCAAGCTGGAACAGGCCGCGGCAAGCCAGGCGCGCATCGCCGCGGCGACGGCCAGGGCCGAATCCACGCGCGCACGGTTGGCACTCAATACCCGGATGGGACTGTCCGGCGACCTGGCGGCACGCTGGCAGCTCGACGTTCCGCTGGCGGCACCCGTTGAAAAAGAGGAGGCGCTCGAGACGCTGCAGTCGCTGGCGCGCGAGAATCGCCTCGACCTGCTGGCCGCGCACCGCGAAGTGGACCTGCTCGGCGATGCCCTCGGCGTCGTCAGGCGCTGGCGCCTGATCGGCAACATCGACATCGGCGTCGAACGGGAACGCGAAACGGATGGCAGCAAGCTCACCGGGCCGACCCTGTCGCTGGCCATTCCGCTGTTCAACCAGGGACAGGCGGCGATCGCCCGCGCCGAAGCGCAGCTCGAAATCAGCCGGGCCAGCCTGGCCCGGCTCGAATTGCAGATCGACAACGACGTGCGCCTGGGCCGGGAGCGCGTGGCCGCCATGCGCGCGATCGCCGAAGACTATCGCACGGCCCTGGTCCCGCAACGCGAAGCGATCGTCAGGCACCAGCAGGAGCGCAACGATTTCATGCTGATCGGGGCATTCGAACTGCTGTTGTCCAGGCAACAGGAATTCGATGCCTACGAGGCCTACCTCGATGCCGTGCGTGATTACTGGCTGGCGAGGAATGAGCTCGGCCGCGCCATCGGGACCGCTCTTCCCAGCGATGCGTCGATCAATGCCCGCGTGATCGGCGTCGATGCCCTGCTTGCGCCGCCGGAAGACGCCGGCATGGGCCACATGCATCACGGCGGAGCCATGGGCGACATGCCAGGCATGGATCACTCGGGGCACGACATGTCCGGCGCGAAAGCCGGGCAGGAGGAGGCACCGGCCCCGGCGGGAGGAAACGGGCAGGAAATGGATCACTCCGGGCACGACATGTCGTCCATGAAGCCGCAGTCCAAACCGACGCCGAAGCCGGAAACCGGACAAATGAAAGGAATGGATCATTCCGGGCATGACATGTCGGGCAAGAAGCCGACGCCGCCTGCGACAGACAAGAAAGAAGAGGGTTCCGGCGATATCGACCATTCCAGCCATGAGATGCACAACGGCGGACCCATGTCGTCGCCTGCATCAGAACAGACCGAATCAATCCCATCCGGAGAAAGCTCATGAATACACGCGGCCTTGATTGCACGATGCTCGCATTCGTCCTCCCCGCCCTTGCCGTGCCGGCATTCGCGCACGACCCGAAGGAACATGCCCGGGAGGCTGCCGCGGCCAAGGCCGGCCCGGACTGCGACAAGCTCAGGAACATGGATACCTCAGGGATGGACAGGAATGATCCGGTGCTGCTGGCCATGCAGGGCAAATGCGCAAAGCACATGGATGACGCCGCACACGACGGCCATGAGGAAGGCAAGGGAACCGACGCGCCTCACGAAGACAGGCACGACGCCGACGAGGCATCGCATGACGGACACGGAGGCCTCGAATGACGACGCGACGCAATCTCCTGCAACTGATGGGCATCGGCGGCGCCGGCCTGCTCGCCGGCGCCAACCGGCCGGCACTCGCCCAGCACTCGGGACACGACATGGGTGCTGCAGCGGAGCCTTCGAGGCAGCCAGGATCCCCGGGACGCAGCGGCCAGGGCTATCGCCCGGTACGCACGCTCAACGGCTGGACGCTTCCGTACCGCATGAACGACGGGGTCAAGGAATTCCATCTGGTCGCCGAGGAAATCGACCACGAGTTCGCACCGGGATCTCGCGCGAAATGCTGGGGCTACAACGGCACCACGCCAGGCCCGACGCTCGAAGCCGTCGAGGGCGACACCGTACGCATCTTCGTGACCAATCGTCTCCGCGAGGCCACGTCCGTGCACTGGCACGGCATCGACTTGCCGAACGGGTTCGACGGCATCAGCGGCCTCAACCAGCCGCCGATCGAGCCCGGCGAAACCTATGTCTACGAGTTCACGCTCAGGCAGCACGGCACGCACATGTACCATCCGCATGCCGACGAAATGACCCAGATGGCCTTTGGCATGATGGGCATGTTCATCATCCATCCGAAGGACGGCGAGGAAGTGCCGATCGATCGCGACTACTGCTTCATGTTGCACAACTGGGCCCTGCATCCGGGTACCTACCGGCCCGATCCGAGCATCATGGTCGATTTCGATTTGTGGACCTTCAATTCGAAGGCGTTCCCCGCGACCGAGCACCTGGTCATGCGCACCGGCGAACGCATGCGCATCCGCATCGGCAACCTCTCGATGTGGAACCATCCGATCCACCTGCACAGCAATCCGTTCTGGGTAACCGGCTCCGACGGCGGGCGCTGGCCGCGCTCGCAGTGGCGACGCGAAGTGACCGAGATCGTCGGTGTAGGCCAGATGCGCGATTTCGAATTCGTTGCGTCCGAACCGGGTGACTGGGCCCTGCATTGCCACATGGCGCATCACACGATGGGCCCGATGGGACATGGCATTCCGAACCCGACCGGCGTCGACCAATCAGGCGTGGAGCAGGAAATCCGCAAGCTGCTGCCAGGCTACATGGCGATGGGCAGGGATGGCATGTCCGAACACGCTGAACACGTGGCCATGGGCCTCAAGGGACCGGCCAACACCTTGCCGATGATGGATGGCCAGGGCCAGTTCGGAAACATCGAAATGGGTGGCATGTTCACGGTCGTGAAGGTGCGCGACGACCTCGCCGCGGATGACTATCGCGATCCGGGCTGGTATCGCTATCCGTCCGGGAAGATCGCGCGCCGGGTCAGCAGGGATCCGGAATTCGGCACGCCGCATCGACGGGAAACGGGCTACAAGGTGGACCTGCCGCGCGCCGACGACAAGCCATCGGCCGCGCCGATGGATCACTCACAGCCACATGAAACCGTCCGGAGGCTAGACCATGAAACTGATCAGGACCTTGCTCGCGCTGGCCATCTTCGGCGTGGTTGGCGTGCTCGCCTTCGTCTATTCCGGCATCTATCCGATTGGCGCCGATGTCCCGCACAACAAGGCAACCCACTGGCTGCTCGAGACCCTGCGCGACCGGGCCACCGAAAGGGCCAGCGAAAACATCGTGGTGCCGAATCTCGATGATCCGCAGATGCTCGCTTCAGGCGGCGCCGACTACAACGAAATGTGTTCCGGCTGTCACATGAAACCGGGCAGGGAACAATCGGAAATCCGCCAGGGCCTGTATCCGCAGCCGCCCAACCTGGCCAGGGGTGGAGACGACCACGGCGACGACAAGCGTGAGGACGCCGAGCGTTTCTGGATCATCAAGCACGGCATCAAGGCTTCGGCCATGCCGGCCTGGGGCCTGACCCACGACGATGCGCGGATCTGGGCGATGGTGGCGTTCATCAGGCGCTTGCCGGAACTGACGCCCGACCAGTACCAGATCCTGACCGCCCGGGAAGAGGGCGCCAGCGAAGAGCATGAACATGGCGACACGACGCAACCTCCTGCGGCGGGCAACGCCACATCCGCGACCGATTCCATGGCCGACGCGGAACCGGCGAAGGTCGTGGAACGTTTCCAGCAGGCCCTTTCTTCCGGAGATACCGCGACAGCCCTTTCCCTGCTCGACGAAAACGTCAGGATCTTCGAGAGCGGCGGCATCGAACGCAGTCGCGGGGAATATGCGAGCCATCATCTGGCTGCCGACGCCGGGTTCCTCAGGGATGCCACGATCAGGCAGCTCTCGCGCACCGGTGACGAAGTCGGTGACCTGGCCTGGGTTGGCAGCGAATCGCAGATCACCGCCTCCGACGACGGAAAGCCGGCCGAGCTGGTCAGCACCGAAACCATGATCCTGAAGAAAGAAAATGACGGCTGGCGCATCGTCCATATCCACTGGTCGTCGCGCACGCTGAAGCCGGGTGCCTGAGTCGGGAACCCGCCGGGCCTGCATGTGCCCGGCGGCGGCCCTGCGACGCTGCGCCACGTGCGCCGCCGCTGCCGGGCGGCATACTTGTGCCCATGGAACGCTCCACCTCGACCCTGCTGAAGACGCTCGTCACGCTGCGCTGGCTGGCGATTGTCGGACAGTCCGCAACCGTCGCCATCGCCACCGGACCGATCGGCCTCGCGCTGGACGGCAGTGCGCTGTGGACAGGAATACTTGCGCTCGGCCTTTTCAATATCTTCGCGTACTGGCGGTCCCGTCGCCTCAGCGAACCGTCCGATGCGGAAATCCTGGTCCACATCGGCATCGACGTGGCCGTCCTCAGCTGGCTGATCGCGTGGAGTGGAGGCGTCGCCAATCCGTTCACCTCGCTGTTCCTGATGCCGATCGCGTTCGCCTCGCTGGCGCTCCCGGTGCGCAGGATCTACGCGGTAGCGGCGATCTGCTGCATCGGCTACGCAGCATCCGTGGCGTTTGGCCAGCCACTTCCGCACCTGCACGGCATGGAAAACGGTTTCGACCTGCACCTGTGGGGCATGGCGGTCAATTTCGTGGTTTCGGCCGGCGTGCTGCTGGTTTTCCTGACCCGCATGGCCGAGTTGCTGCGCCGACGCGAGCACGAGCTCTCGCTACTGCGCGAGCGCTTCACGCGCAACGAAGGCATCGTCGCCCTCGCCACGCATGCCGCGTCCGTCGCCCATGAGCTGAATACGCCTCTGGCCACGATGACGCTCATGCTCGACGAACTGCTCGAGGACGATTCCGATCCGGACGTGCACGAAGACCACCTTACGATCCGCAACCTGGTCGATGTCTGTCGCGATCGCGTGCGCGAACTGGCGTCTCCGGCCGAGCCTGGGGCAGGGAAGTCGTCCTCGGCCCTGGTCGACATCGAACGCATCGTCGAGCGCTGGCAACTGGTCAGGCCTGCGATCTCGCTCGTTCGCAGCGGAAGTATCGCCTCGCCGACGCTCGTCGACGCCTCCGTCGGCCACCTGCTGCAGGCATTGCTCAACAACGCCGCGGATGCCGGCGAAGCAGCCGGTGTTGCCCAGGTCGACCTCAGGCTCGACGTTCGCGACGGTTCGCTGCATGGCGACATCCGCGACTACGGCGCCGGGTTCGACGACGCCGAACCGTTCCTTCCATCGCGGATGTTCGCCAGCAAGAAGCCGGACGGTCTCGGCGTGGGCCTGGCGCTCTCGCACGCCACCATCGAGCGGCTCAATGGCGAACTGTCGGTGCAGGAGACCGACGGGCCCGGCGTGCGCGTCTGTTTCCGCCTGCCGATTGCTGGCGGAGGCAACGCGTGAAGAGCGGACTCCTGATCGACGATGACGCGCTGTACCTGCGCGCCCTGCAGCGCTCGCTTGAACGCCGCGGGATTGCCGTGCAAACGGCGACACTGGGGGACCAGGCCGTTGCCATCGCCGCCGCGAGCAAACCGGATTTCGCGCTGGTGGACCTAAAGCTGGCGAACCAGAATGGCCTTGACCTGATCGCACCGCTGCGTGCCGCCCATGCCGGAATGCAGATCGTGCTGGTGACCGGCTATGCCAGCGTCGCCACGGCGGTCGAAGCGATCAAGCGTGGCGCCGACCACTATCTGGCCAAGCCGACGACGATCGAAGCGATACTGCGCGTGATCGAGGGCAAGCCACCGGTGGATGCAGCGGACACCGAAGCAACGATGACGCCGCTCAGCCGGCTCGAGTGGGAGCACATCCAGCAGGCCCTGATCGACAGCCAGGGAAACATCTCGGCTGCGGCACGCCTGCTTGGCATGCACCGTCGATCGTTGCAGCGCAAGCTGGGCAAGAAACCAGGTCGCGAACGCAAACCCGCCGACGAGCTCGATTGACCGGCTTTATTTCCTTTTCTCCATCCGCACCGTTTCGATGCACAATGCATATTATGTCAAATAGGAAGTGGGTCAGCCTCGTCTTTGCCCGCGACAGGCTGTTTCACATGACCAGTGCACCCTGACCCCTCCTGCGCCGACCAGCCCTCCAGCCCGGTCCCTACTGCGACCGACGGTCACATCCACATGACGACGCTTCATGGTCCATTGAGCGCTTTCCTCGTGGAGAGCTTCCTTGACCAAGCGCATCGCCCAAATCGCCGCCATGGCCGCCATGACCGCCATCCTTGCCAGCCCCCGGCTGCCGGCAGCGGCGACTGCAGACCCGGGTGACTTGCCGGTCGACGTCATTTTCGATCCGGTGGTTGTTACCTCCGCGCCCCAGGCTTCACCGCTGACGTTCGAAATCGATCCGAAGGTTCCACGCCAGCCGGTTCCGGCCAGTGACGGTGCCGACTACCTCAGGACGATCCCGGGCTTTGCCAGCATCCGCAACGGCGGGACCAACGGCGACCCGGTCCTGCGCGGCATGTTCGGTTCGCGGCTGAAGCTGCTGACCAACGACAGCGAACTGCTCGGTGCCTGTCCGGTGCGCATGGACAACCCGCTTTCCTACGTCGCCCCGGAAACCTACGACACCCTGAGCGTGGTCAAGGGTCCGCAGACCGTGCTCTGGGGACCGGGATCGTCGGCGGGCACGGTCCGCTTCGAGCGCCACACGGAACGATTCGACGAGCCCGGCTGGCGCGGCTACGCCGGCCTGCTGCTGGGTTCCTGGAGCCGCAACGACCAGGTCGTCGATTTGGCTGCCGGTACTCCGGCCGGTTATGTGCGCCTGACCGGAAACCGCTCGTCGCAGGACGACTACGAAAGTGGCTCAGGCCAGCGCGTTCCCTCGAAATGGATGAAATGGAGCGCGGATGTGGAGGCCGGCTGGACGCCCGATGCCGATACGCGACTGGTGGCGACGATCGGCGGCGGCGATGGCCAGGCCCGCTATGCCGGGCGCAGCATGGACGGATCACAATTCAGGCGCGAAAGCGGCATGCTGCGTTTCGAGAAGGTCCGCATCGGCGGAGTCCTGGACGCCATCGAAGCCAGTGCGTACACCAACCATGCCGATCACGTCATGGACAACTACACCCTGCGCGACCCCAATCCTTCCAGCTCGATGCCGATGCCGATGGCGTCGAATGTCGATCGCCGCACGACGGGCGGACGGATCGCGACCACCTGGCGCTGGAACGGGTCGATGAGCCTGGTCACCGGCCTCGACCAGCAGGCCAACAACCATCGCAGTCGCTACAGCATGGGTCGCGATGCCTATTTGTCCCTGCCACGGGTCGCGGATGCACGATTCTCGACGTCGGGGGCGTTTGCCGAACTCGACTGGGCCTTCGCCAACCGGCAGCGCCTGATCGCCGGCGCACGTGCCGACCACGCCACCGCCACGGACAAGCGCCTGACCACCGGCGGCATGATGCCGATGCCCAATCCCACCACTGGCGAGACGCGGCGCGACACACTGGGTTCGGGCTTCCTGCGCTATGAGCGCGATCTGGAAGGTTCGCCGACCCGGCTCTATGCCGGCGTCGGTCATGTCGAACGCTTCCCCGATTACTGGGAGCTGTTTTCTGCTTCGACAGCGACCGCCGGCGCGGTCAATGCATTTTCGTCGGTTCGCCCTGAGCGCACGACGCAGCTGGACGTCGGAGCGCAATACAACGGCACGAGCATCCGCAGCTGGGTTTCACTATATGCCGGCAGGGTCGACGATTTCATCCTGTTCCGTTACGGCACGAACAGCATGGGCGCGCCGATCTCGCAGGCGCTGAATGTCGATGCGCGCACCTGGGGTGGCGAGACCGGCATGCAGTGGCGCTTCGCCGACCGCTGGACATTCGATGCATCGGCCGCCTACGCGCGCGGCAGCAATCGGACCGATTCGAGGCCCCTGCCCCAGATGCCTCCGCTCGAAAGTCGCTTCGGCCTCGCCTATGACGACCGCACGTGGTCGTTCGGCGGCATGTGGCGCGTGGTTGCGAGGCAAGATCAGGTGTCCATCAACGAGGGCAATGTCGTTGGCCGCGATCTCGGGCCGAGCGGCGGATTCGCCACCCTGGCCGTCAACGGTGGCTATCGATTGAACGCATCCACGCAGCTGACGGCAGGCGTGGACAACCTGTTCGATCGCCGGTTCGCCGAGCACCTGAACCTTGGCGGCAACGCGGCCTTCGGTTACCCGGCCGACCCCGTACGCATCGATGAGCCCGGTCGCACGTTCTGGACCCGGCTCAACATCGGCTTCTGAGGCGCGAAGGCGGTCCGCCAACCGGAGGAAATTCCCGGGTACCTGTCGCCTGGCGAGTCCATGCATGGATAGCCCGGTGACAGGGGCTCACCAGTCGGTCGGTTTGTAGTCCTTGAGGAACTGGCCCCAGATGTGTTCGCCGCTGTTGATGCCGTGGATGATCGGATCGACGATCCTGGCGGCCCCGTCGATGATGTCGAGTGGCGGATGAAAGCGCTCCTCGACCACCTTGCGCGCGGCGATCTCGACCGGATCCTCGTCGGTCACCCAGCCGGTGTCGACGCTGTTCATGTGGATGCCGTCGTTGTGGTAGTCCGTGGCCGCCGTGCGCGTCATCATGTTCAGCGCGGCCTTGGCCATGTTGGTGTGCGGATGCCGGGTGGTCTTGAAGTTCCGGTAGAACTGCCCTTCGACTGCCGAGACGTTGACGATGTGCTTGTCGCGTTCCGGCGTGCGCAGCATCAGCGGCTTGAGTCGTGCATTGATGATGAACGGTGCGATCGCATTGACCAGCTGAACTTCGAGCAGTTCCACCGACGGCACCTCGGCCATCAGCAGGCGCCATGAATTGCGGCCGCGCAGGTCGACCTGCTGCAGGTCCTGGTCGAGGCGGCCTTCGGGGAAAAGATGCTGCTGGGCGAGCAGCTCTTCGGGCAACAACTTCAGTTGCGAGAGCTCGGCGGCGCGACCCAGGCCGGGACTGTCTTCGAGTGCAGCCTGGCCGCCACGCTGCAAGCCATTGCCGCTGCCCTCCCCGACCAGCCCGGTACCGCGCAGTCCTTCGTAGCTGCCTACCAGCCGGCGCACGGCATCGGGCAGACCATCAACCGGCGCCGTTTCACCCTCCATCATGTGCGCATAGAAGTCCGGCGGACGGCGCACGGTCTGGCAGGCATTGTTGATGATGAAATCCAGGCGCGAACGCGTCTTGAGCAATTCGCTGCAGAACGCCTCCACGCTCGGCGTGTGGCGCAGATCGAGGCCGAAGATCTCGAGTCGATGCCCCCACTCGGGAAAGTCCGGCTCCTGCGCGTAGCGCGCCGCGGAATCGCGCGGGAAGCGCGTCGTCACGATCAGTCCGGCACCGGCGCGCAGCAGCTTCAGGCCGGCCTGGTAGCCGATCTTTACACGACCGCCGGTCAGCAGGGCGACGCGACCGCGCAAATCGGCGAGTTCGCCGCGCTTGGCGAAATTGAACGCAGCGCATTCCGGGCAAAGCTGATCGTAGAAATGATGGATCAGCGAATACTTCCGCTTGCATACATAGCAGTGCTGGAGCTCGCGGGACTGGCGCCGCGCGACATCCTCGTTGTCCGTGTCGCAGGCCTCGTGGCCTTCCGGCGGAAAGATGTTCGGCGTCGTGAACACCGGCCTGGCGCGCAGCTTGCGAATCCCGGTGGCATTGAGCAAGGCGTCGTCTTCGCTGATCTGCCGGTTCGCCCGCTCACGCTCGGCGGCCTTCATGCGCTGCCTGCGCGATACCGGGTCCGGATGGTAGACGCGCGCAACCGCCTGATGGAGCAGCTTGCGCTCATCGGCCGGGAGCCTGTCGAGCAGGCTCCAGTCATCGGCCACGGCAAGCAGCGTCTGCGTGGCTGCACGCAGGCTTTCGATCAGTTCGGCATTGTCCGCGGCTGGCGCGGGCGTGGATTCTTGGGCAGACACGATTGGGGATTTCGATTGCGGAAAGCTGCATATGATCGCATGCATGGGTCCGCTGGCTGGTTCACGGATCGATGGATGCCTCCCGGATCTGGTGCTCGCCCCTGCACAGGCAGGGGGCGCCCGCCCTTTTCGGGCCGCGCAGAGTCACTGTGCCCCTGCCTGCGCAGGGACGACGAGATGAAGGATCGGCGCATTGCCGGGGCGAACGCCTAAGGCGCAGCGGCCGCCTCGGCCAGGCGACCCAGGAATGGCCGGTAGTAGGCCAGCTCGGCAATCGAATCATGTACGTCGCTGAGTGCCGTATGCGCGGAATCCTTGTTGAACCCCTTGTAGACGTCGGGAGCCCAGCGACGGGCCAGTTCCTTGAGGGTCGACACATCCAGGTTGCGGTAGTGGAAGAACTGCTCGAGCCGCGGCATCAACCGGTGCATGAAGCGGCGGTCCTGGCAGATCGAGTTGCCGCACATCGGCGATTTCCCCGCAGGGACCCATTGCACGAGGAATTCCACGGTCCTCACTTCGGCCAGAGCCATGTCGATTTCGGAATCGAGGACGCGCTGCCAGAGCCCGGACTTGCGGTGCTGGTTGCGGTTCCAGTCGTCCATGGCCAGCAACCGTTGCTCGTCGTGGCGGATGGCGAACTCAGGCCCTTCGGCGAGGACATTGAGGTCCTTGTCCGTCACCACGGTGGCGATCTCGAGGATGGAATCGTTGTCGGTGTCCAGTCCGGTCATCTCCAGATCGATCCAGATCAGGTTGTCCTCGTGCGCGGTCGACGATTTCGTCGGCGGCATGGCGTTCTCCATTACCAGTCAGTCCATCGATTATTGCCGCGATGGGCGACAAGGCCAAGCCTCGGCTTCCTCATGCGGCCGATGCCGGCAAAGGGTTAGCATGCAGACCTTGCCCGCCTGCCCCGGACCGATGGCTGCGACGACCTTCTTCTGGCACGACTACGAAACGACCGGAGCCGATCCGAGGCGCGACCGGCCGTCGCAGTTCGCCGGCCTGCGCACGAACCTGGAACTCGAACCGGTGGGCGACCCGGTCATGCTCTATTGCAGGCCGGCCAGCGACAGCCTGCCGCATCCGGAAGCCTGCCTGATCACCGGAATCACGCCCCAGCATGCCGAGCGTGAAGGCAGGATCGAGCCGGAGTTCGCCGCCATCGTGCATGAGGAACTGGCCGCGCCGGGCACCTGCGGGGTTGGCTACAACTCGCTGCGCTTCGACGACGAATTCACCCGCCACCTGCTCTACCGAAATTTCCACGATCCCTACGAGCGCGAGTGGAAGGGCGGCAATTCGCGCTGGGACCTGATCGATCTGGCCCGCATGTGCTACGCCCTGCGACCGACCGGCATCGAATGGCCGATGCGCGAGGACGGCGTGCCGAGCTTTCGCCTCGAGGAGCTGGCCACCGCCAATCGGCTGGCCCAGGCACGCGCGCATGATGCCTTGTCCGACGTCGAGGCAACGCTCGGCCTGGCCCGCCTGATCCGCGCCCAACAGCCGCGATTGTTCCAGTTCCATTTCGACCTGCGGCGCAAGCAGCGTGCCTTCGAACTGCTCGACGTGGCCCACCGCATTCCGGTCGTCCACGTTTCCTCACGTTACCCGGCCAGCCGCGGCTGCCTCGCCATCGTCGCGCCATTGGCCGTCCATCCGCAGCAGCCCAATGCGGTCATCGTCTATGACCTCGACGCCGATCCTTCCGCCCTGCTCGATCTGGAGCCCGACGAAATCGCCGATCGCGTCTTCGTCTCGCGTGCCGACCTGCCCGATGACGTCGAGCGCATCCCGCTCAAGCTCGTGCACGCCAACCGCTCGCCCGCGCTGGCGCCGCTGAGCGTGCTAAGGGATGTCGATGCGGCACGCATCAAACTCGACAGCGAGCGCGCGTTGCGCCACCTCGAGTTGCTCAATCGTGCCCCGGAGCTGGCGAGCAAGGTGCAGGCTGTCTTTGCCGCGCAGCCAGCGCACGACGTGCCGGCCGATCCGGAACTTGCGCTGTATTCCGGATTCCTGCCCGATGCCGACAAGCGCCTGCTTCGCGACGTTCGCCAGTCGTCAAGCGAAATGCTGGCCGAAGGAGGCATTGCCTTCAAGGATCCGCGCTACGCGGAATTGCTGTTCCGCTATCGCGCGCGCAACTGGCCGCTGTCGCTGGACGCCGCGGAAGCTGCCCGCTGGCAGGCGTTCCGCAAGCGCCGCCTGACCACGGAATCCGCGCTGACAACGCTGACCCTGGAACAATATTTCGCGATGATTTCGCAAAAGCGCACGGAAGTCCCGGCCAGCCAGATCGCGCTGCTCGATGCGCTCGAGGACTGGGGGCGGAGCATGCAGCGAGATGTCCAATGAGCGTGCCAAGGCGCGCTTGCGATTGCCGCCCCGCGTCCTTGCGCGTCTCGGTGCCAGCCCGTCTTCCCGATCAACCATCCTGCAGGAACCGTCCGAATCCATGAGTGCCGTTTACTTCACCGCCGCCACCTTCCGTTTCCTGCGCGACCTCAAGTCCAACAACAATCGCGCCTGGTTCGCGCAGAACAAGCCGCGCTACGAGGAGGTGCTGCGCCAGCCCTTCCTGCAGCTGATCGCCGACCTGCAGGCTCCGCTGGCGAAGATATCACCGCACTATGTCGCCGATCCGCGCAGCCAGGGCGGCTCGCTGTTCCGCATCCATCGCGATACGCGCTTCGCCAACGACAAGACGCCGTACAAGACCTGGGCGGGCGCGCGGATGTTCCACGAACGCGCACGCCAGGTCGACGCACCTTCGTTCTACCTGCATATCGAGCAGGGCGACTGCTTCGTCGGTGGCGGCATCTGGCATCCGCAGTCCGAATCGGTCAAGCGGATCCGCGCGTTCCTCGCCGACAATCCGGCCGCATGGAAGAAGGCGACGCGATCGAAGGCCTTTGCCGCGCATTTCGCCATGGGCGGATCCAGCCTGATCCGCCCGCCACGCGGATTCGATCCCGACCACGAGCTGATCGAGGACATCAAGCGCAAGGATTTCGTGGCTTCGGAGCGCTTCGCCGACCGCATCGCCACCTCGGCGGAACTCAAGCCGCTGCTGGTGGACCGGTTCAGGCGCATCGCCCCGATGGTCGACTACCTGTGTGCCAGCCTCGACCTGGAATTTTGAGATGGATGCCGTGGATTCCGGCGTGGAAGCACCCGTTCCGATGTTCCGTCTGTCGAGCTTCTATTTCGCCTACTACGCAGCGCTCGGCGCCTTCAATCCGTACTGGAGCCTCTACCTCAAGGCACGTGGACAGGATGTGGCGGCCATCAGCATCCTGATGAGCCTGTGGTACGCGACACGCATCCTCGCACCGACCACCTGGAGCACGTTGGCCTCGCGCTCGGTGCATCCGATCCGCTGGCTGCGCGCCGGCTGCCTGCTGACCCTGCTCAGTTTCGCAGTGTTCACCGTGCCGCTGGATTTCAGCGGCTTGTTCATCGCCATGTGTGTCTTCTGCTTCGTGTACAACGCGGTGATGCCGCAGTTCGAATCGATCACGCTTTCGCACCTGGTCGGCAGGAGCGAGCGCTACGGCCGCATCCGCGTGTGGGGTTCGATCGGGTTCGTGCTGGTGGTGGCCGTGTTCGGCGTCGTGCTGGATCACCTGCCGGTCACCGCCCTGCCCTGGCTCATGCTGCCGCTGTTCGCGGCCCTGCTCGCTTCGGCCTTCGGCAACGACTACCGGCGCCAGCCTGCGGCCTCGACGAACAGCGAACCCTCCGATTTCCTGATCCGGCTCAAACGCCCGGAGGTCATCGCATTCTTCGTTGTCGCCCTGCTCATGCAGGTTTCATTCGGCCCTTACTACACCTTCTACTCGATCTACCTCGACGAGCATGGCTACAGCACGACGGCGCTCGGCACCTACTGGTCGATCGGTGTCGTGCTGGAAATCGCCGTGTTCACGTTCTCGGCCTGGATCTTCAGGCGCTGGAGTGCCGCCGGGGTGCTGCTGACCTCCCTCGCCGCAGCCAGCGTGCGCTGGGCGATGGTGGCGGTGTGGCCGGACAACACGGTCCTCATGGCGCTAGCACAAACCCTGCATGCCCTGAGCTTTGCGGCCTTCTTCGCCGCCAGCATGCAATTTCTCGTGATGTTCTTTCCGGGCCGCATGAACGGTCACGCCCAGGGCGTCTTCTACGGATTCTCATCGGGCATCGGCGGCGTGGCCGGTGCACTGGTGTCCGGGCAGGTGTGGCGCCTCGGCGGAGGTGAGTCAGCCTTTTTCGTCGCCTCCGCAGTGGCCCTCGTCGCCACTGTCATTGCCTGGATCTGGATCCGTCCCGCTCGCCTCGAGCCAGGCGTCTGACCACCGCCCTGCAACAACCCTTTGGAGCAACGGAGTGCCCGATCAGAAAACGCCGTAGGGCAGATTGGGTGACGAAACCACGCGGTTTCCTATCGTTTCGCCGCGCAGGAACCGCAGCGAGGCGTCGATGACCTTCGCATCATTGACGATGCGATGATGGCCGAGTCCGCTCGTGCTGAGCAGATGCGCGTCACTGGCATGGCGAACGTAGCGCTCACCCTCCTCCCACGGTACTTCGTTGTCGACGAGGTCATGGATGACCAGTAGCGGTCGCGCAATCGGGCGCACGCTGCGATGGGCATGCTGCTCGTCAAACGTCACCGCGCTTCGCGTTTCGAACAAGCGGATCAGTCGCCCGCACAGGTGTTCGGCGAGTCCGACCAGTCGCGCGAAACGATGGGTAACCGCGACCATGTCGCCCGCTGGAGCGATCATCACGACACGCCGGGCATCGAGGCCGCGGCTCAGCGCACGAATGGTCGCCGCGCCGCCGAGTGAATGCGCGACGATTCCGGCAGCGGATCCGAAATGGGTACCAACCGCCAACAGGTTGCGGGCAAAATCGGGTGCCGTTGCGCGCTTTCCCGAGCTGAGTCCATGCGCCTGCTGGTCGAAACTGACTACGGCGTAGCCGGCCTCACGCAGCCCCTGCACCCAGGGTTCGAAGCGCAGGCCGTAGCTCGACCAGCCGTGCACCATCAAGACGTAGGGCTGCAGGCCGGGATCACCCCAGGTGTAGATCTTCAGCGTGTGCTCGCCGACGGCGAGCTCACGCATCGAAGCCGCGGTCGCCATTGCACTTGCGCGTGCCCGACGGGCGCGCACGGGAGTTGTCATCAGGCGCGCGGCACTGCGCACGGCAACCCCCGGAAGCAGGCGACTGGCTATGGTGAAGGCAGTCCGCAGGGCGGCGCCCAGGGCAGCTTTTAGAACGATCGTGCTATTCAATGACGCGGCGGATGACATGGGATACCTCACGCAAATTCAGGCCAGACAGGATTCCAGCAGGCGTTCGATGGCGCGGCGACCGTGCAAACGGGCGTCCTCGTAACCGAAAAGGCCGGCATCGTGATGCACCATCAGGGCGATGGCGTAAATTTCGAAGGCTACCTGCCCTGGATCGACAGATGCCTTCAGTTCGCCGGTTTCGCGGGCGATGCGTACCGCCTTTGCGATTTCCGAACGCCAGCGATTCTGTTGTTCGACGACACGATCACGCATGGGCCCCGGTCGATCATCGAACTCGCTCACGGCACTCAGCAGCAGGCAGCCCCCGCTCTCGTGGTTGACCCAGTCGAACCAGTTCTCGACGATCTTGCGCAATCGCGCCACGCCACGCGGAACCTTGAGGGCGCTGGCCATCACGTGATCGACAAAACGTTCGGCCGCCGAATCGAGCACGGCGGCCTGCAGGTCCTCTCGTGACCCGAAATGCGCGAAGACGCCGCTCTTGGACATGCCGGAGTGTTGCGCAAGGACGCCAATCGAGAGGCTTTCCAGACCCGCGGCGCAGGCCAGCGCATAGGCCCGGTCGATGATCATCTCGCGGGTGGCGGCACCTTTGCTGGTGGGAGTGGCGACTGACATGGGGAGAAAATAGCACGCTCGTTCTATTAGCGCAAGAGGCGGCCTCGCAGGGGCCCCGTCGGCGCCTCGAACGACGCGGATGAACCGACTCAGGCGTTGGCGAAGTCGAATGCGAGCACGCTGCGGATGTCGTCGCTCCCGCCAAGGCACATCAGCAGGCGTTCGACGCCGAGGGCCACCCCGGCGCAGGCCGGCAGCCCAGCTTCCATTGCGGCGAGCAGCCGCTCGTCGATCGGCACGGGCTGCTGGCCGCGTGAGCGCCGCCTCAGGTTGTCATTTTCGAATCGTGCGCGCTGTTCGGTGGCGTCCGTCAGCTCGTGGTAGCCGTTGGCAAGCTCGTATGGGCCCAGGTAAAGCTCGAAGCGTTCCGCGACAGGGAGATCGCCGTCGCGGATCCGGGCCAGCGCACACTGGCTCGCCGGCCAGTCGCGGATCACGGTAATGCGGTCGCGGGGGAACTGCGGCTGGATGCAATGCGTGATCAGGAGATCAAGCCAGTCATCGCGATGCAGTCCTTCGTTGACGACCGAAAAATCAGCGAGCGGCGCACGCAGACATTCGATCGGGGCAGAGAACGGATCGATCTGCAGGGCCTCCAGGAAGAGTTCGCGATAGGTCAGCGAGCGCACTTCCGCTCGCCGTCCGACCAGGTCAAGCGCCTGCACCACGAGATCCACCGCCTCCACGATCAGGCGGCGATCGTCCCAGCCGGTCCGGTACCATTCGAGCATGCTGAATTCGGGATTGTGGCGCCGGCCCGCTTCACCATTGCGGAATACGCGGCCAAGTTCGTAACAATCGCCGATGCCGGCCGCAAGCAGGCGCTTGAGCGGAAATTCCGCCGAAGTGCGCAACCAGCGCTGGCGCGAACCCGCTTCGACCGAGCCGGAAAACTGCGTGGTGAAACTCTCGATGTTCGGTTCGGTGTTGCCGGCCATCGAAAGCACAGGCGTCTCGACCTCCAGCACGCCACGGGCGGCGAAGAATGCCCGGATCGTGTGGTAGAGCCGTGCACGCAGTTCGAGCGCGGCACGCAGCGCCACCAGGTCCCGGTGATCACTCATTCGGCCTGCCCTGCCAGGTAGGCGAGCAGCCGTGCTTCATCCCAGATTTCGACACCAAGCGCCTGTGCCTTCTCGAGTTTGGAACCAGCAGCTTCGCCTGCGACAAGGAAGTCGGTCTTCTTCGAGACGCTACCGGCCACCTTGGCGCCGAGCCGTTCGAGCTTCTCGCCGGCCTGCTCGCGGGTCATGCCCGACAACGAGCCGGTCAGGACCACGGTCTTGCCTTCCAGTGGCAGCTCGACGGCTGCGTCACCGGCGCCTGCGACACGTTGCCCAAGCAGCTTCCATGCATCAAGGGTACGGCCATACAAGACCGTATTTGCAGCGTCCTCGCGCCAGCCAGCAAATGCCGCTGCAGTCTCCGCGGGCAGTCCCGCAGTGACCAGCTGGTGCTCGGGGACTGCCGGCAATTTGCCGATATCGGGAAATGCCCCGACCAGCTGCACCGCCCGCTTCTCGGTAAGCCGCGGGATCTCGAAGCTGGCCAGCAGCGTTTCAGGCGCAAGCCCCTGGCGCAACTTCGGCGAAACCTCGTGCTCGTCGCCGAGGACGACACCACGGCCGAGCAGTTCGTCGATGGCGGACTGGTTGCCCTCCTGTCCGAAGAAATGGTCGATCGAACGGGCGACCTCGCCACCGATATCCGGCACCAGCTTGAGCAGGGGCCAAGGCAGCGTGCGGATCAGCGCGAGGCTTCCGAACCAGGTCGAGAGGGCCTTGGCCGTGCTCTCGCCCACGTGTTCGATGCCGAGGGCGAAAAGGAATCGATCCAGCGTCGTGTGCTTGCTGTGTTCGATCGCTTCGATCAGGTTTTCCGCCCATTTGCTGGCTACCTTGCCGGCCTTCGCGGTTTCCGGCGTGGTGCCATCGCGTTCGTCGGCACGGCGCTTCATTTCGAGGAAATCGTCGAGGCCCAGCTTGTAGAGGTCGGCCACCGAGGCGACGAAACCGAGGTCGCACAGGTCCTCGATAATCCGCGAACCGAGCCCTTCGATATCCATGGCTCGCCGCGAGGCGAAATGGATGATCGCTTCCTTGCGCTGCGCAGGGCAGATCAGTTCACCCGAACAGCGCCAGACTACCTGCCCTTCCTCGCGCACCAGTTCGGAACCGCAGATCGGGCAATGACCCGGCATCTTCCAGGGCTGCGTCCCGCCCGGGCGTTCCTCGCTGATGACACGCACCACTTCCGGAATCACATCGCCGGCGCGACGCACGATGACGCTGTCTCCCACGCGCACGTCAAGCCGCTCGATCTGGTCGGCGTTGTGCAGGGTCGCATTGGTGACCACGACGCCGGCCACCTGCACCGGTTCGAGCCGCGCAATCGGCGTTGCCGCGCCGGTGCGGCCGATGTTGATGTCGATGGCGAGCACGCGCGTGGTCTGTTCCTGCGCCGGGAACTTGTGCGCGATGGCCCAGCGCGGCGTGCGCCCGACGAATCCGAGCTCGCGCTGCGCGGCGAGGTCGTCGAGCTTGTAGACGACACCATCGATATCAAACGGCAGGGTATCGCGCTGTTCGCCGATCCGGCGGTAGTAGTCGAGGCAGCCCTTGGCACCGCGCGCGGTCTCGATCAGTGGACTGACCGGAAAACCCCATTCGCGGAAGCGCGCCATCATCGCCGAATGCGTGGCCGGCAGACTGCCATTCTCGGCAGCGCCGGGCGCATAGGCATAGAAGGCCAGCGGTCGCGAAGCGGTCACCGACGGATCGAGCTGCCGCAGCGAGCCCGCGGCGCCATTGCGCGGATTGGCCAGGACCTTGCCGCCATGGTTTCGGGCATGTTCGTTGTACTTCTCGAAGGCTGTGCGCGGCATGTAGACCTCGCCGCGGACTTCGAGCACCTGCGGCCAGCCCGAACCACGCAAGTGCAATGGAACCGACCTTACCGTACGCAGGTTGGCGGTGACGTCCTCCCCGGTTTCTCCGTCGCCGCGGGTCGCCCCCTGGACGAACCTGCCCTGCTCATAACGCAGGTTGATGGCGAGGCCATCGAATTTTGGTTCCACCGAGAACAACGGGTCGCTGATGCCCAGGCGTTCCTCGATGCGGCGCACGAAATCCCCGACCTCGGATTCATCGAAGGCGTTGGCGAGCGACAGCATGCGCAGTGCATGGCGAACTTCCGCAAACTCACGCGACGGAGCCGCCCCGACACGCCGTGTCGGCGATTCGTCCGATGCAAGATCCGGATTCGCCGCCTCTAGGGCCTCGAGCTCGCGCATCAGGCGGTCGTAGTCGGCATCCGGCATCGGCGCGTCATCGAGCACGTGATAGCGGAAGTTGGCGTCTTCGATGCGCGCGCGCAGCTCGGCGACACGAAGCGCTGGATCAGGGGATTTGGCAGGCGGATTCATGCGGGTGCGGACGATTCGGGTTGGAGGGCCCTGGCCAGCGCGACGAATGCAGCTGGTCCGGAGCCATGGAAGTTTACCGGCTTGCCCGCAGTCACGGTGCAGGTGCAGGATGCATGCAGGCGATTCGAGGATTAACCGATGGCGAAGAAGAACTGGAAGGCATTTCCACACCCGAACAAGGCCTTTGACTATGCCGGCGACAAGCTCGCGAAGGCCTGGCCCAAGCTGCACGCCGGCGACCAGGAGCCATTCCCGGATGAAAAGCACATCGACGTCCTGCTCAAGGCCCATCCGAAGCTCGGCAAGGATGCCAGCGCCATTTCTGCCGCGCTACAGGACGCCTGGCGGGATTTTCATCGCGGCGACTTCCAGCAGGCATACGAAACCGGCATCTCGCTCAAGGCGCTCGGCGCGTCGGTGGCGATCAAGGCAGCCGGCATCCATGCCGCCTATCTGGTCGACGACGATGCGGCGAAGACTGCCCGCTACGAGGATCTGGTCCGGCTCGCCGACGAGGCTCTGGTCGCCCTGCCCGGTGAAATCAACAGCCACTATCGCCGTGCCTTCGCGATCGGCCGCCTGAGCCAGTCCATTTCCATCGCCAAGGCGCTGGCCCAGGGACTCGCCGGCAAGGTGCGCGAGTCCCTGGATACCACCCTGAAGATGGCCCCAAGACATGCCGAGGCGATGACCGCACTCGGCCTCTATCATGCCGAGATCGTCGACAAGGTCGGCGGCATGCTGGCCAAGCTGACCTACGGAGCCAACGCAGCGGACGCCGAGAAACACCTGAAAGGCGCCCTCAAGCTGACGCCGGACGCGCCGATCGCCTGGATCGAGTACGGCAATGGCCTGTTGCTGCTGCATGGCGAAAAGCGCGAGGATGAGGTGGCCGAGGCCTATGAGAAAGCCGCCAACCTCAAGTCGCGGGATGCCATGGAAGCGCTCGATTCGAACTGGGCACGCGAGCAGATCGAATAGCCGTTGCTTGCGACCCGGCCCGCCCACCGGCGGCGCAGGTGCGCACAAACCGGCGCTGACATGCCGGTCGAACCGGCTTCCCATCGCCTGCGCACCGGCTTGACCTAACCCCGGCAGGCGGGTTGTGCCGTTCAATCCGGCACTCATGTTGATGACGACTTCCATGGATTGCCTTAACCTCGCAGCCATGGGGTCGGAACGAACGGACGAAGAACTGATGCTTGCGTATGCCGGAGGCGACCTGCTCGCCTTCGAAATGCTGTATCGGCGCCATCGTGGCACCCTGTACCGCTTCCTGCTGCGATCACTGCGCCAACGCGCCGATGCCGACGAACTGTTCCAGGAAACCTGGAGCCGTGCGGTGGCCGCGCGCGAGCGCTACCGGGTCGAGGCCAAGTTCACGACCTGGCTTCTGCAGATCGCGCACAACCTCGTGATCGACCGCTTTCGCCGCTCCCGGCCGCAAGCATCGGCCGAAGAGGCCGATCTGGTGTTCAACCAGCTCGACGCGCCCGAAAGCGAACAGCCCGACCGCGTTCTCAGCGAGTTCGAACAGCGTCGACGGCTGCAGCTCGCACTTGAGGAATTACCTGAGGAACAACGTGTAACATTCTTGTTACGCATGGAAAACGGCCTCGGACTCGATGAAATATCGGAGGTCACCGGGGCCGGACGTGAAACCGTGAAGTCACGCCTGCGCTACGCCCTGGCGCGTGTGCGGGCGAGGTTCGAGACATGAGCAAGCGTATCGACCCCGAGCGCGATCTCGAACGCCTGCTGGATCCCGACGGCGGCGAGTTCGGCGCCATCTACCGGCGCCTCGGTCGTCCCGAGCCACCGCGCCGGCTCGATCGCGTGGTGCTGGCCCAGGCGGCCCGCGCCATCCATGGGAACCACGCGCCACGCGCGCAGCGCTGGATGCTGGGACTCGGATCGGCAGCCGGGCTCGTGCTCGCGGCCGGCATAGCCTGGCAGGTGGGCCGCCAGTTGGAGACCCGCGACAACCTGCCTGCCGGCGCCGCCGACAGTCGAGGCTCGACGGTGATTCCGGTGCAGCCGATTGCGGAATCCGCGCAGCTGCAGAAGTCCGAGAAGGATGTTTCGCTGGAGGACAAGGAAAACGTCGTCACATCCCGGTCGGACGAGCAGAAGTCCGCGCCGAAGGCCAGGCGCAAGGCGCCCGCCCCGGCAGCTTCACCACCGCCTCCCGCCGCGCCGGCGGCCGCGACGCCCAAGCGCGCCGTGGCGCCCGAACAACCGGCGGCCCTGTCGGCGCCTGCCGAGGCCGAAGCGTTTCCTGCCAGGGACGACCGTGCGCGAGACAGCGTTGCCCCCGCTGCGAGCGGCAAACCCGGTACCGAGCAGCGCGCGGAGCAGTCCGGGACAGGCTCGGCCGACGCCATGCAGGCCCTGCCCGCGGCGAAGGCCGATGCGCCGCAGTCGCGCGCCCCGGCACCGATGACCTCGGTCCAGTTGCGCCAGAACATGCACCTGCCGCCCGAGGAGTGGCTGGCTGAAATCGTGCGCCTGAAGCGCGAAGGCCATCGCCAGCAGGCCATCGAGAACCTGCGCCTGTTCCGTCGCATGTATCCGGACTGGAAACTTTCCGACGAATTGCTTCGGCTTTCCCGGTGAGCGGCCTTTGCACCCTGGGCGGTCTGGCCAGCCTGCAGCAGGAGATCCGCAAGAGCCGCTTCCTCGCCCAGGCCGTCCCTGTCCAGGATCCGGAACAGGCCCTCGCCCGCATCGCCGGGATCGGCGATCCGCTGGCAACGCACAATTGCTGGGCCTACCGCATCGGCCAGCAATACCGTTTTTCCGACGACGGCGAACCCGGCGGCACGGCCGGCAGGCCGATCCTGCAGGCGATCGAGGGTCAGCACTGCGACCAGGTCGCGGTCGTGGTCACGCGCTGGTACGGGGGCATCAAGCTCGGTGCCGGCGGACTGGCCCGCGCGTATGGCGGCTGTGCGGCCGAATGCCTGAGATTGGCGGCACGAGTTCCGATCGTCGACAGCGTTGATATCAAGGTCGGCTGCGAGTTTGCCGCGCTGCCGGTGCTGCAGGCACGCCTCGGCGAATTCTCGGCGCAAAAGATCAGCGAGTCATTCGACGCCGAGGGAGCGCAGTTGCTTCTGCGCGCACCGCGGGATCGCGCCGGCGAACTGTCCGATTTCCTGCGCGACCTGAGCCGCGGCCGGGCAACGGTGGAAATCGGCGAGCGCGAGTGAAGTCGCCTGCGCACAGGCCACTCCCGCTGCGACTTCGAGAAGACGCCGATATCGAAGGTGCCGTGACGATCTTGCTTGAATTCAGGCCCGGGCGGTCCCATTCGTTGGTCATTCCCGAAGAATAGCGCGCATGGCCGAGCCCACTCCTGCTGCAACCAGAAGACTCGGCGCCTACCGCCGCCTGATTCCCTACCTGCGCGAGCAGCGTCTGCTGATCGCCGGCTGGCTGTTTTTCCTCGCCATTTCCTCCGCCGCGACCCTGGCCCTGCCGGCGGCCGCCCGCTTCATGATCGACCGCGGCTTCGGACAGACCGATCCGGCCCAGCTCAACGCGGGGTTCCTCGGCCTGTTCGGCGTCGCCGTGGTCATGGCCATCGCCGGCGCTTCGCGCTACTTCTGCGTGACCCTGCTCGGCGAGCGCGTCGCGGCGAACCTGCGCACGCGCCTGTATTCGCATCTGCTGGACCTGGATCAGGCATTTTTCGAACGCACGCGCTCGGGCGAGCTGGTCTCGCGGCTGGCCGCGGATACGGAACTCGTGCAGACGGTGGTCGGTTCGACCCTGTCGCTGTCGTTGCGCAGCGTCGTCATGCTGGCCGGCTCGACGACGATGCTTGTCGTGACGAGTCCGCAGCTGGCCGGCCTGACCGCCCTGGTCATTCCGGCAGTGATCCTGCCGATCGTGCTGCTTGGCCGGCGCGTCGAAAAACTGTCGCGCGAGAGCCAGGATCGCATCGCCGATTCGTCGGCGATCGCCTCTGAATCGCTCAACGCGATCCATACCGTGCAAGCCTATACGCGCGAGCCGCGCGAGCGCGAGCGCTATGCGACGGCCGTGCTGCGCGCATTGGCCACCGCGCGCAAGCGCATCGGCACGACCGCCTTGTTGACCGCACTGGTCATCCTGCTCAGTTTCGGCGCCATTACCCTGGTGCTCTGGGCAGGTGCTCATCAGGTCATCGCCGGCGAGATGAATGCCGGCGTGCTTGGCCAGTTCATCCTCTACGCGGTGATCGCGGCCGGTTCGGTCGGGGGCCTGACCGAAGTCTGGGGCGAATTGCTGCGTTGCGCCGGCGCACTCGGGCGGATCAGCGAGTTGCTCGACACCGAAGCCGGCATCCGCTCGCCGACGCATGTCCTCGCACTGGCGCGGCCGGTCCGCGGCGCACTGCGATTCGAGAACGTGGAGTTCCGCTATCCCTCGCGTCCCGACCAGGCCGCCATCCACGATCTCTCGCTGGTCATCGAGCCAGGTGAGACCGTAGCCCTGGTGGGGCCGTCCGGAGCGGGCAAGACGACACTTTTCCAGTTGCTGCAGAGGTTTCACGATCCGCAGGTCGGGCGCATCACGCTTGACGGAATCGATCTGCGCGCACTCGACCTGGCCGATCTGCGCCGGTGTTTTGCCCTCGTCCCACAGGATCCGGTACTGTTCGGCGCCAGCGCCGCCGACAACATCCGTTTCGGGCGCATCGATGCGGACCAGCAGGCTGTCGAAGCAGCGGCCCTGGCGGCCGAATCACATGAATTCCTGAATGCCCTGCCAGAACGCTACGACACCTACCTCGGCGAGCGTGGTGTGCGCCTGTCCGGAGGTCAGCAGCAGCGCGTCGCGATCGCCCGCGCGTTGCTTCGCGACGCGCCGATCCTGTTGCTCGACGAGGCCACCTCGAGCCTTGATGCGCAATCGGAGCGACTGGTCCAGCACGCGCTCGAACGCCTGATGGCCAACCGGACCACGCTGGTCATCGCCCATCGGCTCGCCACGGTGCAAAAGGCCGATCGCATCGTCGTGCTCGAAGCCGGCCGCATCATCGCCCAGGGCACGCATGCCGAACTGCTGCGCCAGGGTGGCCTCTACGCCGAACTGGCGAAACTGCAATTCGCCGCCTGACCTGGCGGGCGGCGGCATCGGGCCGCAATCACTGCGATCGAAAGTTCAGGGTGCCAGCAAGCGGATGACGAGCGGAGTGACCTGGGCCGTGGCGTATTCCAGATTGGCGAAAATCTCGTCGAGGCTGATTTCGTCCTCGTCGCCGCACCCGGCCGCCCAGTTGGCGACCAGGGCGATGCAGGCATAGTCGAGGTCCAGTTCGCGGGCCAGCGCGGCTTCGGGCATCCCGGTCATGCCGACCAGATCGCATCCATCGCGGCGCATGCGCTCGATCTCTGCCCGTGTCTCCAGCCGCGGGCCCTGGGTGGCGCCATAACATCCGCCATCGACGACCGCAACGCCCGCGTCCGCTGCGGCGACCAGGAGTTCACGGCGCAGCTTCGGTGAATACGGCTCGCTGAAATCGATGTGGCGGACCATGCGCTCCGGCGCATCGCCGAAACTGGTCTCGCGCCCATGCGTGTAGTCGATGATCTGGTCGGGAATCGCCAGGCATCGCGGCTGCATGTCGTCGCGGATTCCGCCCACCGCGTTGATGCCGATGACGCGCCGCGCACCGAGTTCGTGCAGGGCATGCAGGTTGGCGCGATAGTTGACCTGGTGCGGGGCGATGTTGTGCGAACTGCCATGTCGCGCGAGGAAGGCCACGCGGCTCGATCCGAGGCGACCGCGGACGATCCGGTCCGATGGCGCTCCCCACGGCGTCTGCAGGGTCTGCTCGGAAACGTCTTCCAGCCCCGGGAATCGATAAAGACCGGTACCGCCGATCAGGGCAAGGTCCAGTGCCATCAGATGGCGTGGATCGCAGGAAGATTGCGGCCCTGCTCGTGGAAATCCATGCCGTATCCGAAGACATAGCGATCAGGCACCTGCACGCCGACAAAGTCCGCGCTCAAGCCGGCAACGGTCCGACCGTGCCGCTTTTCGCACAACACTGCGAGCAGCACCCGCGACGCTCCCTCCTGCAGGCACCAGTCGCGAATCTCCTTCAGGGTGTGGCCCTCGTCGAGGATGTCGTCGACCAGAAGCACGATCCGCCCCGACAGTGGCGTGGCCGGTCGTCGCATCCATTGCAGCTCGCCTCCCTCGGTGGTGCCGCGAAAGCGCGAGGCATGCACGTAGTCGAACTCGAGGTCGGCATCGATCCCGGTCGCCAGCTGGCCGGCGAATATGAGTCCGCCCTGCATGATGGTCAGGAATACGGCCGACTGTCCGGCCAGGGCGTTGCTGATTTCACCGCCCATCCGGGAGATCGCATCGCGCAAGGTGGTCTGGTCGTGGATCAGGTCGCCATCGCGCAAGGCGGTGGACAATTCAGGTCGGGTCATTTGTTGCTCGGTTCGGGGCAGAATTCGGCGAGTCGGGCGATGACCTTGTCTCGCTTCGGATTGTCGACCAGCGCTTCCCAGGTCGGAGCCACGGCGCCACGCAGGCTCTCGACGCGCGCCGGGTCGCAGGGAGCGAGGTGGCTGCTCGCGGTGACCGCCTCGTCGACGATGGCCGGGCTGCAGGCGAGCACGAGGTCGCATCCAGCCTTCAGGTGCGCCTCGATGCGTTCCGGTATGCCGCCAATCGATTCGGCCGCGGCCATGCCGATGTCGTCGCCGATCACGATGCCGCCGAATCCGATCTCGCTGCGCAGGATGTCGCCGATCCAGGTCTTCGAATAGCCTGCCGCAAAAACGTCGATCTCCGGATAGGTCACGTGGGCGAGCATCACGGCTTCGGCGCCAGCAGCTATGCCGTCGATGAAGGGAACGAGGTCGGCCGCGCGCAGGTCATCGAGCGAGCGCGAATCGGCCGCGACGTCGAAATGCGTGTCTGCGACCACCGAGCCGTGGCCGGGGAAATGCTTGAGCGTCACCGCCATGCCGGCCAGATGCATGCCGCGCGCATAGGCCTGCACCAGGTCCGACGTGATGGCCGGGTCGGCGTGGAATGCGCGGTTGCCGATGGCGAGGTTGCCGCAGGCAAGATCGGCCACCGGCGCGAAGCTGAGGTCGATGTCGATCGCACGCATCTCGCTGGCCATCAGCCAGCCATGGTCCTCGGCCAGGGCGAGCGCGCGCTTCTTGTCCGTGCCGTACAGTTCGCCAAGGCGAGACAGCGCGGGCAAGCGGGTGAAACCTTCGCGAAAACGCTGGACCGGACCACCCTCCTGATCGACGCAGATGAGGAACGGGTCGTCAGGACGCTCCATGCGGATGTCGTCGATCAAGGACGTGACCTGGTCCCGGTTGGAGAAATTTCGCGTGAAGAGGATCACGCCACTGACCTGCGGCGCGGAGAGCCAGACTCGATCGTCGTCGCTCAGGGTCTTTCCGGATATGCCGATGATCAGCATGCGTCATCTGCCTCGGGTGTGCTTGTCATCATGTGCGGTGGCGGCTACTTCGATGGCGGATTGTAATGGATGCCCCATCCCGTGCATCACATCCTACCGGTCGATCAGCGCACGAACAACGCAATTGATTCCACGTGCGCGGTATGCGGAAACATGTCCATCACTCCAGCCTGCAGCAGGGTGAACCCGTGCCGGCTGACGAGCGTACCCGCATCCCGTGCCAACGAACCCGGGTGACAGGATACATAGACGATGCGATCGGTTCCCTTGCGCGGCAGGTACTCGAGCACGGCCGCCGCACCGGACCGCGGCGGATCGAGCAACAGCTTCTCGTAGCGCCTGGTGGCCCACGGCGCGGTCGCCTGGCTCATGGCGAGGTCGGCCACATGGAAGATGGCATTGTCGATGTTGTTTGCCGCGGCATTGCCGGCAGCGCGTTTGACCAATCCCTCATCGCCTTCCACGCCGACGATTTCGGCAACACGGCGCGCGATGGGCAGGGTGAAATTGCCGAGGCCACAGAATAGATCGAGCACCCGGTCGTCGGCACCTGCCTCGAGCAGGTCCAGCGTCCTCGCGACCATGCGCTGGTTCATGCCCGCATTGACCTGGACGAAGTCCAGCGGCAGGAAGGCCAGGTCGATGTCGGAGTCATGGATGCGGAAATGCAGGTCGACCTGCTCCGGCCACAAGGCATGCACGCTGTCGGGACCCTTTGGTTGCAGGAGAATGGCGAGACCGTGCTCGCGTCCGAATGCCAGCAGCTTGTCGCGGTCGCCATCGCACAGCGGCACCAGGTGCCTGAACACCAGGGCGACGGCGTCATCACCAGCGGCGATCTCGATCTGGGCAATCTCACGGCGCGCCTCGAGCGAGCCGATGAGTGCCGAGAGCGCTTCTATGCGCTCGCCGACTTGCGGAAGCAGGGTATGGCAGACCGAGAGATCAGCCACGAAGCGCGGATTGTCCTCGCGGAATCCGACCAGGGCCTTGTCCTTCTTGTCGACCCACTTGACCGACAACCTGCCCTTGCGTCGGTAGCCCCAGGACTTGTCGGTCAGCGCCGGCAGCCAGTTCGCCGGCGCAACCTTGCCGATACGCGCGAAATTCTCCGCGAGGACGGCCTGCTTGGCCTCGATCTGCTTTTCCGGAGGCAGGTGCTGAAGCGAGCAACCACCACAGGCACCAAAATGCGGACAGCGCGGCTCGATGCGATCCGGCGAGCGCGTCAGCAACTCGACCACCCTGGCCTCGTCGTAATTGCGGTGGCGTCCCGAATAGCGCACCAGAACGCGCTCTCCAGGCAGTGCGCCGGCAACGAACAAGGCCTTGCCATCGACGCGGGCAACGCCCCTGCCGTCGTGGGTGAGGCTGTCGATCTCGACTTCTAGGTTCTGCATGAACGATCCGGAAGAGTCATCAGCCGCGGCTGATTTTTGGGGCCCGCATGGTAGCAGCGATCCGGATGGCGCCGTGATGCCGCGTTCCGCCCTGCCCCGATTGACCACAACGGGGATTCGGTCGATCCTGAAAGCCTTTCACATGGAAGGATTCCGCATTGGGGCAGGTGCTCGTAGCTGACGACAATCCGCTGAGCCTGGCGTTTTTCAGCGAGGCTATCCGTCTCGCCGGTCATCTGGCGACAACTGCCGCCGATGGCACGCGGGCGGTTGAAGCCGCCTCCTGCCGGCAATTCGACCTGCTCCTGCTCGATACCCGAATGCCCGGCCTGGACGGACCGGCCGCGTTGCATTCCATACGCAGTGGAAGCGGACCTTCACGGCGATCCCCGGCAGTTGCGACGAGCGCAGACGCCGGAATTTCCCGGCCCGGATTGCTCGATGCCGGCTTCGGCGAGGTGCTGGTCAAGCCGGTCGCCATCGATGCGCTGCACGAATTGCTCGCGCGCTACCTCGGACAGGCAGAGCCGGGCGATGCAGTCCTGCTCGACAACGCGCTGGCGCTGGAAAAGGCGGGTGGCAACGAGACGATCGTTACGGCCTTGCGGCAATTGCTCGATGGCGAACTCCACGCGCTGCCGGCAGAAATCGGGGCCTTCGCGGGCAATGCCGATCGAAAGGCATTGCTAGAGCGCCTGCACCGGCTCGAGGCATCGGCTGGATTTTGCGGCACGCCATCGCTGGCGCAGGCGGTCGCCACCCTTCGGGCGAAAATCGATGCCGGGCCGGCCTGGCCTGATTCGGCGCTGGTGGACTTCCTTCGGGTCTGCGCGCGCACGCGCGAGGCGCTGCGCTGAGGCGCCACGCACGCAATCAGGCGTTCCGGGGCGCCTTGCCGGCCGCCGGTTCGCTCAAGGCCCACGCATTGAGCGTGCCACCACCGAGCTGATGCTGCAGCATCGCACGCATCAGGCGTCGCAACTCGCCGCCCTGGGATGCCGTTGGCATCTCGTCATGGGCCAGCGCGAGCAATGCCGCCCCACTGATGCGCAAGGTGCGTGGGTCGTCGCGCCAGGCCTGTGGGCCGGCGTCGATCACGTAGGTGTAGTCACAGCCTGGATCGAGGCTCGCGCCGGTCTCGCAATCGCGATCCAGCACGAGTCCGTAACCAAGCACCATCAACAGGTCGCGCTCAAACCGGCGCAAGGTCCATCCCTCGGGCTCGCCATTCGCCAGGCGCCGGAGACAGAGTCCGTAGTGCTCGAAGAGTCCGCCGTGCGGATCTCCGCGCGCGCACAGGCGCAGAACCAGTTCGTTGAGATACATCGCCGAATAGAGACGCTCGCCCTGCAGCCTCAGCGGCGCCGCACTGGCCTCCGCCTGGGTCAACGTGGCGAGCTCGCCAGCGCCGGTCCAGCCGAGCAGCAGCGGTTGCAGCGGTTGCAGCAATCCGCGCGGCAGGCGCGAGCGTTCGCGACGCACGCCGCGGGCGACAAGCCCGATGCGGCCGTGGTCCGGGGTCAGGCATTCGAGCAGCAGCGAGGTTTCGCGGTATGCGCGGGCGTGCAGGACAAGTGCGGGTTGGGCATCAACACGCATCGTCATGGTCATCCGTCCCGGCTCAGTCGCTGTAGCCGAACTGCCGGAGGGATGCGTCGTCGTCGGACCAGTTCTCGCGCACCTTGACCCAAAGTTCGAGGAAAACCTTGCCACCGAAGAGCTTTTCCATGCGCCGCCGGGCCTGGCTGCCGATCGCCTTGAGCTGGGCGCCAGCCGCGCCAATGACGATGGCCTTCTGTCCCTCGCGCTCGACCCAGATGGCCGCGGCGATGCGTGAGAGGTTGCCTACCTGCTCGAAGTGCTCGATCTCCACGGTCGTTGCGTAGGGCAATTCCTCGGAGAGTCGCAGCATCAGTTGCTCGCGAATCATCTCGGCGGCGATGAACCGCTCGCTGCGATCGGTCAGTTCGTCCTCGGCATATTGCGCTGGCGCCTCGGGAAGATGCTTCACCAGATCGTCCAGCAGCGCCTTCAGGCCCTTGCCGTGCGTGGCGCGCAGGTAATGCACGCCATCGTACCTGCGCGATTCGCAGATGCCGGCAACGAAGGGCAGCAGGTCCTCCTTCTGCTTGACCCTGTCGATCTTGTTGATCGCCAGCAGGCGCGGGGCCTCGTGCCTTGATATCAGGTCCCATACCTGCTGGTCCTCATCGGTCCAGCGGGGAGCGGCGATGACGTGGACGATCACGTCGGCCTCGTCGGGAACCTGGCGTGCCACCCGGTTGAGCTGGCGGTTCATCGCGCGCTTGCCGCCCAGATGCAGGCCGGGCGTATCGAGGAAGGCGATCTGCGCCTGCTCGTGCGTGGCGATGCCGAGTATGCGGTGCCGGGTCGTCTGCGGCTTCGGCGACACGATGCTGAGCTCGGTTCCGATCAGTGCATTGAGCAGGGTCGACTTGCCGACGTTCGGTCGGCCCATCAGGGCGACTTTCCCGAAGCGGTGGGGGGTGGGCGGTGCCGTGCTCATGTCGTGCGCTTGTTCCTGCGTGTGGCGAGGGCGGTGCGTGCATCATCCAGCAGGCTTTCAGCCGCCGCCTGCTCGGCCGCGCGACGGCTGGAACCCTTGCCTGGCGCGTGCAGCTGCAGGGCATCGACAATGCAGGACACCTCGAAGATCTTTTCGTGGTCGTCGCCCAGAGTCGCTACCAGCTCATAAACCGGCAAGGCCAGGGAATTTGCCTGCAACAATTCCTGCAGGGACGTTTTCGGATCCTTGGCGACCTTGCCTTCGGCTTCCATCACGCGACTCGCGAACAGACGTCGCACGACGGTTCTGCAGACCTCCCAGCCGGCATCGAGATAGATGGCGGCGACCAGGGCCTCGAAGGTATCGGCGAGTATCGACTCGCGGCGGAATCCGCCCGTTTTCAACTCGCCGGCGCCGAGAACCAGCACGTCACCAAGCTCCGCTTCCCGGGCCAGTTCCGCCAGTGCCGCGCCATTGACGAGGGCTGCGCGCAAGCGCGTCATGTCGCCCTCGGCGGCCTTCGGATACTGTTCGTAGACAAACTCGGCGACGATCAGGTTGAGCAGCGCGTCGCCAAGGAACTCGAGGCGTTCATTGTTGCGCCGGCCGGCGCTGCGATGGGTCAGCGCCTGTTCGAGCAGCTGGGGATCCGAGAACGCATGACCCAGCGACCATGCCGACTTATTGGTCATCGCCACCTGAAAGTATACTGACTTGTCGAAAGTGGCCAGCAGTTCGATATTGTGAATGAAAGGCACGCGGCGTTCGTAGCGAATGCGCAAGAGTAGCGACGTTGCCTTGTCGGATGACTTGGACGCCTGAGGTGGAATTGCAGCCTCATCCGACATACTGGGCATTGAATTTGAAATCCAGCTTTCGCCGTATCTCCTCTGGAGAAAGATTCCCCGAGCCCGGCTCAGCACGCAACTTGCTCCATGGACTTGACAACGCCCATGTACTCTACATACATCGGTACCAGACGCATCGCCAGATATGCAAAGAAACCAACGACTGCCAACAGAAACAGGAACCCGATCAAAGTGATGCCGCGTGAGCGCTTGCGAATGGACATGCCTTTCCTCCCCGTCTACTTGATGACCGTACCGATACGCCGGTAGTCGATGTTGTCGTCCCAGTTCATCCATATCACGATTGCCCTGCCGACAAGGTTGTCCTCGGGCACAAAACCCCAATAGCGACTGTCCGCGCTGCTGTCCCGATTATCACCCATGACGAAGTAACTCGCTGCAGGCACCCTCCAGGTCCCCTCGCGGCCGGATACGTGCGACATGGTCATCATGCGGTGGCTGGCGTCCGACAGCTGCTCGTCCTTGACCTGTGCGTCGTCCATGTTGCGCCCGCCTTCGGCCGGTCCGACATAGGGTCCCACGTAGGTCTGCGGGATCTCGACGCCGTTTACGTAGATGACCTTGTTGCGATAGGTGATTTCGTCGCCGGGAAGGCCGACCACGCGCTTGATGTAATCCTGCTTGGGCGCCGGGGTGAAGGGTTCGTAGCAGGGGTTGCCGCTGCGCACGGGCTTGCCATCGCGTTCGCACTGGTAGCCCGGGTAGCGGAACACCACGACATCGCCACGCTTGGGCTCGCCGATTTCGAGGATGCGCGTATTCAGCACCGGCAGGCGCAAGCCATAGGCGAACTTGTTGACCAGGATGAAATCGCCGACCAGCAGGGTCGGCATCATCGAGCCGGAAGGGATCTTGAAGGGCTCGGCTATGAACGAACGGAAAATCAGGATGAGCACCAGCACCGGAAAGAATGACCGGGAATACTCGGTGATGACCGGTTCGCGCAGCGCTTCATGCATGCGCGCCTTGCGCTCGGACTCCGACAGCGCGGCGATCTCGTCGATGCCGGCGGCACGCTGCCTTCGCGCCGGCGCGAAAACCAGGGCGTCAATGAGCCAGACAACTCCGGTCAGTGCGCTGAGCACGACCAACAGCAAGGCCAGATCGAAATTCATTCAGACTCCTATGAGAATCGCCGGATGCGGGGCGTCCCCGATCCCCTATTTGTTGTCGGTCTGCAGGACGGCCAGAAACGCTTCCTGAGGAATATCCACGCGCCCCACCTGCTTCATCCTCTTCTTGCCTTCCTTCTGTTTCTCGAGCAGCTTGCGCTTGCGCGAGACATCGCCTCCGTAACACTTCGCCAGCACGTTCTTGCGCAGTGCCTTGACGGTCGACCGCGCAATGATCTGCGCGCCGATGGCGCCCTGGATGGCCACGTCGAACTGCTGGCGCGGAATCAGGTCCTTCATGCGTTCGACCAGTTCCCTGCCCTTGCGTTCCGCCGCCGTGCGATGCAGGATCAGGCTCAGCGCATCGACCCGCTCGCCATTGATCAGCACGTCCAGTCGCACCAGCGGGGCAGTCTGGAACCGCTCGAAGTGATAGTCCATCGAGGCGTAACCGCGCGAGACCGATTTGAGCCGGTCGAAGAAATCGAGCACGACTTCGGCAAGCGGCAGTTCGTAGCTGATCTGGACCTGGTTGGCCATGTAGTTGATCGACCGCTGCACACCGCGCTTTTCCTCGCACAGCTTGATCACGCTGCCTATATGGTCGGGCGGCGTCAGGATGTTCGCAACAATTATCGGTTCGCGGATTTCCTCGATGTTCTGGCTCGGCGGAAGCTTGGCCGGGTTGTCGAGCGGCAGGATGGTGCCATCGGTGAGCAGCACTTCGTAGATGACCGTCGGTGCGGTGCTGATCAGGTCGAGGTCGTATTCGCGCTCGAGCCGCTCCTGGATGATGTCCATGTGGAGCAGGCCGAGAAATCCGCAGCGGAACCCGAATCCCATGGCTTCGGAACTTTCGGGTTCGAAATGAAGGGCTGCGTCGTTCAGCTTGAGCTTGTCCAGGGCCTCTCGCAGCGAGGGATAGTCCTCGGCGTTCACCGGGAACAGTCCGGCGAAGACGCGCGGTTGCACTTTCTGGAATCCCGGCAGGGGATGTGCAGCCGGATCTGCATTGAGGGTCAGCGTATCGCCGACCGGTGCACCATGCACTTCCTTGATCGAAGCGGTCACCCAGCCCACTTCGCCGCCGGAGAGCTTGCTCTTGGGCAGGCGCTTGGGGGTGAATACGCCGACCTGGTCGACCTCATGCCAGCGCCCTGTCGACATGACCAGGATCTTGTCCTTCGGCTTGATATCGCCCTGCATCACGCGCACCAGGGAGACCACGCCGAGGTAGTTGTCGAACCAGGAGTCGATGATCAGCGCCTGCAGCTTGTCGGTATCGCGTGGCTGCGGCGGCGGAATCCGCGCCACGATGGCCTCGAGCACCTCGATCACGTTGTGCCCGGTCTTCGCGCTGATCGCGATGGCATCCTCGGCATCGATGCCGATGACCGCTTCGATCTCGTCCTTGGCGCGCTGGATGTCGGCGGTCGGCAGGTCGATCTTGTTGAGCACGGGCACGACCGTCAGGCCCTGCTCCACAGCCGTATAGCAATTCGCGACCGACTGCGCCTCGACGCCCTGGGCGGCATCCACGACCAGCAATGCCCCCTCGCAGGCAGCCAGCGACCGGCTCACCTCGTAGGAGAAATCGACGTGCCCGGGGGTGTCGATGAAATTCAACTGGTAGGTCTTGCCGTCGCGGGCGGTATACGGCAAGGACACGCTCTGCGCCTTGATCGTGATGCCGCGCTCGCGTTCGATCGGGTTGGAGTCGAGCACCTGCGCCGACATTTCGCGCTCCTGAAGCCCGCCGCAGATCTGGATGATGCGGTCGGCAAGCGTGGATTTGCCGTGGTCGACATGCGCGATGATCGAGAAATTTCGGATATGGTCCATCGGTCCTGCCGTGCAGCACCGCCCAAATGGACGGCACAAAGGCGGCGATTATCGCAGAAAGCAGCCCTCTTGGCTGCGCTGCAACATTCGCCGGATGCCGGCGTTCTCGTTCGGGTCCCCGCCAGCCACGCGTCGCCGCACCGCGTCCCTCGCCGGTGGCGACGGGCGACGGACCGGGATCGGCAGCATGCACAAGCTGCGAAGGGGCCGCCAGGCCCCTTCGCAGGACAGGCTTCCGGCAGCGGCCCGCGCCGCTGCGGACGATCAGCCCGCGTCGTCCTTGGGCACCGTCAGGGCCACGAACGACGTCGTGTCGTTGCGCCGGATCAGCAGCATCACGGAATCGTCGGGCTTCAGGTCCTTGACCGTGGCGGTGAATTCCGTGGCGGACTTGACCGACTTGCGCCCGATCATCAACACCACGTCGCCTGGCTGCAAGGCGGCGCGACGGGCGGCCGCACCGGTAATCCGGGTAATCACCACGCCTTCGTCCTTGAGGCCCAGTTGCTGCCGCTGCTCCGCGGTCAGGTCCTCGACCACGATTCCGAGCTTGTTGCCGGGGATCGCCTTGGGAGCAGTGGATGCCGTGCTGGCCGCGTCCTGCGGAAGCTCGCCGACGACAACCGGCACCTTGATCGTCTTGCCGTTGCGGAAGACCTCGAGCTCGGATTTCGTTCCGGGAGGCGTCAAGCCGACCATCGGCGGCAAATCGGACGAGCTGACCACTTCGGTGCCATCGAAGGCGAGGATGACGTCGCCGACCTTCACGCCTGCCTTCTCGGCCGAACCACCGGCACTGACGCTGTTGACCAGGGCCCCGCCGCTGCGCGGCAGCCCGAGCGCCCGGGCCGAATCGCGATCGACGTTCTGGATCTGCACGCCGATCATGCCGCGCGAGACATGCCCCTTGTCCTTGAGCTGTTCCATGGTGTTCATTGCGACGGAAATCGGGATGGCGAACGAGACACCCATGTAGCCACCGGTATTCGAGAAGATCTGCGAGTTGATGCCGACCACCTGTCCGGCCAGGTTGAACAGCGGCCCGCCCGAGTTGCCCGGATTGATCGGCACATCGGTCTGGATGAAGGGCACGTATTGCTGGCTGCGGTCGTAGCCACGGCCGACCGCACTGACGATGCCGTGGGTCACGGTGTGATCCATGCCAAAGGGAGATCCGACGGCAACCACCCACTGCCCAGGCTTGAGCTGGGTGGAATCGCCGATGCTGACTACCGGCAACCCCGTGGCCTCGATCTTGAGCAGGGCGATATCGGTCTGCTCATCCGTGCCGATCACCTTGGCATCAAGTTCACGACGGTCGGAGAGGCGCACGGTGACCTGGTTGGCATCGCCGACGACGTGGTTGTTGGTCAGGATGTAGCCATCGGAGGAAATGATGAAGCCCGAGCCTGCCGAGCGGCGCTCGGCGCCAGGCTGCTGTCCGCGCGGTAGCGGCCCGAAAAAGCGCCTGAATATCTCCGGTATGTCCTCCTGACCGCTGCCATCGGGCGATTGCATTTGTGCATTCGCCTCGGCGGTTTCGGTGGCCTGCACATTGACGACGGCCGGACCGTTCTTTTCGACGAGACTGATGAAGTCGGGAAGCTCCGCCGCCATGGCATTGCCCGCGATGATCAACGCGGCCATCCATGTGGCGGTAAGGACACCAGCGAATCGCCGGCTCGATGAATGGATCATTTCTCTGTTTCCTCGATGCTGGAACATGGTGTTGATGGTGGTGCATTCCTTTCACGCTGCTGCACGCACGTGCCCGATTGGAGCCTCGGCGAACTTCAAAGTTCCCATCGGCAACCGGGTGCCGCTACGACACTAGCGGCCTTGCGGCGAAGCTGCCACATTGCGCTCGAGCGATCGGGCGAATGCGCTGACGGTAGCGGCGGGTACGTCGCCAAGCACGGTGAATCGCCAGTCTCCGTCAATGTAGGTAAGGACGTTCAAGGTCCCGCGTCCCGCCATCGTCGAGATTCCGCTCTCGCCCTGGTCGCGGGGTTCCACATAGATCGAAACGCTGGCCATTCCGTCGGAGTAGACCAGGTGTTCGGCACCCTTCCCGGCCTGTCGCGACCTGCGCGCCGAACTGAAGGTGAAACCCGGTGGGGGTTCGCGCACGCTCCATGCCGGAGCGCCCCGCAGGTCCACCTCTCCAGGCGGCGCGGCGGTCGTGGTCAACAATTCCCGCTGGCTCGGAATGAGGTCGGTGTCGCTCGGCCGCTTTCCGATTTCCAGGGATACGAACATGAACTGTTCCAGCGGACGCCGCTCGCTGTCGGTAACCATCGAACGCAGCAGGAGATGGCTTCCCTGGTCCAGCCAGAGACGATAACCGTAGCGGTAGCCATCTCGCGGCACGACGTCGATGATGTTGGCCAGGTATCCTGCAACGCGATCGGTGCCGACGACGTCGACCGTGTAGTGGTCGCCGAGCAACCGGCTCCCGGCATCCGGCACCAGCGGCAACAATCCACGTCCCGAGCTGCTCGCATACACCGTCGAGGAGCCATTTGCCTGGATGCAGGTGACATCGAGGCCATTTCGGATGACTTCGCTGCGCGGCCCGTTGAGGCTGATCAGGCGTTCGCGTTCGAGCGCGCCACCCGCGTGAAAAACGCGAAGGGTGTCGACGCGTCCGGCGTGCTGGTAGATGAAGGAACCCTGATAATCGAGCGAGCGGATCGCGGAGGCCATCTGCACGAGCATGGCGCGGGCATCCGGCGATTGCGCCAAGGCTGCCGGTGCAAGACCGCTGAAGAGGCCCAGGAAAAGGCCGACGGCGGCGAGCCTGGCGGGAAGTTTCGCGGTTGCCTTGGTAAGAGCTGCCGATTCCGATGAATGGGCTTGCATCTCGGCTCAGCGCTGCTCCACCGCTTTCTCGGCAGCACCATCGGCAGCCTGCTGCTGGCTCGGCACGATGAGCAGGACATACGGCATGACGCCCGCCTGGCCCGCGTTGCCGGCCGCATCGTAGTGACGGATCAGATAGGACTGCAGGCGCGGATCGATGGGCGTCGATTGCGTGGCAAACCCGGGCGTGCTTGCCGAAGCCGGCTGCACGTCAAGCGCCGGTGAAATCATCGGCGGACGGAATTCACTGCCGGCGGAGGAAACCGTACTGACGGGTGCGCTTGCAGGCACCGGCGTTGCCGCCAGTGGCGTTTCGCCGAGGTCCTCGGAAACGCCACGCGGACCGCTGAATAGCAGGGCGACGACGGCCACCGAAGCCGCAATGGCGCCACCGGACGCCCAACGCAGCCACTTGCCCGTGCCCGGCAACGCAGGCGCCGAGTCCAGCTCGATACGGGCCAGGACCGATTCGGCAAAATCGCCGCGCACCACGACCAGCTCCTGCCGGCGCAGCGCCTGGCGAAGAACATGGAAATTCGACCAGCACTGGGCCAGGTCACGATCATGCTCGATTCGCCGCAACAGAAACTTCGTTTCATCACGCGGCAGCTCGCCATCCATCAAGGCGGACAGCTGTTCCCGGATTTGCTGGCTCATGCGGCTCATTCCTCGTCTTCGGACAACAGGGGCCTCAGCTTTTCGTCGATTGCCTCGCGCGCCCGGAAAATCCTCGAACGCACGGTACCGATCGGACAATTCATCGCTTCCGCGATCTCCTCGTAGCTCAAACCATCGACTTCCCTGAGGGTAATCGCGGTTCGAAGCTCTTCAGGCAGTTCTTCGACAGTGCCGAACACGGTTCGTTCAATTTCCTGCCGCAACAGCTCGCGTTCGGGCGTGGCGCGATCGCGCAATTGCGTCGCCCCATCCAGTTGCACGGCGTCCTCGATGGCAATGTCGCCAATCGGCGGCCTGCGTCCCTTGGACACGAGGTAGTTCTTCGCCGTGTTGATCGCAATCTTGTAGATCCAGGTATAGAACGCACTATCGCCGCGGAACGCACCGATCGCCCTGTAGGCGCGGATGAAGGCTTCCTGGGCGACGTCCTGGGCTTCGCTCCAGTCCGAAACATAGCGGGTCACCACGCTGATGATCTTGTGCTGGTATTTGCGCACAAGCAGGTCGAAGGCGCGCTTGTCGCCCTTCTGCACACGCTCAACCAGCGCCTGATCCAATTCGCTTTCGCCCATGCGGGCAGATCTCCTTGCCGGCGAAGGGGTCGAGGCACGTACTCCTAGACCCTCACGACGGGAAATAGTTTCACCACGATATCCCCGATGCAGCGGATAGCGGCCATCTTGTTGCGCGCCGCAGCATATGCGAACTGCCGCATCCGCCCCCTATGTGCGGTCGACAGGCGCCGAGGTCAATGTCCGATCAGCCGGAAATCCGCAGTTCCTCGTGCAGCCGCTCGCGCTCGGACAGCAGGCTTTCGAAGCTGGCCGCCGGCAGTGGACGGCAAAACAGGTAGCCTTGCAAGACTTCACAGCCCAATCCGCGCAGGAAATCGAGATGGGCCTCGATTTCGACGCCCTCGGCCACGACCGCCCGGTTGAGATTGTGGGCCATTCCGACCGTCGCCTGCACGATCGCCTCATCGTCCGGGTCCAGGCCGATGTTGCGCACGAAAGCCTGGTCGATCTTGATGCGGTCTGCGGGAAAGCGCTTGATGTAGTCCAGCGAGGACTGGCCGGTGCCAAAGTCGTCGATGGAAATCTGGCAGCCCAGGCCACGCAGCGCCTGCAGGGTCTCGAGCAGGTTCGGAATCGACTTGACGCTGATGCTCTCGGTAACCTCGAGATCGAGCAGATGGGCCGGTACGCCCGTTTCCTCGAGGACGGACGCCACCAGGCCGACCAGATTGGGCTGACGCAACTGCAGTGGGGAAAGATTGACGCTGATGCGCAGCGGCAGCGAAAAGCGAAGCTGCCATCGGCGTGCGTCCTGGCAGGCCGCTCGCAGCACCCACTCGCCGATCGGGATGATCAGGCCGGTCTCCTCGGCCAGCGGGATGAAGAAGCCGGGGCTGATCATGCCGAGCTCGGGATGCTCCCAGCGGATCAGTGCTTCCATGCCGACGATGTCCTCGCTGGTCGTGTCAACCTGGGGCTGGTAGAACACGCGCAGCTCGCCGTTACGCTCGGCCTGGCGCAACTTGGCTTCGAGGGCAAGACGCTGCTGGTGCGATTCTTCCGGTACGGCTACGTAGGCCTGGTAGTTGTTGCGGCCCATTCCCTTGGCCGTGTACATCGCCACGTCGGCATGCTTGAGCAGGCGCTCCGCCACCGTCGCGTCATCCGGGTAGAAGCTCAGTCCAAGGCTCGCCGTTATCTGGATCTCCAGACCATCCGGCAGGGTCAGCGGAGCTTCCATGACCCGCACGATCTTCTCGGCGATGCGCATCACGTCGTCGCGTTGCACGATGTGCCGGAGGATCATGGTGAACTCGTCACCGGCATAGCGGGCGACCGAATCCGAGGCGCGCACGCAAAGACGCAGGCGGCGCGCGACCGCCACGAGCACATGGTCGCCCACGCTGTGTCCGAGCGAGTCGTTGATGTTCTTGAAGCGGTCCAGGTCCACGAACAGCACAGCGAACATCTCGCCCGTCCGGTGCGCTTCCTGGATGACCGATTCGAGGCGGTCGTTGAAAAGCAGGCGATTGGGGAGTCCGGTCAGCGCGTCCTGCAGTCCGCGCACGCGGCCCTGCTCGCGGGTGCGGCGCAATTCCAGTTCGAGAGCCAGGCGGTGGGCCACCGCACGCAGCCCCTCCAGCGTGGGTGACGGCCTGGTCATCGGCTCGCGGCGGGCGACGATGAGCGCACCGAGCGCGACCTTGCGCTCGTCGCACAAGGGGAGCCCGATCAGGCATTCGAAGCGTCGCTCACGGACGAAGCTGTTGTCAGGGCTGAGCCGCCAGGCATCGGCGAGATGCACCAGTTCGTCGCCGTCGAGGATGTGCTTGAGGGTCGACTGGCGCAACGGATCCGGCGTTTCCTCCGCCGGGCTGAACCGGTGATACACGACCAGCGGCTGGATCTCGCCGGCTTGTTCGAGGCGCAGCGCGACCAGGGCGACGAAATCCAGGGCCAGCCAGTCGACCAGGCTGCGTACCGCGGCATTCAGTCCCTCGTCCCCGCCGCCGGCAAGGGTCAGCCCGGAAATGACCTCGAGAGCCTGCTCGTAGCGGCCCAGCTCGCCCAGCTCGCGGAACGTATAGAAATGCACCACGCGCCCGTCCTGCACGGAAAGCTGCACGTGCACGTCGACCGGATAGGTGCTGCCATCGGCGTGGGGTTTCTGGGCGCGGTACTGGATACTGCCTTCGCGGACCAGGCGCAGGTTGAGTTCCGTGCGCAATTCCGGACCCAGGGCGGCATCGAAATTCTCTATGCGCCTGCCGAGCAGCTGGGTTCGTGAATATCCGCTGCGCCGCACAAAGGCGGGATTGACCTCCAGCAGTCGACCACTCTTCGGTTCGACCAGGGCCAACTCGTCCAGACTTCCGTCAAAGGCGTATTGGTAGCGCGACTCGGCCACGGCCGGTGGCGCATTGCCGGAACGCGCGCGTGCCGCGCCCAGTTGCGCCTGGATACGGGCCAGCGCTTCGGCCGGATTGACCGGACTGGAAATCCACTCCACCACGCCCGGCGGCATGTTCTCCCAGTTCCACAACTGTTCGCCGGGCGCGACCGCCAGGATGCCGATGACGGGCACCGCGGCATGCGGCCGGTAATTCAGCAACTCGCTGCAAAAGGAAACCGCATCGGTGGCCTGGCCGATGAACTCGAGCAGGACCAGGTCGATCTGCGGGTCCTGGGCGAGAAAGGTGCGCGCCTGGCTGATGTCCTTGGCGGTATAGATTGCATCGAATTCCTGCGCATCGAGCGCATCGAAGAGGAAACGACGATCATCGCGATCGGTCGCGACGATCAGGACGGCACCGTTTTCGGTCTCGCCTGCCATCAGGTCACCCAGCGCCCGTCGCGCAATCGGGGAGGCGAATTCGCTACCTTGCCTGGGGTCATGCGCTCCACCAGCACATCGATCTCCTCCGGAAATTCCAGCTTGCTTGCGAGGAACACCATCTTGCGCTGGTTGCCCGTGCGAATGCGCGCAAAGCGCCGCAACAGCGCGGTGTTCGGCGGCTTGACCTGCTCCTCGAAGTCGACCAGCAGGTAGACGGCGAACTGCATGCTCTGCAGGATGAAGCGCAAGGCGTCGCTGAGGCGCTTGGAACCCGGTACGCGCAGTTCGCTCTGGCGCAATGCGGCAATGCCGTTCTCCGGATCCCAGACATAGACAGACTGGCCGCTGCGCATGGCCAGTTGCCGGAACTGGTCCAGCGTCTCTTCCATTTGCGCGGTCTCGATGCCGATAAGGTTCCCTTCGGCATTGAGAATCTGCTCAAAGAGCTTGGGCGTTACCAGAACGCCTGTTGATTCCTGCATCTCGATTTCCGGTGCCCCTCCCACCAGATCGCAACAGTAGACCGATCCGGGCGCATTGACCAGAGCTGCGGCTTGCCCGGATCATAGCCATCCGCTCTTCCGAGGATCTTGCCATGTTCGAAGGACTCCGTTTCAAGCACTGGAGCAGCGAACAGGACCCTGACGGCATCGTCGTCCTGACCATCGACCGGGCCGGAAGTTCGGTCAATACCTTCGCCCGCGAAGTCCTCGATGAGCTCAATGAGGTCGTCGAGCGGCTGTCATTCGAACTGCCCAGGGGGCTGCTCATCCGCTCCGGCAAGGCGGCCGGGTTCATCGCCGGGGCGGATATCCGCGAATTCGAGAGCTACGGAAAGTCCGGCTCGGTGCTCGATGCAATCAGTTTCGGCCAGCGCGTGCTGCAGAATCTCGCGCGCCTGCGCTGCCCCAGCGTCGCCGCCATCCATGGACACTGCATGGGGGGCGGCACGGAACTGGCACTGGCCTGCCGGTTCCGCGTGGCCAGCCGGGACCCGTCCACGCGCATCGGCTTGCCCGAAGTGAAGCTCGGCATCTTCCCTGGCTGGGGCGGCAGCGCCCGCCTGCCCTACCTGATCGGCGCTCCCAAGGCGCTGGAATTCATGCTCAGTGGCCGCGCGGCGTCCGCCGAGCAGGCGCGCTCGATGGGCCTTGTGGATGCCGTGACATCGAACGAGATGCTGATCGAGCGCGCCAAGGAGATCATCCGGCGTCCGCCGACGCGCCCGTTGCCGCAACGCATGGAGGCGTGGGCCAGCAATACCTGGCCTGCGCGCCAGATCCTCGCCCCGATCGTGCGCAAGCAGACTGCGGCAAAAGCCCGTCCGGACCACTATCCGGCGCCGTTTGCGCTGATCGAGACCTGGCGACGTGGCGGCAGCCTCGCGCAACGCCTGAAGAATGAAGCCCGGGCCGTGGCCAGGCTGGCGCAGACCTCGACCGCGCGCAACCTGATCCGCGTGTTCTTCCTGCAGGAGCGGCTCAAGGGTCTCGGCGCCGGCATTGAACACGGCATTGGCCACGTGCACGTGATCGGCGCCGGGGTCATGGGTGGCGATATTGCCGCCTGGTCGGCACTGCGCGGCTTCCAGGTGACCTTGCAGGACCGCGAGATGAAGTACATCGAACCCGCCCTCGTGCGCGCCCGGGAACTGTTTGCAAAGCGCCTGAAGACCGCGGAGCGCATCGACCCGGCGCTGGCTCGCCTGGCGGCGGATGTCGAAGGCAAGGGCGTGGCTGCGGCGGACCTCGTCATCGAGGCGATCTTCGAGAACGCGGAAGCCAAGGAGGCCCTTTACCGGAAAGCCGAACCCGAGATGAAAGCCGGCGCGCTGCTTGCGTCCAATACCTCCAGCATCCCGCTGGACGAACTGCGCAAGGCCGTCGCCCAGCCCGGCCGGTTCCTCGGCCTGCACTACTTCAATCCGGTCGCCCTGATGCCGCTGGTCGAAATCGTCCGTCACGACCAGCTCGACCCTGCCGCCGAAAAGCGGGCGCTTGCCTTCTGCAAGGCGATCGACAAGCTGCCGGTGCCGGTCAAGGGCACGCCCGGGTTCCTCGTCAATCGCATCCTCATGCCCTACATGCTCGAAGCCGTCCGCCTCTACGGAGAGGGCGTGCCGGGCCCGGTCCTCGACAAGGCAGCGAAGAAATTCGGCATGCCGATGGGACCGATCGAGCTGGCCGACACGGTTGGCCTGGATGTCGCGGCATCGGTCGGTCGCGAGCTGTCCGATTTCCTCAAGCTCGAAATACCCAAGGGCATGGAGTCCCTGCTCGAATCGGGCAAGCGCGGCAAGAAGGACGGCGAAGGATTCTACAAGTGGGAAAACGGCAAGCCGGTCAAGCCGGAGGTCGATCCCGGCTACTCCGCGCCTGACGACATCGAAGACCGCATGATCCTGCCGATGCTCAACGAAGCCGTCGCCTGCGTGCACGACGGAGTGGTCGACGATGCCGACCTGTGCGATGCCGGGGTGATATTCGGCACCGGCTTCGCGCCGTTCCGCGGCGGCCCGATCCAGCATATCCGCGATACCGGCGCCGACGTCCTCAGGCAGCGCCTGGTCGAGCTGGAAAAACGCCACGGTGCGCGCTTTGCGCCACGCGAGGGCTGGGACAGCCCGATCCTCAGGGCGGACTCGCGCTAGCCGCCCGGGTCAACGCTCGCCGCTGGCCAGGCGCGCTTCGTGGATGCGCAACTGCGTGCAGGCGGCACCGAGCAGGGGGGCATCGACGCCCAGCGCATTGGCCCGGGCGAGCATGTCGCCGAGAACATGTTCGACTTCGGTGCGTTGACCGCGCTCGGCGTCACGCAGCATCGACGCCTTGAGCGGAGAGTGCGGCGCGGTGAGGATGTCGATGGCTTCCGATATGGCGCGCTCGCTCGGCGCATGGCCGCTGCGCCGGGCCACTTCGGCGCATTCGAGATAAAGCCAGCGCACGAGGTCTGCGCCATCCGGCGTGGCCACGATGGCACCGATGTTGGCGCGCATGAGGCAGGTGATTCCGGCCAGGGCGGCCAGGAAGGCGAATTTCTGCCACATCGCGGCGATCACGTCGTCGCTGCAGATGACCTCGGTGGGGGCGGCCAGCAGGCCATCTCGCACGACCGCCGGAATCCCGGTGCCCGCATCGCGCTGGCCAAAGGTCAGGCGGGCAATGCTGCCGGTCTGCCGGATCGAACCGTCTTCGGCGACCGTCACCGAGATATGGCAGAGTCCACCGAGCACGCGGGACTTGCCGAATGCCGCGTCGAGCGCGTCGAGGTGGCGAATGCCATTGAGCAACGGCAACAGGCAGGTATCTCCGTGCATGGCCGGTGCGATCGCCGGAATGGAGGAATCGAGGTCATAGGCCTTGCACGACAGCAGGACCAGGTCGAAGGGTCGATCCGCGGAAACAGCGGTCAGCGTCTGCACCTTGTGCTGGATGCCGCCACTGGCCGCATGGACGACCAGGCCATTGCGGGCCAGGGTGGCAGCGCGCTGCGGACGCACCAGGAACGAAACATCTGCACCCGATTCGATCAGGCGCGCACCGAAGTAACCTCCGGTTGCACCTGCACCGAGGACGAGGACGCGCATCACATGGTGTGGGTAGGACGCTCCTGGCCGAGAATGCCGGCCAGGATCGATTCGATCTTCGTGCGTGCCGCGTCGCCATCGCTGGATTCATTGAACTGCACGCCGATGCCGGCAGTCCGGTTGCCCTGCGCGCCCGGCGGCGTGATCCAGACCACCTTGCCGGCAACCGGCAGACGGTCCTTTTCGTCCATCAGCGACAACAGGATGAATACCTCGTCCCCGGGGTTGTAGCGCTTGCTCGTCGGCACGAACAGGCCACCTCCCTTGACGAAGGGCATGTAGGCATTGAACAACGCACCCTTGTCCTTGATTGCCAGAGACAGGATTCCCTGTCTGGGCATGCCTCCGTTGGCGGGTGTCGACATCTCATCTACTCCGGGGCATCTGCCATGAGTGCAGCAGGTCCAGCAGGACCAGATCGCTGCGAAGTTGCGTGCTGAGCAGCTCGCGCGACCGGTTGGCCGACGCAAACCATGCGGCTAGCTTCGGTATTTCGCCGGCCCCGGTCAAGCCGAGCGTGCTGCCTGCACCGCTGGCCAGCCGCAGGGCTTCGTCGCGGACCAGCACTCCAGCATGCCACAAGCGCTCGAGCGGCCGATCCGCCGACCAGGCTTCGGCCATGGCGAGGGCATTGCCGCGGCGCCCGCTCAGTGCGAGCAAATCCTTGCGGCACTCGGCGCGCAGCGCCAGCGAATCACTGCTGAGCGCCAGCAGGGCGCGGCCCGGGTTGCCGAGCGTTGCAGCCAGTGCCTCGTCCGCGTCGTCGGGCGAAATGCCCTGTCCGTTCAGCCAGGTCCGCGCCTGGGCCGGGGGCGGCGTATGCACTTCGATGCGCTGGCAGCGGCTGCGGATCGTTGCCGGCAGGCGGGCCGGCGTATCGCTGAGCAGGATGATGACGGTGCTCGCCGTCGGCTCTTCCAGGGTTTTCAACAGCGCGTTCGCGGCACTGGCGTTCATGCGGTCCGCCGGATCGATCAGGACGACCTGCAGGCCGCCGAACTGGCTCGACAACGAAAGACGCTGCGACAGCGCGCGTATCTGGTCAACCGTGATCTCGCTGCGCGGCTTGCCATCGTCGCGCAATTCGAAACTGGTGAAGATGCGATCCGGATGCGAACCGGCCTTGAGCAGATGGCAGGCCCGGCAGTCGCCACAGGCGAGGCCCTGCGCGTCCCTGGATTCACACAGGATGCTGGCGACGAGCGCATCGGCCAGCGCCCGCTTGCCCAATCCGGCGTCTCCGCAGACCAGCATGGCGTGCGGCAGCTCGTTGCGCACGAGCCGCGCCACCAGAGATCTCCAGGTCTCGGCCAGCCACGGGGGAAGGCTCGTGATTGTCATCGACCGTCCTTGATGAAGCGGTCGATCGCCGTGCAGGCATCGGCTTTCACCGTGGCCAGGTCCCGGCTGGCGTCGATGACCCGGAACCGCCGCGGATCCGCTTCGGCACGGGACCGATAGGCCGCGCGAACCCTCTCGAAGAAATCGGCCTGTTCACGCTCGATGCGGTCCGGATTGCCGCGCTCGCCCGCACGGGCCAGGCCCACCGCCACGGGCAGGTCGAGCAACAGCGTCAGGTCCGGCCGCAGGCCATCGGCCGCCCAGCGCTCCAGCGTTTCCAGGCGCTCGGCCGGCTGGCCGCGGCCACCGCCCTGATAGGCGAAGCTCGCGTCGGTGAAGCGATCTGCCAGCACCCACTCGCCACGTGCCAGGGCCGGCTGGATCAGCTCGCGCACCAGCTGCGCGCGCGCGGCAAACATCAGCAGCAGTTCGCTTTCCGCACAGACTTCGCCAAGCCCGCGATCAAGGACGATGCTGCGGATCGCTTCGCCCAGTGCCGTGCCGCCCGGCTCGCGGGTGGTGCGCAGGGCAATGCCGAGTGATTCGATATGGAGACGCAGCGCTTCGAGCACCGTGCTCTTGCCAGCGCCCTCGCCGCCCTCGAGCGTGACCAGGCGGCCTCTCATGGTTTCCTGCTCCTGATGAGATAGCGCGCCACCGCGCGATTGTGTTCCTCCAGCGTCGCCGAAAATTCGTGCCGGCCGCTGCCATCGCCGATGGCGACGAAATAGAGGGCATTGCCATCCGCCGGGTGCATGACCGCTTCCAGTGCCGGCAGCCCGGGCAAGGCGATCGGCGTGGGTGGCAGGCCGGTGCGCGTGTAGGTGTTGTAGGGCGTATCGGTCTCGAGATGAATGCGCCGGATATTGCCGTCGTATTGCTCGCCCAGTCCGTAGACAACGGTCGGATCGGTTTGCAGGCGGATTCCGATGCGCAGGCGCCGCGCAAACACCCCGGCAATCCGCGCACGCTCCTCGCCGATGCCGGTTTCCTTTTCGACGATCGAGGCAAGGATCAGGGCCTCATAGCTGTTGCGCAACGGCACGTCAGGATCGCGCGAGGTCCACAGCCGGTCCAGGGCCTTGCGCATGGCGGCATGGGCGCGCTGGAGGACGAGGAAATCGCTGTCTCCCTTGACCCAGGCATAGGTCTCGGGCAGGAACCAGCCTTCGAGCTTGCCATCGGCAATATCGAGTCGCGCGGCGATCGTCGATTCGTCGAGTCCGGGCAGGGTCTGTTGCAATCCGCCCTCGCCAGCCAGGGCGAGGCGCAGTTGGCGGAACGTCCATCCATCGACGATCGTGAAGTGGTGCTGCAGGACCCTGCCGGCAGCCATCATCTCGATCAGCCCGCGCGGCGTCAGGCCGGGCTGCAATTCGTACTCCCCGGCCTGCAGTCGAGATGCAACCTTCATTTGCCGTGAAAGCAGGTTCCAGTAGAACGGGGAACCGCTGGACACGTTCTCGCGGCGCAACTGGCGGACGACTTCCTTGAACGACGTGCCACGGGGAAAGTCGATGATCTTCGCCTCGCCCAGTTGCATGGGCGCGGTCGCGAACTGCCGATAGTCGCGCCAGGCCAGCGTGGCCAGAACGCCAACGGCGGCAATCAGGACAATGCCCAGCAGCATCACCCGGCGCACGCGTCCGCGCTGTCTTTGCGGGGCAGTCATGGGTTTGTGCGGATCCGGATTCATCGTGGAAGCCTAGCAGGATTGTCGGGCCGGTTCGGTCGCGCCGGGTCCATCAGCCGGCACCGAAGGCACGCAGCAATCCGAGCGCCTTGGCCCGCGTTTCGGCGAGTTCGGCCTCGGCGTTCGAGTCGATCACGATGCCCGCCCCTGCGCGCAAGCTGACCTGGTCGCCAATGATTTCCAGCGTGCGGATAAGGATATTGAGATCGAGGTCGCCGTTGTTGTCGACATAGCCGAATGCCCCGGTATAGCAGCCACGCGGTGCCTGCTCGAGTTCGGCGATGATCTCCATGCAGCGAACCTTGGGACAACCGGTGATCGTGCCGCCGGGGAAGACCGCGCGGATGGTCTGTCCCGGCGTGGTTCCGCTGCGCAGGCGGCCGCGCACGTTGGACACGATATGGTGCACATGCGCATAGCTTTCGACCACCATCAGCTCGTCGACCTCGATGCTGCCGGGTACGCAGATGCGACCAAGGTCGTTGCGCTCGAGGTCGATCAGCATGACGTGTTCCGCCCGTTCCTTGGGATGGCCGACGAGCTCGCGGATGCGGGCGGCCGCATCATCGCCTGCGATGCGCGGGCTGGTGCCGGCTATCGGCCTGGTCTGCACGATATTTCCGCAGGTCTGCACCAGCCGCTCCGGCGAGGAACTGGCAATCGCCCAGTCCTGCCACTGCAACAGGCCCGAGAATGGCGCGGGGTTTGATTTGCGCAGCGCGGCATAAATGGCGGCCGGGGCGACCGGCGCGTCCAGCGACAATCGCCACTCGCGCGACAGGTTCACCTGGAATACGTCGCCGGCGCGCAGGTATTCGCGGGTGCGTTCCACCCCTGCCAGAAACCTGTCCGGATCGTCTTCCCGGACGTGCGCCGACGGGATTGCCGGAGTCGATGGCAACCTCGCGCAGGCAAGGTCGTTTTCCAGTTCGGCAAGCAGGTGCGCATGGCCCGCTTCGGCGAACAGATGCGTCCTGTGCGCGACGTGATCGACGATTACGCCTGCCGGGCAGCGCCATGCCATGGCCACGGGAAGCCCGCACCCACCAGCATGAAGATTCAGGCGCGGCTCGACCTCACCGGCCAGTTCGTAGCCAAGATAAAGCAGCCAGCCGCCGTGGAACGGGAGACCGTCCGACGCCGGCAGGGCACTCCGGGATTCCCGCCAGGCTGCATCGAACGCATCGAGAAAAGTCCCGGGCAGCTCGACGCCCCCATGGTCGCGGACACGGCCATCGGCATCGAGCTGCAGGGTCGACTGCGGAAAGGCCAACAACAGGTCGTAGCGCGCCTGCGCCGTGCCGTCGGCGGCACTTTCAAGCAAGCCTGGATAGCGATCCGGTCGCGCAGCGGCCAGCGCCAGCAGGTCGCAGCGGCCTGCCAGGGTCCTCGATTCCAGATCGGGTTCTTGCGGCACTGCGGTTCCGCGGACAGGCCTGGACTCAGATCCGGCGGAATACCAGGGTGCCATTGGTGCCGCCGAAACCGAATCCGTTGGAGACGGCCGTCGTGATCCGCTTTTCGCGTGCGACATTGGGCACATAATCCAGATCGCAGCCTTCACCCGGCTCATCAAGGTTGATCGTCGGCGGGATCACGCCATGGTGAAGCGCAAGGATGGTGAATATCGCTTCCACGCCTCCGGCAGCGCCAAGCAGGTGACCGGTCATCGACTTCGTCGAACTGACCATGGTCTTGTAGGCATGATCGCCAAGCGCGCGCTTCAGCGCCAGCGTCTCGGCAAGGTCGCCGAGCGGCGTCGAGGTGCCATGCGCGTTGAGATAATCGACGTCACCCGGATTGATGCCGGCATCGTTCATCGCAGCAGCCATGCAACGCGCCGGGCCTTCGCCATTTTCACTGGGTGCGGTCATGTGGAAGGCATCGCTGCTGCTGCCGCTTCCGGCCAGTTCGCAATAGATGCGCGCGCCGCGTGCTTTCGCCGATTCGTACTCTTCGAGCACGAGGATGCCGGCGCCATCACCAAGGACGAATCCATCGCGATCCTTGTCCCATGGCCGGCTGGCCCGCTGCGGATCGTCGTTGCGCGTCGACATCGCCTTCATCGAGCAGAACCCGCCCACCGCAGTCGGCACCGTGGCGTATTCGGCGCCGCCGGCGATCATGATGTCGGCATCGCCATACTGGATCAGGCGCATGGCCATGCCGATGCTGTGATTCGACGTCGCGCAAGCCGATACCGCCGAGAAATTGGGCCCCTTGATGCCGGTCATGATCGACAGATGGCCGGCTACCATGTTGATGATCGTCGACGGCACGTAGAACGGGGAAATCTTGCGTGGGCCGCCTTCATGCCAGGCAACCGTGGTCTTCTCGATGCCCGCGATGCCGCCGATGCCCGAGCCGATCAGGGCGCCGGTACGCTCGGCATTCGCTTCGGTGATCTCGAGCCCGGCATCCTGCAGGGCCATCAGGCCTGCGGCCACGCCGTAATGGATGAAGAAGTCCATCTTCTTGACGTCTTTCGGCGCAATCCATGTGGTCGGGTCGAAATCCCTGACCTCGCCGGCGATGCGGGTTGGAAACGCGCTGGCGTCGAAATTGCTGATCGCGCCGATACCGCTGCGACCGGCGGTGATATTGCCCCAGGCGGTGGCCAGGTCGTTGCCGACGGGGCTGACGATGCCTAGACCAGTAACGACGACGCGACGCTTGCTCATGCTCGTGTTTCCGAAATGCTGGGAACGCGATTGCCAACATACGCCGGCGTAGCGTTCCCTGTCCTCAAAATGAAAGCTGCGCCTCGAGGGCGCAGCTTGGCAGAACCAATGTACCCGGATCGGGTGCGAACCGCCGCCGAATGGCGAAGCAGGCGCTCACGTTCGATCGGAAGGATCCAGGCCGGAACGCAGGCGTCCCGGTTCAGGCGCATCAGGACTTGACGTGCGCCTTGACGTAGTCGACCGCCTGCTGGACGGTCGTGATCTTCTCGGCATCCTCGTCCGGAATTTCGCATTCGAATTCCTCTTCGAGAGCCATCACCAACTCGACGGTGTCGAGCGAATCGGCGCCCAGATCGTCGACAAACGACGCATTTGGCGTGACTTCGTCTTCCTTTACGCCCAACTGCTCGACGACGATTTTCTTGACGCGTTCTTCGATAGTGCTCATGAGTGTGTTGTCTCCCGATGGGATCTCTAATCGTGATTCGGATTGCGGACTGCCGGCTGCCAGGTATCGCATCCGGCTTCCGCCGCGCAGGGATGGTTGCTGCGAAGCGCCGCGAATTGTAGTGGAACGTGTCGGCACCCGCTACCGCCAGCCGGCAACTGCCTTCATTGGCTACTTGCAGCCAGGGATGCGCATGGCCGTGTGTGTTGGCGGTCTGGACGTGGATTGTAATGGATCAAGGCACCGGAATGCGTGCCCGTTCAGGTCGATGCCGCCTCAGGCCATGTGCATGCCGCCATTGACATGCAGGGTTTCGCCGGTGATGTAGGCCGCCGCTGGCGACGCCAGGAAGGCGACGGCCTCGGCGATGTCCTGCGGCTGGCCGAAACGCTGCAGGGCGATCTGCCCGAGCAGCGCATTGCGCTGTTCGTCGGGCAAGGCACGCGTCATGTCGGTATCGATGAATCCTGGCGCAACGACATTGACGGTCACTCCACGTGATCCGATTTCGCGCGCCAGCGATTTGGAGAAGGCGATGATGCCGGCCTTGGCCGCCGCATAGTTGGACTGACCGGCGTTGCCGATCGCGCCGATCACCGAGGCGATGCTGATGATGCGGCCCTTGCGCGCTTTCATCATGCCGCGCAGGACAGCCTTCGAGGTGCGGAACACCGAGCTGAGGTTGGTGTCGAGGATGACTTGCCAGTCTTCTTCCTTCATGCGCAACAGCAACTGGTCGCGCGTGATGCCGGCATTGTTGACGAGCACCGTGATCGCGCCGAATTCCTCGCCGATGGAGGCGATCACGGCTTCGACTGCAGCACTGTCGCTGACATCGAGCACGCGTCCGGCACCACCCTGCCCGGCCAGTCGTTCGCCGATGGCGCGCGCGCCGCTTTCGCTGGTCGCCGTGCCGATCACGGTGGCTCCGGCCGCGGCCAGTGTTTCCGCTATCGCGGCGCCGATTCCGCGGCTTGCGCCGGTCACCAGCGCGACTTCACCCTTCAGTGATGCATTCATCGGGATTTCCCTGTACAGGTCTTGAAGCAGGCTCAGGCCCAGGCTTCGCGTGCGGCTTCGAGATCGGCCGGCGTGCCGAGGGCGCGCATGTCGATGTCCTTGTCGATGCGGCGAACCAGGCCACTGAGCACCTTGCCGGGACCGCACTCGGCAGCCCGTGTCACTCCGCTGGCGACCAGGCCCTGCACGCACTCTGTCCAGCGCACCGGCAGATAGAGCTGGCGGACCAGGGCATCGCGCATTTCCGCCACCGTGGCATGTATCCGTGCATCGACATTCTGCATCACGGGGATGAGCGGTTCGCGCCATTCGTAGGCACGCATCGCCTCTTCCAGCCGGTTCGCTGCCTCGCGCATCAACGGCGTGTGCGAGGGCACGCTGACCGCCAGCTTGACCACCTTGCGCACACCCTGCTCGCCCAGCTTCGCGACTGCGGCATCCACCGCAGCGACATGCCCGCCGATGACGATCTGGCCTGGCGAGTTGTAGTTGGCCGGCACCACCACGTGATCCCCGGAAACTTCGCGACAGATCGATTCGACCAGCGCCTCGTCGGCACCGATCACTGCCGCCATGGCGCCGACGCCGGCCGGTGCCGCCGCCTGCATGGCCTGGCCACGGATGCGCACCAGGTGCGCGGCATCGCCCAGCGCAAGGGAACCTGCCGCGACAAGGGCCGTGTATTCGCCGAGGCTGTGTCCGGCCAGCCTTGCCGGCGTCGCCCCACCCGCAGACTGCCAGATGCGCCAGACCGCGATACCCGCCGCAAGCAGGGCCGGCTGCGTGTATTCGGTGCGATTGAGCATTTCCTCGGGGCCGCCCTGGGAGAGCGCCCAGAGGTCAGCGCCGGCGCCTTCGGAAGCCTCGACGAAGGTCTTGCGCACGATTTCGTGCTGCTCGGACAGTGCGGCGAGCATGCCGACGCTCTGCGAACCCTGCCCCGGAAACAGGAAGGCTATTGAATTCATCGCATCGACTCCCGGATCAGTAACGAAGCAACGCGGATGCCCAGGTGAAACCACCGCCGAAGGCTTCAAGCAGGACGTTCTGGCCGCGCTTGACCTTGCCCGACCGCACCGCCTCGTCCAGCGCCAGCGGCACCGATCCGGACGACGTGTTGCCGTGCCGGTCGACGGTCACGATGACCCGGTCCATTGGCAGCTTGAGCCGCCTGGCGGTCGCTTCGATGATGCGCAGGTTGGCCTGGTGGGGAATCAGCCAGTCGACCTGGGACTCATCCATGCCAGCCGCTTCCAGCGTCTCGCCGACGATCCGGTCGAGGGTCTTGACCGCCACCTTGAATACTTCGTTGCCGGTCATCATCACGCGGATGCCGTGGTTCGGTTCGTCGTCGCGGAAGCCGGCGGAAACGCCGACCGGGTTGTAGAGCAGATGCTTGTAACCCCCGTCGGCATGCAGCTTGGTCGTATAGATGCCCGGCTCTTCGGCCGCCTCGAGGACCACGGCGCCGGCGCCATCACCGAACAGGACACAGGTGCCGCGATCGTTCCAGTCGAGCATGCGGGTCAATGTTTCCGCGCCGACCACGAGCGCCTTCTTCGACTGGCCGCTGCGGATGAACGCATTGGCCACGCCCAGCCCGTAGACAAAGCCGGAGCAGGCCGCATTGACGTCGAACGCCGCGCAACCGTTGGCTCCCAGCCGGTGCTGGAGCAGGCAGGCGGTGGACGGAAAGATGATATCGGGCGTGGTCGTGCCGAGGACGATCAGATCGATCTCGGCAGCCTCGACGCCGGCAGCTTCGAGCGCGCGAGTCGACGCGTGGAAAGCCAGGTCACCCGTCGTTTCGCCGTCGGCAGCCTTGCGCCTCTCGCGGATGCCGGTGCGCGTGCGTATCCATTCGTCACTGGTCTCGACGAACTGCTCGAGATCCTTGTTGGTGACGATCTTCTCTGGCAGATAGCTGCCGGTTCCCGCTATGCGTGAATACAACAGAGCCGTTTCTCCCGAACAAAAGGAAACGGCGGACACCATGTTCCGGGCATCCGCCGCTTCGGGACATCACCCGCGCAGGATCAATCCGCGTCGGCGACCGGTGCCTTGCTTGCGATCACCTTCTTGCCGCGATAGTAGCCATCCTTGGTCACGTGATGGCGCAGATGCACCTCGCCCGATGTCGGGTCGGTGGCCAGCTGCTTGGCGGTGAGGGCATCGTGCGCACGGCGCATGCCGCGGCGGGACGGGGACTTACGACTTTTGGCGACTGCCATGACAACTCTCCAGATGAAACCGTGCTTGCGTGCAAGCGTAATTGAAATGAATCGGTGGATTTCGCGGCCCGGCCACCTGGCCGACGCCCAAACTGTTCAGTGCTTCGATTTCTTCAACTGTCCGAGCGCGGCGAACGGATTCGACGGCTTGCCGGAATCCGGATCAGGCCCGGCGGTGACCGGAACCCGCTCCAGCGGCGCACCCGGACTCAGTGCGACCAACGGCACGGCGAGGATCAGCTCATCCTCGATGACGTCCTTCAGGCTCAGCTGCCCGCCGGCAACCAGCAGCGGCTCGTAACCCTCCGGCAACGCCGCTTCTTCCGATTCCACCCGGATCAGCCCGAGACGCTGGTCGATCCTGACCGGCTGCACGTAAACCGACATCGTGCGCTGACAGACCAGCGGCAAGCCGGCATCGACGGTGATATCGACATAGCCGACATCATATTCATCGACACCGAATTCTATCCTGTAGGCAGCTTCGCCCTCGGCCGATTCCAGCAACCCGAGAAGACGCTGCAATTGTCCCAGCGGCAAGGATCCTTCGAACACACGCCGCCCCTGCACCATGCGCCAAGGGTCAAGACTGTCTGGCAAGGTGTCAGGCATGGGCGCGCGATGGTAGGTGCGGCTTTCCTCAATGTCAAATCGAAAATCGCCGCAAGCGATTGACTGGAACAGCAATTTTAGCGCCTTTCGAGAATAATTGCTGCCGCTGCCGGCAACCGGCAGACTGGAACCTTTAGCGGAGACCCGCCTTTTGCTGCACTACCTTTTGTTCGCTGCCCTGCTGCTGGCTCCGCTACCGGTCGTCATTTACCTGCGTGAGCGCCGTCTCGGCGCCCGCACACGCGAACTGCGCAGCGTACTCGACCATGCCGACGCACTTGAACGGGAGCTGCAGGAATGCCGGGCCCGGCTGCGGGAAATTCCGGCCCTGGTCAGTCACTTGCCGCCGGCGATAAGTCTTTCGGCGCGCGCCACCCTGACCGCCGAACCGGAAGTCCAGGCCGCCCTGCATGATCTTCTGCAGCACCGGCTATGGCTCAAGCAGCATGGCGTCGATGCCTCCCTCGAGGAGTTGCGCAAGGCCGCCTCCGCCCTGATCCATTCAAGGCAGAAACTGGCCACCCAGCTCGAGCGCCTCGACCAGGTACGCAGGGAACTGGCCGAAGCCGGTACCGAGATCCCCGGTCCGGCCGCATGAGCAAGCCCTCGCCAGCCATCGTGCTTGCCTCGACTTCGCCCTACCGGGCCGAACTGCTGCGCAGGGTCGTGCCGGTTTTTACCTGCGCCGCGGTGTCCGTCGCCGAGGATGCATTCGATGGCGAGGCGCCCGGGGCGACGGCCGTCCGCCTGGCTGCCGCGAAGGCTCAAGCGGGCGCGGATGCCCATCCCGGCGCGCTGGTCATCGGCTCGGACCAGGTCGCCGAGCTCGACGGACTGGCCATGGGCAAGCCGGGTACGCTGGCGCGGGCGCATGCGCAACTGGCCGCCTGCTCGGGTAAGCAGGTGCTGTTCCATACCGCAGTCTGTATGGCCGACGACCGCGGCAGCGAGCGCGTCCTGCATCATGCCTGCGACCTGACCCGCGTGGAATTCCGGGCGCTCGACGAGGCCGAGATCCGCCGTTACCTGGAGAAAGACAGTCCGCTCGACTGCGCCGGCAGCTTCAAGGCGGAGCGTCTCGGCGTGGCCCTCTTCGAAGGCATCGAAAGCAGGGATCCGACGGCCCTGATCGGCCTGCCGCTCATCCGCCTGTGCAGCCTCTTGCGCCAGGCTGGAATCGCCATTCCCTAGGCCACTGCGTGCATGGATGCCTGGCGGGTGCAAACCGCAGGCACCATTGGTCGACGCCTGTCCGCGAATGACGACCGTCGACCGGACTGATCGCCGCTGCCGCTCGCAAGTCGCCAGCGGCCGCCGCTACACTGGGGCGCGGCGGATTTTCCGCCGCGCAAGTTCCCCGTCTCCCACGCACCGGTATCCCATGCCCGAATCCCGCCCTGCCACGACGATCGACCCAGGGCTCGTTCCGGCGGACCTCCGTGATGCGCTTGCGCGCAGCATCGTCCAGGTCAACGGCATCCTGCTCGGCAAGAAACAGGAGGTGCGCCTGGCCTTCGTCTGCCTGCTCGCCGGCGGGCACCTGCTCATCGAGGACCTGCCCGGCGTCGGCAAGACCACCCTCGCCCACGCTCTGGCGATCACGCTCGGCCTCGATTTCCAGCGCGTCCAGTTCACCAGCGACCTGCTGCCATCGGACATCGTTGGCGTCAGTGTCTACGAACGCGATCCGGGCACCTTCAAGTTCCACCCCGGACCGGTGTTCTCCCAGCTCCTGCTCGCCGACGAGATCAACCGGGCCACGCCGAAGACGCAAAGCGCGCTCCTGGAAGCCATGGCCGAAGGCCAGGTCACCATCGACGGCCGCACCCATCCATTGCCCTCGCCGTTCTTCGTCGTGGCCACCCAGAATCCGGTCGATTTCGCCGGCACCTACCCGTTGCCGGATTCCCAACTCGACCGTTTCATGCTGCGCATGAGCCTTGGCTATCCGGACGCGGAGTCGGAACGCGCGATGCTCGGGTCGACGGATCGGCGCAAGTTGCTGGAGAGCCTTGCCCCTTGCCTGACGGCGAAGCAGATCCTCGCCCTGCGCAGCGCGACCGGCTCGGTCATAGCCAGCTCCGCCCTGATCGCCTATGTCCAGCATCTGCTCGAAGCAAGCCGCCGCCAGGCCGAGATAAGAATCGGCCTTTCCCCGCGCGCCGGACTGGCGATCCTCGCCGCAGCCCGAGCGCACGCCCTGCTTGGCGGGCGCAACTACGCCCTTCCCGAGGACGTACAGGCCGTGTTTCCCTATATCGCCGCGCACCGCCTGAGCCTCGGATCGGGCGCGCGCTCCAGCCGTGCGATGCTGGTCGCCAGCCTGCTCGAGAACACGCCGGTGCGATGAGCACGCCGGGGCCCGCCGCACTCTCGCTGGCCCAGCGCCTGCTCGCCGTGGCCGAAAGACGCCTGCCGGCCCTGACCCGCCTGCGCGCGCCTGAAGCGCTTCCGATACGCCTGCACCGGCGACGCATCTACGTGCTGCCGACGTTTTTCGGCCTCGGCTTCGCGGTCCTGCTGGTAGTCATGCAACTCGGGGCGCTGAACTACGGAAACAATCCGGCCCTGCTGCTGACCTGCATCCTCGGCGCCGCCGCATGGATGAGCCTGTTTGCCGGATTCCGCGCCCTGGCCGGACTCGAGCTGACCTCGGTCAGTGCCGATGAATGCCACGCGGATGCGCCGCTGGAGCTCGATCTCGTATTCGCGCCGTCGCAGCGCGCGCGAGCCAGCCTGCATCTGGAACTGGGCGGCGGGAAGTTCGCATTCGCCATTGCCAGTGGTGATGCCCGTCGACTGCAGGTCAGCCTGCCCGGCCAGCGCCGCGGCTGGCTGCGGCCCGGCCGCATGAAACTGTGGACCGAACAGCCGTTGGGACTATTCGTGGTCTGGAGCTGGATCCATCCGGAGCTGTCGATCCTGGTCTATCCGCGTGCCGAGGAGAATCCACCGCCGCTTCCGCGCGGTCCCGGCCCACTGGGCGAACGACTTGCCGCGGGCGACGGCGACGAATATTCGGGTCTGCGCGAATACCGCAGCGGCGATCCGCAACGGCGCATCGCCTGGAAAGCCTCGGCGCGCCATGACGGCCTGCTCGTCCGCGAGAGCGAGGAGCAGGTCGACGACTGTCGCCTGCTTTCCTATGCGACGATCGGTGGACTCGACCATGAAGCCCGGATCAGCCGCCTGACCGCCTGGGTGATGGCGGCCGAGGCATCCATGCTGAGCTATAGCCTCGACGTTCCGGGCCAGCAAGTCGGTCCGGGGCTGGGCAAGCACCATCGACACCAATGCCTGCAGACGCTGGCCCTGCTGCCCGATGCGCCTTAGCAACCGCCAGTTCAACCTGCTTGCGCTGACCGCGTTGACGGCCATCGCCGCGCATCTGTCACGCCTGCCCCTGTGGCTGTCCGTGACCCTGGTGCTGATAGCGCCGCTGCGAATGGCCAGCAGGGCCAGGACCGGCAAGCCGATCTCGGCCTGGCTGCGCGTTCCCCTGGTCTTCCTGCTGATTGCCATGATCATCGTGCAATACGGCAACCTGTTCGGACGCGAACCTGGCAGCGCGCTGGCTTGCGGCCTGCTCATGCTCAAGCTGCTGGAGAGCGAGCGCGTCCGCGACGCACGTGCCGCCACCGCGTTTGCGGCGTTCGTGTTGATGAGCGCATTGCTGTTCACCCAGACCATGGGCTTTACCCTCGTGGTCTGCACGAGCCTGGTCCTCCTGCTGGCGACGCTGAATGCGCTCGAACCCGCGCCGCTTCCCGCGCCGCACAGACTCCGCGCGGAATTGCGAACCGGAGCCCTGCTGCTCGGTGCCGGCCTGCCATTGGCGGTCGCCGCCTTCCTCTTCATTCCACGCCTGGGCTCGCCATTGTGGGGAGCGCCCGGCAATCTCGCCGAAACACGCACTGGCCTGGACGACCGGATGTCGCCCGGTTCCATGTCCGAACTGCTGATCGACGATTCGCCGGCGCTGCGCGTGCGCTTCGATGAAAGCCCACCAGCGCCGGCGGCAAGGTACTTTCGCGCACTGGTCCTCTGGGACTTCGACGGGAGCACGTGGACGCGCGGGCGCCCCCGCGCGGGCACGCCGGCGGAAGCCATCGCCGCCACGACTGCTCCGGTCGACTACGAAATCACCATGGAGCCGACCCTGCAGCCGTGGTTGCTGGCGCTCGACGTGCCGGTGCGCGCGCCGGACGAGGCGACCATGCGATCCGACCGCACCCTGGCCGCACGCAGCAGGGTCAGCCAGTTGCGCCAGTACCGGCTTCGATCGGTACTCGAATACCGGCTAGCCGGCGAGCTCGATCCCGGCGACCGCCAGCGCGCGCTCAAGCTGCCGGCAGGATTCAATGCGAAGACGCTGGCGCTGGCGAAGCAGTGGCGCGACGGGGGACGCGACGATGAAGCAGTCGTGCGCAATGCGCTGGCGATGTTCAACGCCAGTTTCACCTACACGCTTTCCGCGCCGCTGCTCGGGCGCAACTCGGTCGATGATTTCCTCTTCGATACGCGTGCCGGATACTGCGAACACTACAGCTCGGCCTTCGTTTTCCTCATGCGCGCCGCCGGCATTCCGGCGCGCGTCGTGACCGGCTACCAGGGCGGCTGGTGGAATGGCCTTGGCAACTACCTGCTGGTGCGCAACTCCGATGCCCATGCGTGGTCGGAAGTCTGGCTCGCGGGACGTGGCTGGGTACGCATCGATCCGACCGCTGCGGTCAGCCCGATCCGGATCCAATCGGGTGCCGCGGCGGCGAACGGCAGCGACGCGTGGTATTCGGCGTCCTGGCTGCTCGAATTGCGCAACAGCTTCGATGTGGTCAATCGCTACTGGACGCAGGCCATCGTGCAGTTCAATGCCCTCCGCCAGAAGAGCCTGCTGACGCCGATCGGCATCGACAGCGCCGACCAGCGCCAACTGCTGCTGGCCCTGATCGGCGTGTTTGCAGCCATACTGCTCGCCACCACAGCGTGGGTGCTGCGCAGCGGCCCGGCCGCGCACGCCGACGCGCTGGACAAGGCCTGGCAGCGCTTTTGCCGAATCCTTGCCCGGCGCGGCCTGCGTATCCGCGCCGAGGAGGGTCCGCTGGACTTCCTCGCCCGCAGCGCGGGCCTGCTGCCCGCCGGACCCGGCCACGACCGCGTGCATCAGCTCGTGGGTGAGTACATACGGCTGCGCTACGCCGTCGCAAAGCCGACGCAGGCGGAGGTTCAGCTGTTTGCACGCAAAGTCGGGGAATTCCGCCTGCCACGCGTGGTCAAAGAATCTGCATGAAGGGGTGGGCGACACACGAGCCGCCTGCCGTCGAAGCATTCCGAGGAGATTGAATATGCGCAAGTCGATCCTGTTGCTCCCGTTGCTCGCCATGCTCGGCGCCTGCGCGACGGTGCCGCCGCCGCTGCAAGGCGAATATTCATCGATAGCTCCCTCCCAGGGCATCGACGGCAGCCATTCCGGTGAACGGGTGCGCTGGGGCGGAGAAATCATCAAGGTCGATCCGGGTGCCTCCTCGACCTGCTTCGAAGTGCTATCGCGCGAACTCGATTCCAGTGCCCGTCCTCGCTCGCGGGATACCAGCGACGGGCGCTTCATTGCCTGCCGCTCGGGATTCTACGATCCGGAGGTTTTCACCAAGGGTCGCGAACTGACCGTTGCCGGCACGATCAGTGGCACCCAGGTGGGCCGTGTCGGCCAGTTCGACTACACTTACCCGCGGGTCGCCGCGGACATCATCTACCTCTGGCCGAAGCGGCCACTGGTCATCCAGCAGCGCAACAGCTGGCCCTACGACCCGTTCTGGGGGCCCGGATTCGGCCCCTACTGGGGAGGCGGATTCTGGGGACCGCCGCCGATCGTGATCGTCAGGCCTGCACCGCCGCCCAATCCGGATCCGGGAAGCAAGCGCTGACGGGTCGCGAAATCAGCCCGGCGGCCAGTGCAACTGGCGGCCGGCCAGCAGATGCAGGTGGAGGTGATAGACGGATTGTCCGCCATCGCCGTTGCAATTGATCACGCAACGATAGCCCTGCTCGGAAAATCCCTCCGCCTTGGCAAAGCGCGTGGCCGCCAGCACCAGCTTGCCGATCAGTTCCGCGTCCGCGGCTTCGAGATCGTTCAATGTCGCGATCGGGCGTTTCGGGATGAACAGGACGTGGACAGGCGCCTGTGCATTGACGTCGCGGAACGCCAGCACGTCGTCGTCCTCATGGACGATCTGCGCCGGAATCTCGCGGCGGATGATCTTCGAAAAAATCGTGTCTCCCACACACCCTCCTCAAAGCAGCGACTGGCGCCCGCCGAATGCATGCGCCAGGGTGCCGCGATCAATGAATTCGAGTTCCCCGCCCAGCGGCACGCCGTGGGCGAGCCGGCTGGCGCGCACATTGGCCGCACGCGCCAGTTGCGAAATCATGTGCGCGGTCGCCTCGCCTTCCACGGTCGGATTGGTGGCGACGATCAGTTCCTCGACCTCGCCTTCCGCCAGCCGCGACGCGAGCAGGTCCAGTCCAAGCTCCTTCGGGCCGAGCCCGTCGAGCGGGGACAGGCGGCCGAGCAGGACGAAATAATGGCCCCGATACCCGGTCGCCTGTTCGATGGCCAACTGGTCCACCGGCGTTTCGACAATGCAGAGCAGATGTCCGTCGCGTGAGGCATTGGCGCACAGCGAACAGATGTCCTGCTCGCTGAAGCCGCGGCAGCGCCGGCAATTGCCGACCTTTTCGACCGCCAGCGCGAGGCGCTCGGCCAGGCGCCTGGCACCCGCGCGGTCGCGCTCGAGCACGTGGAATGCCATGCGCTGCGCCGTCTTCGCACCCACGCCCGGCAGGCAGCGCAGGGCCTCGATCAGATCGGCCAGCAGGGGCGAACCGGTACTCAAAACGGCATCTTGAATCCAGGCGGAAGGCCTAGCCCGGCGGTGAGTCCGCCGAGGCGTTCCTGGCTCAATGCACCCACCTTGTTGACCGCGTCGTTGAACGCCGCGGCGACCAGGTCCTCGGCCATTTCCGGGTCGTCGGCAAACAGCTTGCGGTCGATGTTGACCCTGCGCACCTCGTGGCGGCCGCTCATGACGACGCTGACCATGCCGCCGCCGGCCTGGCCGGTGACCTCGAGCTGGGCCAGCTCTTCCTGCGCGCGCTGCATGTCTTCCTGCATGCGCTGCGCCTTCTGCATCAAACCGGCTAGCGGACCTTTCATTTCAATTCTCCAGGGGGCGCACGGATTCACTGATGATGCGGGCGCCAAACGTGTCTATCAACGATTGCACCGCCGGATCGGCATGCAGGCCGTCGTGGGCTTCCTGACGCTTCGCCGCACTGGCACGGGCGCGGCTGTCGGCCGGACTCTCTGCGGCATCGGTGACGCGCTCGATGCGCACGCGAACCGGCTGGCCGAGGGCCGTGCCGAGCCTGTGCCCGAGCAGTTCGAGCAAGGGCGGCGAGGCAAAATGCTCGTGCGCGGTCTTCATGCCCAGGCGCAGCACGTTGCCCTCCACGCCCAGCAGCACCGCATGCAAGGCCAACTGCCCCACCGGACCACCGAGTTCGGCGCTCTCGAGCAGCCGCGGCCAGTCGTCGATCCGCAGCGGTCCCGCGGCCAACGGGGGTTCTCCGATCTTGTCGGCCGGCTTTTCATCGGGCCGCGACGAACGGGGTGGGTCCCGCCGGAGCGCAGGTTGCGAGGACGCCGGATCCGGCCCCCGCATGCTGCGGGCAGGCGCGGGCGCCGTGGATCCTGGCTTGGGCCGTGGTTCGCCGCCCGCAGCCGGGGAAAAGGCCAGCATGCGCAACAAGGCCATCTCGAAGCCGGTCCGCTGGGTCGGTGCAAGCGGCAGGTCGCGCCGCGCAGTCACCGCGATCTGGTAGTAAAGCTGGACTTCGCGCGGATCGATCCGCGCCGGCAGGTCGCCCAGCCCGGGCTCATCGCCACCCGACGGGTCCGCAACCAGCTGGCTCAACTGGATCCGGTGCAGCAGGCCGGCCAGTTCATCGAGCACCTGGCCAAAGTCCGGGGCGAATTCGGCAATGCGTTCGATCTCGGCGAACAGCGCCGGCACGTCATGGGCGACCAGGGCGTCGAGCAGCACCCGCACCCTGGCCCGCTCCACGGTACCCAGCATCGCATGCACGTCCGCGGCCCTGAGGCTGCCGCCGCCATGCGCGATGGCCTGGTCGAGCAGCGACAATCCGTCGCGCAGCGAGCCGTCGGCCGCGCGCGCGAGCACGTCGATGGCCTCGTCGTCGAAGCCCACCTTTTCCGCATCGAGGATGAAGCGCATCTGGCCGACGATCTGCTCGACCGTCAATCGCTTGAGGTTGAACTTGATGCAGCGCGACAGCACGGTAATCGGCAATTTCTGCGGATCGGTGGTGGCGAGCAGGAACTTCACATGCTCCGGCGGCTCCTCGAGGGTCTTCAGCAGGGCGTTGAAGGCCGCCTTCGACAGCATGTGCACTTCGTCGATCAGGTAGACCTTGTGGCGGCCGCGCGACGGCGAATACTGGGCGTTGTCGATCAGCTCGCGTACGTTGTCGATGCCGGTATTGCTGGCGGCATCGATTTCGAGCAGATCGACGAAGCGCCCGGCGTCGATTTCCTGGCAGATGCCGCAGACGCCGCAGGGCTGGGACGTGGGGCCCTGTTCGCAGTTCAGCGATTTGGCGAATATGCGGGCGATCGTGGTCTTGCCGACCCCGCGGGTCCCGGTAAACAGGAACGCATGGTGGATGCGCCCGCCATCGAGTGCGTGCGATAGCGCGCGCACCACGTGTTCCTGCCCGACCAGCTCGGAAAACTGCCGGGGACGCCATTTGCGCGCAAGGACCTGGTAGGACATCGTGAATTCCGTGGATCGATCCGTGATTGTGCCAAGTTATGACCGGCGTGACCAAACTTCCTCACGGCGAACTTGTCTGATGAGGGCATGCCTAGTATCCTCCGCCGCCCGTCGAGCCGCGTGTCACGGCGGGTAGCGGTTGCGGAGAGGTGTCCGAGTGGTTGAAGGAGCACGCCTGGAAAGTGTGTAAGCGGCTTAACCCCGCTTCGCGGGTTCGAATCCCGCTCTCTCCGCCAGTTTTTGTTCGATGCAAGGCATTAACTTTCCGCGGCGTTTGAAGTCGGCGGATGAGCGGGAATCGAACCCGCTGGAATCAAAAGCCCATCTTATGGTGGCCTCGTCTGTCCCCTCGCGACGATAGCTTGTGAACTCCGCCAGGTCCGGAAGGAAGCAACGGCAGCAAGCGACTCGGGTGCCGGGGTGTGGCTGGCGAGGCTGCCACTCTCTCCTGCTGATCAAGACGCTTCTCGGCAAGCAGCCGTCCCTGGAGCAGCTCCAGCCCGGCCATCCTTGGCCGGTCGCTCAGCACCGCGTGCGTTGTCCGACGACAACGCACAAGCGCGGCGCTTCGCCCGGAAGGAAGCAACGGCAGCAAGTGACTCGGGTGCCGGGGTGTGGCTGGCGAGGCTGCCACTCTCTCCTGCTGATCAAGACGCTTCTCGGCAAGCAGCCATCCCTGGAGTACCTCCCGGCCCGGCCATGCATGGCCGGTCGGTGCGCCGAACGTTCAGTCGTCCAAATGGACAGGCGTGTTGTCGGGGTGCAACCAGCCGGACTCGCCATCGGCATAGTGCTCGTTCTTCCAGATCGGCACGCGCAGCTTGATTTCGTCGATGATCCAGCGGCAGGCCTCGAATGCGGCACCACGATGGTCGGCACTGGCGCCCACCCAGACCGCAAGATCACCGATGGCCAGGCTGCCAACACGATGCACGGCCTCGGCCGCGCGCAAATCGAAGCGCTCCATGGCCGCCTGCAGGATGGCTTCTCCTTCCGCCAGTGCGAGTGGCGCATACGACTGGTAATCGAGGGAGCGCACGCCGCGCCCGTCATTGTGGTCGCGTACCCAGCCTTCGAAGATGGCGCATGCCCCTGCCCGGCTGTCGTCGAGGCGTCGCTTCACGGACGCCACGTCGATGGCGCCCTCGGCCAGCCTGAACCGGCTCATCCGCCCGACACCGGCGGCAGGAACACGACCTCGTCGCCGGACTGAAGCGCATGTCCCCAGTCGACGAAACGTCCATTGACGGCGACGCGCAGGCGTTCGCGCGACATCGTGAAGGCATGGCGCTTGCGCACTTCTTCGTACAATGCAGCAGGATCGCCCGCCGCGCTTTCGACGGATTCGCCGGAGCAGCCGGCCTTGTCGGCAAGGCTCGCGAAGTAGAGCAGGTCGTAGGTCATCGCTTCACCTTGCCGGCCTTGACCGTGCGCTTGCCGCCCTGCTTGTCGAGCAGGCGTACTTCGGCGATGACGATTTCGTGGCTGAGCGCCTTGCACATGTCGTAAACGGTCAGCGCCGCCACGCTCGCTCCGGTCAGGGCTTCCATCTCCACCCCGGTCTTGTTGGTCGTGGCGACCGTGCAGCGGATGACCAGCTCCGTTGGCGAGGCGAATTCGCTCTCGAAGCTGCATTTCTCGATGGCCAGCGGATGGCAGAAGGGGATCAGTTCATGCGTTCGCTTGGCTGCCATGGTCCCGGCGATGATCGCCGTATCCAGGATCGGCCCCTTGGCCGAACGCATTTCGCTTGCGCGCAAGGATTGCGCAACTTCAGCCGGAAAAAGGACGCGCGACTCGGCCGTGGCTGTGCGCCTTGTCGGCATCTTGGGGCCGACATCGACCATGCCGGGGCGGCCCTTCTCGTCTACATGGGTCAACCTGGAAGGCATCGTCGGTCCGCAAGTGAAATGGTCTGGAACTCTACGATCTGCGGCGGCCGCTGTCACGGGCCCATTGAGGTGACGGCAAGACCGGCCCGGAATCCGGTGATCGATGCACCGGGGACGTTCCGGAGCATTAAGGTATTTATCTTGAGTTTGCGTAACAGGGAGATGGATACTTAATCGCCTCCCGGCGAGCGGAGCAACAATGATCATGAAAATGCAGTTTTCGTGGATGTTTGCTGGCACGTTTGCGCTGATTTCCGCCACCCTGCCCTTGATGGGCCATGCACAGCCTGGTTTACCGGCGGATCGCGATGCGCTCAGTGAAAACGTGCGCCCCACTGCCGGAGGCTGGTTCCAGTCGGAAGGAAATCTCGGCAACATCAACTTCGACATCAGCGGCAACGGCGTGGTTGCGGGCAACTGGTCCACGTTCCGCAATGGCCAGCCCATCTGGTACTACTTCCAGGGCCGGATCGACTATCCGGACTATGCATCGAGCAATGCCGACGGCGTAGTCGCCGTCGCGAATGCCGGCCTTTACGAAGTCACCTCCGGTGGCGGTTGCCTGACCTGCGCGTATCAGCCGGCGCAGCTGACCCAGGCAGGAACCATGTCGCTCGAGTTCACCTCGACGCGAACCGGGCGTTTCATCCACGACGACACCGTCATTCCGGTCGTGGCCTGGCTACAGGGAGCGCCCTTGATCGCTCCGCGCGACTACAGCGGCGAATGGCTCGTCCTGGCTCGACGGCACGCGCCGGAACCGGTTCCGCCGGTTGGTTACGACGCCGACATCCAGCTGGTGGCAAGCGCACGGCTGGAGTCCATCGAAGAGCCCGATTCCTACGAATTCTACCCTTCGGTGCCGGACGAAACCGGGGTGCTCGATATCGCTCCAGGCGATCGAAAGTATCGTTTCACCTGCATGAATCCCGAGGCCGCCTGCCATCAACTGAACGACGCCGTCCTGCGGGCCTTCGCGTGCCCTGGTTTGTGCTTTGAACCGCGAGACTTCTTCACGTTGTTCCTCAAGGACAACGAAGCCGGCCAGTTCCTGCCGATGTCTGCCCGGCGCAACGCCAACAACGAGCTGGTCTATTCGATCGACAACGATGGTCGTTACTGGAAAGCCTACGGCGAACGTGACCGGATAGTCGTCCGCTATGCCGGCGAAGTGGCATCGCCGTACGCGCCCGACAAGTACGTGCTCGAGATTACGATGACCCGGCTTCCCACCGGGCTCTTTCGCACGGCTGCAGGGGAGGTGACGCCATGAACCGCACATTTGCATTGATCAGGGCCACCCGTTCCTTCATCGCCTTCGGGACTGCCGCCACAATGGTCCTTTTCCTGGCAGTCGCAGCGCCGGTCCGCGGCCAGTCCCCGGCACCTGCGGATCCGTTCCAGGCGGCGTTTCCGGTCCGCCCGGCAACGGGAGGCTGGTACCAGCCCGAAAGCAACTTCGGCAACCTCAATTTCGACATCAGCGATTCCGGCATCGCAGCGGGCACCTGGGCGACGTTCGGGGAAAATGGCGTGACATGGTATTACTTCCAGGGCACGGTAGCCTATCCGACGATCGAGCAGACCCAGGGCAACCGGATCACCGCCACGGTCGAGTCCCCGCTTTATCGGGTGGTATCGGGTAGCGCATGTCTCACCTGCGCCTACCTTCCTGCTGTACTCGCGCCAAGCGGCGACAACGTGCGCATCGAATTCACCTCGAGCCGCACGGGCCGCTTCATCCTGAACAACACGACGAGCATTCCGATAACCGCGTGGATGCAGGGACTTCCGTTGTTTGCCGCGCGCGACTATTCCGGCGACTGGCTGGCCATTGCCCGAATGGACTACATTTCATCGCCCCAGCCGTTCCATGTCGAAGCGGTGGTCCAGGTCCGGCTCGAGCTGCTGGATGGGCCCGCCGTCTATCACGAGATCGTCAGCCCACAGAACACTTCGCCAAACGCGGTCGTCCCGCCGCAGGCCGACGCCCGTCGATACCGGTTCTCCTGCGTCGCACCCCAGGAATCCTGCGCTCTCGTCACCGAGCGGATATTGCGGCTGGATCCCCTCGCCTGCCCCGAATGCTCGGCAGGCGAACAGTTCCTGATGCTATGGCTCAACCCGAACGAAGCCGGGCAACTGGGACAGGCGCGGGATGAGGGAGCCAACGGCTACGGGCTCATCCGCTGGGTGGACAACGCCAATGCATATGGCGAAAGGGACCGGATCCTGCTGCGTTCGTCCGTGCAACAGGCCGGATTCCAGTCAGCTGTCATCCGCGAGATTGCGCTGCAGAGGCTTCCGCAGGGGCAGTTTGATGCAGGGAAGCTTTGGCAAGGCGGAAGGTTGGACGCGCAGGACCCCTCCATTCCCTGACTGCATCCCGCGCATTGCCGTTGGCTCGCATCCGCCTGGATGCGGGCCTTCAGCGAAACGAACCACCGGCGGGCACACGGTGTCCGTGGGTGTCAGCCACCGATTTCATACATCTCCACGCGGCTGCGCCCCGGCGCTGAAGTCGAGCCACGAATTTCGCTGTAACGATCGTCCCGCGAATTCCACACCGCTGAAATCAGTGCGCCGAGATCCGCATCCGTGGCGCCGGCACGCATCGGACCGAGCAGGTCATGCCCGCTGTTCGCAAACAGGCAGGTGTAGAGGCGACCATCCGCAGAAAGTCGCGCACGCGTGCAGTCGCCACAGAAGGGCTCGCTGACCGAGCTGATGAAGCCGATCTCGCCGCCGCCATCGACGAATGCCCAGCGTTGCGCGACTTCGCCGCCATAGTTCGCTGGCAGGGGCTGCAGCGGCCACTGCGCGGCGATGCGCTGGCGAAGTTCGGCGCTCGGCACGACAAGATCCTGTCGCCACTCGTTGCAGGTACCCACGTCCATATACTCGATGAACCTGAGGACATGGCCGCTGCCGCGGAAATGCCCGACCATGGCCAGCACATGGTCGTCATTGATGCCGCGCATGACCACGCTGTTGAGTTTCAGCGCACCGAATCCGGCTGCAGTCGCGGCCTCGATAGCGGCATGCACCTCGCGCACTTCGCCACGGCCGCCCGAGAGCTTCCGGTAGGTCTCCGCATCCAGCGTATCGACACTGAGCGTGATGCGATCCAGCCCGGCCTCGCGCAGGGCCTTCGCGGAGCCTGGCAACAGGCTGCCGTTGGTGGTCATGGCGATATCGTCGATACCATCGATGGTGGCCAGCTGGCGGACCAGTTCGGGCAATTCACGACGCAGCAAGGGCTCGCCGCCGGTCAGGCGCAGCTTGCGCACGCCGATGCCGGCGAAGATCCTGGCCAGTCGTTCGATTTCCTCGAAGCGAAGGCGCTTGGCCTTGCTCAGGAACTGGTGGTCGCGCGGATAGTCGTCCTCCGGCATGCAGTAGGGGCAGCGGAAATTGCAGCGGTCGATGACCGATATGCGCAAGTCGTTCAACGCGCGCGAGCGCCGGTCCACGACCGGGCCGGGCGCCAGGGCCAGTGGAATACGCTCGCCCATCAGGTCGTCGCTCCGCTCGCCAGCACGACCGCTTGCGCAGGCGTGGCAAGCGCGAAGGCCTCGCCCTGCCGCGCCACCCGGTAGCCACGATCGCGCAGCGCTTCGGCCTCCGCATCGGAACCATAATGATAGAGAACGAGTCGCTCGCGCAGGTTGGCAGGATATTCGCGCTCGATGTCCTCCACTCCCGCATGTGATGGATTGCCGAGCATCACGCAATCATGCGCTACCAGCTCGCCTGCCGCCGCATGCCGCGAGAGCATTTCCGGGACAGGGCGCGTATCCCCGGTCCAGACCACGCTTCCGCGCAGGGACAGGCCAAATGAAGTCATCGGCGCGTGGTGCCGTGTCGGGAACACGTCGAACCAGATGCCTTCGTGCCAGAAGCCCTGCGAAAGCGGTATCAGCTGGAAGGCATCCCAGAAATTCGCTCCGCCCTCGGCGAGGACCTGCGGATAGTCGGCCACCCTGGACTGCAGGATCGGGACCAGCGCCGCGTGGGCGTAGATGCGCAGCTTCCCGCGCAGGTCCGAACCGAACCACGTCGAAAAGAACAGGCGCTCGAGGCCGCCGACATGATCCATGTGTGCGTGGGTCAGGAAGATCGCACGCGGCAGGCAGCCATAGCGCTCGAGGAACGCGGTCAGCGAATCCGGGCCGCAGTCGATCATGAGCAAGGGTGCGTCGTCACGCTCGATGACCGCGCACGCCGAGCCCAGCGACACGGCTTGCGCGCTGCCGACGCCGAGGAAGCGCAGTGCCAGCTTCAAGGGCGTTCTCCGCGCGCGTAGCGGTCCGCCAGGCTGCGGTGGTAGGCAGCCAGCATCGGATGCCAGAAAACGTCATCGAAACCGGCAATGGTTCTCGAAGCGTGCAACTTCCGGAAGGAGCGCAGCAGGCGTCCCAGGTTGGCCTGCTGCCAGGGCATGGCCGGCTTGCGGATCCTGCAGCGGTCGAAATCGATCAACCAGGCCTTGCCCGCGGGATCGATGAGCAGGTTGTGCGCATTGAGATCCGCATGCCAGACGCCATGCGCGTGGAAACCTGCCAGGGTGCGGCCGACCCGGGCCGCCAGTGCGGCATCGAGTTCCCTGGTGGCAAGCCGTTCGGCCAGCGTCCGCGCCCCGGGGATCTGCCGGGTAATCAGGTCGGCGCGGTAATACAGGCCGGTGCGCAGGTAGCGCGCCATCAGCGGTGCAGGCACCGGCAGTCCGGCTTCGTGCAGTTCCGTCAGCAGGCGGAATTCCCGGAATGATCGGGTCCGCCTGCGCCCCGTCCACAGGTAACGGTCGGAATTGACATGGGCGACGAGACCGCCGCGATGATAGTGACGCAGCACGCAGGCGCCAAATGGCGCATCGAAATAGACGACCGCGCCGCGGCCACCCTTGCTGGCCGTCCTTGCAGCACGCGCCTGATCCGGCTCGAACCAGCTTTCGTCCGCACCCTCCATCTGCGCGGCGTCGAACAGCATCGCGCCGCCGGCAACTGACTGAATTTGCGCCTTGATCATCGCAGTGGTGGCATCTGGTTGCGCCAGCTGGGGCTGGCTGGCCGCAAGTTTAGCCCGTATTGGGCGCAGCGTTCGGCAACGGATTCCCGCGACGGGCAGACAGTGCTTCGCGTCCAAACGGTTTGCCTGCGACAATAAGCGATTGTCGAATCCTCCGAAGAGCGAGCAGCAAGATGCGGGACAGAGCAACGGCCGAACCATCGGCTCCACCCGAATCGCTTTGCATCCTGCGCACTTCGGCCATTGGTGACGTCACCCACGTGGTTCCCCTCGTGCACACGCTGCAGGCGGCATGGCCGCAGACCAGGCTCACCTGGCTGATCGGCAGGCTCGAACACCGCGTGGTCGGGGACCTGCCCGGCGTCGAATTCATCGTCTTCGACAAGGCCGCCAAGCGTGAAGGCTTTCGTGCCGTGCGTGAAAAACTGGCTGGCCGGCGATTCTCGGCCCTGCTCCACATGCAGGTCGCCCTGCGCTCCAACCTGCTCAGCCTGCTGGTCAAGTCGCCGCTTCGGATCGGTTACGACCGCGCCCGCTCCAAGGACCTGCACCGCCTCTTCATCAACTGCCGGATACCGGCGCGCAGCGGCGAACACGTGCTCGATGCGATGGCCAGCTTTCTCGAGCCGCTTGGCCTGAAGCAGGAACACGTGCGCTGGGACATTCCGATTCCGGCAGACGCCGAGGAGTTCACCAATCGGCACCTGCCGCGCGGCCGGCGCACCCTGCTGATCAGCCCGACCTCGAGCCACCGCCTGCGCAACTGGCGGCCGGAACGTTACGCGGCGGTAGCGGATTACGCCATGAACGAGATGGACTGGCGTGTCGTGCTGTGCGGCGGACCCAGCGCATTCGAACGTGAATTCGCCGACGAGGTTCTTTCGCACATGCAGTCGCCCTGCATCGACCTGACCGGACGCGACACGCTCAAGCAATTGCTTGCCCTGCTGCGCCGCGCCGATCTCGTGCTGGCCCCGGATTCCGGACCGATGCACATGGCCAATGCGGTAGGCACGCCCGTCCTTGGCCTGCATGCGGCGAGCAATCCGCATCGCTCGGGACCGTATTCGGACCGGCAGTGGTGCGTCGACCGCTACGATGCCGCCGCACGCAAATACCGGCGCAAGCCGGCAGAGAAGCTGGCCTGGGGCACCAAGCTGGAGTACCGCGGCGTGATGGACCTGATCGAGGTCGATGACGTGCTGGAACGGCTGAAAAGCTTTTCAAATCATCTGGATACGATCAGCAAGTAGGCTGGGAACCTGAATCCCCGGAAAACGATCCGGCGGATTGGATGGTCTGCTCCAATCAACGTCCCCACCATGCCTGCATGAATCCCGGCAAGCCAATTTCGCAATGGAGGCGGGCGAGCATGAATCCCTACCGATTGCGCCAGCGCGTTCCTCCTGTTTCACCGCGCTTCCTTTACCGCAAGCAACCGCGGCCGCCGCAGTCGGCGCAACGGGTGCGTGCCGCCAACGGCGTCGAGTTGCTGATCCGGCCGATCCGGCCCGATGACTCCACCGCCCTGGTACGCGCGTTCCGGCGGATGACGCGCGAACAGGTTCGTGCACGTGTTTTCCATGCCCTGAACGATCTGCCCGACTCGGTCGCCCGCTCCATGTCGCAGGCCGATCCCGCGACCACGATCGCCGCCGTCATCACCGACCTCGATGGCGTCGAGATTCGCGGCGAAGGGCGCGTCCATCTCGATGCGGTCACGGAATCGGCCGAGTTCGCCCTTGCCATCGATCCGGAATTCACCGGGATCGGGCTGGGTCGCATGCTCCTGGCCAGGCTCATCGAGGCCAGCCGCACGGCCGGCATGCGCGAGATCTGGGGCGATACCCAGGCCGACAATGGCGGCATGCTCGCACTGGCGAGGTCGCTTGGCTTTTCGCTGCAGCGCGAGGCGGACGATGCCGGCCTGGTCAAGATGCGGCTGGCGCTGGAGCCTGCCGCGGGATCGCGCACCGACGCAGCGTGAATCGCGCCGCGGGCGCAGCGGCGTCGGGCAGACATCTTCATGCAGCGGGAATGCACTCCGGCAATGTAAACTGCGCGCCCCGCGCCGGCCCATCAGGTATCCGGCGCTGATGCTGCCTGCAGGTGCAATGACCCGACCCCCACTTATTCACGCTGCGTTGCCGGCCACGCCCAAGCAGCGACGCCAATGGATTACCCCGCACGGCTCCGCCCTTGCCCTGGCTCTCGCCGAAGCCGGCCAGCGACACTCCGGCGTGGTCGTCGTGGTGACCCGGGACACCCATGGCGCGCATGCGCTCGAGACCGAAATCGGCGTGTTCGCCGGGGCCGATCTCGAAGTCCTGCAGTTTCCGGATTGGGAAACCCTGCCCTACGACCTGTTCGCGCCACACCCGGACATCGTTTCGCAGCGCGTCGCCGCGCTGTACCGCCTGCCGACGCTGGATCGCGGCGTGCTGGTGGTGCCCATCGCAACCCTCATGCAGCGCCTTGCCCCGCGCAGCTACATCAGCGGATCCAGCCTGGTCCTCGAAAATCGCCAGCGATTCGACCTTGCCGCCGAGCAGCGACGCCTTGCAGGTGCCGGTTACCGCAACGTCCCGCAGGTCCAGGAACCCGGCGACTTCGCCGTGCGTGGCGCCATCGTCGACATCTTCCCGATGGGCAGCGACGAACCCTATCGCATCGAGTTGCTGGACGAGGAAATCGACTCGATCCGCACATTCGATGCGGAAACACAGCGTTCCGCGAACAAGGTCGAGCACGTGCGCCTGCTGCCGGCCCGCGAATTTCCGCTGACCGAAGACACCGCGCGGACGTTCCGCAACACCTTACGCGAGCGCTTTCCGATCGATCCGCGGCGTTGCCCGCTGTACCAGGACATCAAGGAGGGCACGGCTCCGGCCGGCATCGAATACTACCTGCCGCTGTTCTTCGACGAGGACCGCCATGGCAAGCCGGAAACCCTGTTCGACTACCTCTCGCCGAATGCCCTGTTCGTGGTTGCCGAAGGCGCCCTCGAGGCTGCCGAACAATTCTCCAGGCAGGCCCACGACCGCTACGAGCAGCGCGCGCACGATCTCGAGCGGCCGATCCTGCCGGTAGCCGAACTTTTCCTGTCCGCCCAGGAACTGCGCGAACGGCTCAACCAGCAGTTGCGCATCGACCTGGTCGCCGCCGGCAGCGACGAGCGGGCGCTGGATCTTGGCACGCAGCCGGTGCCCGCGCTGCCGATCAACCGCAAGGACGAAGCACCGGCCGCCGAACTGCAGCGCTTCATCGCCCACTATCCGGGGCGCGTCCTGATCGCCACCGAGTCGGCCGGACGCCGCGAAGCCCTGATCGACCAGATCGCCGCGGCCGGCATGCAACTGGCCACGGTGGGATCCTGGCAGGAGTTCATCGCCGGCGAGGACCCGCCGGCGTTTGCCATCACGGTCGCGGCGCTCGAACAGGGCTTCGCCTTCGCGAAGCCTGCCCTCAGCATCCTCAGCGAGCGTGAGCTGCTCGGCGAGCGCGCCCAGCAGAGCCGGCGGCGCAAGCGCGTCGCGCGCGATCCGGAAGCCGTCATCCGCGACCTGTCGGAACTGGCCATGGGTTCGCCGATCGTCCACGTCGATCATGGCGTCGGTCGCTACCAGGGCCTGCTCAAGCTCGACGTCGGCGGCCAGGATGGCGAGTTCCTCGCCATCGAGTACGCCAAGGGCGACAAGCTCTATGTACCCGTTTCCCAGTTGCACCTGGTCAGCCGCTATTCGGGCACGGCGCCCGAACTCGCGCCGCTGCATTCCCTCGGTGGCGAGGCGTGGGAGCGGGCCAAGAAGCGCGCCGCGGAGAAGGTGCGCGACGTGGCTGCCGAGCTGCTGGCGATCTATGCGCAGCGCGAGGCACGCGCCGGCGCCGCATTGGCCATCGACCGCCTCATGTACGACCAGTTCGCCTCGGCCTTTCCGTTCGAGGAAACGCCCGACCAGCTGCAGGCGATCGAGGCCGTCATCTCGGACCTGGCAAGGGCACGGCCGATGGACCGCGTCGTCTGCGGCGACGTCGGCTTCGGCAAGACCGAAGTGGCCTTGCGCGCGGCTTTCGTCACCGCCGTGGCCGGCAAGCAGGTCGGCATCCTCGCGCCGACCACGCTGCTCGCCCAGCAGCACTACCAGAATTTCCGCGATCGCCTGGCCGACTGGCCGGTGCGCGTCGAAGTGCTGTCGCGATTCAAGTCGAAGAAGGAAACCGGCGCCATCCTCGAGAAGCTCGCGGACGGCCAGATCGACATCATCATCGGCACGCACAAGCTGCTGCAGGGCGACGTCAGGTTCAAGGACCTCGGCCTGCTGATCGTCGACGAGGAACAGCGATTCGGCGTGCGCCAGAAGGAGCAGCTGAAGAAGCTGCGCGCCGAGGTCGACCTGCTGACCCTGACCGCCACGCCGATCCCGCGCACGCTGAACATGGCCATGGCCGGCCTGCGCGACCTGTCGATCATCGCCACGCCGCCTGCGCATCGGCTGGCGGTGAAGACCTTCATCGGCGCCTGGGACACCGCGCTCATCCGCGAGGCCTTCCAGCGCGAACTGCAGCGCGGCGGCCAGGTCTACTTCCTGCACAACGAAGTCGACACGATCGAGAAAACCGCACGCGAGCTGGAGGCGCTGGTTCCCGATGCGCGCATCCGCATTGCGCACGGGCAGATGCCGGAACGCGAGCTCGAGCAGGTCATGCTCGATTTCTACCGGCAACGCTTCAACGTCATGGTCTGCACGACGATCATCGAATCGGGAATCGACGTGCCCAGCGCGAACACGATCATCATCAACCGGGCCGACAAGTTCGGCCTGGCCCAGTTGCACCAGTTGCGCGGTCGCGTCGGCCGTTCGCACCATCGCGCCTATGCCTTCCTGATCGTTCCCGATACGCGCGCGATCAGCGCCGATGCCGAAAAACGCCTGGAGGCGCTGGCCTCGCTGGAGGAACTGGGCGCCGGATTCACCCTGGCCACGCACGACCTGGAGATCCGCGGCGCCGGTGAACTCCTCGGCGAGGAGCAGTCCGGACAGATCGAGGAGATCGGCTTTTCGATGTATCGCGACATGCTCGATCGCGCCGTGCGCGCCCTGAAGTCAGGCAAGGTTCCCGACTTCGACCTGACCAGCGAGCACGAAGCCGAAATCGAATTGCACCTGCCGGCATTGATACCGGACGACTACCTGCATGACGTCAACGCACGCCTGACCCTGTACAAGCGCATATCGAGCGCGGCCGACGACGAGGCACTGAGGGACCTGCAGGTCGAGATGGTCGACCGCTTCGGCCTGCTGCCCGACGCGGTCAGGAACCTGTTCGCCGTGACCGAACTGAAGCTGCTGGCCACGCCGCTCGGCATCCGCAAGCTCGAACTCGGAGCCAACGGCGGGCGTGTCATGTTCACGCCGAAGCCGAACATCGACCCGACGACCGTGATCCGCATGATCCAGACCCTGCCCAGGGTCTATGCGCTGGACGGCCAGGACAAGCTGAGGATCAAGCTGCAGCTCGAGGGCAACAGCGAACGCCTGCGCGTCGCCCGCGAGATCATCGCCGCCCTGTCGAAGCGAACGTCAGGCTGAATCCGGATTGCCGGGCCCGCAACGGCAGCCGGCGTCGACCGCATTCAGGCCGGGTCGGCGACCACGCCAGCCAACGGCTTGAGCTCGCTGTCGAGCGCGATACGCTCGTCGAAGACGAAGCAGCGTCCCTCGTAGCCGTAGCCGCCGACCTGCTCGAAGTAGCCGAGGATGCCGCCATCGAGCTGATAGACGTTGCCGATGCCTTCGGCCTCCATCCACACCGCGGCTTTCTCGCAGCGGATGCCGCCGGTGCAGAAGCTGACCACGGTGGCGTCCTCGAGTGCATCGCGGCAGTTGGCGATCGCGCCAGGCAGTTCGGTGAAGCGTTCGATGGGCAGGGTCAGCGCACCGCGGAAACTGCCGTGCTCGACTTCCTGCCGGTTGCGCGTATCAAGCAGGACCAGGCGCCTGCCCTGGTCGTCATGGCCCTGGCGTATCCAGCGCGCCAGTTCGACAGGCGCCACGGCACGGGCGCGTCCGGCCAGCGGCGAAGCCTCGCGCCGGCGAAAGCTGATGATCTCGGGCTTGACCTTCACCTTCAGTCGCGCGAAAGGCTGGGCCGGGCTGCGGCTGCGCTTGACCACGATGTCGGCGAAACGCGGGTCGCCACGCAGCCGGGCGACGAATGCCCCGATTCCGGAATCGGACCCGGCCAGGAACAGGTTCAGCCCCTCGCTGGCGACCAGGATGGTGCCAAGCACGCCGGCGGCCGTGGCGGACTCGCGCAATTGCCCGGCAAGTGCGTCGGGATCGTCGACGACGACGAACTGGTAGGCGGCGATATTCAGGATCATCGGCGGATTTTACGGCAATCGAATCGCGCCTGCCTCGCGGCAATGGTGGTCCTGCCACTAGGCAGGCCCGCTGTAACGCGCTAAAAAGGAGCACCCCGCGCGGCAGGGGCACTGCCGTATTGCATCCACGTCAAATCCGCACAAGTGAGGCCGCCATGTCCAAGGGTATGGATCAGAAGAAAAGCGACAAGAAGAAACCGACAAAAACGTTGAAGGAAAAGCGCGCCGAGAAGAGCGAAAAAAAGAAGAACAAGTAGCGCGCGCCTCCCTCCCGTCGCTGTCGATCGCAAGCTCGGCAGCGACAGCCCTGCCGCAATTCCCCTGCACTGTTCCCGGACCCCGATGCCATCCATGCCATCCAGCCCGCCATCATTGCGACGGCACGGCCTGTCGCTGCCGGCGGCGGCGCTGGTCCTGCTGGGCTCGACGTTCGTGGCGTTCGCTGCGCCAGCGCAGGTCGCCAGCGCGCCCCTGGTCACCGAGGCGGCAAGGCCGCCGGCCGTGCTGGAGTACGACGTCGTGCGCAGCTACCCGCACGACCGCACCGCATTCACCCAGGGTCTCGTTTTTCGCGACGGCTTTCTCTACGAGAGCACCGGATTGAACGGACGCTCGACCCTGCGCAAGGTCGTGCTCGACAGTGGCGAGGTCGTGCAGCGCGAAACGGTGCCGATGGAATACTTCGCCGAAGGCCTGACCGACTGGAAGGACCGCCTGGTCCAGATCACCTGGCAGTCCGCGCGCGGCCTGGTCTACGACCTCAAGTCGTTCAAGCACAGCGGCAGCTTCACCTACGCGGGCGAAGGCTGGGGCATCACCCAGGATGGCAGGCGCCTGATCATGAGCGATGGCACCGCGACCCTGCGTTTCCTCGATCCCGACAGCTATGCCGAAACCGGCAAGCTCGAGGTCACCTACCAGGGCAAGCCGCTGGCCAATCTCAACGAACTCGAATTCGTCAGGGGCCGCATCTTCGCCAACGTCTGGCAGAGCAACAGCATCGTCGTCATCGATCCGAAGGATGGTCGCGTGACCGCACAGATCGATCTGCCCAACCTGCTTTCGCCGGAAGACCGCAGCGGCGGCGTCGACGTGCTGAACGGCATCGCCTACGACGCGCGCCACGATCGCCTGTTCGTCACCGGGAAAATGTGGCCGAAGCTGTTCGAGATCCGCCTCAAGCCGACGCCCTTGCTCGACAAGCCGCGCAAGCAGGCGCGATGAAACGCGTGCACGGGGGCGCCGCGGTCTGCTTTGCCGTGGCCCTGCTCTTCTACCTGATCTCGTGGCATCCGCTTGCCTGGGGCGCAGCCGTGATTGCGCTGCTGCTGGAAGTCGCTGGCTGGATCCTCTTCTGGAGCGGACCAGACGATGAAGAAAACCCCTCGCCAGGGCGCTAGCGGGATCTTCGTTTCCCGGCGCACGCTCAGTCGGCTTCTGCCGCCGCTTCCCGACCCTGCTGGCGGATCAATGCTTCCTCGCGCGCCTCGTTGATCGCATCACGCACGCCATCGAGGTCGACTTCGCTTTCGTCGTGCTCGAAATGTCCGCTCAGTTCGCTGTCGGCGCGCAGGTCCCCGGATTCGAAAAGGGCCCAGATCTCCTCGGCGTACCAGGTATCAAGGAGTTCCGGGGCGAAGCGGCCCAGGTAGGCGCTGAGATTGTTGACGTCGCGCTGCAGCATCGTGCGTGCGGCATTGTTCCCGCTGGCGCTGACCACCTGCGGGAAATCGATGATCACCGGACCGTCGGTGCCCACCAGCACGTTGTACGGCGACAGGTCGCCATGGATCAGGCCCGAACACAACATGAGCACGACCTGGCGCATCAGGAACGCGTGGTAGTCGCGCGCGGTGGCGGCGGACAACTCGACCTCGCCGAGACGCGGCGCCGAATGGCCATCGGCATCGGTGACAAGATCCATCACCAGCACGCCGTGGAAATAGCCATGCGGCCGCGGCACCCGCACGCCGGCCTGCATCAGCTGGTAGAGCGCGTCGACTTCGGTGTTCTTCCAGGCAATTTCCTGCTGCTTGCGGCCGTACTTGCTGGCCTTGCCGATGGCCCGGGCCTCGCGACTGCCGCGCACCTTGCGCCCTTCCTGGTACTGGGTGCGCTGCTGGAAGCTGCGTTGCGCCATGTCCTTGTAAACCTTTGCGCAGCGCACGACGTCGCCGCAGCCGACCACGAAAACCGCTGCTTCCTTGCCGCTTTTCAGCGGCCGCAGCACGCGGTCGATCACGCCGTCGTCGATCAGCGCCTGCAGGCCGGAAGGGATCTTCATTGGACGGAATACTCGGTTTCGGGGAATTGCATGACAGCCTGGGGCCGCAAAGTGGGCGGCGGAGGATAGCGGATTGTGGGGCGGACCGCGCCGACCGTCGCTTGCCGGAGGGCGTACGGGTGAAGCTGTCGGCACGCCATTGTCCGGCAAGAAGCCGCGCGGGGCCGCCATTTTCGACCCGCCGGCTGCAGAAATTCCGCCCTCGCCACGCCGCATGGCGTAGGATGCAACGGTCCTTCGTACTTTGAGCGCGTCTCGATCGGCCGATCCACCGTCGCCGTTACGCCCCTTTCGCGCCGTCACCACTTTCCTCTGCGATGACGCCCCCACGGGAGTGCCCATGTCGGGCTACCGTACCCGCCAGCTGGTCGTCCGGCTGGGCGGACACGATTTCCAGATTCGCGCGCTCAGCGACCTGCAGCAGTTTTCCGATCCGCACAAGTTCGCCGAGCGCCTCGGTATCTCGTCGGCCCAATGGAGCCTGTTCGGGCAGGTATGGCCGTCCGGCCGGGTCCTCGCCGAAGCCATGTGCAGTTTCGATGTCGCCGGCAAGCGCATCCTCGAAGTCGGCTGCGGGCTCGGTCTTTCCAGCCTGGTGCTGCAGAGGCGCAAGGCCGATATCACTGCAAGCGACCAGCATCCGCTCGCCGGATCCTTCCTCGCCCGCAATGCGCGCCTGAACGGCCTGCCCGAACTGACCTACCGCGACCTGCATTGGTCGATACCGAACGAGGAGCTCGGTCGCTTCGATCTGCTGATCGGCAGCGACATCCTCTACGAGCGCAACCATATCGATCTCCTGGCATCCGTGCTCGAGCGGCATGCCCTGGCTTCCGCCGAGGTCGTTTTCACGGATCCCGGACGCGGCAACAGCGCGCCGTTCACGCGCGCTTTGGCCACGCAGGGCTATACCGTCACCGAAGTCCGCAGTCGTTTCAATGAAAACGACACTCCTCCCTTCCGCGGCCGCCTGCTCAGCTATCGACGCTGAGCCCTGGTCCGAGTACACCACCTTGGCACTCTCCATACATCCGGACGACAGCAAGATCGACCGCCGCGTTTCCTGCGCAAGCTGCGAAGCCGTGTGCTGTCGCCTGACCGTGGTCCTCGAAGCAACCGACCGCATCCCCGGGCACCTGATCGAACACGGCAGCAACGGCGTCGACACGATGGCCCATGGCGAAGATGGCTGGTGCGTGGCGCTCGATCGCGTCAACAAGTGCTGCGGGATCTATGCCGAGCGCCCATCGGTATGCCGCAAGTTCGCCATGGGCGGCGGCTATTGCCGGCTGGAACGCGAGAAGTTCCTGCTCTCCGGCCATCCAGGCATACCGCTACGCGTTGCCTGAGCCGGGCGCGGAGCATTCCTGGCGCCGCCGCCACGCCGCCAGCTCCTCGCGGTAACGCTGCATGGCATCTTCGTGGATATCGAAAATGCAGCGCACGCAGCCCGACCCGCAGCAATCGGCCGGATCGGGTTCGGCCGGTTTCAGCGGCTCCGGATCGCCGCCGCCGCTCACCGGGAAGGGAGCTGCTGCCGGGTCCATTGCACGATCTGGCCCGCCGACATGCTGCCGGACTGGCGCGCGACTTCGCGTCCGCCGGAGAACAGGATCATGGTCGGAATGCTGCGGATCTGGAAGCGGGCGCCCAATGCCTGCTGCGCTTCGGTGTCCACCTTGGCCAGGCGCACGCCCGGCTCCAGCGTCTTCGCCGCTTCGGCGAAATGCGGCGCCATGTTCAGGCAGGGTCCGCACCACGGCGCCCAGAAATCGACCAGCACGGGGAGATCGCCGCGCAATGCCTTGCGCTCGAAATCGCCGTCTTCGAGGTTTGCCGGCTTGCCGGCAAACAACGCCTGCTGGCAGCGCCCGCAGATCGGTGCATCGCCCAGTCGCGCCTGCGGCACGCGATTCATCGCCGCGCAATTCAGGCATGGGATCATCAACGCGGATTCGCTCATGGTTTTCTCGGCCAGATACCCAACTGACTATCCAGATGGCGACTGACCCGAGCCGGCACAAGGGTCATTCGCGGATCCTGGCAGCTGCCGGGAACGGGATGCCGGGCCGACCGCTGCGCCAGGGCTCGTGCTTTTCCATGATGTCCGCGAAGATCGGCGCACCGGCCAGGGCCTGGAGCCATCGATGCAGCGATGGCCAGGCCTGCTGCCTGAACCAGTCGGGTTCGACCATCGCGAACTGGCGCACGAATGGCATGAGCGCGTAGTCGGCCAGCGCCGCATGCGCGCCACCGAGCCAGGCCTGGCCCTCGAGTCGTGCCTGCAGCCCCTCCAGGAAACGCGCTGCCCGCGCGCGCTGCCGGAGCCTGTCGACCCCGGGGTATCGATCCGGGTACTTGTAACGGTCCAGTGCCTGCTTGAACTCCCCGTCGCACTCGCCGATCAGGCTGCGCGCCTCATCCATCGAACGCGCCGTCGACGGCAGCCAATGCAAGGGATCATTCCCGTGCAGGCTCCACAGCATGATGTCCAGGCTCTGCTCGATAACGCTGCCATCCACGTCGACCAGCACCGGCACCGTCCCCTTCGGAGACGCCTCGAGCAGTTCCGCCGGCTTGTCCCGCAAGTCCACTTCGCGCAGTTCGCAGCATCGGGCGCTGGCCAGCAGGGCCAGGCGGGCACGCATGGCATAGGGACAGCGACGAAACGAATAGAGGATCGGCAAGCCCATCAGGCCGTGTCGAAGACCTTGCCCGGGTTCATGACGCCATGCGGGTCGAACGCCTGCCGGATGCCTCGCATCACCGCGATTTCCGCCTCGCTGCGCGTGCCCGACAGGTATTTCTTCTTGACCAGGCCGATGCCGTGCTCGGCGGAGATGCTGCCGCCGAAACTCGCGAGCGTTTCGGAAAGCAGTGATGTAACCCTCTCGCATTCGTTGATGAATTCGTCGTCGCCGACTCCGGCGGGCTTGATCACGTTGATATGCAGGTTGCCGTCGCCGATGTGGCCGAACCAGACGACATCGTAGTCGGGGTACTCGCTGGCGAAGATCCGGCGCATCGCGTCCATGAAGGACGGAATCGAGCTGATGCGAACCGAGATGTCGTTCTTGTAGGGGCGCAGGCTGGCCAGGCTTTCGGTGATTCCCTCGCGCAGCCGCCAGAGCGCGGCGGCCTGGGCCGAACTCTGGCTGATCACGCCGTCTTCGACCCAGCCGTTTTCCAGGCACAGTTCGAAGACCTCGAGCGCCTGCGCCTGTCGCGCTTCGTCCTGCGCATCGAATTCGGTGACCAGGTAGAACGGCGAGGCCTTCGCGAACGGATCCTGCGCGCCATGCCTGACCACGTGCGCAAGCGCGCGATCGGTGAAGAACTCGAAGGCGCTCAGGGTCAGCCGTTGGCGGCAGGCATCGAAGACGCGCATCAGCGCGTCCATCGCCGGCACGGCAAACACCATCACGTTCGAAGCCGGCGGTGCATCGGTCAGGCGCACGCTCGCCTCGACGACCATGCCGAGCGTGCCTTCCGCGCCGATCACGAGATGGCGCAGGTCATAGCCGCTGGAATTCTTGATCAGTCCGCGATTGAGGTCGAGCAGTTCGCCGGTGCCCGTCACGACCTTGAGGCCGGCGATCCATTCGCGCGTGTTGCCGTAACGGATCACGCGGATCCCGCCCGCGTTGGTGGCGATGCTGCCACCGATCGAACAGGATCCGCGTGCGCCGAAGTCCACCGGGTAGATCAGTCCGTGCCCGATCGCGCTGCGCTGCAGCGACTCGAGGACCAGGCCGGGCTGGACCGTCATGATGCGGTCGATCGGATCGAATGCCAGCACCTTGTTCATGCGCTCGAAGCTGACGACCAGCTCACCATTGGCCGCCACCGCGCCACCGGACAATCCGGTGCGTCCGCCCGAGGGAACCAGGCCCACGCTTTCGGCGACGGCCCAGCGCACGATGTCCTGGACCTCGCCGGCGCTGGTCGGAAACGCGATGGCCAGCGGCGCCGGCAGCCAACGCCGGGTCCAGTCGCGACCGTAGAATTCCAGATCGGCAGCATCCGTCTTCAGCTCGAGCCGCGGTGCACGCTGGTTCAGGCGGGAAAGGCGTGGGTCGTTCATGGGTTCAGCATCGATAGGCGGGATAAACGGCCAGCCAGGCATTCGACCGTTGATCAGCCGGATGCGCGGGCCCGTGGCAGCCGGGAGGGACCGGCCATTGGCAGCTAGCCTGCCAGTGATGGCGCGTATCGTCTACTGCTGCACTGCCGCAAATCGCACCGGTTCTGGCATAGTCGACTCCCCGCGGCAGCCACGGATTGGTATCCGCTGCAACCAAGTCCCTGCAACGTCCAGACCATGAAAAAGACCTCATACCCCAAGCAGGACATTCGCGTCCTGTTGCTCGAAGGCATCAGCCAGAGTGCCATCGATACCTTCACCGCGGCCGGTTATTCGCAGATCGAACTGCATGAGAAGTCCCTGCCCGACGATGAACTCAAGCGGCGCATTGCCGAAGCGCACCTGATCGGCATCCGCTCGCGCAGCCAGCTGAGCGCCGATGTGCTGGCCGAAGCCAAGCGCCTGATCGCCATCGGCTGCTTCTGCATCGGCACCAACCAGGTCGATCTCGATGCCGCGCAAAGCCACGGCATTCCGGTCTTCAATGCGCCCTATTCGAACACGCGCAGCGTTGCCGAACTGGTGCTGGCCGAGGCCATCCTGCTCATGCGCCGCATTCCGCAGAAGAATGCCGAATGCCATCGCGGCGGCTGGTCGAAATCCGCTGCGGGCAGCTTCGAAGTGCGCGACAAGGTTCTCGGCATCATCGGCTACGGGCACATCGGCACCCAGGTCGGCCTGCTCGCCGAGGGCCTCGGCATGCGCGTGATCTTCCACGACATCGAATCCAAGCTGACCCTCGGCAATGCACGCCCGGCAGGCGGAATCGACGACCTCCTGCAGCGCGCGGACGTGGTTACCCTGCATGTGCCACAAACGCCACACACGGCCAACATGATCGGCGCGCAACAACTTGCGCGCATGCGCAAGGGCAGCGCGCTGATCAATGCCTCGCGCGGCACCGTCGTCGACATCGACGCACTCGCCGCAAGCCTGCGCTCGGGGCACCTGTCCGGCGCTGCGGTCGATGTGTTCCCGATCGAGCCCAAGGGCAACGGGGACATGTTCGTATCGCCGCTGGTCGGCATGGACCAGGTGATCCTGACCCCGCATATCGGCGGCAGCACGCTGGAGGCGCAGGACAATATCGGCATCGAGGTTGCCGCGAAGCTGGTCCGCTACAGCGACAATGGCTCGACGCTTTCGGCGGTCAATTTCCCCGAAGCCACCCTGCCCGGGCATCCGCACAGCCGTCGCCTGCTGCACATCCACCGCAACATGCCGGGCATGCTCTCGCGCATCAACGAGATCTTCTCGCGCGAAAACGTCAATATCGATGGCCAGTACCTGCAGACGAACGCGAACATCGGCTATGTCGTCGCAGACGTGTCTACCAGCGAGGAGCAGGCTGCCGCACTCAAGGATGCTCTGGCAGCCATCCCGGGCACCTTGCGCACGCGTGTCCTCTATTGACTGGAACCACAGAATGTACGAGATTCGGTGCGGATCCGTGTCTTCCGGGCCCCCTGGGCAGCGAATCACGGTAGAATGAGCACTCTGCTCGTACTTTCTGGGGAAAATTCATGAAGAAAATCGCATTGTTGGCAATTGTGGCAGCGTGTTCCGTCTCGGCATTTGCCCAATCCGTGGACGAGCGTGCGCTCAAGTCCCAGGAAGTCAATGTAGTCAATCAGATCCTTGCGCCCAACGATGTGCAGTCCTACTCGGCAACCACGGTCGGCGGCACCTCGTGGAATCGCCCGTTCGCGAACGGAACCTGCTGCTCCGGCCTCGGTCCCGTCGTGCTTCATGTCGAACAGTTCAGCATTTCCGCCAACGACACCTGCAATGTCCGCAGCGTGCAGAATGGCTGGGATGGCTATCTCTTCGTCTACACGAGTCCGTTCGATCCGCTCAACCAGACGGTCAATTTTGTCGCTGGCGACGATGACGGCGCAGGCGGAATCGGTACCTCCGACATCGACGGCGTCGCCCTGACGGGCGGCACGACCTACCAGGTCGTCACGACCGGCTTTGCGGCGGGTGACGAGGGCACGTTCACCAATACGATCACCTGTCCGGTCGCGAACGTGACCATTGGCGCTGGCGCGCCGTTCGTGCCGGCAGCCACGCTGCCGACCCTGGGCCAGAACGCATTGATCGTCCTCGGCCTGCTGGTCGGATTGTTCGGTTTCGTCGCGATTCGACGTCGCGCCTGATCCGCATCGACCTGCACGGAAAGGGCGGCCATGGGCCGCCTTTTCTGTTTCCGGGAAGCCCTATTCCGATCGCGGGGACGCAACGGGCAATCGCCAGCCATAGCGGATCGCCATGAAGCGCAGGCCAAAGCAGAGCGCCACGGCAACGGCAAGCACCGGAATTTCCGGTAGCGCGAACATGCGACCGATCACGATTACCGATGCTCCGGCCAGCGCCGCGACCGCATAGAGTTCCGAACGCAGGACGACCGGCGTCTGCGCCACCAGGATGTCCCGCACGATGCCGCCGCCGATGCCACTGAGCATGCCGAGCAGGATCGCCGAGGAAGGCCCGAGCCCGAACGCGAGCGCCTTGCTTGCACCGGTCACGGCAAACAGGGCGAGCCCGAGCGCATCGAACATCTGCACCGGATTGCGCAATTTCTCGACGTCATCGTAGCGGAAAAACGTGAGGATTCCTGCCAGGCAACTGACCCCGAGGTAGTGCCAGGTGGCCAGCGCCGCGGGAGGCGTCGCGCCGATCAGCACGTCGCGCACGATGCCGCCGGAAACCGCTGCGGCAAAGGAAAGCACGAGCACGCCGAACAGGTCCAGGCGGTTGCGCACGCCGACCGTCGCGCCACTGATGGCGAAGACGAAGGTCCCGATGAAATCCAGCGCGATGAGAAACAGTTCCACGTTCACTCAAGCCCGTAACAGGGAGTCGCATCTTACGCGATGGCAGCTCCGACGCCTGGACGCGCCGGGGTCAACTGCCGTTACCACGAATAGCGGACGCTGTAGGTGAGCCTGGCTTCGCCGTCGGCGGGAATCTCCAGGGGAAAATCGATGGTCTGCGCATCGCGCTTTTCGAATTCATGGTTCTTCGCGGTGACCTTCCAGTTGCTCCAGCGGTACAGGTACTCCCGCACGACGACCCTGGCCGCCGATTTCTTGCGGTTGCGCACGCTGATCTCGAAGCTTTCGTCGATGATCTTGCCGGCACTGTCGACCGTGAATCCGGTCTGGCGGCGCTCGCCGACGATGTCGAAAGCGTTGCCGAGCCTGATCCTCACCGGCTCGTTGCGTGGCGTGTGCTTGATCACGTCCTCGCCGATGAATTCCAGCGAACCATCCGCGGAGGCCTGGTTGACGCGCATGCGACCTGCCGGCAACGGCACGCCGAGCTTGTTGGCCTCCCTGTTCTCGAACTCCAGGTAGGCACCTACGGTGCCGTTGGTGGTGGCGCCGTAACCCTGCTGGACGATCGGCTGCGACCAGTAGTTCCATGGCTGCGGCGCCGCGGTGAATACCAGCTGCTTCCTGCAGGCGACGTCGACCGAGGTCGGGAACAGTTCGAGCTGCTTGGTCGAGTTGTCCGGAAGGTCGCTGCGCCGGCCGAGCGTATAGAGGTGGTACTCGAACAGCGACGACTCGGAAAAGCCCTGGTCCGCCACCTCCGCCACCGCACCCAGTGATTTCATCGCGCGCACCGAATCCTGTGGCGCGGACGGTGCGCGGTTGACCTCGCCGGCCACCAGCTTGAGCTGCGCGGCCGGGTAGCTGCCTCCCGACTGGTTGACGATGGTCACCCACGACGACAGGTCCATCGAGCAATTGTCGCCGCTCTCGCGCAGGTTGATGTTGTAATCGGTCCACCAGGTCATGCCCTGGGTCTGGTAGGAAACCCGCGTCGAATGCGTGCCGGCGCGCTTCGCATTGACCAGCCAGACCAGGGTCGGCCGCGTGATCAGGCCACCCGGCAGGCTCGGGAACAGCACGTTGCTGAAGTTGCTCAGGCTGACCACCTCACCACCGTCGCGCTGCAGGATCAGGCTGCCACCTGCAGAGGAAAGCAGGGTTCCGCTGATCCGTTCCAGTTCGCTGCCGCGCAACTGTTCGACGGTGATCTTCTCGCCGACATAGCGCTCCAGCAGCTTGTCCTGGTTGACCAGGTCGTACTGGTAATTCTGTTCGACAACGCGCGTGCCCGCAGGATCGGTCAGCGATTCGAAGGCGACCGTGGTCGGGTCGATGCGCTTGGCCACGTCGGTGAACCGCAACACGCCATTGCCCGATTCGAGCGTCATCTTGCGGCCATCGCGGACCAGCGCGTACCCGGGCAGCGACGGTCCGTAGTTGGCGAGCCTGTCCGTGCTGATCTGGCCGGGCTGGGCTGAACTGTAGATGGTCAGCGAATAGTCCGGGGTCTCCGCTGCGGCAGGGACGGCGGCCACTATGGCGGCGATGGCGAATGACAGCGAATGGCGCATGGCGAGTCCTTGGGTTGGTTGTTCTTGCTTGAGCGCGTCCTGTTCAACGCGGCAGTTGGCCATCCGGGGTTGACCGCTGCGAACGAAGGCGTCAATGCAGCCGGCTATTCCGCGCCGCTGACGCAATGCAAATCGTCACAGAAACGTGGCGATTTCGTGCAGATCCTTGCGCGAGATATCCGGAACCCGGCATGAATCGGCCGGAAATCCGACGACCAGGAGCAGATAGGGCACTTCATTCTTCGGGCGCCCGAGGATCCCGTTGAGGAAGGCCATCGGGCTTGGCGTATGCGTCAGCGTGGCAAGACCCGCTCGATGCAGGGCCGCGATCAGCAGGCCGGTGGCGATACCGGTCGACTCGTGCGGGTAGTAGCGCTTGGCCTTGTGCCCGTCGACCAGCGGACCGGTGCGTTCATAGAACACCGCGATCAGCCAGGGAGCGATCTCGAGGAACGGCTTGTGCGCATCGGTGCCGAGTGCGGACAGCGCCTGCAGCCATTCCGGCGGCGCGCGGCGTTCGTAGAACTCCTGCTCTTCGGCCTCGGCGGCGACGCGGATGCGCTGCTTGATGGCTGCATCCTGGATCGCGACGAAATGCCAGGGCTGCTGGTTGGCCCCGCTCGGAGCCGAGCCCGCCGCAAGCAGGCAGGCTTCGATGATTTCGCGGGGCACGCTGCGTGCCGAGTAGTCGCGAACGGTTCGCCGCGTGGACATCTCTTGTGCGAACGCCCTTGCCCGACGCAGCATTTCAGCCGCCTCGGGCGCCGACGCCGTGGGCAAGGGAACGGTCTTCATCGCATCCATCCGCAGAGCATAACCCGGCGCCATCATCGCGAGAATCATGTCATTGCCCGGGCCAGGCCGCAGCGATGAAGCCGCCTCGCCGGGCAGCGCCGGTGAGCGGCGAAGTGTCGACGTTTGCGCAGTCCGTTCTATGATGACGCCCGTTCCGAAAGTTCCTCGCTCCGAGATGACCAGCAACACGATTGCACTCAACCAGGGCCTGCACCGATTCGACGGCCACCGGCAGGTCTGGCTGTTCGGCTATGGCTCGCTGATCTGGAAGGCCGATTTCGCCTTTATCGAGCGCAGGCCCGCGCGCATCCACGGCTGGTCGAGGCGATTCTGGCAGGGCTCCCACGACCACCGCGGCACGCCGGATTCGCCAGGTCGGGTGGTGACGCTGATTGCCGAAGAGGGCTCCGTATGCGCCGGCATGGCCTACCTGATCTCGCCCGAAGTCTTCGACCACCTCGACAGGCGCGAAAAGAACGGCTACCTGCGCGAAATCATCGAGATCGAGTTCTGTTCCGGAGGAAGCGCGCAAGGCCTGATCTACGTCGCCAGCCCCGACAACGAGGCCTTCCTCGGCGACGCACCCGATGCCGAGATCGCAAGGCACATCGCAAGCGCGGAAGGGCCGAGCGGCCTCAATCGCGATTACCTGCTGAATCTCGCCGACGCCCTGCGCGCAATGGGGGAAGAGGATGCCCACGTGTTTGCCATCGAGCGTGATTTGCTGGCGCTTGATGGAGGCAACGCGCGCTGACCCGCCCGCCATGGCAGCCGGATTGCGCCTGGATTCTCGCCGACGTTCAGTTGCGCCGCGACTTCCACCAGGCGGAGATCCTGCCGAAGATCCCGCCAGTTCCATCCTCCTTCGGCAGGTTGCGGAAATCGTCGGTCCGCAGCACCTGGTCCCTGCGCCCGTGCTCGCCGCTCCCTTCAGTCTTCGACTCGGGCAACGCGGACGCATCCATGACCCAGACACGATGGCTGCCCATCCCTTCCACATCCTCGTCGTGGCCCGCCAGGCTGGATCGATCGAGTCCGGCATGCTCGGCAGTCGCATCCGTCAGCAGCACGTATTCCTTCGTCGGCACGCTGTTCTTCATGAGCCGGTGCAGCAGGATGACGGGCTCGCCGGCCAGCTCGTCGAACTGCCTGACCTTCTTGAGCAGGATTTCGCCCGTATGCACGAAGGCCTTGAGGCCGAGCGCCGTGATGTTGCTGCAGGCATCGCAGTTGCAGTTCCTGCGCAGCGCGCTCAGTGCGGCGACGCGCTGGCGAAACACCGGAAAGAACGAGCGCACCTGGGCAAGCATGTCGCGCCCCGCTTCCGCATCGACGGGATCGATTTCGGCATACATCAGCGCCGCGTCGCCCTCAAGCTTGTTGAGGATGAGCGGATGACGCGACTGGTCGAGCACGGAATCGAGCAGGTCGGTGACGATCTGCTCGGCGTGCTCCAGGGCCAGCGAGCGTTCGGTGATGAACCGCGTGTAGCCGCTGATATCGACCACCACGAGGTAGGCAAGGCAGATGCGCATGATGTGGCTCCCCGCAAGTCCGGTTGGGGTCGGATCGACGGGACCGCGGAGGCGCAATGCACCGCCGGGTCCGGGTTCCTTTCCCACCTTGTCCTGAATGACCGGGGCAGGAGCGAATTTCTTGCATCCTTCCGGCGGAACCGCGAATTCCGTCTGCAGCGCAACCGTGACGACCGGGGCCTGTGACCTGCAATCCGGTGTCGCCCAACAGCCTGCACTGAGGCATGATGCCCATCCATCCATCCTGATCGACCGCATCCATGTTCTCGCGACTGCAATGGCTGATACTGCAACTGTCACGCAAGCTCTGGTTGCGGGCGTCCGCGTTTTCGGTACTTGGCGTGGCCACCGCGCTGGTCGCCCTTCTGGTCAAGGAATACATACCGGATAACCTGCCGACCAGGATCGGCGCCGATGCGGTCGACAGCATCCTGCAGATCATCGCCAGCAGCATGTTGTCGGTCATGATTTTTTCCCTGAGCACCATGGTCTCCGCGTACTCCTCGGCAACGAGCAATACGACGCCACGCGCGACCCAGCTTCTCATCCAGGACAGCACCGCGCAGAACGCACTGGCCACGTTCCTCGGCTCGTTCCTGTTCAGCCTGGTCGGCATCATCGCCCTGCAGACCGGTCTCTACGGAGACAGCGGCCGCGTCGTCCTCTATGCGGTCACGCTCGGCGTCATCGTGATCATCACCGTCACCCTGCTGCGCTGGTCGGACTACGTGCTGCAACTGGGCCGGGTCGGTCCCACGTCGGATCGCGTTGAAGCCGCGGCAACCGAAGCGATCCGCCGGCGCAGGGCTTCGCCCTACCTCGCCGGGCAGCCACGCGAAGCCGGCGATGGCGGGATCCCCGAGGGTGCGCATTCGATCCATACCGAGAGCTTCGGCTATGTCGAGCATGTCGACATGCAGGCGCTGCAGGATGCCGCGGAAAAATACGGGATGGAGATCTACCTGGTCGCCCTGCCCGGCCATTACGCCGGCGCCGCGCAGCCCCTGGTCTGCGTCATGGCCGTCCCGCCCGAAGAAGGCGTCGACGCCATGCGCAAGGCGTTCAGCATCGCGGCCTCGCGCTCCTTCGACCAGGATCCGCGTTTCGGCGTTTGCGTCCTGTCGGAGATCGCTTCCCGCGCCCTGTCGCCGGCGGTTAACGATCCGGGCACGGCCATCGACATCCTCGGACGCGGTGCACGCATGCTCGCCCTGTGGTCGGACTACCACGCCGAATCGCCCGAGCGCGGCGGCAAGGATGCGATCCGCTTCCCCAACGTGCACGTGCCGCCCGTTGAGCTGGACGAACTATTCGACGATTTCTTCATCCCGATCGCGAGGGACGGCGCCGGGCTGGTCGAGGTCGGCATCCACCTGCAGAAGATGCTGCAGACGCTGGCCTGCCTCGGCGACAAGCGCTACCGGCAGGCCGCCGCGCGGCAGTCGGCGCAGGCGCTCGCGCGTGCCGAGGCGGTACTCAAGCTGACTGACGATCTGGTCAGGGTCCGGCATTCGGCTGCCAAGGTGACCAAGGCTGCGCTGGCCTGATGCAGGCATCCGGCCCACAGGCCTGGCTCGAGTCGGGATCCACTTTCCGCTTCGGCGGCCAGCGGATCTTCTGGCGCCACGGCGGGCATCCCGACCGGCCCGTCCTGCTGCTGGTCCACGGCTTCCCGACCTCTTCATGGGACTGGAGCGAAGTCTGGCCCCTGCTCGAAGGGCACTACCGGCTCATCGCCGCCGACATGCTGGGTTTCGGATTCTCCGACAAGCCCCATCCGCACGCCTACAGCCTGTTCGAGCAGGCCGACATCCACGAAGACCTGCTGCGCGAACTTGGTGTCGGCGAATACCACGTGCTGGCGCACGATTACGGCGACACGGTGGCGCAGGAACTGATTGCACGGGCCCGGGAATCGGCTTCGCGCCCTCTCCTGCGCAGCGTGTGCTTTCTCAATGGCGGCCTCTTTCCCGAAACGCATCGGGTACTTCCGATCCAGAAACTGCTGCTGTCGCCGCTCGGGCCGCTGGTTGCGAGGATGACGGGCAGGCGCAGCCTGGCTGCGAGCATGCAACGGATATTCGGACCCGACACGCAACCCGACGACTCAACGATAGACGCCTTCTGGAAACTGATGGTCCGCGGCAACGGCCGGCGCGTGCTGCCAGGACTCATCCGCTACATCAGCGAGCGCGTCGAGAATCGCGAGCGCTGGGTCGGCGCACTGGCGAAGACCCCGCTGCCGCTCAAGCTCGTCGATGGCGCGTTTGATCCGATTTCGGGCGCGCACATGGCGAAGCGCTACCGGGAACTGGTGCCGAATGCGGATGTAACCGAGCTGGCCGAGATCGGCCACTATCCGCAGGTGGAGGCGCCGGGACGCGTCGTCGATGCCTATCTGGCCTTCCGGGCCGCGATCAGCCGCTGAAAGCCGATCCCTGCCGGATGCCCGACGAACCGGCCTGCGCGAGTTCCGTCGCGTGACTTTTGGAACATGCATTCGCCGGCAACGCGCGCATATTGGAGGTCCTTCGACAAGGGCATTCCACAATGCGACTTCCGTCACTCCTGCTGCCATTGGCGCTCTGCGGCGCCGCGTGCTCGATGCAGGCAACCGCGGCGACCGAAACCGCGCCCCGCGCCGATCCCATTGCCGCGGCCATCGCCGATCCCGCGCGATCCGATGCCGACCGCAGCCGCGATTCGCGCGACCATCCTGCTGCAGTCCTGGCCCTGGCCGGATTCCGGCCAGGCATGACCGTCGCAGACATCTTCGGCGGTGGCGGTTACTACAGCGAGATCCTTTCGCGGGTGGTCGGGCCGCAGGGGCGTGTACTGCTGGTCAACAATCCGCCCTATGACGCCTATGCGAAAAAAGGGATTGCACCGCGACTGGCCGGAGGGCGCCTGGCCAACGTGGACTACCGCATCGTGCCAACCACAGCCATGGATCTTGGCACCAGCCAGCTCGACGGCGCCCTCATCGTCATGTCCTATCACGACCTGTATGTCGCCGATCCCGACCAGGGCTGGCCGGCAATCGATGCGAGCCAGTTCATCGACCAGGTCGCAACCGCGCTGAAACCGGGCGCCGTCCTCCTGATCGTCGATCACGCGGCCAGGGTTGGCAGTGGAAAGGCCGACGCGCAAGGCCTGCACCGCATCGACGAGGCGTATGCCAGGGCCGACTTCGAATCCCACGGTTTCGACTTCGTTGCCCGCAGCGACGTCCTGCGCAACCCGGATGACGATCACGACAGGAACGTGTTCGATGCCGCCATCAAGGGCAGGACCGACCGTTTCGTCCATGTCTACAGGAAGCGCTGAAAGCATCGCCTTCTTCTGAAGTTGGCCCGGCTTGCCGCCCATTCCGGCAAGCTCGAACCATCGTGCTTTTCCTGCCGGGGCTGCCGCTGCGAGGCAAGGCCGGGCAGCAGCGCAAACCGCGACAGGCGAAAGGCGGCGCCCCGCCGCCGGCGGTTCCAGCGTGCGTGGCAAAGCCCGCGGCACCGGCCGGCGAGGCCGGCCAGTCCAATCAAGCTCACCATTGCAGGAATGAACTACACTGTCGTGGGGCTGGCACGGACGGCAGGAGGGGTTCTTGGCCACTGAAATCGAGGAGCGCCGCGTCGAAATTGCCGACCTGCGGGTCGGCATGTTCGTGTGCAGGCTCGATCGACCATGGAGCGAAACCTCGTTTCCACTGCAGGGCGTGGAGATCAACAACGAGGCCGACATCCGCCGCCTCGCCGAATTCTGCCAGCACGTCTTCATCGACGAGCACAGGCACGTCGCCTACACGGCCGACCGGCTGCTGACGCGCTCGAACCTCTCCGAATCGAGATTCGAGGCGGGCATCGCCTATGCGGACCGCACGACGGTCGAAGAGGAATTGCCGCGCGCCCGCAAGGCGTTGAGCAATGCCTCCGAACTGGTCAGCCAGATCTTCGCGGACATCGCCAGTGGTCGCGAACTCTCCGTGGAACTTGTCGAGCGCGCCGTGCGGCCGCTCGTCGCCAGCGTCCTGCGCAGTGCCGATGCGTTCCTGTTCGTCGAAGGATTGCGCAAGCACGACAGCTACTCCTACAGCCATGCAATCAGTTGCAGCGCCCTCGCCGCGGCCTTCGGGCGCCACATGGGCTACGCCGAGGAGACGATCATCAGCCTTGCCGCAGGCGGCCTGTTGATGGACGCGGGCAAGACCCAGTTGCCCGAAGACCTGCTTCAGTATCCAGGTTCGCTTTCCGCCGAACAGGTCGAACAGGTGCGCTCGCATGTCGGCCATGGCCTGGAGATCCTCAGGAAGTCCGGCATCACCGACCAGGACGTGATCGATGCCGTCGGCACCCATCACGAGCGATATGACGGCACCGGCTATCCCCAATGGCTGATCGCCAACGCCATTCCGATGGCCGGGCGCATGCTCGGCATCATCGACGCCTACCATGCAATGGCCAGCGAGCGGCCCTATCGACCGGCGATTTCGCGCCACCAGTCGATGCGCCAGATCTATGCAGCGAGCAATCTCCTGTTCCAGGCCGAAATGGTGGAACAGTTCCAGGTCTGCCTCGGCGTCTACCCCACCGGATCACTGGTCGAACTGAACACGGGCGAGGTTGCCGTCGTCATGGCGCAGAACCAGGTCCGGCGACTGCGACCGAGGGTCCTCATCATCAGCACGCCTGGCAAGCAGGCCATCGACGCCTTTCGCGCGATCAACCTGATGGACCAGCCGGAAGAACTCGGCAACGTTGAGATCGCGCGCAGCCTTGCCGTGGGCGACTACGGCATCGACAACGCGGACCTCTTCCTGCAGACATGATGGACACCAGCGCGCACCAGGCAATGCCGGCAATGCCACGGTCATGAGAAGGAACCCGCGCGCATGCTGAACCGGAGCAAGGTATTCGACGCGATCGAGGCCGCCATTGTCGAAACTGGCGACGCGGCAGGGCAGTTCGCCGTCGTCGTCGTCGGCCTGAACGGCTTGCGCGAGGTCAGCCTGCGCTTTGGCTACGAACATGGTGAGGATGCCGAGCAGAGTTCGCGTGCCTTGATCGAGCAGTCCCTGCGCCCGGTCGACCGCGTGTTCCAGACCGCCAGCGAAAAATTCGCCATCGTGTTGCCGGGCATGCGCAATGGCAATCACGCACTGCTCGCCGTTACGCGGATGCTCAGTGCATTCGAACAGCCGATCAACGCCAGGTCCTCCCCGTGGCAGATACATCCGGTGATGGGCGTCGCGCTGTATCCTGACCACGGGAACCAGCCGGACCTGCTCTGTCGTCGCGCGGAAATGGCCCTTGACGAGGCACAGCGGCGCGGCGAGCAGTTCGCGTTCTACCAGTCGCACGGGACGCAGGTGGAAATCTTCTACGAAGAGTTCCACGATGCGATCGAGGCGAACCGGCTGCAGGTATATTTCCAGCCTATCCTCGACCTGCAGGATGGCCGGATCGTCGGCGCCGAATCGCTCGCGCGCTGGACCAGCCCGCAACATGGCGTCGTCTCCCCGGCCGACTTCATTCCGTATGCCGAGCAACGCGACCTGATCTACTCGCTGACGCGCTGGAGCATCAACGCCACGCTGCGCCATGCAGCGAAACTTCGACACGGCAGTGGCCTGGCCATCGCCATCAATATTTCGCCGCGGGCGTTCATCGATCCGGGTTTCGTCGAACAGTTCATGGACGCCCTCGAGATCTGGGGCGTGCCCCCGACCTCGATCATTGCGGAAATTACCGAGACCGCCCTGGTCAACGACCTCGACATGAGCGTCGCGGTCCTGCGACGCATGCGCAACCGCGGAATCCGCATCGCGATCGACGATTTCGGCACCGGATATGCGTCCATATCCTACCTGCGCAAGTTCCCGGCCACCGAGCTGAAGATCGACAAGTCCCTGGTCTGCGAGATGCACGAGGACGTGTACTCCGCCAGGCTGGTCAGCGCGATCATCAAGCTCGCCCACGACCTCAACATGGCCACCGTGGCGGAGGGCATCGAGAACCAGCCGACGCAGCAACTGCTGGCCGAGTTCGGCTGCAAGTTCGGCCAGGGCTTCCACATCGGCAGGCCCGTCCCCGCAGCCGACTTCATCGCCGGATTCAGCGCAGCCGGGAGCTAGCGGAAACGGCGCACGAGACTCAGCGTCCTGCGGCCGGGCTGCACGATGCGGCAGGCAATGCGAGTGACTGCAGGATCCTGCCCCTGCTGTCCTGCACGAACGCGACCAGCCCCCACGAGCCGGCGACGGCGGCCATGCTGGCGACTCGCGGGAACGAGCCTGCCGAACCGGGCCACGGCCCCCACAGGTCCGTCACCACGCGCTCGTGGTGCAGCGTCGCGCCCTTGTTCTCGCCCCTGCCCACTTCCGTGGCCTGACCATCCCTGTAGCGGGCCAGCCACACCTGGGGAGCGCCATGTGCATCTTCGAATCCCGATACGTCCAGCCTGGCCTGCAGTCCCGACCACTGCAATTCCAGTCGACCGCCGGCATCGGCCCGGGCACCTTGCAAGGCTTGCTCGAAACGTTCAGCGGATTGCCAGGCTACGCGCACGTCGGCACCGACCATGACCTGCGGCGTGTACACGGTATCGCCACCGGCTGCCTGCACGCGCCTGCGCTGGCGGTCCGAGTAATCGGCTGAAGCGAAACGGTCGCGCCAACCCAGCGAGTCCCAGTAGTCGACGTGGAAAGCCAGCCAGGTTGCATCATTGCGACCCGCCTGCCTCGCCAGCCAGCGATCCGCCGGCGGGCAACTGCTGCATCCTTCCGAGGTATAGAGTTCTACGAGGGGAAGCACGCGATCTCCACTCGCCGCGATGCAGGATGCACTCGAGATACCCGGTGCCGCGATCGCGCAAAGCCAAGCGCCGAACGCAATCTTTCTGGTGCCCATGGAGATTTCCATTGAGGTCCGCCCACGCCGGGCATTGCCGAAGGGACCGCGGTCGCAGGGATTTTCTTGCAGTCCCGGAATGGTTGCGCACTGGCGGGACTGGTCCCTGCACGCATGCAGGAGTTATTGCTGTGCCGGTCCGGTGCCGCCGTAGGATCCAGGTCGCCTTGCCGCAGCCGGTGCTTCACTGATGCTGACGCTGACTTCGAGCGATTCGGACTTGCCGCCCTGGTGCACGCCACGCACCGGCGCCGCATCGTGGTAGTCGCGCCCGCAGGCGATACGCACGTAAAACTCGTTGGGACAGATGCGGTTCGCGGCATCGAAGCCGACCCAGCCGATGTCGTCGATGTGGATCTCGGCCCAGGCATGGCTGGCCGCCTCGGCCCCCTCCACGCCGGCGCACAGGTAGCCGCTGACATAGCGCGCGGGATAGCCCAGCGCGCGTGCCGCCGCGGCCAGCAGGTGGGCATGGTCCTGGCAGACTCCGGCGCCGTGGGCCAACGCCTCCGATGCAGTCGTTTCGGCATCGGTCTGGCCGGGCACGTAGTCGACCCGGTCGCGCACATGGTTGCAAAGCCGGTGCAACCGTTCGATATCACCTTCCGCGGCGGGCACCTGCGCGGCGAGATCGCGGATCGAGTCGTCGACCCTTGTCAGCGGCGTCTCGAAGAGGAAGAAGCGGACCGGCAGCCGTTCGACGGTGCCTTCGACGATGCCGTGGCGGTCTTCGGTCTCGACCACGCCGGTGACGTCGATGCGGACATCCTCGACGACCCCGTCGGTGGTGTGCGTTGCGACCGGATTGCCGAATCCGTCCGTGGTTGCATACGGCAGGCGCACGCCATCGACATCCACGCGCCAGTCATGGACCTTCTGCCCTGACGTCGCCGCCGGCCACAGGCGCAGGGCCTGGGTGACACGCAAGGCCGGCTCGGCGTAGCGATAACGGGTGCGGTGGATGATGGCCAGGCGCATCAGAACAGGTAACCGCGTGCGATTTCCTCGCCGAGCAGCTCACAACCGGCCACCACTTCACTGAGGTACTCGTGCAGCCCCTGCTCGATGATCGGTTCGATGCGGCCGAATCGCAACGCGGCATACTGGGTATGCGCGATGCGCTTGCTTTCCGAGCTCAGCAGCGGATCGTGGCTGACGATGGCATCGAGATTGAGGCTGATCTGCTCGAAACAGAAAGCCAGCGAGCGCGGGAACTCCGGGCGCAGGATCAGCAGTTCCGCGACCTGCGCAGGCTGCACATGGCCCTTGAACAGGACGCGGTAGGCGCGTCGCGCGCCGACCACGCGCAGGATCGCGAGCCACTGGTAGTAATCGATGACACCGCCCACGTCCTGGGCGCTGGGCAGGCGCACGTGGTATTTGACGTCGAGCAGCCGTGCGGTGTTGTCGGCACGCTCGAGGAACTGCCCGATGCGCGTGAAGTGGAAGCCGTCGCGGCGCAACATCGTGTTCGAATAGACGCCTTGCACGAGGCTGGTCCGCGCCTTGACCCAATCGAGGAATTCGGTGAGCCGGTCGTCGTTCATTTCCGACGACTCGAAATCGCGCAATTCCATCCAGCTCGCGTTGACGGCTTCCCACATGTCGCTGGTCAATGCCGTGCGCACTGCGCGGGCGTTGCGTCGCGAGGTCTCGATGCAGTTGCAGATCGACGAGGGGTTTGCGCGGTCGAAGGCGAGGTAGGACACCACGGTTTCCGCGTTGGCGACTTCGTGCTTCTCGAAGAAAGCCTCGTGGCATCCGGCGGCGACGATCGCCGACTCCCATTCGCTGGCCCCCTCGGCATCGACGCGAACGGCGCTCATGTGGCCGGCGACCTGCAGGAGCCGGGCGAGGTAGTCGGCACGCTCCATGTAGCGCGCCAACCAGAAGAGATTGGAGGCAGTCCTGGCAAGCATCAGCGTTCCAGCACCCAGGTGTCCTTGGTGCCGCCTCCCTGTGATGAATTGACGACGAGCGACCCGTCACGCAAGGCGACCCGGGTCAGGCCACCGGGAACGATGCGCACCTTGTCGCCGCTGAGCACGAACGGGCGCAGGTCGACATGTCGCGGCGCAATGCCGGACTCGACGAAGGTGGGCACGGTCGACAGCGCCAGGGTGGGTTGCGAGACGTAATCGTGCGGCCGCGCCTTCAGCTGCGCGACGAACGTCTCGATCTCGGCGCGGCTGGCATGCGGCCCCACCAGCATGCCGTAGCCGCCGGAGCCGTGCACCGCCTTGACCACGAGTTCATCGATATGCGCGATCGTGTAGGCCAGGTCGTCCGGCTTGCTGCAGTCATGCGTCGGCACGTTCTGCAGCAGCGGTTCCTCGCCAAGGTAGAAGCGCACCATCTCGGGCACGTGGATGTAGACCGCCTTGTCGTCGGCGATGCCGGCGCCGATGGCGTTGGCCAGGGTGAGATTGCCCGCGCGCGTGGCGAAATGCAGGCCCGGTGCGCCGAGCATCGATTCCGGCCGGAACACCAGGGGGTCGATGTAGTCGTCGTCGATGCGCCGGTAGATCACGTCCACGCGCGTCAGTCCGCTGGTGCTGCGCATGTAGCAGATTTCGTTCTTGACCAGCAGGTCGGCGCCTTCGACCAGGTCGATGCCCATTTCGTCGGCGAGGAACGCGTGTTCGTAATAGGCGCTGTTGTGGATTCCCGGCGTCAGCAGGACGACCGTCGGCTCGCCGGCGCAATTCGGTGGCGCCACCGAACGCAGGGTCTGCAGCAGTTCATCGGCGTAGTGGGCTACCGGAGCCACGCCGGCGCGCCGGAACAGGTCCGGGAACAGGCGCATCATCACTTCGCGGTTTTCGACCATGTAGGACACGCCGGACGGCGTGCGACAGTTGTCCTCGAGCACGTAGTACTCGTCCGGCCCGGTTCGCACCATGTCGATCCCGGCGATGTGCGTGTAGACATTGTGCGGCAGGTCGAGGCCGACCATTTCCGGCCTGAATTGCGGGTTGTTCAGGACCAGGCGCTCGGGAATCCGGCCTGCCTTGAGGATCTCGCGATCGTGGTAGACGTCGTGGATGAAGGCGTTGAGCGCGCGGGTGCGTTGCTCGAGCCCCTTGCGCAGGCTCTGCCATTCGGCCTGCGCCATGACCCGCGGAATCAGGTCGAAGGGAATGAGTCGTTCCGGGTCGCCCCCTTCCGTATAGACCGCGAACGTGATGCCGATGCGGCGGAACAGGACTTCGGCTTCGCGGCGCTTGAGCGCCAGTTGCTCCTGCGGAATCGACCTGAGCCAGGCGTCGACCAATGCATAGGGCGGGCGAATGGCGTCCGGCCAGCCCATTTCGTCGAATACGGGTTTGGAAGTTGGCATGAACTCTCCGTTCGAACTGGCCCCTACCCTGTACGTTGCGGACGCACTCGTCAAGGCGCAACACGTTTCAGCAAAGCAAGACGTGACTTGAACTATAGTACCTAATGCATTGAATTAAATGCATTCTTGATCACGGGGAGATGCAGTTTCATCGCCGTGCGATCTGCGCCGGGCCCTGCGTTTGCTGCACTGCAATGCCTGCGCATCGGCACGCCGAACGAAACGGCCTCAGCGGCACGGGCGTTCCCGCGCACCGTGGGCCGGCCCGGGAACATGGATCACGTTTGCGCTCACCTGGAGTCCTTCGTCCAGGCCACCGAACAGCAGCAACCCGCGATCCGTTTCGGCCATGCCCCTGAAATCCATTGCCGCGACCGGCAATGCGGCGTGCTCGAACCAGCGATTGCAGCGCAGGTCGAACTCGAAAACCCTCGATGACGGATTCGCCGGCTTGCCGTCATAGCCGATGCCGTTGAAGTTGTAGGCGCGCGTACTGCCGCCGGCCAGCCAGACGCCACCGCCATTTCCATTCGCTTCGGCCACCCCGGCCGCACCGCTGCGATAAAGCGGCGGACCCGGGTGCGGCGCAACCGCCGTCCAGGCGATGGTTCCGGGCGACGCAGGATCGAGATCGCCGCGCCAGCACGCGTTGCTCATGGCGAAGGTGTTCCTGCCTGCGCCATCGACCGTGGCGCCGACGCCATCGCAGATGAGCATGGCATCGCCCACGATGCCGCCGGCATGACCGAATACCGGTTGCCCGGGCCACGCCGTGCCGGCCAGCCATGTTGCGCTTTCTACATCGTAGAGCTGCACATCGCTGACGTTGGCGCTGTCATGCCAGCCGCTGACGAGCACCAGCCAGCGATTCCTCCAGGCCAGCACGACGCTGTCGTCGACCGGCACCGGCATCGCCGAAACCCGCGTGTATCGGTTGGCCGCCGGTTCATAGCGGAGCACTTCCGGCATGGATTTCTCCGCTCCATCGGCCGCCACCGTATATCCGCCGAGCAGATAGATGTCGCTTCCGACGGTCACCGCCGCACTGGCAAGCCGCCCGGCATCGACCGGAATCTCACCAACCCGGCGCCAGCGCGCGGAACGCGGATCGTAGGCATGCACGTCGCGCGCGATGTCGCGCCATGTCTTGCCGGGCCCGAGGCCGTAGAACGCGAACACTTCGTCCGCGGTGCCCGCCACCACCCAGTTGCTGCGCGCGACCGGAGCGGGAGCATGATCGATGCGCGCTGGAACCGGCGGCGCGGACTGGCATGATGCCAGGATGCACACGGCCAGGAACGGCACGCGCAGCGCCTGGATGCGATCTCGTTTCACGCGGCGAATCCTCATCTTCCACTCCCCTGCTTCACTCGCAGCCCAAGGTGCTTGGGCAAGGCCCATCGCGTTCCGCACTCTGGGCATACTGTGCCGCAACCCCGTCGCCGACGCACAACATGTCACCCACGCCGCCGTCCCGTTCCGACATGCGCCCTGGCACCGCCGAGGTGGTCATCCCCTGTTCCGATCTTGATGCGAGCCTGGCCTTCTACACCGGCCAGCTCGGTTTCCGGCTCGACATGACCTTGCCCGCGGATTCACCCGAAGTCGCGCTGATATCCGGCTACGGGCTGACCCTGCGCCTTGTCGCACGCGCCAGCCCTGGCGGGAAGCGCGATCCGCTGCGGCTGCGCCTTCCCGCATCGGCCAACGCTGGCGTGCAGCCAGACGGCGCGAGCGTGCGCAGCCCGGACGGCGACGCCATCGAATTCATCGGACCGGCGAGCACAACGCAGTGGCAGCTGCGTTCCGATGCACTGCTCGTGCAACGATGCGGCGCGCACGACGCCTGGGTCAGCGGACGCGCCGGCATGCAGTACCGCGACCTCGTTCCCGGGCGCCTCGGCGGCGCCGTCATCGCCTCGCACATCCGCATTCCCCGGGGCGGGCCGGTACCGGACTACGTGCATTTCCATGAGGTCGGCCTGCAACTGATCTATTGTCGTCGCGGCTGGGTACGCGTCGTCTATGAAGACCAGGGTCCGCCTTTCGTCATGCATGCGGGCGATTGCGTCCTGCAGCCGCCGACGATCCGGCACCGTGTCCTGGAATCCTCGGCCGGCCTTGAAGTCGTCGAGCTGGGCAGTCCCGCCGTGCATGAAACCTGGCGCGACCACGACTTGCAGTTGCCGACCGCGTCGCTCGATCCGCAACGGCTGTTTCGCGGGCAGCGCTTCGTCCGCCATGTCGCAGCGCACGCAGGCCGCTGGGAAGACGGCAACGGACGCGTGCGCTTCAGGGACACCGGCATCGCGGACGCCACTTGCGGCCTGGCACGTGTCCGCGTCCTCGAGCTGGCCGGCGCAACGGATGCCGCCGCGTCCCTGTCGGCTGTCGCCGACGCCTTCCTGTTTTTCTTCGTCCTGTCCGGTTCGCTGGAGCTATCCGGCGATGCGTTCGGCACCGTCACGCTGCAAGTCGACGATGCCTGCGTCCTGCCGGGCGATACGAACTACAACTTGAGCTCGACGACGCCCTGCGAAGTCCTCGAGGTAGCCATGCCGTCCACTCGCGGCGACGCGGGCCGTGATCCTGCGCTCGAGATCAGTCTTCGCCAGGGGCCTGCGTCTTGACATGACGCAGCAACCAGGGCCGTCCGATGATCGCCACCAACAGCAGGATGCAGAACAGGACCAATGCGAGTGGCGAAGTCCGCCACAGCCGATCGATCAGGGCCAGCGCCGCCGCCGCGCTCGACACCGCGCCGAAGCCGGTCAGGATGCGTGACCCCGCACCGGCATGGAACGCCAGTCCGCCGACGATCGCGAAGGTGCACAGGAAGGCCAGGCTGGCCGCTTCGACCAGGCTCGACAGCGTGCCGATCGCGGCGAACAGCGCGGCCAGCGCACCGAGCGCGATCACCGCCCGATCGGGAATGCCGAAACGGTTCTCGTGATCCACCGAGAGCGGAAGCTCGCCCTTCCGGGTGACTTCCCGGGCCAGGCGCGCGGTGGCAAACAGCGTGGAATTGATGGCCGATCCCGTCGAGAACGCCGCCGCCATGGTCACGATGATCAGCCCGGCCGTTCCCATCGCCTTCTCCCCCGCCAGGGCCAGGGCGACCTCCTGGTTGCCGATGACTCCGTCGGCGCCGATCAGCATCGGCGTGCCGAGTGCGACCATGACATAGACGACGATGACCACGGCGATCGCCGAGAGCACTGCCCGCGGCAAGGTCCGGTCGGCATCGGCGATGTCCTCGTAGTCGTAGGCAAGCAGCTGGAATCCCTCATAGGCCATGAAGACGGCGGCCGCTCCGAACAACGCGGTGCCGATGCCCGCGTCGGGCGCGCCGCGCGCCAGCATCTGCGGCTCCCAATGGGCCAGGCCGATCGCCGAAAGCGCGACCAGCACGACCAGCTTGAACCACACCAGCAGGATCTCGACGCCACTGGACTGGCCGATGCTGCGCAGGTTCAGGCCGATGAAGACAGCCATGATGCCGACGGCTGCCGAACGCGCGAACACGCCGCCGAATCCGGCCACATGGGCAAGGTACTGGCCAAAGGTGTAGGCATAGACGGCATTGGTCAGCACGTAGCCGACGATCAGCACCCAGGCGAGTGTCCCCGCCGACTGCATGGCGCCGATCTTGCGCAGGAACGTAAACGCGCCTCCCCCCTTGCCGTAGTGCCTGGTCAGTTTCACGTAGCTGTATCCGGCGGCCAGGGCGATCACTCCGGCCACCAGGAAACTCAGCCAGGCCAGCGCGCCGGAGATGCCGATGACCACGCCGAGCGTGGAAAAGATGCCGCCACCGACCATGCCGCCGACCGCCATCGACCAGGTGGCGTTGAAACCCATTTTCTGCGTGGACGGGTTCACCGCGGCCGGTGCCTTCCGGCAGCATGCTCAATCATCGCTGCGCACCTGGGCGTGGCTGATCAGGGCGAAGATGACGCTGCCGCCGACGACATTGCCGGCCAGCGTCGGCCAGGCGAAGTCGGCGACGTAGCCGGCCAGGCTCATCTTCCCTTCGAAGACGAGGAAAAGGATTTCCGTGGAACCGACGATGATGTGGGTGAAGCCGCCGATGCCGATCAGGTAGGTCACCAGCAGGATGATCATGGCCCTCGAGGAGCCGGCGGAAGGCAGCAGCCAGACCATGGTGGCGATCAGCCAGCCGGCAACGATGCCCTTGGTGAACATCTGCCAGGGCGTGTTGTGCATGATTTCGACGCCGAGCCCGGTGATCGTGCTGCGCAGCGGTTCGTCGACGATCTGCATGTGGCCCACGCCATAGGCGAACAGCGCCACGCCCACCAGGTTGCCGACGAGCACGATGCCCCAGAGGCGCAACAGCCTTGTCGCGTTGCGCAGGCCCGGTACGGTCATCAACGGCAGCACCGCGGTGATCGTGTTTTCCGTGAACAGCTGCTGGCGCGCAAGGATGACGATCAGGAAGCCGATCGTGTAGCCGATGTTCTCGACCAGGAACCAGCCGGAGGCCTCAGGCAGGTGCACCTTGAGGAGCGCGCGCGCGAGCATCGAGAAGCCCATCGACAGGCCGGCTGCCAGCGCCGACCAGCCGAGCGCGGCGACACTGCGGTTCAGTTCATCCTCGCCCTGCAGGCGAATGCTCTCGTGCAACACCTGCACGCGCGGCGGCAGGCTCTCCTCGACTTCGGTTTCCTCGTCCGGCGACAGGTCGAACGAGGCTCCGGCCGGCGGCTTGCTGCTGTCCTCTTCGACCGGCTTTGCGGGCGGTTTGGCTGGCGACTTGCTCGACATGGGATTCCTCGCTGCGCTGGGCTCAACTCAGAAGATCGAAAGGCCGCTCATCGCCGTGAAATGCTCGAGCGCCGCCGCGCCGGCCAGCGAGTTGCCCTTCTCATCGAGTCCCGGCGACCAGACCGCAAGGGTCAACGCATTCGGCACCACCGCCACGATTCCGCCACCGACGCCGCTCTTGGCCGGAAGCCCGACGCGGAAGGCGAATTCGCCCGCTGCGTCATAGGTTCCGCAGGTGAGCATCAGCGCATTGATGCGCTTGGCCCGGTCGGCGCTGATCACCGGTTCGCCGGAGCGCTGGCACAGGCCCCGGTTGGCCAGATAGAGGAAGGCGCGCGCGAGGTCGCTGCAGCTCATCTGCAGCGCGCACTGGTGGAAATAGAAATCGAGGACCTTCTCGACCGGGTTCGAGAGGTTGTTGAAGCTGCGGATGAAGTTGGCCAGCGCCGCATTGCGGAATCCGGCATCGCGCTCGGAGCGGGCGACCTCCTCGTCCATGACGATGTCCATGTCGTCCGCGCGATCGCGGACGAAGCCGAGCAGATCGGCGAGGCCGCTCGGCGAACTCGACAGGATGACGTCGGCAATGACATGGGCACCCGCGTTGATCAGCGGGTTGCGCGGGATGCCGCGCTCGCGCTCGAGCTGGACCAGCGAATTGAAGGCGCTGCCCGACGGTTCCCTGCCTACGCGCTTCCAGAGATCGCCACCCAGCGCCTCCAGCGCCAGGGTCAGGGTGAACACCTTGGAGATGCTCTGGATCGAAAACAGCTCTTCGGCATCGCCGATCGTGAACAGGCGGCCGTCGAGCGTGGCGATGGCCATGCCGAAACGGTCGGCCGGAACTTCGGCCAGTCGCGGGATGTAGGCCGCCACCTTGCCCTTGCCGACCAGTGGGCGCACATCGCTGGCGATCTGCCCGAGGATCTGCTGGAAATCCAGCCGGGCGACGACTTCGGAAATGTGCTCGGAAGGATTCATGCGCACATGTTCGCATGCCGCCGCATCTCTTCCCAACCGGCTGCCAGCGGCGGGCGGCCCCCGGCATTCACTCGTCCGGCTTCAGGTACTGCTTGCGCTCGGCGATGGCCTTGGCCGCCGCCATGACCACGCTGCCCGGCACGCGCACCTTGTAGTCGGGATGAGTGTAGGAAAATTGCAGGATGCCGTTTGCGTCGACAATGAACACCGAAGGCACCGGCAGGGCGTGGTGGCTCTGGCCCGAGGCCTTTTCCAGATCGATGCCGTAGCCCAGATATTGCTTGATGGTCGCGTCATCGACGCGAAAGCCGATGCCGAATGCGCGCAAGGCGTCGGCTTTCGCGTCGGACAGCAATGTGTAGTCGAGCTTGTCCTTGGTCAGCGTCCTCGCCAGCTCCTCGGGGCGATCCGGGCTGATCGCAATCATCTGGTAGCCCAACGCCTCGGCATCTTTCGTTATCAGCCGCAGCTCGCTCAGTTGCAGGTTGCAATACGGGCACCAGCCGCCGCGATAGAAGACCAGGATGGCCGGCTTTCCGTCCACCTGCCGTTTCAGCGAAACCGGCTTGCCATCGACCGCGTGCAGGGCGACATCGGGCATCGCCGAACCGAGCAGGAGCGGACGCACCTCGGCGGCCGACGCCGCGAGCTCGCCGGCATGGGCCTGGTCCGCCACGGCGGTCAAAAGCACGAACAACATTGCAATACGGATCACGGGCATCTTCCTTCGGTTCGATCTACCAGCAGAACGGACGGCGGCGAATTTGCTTTCACCCGCAAGCCGCTGCCTGGGCGCCACGCCACGTTTTCATTGCAGCGCCGCGGCGGCGCAATCCGGCGCGGGCAAGGGCTTGCCGGAAAATGCCTGGCGCAGCACTTCGCGCTCCATTTTGCGGTAGATGTTCGCGTGGCGAAGATCGGGCCGCGGCTCGTAAGTCCAGTCCAGGCCCGCCTGCGGATTCCGGCACAGTGCATCCGCCAGATGCACGCTCACCTTGCCGCTGTCTCCGGCTGAAGCGAGCAGGAGCCGTGCATGGAATGCCTGCGATCCATCGAGCCGCGAACCGGCCTCGCGCCACCATTGCTCGCCGTTCCACCAGAGACTCGGATCAAGGGCAATGTAGGTATCGAAAAGATCAGGCTGCAGGAACAGCGTTTCGACGATGAACAATCCGGCCAGCGATTCGCCGATGATGGCCTGCTGGTCGTTCACCTTGTAGAAGGACTGGATCAACGGCATCAGTTCGCTGCGGATGAAATCCCGGAACGCCGCCGAGCCGCCGACCACGGGCGCTATCTCGCGGTCGCTGTCCACCGTGGTCGGCCCGGTCATGTCACGTCGGCGTTCGGTATTCTCGATTCCGACCACCAGCATCGGCGGGATCTCGCTGGCCCGGATCAGTGCGTCGACGGCTTCCGCCAGGTGCGGAAAATCTTCCTTCACGCCGCCATCAGGCATGTACAGCACCGGATACCCGAGATCCGCCTTCGCGTCGTAGCCTGGCGGCACATAGACGTTGACGACGCGGGTCTCGGACAGGAGCCTGGACGGAACCCGCAAGGTCAGGTGCGCCGGAGTCGCATCATCCGCGCTGGCCGGAGCGACGAAACCGGCCAGCAGCAGGAGGATGCCGAGGCATTTCAGATAAAGGGGAGTTGACGCGCTCATGACTGGCGTTCCCGGGATGGACCAGGCCCGGACTGTAACGCGTCCGCACGACGCTCGCTGAATCGCGGCGCGCCTGCCGGCATCGCGCGCTGCGTGCAGGCAAGGCGGCGGCGTCCGCGCATGTATCATGCAGGTCCCGATGCGCCATGCCCCCGAACCCGGATGAGTGAGGATAGCCAAGACAAGGCAGACGGCGCGCCGCTGGCGAAGTGGCGCGTCACCGCGCAGCAACTTTTTTCCCCCGTGCAGTGGCGGCGCCGGATCCTGTTCTGGGCCGGCGCGGTCATCGTCGGCCTGGCCGCGGTGGGCTTTGCCGCGGCCGCCGATCGCGCCTTCGGGCTCTTCCAGGCCATCGTCGCGCACAGTTCCTGGTGGCCGTTCCTGCTCACGCCGGCGACCTTCGCGCTGCTCGCCTGGCTCACCCAGGGCGCGCTCAAGCCGACCCGCGGTTCCGGCATCCCGCAGGCGATCGCCGCGCTCAAGCTCGAGGACGAACCATTCCGGCGCAGCCTGCTCAGCGTGCGCATGTCGCTCGGCAAGATGGCGCTGACCCTCGCCGCGCTGGCCGGTGGCGCATCGGTCGGTCGCGAGGGTCCCACCGTGCATGTCGGCGCGGGCCTGCTCTATTCGCTCGGTCGGCGCTTCGGCTTCAATGATCCGGCCGCGAGCGCACGCTTCATCCTCGCCGGGTCGGCCGCCGGCCTCGCGGCGGCATTCAACACGCCGCTCGCCGGCGTGGTCTTCGCCATCGAGGAAATGAGCGGCGCCTTCGAACACCGCATGAGCGGCATCCTGCTGACGGCCGTGATCATCGCCGGCGTGGTTTCGCTCGGCATCCTCGGCAACTACGCCTACTTCGGCCGGCTCGACATCGGACTGCCGCTCGGCAAGGCCTGGTTCGCGGTGCTTGCGACCGGCGGCCTGTGCGGCCTGGCGGGCGGCCTGTTCGCGCGCCTGATCGTCCCGCATGACGGCGGGCTGCGTGGCCTGGTCGGACGTGCGCGCAGGCGCCAGCCCGTCGTTTTCGCCGCGGCCTGCGGGCTCGTGCTCGTGCTGCTGAGCCAGCTGACCGACACCGGCCTGTACGGCACCGGCTACCACCAGGCCAGGGCCATCCTCGAAGGCCAGGTCAATACCGTCGAGGCCTACGGCTTCCTCAAGTTCTGCGGCAACATCGCCTCGTTCTGGGCCGGCATCCCGGGCGGCATCTTCTCGCCTGCACTCTCCGTCGGCGCCGGACTCGGTGCCAACATCAGCGCGTTCCTGCCGGGTACCGATCCGGCGGCGGTGGTCCTGCTCGCGATGGCCGCCTATCTCGCCGGCGTCACCCAGGCGCCGCTCACGGCCGCCGTGATCTCGATGGAACTCACCGCCAACCAGCAGATGGCGCTGCCGATCATGGCCGCCTGCCTGATCGCCCGCGCCAGTTCATCGCTGGTCTGTCGCAAGCCGGTCTACAAGGCCCTCGCCGACAAACTCATCGAGGAGTACGAGAAGAGCGCGGCCCGGCATGAACCTGCGCAATCACGCAATGCGCCGGACGAGCCCCTGCCGATCGCCGACGGGCCCGCCGCGCAGCCGGGTCGGGAACAGGAGCCGGGTTCGGGCCCCGGGCGCGACTGAGTCGTCTACGGCAGCGGACGGCGCGTCCCTGCCGGTGTCGGGCCGCGCAACGGTCAGGCCGTTTCGGCGTCGGGCTTCCCGCCGAGGAAGTAGGGTTCGACCTCGCCCTTGACCTTGATCGTGATCGGGCGCCCGCGGCGATCGAGCGACTTGCCCACGGCGACGCGAATCCAGCCTTCGCTGACGCAGTACTCCTCGACCGTCGTCCGCTCCTCGCCGTTGAAGCGGATGCCGACGCCGCGCGCGAGCAGGTCGGCGTCGTGGTGGGGGCTCTTGGGGTCGACCGAGAGTCGGTCGGGCAATGCATCGGTCATGGAGTGGCTCCTTTGGCCATGGCAGTCAGCGGAATGGGGCGCAATCCTACGGCAACGCCGCCGCCTTCGCGTCGCCGGGCGACGCGGAGGCGGGCGAACGCGACCGCGGCCGACCCGTCGCGGGAAATTGTGGGAAGCGGTTGGCACCATCCCCTTGCGGGCCGCCCGCAAGTTATGCATGATCCGGCCCGGGCTGGATGCGATTCAGCCTCTTGGGCGAGTGGGTCCTAGGGCTCGGGACGCAGTGAGGGAACCGGTGGGCGGATGACGTCCCCCGGGCATTGCGCGCCGCACGACAGCTGTAGTCTGGGGAGACATGTGCGCACGATTGTTTTAGTCGGCGTTTTCGCGGCTCTATGCGGGTGCGCGTCCGTGCAGGCGCCTGCGGACAAGTCCGCGGCGGGCGCTGCGCCCGAAGCGCAGCCCGATTTCCAGATCGTCCGCCTCGACTTCGCCGCCAGCCTGGCGAGCGGCGAGGACGTGGTGATCGACAATCCCTACGGCGACGTCCGCCTTCGCTTCGGCGGCTACGAGCATGCCATCGAAACACATGCGGTGGCCCAGCAGCCCCTGCTGGCGACCCCGATCGCCCTGCAGCCCGTCACCGAAGGCCCGCATTACCTGATCACGCCACGGCTGCCGGCAGGCACGCTGGTCGCCGACAGGCAACGCCTCGACCTCGTCGTATTCGTTCCGCTCGGCCATGCGGTCAGCGTGCGCACCGAACGCGGCACGATCGAGAGCCGCGGAATCCGCGCCGACATCGACCTCAAGTCCAGCGCAGGCGACATCGCCATCCGCGGGACCCAGGGCAGCGTCAGCGCGGAAACCGGCGCGGGTTCGATCGAAGCATCGCTCGGCAAGGCGCCAGCCGGATCGCGCCAGCGCCTGGCAACCACCAGCGGCAACATCATCGTGGCTGTCGCCGACAGCCTGGATGCGCGCGTGGAGATGGCCACCTCGGCGCCATTCGCAACCGAATACTCGCTGCAGGTCACGCCCCGTCCGGGGCAGGAACCGAACAAGCAGGCCGTCGCCGTGGTGGGCGAAGACAGGGCCAACGTGTCAGTGGAAAGCCGGCGCGGTGAGATCCGCCTATTGCGCTGGAGCGGGTTCACGTCGACCGACGGAAAGCCCGGCAACGAAGAGGAAGCGGATAGCGATAGCGATTGATGCATGGGCCCGCTGCACTGGCCCCGTCATCGGGCCGGCTGCGGGCGCACGGATTTCAAATGATTCCCGCATTGAGGACAGATTCATGAATTTCCGCAATTGCTTCATGGCCAGCACTGCGCTGGCCCTGCTCATGGCCTGCCAGGGCTCCGCATTCGCGGCGCCCGCCCAGGGCGTCTCGAATGGCGTGCAGGTCGGCGAACCCGTCTCCGCCGTCGGCATCGATGTCGACCTCCGCGACGTCCCCGTGGCCGCCGCATGGCAACCGGGCATGCCGATCAAGGAAGCGCACAAGCGCCAGTTCTTCCCGCCCAACCAGATCAACACGGCGACTCCGGCCTGGATCATGACCGATCCGGACCGCCTGCCCGAGCTGCAGAAGCTCTGGGACGACAATGCCTCGCCGCTGGCGACCCGCTACCGCGCCGAGTCGCGGGTCAGCATCAACAACGGCAACACCGGCGTATCGCCGGGCGACCCCGTCGTCGACGTCAGCAGCAGCCACATCATCTACGGCGTCAACGGCAGCGGCGGCACCACCTTCACGATCTACAACAAGTCCGGCACCAAGCTGGCCGGACCGACCACGTTCTCCTCGCTGGCACCAACCGGCGACGGTTGCCGCACGTCGGTGAGCGATCCGATCGTCCTGTTCGACCGCCTCGCCAACCGCTGGTTCCTGCTCGAGATGGGCGGCACCTCCTCGGCGGCCAAGATGTGCATCTACATCTCCAAGACCTCCGACCCGGTCAGCGGCGGCTGGTGGTTCTACGGCTTCTCGACGCCGACGCAGAACGACTACCCGCATTGCGGCGTATGGAACGACGCCTACGTCTGCACCGACAACGAAGGCCAGACCAACGTCACCGCCTATGCCTACGACCGCGCCAACATGCTCAACGGCGCCACGGCACGCGCGCAGCAGCGCTTCGCCAGCGTGCCCAAGCTGGCCGGCTACGGCTTCCAGGCCCTGACCCCGGTCACCTTCATGGGCGACGCGGCGCACGCGCCGCCGGCCGGAACCAGGCAGATCCTCGCCCGCCACAACGATGACGAGGCGCATGCCGGCGCTGCCGCCAACACCTCGCAGGACTACATCGACCTCTATTCGATCAGCGTCGACTGGAACACGCCGGCCAACAGCGCCATCACCACCCTGCCGCGCATCGCCATCACCGAGTTCAACAGCTGGTTCCGCAACTATTCGAGCTTCGCCACCGTGCCGCAGCCCGGCTCGACCTCGCTGCTCGATCCGATCCGCGAGGTGATCCTCAATTCGCTGGTCTACCGCAACCTGGGTGGCTACGAATCGATCGTCGGCCAGTTCGCCACCAACGTGAACCCGGCGCGCACCGGCACCGTGGTCAACGCCGGCATCCGCTGGTTCGAACTGCGCCGCATCGGCAGCGGCAACTGGACCCTGCAACAGGAAGGCACCTACGCGCCCGGCGACACCAGCACGCACCACCTGCTCGGCACGATCGCCAGCGACAACAAGGGCAACATCGCGCTCGGCTACAACAACACCAAGACCAGCTCGCCCACGGTCTATGCCAGCCTCGGTTACACCGGCCGCATGGCCGCGGATCCGTCCGGCGTGATGACCCTCGGCGAAAACAACGTCGTCTCCGGCGCAGCAGCCGAGACCTCGGGGCGCTGGGGCGACTACTACCAGATGGCGGTCGATCCGTCCGACGACTGCACGTTCTGGATGGTCGGCATGTACCGCCCGTCCGGCAGCTGGAACACCCGCATCCAGGACTTCAAGTTCAGCGATTGCGGCGCGGCGCCGAGCACCTACTCGATTTCGGGCACGGTCTCGACCGGAACCGGCGTCGGCATCTCCGGCGTCACCGTCAGCACCGGCGCGGCCAGCACGACGACCAACTCGAGCGGCGCCTACACGCTCACCAGCCTGGCCAACGGCAGCTATACGCTGACGCCCAGCCTCGGTGGCTACACGTTCTCGCCGACCAGCCGCAGCGTGACCGTCAGCAGCGCCAACGTGACCGGGCAGAACTTCACCGGTACCGCGGCCAGCAACAATCCGCCGGTCGCCAACTTCAGCTTCACCACCAGCGGCCTGGTCGCCAACTTCACCGACAGTTCCACCGACAGCGACGGCACGATCGCCTCGCGCTCATGGAACTTCGGCGACAGCACATCGTCGACGGCGACCAACCCGAGCCACACCTATGCGGCCTCGGGAACCTACAGCGTCACCCTGACGGTGACCGACAACGGTGGCGCGACGAACGCGACCACGAAGTCGGTGACGGTCAGCGGCGGTGGCACGGTGCTGCAGAATGGCGTGGCGGTCACCGGCCTTGCCGCGACGACGGGCAACGACCTCAACTACACGATGGACGTGCCGGCAGGTGCAACGGGACTCACCTTCGTGATGTCCGGCGGCACCGGCGATGCCGACCTCTACGTGAAGTTCGGCAGCGCGCCGACCGACACGGTCTATGACTGCCGTCCGTACGCCAGCGGCAACTCGGAATCCTGCCCGATCGCGACGGCCCAGGTCGGCACGTACTACGTCCGCGTGAAGGCCTACTCGACCTTCTCCGGCGTCTCGCTGACCGGCAGCTATTCGATCGCCAGCAACTCGCCGCCGGTCGCGAACTTCAGCTTCACGACCAGCGCACTGGTGGCGAACTTCACCGACAGCTCCACCGACAGCGACGGCACGATCGCCTCGCGCTCGTGGAACTTCGGCGACAGCACCTCGTCGACCGCGACCAACCCGAGCCACACCTACGCAACGGCCGGCACCTACAGCGTCACCCTGACGGTGACCGACAACGGTGGCGCGACCAATGCGGTCACGAAGTCGGTGACGGTCAGCAGTGGCGGCGGCTGCACGCCGTCCGGCACCGTGCTCTGCAATGGCACCGTGATCAGCGGGCTGTCGGCGACCAAGAACAACTGGACCTCGACCTACACGCTTGTCGTCCCGGCGGGCGCGACCAACCTGTCGTTCGTGATGTCCGGTGGCACCGGCGACGCGGATCTCTACGTTCGCCTCGGCTCGGCACCAACCACGACCAGCTACACCTGCCGCCCGTACACCTCGGGCAACAGCGAGACCTGCTCGTTCGCCGCGCCGACGGCAGGCACCTACTACGTGAAGATCCGTGCCTACGCGACGTTCTCGGGCGTCAGCCTTACCTCGAGTTTCACGCCGTAAGTTCCAAACAGGCTGTACCGCCCAATAGGGCGAAAAAAAACGGCGACCGGAGCAATCCGGCCGCCGTTTCCATTTGTCGATCAAGTGGCGCTGGATCAATCTTCGCGCATGCCTCAGCGCAACTGGCTGTCCTTGCTGCCGCGCCGGTTGTAGCCCGCCGACTTGCGAACGTCGCGGTCGCTCGCTTCCTGGCAGGCGACGCAGAGGCGCACGCCGGGGACGGCCTTGCGCCGCGCCTCGGGGATCTTCGCCTCGCATTCCTCGCAGTGGCTCAGGCCCGGGCCATCGCGCAACTGCGTGCGCGCGCGCTTGATGCCGTCCTTGATCGTCGCGTCGATCTGGTCCTGGACCGCGCCATCGCCTGCCCAGCCGGTTGCCATGTTCGTCTCCCGCAGTAAGTTGAGCTCCAGCACGTCCCAAGGTAAGGATTGCGGGCGCGGAATCAAGCGTTTCGTGCTTTCGGGCGCATCCGGACACCCTTCCCTGGCAAACCGCATCGCCAACGAGGCCGGTCTGCGGCAAAATGCGGCGCCCCCGGCATGGCCATCGCCAGGCCCCACAACCGGTCAACGCAAGGCCAGCACATGAAAGACCTGACTGAAGGACCGATCGCCGGGCATATCGTCCAGATGGCCGTGCCGATGGCGATCGGAATGCTCATCCAGACCCTGTATTTCCTCGTCGATCTCTACTTCGTCGCGCAGCTTGGCGACGCGGCAATCGCCGGCGTCAGCCTCGGCGGCACGGTCATGTATATCGTGCTGGGCCTGACCCAGATGCTCGGTGTCGGCACCGTGGCCCTGATCTCCCACGCGGTGGGACGCAAGGACGCGGCCGACGCCAACCTCGTGTTCAACCAGTCGCTGGTCATTTCCGCGCTCTGCGCCGGCCTGACCCTTTTCGCCGGATACGGACTCGGCAGAAGTTATCTGCACTCGATCGGCGCCGATGCGGCAACGACCATGGCGGGCATCACCTATCTCGACTGCTACCTGCCCGGCCTCGCCCTGCAGTTCGCGCTGATCGCGATGGGATCGGGCCTGCGCGGAACCGGCATCGTCAAGCCGACCATGATCGTGCAGGTCCTGACCCTGCTCCTCAACATCATCCTCGCGCCGGTCCTGATTGCCGGCTGGGGCACCGGCCATGCGCTAGGCGTCGCCGGCGCCGGGCTGGCGAGTTCGATTTCGATCGCCGTCGGCGTCGTCATGATGGGCGTCTATTTCATGCGCATGGAAAAGTATGTCGGCTTCCATGTAGACCTGTGGCGGCCGCGACTGCATACCTGGAAGCGCATGCTCGCCATCGGCTTCCCGGCGGGCGGCGAATTCGCCCTCATATTCGTTTTCATGGCGGTGATCTACACCGTCATCCGCGATTTCGGCGCCGCGGCGCAGGCCGGCTTCGGCATCGGCGGTCGCGTCATGCAATCGATCTTCCTGCCGGCCATGGCCATCGCCTTCTCGACGCCGGCGGTCGCCGGGCAGAATTTCGGTGCGCAGAAGCCGGGACGCGTGCGCGAGACTTTCCGCACGGCGGTCATCATGAGCAGCGTGGTGATGGTTTCCCTGACCCTGCTCTGCCAGTGGCAACCGGCCTGGTTCATTTCGCGCTTCACCAGCGAACCGGACGTCATCGAAACCGGCGCGACCTTCCTCGCGATCATCTCGCTGAATTTCGTCGCCCAGGGCATCATCTTCACCTGCTCCGGCATGTTCCAGGCGCTCGGCAACACCTGGCCGGCGCTGCTGAGCACGACGACGCGTCTGCTCGTCTTCGCCGTTCCGGTCCTCTGGCTGTCGCGCCAGCCACACTTCCGCATCGAACATGTCTGGTACATCTCGGTCGCCACCGTCGCCTTCCAGGCCGTGCTGAGCCTGCTGCTGCTGCGTGGCCAGATGCGCCGGCGCCTGCCGGGTGGCGGACTCTGGCGTGAAACCAAGCCGGCCGAAAGCGCAGCCGGAACGGCGACGTGAACGCAAGCACCAGGATCAACCAGGATGCGACGCGAACAGTTCCCCGAAGGAAGCGTGCGTGGCCGCCTCTCGTCCGGCCTGAATGCCTGCGTTGCGGATTGCGTGCGAAGGCCTCAGGCCGCGGCTGAGAAATCGTAGTCCAGCCTCGGACCGATAGCGGCCAGGGCCTGTCCGCGCAGGTGGTCGACACCGAGTCCCTGCAAGTGGACCAATGCATTGGCATCCTCCACGGCGTCGACGACCACGAGACGCTGTTTCGACTGCCACGCCTGCACGGCGGCACGAAACTCGTCCGGCGAAAGCGCATTCGCGGCGGCATGCTGCAGCGTCAGTACGTCGGCCGGCAGCTTCGACCAGTCCGGCACATGGCGCAGATCCGCGCTTCTGTCCGCAAGCCCGATGCGTACGCCGAACCGGCGCAGGCGCACCAGGCGCATCACGCTGTCCTTGTCGAGCAGGCCTGCGACCGCGTCGAGCTCGACGATCAGCCGATCGAGCAGGTGCTGGCGCCGCTGCAGTTCGGCCTCGAACCAGCGCCACGGCAGGTCCTTCAGGGTTTCAAGTTCAATGGGAACCATCAGTTGCGTGGCGCGACCACGCGCATGCTCCTGCTCGAGCGTCTCGAATGCATGGAACAGGCTCATGCGGTCGATCATGACCATGGCGCCGGCGTCGCGCGCCAGGCGCAGGTATTCATTGCGGTAGACGCCGCCGAGCGGAGCCCGGTAGTCGCGCAGCTTGGCGTGGACCGAGTAGAGCTCCACGGCCGCCGAGTTCATCGGCATGAGCGGCTGGTATTCGACTACCACGTTCGTGCCCGCCTTCGCCTCCCTCACCCATTCGCGAATGATCAGCACGCGCTCGGCCGGCATCGGCTCGAACTCGCGGGTCAGCAGTCCCTCGCAGCGGTTGCCGTCGCGGCGATGGGCAATGCCCTGCGCCGCATGCGCCGAAGCGAACCACTGATGCGCGCAGTCCGTACCTTCGGCCCTGGGCGAAAGCGACAAGCCGATCGATACCGTCAGCGATTTCGACTCAGCGCCGACGAGGAACGGCTTTTCCGCGATGCTGCCGCGCAGTTTCTCGGCGAGCGCCCATACGCTTTCGCTGTCTGCACGCTGCACGAGTATTCCGAAGCCGAATTCGAGCCAGATCGTGGTGATGTCGCGCTTTTCCAGGACGTTGGCGAACCGGGAACAAATCCTTTCCTCGAGATCGAAAATGGCCGTGCGGCTGAGTTCGCCATTGAGCGCCGATGCCTGGTCGACCTGGATGGCCATCAGCGCGCAGCAGCTGCTGCCCTCCGCGCATTTCTGCATGCGGCGCAGGTGGGCAAGGAAATCCGCGCGGCGAACCATGCCGCCCACGGCCGCAGCAGTGTCCCTTCTGGAGTCGTCGGCGGTGCCAAGCGCGGCGACCACGCCGGTGAGGCCGCGGGCCACCGTTCCGCTCAGCGCGGGCTTGCCGACTTCCGCCCACGGGGAAACCACGAGTGCGGATGCTCCGGGTCCATGCAGGGCAGCCGGAATCCTTTCCGGATTTCCACAGTTCGACACTGACCAACCTGCCTTGATCCACGGCGCCTGCCATCCCTCGGGCAATTTCTCGCCAGGCGGTATCAACAGGATCGCGTTGCGCTGGCGCATGTCCACCGCGGTGCGCTGCGGCGACTCGATGCGTTCGTCTGCTTCGACACTCCGGGGTTGGGCTGATTCCATTCTCACGATGGTTCCATCGAGTCGGATCGACAGCCCATGCAATGCAAGTGTCGGGCCACACCCGTTCGCGTGTCGGCGCCGCGCATTGGCCACGGCGCAGCGACAGGTTGGGACAGCAATTGTCACTACCGACTGCGCACAGATCGCAAGCGAATGTGATGCAATTCACATTGCGCCGGAAGGCCATCCTCCGCGCACCAGCGAGGCACCCGCAGTCCACGGCGTGCGCGCTGCCGGGTCCGTTGCGGGACCCGGCGTGCAGTGACGGCTACCAGACCTTGACGCGCTGCTCCGGCGCGAGATAAAGCGCCTGTCCGTGCTGCACCTCGAACGCGGGATACCAGGCGTCGATGTTGCGTACCGTGAGCGCCCGATAGCGACCCGGCGCATGTCCGTCGGTCAGGATGCGGTTGCGCAGCGCCTGCTCGCGGAACTTGCTGCGCCACACCTGTGCCCAGCCGAGGAACAGGCGCTGGTCCGGGCTGAAGCCGTCGATGGTTTCCGCCGCTTGTCCGGCATGGGCCATCGTGTACGCGTCATAGGCCGTGGCCAGTCCGGCGACATCGGCGATGTTCTCGCCAAGGGTCAGCTTGCCGTTGACCGCGAGGTCGGGAAACGGCTTGTACTGGTCGTACTGCGCGGCAAGCGCCGCGCCGGCCGCCTCGAAGCGCTCGAAGTCCTCCTTCGTCCACCAGTTCTCGAGCTTGCCGTGCTCGTCGAACAGGGCGCCATTGTTGTCGAAACTGTGGCTGATCTCGTGCCCGATCACGCCGCCGATGGCGCCGTAGTTGATCGCGTCATCGGCGTTCGCGTCGAAAAATGGCGCCTGCAGGATGGCGGCCGGGAATATCAGCCGGTTCTCGAGCGGGATGTTCAACGCGTTGACCGTCTGCGGCAACAGGAACCATTCGCCGCGATCGACAGGCTGGCCGAGCTTGGCGATGTTGCGCCGGTACTCGAACAGCTCCGCGCGCGCGGCATTGCCGGCCGCATCGTCGCGCCGCACTTCCAGCGCCGAATAATCACGCCAGCGCTCCGGATATCCCATGCCGACGCGCAGGCCGAGCAGTTTGGCCTTTGCGCGCGCCTTGGTCTGCGCCGTCATCCACTGCGCGGAATCGATGCGCTGGCCGAACGCGGTGATGAGGTTCTTCACCATTTCGTCGGCACGCGCCTTGGTCGACGCGGTGAAGTGGTCGGCCACGTAGATCTCGCCGACCGCCTCGCCGAGTGCCGCATTGGTTTCGCCGACGCCGCGCTTCCAGCGTTCGCGCAGTTGCGGCGTTCCGGAAAGCGCCTTTTCGTGGAAGGCGAAATGCGCATCGACGGCGGCCCTGGCCAGGTACGGCGCAGCGCGATCGATGGCGTGGAAACTCAGGTAGTCCTTCCAGGTCGACAGCGGCGTGCTGGCGACGACCGCCGCCATGCCGGTGACTGCGCCCGGTTGCCAGACGATGAAGTCCGCCTGCGCGCCCAGGCCGGCCGCATCGAAGAACGCGTCCCAGTCGATGCCCGGCGCCTTGCCGGCGAATTCGGATCGCGCCCAGCGGTTTGCACCTTTTTCCACATCGTTGGTATCGAGCTGTGTTGCGTGCGCCTGCGCGATCGCGGTTTCGAGGGCGAGGATGCGCGCCGCCCTGGCCGGCGCCCCGTCGAAACCGGCAAGTTCCAGCAGGTGGGCCACGTAGCCCTCGTACTGCGTGCGCATTTCGGCCATGCGCCCGCCCTCGAGGTAGAAATCACGGTCGGGCATGCCGAGCCCGCCCTGCACGAGGTAGGCGGCGTTGGTTCCCGGATTCATCAGGTCCGCCGATACCCAGAGACCGAACGGTCGATCGGTGTAGTAATCGGTGGCGTTGAGCAGGTCGACATCGGCACGCAGCAAGGCGCCGAATGCGCGCGAAAGCGCGATTGGGTCATCGAGCCTGGCGATGGCGTCGAGTTCGGGCCGCAAAGGCTCCATGCCCCGGGCCTCGATCGCCGTTTCGTCCATGAACGCGGCATAGTAGTCGCCGATCTGCTTGCGTCCCCCGCTCGCCGCCGGATCCGCCGCCGCGGCTTCGAGGATCGCCCGAGTGTCCTCGCGGGCGCGGTCGCCCAACGTGGAGAATGCACTCTCGGCGGATCGGTCCGCGGCGATCTCCGTCGTGCGCACCCAGGTGCCGTTCGCATATTCGTAGAAGTCGTCGCCCGGACTGACCTTGCGGTCCATCCCGCCCGTGTCGAACCCGAAATCGCCACGTGCGGCCGCAGCCGCAGGCACCGACGCCACCTCGGACGACGCACTCGGCGTATCCGCAGCCTGGCGCCCGCAGGCACCGAGTGCCAGCAGCGAAAACACCATTGCGCCTGCAGTGGCGCAACGCAACACGAAAACCCGCACGGGATGGATCACGGCAAACCTCACGATTGATTGAACATGGAAAAGGGCAAACGGCAAGACTAGGGGCAGTGCCCGGCGCGCGCCAAGTGCCAATGGATGGGTCCCGGCGGACGTGCCGTCCGCCGGCCCGGGCAGCCGTGCGGGCCGCAGGTGGATTGCGCCGGCAACAGCGGATAAAGTGCCCTGCAAGGTCGGCTGCTGCTGGACGGAGTTCCCGCAATTGCCGCATCCGGGGGAGTTTGCCGATGGAATTGATGTTGTGGCGCTGGAGCACGATGGTCCAGGCAACTTCGGTTGTCCTCATCACCGGGTTCCTGATCGCCCTTGCGCACTCGATGAAGCGCGACGAACTGCGGATATGGGTCTGCGCCTGGGCCGCGAACCTGCTCGCGCTGCTCGTTACAACCCTGTTCTGGATCCTGCAACCGGAAGGGCGGCTGGCCTTCGTGATTGCGGCGTGGTCCTACTTCTTTGCCAAGACCCTGTTTGTCATGCTGCTCGTCGATGGTGCCGGGGGTTTCGTCTCGGGACGACCTGCCCGCAGCTCCTATGCAGGCCTGGTCGCCATCGTCGCCACGTTGTCGCTGGCCGCCGCCATGGCCGTGCAGACGATCGACATGCTCGGCCTCGTGCAATCGGCCGTGATCTGCGTGATGCTGGGTTCGAGCGCGATTTTCCTCGCACGAAACCGATCCGGCCGGTTCGGTTGGCTGTCGGCCGGGTTTGCCATCCGTGCCTTGCTCGCGTTCGCGGAAAGCGCCGCCTATGCCGCGCACGTGTTGCTCGACGAGTCCGCGAGGCCACCGTTCCTGGCCACCTTCCTTTCGGTGCATTCCTCTTTTGACGCAGGCGCGGAATGGGTGATCGCGCTGGGCTGCGTGCTCACGCTGTACGGCGCGATCCAGCGTGAGCTGACCCAGGCCAACAGCGAGCTGAGCCTGACCCAGGTCCAGTTGCGCGACCTGCTCCAGCGCGACCAGCTGACAGGGGTGCTCAATCGGCGCGCACTGCCTGCCCTGCTGCGCGAGTCGCAGGCATCCGGCGCGACCATCGTGTTTTTCGACCTCGACGACTTCAAGTCCATCAACGATGCGCACGGCCATCACGCCGGCGACACGTGCCTGCGCCTGTTTGCGCGCACCCTGCAGCAAGTCTTCCCTGCGGGCGACAGGGTCATACGCTATGCCGGCGACGAGTTCATCGTCATCACCGAGGATACGGATCCCGAAATCATAGAAAGGCACGTCCGCTCGGTCCGCCTGCAACTCGCAAGCGCAAGCCATGACGCGCCTGCGATCGGATTCTCGCATGGCGCGGCCCGGGTGCCGGACCATGGCGATCCAGAACTGGCGCTGCACGAGGCGGACCAGGCGATGTATCGCGCCAAGTCCGATCGCGCGGCGTAGCGATCGCACCGCCCGCGCGCAGCAGGCAGGCAGGCGCCCGCGGCCCACGGACGACATCGCCGGTTCGCGCACCATGAACACGAAAGTGACATCCGGCACCTCGCCATGCGCAGGCGCGAGCGCCTACAGTGTCATCGCCGTGCCGAACGGAGCGTCCGATGGTCACCAGCTATGCGCTGTACAAGCTCGTCCACCTCGTCGCGATCATTCTTTTCCTCGGCAATGCCACGCTCGGACTGTTCTGGGTCGCGCATGCCGAACGCACCCGCGATCCCGCCTTCATCGGACACGCCATGCAGGGCATCATCCGCGCCGATCGCTGGTTCACCACGCCGGGCGTGATCCTGATAACCGCCGCGGGCATCGCCGCTGCAATGGCGGGCGGCTACAGGATACTGGCCGTCGGCTGGATCGCGGGCTCGATCGCCATGTTCATCCTTTCCGGGCTGGTCTTCGGGTTCGCACTCGCCCCGCTGCAGCGGCGCATCGTCGACTCGGCGAGGACCGCCACACACATCGACCCGCTGGCCGCACCGCTGCGTCGCTGGCATGCGATCGGCTGGCTGGCCTTGTTGCCGCTCTGGCTCGCCGTCGCCATGATGGTGCTGAAGTGGCCGGGCTGATCCCTGTACCTGCGGATTGGACGTTCGATCTGCGGCAAGCCCCTGCCTCGCATCCGACCACGGAAGCCAAGGCCATCGACCGCTGCTACCCCTGGCTCAGGGCCGATAGCAACGAGCACGTTCACGTCATGTTCTACGACACCGCCAACAGCTCTTCGCGGACCGGCGTGGGTTTCTACCGCAGCCGTTTGGCGAATGGCAGCGAAGACGCCTCGGGCAACACCGTGGACGCCTATGCCACGGCGGACTTCGCCGTGACCGGTGCGCTGGCGAACAGCGATATCATCTTCGCCAACAGTTTCGACTGAGCCGGCGGACGGCAGGGAGTCGGTGCGCCTGCACGGCTCCCTCGCCATGCCGGACTTGGCCAGGGATCGGCGATCGACAGGAACCGCGCGCATGAACGACTCGGCACTGGACAATCCCTTCTGGGCGTCGCTGCAAAGCCGCCACAAGGCACTCGCGCAGGGGTCGGCCGATATCGCGCGCTTTCCGTCGAGCCATGCACCGTTCCTCGGCGTAGCGAATGCCGGCACCGATGTCGTCGACGCACTCGAATCGCTGATCGGACCCGACGAGACGGTCTACCTGCTCGGAATCGCTCCTGCAGAACCGCGCGGATGGACGATGCGGATCGACCAGCCGCTTGCGCAGATGGCCTGCGCATCGCCGATCGCGGTAATCGACGGACCACCGGTTGTCGCATTGACGACGCAGACGCATCGCGCCGATGCAATGGCTCTCACGGCCCTCGTCTATCCGCATTTTTTCCGCGCGCGCACGATGGAGCTCGGACGCTATTTCGGCATCTATCAGGGAAACCAGCTGGCGGCGATGATCGGCGAGCGTCTCGGCACGGACGACGCCCAGGAAATAAGCGCGATCTGCACGCACCCGGATTTCACCGGGCGTGGCTATTCGCGCCGGTTGCTGGCCATGCTCGGCAACGACAACCTCGAGCGCGGACGCCTTCCCTTCCTGCACGTGAACCACAAGAACCTGCGCGCGAAGTCGATGTACGAAAAGATCGGCTACCGCGTGCGTCGCGACATCGATTTCTGGTCGCTGCGCCGCGCGATGCCATGACAGGCCAGGACTGAAAAGCTCAGATCGGGGCCGCCCGGTCGATATCGGCCCGGACGGCGCCCATGCGTGCGATCAGTGCTGCCCCTGCGCCTTGGCCGGCAGGCTGCGCAGGAACGCATACAGCGCGCTGATCTCGACATCGGTAAGGTGCTTGGTGGCCGACACCGGCATGTACTGGGTCTGCAACGGGCGTCCGCCCTTGGCGATGCCCTCGCGCAGGGCCTTGCTGAATTCGGCTTCGCTCCAGTCGCCCAGTCCGCCCGGACCGGGCGTAAGGTTGGCGGCATCGGGCCAGTCCGGCGGTGTGCCCGGAATGTGCCCGCCCGAGAACGCCTTGCCGTGGCAACCCATGCACGCGGCGGACAGATAGGCGCCGTACGCCGCCGTAGCCGCGATTTCGGGTTCGGCCGGCTTCGCGTCGTGATCGACCACCTCCGCCGGCAACAGGGGCACCTTGCCGGCCACGAACAAAGCGCGGCCGATCGGGCCCACACGGTTTTCGGGTGGCGTCCTGTCGACGGCGGGCAGGCTGTGCAGGTAGGCGAGCAGGTCGCCCATGTCCTGGTCGCTGAGATGGCTGAACTCCTGCGAGGGCATGAACAACAGCGAGCGTCCTTCCTTGCCGACGCCATGGCGGATGGCACGCACCAGCTCGACGTCGCTGAATTTTCCGCCGGGTCCGGCCGGCGTCAGGTTGGGTCCCGAAAGCCGCGCGAACAGCGGATCATCGATGAAGGTCGCGCTGGCCATGTCGGTGCCATGGCAGTCGCGGCAGCCGCGGATGGCGGCGATATGCGCACCGCGCTCGATCGCATCGGGACCGGTCGGGATCGTCGGGACCGCGGGCTCGATAGCGTAGACCTTGGCCATGCGTTGTTCGCTCAGCACATAGACGACGGCGAACAGCACCCCGACGACGACGGCGACAACCACCACGAGACGGACCAGCCACTTCACGAGCTTGCGCATGACGCCCCCTTGAATTGCCTACCGGAGGCGCAGTCTATTGCCAAGCGGCGGCGCGTCGCCACACGCAGCGCAACATGCCCCCCGCCCACCTGCCGCACCCGGCTCCGGCAAGGCTCTCCACGGCGACCCTGGCTCAGTCCGGATCGAAGCCGTCGGCGAAGATCAGGTCGACCGGATTGCCGAGGCTGCCATCGGCGTTGATGTTCTGGGCGTGGATGTCGGCGGGCGTGCCCGAGCCGGTCGCCGTCCATGCATACGCCGCCAAGCCGTTGCTGCTGCGTGCGGCGGCCAGCCGTGAAGTAGCGTTCGTCTCGGTGCTGATGTCGACGATCTGGGCCGGCCAGGCATAGCTGCCGTCGCTGGCCAGTCGCGCGACGCGGACCGGCATCGGATTCGGCGCCATGTTGCCGCTCCACGCGGCGAGCAGCCCGCCGCCGCTCACCGGCAGCGCGCGCATCTGCGACTGGTCGACCGATGACAGCGCCACCAGCACCTTGCCGTCGCTGCCCCACTGGCGCGCACCGCTGCTGTCGACACGTTGCGCATAAACGCCGATCTGGCCCTGCGTCGCGATGTCGGTTTCGCGCCAGAGCGCATAGATGTCGCCCGAGACCGGATCGTATGCGCCGCTCGGCTCGACGTGCGAGCGCGTGGTGTCCGCGCTTGCCTCCAGGCCGTTCTGCGCAAACCGGGAAGCGCCTGCCGCATCGACGTGCTGGATGCGCACGGTTCCGGCGTCGACCCCGACCGTGTACCAGACGAATACGCCACCGCCAGCGCCGTCCTCGATGAACGGCGGGAAGTTGCCGAGCTGCATGGCTCCGCCGCTGCCATTGAACAGCTTGACCGGGGTGGCGCCCCACAGCGCGCCACCATCCGCCGATGCGAATTTCTGCGCCCACAGCTCGCGATCCTGGAACGAGAGCTGGGCAGACCACGAGACGATCACATTGCCAGCACTGTCACCGTGCACGTCGGCCAGGAAGAAGAATCCGGAAGCCGGCACCACCGACACCCCGGCTGGCACCCACAACGCGGCGCCGCTGGCATCGAGCTTCTGCACGACCACGGCGCCGGCGCTGGATGACCACGCGACGGCCAGATTGCCATTGCCCGCGCCGGCGACCTTCGGCGAATTGGCACCACCCGCATCGGCGGAAACCGTGACGCCCGGTGCGCTCCAAAGCAGCGACCCGTCGGCTCCGATTTTCTGCACGACGATCTGCGCAATGCTGCCCACGTTGTAGCGGAACGCCAGCAGTGCATTGCCCGCCGAATCGATGTCGAGCCCGTAATCCTGGGTCGAACTGAAATCGCGCGCGGCGACGAGGATGCCACCATGCGCCCACTGTTCGTTGCCACCGGCATCAAGGCGCTGCAGGTAGACGCCATAACCGCTGCTGCTGTCGAACCAGCTGACATAGAAGCCGCCATCGGGCCGGGCGACGATCTTCGCCTGCACCTGGTCCGCCGCGCCATCAGCCAGTACCAGATTGCTGGCCGGATTGGCCGACCACTGCGCTGTCGCGGGCATTGCCGTCAGCATTAGCGCGGCAAGGAATGTTGTCACTGCAAACCGCTGTAATCGGCACATCGGGACTTCTCCTGGAAGACGGACTCCAGCGGGATCAGGCTGGAGCTGAAATCTGACGACGGGTCAATGCCCCGACACGGAACTGCGGTCGTCTAGTGCGTCGAGAGCACATGCACCACCGTGTACCCAACCATGGCAAGCACTGCGATTGAGCTGATGCTCCAGAACGTAGCGCGGATGTCGTGCAGTTGTGCCGTCACATAGGCCAGGAAGTGCGCAACCCTTGCGACGACATATCCCCAGATCAGTATCTGGGCCAATAGCAGCGGTGGAGCGCAGAGAACAAACAGGAATCCGCCGACCAGGAACGCCGGAATGCTCTCGAGGTCATTCAGGTTCAGTCGACGAGACCTCTCGACATAGTCGTTGGGCTCCAACTGACCAGGATTCGGTGCAGGATTCAGGGGGCTCTTCTTCGCATCTTCCGGACTGCGAAAGCCCCCGCCGACTTTCATCATGCGAGCGACCGTCATCCACGGTTGAAGCAGCATCTTCAACAGCATGATCGAAGCGGCCAGTGCATATGTCCAGAAGACTGGATTTTCGAAGCTCAACATCGCATTCATTCGATCATTCCTGGCAGTTGTAGGAGGTGCAACGTCAAGACGCAGACGTTGGAGTTGGCCGGCAGCGACGCCATCCAAATCGATCGAGTGGAAACCCCCGGCTTACAGCATTGCTCGATTGAAATAGGTCGCCCTTTCAAACTCTGCCACGTTCATGGCGACATACCTGACATCCGGGAACATGGAAACAAGCTAGTTGACTATCGATCGAGACAACCCGGACCGTTGTTCGATGCTGCGTCCTTCCATGATATGGGCAAATACATGGATAAACTCTTCGCGCTTCCTGCCAACGGCATAGACTGCAAAAGGATTGACCCTGATCTTGATGTCATTCTCCTCGAAGAGACCGCTCTCATTGGCAACACGGAACACCCGGTCGATGATCTGCTCTTCGCTTTGAAGCAACAAGATGCTTTGTGCGCAATCGACTACGAAATGTGGCATTGAAGACCCCGCTCCAGGTTGGTGTCACATTTGGCAAGCGCACTTCCCGACAAGGGGGCACGGTTGGGCCAGGCGGTGAACGTTGGCATCACTGCACGCGCCGTGAAATTGGGCAACCGGGCACGCATATGCCGCGCAAGCAAGCGAGCGAGCTACGGGACATCCAGAGTCCTGGCAGGATCCTACTCCACGAGTAGACGTTTTCCCACGGACAGCGCGACTCGAGCGCACCACGCCCCGGATGATGGTCGTTCGCGGCATCCGGCGCGTTGCCGATGCAGCCGCCTGTCAAGACGACGACAAGATCCGGACCCAACCATCGACACTGGTCGGCAGCCTGCACGGCGCGTAGAACCGGCAGGAACGTCGCAACGTGGAGGCTGGGGCATGGCCATCGAATTCGTCGTCAACGGCAAGCCCGTGAAGTTCGAGGGCGATGCGCAAATGCCCTTGCTCTGGTACCTGCGCGACCATGCGCAAACGCTGGGGGTGAAATACGGCTGCGGCGTCGGCGCTTGCGGCGCCTGCACCGTGCATCTCGATGGCAGGGCCGTGCGCTCCTGCTCGATGCCGGTTTCCGCGGCGGCGGGACAAGAGGTCACGACGATCGAGGGCCTCGCCCAGGGCGATGGCTTGCACGCCCTGCAGCGCGCATGGATCGAGGAAGACGTGCCTCAGTGCGGCTATTGCCAGGCCGGACAGATCATGGCCGCCGCCGATCTGCTCGCACGCAAACCCGATCCAAGCGATACGGAAATCGCCGCGCTCACCAATCTGTGCCGCTGCGGCACCTATCCGCGCATACGCAAGGCGATCCGCCGCGCCGTGGATCTGCGCAAGCAGGCCGGGGTGCAGGCATGAACGCGCCGCGGATTCGCCAGGACTGGGAGTCGCCCGACGACTTCGAATCGTTTATGAAAATCGGTGTGTCGGTGCGTCTCGGCCGACGCGGCTTCCTCAAGGCCTGCGCGAGTGCCGGCGGCGGCTTGCTGATAGGCGCCTGGCTGCCCGGCGTCGCCCTGGCGGACGAAGCCGCCCGTGCAGGTTCGGGCTCCATGCTGGGAATATTCGTGCGCATCCAGCCCGATGGCCGCATCGTCATCGGCGCGCGCAGCCCCGAGATCGGCCAGGGCGTGAAGACTTCCCTGCCGATGCTGATCGCCGAGGAACTCGATGCGAACTGGGATGACGTGACCGTCGAGCAACTGCCGCTCGGACTCGTGTTCGGCGGCCCGCCGCCCGGCGTCGCCTGGAAGTGGGGACCTCAGGGTGCCGGTGGCAGCACGAATATCCCCGACGCCTGGAAAGAGTTGCGCCAGGCCGGCGCGCGGGTGCGGCGCATGCTGCTCGAAGCGGCGGCGAAACGCTGGGACGTGCCCGTGGCGCAACTGCGTACGGATAACGGACGCGTCATCGGCCCGGATGATCGTTCACTGGGATATGGCGAACTTGCCGAAGCGGCGGCAGCCATTCCGGTCCCGACTACGGATGTCGAACTCAAGACACCGGATCAGTACCGAATCATCGGCACGCCGCGCCGCGTCGTCGACGCCGGGGAGATCGTTACCGGCAAGGCGCGATACGGCATCGATACGATGGCGCCCGGAACGCTCGTTGCCGTGATTGCGCGCTGTCCGCTTCTCGAAGGCAGCGTGAAAAGCTTCGACGCCAGGGCGGCCCTGGCGATTCCCGGCGTGCGCCAGGTACTGCCCCTGCCCGGGCCGAAAGGCGGTGAACCGATCACGCTGAACCTGGCCGCGGGCGTGGCCGTGCTCGCCGACGACACCTGGGCGGCGCTGAAGGGACGCGAATCCCTCGTGGTGGAATGGGAATCGGGCGGCCACGACGCCGAATCCACGCAATCGCTCGATGCGCAATGCGGGCGCCTGCTCGCCGGAAAGGGCCAGGTCGTGCGCAACGACGGTGATATCGATGCGGCACGCAAGGCATCCGATCGCGTCATCGAAGCGACCTATCGCGTGCCGTTCGTCGCCCACGCACCGCTGGAGCCGCCAGGCGCCTACGTCGAGATCGGCAAGGATTCGATGCGCATCATCGCCTCGATGCAGATGCCGGGCGGCGCCTCGCGCACGGCCAATACGATCAGCGGAATCGATCGCAGGAACATCGAAGTGATCATGCCGCGCGTCGGCGGCGGATTCGGTCGACGCCTGAGCAACGATTTCGTCGCCGAAGCGGTGCTGCTCGCCAAGGCATCGGGCAAGCCGGTGAAACTGATGTGGACTCGCGAGGACGACCTCGCCCACGATTTCTTCCGCCCGTTCGGACACCATCATCTGAGCGCCACGCTCGGCGCAGACGGCATGCCGACGAGCTGGCGCCAGCACCTGGCCAGCGCGAGCAAGTATCACCGCCGTCCCGACGTGAAACCGGAAGACCTGTGGACGGCGGAACTCTATCCGGATGATTTCCCGGCCGGCATCATCAAGAACCTGCGCGTCGAGTGGTCGGCGGTGCAATCGGGCATGACGCGCGGATCCTGGCGCGCGCCGGCGCACACCGCGAACGCATTCGTCGTCGAGAGTTTCATCGACGAGATCGCGCTGGCGGGGAAGCAGGATCCGCTCGCGCTGCGCCTGAAGCTCTACGATCACGACAGCATGGACTACGCGCAACACGGCGGTCCGAAATTCTCGCCGCGACGGCTGCGCGAAGTCACCCGGCTGGCTGCGGAAAAGATCGACTGGAAGCGGAAATTGCCGAAGGGACATGGCCTCGGCATCGCGGCCCACTTCACCTTCGGCGGCTACACCGCGCACGCGATGGAAGTCAGCGTCGACGCGGCCGGATCACTGACAATCCATCGCTGCGTCTGTGCGGTCGATGTCGGCCAGCCGGTCAATCCGCTCGGCATCGAGGCGCAGATGATGGGCGGCACCATCGATGGCCTGTCCACAGCGATGAATCTCGAGATCCGCATCGACAAGGGGCGCGTCGTGACGAAGAATTTTCCCGACTATCCACTGCTGCGTTCGGCGCAGGCGCCCGATGTCGAGGTGCACATCGTGCCGAGTCGCGAGTCGCCCAGCGGTGCGGGCGAGATGGGCATTCCGAGCGCGGCTCCAGCCCTGGCCAATGCAATATTCGCCGCGACCGGCGTGCGCATTCGGCGCTTGCCGATCGGGGACCAGCTGGTCGATGCGATGCGCAAGCACAACGCCGCGGAATCCTGAGCAAACCCAGCGCCGCTCTCGCAGGCTGCGGCGTGGGCGTCCTGCCTGCCCGCGCAATTGCTCCGTTCAGGCAGCAGGGGCCATCATGTGCATGGTTCGATGCAAACCTGCACGACTCACGTGCCCACGGGCACCCGGCGGGCACCGACCCGCCCTCCACGGAGAATCCCCATGAAACTGCTCAAATCAGCCGTAGCGCTCGCCGCACTCATGTGCACTTCGTCCATCGCACTCGCCGACCAGGGCATGGGCGGCGGGGGTGGCCAGCATCGCGGACAAGGTCAACAGGGCATGATGCATTCGCAGATGAAATCGATGGACGCGAACGGCGACGGACTGATCACCAGGGATGAATTCATGGCGGCCCATGAAGCCATGTGGGACAAGATGCCGAAGAACAGTGCCGGCGCGGTTTCGGTCGCGGACATGGAGAAGGCGCATCAGGAACGCAGGATGGAACGTCGTGCAGGGAGGCATGAAACGATGATGCAGGAACACGAGAAAACGATGCACGGGAAGGACGCCGCAAGCGGCGCTGAAGCCAAGAAGGATCCGGCCAACTAGGCTTGCCGCAAGCCCGCACGCCGCGCCATCCGCAGGTGGCGCGGCCGGCGCCTGGCCGACAGGATCCACGCAGGCGGGACGATCACTCCACTCCGGCGACAGCCTCGCGTTCGCTGGCTCGCGCCAGCTCGAGCTCGACGACCTTCTTGCCGGCAGCCTGCCCGCAGTGGGCCTTGCCGCCCGAATGCTTCTCCATATCCATGCAGGCCTTGAGGTCCGGACACAGCTCGTGCATGTATTCGGCATCGAAATTCAGCCGGTCGACGAGGAAGTCGACGAACGCCCGCACCTTCGGTGATTGCGCCGAACCGCGCTGGAACAGCGCGTTGAAATCCATTTCCGGTCCGGTCCAGCCGGCCAGCACGCGCTGCACGTAGCCCTGCTCGGCCAGGCGCTTGATGGTGACGTCGCTGGCCAGCATCAGGCCTTCGCCACTCATCAATGCCCCGGTAAGTGCTGCCGGATCATTCGCGACCAGCACCGGATTCACCCTGTACTCGCCCGTCTGCTCGCCATCGTCGAGCGTCCACACATAGTTGCCGTTGCGCAAGGCCTTGTGCATCGCCAGCGAGCGGTGATGCTTGAGATCGTCCGGGTGCAGCGGTTCGCCATGGCGCTTGATGTAGCCAGGGCTTGCATAGACCTGCGTGCGGAACACGGCCAGCTTGCGCGCGACGAGGTTCGAATCGGGAAGGTTGCCGACGCGCAGGGCGACGTCGATTTCGCGGGCAATGAGGTCCAGCGGTTCCTGGGTCAGCAGCAGTTCGACCTTTACCTCCGGATGCTGGGCGTGGAACTGGCCGAGCAGCGGGGCGATCCAGGTGATGCCGACCGAATAGGGCGCAGTCACGCGCAACCAGCCGCGCGGTCCATTCTGCAATTGCCCCACGGCGCTTTCCGCCTCATCGAGTTCTCGCGCGATGCGCTGGCAGTGTTCGAAATAGATGTTGCCGGCCTCGGTCAGGCCAAGCTTGCGCGTCGTGCGGTGAAGCAACTGCGCACCCAGGCGCGTCTCCAGATCCTGCACCTTGCGGCTGACGGTGGTCTTGGGCAAACGCAGGGCACGCGCTGCGGATATGAAACTGCCGAGCTCCACCACCTTGACGAATATCAGGGTGTCATTGAGGTCACGAGACATGGTTGCTTCCAGACTCGGGCGCGATTGCCCCTATGCCGGGACAATTATTCCCTCTTTTACCGACTAATCAAGTGCCGGTCGTGCCTCTATTCTATGCGGCGTCGCAACAAGGAACTCTTCCATGCACGCCGAAATACCCTCACACGCCGCCTCGTTTGTGTGGCAAGCCATACTGGCGGATCGCCGGGCGTCTGCCGGCAAGACCGCAGCGGACGAGGCCACGAACCCGCGCCGCCGCTTGCGTTCGAGGACCTCCGCGGGTGCGTCCGCGACACCAGCCGAAGAAGGCCGGTTCGTTGTTGGCGCCCGCCCGCATGCCGCATCGAGGGCTGTCGGCGCTCCTCCCGCAATCCCAACGACGGGAAATAATATCCCGCGGACGGGACAATGAAACGCCCGCTGCTCGTCCTCGGCGCCACCGGCGTGATTGGCCGCAGCGTGGTCGAGGCTGCCGTGGAGGCGGCCATTCCGGTCATTGCCGTGGCGCGCGACCGCGCCCGCCTTGACGCGCTGCAGTCTTCGTTTCCCGGTGCACGCATCGAGGTGATCGCCAACACGGTCGTCGATGATGTCGCCGGATACCGGCTTGGCGTTGCCGTGCGCGAGTTCGACCGCCCGCTCGCCGGTGTGGTCGCGGCGCTCTGCGGCACGCCGGGGCGCGGGCGCCTGCTCGACCAGCCGGTGACGAACCTGCGCAACGAGATCGACGACCTGCTGCTGCCGCACCTGGCCGCGGCGCGCCATCTGCTTCCGCTCATGGCGGAACAGCATCGCAGCGGCAACTACATACTGGTCGGAGGGCCCGGAAGCGAGGCGCCATGGGCGGGTTACGGCCCGCGCTCGGTGACCGCCGCCGCCCTGCGCATGCTCGCCCAGGTCTTGCACGACGAAGCACGTTCGCTCGGCGTTCGCGTGCAGCTCCTCACCAGCGATGCACCGGCCTGCACTGCCAGGAACCAGAGCCACGCCTGTCCGCGCTGGCCCAAGGTCGCCGAGATCGGCAAGCGCGCGGTGCAACTGGCCATGCGCAACGAGCTGTCCGTCGGGGCGCACCCCATCGTCCCGCTGCACGCGCATCCGATCCCGCTTTCCACGATCCCTGCCGCGCGCCCAGCGAAATCGCAACGGCGCGACGGCGGCACCACCGAATCGCGAATCCGATCCAGTGAGCAGGCCTCGCTCGATGACGCGCGCAGCTTTCTCGAAACCCTGATACCCACGAACAACAAAGAGGCATCCCGATGAAATTCCAGATCTCGCACACATCATCGATCCATTGGCGCGCGGCGCTCGCCCTGGCCACGGCGATCACCATCGCACTGCTCGCCAGCGGCTGCAGCAGTCACGCCGCTCCGCAAGCCGCCATGCCGGCTCCGGAAGTCAGCGTCGCCCAGGTGCTCGTGCAGCCCGTGCGGCAGTGGGACGAATTCACCGGGCGCGTCGCCGCGGTGGAATCGGTCGAACTGCGCGCCAGGGTCAGCGGTTACGTCGACAAGGTCGCCTATACCGAAGGCCAGACGGTGGCCAAGGGCGACCTGCTGTTCGTGATCGACCAGCGTCCCTATCGCGCAACCCTCGCCCACGCCCACGCTGACCTCGCGCGAGCGCGCAGCGAGGCTCAGCTGGCGAAGTCGCAAGCGGCGCGCGCACAGTCCCTGGTCGCGGTGAATGCCATTTCGCGCGAGGAGTCCGACACGCGCACCGCCGCGGTCGCCCAGGCCGACGCAGCCGTGCGCGCCGCCGAAGCCGCCGTCACCAGCGCCGAGCTCGACCTGCAGTTCACCGAAGTGCGTGCACCGATCGCCGGTCGCACCGGCCGCGCCATGATCACGGCCGGCAACCTGGCCAGGGCCGACACCACCCTGCTGACGACTGTCGTCTCGCTGGATCCGATGTATGTCTATTTCGAGAGCGACGAGCGCTCCTTTCTCGGCTATCAGCAACTGGCACGCGAGGGTCAGCGTGCAGAACTGAGCAACGCCGTGCGCGTCGGCCTCGCCAACGAGGAAGGCTACCCGCATCTCGGCACTGTCGACTTCATCGACAACGGCGTCGATGCGACGACTGGAACGATCCACGCCCGCGCGGTGCTGCCGAACGGGGATGGTTCGCTGACTCCCGGCCTGTTTGCCCGCGTGCAGCTGGAAGGCGCCGCCGAAGCGGAGGCCCTGCTGATCGACGACAAGGCCGTGCTGACCGACCAGGACCGCAAGTACGTCTACGTCGTCGGGCCGGACAACACGGCCAGGCGCAAGGACATCGTGCCAGGCCGGATGGTCGACGACCTGCGCGTGGTGGCGTCGGGCCTCAGTCCCGATGACAGGGTAATCGTGCGCGGGATCCAGAAAGTGTTCTTCCCGGGCATGCCGGTGCAGCCCACCGAGATCGCGATGCAGGCACCGACCCCTGCCGCGTCGATCGCGCTGAAATGATGTCCTGACCCGATCCGGCGCAGCGGCCCGCTGCGCCCATGCCGATATGCAAGCGCCCTCCGCGCCGCGAGGGCGAAGACTGACTGCGGCCTGGCCGCAAGGAACCCGTTATGGATTTTTCCAGATTCTTCATCGACCGGCCGATCTTCGCGGCCGTACTTTCGATCGTGATCTTCGCCGCCGGCCTGATCGCGATCCCGTTGCTGCCGATCAGCGACTACCCGAACGTGGTGCCGCCGACCGTGCAGGTCATGGCGGTCTATCCGGGTGCCAATCCGAAGGTCATTGCCGAAACGGTGGCCACGCCACTGGAAGAGGCGATCAACGGCGTCGAGAACATGATGTACATGAAGTCGGTGGCCGGCTCCGATGGCGTGCTCGCGCTGACCGTGACATTCCGGCCGGGCACCAATCCGGACCAGGCGCAGGTCAACGTGCAGAACCGGGTCAGCCAGGCGCTGGCGCGCCTTCCCGAGGACGTGCGCCGCCAGGGCGTGACCACGCAGAAGCGTGCATCCGACCTGACCCTCGTCGTCCACCTGACCTCGCCGACCGGCAAGTACGACACGCTGTACCTGCGCAACTACGCCTTGCTGCACGTACGCGACGAGCTCTCGCGCATTCCCGGCGTCGGCGATGCGCTGCTGTTCGGCGCCGGCGACTACGCCATGCGCGTCTGGATCAATCCCGGCGAAGCGGCCGCACGCGGACTGACCGCCGGCGACATCGTCGCCGCGATCCGCGAACAGAACCTGCAGGTCTCCGCCGGCCAACTCGGTGCGCCGCCGACCAGCGGCGGCAGTGATTTCCTTGTCTCGATCAATGCCAAGGGCCGCCTCGAAAACGAATCCGAGTTTGGCGAGATCATCATCAAGACCGGTGCCGATGGCCAGGTCACGCGACTGTCCGACGTCGCCCGCATCGAGCTCGGCGCATCCGATTATTCGCTGCGCGCCCTGCTCGACAACGAGCAGGCCGTGGCCATGCCGATTTTCCAGGCGCCCGGTTCCAATGCCATCGAAGTCTCCGACGCGGTGCGCGCCAAGATGACCGAACTGGCGACGCGCTTCCCCGAAGGCATGGCCTGGGAGCAGGTCTATGACACCACGCTGTTCGTGCGCGACTCGATCAAGTCGGTGGTGACCACGCTGTTCGAGGCCATCCTGCTGGTGGTACTGGTGGTCATCCTGTTCCTGCAGACCTGGCGCGCCTCGATCATTCCGCTGCTGGCCGTACCGGTTTCCATCGTCGGCACGTTCGCCGTGCTCCACCTGCTCGGTTTCTCGATCAACACGCTGACCCTGTTCGGGCTGGTGCTGGCCATCGGCATCGTCGTCGACGATGCGATCGTCGTCGTGGAAAACGTCGAGCGCAATATCGAGGAAGGACTGAGTCCGCTGGCGGCGGCGCACCAGGCGATGAAGGAAGTTTCCGGACCGATCATCGCGATCGCGCTCGTGCTCTGTGCCGTATTCGTGCCAATGGCCTTCCTGTCCGGCGTGATCGGCCAGTTCTACAAGCAGTTCGCCGTGACCATCGCGATCTCGACGGTGATCTCGGCGATCAACTCGCTGACGCTGTCGCCGGCGCTTGCCGCGTTGCTGCTGAAACCGCACGGCGCCGCCAGGGATGCGCCGACGCGCCTGATCGATCGCCTGTTCGGCTGGGTGTTCCGCCCGTTCAACCGCTTCTTCACGCGCAGCTCGGAACGCTACCAGGGTGCGGTGTCGAAGAGCCTGCACAAGCGTGGCGTCGCCTTCGCCGTCTACGCCGTCCTGCTGGCCGGTGCGGGCCTGATGTTCAACGTGGTGCCGGGCGGCTTCATCCCGGTGCAGGACAAGCTCTACCTGATCGGCGCGATCCGCATGCCGGAAGGCGCCTCGATCGATCGCACCGAAGCGCTCGCACGCAAGATGAGCGAGATTGCCATGCACACCGATGGTGTTGCCCACGCAGTCGGCTTTCCCGGCTTCAATCCGCTGCAGCGGACCAACTCGCCAAATACTGCGGCCGTGTTCTTCCCGCTCAAGCCGCCGGGCGAGCGTTCGCGCACGGCCGGGCAGATCGCCGCCGAGCTCAACGGCAAGTTCTCGAAATTGCAGGAAGGCTTCGCCTTTGCCCTGATGCCGCCACCGATCTTCGGCCTCGGCAGTGGCTCGGGCTATTCGATGTATGTGCAGGATCGCAGTGGCCTCGGTTACGGCGAACTGCAGAACGCGGCGAACGGCCTGGCTGGCGCGATCGGCCAGACGCCGGGCATGACGCGCCCGATCAGTTCCTACCAGGCCAACGTGCCGCAGCTCGATGCCAAGGTCGACCGGGTCAAGGCAAAGGCCCAGGGCGTGCCGCTGACCAGCCTGTTCGAAACCCTGCAGGTCTATCTCGGTTCGTCGTATGTCAACGACTTCAACCGCTTCGGGCGTACTTACCGCGTCTTCGCGCAGGCCGATGCGCCGTACCGCAAGCATGTCGAGGACATCGGCAACCTGCGCACGCGCAACAGCCGCGGCGAGATGGTGCCGATCGGCAGCATGGTGCAGCTGAGCCAGACCTATGGCCCGGATCCGGTCATCCGCTACAACGGCTATCCGGCCGCCGACCTGACCGGCGAGACCGACGCGCACCTGATCTCTTCGGCACAGGCGATCGACAAGGTCGGCGAACTGGCCAATGCGACCCTGCCCAACGGCATGACCTTCGAATGGACCGACCTGACCTATCAGCAGGTCACCCAGGGCAAGGCGGCGATCGTGGTGTTCCCGCTTGCGGTACTGCTCGCCTTCCTCGTGCTGGCTGCGCTCTATGAAAGCTGGACCCTGCCGCTGGCCGTGATCCTGATCGTGCCGATGACCCTGTTGTCCGCCCTGCTCGGGGTCTGGCTGACCGGCGGCGACAACAACGTGTTCGTGCAGGTGGGCCTGGTCGTGCTGATGGGCCTCGCCTGCAAGAACGCGATCCTGATCGTCGAGTTCGCGCGCGAGCTCGAGCTGCAGGGCAAGGGCATCGTCGAGGCCGCGCTGGAGGCCTGCCGCCTGCGCCTGCGCCCGATCGTGATGACCTCGATCGCCTTCATTGCCGGCACCGTGCCGCTGCTGATCGCCCACGGCGCCGGCGCCGAAGTCCGTTATGCCACCGGCATCACGGTGTTTTCCGGAATGCTCGGCGTCACCCTGTTCGGCCTGTTCCTGACCCCGGTGTTCTACGTGGCACTGCGCAAGCTCGTCACGCGCAAACCGGTTGCGGCCGCAAGCGGGCGCGACGCCAACCTGGAGATCGTCCATGCGTAACTGGAAACTGCCTGCCATCGCGGTGCTGGCCGCGAGCATCGCCGCCTGCACGGTCGGTCCCGACCACGTGCGCCCCGAGGTGCATACGCCCGCGCGCTTCGCCAGCGAAGCCCAGCCGGATCCGGCCACCAGCCCGGACGAGCCCGCCAACCCTGCAGCCGAAACCGAATTCTGGAACGGCTTCAACGACCCGCTGCTCAGCCGGCTGGTCGAGCAGGCGCTGGTCTCCAACCATGACCTGCGCATCGCGCTGGCCAACATCGATCGTGCCAACGCGTTGCTCGGCGGAACGAAGTTCGATGCCTTGCCGACCGTCACTGCCGATGCCGACGCCAGCGATACGCGCGCCAGTGCCGATCAGCTGCCCGGCGTCGATCGCGAAGGCCGCGACGTGAAGAGCTACAGCATCCGCGTTCGCGCCAGCTGGGAGCTCGACCTGTTCGGCCGCATCCGCCGCGGCATCGAGGCGCAATCGGCAGAGGCAGGCGCCAGCGCGGCGGACCTGGCCGCCGCCCAGGTTGTCGTCGCCGCTGACGTGGCCAGCACCTATGCCGGACTGCGCGGACTGCAGGAGCGTCTGCGCGTGGCCCGCGACAACGAGAAGAACCAGCTCGATACCCTGAGCCTCGTCGAAGTCCGCTTCGGAGCCGGGCGAGGCACCGAGTTCGACACCTCGCGCGCAACGGCGCAACTGGAAACGACGCGCTCGCGCATCCCCGCGCTCGAATCCGCCATCGCCATCGCCATGCACCGCATCGCCGTGCTGACCGGCCAGACGCCGGATGCCCTGATCGCCGAGTTGCAGCCGGAGCAGCCGTTGCCTGCCCTGCCCGCGCGCGTCGATGCCGGCACGCCCGGCGAACTGCTGCGGCGACGCCCGGATGTCGCCGCGGCGGAACAGCGATTGCACGCGGCGACCGCGCGCATCGGCGTCGCCACCGCCGACCTGTTTCCGCGCTTCACGCTGGGCGGACTGCTGGGCAGCCAGGCCATCGACAGCAGCGCACTGTTCGAGCGCGACAGCGAGACCCGCCTGGTCGCCCTCGGCGTCGACTGGTCGTTCCTCGATCGCGGCCACGTTCGGGCGCGCATCGCGGCCAGCGAGGCTGGCGCCAGCGGCGAACTCGCGCGCTACGAGCAAAGCGTCCTTCGCGCCCTCGAGGACGCCGAGAACGCGCTGACGCGCTATGCCCATGCCCGCGTCGAAGATGCGCATCTGCAGCGCGCCGCCGAAAGCAGCAGTCGCGCGGCCGAACTCGCGCGCACCCGCTTCGATGCCGGAGCCACCGACCTGTTCGAAGTACTCGACGCCGAACGCACGCGCCTGCAATCGCAGGATGCGCTCGCCGTGGCGCGCACGCAGAGCGTCACCAGCGCCATTGCCGTCTACCGGGCGCTGGCCGGCGGCTGGCCGACCCGGCTTCCGGACCGCAGGGCGATCGCCGGCACCGACTGAGCAGGCTTCGGCCGGCGCCGCGCGCCGGCCTGCCTCGCGTCATTCAATAGGGCAGGTCCCAGGTCTTCCCCGCCTCGTAAAGCGCCAGGCGCTCTTCGAAGATCCGTCGCTGCCGCCGCGACACGCTTTCCGGCAACCGTGCAATCGCGTCCTTTTGTACGCGCGCCGCCCTGTCGAACTGGCCGGCCCGCGCGTGCGCCGCCGCCAGTGTGTCGAGCACGGCCCATTTGCCGAGTTCCTTCGCCGGAAGCGATTTCAGCAGGTCGATCGCGTAGCGCCCGTCCTCGGCGTCCGACAACGTGTCGGTGGCCAGCGCCCAGGCGACTTCGTTTTTCTTGGCGAGCGCCATGCCTGCAACCTGCTTGCGCAGTGCGACGCGCCGGTCTTCGGCAAGCGGACAGTCCGGATGCAGGCTGCAGTAACGTTGCAGCACATAGGCCGAGGTCGGACTGTCGCCGGACGCATCCTCGAGCAGCAGGCCGAACGCTTCGGGAATGTCCTTGTCCATGTGCAGCAGCAGCCGCCCGAGTTCGTACCTGCTGTGGGAGGCGCCTTGCGCGATGGCCTTGCGAAACCAGGTTTCAGCGGCTACCAGGTCGGGCGGACCGCCGATGCCTGCAGCATTGAAGATGCCGAGATTGGGCGCCGCTGCCGGAAACCCGGAGGCATCGGCCTGTTCGAAACGTTGGCGCGCGCAGGCCAGGTCGCGTGGCCAAGGCCGGCCGAGCAGGCACGCTTCGGCCAGCAGGAACTGGGCGCGTGAGGAGTTCGCATCCGCCAACCTGATCAGCGTGGCCTTGCCGTCTCGCTGCGCGTCAACATCGTCTTCATGCTCGTACATGGCCAGCTCCGCGAGCTGCGCTTCGGCTTCCTCGATTTCCTGGTCGACCGCCAGCCGCAGGTACTTCCTGGCACTGTCGAGATTGCGCTGGATTGCTTCCTCGCCGTAGCGATACGCCAGGCCAAGCTTCAGCTGGCACAACGGGGCGCCGGCATCGGCGGCCTGCTGCACGATTTTCCAACCCTGCGCGGGATCCGGCTTGCCGCCCCTGCCGGAAATGATCATGTCACCCAGAATGCAGGTGGCGACCGCATAGCCCAGCTCGCTGGCCTTCGCGTACAAGGTTCGTGCCCGCACCACGTCCTTCGGCTCGCCGAGACCTTCCTGGGCGAGGTATGCCAGGGCGGCGATCGATCGCTGGTGTCCCCGGGCTTCGCCCTTCCTGTACCAGTCCGCCGCCTGCGCGTAGTCGGGCTCTTTGCCGCGGCCCCATTGGTAGGCGGAACCGAGGGCGAACATTCCTTCCACGTTGCCCGCATCGGCGAGCTGGCGCAGTCCCCGGATGCCTTCCTCGCGCAAGGCCGGATCGGGATCGCGGGCGAGATGGCCGCCGAGCTTGAGGATGCCGTCCTCGTCGCCGGTCGCAGCGCTACGCCGCAACCATTCGAGGCCGGTCTTGCGGTCGATGGCGACCGCGCCCCCGAGCAGGTACTCCTCGCCGAGCCGCCACATCGCTTCGCCGCTGCCGAGTTCCGCGGCGCGCATGAGCAGCAGGCGCCATGTTTCGTTGTCCTTCTCCATGCCGCGCCCTTGCAGGGCCATGCCGGCCAGGCGCAGCAGGGCGACGGTATTGTCTTTCCTCGCCGCGTACCGGTAGTAGGCGGCCGCCGCTGCCTGGTCCGGCGCCACGCCATGGCCGTTCTCGTAGGCCTCGGCCAGCGCGATGTTCGCATTCATGTTGCCCTGCGCCGCGGAGAGCGCGAACCAGCGGAACGATTCGACCAGATCCTGGCTGACTCCTTTTCCCCTGCGCAGCATGTTGCCGTAGTTGTTTTCTCCCCATGGGCTGCCCCATTCGGCAGCCGTGCGGTAGAGCGCGGTGACGCGATCCAGATCGGCGCCAGCCCCTTCCTCGATTTCGATCAGGTAGCCGAGGTTGGTTGCCGCCTCGGGATTGCCCTGGCTGATCGCCAATTCGAAGAACGCGCGCGCCTTCGCGGTATCCACCGGCACGCCCCTGCCGTACTGGTGGACGAGACCGAGGTTGTGGGTCGCGGTGGCATTGCCCTTGGCGGATGCGCGCTCGTACCAGCGCAGGCAGGCCCTCAGTTTCGACGGCTCGGCACGCGACTGGCAGGCGTAGCCAAGGTCGTTCCCGGCCTGGACATCGCCGCCTCTTGCGGCCGCTTCCAGATAGCGCATGCCGAGCTTGTCGTCGAACAGGAGGCTGCCCCGCTTCATGTATTGCAGCGACAACCGGAACTCGGCGCGCGCGCGCCCGAGCGCCGTGCTGGCACGCGCCAACGCATCCCGGGCCGCCGCCGGATCGCGTCCGGTTCCGATCCCTTTTTCATGCAGGGCCGCGAGCATCACCTCGGCCTCGGCCAGTCCGCTGGCCGAGGCCTGCCGGACCAGGTCGAAGGCGCGGGCCGGCGCTGTCGCATCCTCGTCGTCGAGCAGCAACGATTGCGCCATGAACACCCGTCCATACTCGCTGCCAGCCGCGACCGCACGTTCCAGCAATTCGCGCACCTCCGCCGAGCGCATCGACTTGTCCGGTCCGCTGGCGATGTAGAGCGCCATGCCGACCAGTGCGGGCTCGGAGGGCTCTTCGCCCTGCGTCATCGCCGAAACCATGACCGCCGCGGGCGAATATTTCGCGATCCAGGAATCCGCCGCAGACGGGTCCAGGGCCAGCGGGCCGAGCACGCGCGCCGCGAGGGACGTCAGCACGAAGCGCACCGTTTCCTGGCGGCCGTCCTGCCGGTCGCGCAGGAAGACGACGTAGTAGAGACGGCGACCACCGCCCTGCACATCGAAGTAGCTGCCGAGCAGATCGGTATCGGTGGCGAGCAGATAGGCCGGCACGTCGTACATCGTCGACAGTTCGAGGATCTTCTCGCCGATGTAGAGGCCGGAAGGCTGCTCGAAAGCGGCGATCCTCACGCGCAACTCGCGGCGTGCCGCCTCCTGTTCGAGGATCGAGCCGCCGGAGAGTCCGCACAGCTCCTTGAGATAGGTCGCGGCAAGGCTTCGCGGATCCTCGCCCAGGGTCGACTGGATCACCGCGCCCAATTCGTCGCAGCGGTCGCCGTTGAAGGCGCCGACGGCGTCCTGGCGCAAGGCCGAGTCGAGGTCGGATATGCCGGGATTGCCGTCGGCAAGCGCATCGTCGAGCAAGGCGGATATCGACGGCGCTTCCGTTGCGGCCGCACCGGGCTGCACGCGCGCGGCGGCGGCTTGCGCCACGGTTGCACCGGGTCCGCAGGCAACCAGCGCGGCCACGGCCAGGGCAAGCATGGCCTGGCCCATCCACTTCCGCCTGCCGCTTCGCAATTCCTTCAGCATCTTCCATCTCCTTCGATCGACATCGAATCAGTGCGCACAATCGATCATGCCGGCATCGACCGCGGGTTGCGAACCCCGGTAGCGCTGCAGGCGCAAGCTGCCATTCGATCCGGCCTGTCGCGACATGCGTGCCGCCTGGGCGCAGATCGTCGCCTGCGCCTCGGCGACGCCGGCCGAGCCGAGGTCGACGATGGCGACCGGACCCGCCGGACCATCGCTGACGCCCTTGACCCGAACACGCGCGATGCGCTCAAGCTGCTGCTTGCGGCGGGACAATTCTTCCGCCCTTTTCCCCGCCTCCTGCATGGCGCGCAGCTCCTCGTCGACCACCTGCGCCATCTGCCGGCTGGCTTCGGCCAGTTCGCGCTCGGCCAGGAAGCTGTTCACCCGATACGCATACCACGGCTGCAGGATGGCCGCGAGCAGGAACAGCGCCAGCCCGACGGCGAAGCGATTCGCTTGCGCGTCGCGGTCGGGCCGCCGGCGCCGCGGCGCCGGGGTCCGAACCTCAACGGTATCCCAGTCTGTCATCGAAGGTCCCCTTCCCTGGATTTCCACGATCGCCGCCCCGCGCCCGTTCGCGCGTGACCACCCACCGCCCTTCTACAACTTATGCATTTGTGAGCCGCTTGTAAACGCGCAGGATTGCTGCCGCGCTGCGGGCGACGTCATCCTCGGTGGTTCGCCAGTTGGAAACCGAGATGCGCATGGCGGCCTTGCCGTGCCAGGTCGTTCCGCTCAGCCAGCAGGTGCCGTCTTCCTGGACACCGCGAACCACGGCGCGGGTCGTCTCGTCATCGTCGGCGAAACGAACCAGAACCTGGTTGAGCACGGCCTCGTTGAGGATGCCGACGCCATCCTGCGCAGCGAGCAACCCTGCGAACTGCCGCGCACGCGCGCAGTTGCGGTCGACCAGGTCCGCCACGCCATCCCGGCCGAGCGTGCGCAACGCCGCATAGACGGGAACGCCGCGGGCGCGGCGCGAGAACTCGGGCACCCAGTCCACCGCGTCGCGCTCGGCGCCTGCGGTCTGGATCAGGTAGGCCGCGGTCGAGGTCATCGCCGCGCGATGCGCATCGGCATGGCGAACGATGGCGACCCCGCAGTCGTATGGAACATTGAGCCACTTGTGCGCATCGGTCGCCCAGGAATCGGCCAGTTCGATGCCGTCCGCCAGTGGTGCCAGCGTGCGGCTGGCGCGGGCCCACAGGCCGAACGCGGCGTCGACGTGCAGCCAGGCGCCGGACTCGCGCGCCATCGTCGCAATCTCGCGCAGCGGGTCGAATGCGCCGGTATTGACGTTGCCGGCCTGGGCGCAGATCAGGGTCGGTCCTTCGAGCGTGCCGAGCAGCGCCTTGAGGCCATCGCAGCGCATGCGCCCCTGCGCATCGGATTCGACCCGGTGCAGGTTGCGCGTGCCGAGCCCGAGGTAGCGCAGGGCGACATCCACGGTGACATGCGATTCGGCGGAAGTGATGACGTTGATGCGCGGGGCGCCACACAAGCCTTCCAGCTCGACATCCCAGCCGACGCGCTTCAGCACGGCATGGCGCGCGGCGGCCAGGCAGGTGAAATTGGCCATCTGGCAACCGGTGACGAAGCCCGCCTCCGATTCGCGTGGCAGGTCGAACAGATCGAGCAGCCAGTCCGCGGCCACTTCCTCGATCACCGAGGACAAGGGCGAAGTCGCGAAGATGCCGGCATTCTGGTCCCAGGTCGAAACCAGCAGGTCGGCAGCCAGGGCAACCGGAACGGATCCGCCGATGACGAATCCGAAGTAACGCGGCGAACCGCTCATGGTCGCGCCCCGCTCGCCCTGCGCCGCGAGCAGGTCGATGGTCGAAGCGGCATCCTCGCCCTTCGCGCGAAGCGGTGCCTGCAGGGCCGCCAGCAACTCGGCGTGGCTGGCGCGCGCGCCGACATGTCGATCGAGCTGGCCGTCGAGATATGCCGTCGCGTGGTCAAGGGTCCGGTGCAGCAGTGGCCCGTAGGCATCGGTAGACATGGAGATGATCCTCGCGAATCTGCGAATGTCCGGGCCGAACCCGGCATGGAATGTGCGCGAATTCTAACTCGGCAGTTGCGGGATTGATCCTGCCGGGCCCGATGGTCCTTGCCGGCCCGGACTGCGCGGCCGAAGCCGCGCCTCGAACTGCAGCGAAGGATAGCCAATGCAAGGACGCGTTCACCGTGCACACCGCGCGTCCGCTGCCACGCGATTGCCTGCATCGGTGTAGCATCGACCGGGCACTGACGCTTTCATATCCGGAGGCAGCATGAACGGCAGTCACCTGCACGCGGCTTTTGCTCTGGAAAGCGCCCGCTACCAGCGCATTCTGGTTGTCGCTTCCTGCGCGCTACTCTTTCTGTCCTGCATCACCGGCCATGCCAAGGGTCCGCCCGCGGATCCCCGGGCCATCGCGCTGATCCAGGAACTCGGACTCAAGGAGTCGACCATTGCTTCCCGCGATCAAGCGGGATGGAAGGTTCCCACGCGGATCGTGGTGGCGACGAAAGATGCGGATCGGCTGAAACGATTGCAGGCCGCTGCGCCAGGCGTGGAAGTGCTGGCGGCCGAAGATGGCGATGCGCTCGCGGCCCAACTGGACAAGGCCGAAGTGGTCATCGGCCTGTGCAATGCAAAGACCCTTGCCGCGGCAACGTCCCTGCACTGGATCCAGACCTGGTGGGTCGGCGTCGAACGCTGCGTTGCCGTGCCTGACCTGGCCAGACGCGGCATCGTCATCACCAACATGAAGCGCACCAGTGCGATACCGATTGCCGAGCATGCGATCGCCATGATGCTGTCGCTGTCGCGGGCATTGCCGCAATTCGAACGCCGCCAGCAATCCGGGCAATGGCTCGATGATACAAGCGGCATGCGCATGCGCGAACTGACCGGACAGACGATGCTGGTCGTTGGACTCGGCGGCATCGGAACCGAAGTGGCGCGCCGTGCCCACGGGCTCGGCATGCACGTTATCGCCACGCGCAACAGCAGCCGCGAGGGCCCGGATTTCGTCGACAAGGTCGGCTTGCCGGGCGAACTTATGGCACTGGCCGCGCAGGCCGACGTAGTCGTTAATGCGACTCCCCTGACTGCCGGGACCACCGGTATTTTCAACCAGGCTTTTTTTGCCGCGATGAAGCCGGGCGGCATCTTCATCAACATCGCACGGGGTCGCAGCGTCGTCACCGATGATCTGGTTGCCGCGTTGCGCGGCGGCCGGCTGGCCGGCGCGGGCCTCGACGTAACCGATCCCGAGCCACTGCCCAACGGACATCCGCTGTGGACCATGCCCAACGTCATCATCACGCCCCATGTCGCCTCCGAATCGGAGGCGCAGAACGAGCGCTACCTGATCCTTGCTGCAGAAAATATCCGTCGCTACATCGCCGGGGAACCGCTGCTCAACGTCGTCGATATCCAGCGCGGCTACTGAACCGCCGCTTCCGCCCCCTGCCACGGAGACCCACACAATGACGGCGACAACGCCTGCCTCCGGGCGCCCCAGCGTCCTGCAGACACTCGCCGGCATTCGCCGCGAGGAACGGACCGTGCTCGCCCTTTCGGCGCTTTATTTCTTCCTGATCATGGCCAGCTACTTCATCCTGCGGCCGATACGCGACCAGATGGGCATTGCCGGCGGGGTGAGGAACCTGGCCTGGCTGTTCAGCGGCACGCTGATCGCGATGCTCGTGGTCAGCCCGCTGTTCTCGGCGATGGTGTCGCGCTGGCCACGTCGCCGCTTCGTGGCGTGGAGCTATCGCGCCCTGATGCTCTGCCTGCTCGTGTTCTACCTGTGCCTGGTCGGTTTGCCGGAATCGAACCAGGTCTGGATAGGGCGAGCCTTCTTCATCTGGGTCAGTGTCTTCAACCTGTTTGCCGTGTCGCTGTTCTGGGCGGTGATGGCCGATGTCTTCAAGTCCGAATCATCGCGGCGCCTGTACGGCGTGATCGCCGCCGGCGGCACGCTCGGCGCGCTGGTGGGCGGCGTCGTGACGACGGTCCTGGTCGATGCCCTGGGCGCACCGGCCCTGCTGCTGATCTCGATGGCGATGCTCGAACTGGCCCTGTGGTGCATGTTCGCGATCACCCGCAACGCGGATCGGCGGACCGATGCGACGCGACCGCAGAAGGGCGAGGAGATCATCGGCGGCAGCGCCATCGACGGCTTTCGCCTCGCCATTCGCTCGCCTTACCTGCTCGGCATGTGCGGTTACATGCTGCTCTACACGATCGGCTCCACCTTCCTCTATTTCCTGCAGGCGCAGATCGTCGACAGCAGCATCGACGGAGCCGCCGCGCAGACCGCCTACTTCGCCAATGTCGACATCTGGGTCAACAGCCTGACCCTTGTCCTGCAGGTGTTCCTGACCGGCCGCCTGATGGCCCGCATCGGCGTCGGACTGACCCTCGCGGCCCTGCCGCTGGTGTCGATCATCGGCTTCGCCGCGCTTGGCATGGTGCCGGTGCTGGTGGCGGTCGTGGTCTTTACCGTGGCGCGACGGGTGACCAATTTCGCCTTCTCGCGGCCGGCGCGCGAAGCGCTGTTCGTGCCGCTCAGTCGCAGCGAGAAATACAAGGCCAAGAACCTCATCGATACGGTGGTGTACCGGGTTGGCGACCAGATCGGCGCATGGACCAACAGCGTGCTGATCTGGCTCGGCCTCGGCATCGGTGGCATCGCCTTCAGCGCGGTGCCGCTCGCCGTGGCCTGGCTCGGATTGTCGCTGTGGCTCGGACGCAGGTACCGACGCCTGCAATCCACGGAAGAGGCCAGGCCGGTTGCCTGAAACAGCCCGACAGGAATCCGCGCGACACCGGAGAAATGCCGGCGTTGTGCGATGCGCATCCCTCGCGCCTGACGGCATGCTGCGTGAGGAGCATCGTCGTCGTGGCCGTGCCGGCCACCCATTGGAGCCCGCGGCGTGACGAACATCCTGCCCTGCCCGATTCCCGACGATGCCCTGCTGCTTCGCTACCGGCGCGATGGCCACTATGCGGACTGCTACATGGCCGAAGTCGACGTACCCGTGAGCCATGCCGGATTCGTGCAGGCCTTCTACACGACACGGCTGTTCGGGATCGAGCGCTTCATCCTCAAATGGGCGGCCAGGCGTCCGTCGACCGACGGGGACGCGCGCCAGTTGGGCCTCGGCACTCGCGAGGATTTCGCCGCCTGGCGCGTCGAGGAGCGTGCCGACAACCAGTTGCTGCTATGCGACTACACCGGTCGCACGCGCTCGTGGCTGATGACGAAGGCCATTGCGGGAGCCGGGCCGGCGCGCACCCGGCTTCTTTTCGGATCCGCCGTGGTGCCACGCATCGATGCGGCGACCGGTGCCGCATCGATGGGTTCGGGTTTCCACGCGCTGCTTGGATTCCACCGGCTCTACTCGCGCTTGCTGCTGCGCGCGGCCTGCGCGAACCTGCCATCCCGCTGAGCAATAAACCGCGTTGGCGCAGCCATTGCCGGTATCCTGCCTGAGGTCACTCCGGGGAGTACCACCTCATGCCATTTCCGGCTTGCACGCAAACTGCATTGGCTGCACTGCTATCCGTGGCAGCGACGACTCCGGTCCACGCGGTCGAACCCTTGCAACACAACGCACCAGTGCCGGCGCAATGGCAGGGACCCTACCCGTGGAACTACCAGGGGACGCTCGAACGCCGACCGCGACCGGCCCTGGTGGCGGGTGCCTGTGCGTCGGCACCGACGCCACGCGTCCTGCTGGCCGGCGACAGCTGGGCGCAATACATGTGGGACGACGACGCGCACAACGAACTGTTCGACGAGTTCGGACAGGCCGACCACCTGGCCGTGAGCCGATCGCTGGGCTCCAATCCGGGTCCGGGCTACGGCGGACCGGAGTATGCGATTTCCGGCAGCGAGGCGCGCGAATGGGTCGACACGGCCAACTATCCGTGGATCGCCAACGTCGTCGCCGAGCTCGAGGCATTGCCGACCATCGACACCGTCGTATTCAGTCTTGGCGGCAACGACATCCTTGCCGGCAAGTCCGGTGGCGGCTGGTACAAGGACATGGATCTCGACGTACCGGGATCCGAGGAAGCCCTGTTCACGCGCATCCTCGCCGACAGCGACAGCATCCTCGCGGCATTCACCGCGGTCCGCCCGCAGATCGATGTCCTCGTCTCCAGCTACGAATATCCGAACTTCAACGTCTCCGCGTTCTGGTGCTGGATCTATGCCTGCCCGAAACGGCGTGACCTCAGCCGCGATCCGGACAACGCGCTGGTCACCGACGCCGAGATCAATGCCATGAACCTCGATGTCGAATCGCGGCGCATCGCCTGGACCAACGCCGACCCTCGCCTGCACTTCGATCATGGCGACGGCGAGATGCACCACTACCATGGCGATGGCGTATCGGCACCCGGTGCATTGCCGCGGCCCGGCCAGCAGGCGCCCGGCTATCTTCCGTTCCCCGGCGGCAATCCATTGCGCCCCAGCCTTCGCGAAAACTTCCGCCAGACATCCGGAATATCGGCCGACCCGATCCACCTCAACGCGGACGGCTATCGCTACAAGGTGGCCGTGCAGACGGAGAGCTACTTCTTCCCGCGTTTTCGCGGGACGGTGTCGCAGACCTTGACCTCGCTCGGCGGCGCGTATGACGGCTGGGCCGATGGCGTCGTCGCCGGCACCGACGGCATCGCGCTCGGAGACGATGGCACGCGGCTGATCCGCGGCATCGCCAGTTTCGACACCAGCGTCATTCCGGCCAACGCCGTGATCGGCTCAGCCAGCCTGTACCTGCTGCAGGAAACGCGCAGCGGCGCCAACCCGTTCCTGACCGGCAATCTCGGCGCACCACGCCTGGACGTTGCCGCCAGCTTCGGCGCAGCCGAAGTCGAGGCCGGCGATGCCGTCGCGCCGGCCGACGCGGAAGACGCCGGCTGCTTCGTCGGATCGGCGAACGCGAAGTACTACGCGATACGCATCGACCTCACTCCAGCCGCGCTGGCCGCGATCCGGCGCGACGGAATCACCCAGTTCCGCATCGGCTTCTCGAACATCGATGCCGGCATCGATCGCGTGCAGTTCAGCGATGGCGATGCGCCGGCGTCGACCGCGCAGGAGTTCCAGGACACGCACTACACGGTCGAGGAATTGCGGCCGGATGGCACGATCCAGTCACGCCAGGCCACCGGCACCGCGCTGGTCCACCGCGGCATCGCAGAGGTCCTGGGCAACGCCAGGCCGTTCCTGGACCTGCGCTACGTCGACCTGATCTTCAGCGATGGATTCGAATCACCGGCAATGCCCGGGGCGAACCACTAGCAGGCCGCGAGCTCCGCTCAGGGAGCCGGGCCGTCCGCGCCATCGATGAAGATGCGGTTCGGATCGTCCACCACGAGCAGTGCCTGCGCGCGCGGATAGCCGATGCGCGTGGTGCGCCCGTCGGGCCAGCGGATGTCGAGGGCGTCGGCGACGGTCGCCGCGCCCAGGCCGAAGTGCGCCTCCACCGGTGCCGAAGCCTGGAAGCCCCGGCCCGCAACGAGGACCTGCAATTGCGAATTCGCGCCGCGCCAGAGCCGCAATTCGGCACCGACCGCACGCGAATTGGGCCCGGGCTGGCGCAAGGCGACGCCGAGTCCGTGCCGGCCGGCGGGCGCATCGTTGCGGAACAGGTGGGCGACGCCTTCGTTGTTGGTCAGGTAGATGTCGAGGTCGCCATCGCGGTCGTAGTCGAAACAGGCGACGGCCCGGCCCTGGCCGGTGTCGGCGACGCCGAGATTCGCCGCGTCCTCGACGAACGTGCCATTGCCCTGGTTGACGAACATCCGCGCCGGATCGGAACCAAACACCGGATGCTGGCCGAACGGCATGCCGTTCACGTGGAAGATGTCGAGCCAGCCATCGAGGTCGAAGTCGGCCAGGCAACTGCCCCAACCCCAGAATCCCTGGCGCACGCCGGCAGCCTGGCTGACGTCGACGAATACACCGCCGCCGTCATTGCGGTACAGCCGGTTGCCGGTGACTCCCTGGCCGCCGATCGGCACGCCAGCGGGGTCGTAGATCGAACTGACGAACCAGTCGAGGTCGCCGTCGTTGTCGAAATCGCCGACATCCGCGCCCATGCCGTTCTCGTCATCGAACTGGTTGCTGTTCCATTGCGCGAACAGGCCACCGCCAAGATTGTGGAAGGCGCGCGTGGTCCTGAAATCGGAAGCGAGCAGCAGGTCGGGCCGGTGGTCGCCGTCCATGTCGACGAGCAGCGGCGTGAAGGTCAGGTCGGTCGATTGCAGCACGCCAAGGCCCGCGCTCGTGCTGATGTCCAGCAGCGACGCCCCCTCGTTCCGCCAGAGGTGGCCGGCATGTCCGGGCGCGGCGTTGTTGTTGTCCCAGTGGCTGACCGCGAGGTCGAGATCGCCATCGCCGTCGATGTCGGCGGACGCGGCCGAATAGGCGTCGATCGTCGAGGCGCTGAGGCCCCACGCGAGCGTGGCATCGCTGAACTGGCCGGCATTGTTGAGGTAGAGCCGCGTGCCGAAACCGCGCAAGCCGGTCAGCACGAGGTCGAGCCAGCCATTGCCGTCGATGTCGACGAGCATCGCACCGGCGGCGACATTGCCGAGGATCGACAGGCCATGCTGGCTTGCCGCGCTCTCGAAGGTACCGTCGCCGCGATTGCGCAGCAGGCGCAATGGCAGGTAGTCGCCCTGCGGCACGATCAGGTCGATGTCGCCGTCGTTGTCGATGTCGCCGGCGGCAACGCCCGCGGGCACCATGTCGCGCGTCTCGGTGTAGCCGAACTGGAAGCGGAACTGCGCGCTGGCGCCGGCCGCCGCGGTGACATCGGTGAAATGCCAGGCCGGCGAACCGGCCCATGCCGTAGCGGCATGCAGCAGAAGCGCCGCGGCCAGCGCGTTGGCGCGGGTCCGGTACCCCGCGCGGGGTACCGGGATCCGGCGCATGCGGATTGGCCGCTGGCGGTGCTTCAAGGCCATGCCCCGCTCAGGTCCTGCGCAGTGCCCGCGTGCCGACCAGCGACAGGCCGAGGCCGAGGATCAGCACCAGCCACGGACCGCCGACCGGCAACTCGACGACACCCACGGTCAATCCGGCGCTGCCGCTGGAACTGTCGTCGTCGGCATCGCCGGAGTACGTCGCGACGAGGGTGAAGTTGCCCTCGAGCAACGCGCGGAACTGGCAATTCGCGGCCCCGCCAACGAGGCCAAGATTCTGGCACTCGGCGATCGGCAAGCCATTGCTGGTGACGCTGACCGTGCCATCCAGCGGAGCGACGCCACCGCCGACCGTGATGTCGAGACGGACATTCGTATTGCGCAGGACATTGTTGGGAGTAACCACCAGCGTGGTCGTCGTCGGCACGCGATTGACCGCCAGGTCGAGCGTCCCGCTCGACGGCAGATTGTTGGCATCACCGAGGTAGTTGGCGCGCAGGCTGCGCAATCCGATCGGGGTGAAGCTGGTCGTGCACTGGGCCATGCCGCCGCTCACCGCTACGCCACTGCAGCCCGCTATCGGCGCCGCGCCGTCGAGGAAATCGACAGTGCCGCCCAGCGCGACGCCCACCGCGCCAGGCTGGGTGACGCTGATGCTGAGCTGCACGCTCATGCCGACGATGGCCGGATCGGGATTGGCGCTCAGCGTGGTGCTGGTCGCCGCCTGCTGGACGGTCACGGCGAACGTGCCCGACGATGGCAGGTTGTTGACGTCGCCCGCATAGTTTGCGGTCAGGGTCAGGGCGCCCGCCACGGTCGAGTTGAGGTTGCACGAAGCAGCCGGCAGGGTCACCACGCAACTGCCACCGTTGCCATCGCTTACCGTCACGGTTCCGCCAGGCGTGCCAAATCCGCTGACGGAAACGGTCACGCTGTAGGCCGTGCCGGCCGAGGGTGGATTGGGGGCGACGGAAACGATGCTTGTCGTGCTGGCCGCGCGGTCGATCAGGTAGGCCGCGTTGCCGCTGCTCGGCTGGTTGTCGGCATCGCCCGAGTAGCTGGCGGTTATGGTCTTTGCGCCGGCAGTGGTCGAGGTCAGCATGCAACTGGCGGCGGGCAGCGCGATATTGCAGGTTGCGCCGGCGCCGTCATCGACGACCACCGTGCCCGTCGGCGTTCCGAAACCCGTGACCGAGACATTGACCGCATACGCTTGCCCGACCACCGACGATGTCGGCGGGGCGATCGACGTGATGGTCGTCGTCGACGGAGAGCGCGAGATCATGTACATCGCCGTCGCGCTTCCCGCGGTGTTGTTGACGTCGCCCGAATACGCGGCGCTGATCGTCTTCGGACCCACGGTGGTCGAGGTCAGCACGCAACTGCCCGCCGGCAACACGATGTTGCAGGTTGCGCCGGCGCCGTCATCGACCGCCACCGAACCGGTGGGCGGGCCAAAGCCACTCACGCTGACGTTTACGGTGTACGGCTGGCCGACCACCGCGGACCCCGGCGGCGCGATGCTGGTGATGCTGGTCACCGACGTCGCCCGCACCACGTCGTGCGCGGCGGTATCGCTGCTGCCGAGGAAGGGACCCTGGCCCGTGTAGCTGGCGGTGATGGTGAGCGGACCGACCGCGGTGCCGGCCAGCATGCAGCTCGAAGCCGGCAGCGTGAACATGCACGAACCGCCGATGCCGTCGTCCACCGTCACGCTGCCGCTGACCGCCCCGCTGGTCGCCGTCACGCTGACGTTGACGCTGTAGTTCTGGCCGATCTGCGAAGGCGACGGGACGATGGAAGTGATCGTCGTCGTGGTCGGCTCCAGTCCCTTTTCCGCATCGAACAGGCCATTGACGATGCGGTTGGCGTCGACCGGCGCACTGCTGAAGCTCGCCACGCCACTGCCCAGGTTGAAACTGAGCAACGAGTAGCCGCTCGCGCCGATCGCCTGCGCCACCACGGTCAGGCGGCCGGCGCTGATCGCGCCGACGTCGGCCGCCACCGCGCAACAATCGGCCAGCGGGGTTCCGATCGGCGTGAATGCGCCCGTCGCCGGATTCACGCGGACGAGGTCGAGGCTGGCCGTGATCGAGGGACCCGAAACGGTCTGCCGCACCGCATAAAGCAATCCGTCGGTCGGATCCGCATTGAGCACGGCCAGCGGGGCGGCCAGCGCCACGCTGGTGACCGCGCTGCCATCGACCGGAAATCCGAACAGCGCCGGCGTACCGGCAGTGCGCAATTGCGCGGACAGGTAGACGACGCCCGCGCTGTAGGCCACCGCGTTGGGAGTCGGCGCGCAGCAATCGGCGACACCGGCGTTGAGCACGCCAAGTACGCCCGATGCCGGATCAACTTCCACCAGGTCGATGTCGCCGCTCGCGTTGGCGCGCAAGGCAAGCAGCCGCGGCGGATTCTGTTCGAAGGCGGCGCCGATGATCCGGCCCGGCTGGTCCAGCGTGACCACGGGCAGTGCCGCGCCGGTGGCAGCGCTGAATCCGTACACGCGCCAGGCGGCGCTCGCGTCGGCCGGGTCGGGACCGAAGGCATAGACGCGCTGGCTGAACGGATTGAAGGCGTTCGCGGCGGCGCCGAAGATGCAACAGCCACTGTTGCCGGCACCGAGATCGGTGAGCACCGCGCTTGCCGCATCGACGTCGGCCACGAACAGGCTGGCGCCGGCGCGATCGTAGGAAAGCGCGGTCAGCTGGGCGTGCGCACCGGCGCACCCGAGCAGGCCGAGCAGGAGCAGCACGCGACTCATGATCGTCATGGCGCGGCCCTCAGTTCTTCGCGCCGGCGATGCGCTCCAGTGCCGCTTCAAGTTTCGCGATGCGCGCTTCGAGTTCCGAGATGTGGCGGTCGCGCTGGTCGATCTCGGCGGTCAGCGCCTGGCTGGCGGCCAGGGCGACGCCGGCCATGTCGGCGGGCGCCACGCTGCGCTCGTCCCTGCCGAGGCGGAAGGTGCGATAGAAATCCTCCGCGACCGGGCCCATGTGGCGGTCGGACTGGTCGGACGTGCGGTAGTTCCAGGTCCACAGGTTGAGCTGGCGCAGTTGCGCGAGCAACGCCGAACCGGTGACGGCGACCAGGTTTTCCTTGCTGTGGCGGCTCGACAGCTGGGTGATCGTGCCGCCGACGAACAGGTTGCCGCTGCTGTCGAGCGCGAGACGCCGTTCTTCGGTGGCCGGATCGCCATCATCCGGCGCATCGACGAGGAACAGGCTGTCGGTGAAGCTGGTCGCGCGTCGCACGTGCAACGCGGCCGTCGGCGAGGAAATGCCGAAGCCGACGTTGCCGGTACTGGCGATCTGGATGCTCGACGTCGGTGCGCCGGGGACGATGCGGAACGGAAGCCTCGAGCCACTGGTCACATCGCGGATGAAGAAGTTCGCCTCGTTGCCGGCCATGTCCCAGACCTGCGGGGTGAATCCCTGGCTGCCATTCTGGTCGAGCCGCAAGGTCGGCGTGTTGCCGTCGACGACGTGCAGGTTGACGACCGGCGTGGCCGTACCAAAACCGACATCGCCGTCACTTTCCACATGCAAGGCATCGGTTGGCGCACCGGCTTCGACCATGAAGGGCATGCGCCCCGCAGTGCTGTCTTCGAACGCGAGGTAGCTGGCACCGCCGTTGCTGGTGTCATTGGCGACGATGCGCCAGTCGTTGGCGGGAAAACTTCCGCTGTTGCTGGTGTCGTCGAAATTGATGCGGAGGTTGTTCTCCTTGAGGCGGAGCGTGTCGAATCCAAAACTCTCACCGTTCGCGCAGTCGAATCCGGTGCAGGTACTGCCCTGCACGATCAGGTCATCGGCGATGACCTGGTCATCGGGTTCGACGCCGCTGCCACCCGGTCCGCCAGGAGGCTGCGCCGGATCGACTTCCTCGAGATCGAGCGAGGCAAAACGACCATTCTGTACGTGCAGGATGCCGCTGCTGGCCGGCAGCGCCTGCGGCCATCCGTCCGGCAGGGTCGTGTCACCGGCCAGGCGTCGTTGCCCGGCGAGCGCCTGCAGGCTCGATGAAACCGCCGGAGAGAAGACCAGCTCCCAGCGATAGACGCCGTCGCCCGAAAGCGCCGACGCGTTGACGCTGACGGCCTGGCCCGCGGCGAAGCCGAACTGCTTCACGCCAAGCGGCCCCCGCACGCGCAACGTTGCATCGGCAGTGCCCTGCGGGCGTTCCCATTGATAGCTGGCGGAGTCCTGGGCCTCGGCGATGCGGGCAACAGACAGGCAGGAGACAACAAGAACGAGTGAGCAGAACAATGCACGCATATCGATTTCCCCAGGGTCTCGAAAATTTCGAACAATGGAAGAGCCGACGGAGGCTGCGGTCCGTTCCACCCTGACTCGATGCTTTCCCCTGTTCAGCCCTCAGGGTAGTCCGTAACGCCGGGATGTCAAACCGATATCTCGCCCTGGCCGCGAACCTCACCGCCATCCCGGGATATCCATCCGTGCATGTAAATCTAGCGGCCTTCGCGAAAGCGAAGCGTCAATCCCTTGAGGAAGTTGCGCAGGATCTGGTCGCCGCATGGCCGATAGTGCTTGTGGCCGGGCTGGCGAAACAGCGCGGAAAGCTCGGGCTTGGACACCGGAAATCCGGCCTCGGCGAAAACCGCGTGCATGTCGACATCCTTCAGTTCGAAGGCGACGCGCAGCTTCTTCAGCACGATGTTGTTGGTCACGCGCCGCGCGACCGGGCGCTGCGGCAATTCCTCGTTCCTGCCGCGGAAATGGAAGACGAGGCCATCGAGGAAATGCGCCAGCACGGGGTCCGGACACTCGACGTGACCCTCCTCGTCCTCCTTCTTCAGGTAGGCCTGCACGTCGGCCTTGTCGAGTTCGAGGTTCGCATCGGCGAGGCGCGCGATCTCGACGACCTTGCCGTCGCCGAGATCGAGCATGTAGCGGATGCTGCGCAGGATGTCGCTGTTGGTCACCGGCAATTTTTCCGTGGGCGATGCAAATTCGTCTTCGCGGGCCAGGCTACCTGGCGAGTTCGTAGAGGTATTCGACGAAGGACATCACCGCGCCGTCATAACCGCGCACCGCGGGATTCGACGATTCGATGACGTAGTATTCGTCGGGCGCGTGTGCGCCACTGCCATGGCCGAGGCCGAAATGCCCGGAGGCCAGGCTGAGTGGCGGATTGGTGAAGACGAATCCCGGATAGGATCCCGCGTTGCGCGGCCACAGCAACGGCTTCAGGCCATCGCGCTTGAGCACGGCGATCTGGGCCTGGATCAGGCGTGCATCCGATTTCGTGCTGGTCGGGTCGTAGCCGCCGCTGACGTTGACCTCGATGTCGCCGTAGCCGTGTTTCGCCAGATGCGCCTTCAACGCGGACACCGCATCGTCCATCTTCATGCCCGGCACCAGGCGCATGTCGAGCTTGGCCACGGCACGATGCGGCAGCACGGTCTTGCCGCCCGGCCCGGTGTAGCCGCCGACCAGGCCCTCGATGTTGATAGTCGGTTGCGAGACGAGGCGTTCGTTGGCGGCCTGCCAGGACAGGTCGTCGATCCAGTGCGGCACGCCGAGCTGCTTCTTCAGCCGTTCCTCGCTGCGCACCGCGGTCGCCGCCGCGATCATCGCCTTTTCCTCGGCGCTGATCGGCGGTGCGACCGGATAGTTCTCGACGGTGATGGTATTGCCGTCATCGGAGACCAGCGTGTCGAGCGCCTTGACCAGGCGCCAGGCCGGACTGTCGACCATCGCCTTCAGCGAAGAGTGGATGTCCTTGGCCGGTCCGCGACCCCACTTCTCGCCACTGGCGACCAGCTCGAGTTCGACCACGCCTTTCGCGCCAAGGCTGACCGAAACCATGCCATCCAGATCCTGCGACGCCGACGGCATGAACACGCCGACCGTCCCGGCCAGCGCGGCCTCGACCTCGGGCCGGTGCACGAGCTGGCCGATATGCGGCGAGCCGATTTCCTCCTCGCCCTCGGCGACCAGCACGAGGTTCACCGGCATCTTCTTGCCGGCACCGCGAATGGCATGCAAGGCGGCAAGAAAGGCTGATTCCGGACCCTTCTGGTTGACCGCACCGCGTCCGACGATGGCCTTGCCGATGCCGGGCTTGTCGACGATGCGCGCCTCCAGCGGTGGCGAGCTCCACTCCGACGGATCGAACTGCTTGACGTCGTACATGAAGTAGAGCCCGACCGTCTTCTTCGCACCCGCATCGAGCGTGGCGAATACGCCGGGCTTGCCATCGGTATCGAGGATCTCGACCTTCTGGAATCCGGCATCGCGGGCCAGCTTCGCCATGTATTCGGCGCCTTCGCGCGAATTGAGGTCTTCCGCGGCGATCGATGGCAGCGCGATCCAGTCCTGCAGGCGCTTGACCGATTCAGCGTGGCGCTTGGCGACTTCGCCCTTGATCGCGGCGAAGTCCGCATTGGCTGCCTGCGCAATGCCACTGCCGGCCAAGGCCAGCAAGGCGGTTGCAAACGCCAGCGCGTGAAGGCTGGTTCGCGGTGTGGGACGGTGAGAATTCATCCTGCGCTCCCTGGTCGGTCCTGGTCGGGAAGCGAAAGATAGCACCGGCTTCCCTGCTGAGGTGCAGCCGGATTCGGCCAAGGGATCAGGCGATCGACCTGAGCATCCCGCCTTCCACCCGCAGGGCAGCGCCATTGGTGGCGGCCGACAGCGGGCTGGCGAGATAGGCGACGAGGCTGGCTACCTCGCGGTCTTCGATCTGGCAATGCAGCATCGATCGGGTGCGGCTTCCAGCCAATGCGCGCGATGCGGCCGTTCCGGCACGGAGCGCGCTGCCGCCGTGTTCTAATCCCAGCGGCCGGCAGGCAGCATGGCCGATGCCACGCCGCGCCCCCTTGCAGATCGAACGAGGAACCCAGGCATGTCCCGAATCGCCGTGATCGCTTCCATCGTCCTCGCCATCGCAGGCTGCGCCAGGCCGGTTCCGTCGACGCCGCTTCCGCGCTATGACCTGGTGGTCCGCAACGGCATCGTCTACGACGGCTCCGGCGCGCCGCCCGGCGAAGTCGATGTGGCGGTCAACGGTGATCGCATCGCTGCCCTGTTGCCACGTGGCACGCACGTCGATGCGCGCGCCGAACTCGATGCCCAGGGTCGCGCGGTCGCCCCGGGGTTCATCAATGTCCTCAGCTGGGCCACGGAATCGCTGATCGTCGATGGCCGCAGCATGGGCGACATCCGCCAGGGCGTCACCCTCGAGATCTTCGGCGAGGGCTGGTCGATGGGCCCGATGAACGACGCGATGAAAGCCGACGCGATCAAGCAGCAGGGCGACATCCGCTATGCGATCGAATGGACGACGCTGGGCGAGTATCTCGACTACCTGCAGGCACGCGGGATTTCTCCCAATATAGCTTCATTCGTGGGCGCGACAACGGTGCGCATCCATGAACTCGGCGAAGCCGACGTCACACCCGACGAACGGCAACTGGCGCGCATGCAGGGACTGGTGCGCGCGGCGATGGACGAAGGCGCGCTCGGTGTCGGCGCCTCGCTGATCTACCCGCCGGCATTCTTCGCAAGGACCGACGAACTGATCGCTCTGGCACAATCAGCGGCCGAATCGGGCGGCGGCTATGTCGCGCACATGCGCAGCGAAGCCGATCGCCTTCAGGATGCCATCGAGGAAACCATCGCCATCGGCCGCGCCAGCGGCCAGCACGTCGAGGCCTATCACCTCAAGGCGGCCGGCGAACGCAACTGGCCAAAGATGGCGCAGGCGGTCGCCCGCATCGAAGCGGCGCGCAGCGAAGGCATCGACATGGCGGCCAACATGTATGCCTACACCGCGGGCGCGACCGGCCTGACCGTCGCCCTGCCCCCATGGGTACAGGCGGGCGGCCAGGAAGCCATGATCGCGCGCCTGAAGGATCCGTCGACGCGGAAGCGGGTGATCGAAGAGATGAAACGGCCGAGCGACAACTGGGAAAACCTGCGCCTGCTCACCGGCGACGATTCGCGCGTGCTCTTCATCGGCTTCAGGAATCCGGCGCTCAAGCCGCTGATCGGCAAGACCCTGGCCGAAGTCACCAGCCTGCGCGGCACTTCGGCCGAAGACACCATCCTCGATCTCATCATCGAAGACGATTCGCGCGTGGATACGGCCTACTTCCTCATGAGCGAAGCCAATGTCGAACTCGGACTGTCGCAACCCTGGACCAGCCTCGGCTCCGATGCGGAGTCCTCCGCGCCGGAGGGCGTCTTCCTCAAGTCGAGCACGCATCCGCGCGCCTACGGCAATGTCGCCCGCTTCCTCGGCCACTATGTGCGCGACCGCAAGCTGATGCCGCTCGAGCAGGCGATCCACCGGCTGACCGGGTTGCCCGCGCACAACTGGAAGCTGCGCGACCGCGGCTGCATCGCACCCGGCTGCCATGCCGACCTCGTCGTGTTCGATCCGGCCGGGATCGAGGATCACGCGACCTATGCCTCGCCGATGCAGTACGCGACCGGGGTCACCGACGTCTACGTCAACGGCGTGCAGGTGCTGCGCAACGGCGAACACACCGGCGCCACGCCGGGACAGGTCGTGCGCGGGCCGGGCTGGCGCGGATGGAAGGATTCCGCGCCCGGCGCGGCGGCGTCGACGATGCGCTGAGCGAGTCCGCCGGCAGACGGCGGACCCGGCCCGGTCGCGTGGCCCCTACTCGAAACCGTTCGCGTAGATGCACTCGGCACTGCCATTGCAGCCGTTGGCGGTAAACGGATCGCTGTAGCGCGGATCGGACAGGAAGGCCGTATCGGTCAGCGTATTCATGAACGCGACGAGCGCCTGCTTCTGCGCGGCCGTCAGGTTCAGCCGGATCGGATTGCCGTTCGGCAGGCGCAGGCGCGGGTCGAGGTTCGGATGCGGCTGCACGCCCGAATTGTAGTGTTCGACGACCTGTTCCAGCGTCGCAAACCGGCCATCGTGCATGTACGGCGCACGCACGCCGATGTTGCGCAGCGATGGCACCTTGAACGAACCGAGGAAATTCGGCGTACCGAACGTCTCGAACGCGCCCTGGTCGGCACTCGTGTTCGAATCGAGTCCGTTGTTCATCGGCCCGTTCTGCTCGTTGACGAAGGCTTCGGTGGCATGGCAGCCGCCACAACCCGCGCCACCCGCCTGCGGAGCGGTCAGGAAGAGATTCTTGCCCTGGTTCTCCTGGGCGGTGAAATTGGGGAATGGCTGGTTGAAGTTGCCGACCATGGCGCGACCCTGGTCGTATCGGCTGGTGATCGACACCAGGCTGCGCACGAACTGGGCAATCGCCTTGCCGATGCGATCGGCGCTGATCGCCGGATCGCCGAATGCGGCGTCGAACAAGGCCGGGTAGTAGCTCTTCTGCGCAAGGCGGGTTTCCAGATCGGCCAGGGTCATGCCCATCTCGACCGGATCCTGGATCGGCGTCAACGCCTGGATTTCCATGGTCTGCGCGCGTTCGTCCCAGAATGCCCGGCCGCGCTGGTAGAAGCGCGCATTGGTCAGTCCCATTGAATGACGCCGGGTATTGCCGCCGGCAAAGCCGACGCTGAGCGCGCGCGAGTCGGCGAATCCGCGCGCCTGCTCGTGGCACGAGCTGCAGGAGACGGTTCTATTGAGGCTCAGTTCCCGGTCATGGAACAGCACGCGGCCGAGAGTCGCGCCGCTGCTCGTCGTGGGATTGCTGCCCGGCGTGTTGTCATGATCGATCACCGCGATCTGGGTCGGCGATCCGGGCACTGCCGGCACATAGAAGTAGGCCGGCAGGTTGACGAAGTAGTCGAAGGGCGGCGAAGGGAGCACGGGGTCTCCCTGGTCCGCCTGCGCGGTTGCCACGATCATCCATCCCAGCAGCAACTGCGCACACAGTCTCATCTTGCTCATCGAATCTTCCCACCCGGATCAAACGCGCGCTGCCCCGCCGGCGCAGCCCCTTTCGGCCGCCATGCTAGCGGCCTGGTGCACGTAATACAGGACAATCATGGAGATTTCGTGGAGACGGCCGGCACGGGCGCCCCCAAGCCCGCCACGCAATGCGTGCGGCTGGCTTTGCGCTGCATGGGCCAGCCGGGTCGGAACCGGCTCAGTTCGCGCCGGCAACCGGCAGCGCGGGTACCGCCAGGCTTCGATCGGGATCGCCCGTCGCCCCGGAAAGCATGTTGGGGGGTAGGTGCCCCACATCGCCCGCGGCGATGAGCTTGAAGCGGCCATCCGCCTCGACGCGGATCGTGGTGATGCTCGCATGCCGGAATGACATTTCCAGCCACGACTCGGTATCGACGCCGAGCGCGCGGGTGACCAGATAACGGGTCACGTTGCCATGGCAAACGAACATCTCGGTGCGCTCGCTGCCTTGCGCCGGCTTGAAATAGCGATCGAACAGCCGGTCCAGTTGCGCCTTGCAGGCGACCGTGTCTTCGGGCTTTTCGTCCTTCATGATCTCGGCCCGGCGAGTCGGAGGCGTGCATTCGGCGAGGTCGTCGAGCACGGTGAATTCCTGTCCCGGCAGATCCGCGGCGATGACGGCGGCCGTGTCCCTGGCTCGCTGCATCGGACTGACGTACAGCGCATCGAAGCGATTCGCCATGCCTGCCAGCCTTGCGCCAGCCAGGCGGGCCTGCGCGACACCCAGCGGCGACAGGCCGGGCCCGAGCTTTTCATCCACGGAGGGATCGGGCACATAGTGGCCGTGGCGCACCACGACGATGGTGCGTGCCGCGGGCGACTGCGCGGCGTGGACGGGCGTCGTCGCGACGAGGAGGAGAAGGACGCCGGCCAGGATATTGTTCATCGGCATGGTCACCATCTGAAGCGGAGCAGGATCGCCATGATGGGCAATCTGGCCTGCCGAAACCACCCGGGGCTGCGCTGCGCCCGGCAGCCGGCCGGAAATGCGCGTGCGCCGAAAACCCAGCCTGCAGACCTAACCAGCCTCCGCCTTGCGACGGGTTTTGCTACTTGAACGGGTTATCTAGACTGTCGGGTTCGGCGAATTCTCCACCTGCCCAGGCTATCCAGGGATTTCCATGTCAACAGTTTTCCAGCGCAATGTGTCGGCTGCAGCACTCAGCATTGCCACTTTCATTGCGCCCCCCTCCCTCGCCGAGAACCTGGCGACCGCCGAAAGCGAATCCGAACGTCGGGCCGATGCGGCCGCCGCTGCTGCCGGCAAGGGTGATCCGCTCCTCAACGATGAGCCGTGGACGACCGAGTCGATCCGCGTTACCGCCAGGGGCACCGCGAATGACTGGCCATCGGCCCTGGCGACCGATGTGGTGACCTATGAAGACGCCGTCGCCGCGCCCGCCGATTTCCAGGACCTGATCACACGCGTCCCCGGCGTCGGCGCGACCGGACAGAACGGTATCTTCGAAACCTTCTCCATCCGCGGCAGCGGCGCCAACGGCATCCTGATCCTGGTCGGTGGCATGCCGATCACGGCGCAGCGCCGCGCCGGCGTGCCGGTCGCCTTCGTCGAGCCGGTCCTGCTCGGCGACATCAACGTGACGCGTGGTCCGGCGGTCGTCCACTTCGGCGCCGGCGCGCTGGGGGGCGCCATCTCCATCGAGCCGCGCTGGTTCGATGCCACGTTCGTGCAGGGCAGCTACGCCACTTCCGGCAACGAAACCTCGCTGGCCGCGGGAACCGGATCCGGGGACTTCTCGGTCGCCGCGGCGCGACACCAGGCGGGCGACAGCAAGGCGCCGGACGGCACGCCGCTCAACACCAGCTACCAGCGCGAAAGCGCAACGCTGCAGTACCGCACCCGTCTCGGCGAGTTCGAGATGGATGCGCTGCTGGTGCCCTCGCGCACGGAAAACATCGGCAAGTCCAATATCCGCTACCCGGGACGGGACACGACCTATCCAGAAGACAGCCACACCCTGGGTCGCCTGCGCGTGCGCCACGCCGGCGGTTTCGAGGCGACGCTGCACGCGCACGACCAGTACCTCGGCACCTGGAACCGGCGACCCGGGCGCGACGATACGTTCGCCGCGGTCAGCAGCACGGATTTCGGCGCCACCGCGCAGCAGACGTTCAGCGGCGACGCGCTCACCGGCAACGTCGGCGTGGAGTACCTCGGACGCCGCGACGTCGATGGCTACGATGCATCCGGCAGCGTGCTCAATCGCAGCTACAGCCTGAAGGACGGCAGCGAGGATTCCTGGTCGCTGTTCGCCGTGGGCGACTGGCGCGCCACGCCGACGCTCGGATTCGAGTTCGGCGGACGCACGACCTCGATCCACCAGGAACAGGCCGGCGCACGCTCCGGCGATTCGGATTCGGCGTTGACGGCTGGCGCGGCCTGGACCCCGGACGGACTGGGCCGATGGACACTGAACCTGGCATCCGGCTATCGATTCCCGACCCTCGAGGAGCGTTTCTTCACCGGCGTGACCGCGCAGGGCGAGATCGTCGGCAACCCCGATCTCGGCGCCGAACACTCGCGTGGAATCGACCTCGGCTATGCGCTGCACTCGGGCGACTGGGGCGGGGAAATACATCTCTGGCAAACCCGCGTCGACGACCTGATCCAGCTCGTCGAACTCGCTGCCGACGTCAACGGCTTCATCAATGTCGGCAAGGCGAAGCTGCATGGCGGCGAAGCCGTGCTCGGCTGGACACCGACCAACGAACTGACCCTGCGCGGCAGCGTCTCGGTCGTCCGCGGCAGCGACGACTCCGGCCAGCGGCTCTACGGCATCCCGCCCGTGGCGGCCGACTTCGAAGCGCGCTATCGCGCGTCGAAGTTCGAGATCGGCGCGCGCTACACGCATCGGTGGAAGATGGACCGTCCCGGCTTCGAGGAGCTAGAACGCGATGCCGTCGACATCGTCGATGCCGACGCGCGCTATCGCTTCACGCCCTCGTTCAACGTGCAGCTCTACCTGCGCAATGCGTTCAACAGGCAGTACTACGCCACCTCCGACGAACTCTCGACCTTCGCGCCGGAGCGCTCGATCGGTATCAACCTGAACTGGACGATGCAATAGCGGATTTGCGCGCGCACGGAATCCGGCACGGGAAATCCCGCCGACGCCTTGCGCATTAATGGCTGCTGTCGGGGAATCCGGCAGTTCAGCGCCCATTGGCACTTCGCGACCCAGTGTGCACCGGCATCATTGGATCAACCGGAGTACAAGACCATGCGCAACACGCTAATTGCATTGACCATCGGAACCATGCTGGCAGGTCCGGCGTTCGCCGACACCGCGCCGACCGTAGCACCGAGCAACACCAGCACGGTGCCGGAGACGGCATTGACCCAGGCAGAAGTGGAGGGCCGGATTGCATCGGCAGGCTTCGATGAATTCCGTTTGCTGACCTTCAAGGACGGCATCTGGAAAGCCGACGCGCGCGGCGGCGACAAGGAGTGGGTCGATGTCTACGTGCATCCGATCACCGGCAAGGTCTTCCGGGAAGGCACGCCCTCCCCGCTCAACAAGCTGGACATCGAAGCCAAGGTCACCGCCGCAGGCTACCAGAACGTCCATGACGTCGATTTCGAGGATGGCATCTGGACGGCCGAAGCCGACAACGGCAAGGGCGACGAGGTCAACCTGATCATCGACCCGGACGATGGCTCGGTGATTGGCGAAGCTGCGGACTGACCACGCCACGTTGGACCGGCGACGAGAGGCGGGTCTTCCGGCTCGCCTCTCGTCTGGCCGGACCAGCACGGCTTCGCCACCGAAGGACCGGAGTTCATCCGGAGCAGGCACGATCCGATTCGCGGTACCCTGAAGCTGGTGCCGACTGGATCCAGGACATCGCCAGTGCCGGCAAGACCCGCCCGAAATCACCGGAGTTCGCGATGAGCAACACGATCAACCGCCAGTTCAAGCTGGCCCAGCGACCCGTGGGCATGGTCAAGCGCAGCGATTTCGAGCTCGTTGAAGCTGCGGTTCGCGAGCCTGCCGATGGCGAGATCCTCGTGAAGATCCTTTACCTGTCGCTCGATCCGGCCATGCGTGGCTGGATGAACGAGGGCAAGTCCTACATCCCGCCGGTGGGACTTGGAGAAGTGATGCGCGCCGGAGCGGCAGGCGTGGTGACCGCATCGAGGAATCCTGCGTTCGCAGTGGGTGATCACGTGGCAGGCGCGCTCGGCGTGCAGGAATACGCCATCTCGAACGGCAAGGGACTGACCAAGGTCGATCCGGCCATGGCGCCGTTGCCGGTCTTTCTCGGCACCCTCGGCATGCCCGGCATGACCGCCTACTTCGGCATCCTCGAGGTCGGCGAACTGAAATCCGGCGATACCGTCGTCGTATCGGGCGCGGCCGGTGCGGTCGGCCAGGTCGTCGGCCAGATCGCGAAGATCAAGGGCTGCACGGTGGTCGGAATCGCCGGTGGTCCCGACAAGTGCCGCTACATCACCGAAGAACTCGGCTTCGATGCGGCGATCGACTACAAGGCCGAGGACGTCAAGGAAGCGCTCAAGAAGCATTGCCCGCAGGGCATCGACGTCTACTTCGACAACGTCGGCGGCGACATCCTCGATGCCGCACTTTCCCGGCTTGCCATGCACGCGCGCATCGTCATCTGCGGCGCGATCTCGCAGTACAACGCCACGAAGCCGGTCAAGGGCCCGAGCAATTATCTATCCCTGCTCGTCAATCGCGCATCGATGAAGGGCATGGTCGTGTTCGACTTCGCCTCGCGCTACGGCGAGGCAGTCAGGGAGATGGCCGGCTGGATGAAGGAAGGCAAACTCAAGAGCCGCGAGGACATCGCCACCGGCTTCGAGAACTTCCCGGAAACGCTGCTCAAGCTCTTCAAGGGCGAGAATACCGGCAAGCTCGTGCTCAAGGTCGCCGAGGCCTGATAGCCCGCGCAGCCGGCACTTGCACTCAGCCCCAGGGTCGTCCGGCCAACGGAGCGGCGGTGATCCGCCCCTCCTCGCCGATCCAGATCTCGTATTCGAAATTCTGCACCATGTGCCCGAATTCCTCGTCGCCTCCACCGTAGTTGGCACCGACGCGGATCGTGTGCCGGCCGGGCGCTAGCGGAGCGATCAGCAACCAGTAGCCGTCGCTCGCGGCGATGGGCTTGCGCACCGAATCGTCGGTCTTCAATTGCGGATATGGATTGAAGCAGCCCTTGCTGCGCACGCGGAACTTCTTCACGTCGGCGATGCGGATGTCGTCGATGAAGACGATGGCGCTGACCAGGTGATCGTTGTTGACCGAAGCGTCCTCCTGCAGTTTCCGGCAGGCGGGAAACGGCTGGTTCGGCCCGACGTTCACCCGCGAGGCCTGGAACATGTTGATGACCGGGAGGAACAGGTACTTGCCTTCGGGAATGTCGCAGGTGCGCCGGGCGTTGAACTGGCCGTTGGTACCGGCGAGATACCAGACCTTGCCGCGTTGCCCGACCGCGCACAGCCGCCCGTCCGGATCCAGGTAGGGGCGCTCGTCCTGGCCCAATGCCCATACCCACCAGTCGGCCGAAAGTTCGGCATAGCCGCGGCCCTCCACCCGGCTGTCGGGCGGAAGCACCGGCGATGTCCCCTTGGCGGCGACCAGGGCCGATACCGACATCGCAATGACCACGAGCAACAATGCGGCCCGCCCCTGACTGGAAATCATTCCTGCCATCCCTCCCCTGCGATCGACGGCATGCCGTCGGTTCCGATCCGGCCCGGGCCAATGTCGCCAGGTAGCGGAGTCACCCTGATGCGCCGGGCAAAAGGCGCAAAGCGTGCTGCGACCATCACGTCACTCGCCCGCGGCGTCGTTGCCCTGGATTGACGCGATGCCCAGCCGCTGCGCTCCGGGGCCCCGTCGCGCGAGGGCATCCGCGGGATTGTAGAGCCGGCAGGTCCGCAGCGACAGGCAACCGCAGCCGATGCATCCCTGCAAGCGGTCACGAAGTGCCTGCAGTTCGCCGATCCGCCGGTCGAGGGACGCGCGCCAATGCGCCGACAGGCGCGACCAGTCGGCCTTGGTGGGCGTGCGCTGTTCGGGCAACTCGCGCAATTCGCGGGCGATTTCGGCCAGGCTGACCCCGAGTGACTGGGCGGCGCGGATGACGGCGATGCGCCGCAAGACATCGCGGCGATAACGGCGCTGGTTGCCGGCGCTGCGTTCCGACACCAGCAGGCCCTGCGTTTCATAGAAGTGCAGGGTCGAAACGTTGACGCCACTGCGCTTCGCCACCTCCCCGACGCCGAGCATCGGTTGCTTGCCCATGGCTTGACCTCAAGTTGACTTGAGGTTGCATGCTAGGAGCGAACTGGTTAGGAGACAAGCATGCAGATTGCGCTCGGTTCGGAGTCGGATGTGTCGTTGTTCTCAAGGAAGTACCGCAGCCTGAGCATCGGGGCCACGGGCCTGTGCTCGATGATCGCGTTTGAAGCCATTGGCGTCGCTGCCGGCATGCCCGCAGTCGCGGCCGCACTGGACGGGATCGCCCTCTACGCCCTGGCCTTTGCCGGGACGCTCGCCGGGTCGGTCGTTGCGATGGTGTGGTCAGGCCGCGACTGCGACCGACACGGCCCTTACCGATCGATGGCGCTCGGCATGTTCCTGTTCGCTGCCGGCCTGCTGCTGGCCGGACTGGCCGATTCGATGGGCGTACTGGTGGCAGGCCGGATCATCCAGGGATTGGGGGTCGGCGCGCTGAGCGTGGCGATGTACGTTGCCGCGGCGCGTGCCCTCCCCGCTGAATTTCATCCACGGCTGTTCGCCCTTTTTGCTTCGGCATGGGTCGTACCCGCCGTGGTTGGTCCGGCGATTTCCGGCTGGATCGTCGACCAGTTCGGGTGGCGCTGGCTGTTCCTCGGCATCCTGCTCTTGCTGTTGCCGACGGCCGCGCTGATCCTGCCGCCACTTCGCAGCGCGCGCGAGCAGCCCGGCACCCACGCGAGATCGTGGCGCCAGTTGCCATGGGCCATGCTCGGCGCGATCGGCTGCGTCACCCTGTCGATGAGCGCTTGCGCCGCGGAATGGACGCCGTTGGCCGTGGCGCTGTCGCTTCCTGCATTGACCCTTGCCGCTGCGCGCCTGCTCCCCGCCGGAACACTGCAGCTGGCGCGCGGCCTGCCCACCGTCATCGCCTTGCGCGGCCTCAATTCATCGGCGTTCTTTCTCAGCGAAGCCTTTGTTCCGCTCTGGCTGCACCAGCAACGTGGCTGGTCGATCACGGCGGCAGGCCTGGCCCTGACCGGAGGTGCGTTGAGCTGGAGCCTCGGCAGCCATCTGCAATCGCGCATGACCATCGAGGCGACTCGGCAGATCTGGCTGCAGCGTGGCTGCCTGCTCCTGGGCACGGGAATCGGCGTGTGCGCCCTGGCCGTTCTCGGCCTGCTGCCCGAGTGGAGCATGCTGGCCGGCTGGTCGGTCAGCGGGCTCGGCATGGGCGTGTCTTTCCCGATGTTCGGCGTCCTGACCCTGAAGCTGGCGCCGCGCGAGCAGCAGGGAACCTATTCCTCGGCGCTGCAACTGGCGGCAGCGCTTTCCACCAGCGCGACACTGGCCGCCGGCGGCCTCGTCTTTTCGATGCTGCAGGCGAGCCAGCCCGTGCCGGCCTTCGCCAGCGTGTACCTGATCGCCATGCTGCTGGCCGGAACGGCCTGGGCCAGTTCGCGACGCGCATTGCCGGCATGAGTCGGGAAACTCCGCGGCACATTGCCCTTCGCTGCGCGAAGAAACGTCACGGCACACGCATCCGGAGTGCCGAGACATGCGAAAGCGTTCAGACCTTCTTGAGGAACTCCGACTTCAGCATCATCGCGCTGCCGGCGACCTTGCCCTCGACATCGTGGTCGCCGCCGACCACGCGGATGCCGCGCACCTTCGTGCCCTGCTTGATCACCTGCGAGGATCCGCGGACCTTGAGGTCCTTGATCAGCACCACATCATCGCCGTCACTCAGGAGATTGCCGTTGGAATCCTTGACGACCACCGCGTCGTCATCGCCTGCCGACGCAGTGGCGACCATCGGCCACTCGTGCCCGCAGTCGGCGCAGACGAAATTGTCGCCATCGGGATAGGTATTCTCGAGGGAACAGACAGGACACGCCGGGATATCGCTCATGGGTCTTCCGCAATCGGTGGGGGCGCAATCCTAGCTGCCGCCGGCCGCTTCGCCAAATGGTGGCCGCAGGGCGGACTGCCACCCACGCGATTCGGGGAACACGTTGGCTGCGAACGCGTCGGCGGCCCGCGCAACCCCCTGCGCCGGCCGCAGGTGCCCGCGCACCAACACCTCGGGCGATGCTGTCCATGCACGTTGTTTTCGGCCATTCCCGGCAACCCGCACCCGGCGCCCATGGCACCTCCTGCACGCCCCGTCACGCGGGTTCCGGTCCGGGAGGGCCCCAGCAAGCACTGAAAAATGTGCGCCCCGGCACGATTTCCGCACCTATTCCCCAACCTGCGCTGCCTGCAGCCGGGGATGGCCTGGTTCTTGCTCAGTCATGCGGGCACGCGCTCGATGCGTGCGCTGGCAAGGCGGGATGCCGTGCGGGCTTTTCTTGCCCGATACGCCCCTGGGGGAGCCATTGGCGAGGGTGACAGATGCGGAATGAAAGTCCGTGTGCGGCCGGCCGGCTGAAGGTCGAATACGACCGGACCCTGGCGCTGTATCGCCAGGCGCCGGGTGCCGCCCTGGTTTCCCTTGCCGCCGCCGCCGGCTTGATGATCGTCGGCATGGATGCCGGACAGTGGAGCGTGCAATGGGCCTGGGGCGCAGCAATGGCCACGCTGGTGGTGCTGCGCGTCATCCTCGCCCTCTCGTGCCGCCGCCACATGACGACTGCAGACGCCGCACCGCGATGGAATGCGCTGTACGTATCCCTGGTCATGCTGTCGGGCCTCCACTTCGCGCTATGGACCTTGCTCTTTTTCGCCGACCTGCCAGAACTGCACCGCCTCGTCGCGGCGCTGATCTTCGGGGCGATGGCGGGCGGAGCGGTTGCGGTGCTGTCGGTGCGCAGGTGGTTGGCCATCGCATACGGAACCCTGCTGCTGCTTCCGCCTTCCCTGATGCTCGTGCTGGATGGCGGGCGAATGGAGGCCGTGGCCGGAATACTTGGACTGAGTTACCTGGCCACGATGTGTTTCTCGGTGAAGTCGATCAGTGAAGGCATGCTGGCTGCATTCGAGTATTCGCACATCAACGAGGACTTGCTGGCCGAAGCACGCGAGAAGCGGATCGAGCTCGCCCATGCCAACCAGTTGCTCGAATCGGCACACGTCGAGCTCGAACAGACCAATCACGAGCTGGAAGCCAGGATCTCCGAACGGACCGCCCAGCTCGAGCGGATCGCAACCCACGACAGCCTGACCGGATTGTCGAACCGGCGGCGACTGGCCGAACTGGCCAACAGGGTGATCGAACCCACCTCGCCGTCAGTCGCCGTCTATCTGATCGACCTGGACGGTTTCAAGGAGATCAACGATTCGATGGGCCATGCCATCGGCGACCTGGTGCTCGTCGAGGTGGCGCGGAGGCTCGAACGCCTGGCGACCCATTCGCAGACGCTGGCCCTGGCCCGATGGGGCGGCGATGAATTCATCATCATCAGGCGCCGGTCGGATCGCGCCGGGGATTGCGTCGACTACGCGCAGACCCTGCTTGCCGAACTGCGCCTGCCGATCGATGGAAACGCCTATTCGGTCGGCATCGATGCCTGTGTCGGTGTCGCCTACTGGCCGGAGAACGGAGCGACGCTCGGCGAACTGATCGACCATGCCGACATGGCGGTCTATTCCGCCAAGGCGGTCGGCCGGGGCGAAGTACGGCTATTCAACCAGGACATGTCCGATTGCGCCCGCCGCAACCTGAAGCTCAAGCATGCGCTGGGCCGTGCAATGAATTCCAGGGACCCCAGCCTGCGACTGGTCTTCCAGCCCATCTTCGATGCGGATTCAGGTGACATCACGTCGTTCGAGGCGCTCGCGCGCTGGCAGCATGACGAGCTTGGTGAAATCAGCCCGGTGGAGTTCATCGCCCTGGCCGAGGCCAATGGCGACATCGTCCCGCTCGGCGAGTGGATCCTGAATGAAGCATGCGCCTTCGGCGCTTCACTGGCGTCGGCCGCAATGGATCCGAGCCCGGCGATCAACGTGAACGTCTCGGCGAAACAACTGAACCATCCGGGATTCTGGTCCTCGGTCAGCACCGCCCTGGCGACTTCAGGTCTCGAGCCGGCGAAGCTGACGCTGGAACTCACGGAATCGGTCTTTGCACTGGATTCAGAGCAGGCATTCGACGTGCTGCACAACATCGAGGCCCTCGGCGTCCAGTTGGCGATCGACGACTTCGGAACAGGCTACTCGTCGCTGTCGTACCTGCAGCGTCTCCACGCGGGCACGCTGAAGATCGACCGCAGCTTCGTGAGTTCCCTCGAATCCGGAGGACGACCGATCATCGAGGCAAGCCTTTCGCTGGCGCGTGCGTTCGGCATGCGCGTCGTTGCCGAGGGAATCGAGAACGAATACCAGGCCGACACGCTGAGGGCGCTCGGCGTCGACAGCCTGCAGGGCTTTCTCCTCGGCACGCCCGAGACGGGAACCATTTCGCGCGCGCTGCTGGACGCGGCGTGGACGCGTGCCTGCGGAACCGCTGCAACCGATTGCCGGGACTGCGCCTGACGAACCACACCTTGCCGGTTCCCGCCGATGTGACTCGATCCTCGATCACATCGTGGCACCGATCGGCGCAGTCATGGCCGGCGCGCGACACACCTGTTCATTCCTTCCGGAGCATGTGCGTGCGGTAGTCCTCGAGGCCGCGCGAGTTCAGGTTCATCGTGATCCTGAGCCAGCTGCCGTCATCCGCCTGCTCGATCCGCGCGTGATGTTCCGACCAGGTCTTCTGCGCAACTTCGAAATCCGGGTTGGCACTGAGCAACCAGTCCAGTTCCGAATTGACCGAATCGTAGTCACCGGCGAGATCCGGGCAGCCGCCTTTCCTCGAGAACCAGCCGGGATCGGGCTTCGGCCAGTCATCCGGATAATCGCGCGCGCCGCAGCCGGCCAACAGCAGGAAGACGAACCCGCTCGGGAAAAACATGCGCATAGCCCACCCCTGTGCCAGTTGTTTTCGCAGTTGGCGCAAACCTGCGCCGAGCCGTGGGCCGACAATAGCAAACGCGCGACAGCTCCAGATCACAGGACCGGGCGCGGTCCGCACATGCTGCTGCAGGTCCTGGCACGCCGGGCTTCCTAGCTTCGGCCTACGTCCAAAGCGGGTACAGTAGCCACGCTGTTTCCTTCAGGCCTTCCCGATCATGCAGCCACGTTTGCTTCCCGCCAGCGCGCTCGTCATGATTCTGGCGGCGCTCCTCGGCAGTTGCGCAGGCGCGTCGCCCGGAAATTCCGACCAAACGGGAGAACACACCATGCTGGGCCCCTGCCCCAAGGCGCCGCATTGCGTCTCGTCCCTGGCGGACCCGGATAGTGCCCGCCATGTTGCGCCGTTCGAATACAACGACACGCCTGCGCAGGCCCACGCTTTGCTCTTGCAGGCAATCCGCGCGAGCACGAACGCCACCATCGAGACAGACACGCCGACGCTCGTGCATGCGACGTTCCGCAGCCTCCTCGGCTTCATCGACGATGTCCACTTCGAGATACACGCCGATTCCGGCCGCATCGACGTGAAGTCGGAGTCCCGGCTCGGCTACTACGACTTCGGCGTCAACCGGCGCCGCGTCGAGGAACTGCGTTCGCGCTTCAAGGCCCTGCAAACGGGCCGTTGACCCCAGCAACGCCACGTTTCGCGGACGGCGCAGTCCAGCGTTCTGGCGGGTTGATGGTCGCGACCGTGTGGCATCGACAGTCCGCAGGAAGCCCATCGGGCCGGCAGTTTCATAGCCGACTATCGGCTGCCGTGCAGCGAGCGCATGCCGCCGGAAATGCAGGTACGGAATGCAGGACGAAAATCGCGGCCTGGCTTGCACCAGGCCGCGCCGGTATCCGCGGGATGATCCCGCGAGCCCCTCCGGAATCGTTCAGAGCCCCTGGGCGACTCCAATTGCTTCATAGGCGTCGACGTGGCCATTGCCGACTTCGAAGCGCTGCCGCCCTGCCATCGGGTTGGCCGTGGCGCCCAGGACCGTGCGCACCTCCATCGGCGTCAGCGACGGATTGGCCTCGAACATCAGCGCGACGATGCCGGCCACATGCGGCGTCGCCATCGAAGTCCCGCTCATGTGCGTGTAGTACGCCGCACCGGCGCCGAGCAAAATGTCCGAGGGTGCCGCCAGGACCGGAAGCAGGCCGGTCAGTGCGCGGGTCGAGATGATGTCGACACCCGTCGCGACCAGGGTTGGTTCGTTGACATAGGTCCATTGCACGCCGTCGGGCATGGTGAACGTGCCGCTCTCGCCGCGCTTTCCGCGCGACGAGAAGTCCGCCAGCGTGCCGTCCTTTTCGCCGGCACCGACCGAGATCACCCACGGAGCCTGCGCATACGGATTATGGGTGTCCTCGCCCGGACCGTCATTGCCGGCCGCGAACACGCTGACGATGCCATTCTTGAAAGCCTCGTAGCTGGCGATGTTGACCGGATCGGTGGGGTCGAACGCACCCGAACTTCCCCAGGAATTGGAGACGACCCTGAGCGGCGCGCTGAAGCTGTCCTTGTGGCTGATCGCGTAATCGAAGCCACCGACCGCGTCGAGGATCGAAATGACCGCGCCCGATCCGTAGCCGATCAGCGGCGAGCCGGTCGCCACGCCACGGTAGTGGCCGGCGGACTGCGCGCCACTGCCACCGACCGTGCCGGCGCAGTGGGTGCCATGGCCCGAACTGATGTCGGTATCGAGCTGCCCTTCGAGCACCGTGACCGGCAGGAAGCTGAAGACCGACGAAAGGTTGGTCAGGGCCTGCACGTTCTCTTCGACGCGAATGCCAAGGCGCAGGTCGGCGTGGCTGGCATCGATGCCGGAATCGTTGATCATCACGGCCACGCCGGCGCCGGTGAACGGCGTCGTCCGGCCGAAATCGCCCGGATTGGCCTGCACGCGGTTGACACCGGAGAGTTCGCGCGCCTCCTCGTTGTAGTAGGTAAGGTTCCTGTTGAGGTGGATCGAAAGCACGTCGCTGCGGCCGGCCAGCGCGTGGATCTGCGAAGGCGTCGCCAGTGCCCCCGCGATCGGCAGGCTGCGCATGCTGATGCCCCGGGTAATGCCCAGCAGGTTCATCGCCAGCACCTGGCTCTGGCGCAGCGGACCGGACTGGTCGTAGGCAACCACCACTTCCAGCTTCTCGGTCGGTGACGCGCTGGCCAGCGCGCTGTTGAGCGCGTCGCCGATGCGGGCATCGGCAAGGGCCAGCCCGCTGGCGAGGATGCCCAGGGCCAGGGCGGAAAGTTTCAGTATGTTGCGACGCTTCTCCTGCATTATCGGCGCTCTCCAATGGCCACCGGACGGTGGCGTATCGAAACAACCTTGCAGGCATGCCATTCCGAAAGCCATACGGGAATTCCCCTACGGCGCATGGGGAATATCCCTCATGCAAAAACGAGACTGCGCACACATATACGTGTGTACATCGTGCAGGAAATCGGAACCCCTGCGCGTCCATGCCGCGAATGCAGGCAGGCCGTGACCGGCAACAGGCCACGCCCTTGCGCGAACTTCCAGCACCTCACGATCATGCAAGTGCAGAGATCAGGACTTCACTGCGCGCTGCGCAAGAACTGACCTCCTGTTCAACGCGCTGTCCGGGCCAGTGCGGGTTGCTGGCGATAAAACTGGCAGAGCAACCGGTAAACCTCCGGCATCTCCTGCTTCATGTTCTCAGGAGCCTCGAAGAAAGACTCGCTGCATACCGCGAAGAACTCGGCCGGACTGGCAAGCGCGTAGTCATCGATCGGCAAGGACCGGCCATGTTCGTCGTCGTCCTGCAATCGCCCCCATGCGGATGTGAACGTGTCGTGCCACTCTCCCGGACGCATGTCCGGGTGCATGGGTGGTGCACCATTGGCGCCATCCCGCAGCATGTCGAGCTTGTGCGCCAACTCGTGGATGACCACGTTGCCTGCATGGCCATGGCGCGAATGCGCCCCGGACTGGCAAATCGAACGCCACGACAGGACCACCGGACCGCGAAGCCACGCTTCGCCACTCAGCCCACGGCTGCCGGAATGAACAACACCATCGTCGCTGCGGTAAGGCTGATCGGAAACGTAGTCATCCTTGTAGACGATGACGGTCTGGAAATGGTCGTACCAGTCCAACCCGAGTTTGAGGATCGGCACGCAAGCCATGGTGGCGATCTTCAGGCACATGGCATCGGTCAACCGGAAGTCGCCGCCGGCGGTGATTGTCTTGCGGGCAATGAATCGCAACGAGGCGTCGCACAGCGCGTCACGTTCGGTGCCCTGGTATCGATTCGCCACAGGCCAGTCGGAAATCGCAGCCTCCCACTGCGCGGCGGTGACGCCCATCTTCCTGATGCGTCGATTCTCGAGCCAGTCACTGATCCACATCATTTTCGTTGCCCCGGTCGGCAGGCGTCGGGACCTGCTGCTCCTTGCCTTGGGTGATCATGCCGCATCCGAGGGCGGTTCTGTCCATCAACCGGGGCCTGTCGTGAGTGAATGATGTGTAACGCCAGCCACCAGCCCGGGCACGCCGCCGAATCCGGGAATCCAAGGTCCGGGACCTGCCCGGGAACCGTTGTTCGCCTTGTCGTTGATCAGTGTCCCGAATCGACCGGGCTGGTCGCCATGCTGCGGATCGCGTCGGCCACCGCCTTCGGCTTCTCGCGATGGATGTTGTGGCCTGTGGCGAAGTAGCGATGCGTGCCCTGCGAGAATCCGGCGAAAAGCGCCGCGTGCTGCGCCTTCCAGAGTGCCTTGCCCGCCGCGGTCTCCTCGAAGACGAAGGGCTCGGCGGCGACCTGCACTGCGGTGAGCAGTGCGACCGGGATGTCCGGCATCGCTTGCGTCTGGACGGCATTCGGACGATCGAGTTGTTCGATCAGCAGGCGGTAGTCCGCGCCCATCTCGCGCGGGAGCATCGACAACAGTGCCTTGTCGTCGGCCAACACGCGGGCGCGATCGGCGTTCATGAAAGCCCGGCGCTGCCCCATCGTGGCCGGATCGACCAGTATCAGGGCCTGGACGCGTTGCGGATGCCGCCGCCCGAACTCGGTGGCGAGCAGCCCGCCATAGGAATGGCCGACCAGGACCACCTTGCGATCCGGCGCGAACGTGTCGATGACCGCCGCGAGGTCGGCGAGATGTGCATCGATCGTCTTCGGCTGGCCGTCGGTCCCCGACTTGCCGAGCCCGGCGCGGGCGTAGGCGATGCAGCGGTAGTCGGCGCCGAGATCGGCAATCACATCCTTCCACACGCCCGCGCCCTGCCCGAACCCGGATTCGAACACCACCGTCGTCGATCCGGCACCATGGATCTCGGCCTGCAGCGAATAGGCGCCGCGGCTCACCGCCTGTTCGCCCGCCAGCGCCGACGTCGCTACCAGCATGGCCGACGCAAGCAGCCATGCCCGTGATCCCGGTATTTTCCACATGTGCTCTCTCCTCTTGCACGCGCGTCGCGATGACGGGCGAATTGACGGTCTGCGGCATCGGCTGCGGCAAGCGGCCCCTGCCCAAAAATGCATCCGGACTGGCACGCGGCGTGCGCCAACGTCCTCCCCGGAAGCTCGATCCGGGAATCGTGCTGGTAGTGTAGTGATGTATAACACCATTACCGCCTGCCATTGGTCATGGTGTCCAGCCAGGCCGGCAAATTGGAAATCAGGGGGGGGTGAGACATCGATGGCCGTGGCCTCGATGTACGGATCGGCGGCTTCGGTAGCACCGGGCGCCACCGAACATGCACCTGGCCATGCTGTCCGGGTTCACGAACCTGCCTACCGGCTGGGCGCGGCGCGCTTCCCGGGCCGGTGCTGGCGACGCACGACCTGGCATGGCAGACAGCACGAAGACCGCCAGGGACATCCAGGCATCGAACGCGAAATCGAGGCGACCGCTTTTTGCCGCCAAGGCCAGCGGGCACAATCGGGCTGTCCCGTGTCGGCGCCCGATACCGTGCACAGAACAATGACCATGGCAGACCGACAGCGCTCTCCATTCCATGCCTTTCCGCCCGGTGGGCGTGCAGGGCTGCTCCTGATTGCCGGCATCGCCGCAGCGCTGCTGGTCGCTGGCGCCTGGCTTGCGATCCAGGGCAACCCGGGCCAGTTGCTGCAGGCCGTCGCCAATCCCGGCGACGGGCGCGGCCTGCAGCCGGCGCTGTTCCAGGGCGCACCACTGCGCACGGCACAGGGCGGCGTCGATCGCGCCTACCTGCTCAGTACGCAGTCGCAAACCGTCTACCTGCCGGCGCACCGCGGCGGGACCCGCCTGCGCACGGATTACCTCCACGTCGATCTGTGGATGGTGGACGCCAACTCGGCCACGGTTGCCCGGCGCCAGCGGCTGCGATCCTTCAAGGATGAAGAGCGGGCCGGACGCATCCTGCCGGCATTCCGCATCCTAGGCGCCGATGGCACGACGCTCTGGCTCGACATCGAAGGGCCGCTGGGGGTATCGCTTGTAGATGGGCGGCGCGTCGCCGACGGCGCGGAAATCGAACGGCGCAACCCGCGACTGGCGGGCAAGCTCATCAACGCGCCAGGCTACATCGCCTTCGGCAGGAACGGACTGCAACTCACACTGGACGATGCGAGCCAGTGGCGCATCGATGCGGCTGACCTGTCGGCGGCGCCGCGCGATACGCCGGTCAGCCGTCCCGATGGAATCGTTCCGCCGGCGAACGCGCAGCCTTCATCGACCAGCCATTTCCAGACGCGCGCGCTGGAGACGGGCGATCGCTGGCTCGGCGTGCTGACCGACGCGGAAGCCGACCAGCTGGGCAAGCCACCGGTCGTGCCCGGGCGCGAAACCGACGAACGCCCAGGGGCGATGCAACAGTTCCTCCAAGCAAGCCATGTGCCTGCGCCACTCAATGAACCACTGCCGCAGCCCTACCGGCTGTGGGGAGCGCGCGTGAAACAGGTCTCGGCGGCGCCCCCGGATTGGCCGGCCGAACTGCCTGACAACTGGGGGACGCGGCCCGAGTTCAGCGATTATCAGGCCCTGCCCGAGGCGCCGGCCTTGCTGCGCGCCGGATTGCTGCGCACGCGCGGCGATGCGGAATACCCGCTCTGGTACCGGAATCCGGACAGCGTACTCGTGCTGCACGTCGACCGGCTCGGGGACGCTGGCCGCCTGCAGCTTGCGCGCGTGTCGGGCCCGCTCGGCAAGCCGGTCTGGAACGCCGCGCTCCCCCTGGTTGCGCTGGCTTCGGTCATGAAAGGCGAAGGCGACCTGCTGCTGTGGGGCTCCGAAGCAAACGCCCGGAACAGTGGAGCCGGGATCGACGCCGTGCGCCACAAGCTCGTCCGCGTCGACGTCGCCACCGGCGCAACCCTCGCGCTCGATCTCGCCGCCGAAGGCATGACGCGCGAAGTCGATTCCGCCGCGCCCGAGAGCTGAACCGGTTGGCGGAGAGTCGCGCGAGCCGGTCGCGAGGGCGACTCCCGTGGGTTACGCTCCGGTCCCGCCTTTCCTCATCGCGTCCGCACCAGGAGACCGTCCGTCGTGCCGCATTATTCCGGGCCGCTGCTCACGCGCCCTGTTGCCGAGTCACTGCTGGCCGCACGCGGTGCCGGTGCGACGCAATGGACCGGCTCGCTCGACCTCGGCATGACCGGCAGCAACGTGCCGCTGGAGTCCGGAGGCTGGCTCTGGCAGGGGCAGCACTATCCCTATCCCGGCAAGCTCAAGGAGCGCACGATCTACTGGTGGGATGGCGAAGACTTCGCCGTGGTATCGCGCTTTTCCGGATCGCTGATCAAGCTGGTGCCGACCGAATGGGGCGCGCCGACGTTCGAGATCGACGGCATCAAGATGCTGCCGACATCGAAAGAGTCGCCGTACGAGGATGCGCGGCGCAAGGTCGCCCTGATCGAGCCGCGCGGGAAAACCGTGCTCGATACCTGCGGCGGCCTCGGCTACTTCGCCGCGTGCGGCCTGCAGGCCGGCGCCGCGCGCATCCACTCGTTCGAGAAGAACGCCGACGTGCTCTGGCTGCGCACGCTCAATCCGTGGTCGCCCGATCCCGATTCAGCGGCCAGCGCAGGCCGCCTTGAACTTGCGCACGCCGACGTGACCGCGGCCATCGCCGCGATCAGCGACGCCTCGGTGGATGCGCTGCTGCACGATCCACCACGCTTCGGCATCGCCGGCGAACTCTATTCACAGGCCTTCTATGACCAGCTTGCCCGCGTGCTTCGGCGTGGCGGCAAACTGTTCCACTACACCGGCAGCCCGAACAGGCTGACCAGCGGTCGCGATGTGCCACGCGAGGTGGGCAAGCGCCTCGACAAGGCAGGCTTCAGGACGCAGCTCGCGCTGGATGGCGTGCTGGCGACGCGACGCGCCTGAGCACCCTGGCATTGCGAAAGGAAATGCGCGCGGCGAAACCGATCGCCTTCTTAATCGACGATTTCCAGTGACCTGGTCCTGGTCTGGTCGAGAAAGAGCTTCCTGCCACTGATCCCGCAAAGGGCGGTCATCTTGTCCAGGGTCTTGAGGTGGTAGGCGATCTGGAGCCGGTCGATCACCCGGCGGTCGCCACGGCTGATGACCCACTCGCCGATATAGTCAACGCCCTTGCCGGTAATCTCGATCCACAAGGCAGGCTTGGATACCGGGTAGTCGAGGCCGTTCTTGCCGCTGGGCACGACTTCCTTGAAGTAATACTTCCCGGGCTCGACGTTTACCGCGAAATAGCAGCCGATCTCCTGATCCGCGTCGCAACGGCGCAGGAAAATTCGCCTGGACGAATCCACGCTCTGCAGCAGCCAGCGCCCCGACCAACCGTCGGCCAGCATGCTGTGGCTGCTCGCCAGCACGAAATTCGCGGCACCCGGATCCACGCAGGTCGGTTCGGCCACGGCCAGCATCGGCAGCACCGCGAACATCCAAAGGACACGCTTCATGACGCTACTTCTCCGAGGCACGGGCAATAAAGAAAACCGCAAAACGGACGCCTTTCACAACCCGAATGGATACGTGGCGCGAATCCCTTGGGAAAATCGGAAGGAACGATCCGCGACTACATGTTGCGGCGGTACTCGCCACCGACGTCATAAAGCGCATGGCTGATCTGGCCGAGCGAGTGCGTCTTGACCGCCTCCATCAGCGCCTCGAACACGTTCTTGCGATCGCGGGCGGCTTTCTGCAGGTAGCCGAGGCCATGACCGGTATGGATTTCGGTGGCCTCGTCCTCTTCGGACGTGGTGGCGTGGGCATGCGAGGTCTCGCCGCTCGGCGCAAGCACGTTGCGGTTCTTCTGGTACGCAAGGACGTTGGTGATCTGCTGGCCCTTCTCTTCTTCGGTAGAACGGATCAGTTCGATCTCGGTGACGATGTCGCCGGCGTGTTCCTTCGGCAGGAAGGTGTTGACGCCGACCAGGGGCAAGGAGCCGTCGTGCTTCTTGTGTTCGTAGAACATCGACTCTTCCTGGATCTTGCCGCGCTGGTACATCGTGTCCATCGCCCCGAGCACGCCGCCGCGATCGCTGATCGCCTCGAACTCCCTGTACACGGCTTCCTCGACGATGTCGGTGAGCTTGTCGACGATGAAGCTGCCCTGCCAGGGGTTCTCGCAGAAGTTGAGGCCGAGCTCCTTGTTGATGATCATCTGGATGGCCACGGCGCGACGCACGCTCTCCTCGGTCGGCGTGGTGATCGCCTCGTCATAGGCGTTGGTGTGCAGCGAGTTGCAGTTGTCGAACAGCGCATACAGCGCCTGCAGCGTGGTGCGGATGTCGTTGAACTGGATCTCCTGCGCGTGCAGCGAACGGCCCGATGTCTGGATGTGGTACTTCATCATCTGGCTGCGCTCGTTGGCGCCGTAGCGCTCGCGCATGGCGCGCGCCCAGATTCGCCGGGCGACGCGGCCGATCACGGTGTACTCGGGATCCATGCCGTTGGAGAAGAAGAAGCTCAGGTTCGGCGCGAAATCGTCGATGCGCATGCCGCGCGCCAGGTAGTACTCGACGATCGTGAACCCATTGCTCAGGGTGAAGGCGAGCTGGCTGATCGGGTTCGCCCCGGCTTCGGCGATGTGATACCCGGAGATCGACACCGAATAGAAGTTGCGCACCTTCTCGTTGACGAAATACTGCTGGATGTCGCCCATCATGCGCAGCGCGAACTCGGTCGAGAAGATGCAGGTGTTCTGCGCCTGGTCCTCTTTCAGGATGTCGGCCTGCACCGTGCCGCGCACCGAACGCAGCGTTTCGGACTTGATGCGCGCATAGGTTTCGGCATCGACGAGCTGATCGCCGGAAATGCCGAGCAGGCCCAGGCCGAGGCCGTCGTTGGTTGGCGGCAGGTCGCCGGCATAGGTCGGGCGCTCGCGGCCTTCGAAGAATTTCGCGATCTTCTTTTCCGCGTCCGCCCAGCGTTTTGCGTCTTCCTTGAGGTAGTGCTCGACCTGCTGGTCGATGGCCGTATTCATGAACATCGACAGGATGATCGGCGCGGGCCCGTTGATCGTCATCGACACCGAGGTCGTCGGCGCGCACAGGTCGAAGCCCGAGTAGAGCTTCTTCATGTCGTCGAGGGTCGGCACGTTGACGCCGGAATTGCCGATCTTGCCGTAGATGTCCGGGCGCGGCGCCGGGTCTTCGCCGTACAGCGTGACCGAGTCGAAAGCAGTCGACAGGCGGGCTGCAGGCTGGCCGACACTGAGATAATGGAAGCGGCGGTTGGTGCGCTCGGGCGTGCCCTTCGCCCGCGAACATGCGAATCGGGTCCTCGCCGGTGCGCCGATACGGATAGACGCCGCCGGTGTACGGGTAGCTTCCCGGCAGGTTTTCCTTCTGCAGGAAGACCAGCAGCTCGCCCCACGACTTGTAAGTCGGCGCGGCGATTTTCGGGATCTTCTGGTGCGACAGCGATTCGCTGTAGTTCTCGACCTTGATCGCCTTGCCGCGCACTTCGTATTCGGTGAATTCGTCGGTGATCGACTTCAGGCGCGCCGGCCACCCGCGCAGCAGACGCAGCGAGTCGGCACTGAGCGACTGGATCGCATCGTTGTAACGCTGGCGCAGCGTGAGCAGGCTGCGGTCGACCGCCTTGCCTAGCCCCTCCGCGAGCAGGGAAGCAGAATCGTACAAATCGAGCTGGTCTGGCAGATTCGGATCATCGATGTCCTGCAGCGACTGCCAGTAGGATTGCGCCCGGTCGGCGATCGCGGACTGCTTTTCGATCTCGCGGTTGATGCCCCTGCCCTGTTCGGCGATCTCGGCGAGGTATCGCACCCGCGCACCGGGAATCAGAACCGTGGCGCGCGGCTCCTTCAGGGACGTATCCAGATCGGGCTTCCATTCCATTCCCGATTCCTCATTGATTCGCGGCTCCTGCCACTCACCCTTCGGGCCGGCTTCGCCGTTCGCTTCAACATCCTGTTTCCGCAGTCCTATTCCCAACTTGTGCCGCATCAGGCGGCACAAGTTCACAAACATCCATGTGATGCCGGGATCATTGAACTGGCTGGCGATGGTCGGATAGACCGGCACCTCGTCATCCTTGAGCTGGAACTTGACGCGGTTGCGCTTCCACTGCTTGCGCACGTCGCGCAGCGCGTCCTCGGCGCCGCGCTTGTCGAACTTGTTGAGCACGATCAGTTCCGCGAAATCGATCATGTCGATCTTTTCGAGCTGGCTGGCCGCGCCGTAGTCGCTGGTCATCACGTACATCGGGAAATCGACGAGATCGACGATCTCGGAATCGGACTGGCCGATGCCTGCGGTCTCGACGATGACGAGGTCGTAGGCCTGGCCCTTGAGGAATGCCACGCAGTCCTTCAGCACGGCACTCGTCGCGGCATGCTGGCGTCGCGTCGCCATCGAGCGCATGAACACGCGATGGCTGCGCAGGGCATTCATGCGGATGCGATCGCCCAGCAACGCACCGCCGGAACGGCGCCGGGTCGGATCGACCGCGAGCACGGCGATGCGCATCTTCGGGAACGCGTGCAGGAAGCGCAGCAGCAGCTCATCGACCACGCTCGACTTGCCGGCGCCGCCGGTGCCCGTGATGCCGATGACCGGCGCGCCGCGCCGGCGGGATTCGGGATTCGGGATTCGGGATTCGGTAGCGCGAGAACCTGCCCAATGTTTGCGCAACTTGACCAGTTCGGTTTCGCTGTACTCTCCATTTTCGATGGCGGTGAGGACGCGCCCTACCGATATTTCGTCATCAATATTCGCATCTGCTGCGCTCGATGCGCTTTCCAAATCCCGAATCCCCAATCCCGAATCCCGCGCGCGCGCAGCGCGCGCAACCACATCCTCGATCATCGCGACGAGGCCGAGGTGCATGCCGTCGTTCGGGTGGTAGATGCGCTCGACGCCGTAGTCCTGCAGTTCGCGGATTTCCTCCGGGGTGATGGTGCCGCCACCGCCGCCGAATACGCGGATGTGGGATGCACCGCGCTCCCTGAGCATGTCGACCATGTACTTGAAATACTCGACATGGCCGCCCTGGTAGGACGACAGCGCGATCGCGTCGGCGTCCTCCTGCAGGGCGGCGCGCACCACGTCTTCGACCGCTCGGTTGTGGCCGAGGTGGACCACCTCGGCACCCTGCGCCTGGATCAGCCGCCGCATGATGTTGATCGCGGCGTCGTGGCCATCGAACAGGCTCGCTGCCGTCACGAACCGCAGCGGGGCGGCGTCGCTGGTGGCTTCACTGGCGGGCAGGCTCTGGGCAGTCGTACTCATGGCGGCTTTTCGGTGCATGCGGGGGATGCCGATTCTAACGCGTCAGGCCATGGTCCCGCAGGCTGGCCACGAGCCACACCCTGCCTGACGACGGCTACCCCGGCGCACCCCTTGTCGTTCAGACGAGCCTGTCGATCGGCTGCGGGCGCGAAAACAGGAAACCCTGGCCAATCCGGCATCCCATCTCGATCAGTGCATCGCGCTGCGCCGGCGTTTCCACGCCTTCTCCGATGACTTCGACGTCGAGGGACGCGGCCAGCACGATGATCGCGCGCACCACGGCCGGGCTGCTGCCCTGGGCCGCGAGATCGGCAATGAAGGAACGATCGATCTTGAGCGAATGGATCGGGAACCTGTGCAGGTAGCTGAGCGAGGAATAGCCGGTTCCGAAGTCATCGAGCTGGACGAGTACACCGGCCTGCCGAAGGCGCAGCAGGATGCTGCGCATCTGTTCGGGCTGGTCGAGCAACGCGCCTTCCGTCACTTCCAGGCGGACCCTGCCCGGCTGCAGGCCGCTGGCCAGGATGGTGCGCAGCGCGATGTCGTCGAAATCGGGCACGCGCAGCCTGCGCGCCGACACGTTGATCGAAACATAGGTCGAGTCCGGCAGCCGATGCGCCTGCTCGCAGGCCATCGCGAACATCTGCCAGTCGATCTGCTCGATGCATCCATTCTCCTCGGCCGCGGCGAGGAAATCGCCGGGCAACAACAGGCCGCGGGTCGGATGGTTCCAGCGCAACAATGCCTCGTAGCCCACGATTTCGCCGGTCGTAAGTGAAACGATGGACTGGAAATACGGCTCGAACTCGCGGCGCACCAGGGCGTGGCGCAAGTCGCCCTCGAGATCCAGGGCGCGCATCGCTTCGGCACGCAGGTTCTCGTCGAAAATCTCGTGGCGCTGGCGTCCGAGGGCCTTGGCCCGGTACATCGCGGTATCGGCGTCGCGCAGCAACTCCTCGGCCCGCGTGTAGTGGGCGTCGCCATAGGCGATGCCGATGCTGGCCGAAGTAAACATTTCCTTGTTGGCGACGCGGATCGGGTCGTTCAATCCCTGCAGCAGGCGCTCGGCCACGTCCACGGCCAGTTTCGGATCGGGCAGGTTGTCGACGAGGACGGCGAACTCGTCGCCACCCAGCCGGGCCACCATGAAGGGCGCGCAGGAGCTGGCCAGGCGAAGAGCCGCCTGCTTGAGCATTTCATCGCCGACCAGATGGCCGACACTGTCGTTGACGACCTTGAACCGGTCCAGGTCGAGGAAAAGCACGGCATATTGATTGGAGGGGTCGGCCTGGTAGCGGGTCAACGCCGTACCCAGTCGTTGCAGCAGCAGCGCGCGATTGGGCAGGCCGGTCAACGCATCGTGGAAGGCCTCGTGCGTCAATCGGGCCTCGATGCGTTCACGTTCGAGGATCTGGCCGGTCAGGTCGCGATTGGCGAGGGCCAGCGCGCGGGTGCGCTCCTCCACGCGCGCCTCCAGCTCGACGTTGTCGTGGACCAGCGAATCCTGCGCACGCTTTCGCTCCAGGCCATTGGCGATGTGATAGGCGACGAAGGTCAGCAGTTCCTGGTCGCGCTCGGTGAACGGCGCATCGTCGGAATAGCTCTGCACGGCCAGCACGCCGACAGTGCGCTCGCTGCAGATCAAGGGGACGCCCAGCCAGTAGAGGGCGCGCGTGCCGAAGCGCTGGACGTTTCCGGAGCCGACCAGGGCATCGATCCGGGCACGATTGGCCAGCAGCGCCCGGCCGGTGCCGAGCACGTACTCGGTCATGCCGTTGGCCATCGGCCGGCGCGGCCGCACCGGGTTGATTTCATCCACTGAATAGGGGAACTCGAGCTCTTCGCCACCATCCGCGACCAACGCGATGTAGAAGTTTCGCGCGTTGAGCAGCCCACCGACGATGGCATGCACGCTGGCATAGAACTCGTCCATTGATTCCGCCGCGGCGGCGCATTCGGCGATGCCGAACAGCGCGCGCTGCAGGCGTTCACCGCGCTGTCGCTCGGCCACCTCCAGCTGCAACTCATCGATGGCCCTGGCCAGGGCCTGGGTGCGTTCGGCCACGCGCTTCTCGAGTTCGGTCTTGGCCTGCTTGCGTTCGAGCGCGGTCAGGATGTGCTGGGCCACGTAATTGAGGATGGCGCGGTCTTCCTCGGAATAACGAGTGTCGGGAAGGTAGCTCTGCACGACGATCGCGCCACGGATGGCCGCGGCACCGATCATCGGCACGCCAAGCCAGTCTTCGCTGTCGGGGCCAAACCGGTCGTCGCGTGCGATCTTGAGCCTTTCGCGAATCTGCGCCGAAGGTCCCATCTGCGATTCGCCGCTGCGCAGCATCGCCAGGGTCAGGCTGTTCGGCAGGTCACAGGCCGCGATCTCGTCGTCGGGATTGAGGATGTCCTGATCGACCGTATCGACGAAATACAGGAAACGCAGGCTGTCCCGGTCCGGTTCGTAAAGGACGATGTAGAAGTTTTCGGCATACATCAGCCAGCCGACGATCTCGTGGATGCCGTGCAGCATTTCCGGCATTTCCAGATCGGAACTGGCCATGTTGGCGATCGCGAACAGGGCCCGCTGCACATGCTCGGCACGTTCCAGCCTGTGCACCGAATGAACGAGCGAATCCCTCTCCAGCAACCGTTCGGCGACCTGCGCCACGTCGGAGAGGAACTGTTCCCATTCCGGACTGGCCCGGGAGGCCTGCGCGCCGGGCTTCCACGCAAGCTCGGCATGCGTGCCATTCGGCGCACTGAACAGGGGAATCCGGCGCACATCGGCGCCATCGAGGATGACATCCGGCGAGCAACCTGCCGATTCGCTGCGCCCATCCGCGCGAATCCGCTCGCTGCTCCATGAAATGCTGAGGCGCTGGACGCCGAACCGTCCGGCAGCCTCCTGCGCAGCCAGGGCGCCCAGCGACCCCATGTCGGGCACGCGAAGCAAGCTGCGGGCAAACTCCACGCCGGGCGGGCTCAGACCAGTCCTGCGATTTTCGTGGGTTGGCGACATGAATTGAATCCGGCCTCCTGGCGCGTCGTGTGCCCGTTCATGCTCCCGGCACCGGCAGGGCCCTGAAGCGTCCTCGGGCTACTTTAGGCCAATCGGCGATCGCATGCATTCCTGTCCAGAATTTGCACTGTTCAGGATTCGCCAGCCGCGCGGACAGCGAGGTACAGGCGGAAACAGCCGGACCCGGGCGGGCCAGCCCCGCAGGAAGATTCACCGATGATGAAGATTGCGGGCAAGGTCCGGCGTAGGACCGGACCTTGCCTGCATGCAACCGGGCGACTGATCCTGGCTAGACCGCGACCGTGTCCGCGATTTCGGTGAACTCCGCAATCTGGTCGAAATTCATGTAGCGGTAGATCTGCTCGCCATTCGCATTGACGACGCCGATATCCGCCATGTATTCGGCCTTGGTCGGGATCCGTCCGAGACGCGAACAGATGGCAGCGAGTTCGGCTGAACCCAGGTAGACGTTTGCATTCTTGCCGAGGCGGTTCGGGAAGTTGCGCGTGCTTGTGGAGAATACCGTGGCGCCCTCGCGCACCTGGGCCTGGTTGCCCATGCACAACGAGCAGCCGGGCATTTCCATGCGCGCGCCGGCCGTGCCGAAGGTGCCGTAATGCCCCTCCTTGGTCAGTTCGGCCGCATCCATCTTGGTCGGTGGCGCGACCCACAGCTTGGTCGGGATGTCGCGCTTGCCTTCGAGCAGCCTGGACGCCGCGCGAAAATGGCCGATATTGGTCATGCAGGAGCCGATGAAGACTTCGTCGATGGTGGCACCGGCGACGTCCGACAGGGTCTTCACGTCATCCGGGTCGTTCGGGCAGGCGACAACCGGTTCGTGCACATCGGCCAGGTCGATCTCGATCACGGCGGCATACTCGGCATCGGCATCCGGCGCCAGCAGCTGCGGATCGGCCAGCCATGCCTGCATCGCCTTGATGCGGCGCGTGATGCTGCGCACGTCCTTGTAGCCCTGCGCGATCATCCACTTCAGCATGACGACATTGCTGTTGATGTATTCGATGATCGGTGCCTTGTCGAGATGGACCGTGCAACCCGCAGCGGAGCGCTCGGCCGATGCATCGGACAACTCGAAGGCCTGCTCGACCTTGAGGTTCGGCAGTCCTTCGATCTCGAGAATGCGCCCCGAGAAGATGTTCTTCTTGCCCTTCTTCTCGACCGTCAGCAAGCCGTCCTTGATCGCTTGCAGCGGAATCGCGTTGACCAGGTCGCGCAGGGTCACGCCGGGCTGCAATTCGCCCTTGAAGCGCACGAGCACGGACTCCGGCATGTCCAGCGGCATCACGCCGGTGGCTGCGGCGAAGGCGACCAGGCCCGAGCCCGCCGGGAACGAGATGCCGATCGGAAACCGCGTATGCGAATCGCCTCCGGTGCCCACCGTGTCGGGAAGCAGCATGCGGTTGAGCCAGGAGTGGATGATGCCGTCGCCCGGGCGCAGCGGAATGCCGCCACGCGTGCTGATGAATTCGGGCAACTCGTGGTGCATCGCGACGTCGACAGGCTTCGGATACGCCGCGGTGTGGCAGAACGACTGCATGACCAGATCGGCGCTGAAGCCAAGGCAGGCCAGGTCCTTGAGCTCGTCGCGCGTCATCGGGCCGGTCGTGTCCTGCGATCCGACCGAGGTCATGCGCGGCTCGCAATAGGTTCCGGGGCGGATGCCCTTGCCTTCCGGCAATCCGCAGGCGCGGCCGACCATCTTCTGCGCCAGGGTGAACCCCTTGCTGCTGCTGGCCGGGTTCTCCGGCAGGCGGAACAGGGTCGAAGGCGGAAGGCCAAGTGCCTCGCGCGCCCTCGCCGTCAGGCCGCGGCCGATGATCAGCGGAATGCGGCCACCGGCACGAACTTCGTCGAACAGCACCTCGGACTTGACCTTGAATTCCGCGATCACCTCACCGTTCTTCAGGGCCTTGCCCTCGAACGGGCGCAACTCGACCTCATCACCCATGTTCATCTGGCTGACGTCGAGTTCGATCGGCAAGGCACCGGCGTCTTCCATCGTGTTGTAGAAGATCGGCGCGATCTTGTTGCCAAGGCAGACGCCGCCGAAGCGCTTGTTCGGTATGAACGGAATGTCCTCGCCGGTGAACCACAGCACCGAGTTGGTCGCCGATTTGCGGCTCGATCCGGTACCGACCACATCGCCCACATAGGCGACCAGGTTGCCCTTTGCCTTGAGTGACTCGATGAACGCGACAGGACCGCGCTTGCCGTCCTCTTCAGGCGTGATGCCCTCGCGCTTGTTCTTGAGCATGGCCAGCGCATGCAGCGGGATATCGGGCCGGGTGGTCGCATCAGGCGCCGGGGACAGGTCGTCGGTGTTGGTTTCGCCACTGACCTTGAACACGGTGACCGTCAGCGACTGCGGCACCTCGGGGCGACTGGTGAACCATTCGGCATCGGCCCAGCTCTGCAATACGCTGCGCGCGTGCTCATTGCCCTTGTCGGCCTTTTCCTTGACATCATGGAAGGCGTCGAACATGAGCAGCGTTTTCTTCAGTGCTTCGGCGGCAATCGCTCCGAGCTTTGCGTCATCGAGCAGCTCGACCAGCGGATGGATGTTGTAGCCGCCAAGCATCGTGCCAAGCAGCTCGACGGCCCTGGCCGGCGGGATCAGGGCGCAGGTTTCGCTGCCGAATGCGAGCGCGGCCAGGTACGACGCCTTGACCTTGGCCGCCTCATCGACGCCAGCCGGAACACGGTGGGTGAGCAGTTCGAGCAGGAACTCGCCGTCGACCGGCGCCGGCGCTTTCAGCAGTTCGATGACCGCGGCGGTCTGCTGCGCGGAGAGGGGAAGCGGCGGAATACCCAGCGCGGCGCGCTCGGCCACATGTTCGCGGTAGTTCTTGAGCATGAAATTTCGTCCATTGAACGGTCGGAAGGGAGGCGCCATGCCGACATCCCGGTGGATGTCTCGGCGTCGCCATGGAATGCGCAGCGGGAAAATCGGGGGGACTCCGGAAACACCGAATGGCGCTCCCGTAGCACGCAATTTTAGCGGTTTTCGCGCATTTCCTGCAATCCGCAAGGGTCCGGGATGCGCAGGGATCAGCATGCGCAAGCCGACTCCGGCCGCCGCCGGGTTCCGCCATGGCCGGACCGGCCGTGTCGCTTCGCGATACGATAGGCATCGCCGGACTGGCCTGCACAGGCCCTCCCCTTCTCAGCCAGGAGAATTCCCATGAAAGACAGCTTCTCGACCCACGACACTCTCGAGGTCAACGGGAAAAAATACCGCTACGCGAGTCTTGCCCGTCTCGGCAAACGCTTCGACATCAGGAAGCTCCCGTATTCGATGAAGATCCTGCTCGAGAACCTGCTTCGTCATGAGGATGGCGTGGACGTGACCGAAAAGGAGATCTCAGCAGTGGCCAACTGGCAGGCCAAGGCCGAACCGTCAACCGAAATCTCCTTCATGCCCACGCGCGTGGTCCTGCAGGACTTCACCGGCGTTCCCTGCGTCGTCGACCTCGCCGCCATGCGTGACGCGATGGTCGCCCTTGGTGGCGATCCGACCCTGATCAATCCGCTGGTGCCCGCGGAACTGGTCATCGATCATTCCGTCCAGGTCGACTCGTTCGGCTCCGTGCATTCGCTGGACGAAAACGTCGAGATCGAATTCGAGCGCAACCAGGAACGCTATGCCTTCCTGCGCTGGGGCCAGAAGGCCTTCAACAACTTCAAGGTGGTGCCACCGCGGACCGGCATCGTTCACCAGGTCAACCTGGAGCACCTGGCCCGCGTGGTCATGACCGGCAAGAAGGACGGCGCCGACTGGGCCTTCCCGGATACGGTGTTCGGCACCGATTCGCATACCACCATGATCAATGGCCTCGGCGTGCTCGGCTGGGGAGTCGGCGGCATCGAAGCCGAGGCCGCCATGCTTGGCCAGCCGTCCTCGATGCTGATTCCACAGGTTGTCGGCTTCAAGCTGACCGGCAGGCTCGGCGAGGGCGTCACCGCCACCGACCTCGTCCTCACCGTTACCCAGATGCTGCGCAAGCACGGCGTGGTGGGCAAGTTCGTGGAATTCTTCGGCAGTGGACTCAAGCACCTGCCGCTGGCCGACCGCGCGACCATCGCCAACATGGCACCCGAATACGGAGCGACCTGCGGCATCTTCCCGGTCGATGCCGAGTCGATCAGCTACCTGCGCCTTTCCGGGCGCAGCGAGGAACAGATCGCCCTGGTCGAGGCCTACGCCAAAGCACAGGAGCTCTGGCACGACGAAAACTCCCCGCCTGCCGAGTTCAGTTCGACGATGGAGCTGGACCTCGCCACCGTGAAGCCTTCCATGGCGGGTCCCAAGCGTCCACAGGATCGCGTCCTCCTCGGCGACATGCAGAAGAGCTTCGAGGCAGCCCTGGCCGGGCTGACCGTGGGCCGCAAGCCGCGCGACGTCACGGTCGGCCGATTCGAGGGCGAAGGTGGCTCGACCGCCGTCGGCCACGACGCGAGCGCCTGTGCCACCGGTCCCCACGTGCCGAAGGCGCCACTGCGCGATGGCGCCGTGGTCATTGCGGCGATCACCTCGTGCACGAACACCTCGAACCCGGCGGTCATGCTGGCGGCCGGTTTGCTGGCGAAGAAAGCGGCGGCGCTCGGACTCAATTCCCAGCCCTGGGTGAAACCTTCACTCGGCCCGGGCTCACTGGTGGTGACCGATTACCTCAAGAAGACCGGACTCCTGCATGAACTCGAGAAAGTCGGCTTCTATGTGGTGGGCTACGGCTGCACGACCTGCATCGGCAACTCCGGACCGCTGCCCGCGGAGATCAGCAAGGAGATCGCCGAGGGTGACCTCGCGGTCGCTTCGGTGCTCTCGGGCAACCGCAACTTCGAAGGTCGCGTGCATCCCGAGGTCAAGATGAACTACCTCGCCTCGCCGCCGCTGGTGGTCGCCTATGCCCTGGCCGGCACGATCGACATCAACCTCGAGACCGATCCGCTGGGCGTCGGCAAGGACGGCAAGCCGGTCTACCTGAAGGACATCTGGCCCACCAACAAGGAAGTCAGCGACACCATCGCCGGCGCGATCAACCCGGAAATGTTCAAGTCGAACTACGCCGATGTCTTCAAGGGTGATTCGCGCTGGAACCACATCGCTTCGCCGGACGGCAACCAGTACGCCTGGGACGATTCGACCTACGTGAAGAACCCGCCCTATTTCGACGGCATGACCATGGATGTCGGCACCATCAGCGACATCCACGGCGCGAGTGTCCTTGGCCTGTTCGGCGATTCGATCACCACCGACCACATTTCCCCCGCCGGATCGATCAAGAAGGATTCGCCTGCCGGCCGCTACCTGGTCAACCACGGCGTGCAGCCCAAGGACTTCAATTCCTATGGCTCGCGCCGCGGCAACGACGACGTGATGGTGCGCGGCACGTTCGCCAACATCCGCATCAAGAACCTGATGCTCGACGGCGTCGAGGGCGGCTTCACCGTGCACATCCCTTCCGGCGAGGAACTCCCGATCTACGACGCCGCCATGAAGTACAAGGCCGAAGGAACGCCGCTGGTGGTCATTGCCGGCAAGGAATACGGTACCGGCTCGTCGCGCGACTGGGCAGCCAAGGGCACCCTGCTGCTCGGCGTGAAGGCGGTGATCGCGGAAAGCTTCGAACGCATCCACCGCTCCAACCTGGTCGGCATGGGCGTCCTGCCCTGCCAGTTCAGGGCGGGGGAAAGCGCCAAATCGCTCGGATTGACCGGGCGCGAGCGCTTCGACATCGTCGGCCTCGAAGATGGCGCCTCACCCGAGGCCACCGTCGTCGCCACCGCCAAGGATGGCAAGAAGAAGGAATTCAAGGTCGACGTGCTGCTGGCCACGCCGAAGGAACGGGATTTCTTCCGGCATGGCGGCATCCTTCCCTACGTACTGCGCCAGCTCGCGAAGTCCGGAAAGGCAGCCTGAGGCGACCGTGGGAAAATCGGCGGGTGCCGCGAGGCACCCGCTACAATGCGCGATCCCATTGCGCATTGATGCAACGCCAGTCGCCGCCTGCCTTGCGCCAGCCGCTGGTGATCCGGTAGACGGACCCGCGCTCGGGCAGCCACCGACCGTTTCCGCCCGCTAGGGTAACCGTCGCGTGGACTGTTGCCCGCTCCCCGCCGTGCAGTTCGACCTCGACCGAGGCCAGGCTAATGCCGATACGGGCATTCGCAAGTACCTGAGCGCGAAGCAGATTATGCAGCGACGCCCGATCCAGCGTCCCGTCGGCCCCGGTGAAGTCATCGGCCACGTGATCCATGAACTGGCGTGGCTGGCCCGCCTCCATTGCCGATTGCATGTCATCGATGGCCATTCGAAGCTCCTGCTCGTCGGAGGGCCGCGAGCAGGCCGACATGACCAGGCACAACGCGCACCATGCGACGGTCGCGAACGCGAGCCGCAACAGGCCGTTGCGGCGAAGGCATGGAGAAACCGGTGGCAGTGGGGGCATGATGCTGGCTCCTGAAGGGATCGCAGGCGACGGTTCAGGCAGCACAGGGACGATGCACCGCCCTTGATGCCTGTTCCGCGCATGTGTTGCAATCAGGGAGAATACGCATCCGTACGGCACCGGGCGACACGGGATCTTGCGCGAGGCAGGCACGACGATACGTGCAGCAGGCAGAACTGGAGGGCGCATGACAGGCAACAATGACAGACCGTGGTTGAAGAACTATCCCAAGGGCGTCCCTGCGGAAATCGATCTCGAACAATATCAGTCGATCGTGGCCCTGCTCGACAGTTGCTTCGACAGGTTCCGGCATCGACCGGCGTTTTCGAACATGGGTCGGACGATCAGCTATGGCGACCTGGATCGCCTGAGCCAGCAGTTCGCGAGCTTTCTCGTCAACGACCTCAAGTGCGTCAAGGGCGATCGCATCGCGATGATGATGCCGAACGTGCTGCAATATCCCATTGCCATCTGCGGTGCCCTTCGCGCCGGCATGGTCGTGGTCAACACGAATCCGATGTACACCCCCCGGGAGCTCAAGCACCAGCTGGAAGACTCCGGCGCCAGGGCGATCATCGTACTCGACAATTTCGCCCATACCGTTGCCAGCGTTTGCAGGGATACGCCCGTCGAGCACGTCATAACGACGGCTCTCGGCGACATGCTTGGTTTCCCCAAGGGCATGATCACCAACTTCGCCGTCAGGCACATCAAGAAGATGGTGCCTGCGTTCGACATCCCCGGCGCCACGCGGTTCAAGGACGCGCTACGCAAGGGCGCCGCCAACAAGGCCGTCATGGCCGATGTCGCCGCTACGGATATCGCCTTCCTGCAGTACACCGGCGGCACCACCGGAGTCGCCAAGGGGGCGATGCTGACCCATCGCAACATGATCGCGAACATGCAGCAGGCAAGCGCATGGATCAGTGGCGACATGACCGAGGGCGAAGAGGTCATCATCACCGCTCTTCCGCTCTACCATATCTTCGCGCTTACGGCGAACTGCCTGACCTTCATGAAGATCGGCGGCCTCAACTACCTGATCACCAATCCTCGCGACATGACCGGGTTCGTCGCCGAGCTCGGTCGCATCCGCTATACCAGCATCACCGGCGTCAATACGCTGTTCAACGGCTTGCTCAATACGCCGGGCTTCGAGCAACTGGATTTCTCGAAACTGCGCATGACACTCGGCGGCGGCATGGCCGTGCAGCGATCGGTCGCGGAACGCTGGAAGAAGGTAACGGGTTCGACCCTCGCCGAGGCCTATGGCCTGACCGAAACCTCTCCTGCCGTCTGCATCAATCCCATCGATATCGCCGAATACAACGGCTCTATAGGGCTGCCGATCTCGTCCACCGAAGTCAACATCCAGAGTGACGATGGCCAGGTGCTGCCAACCGGCGAAACCGGCGAACTCTGTGTCCGCGGGCCGCAGGTCATGAAGGGATACTGGAACCGGCCGGAAGAAACGGCAAAGATCATCGATGCGCAGGGCTGGCTGCATACCGGCGACATCGCGCGGATGGACGAGAATGGCTTCTTCTACATCGTCGATCGCAAGAAGGACATGATCCTGGTCTCCGGCTTCAATGTGTATCCCAACGAAATCGAGGACGTCGTGGCATCGATGCCAGGGATCCTGGAAGTCGCTGCCATCGGCGTGCCGGACGAAAAATCAGGCGAAGCCGTCAAGCTGGTGATCGTCAAGAAGGACCCCAAGCTGACCGAGGAAGCGATCCGGGCCCATTGCCGCACCGAACTGACCGGATACAAGCAACCCAAGTACATCGAGTTCCGCGACTCCCTGCCAAAGACGAATGTCGGCAAGATCCTGCGCCGCGAGCTGCGCGACCCTCCGGCCAAAGCCAGCTGAGCGCGCTTCTGACCAGCAGGGTCAATTCCTGACCGTGGCCGCGCCGCCCTTCATGGGGCGGCCAGGCCCACCGACGGGCATCCGGCCCGCTCAGCCGTTCTCCGCCGGATCATGCGGCCTGTCGAGATGATCGGCAAATTGACCGAGCAGGCCCCAGAGCAGATGCTCCTTGTCCTCCGGGATATGCGTATAGGCGAATCCCACGTGGCTGGCAGTGACCCGGGTGACGTTGGCCTCGAGGTGGATGTGCAGGTCGTCGCCAACCAGCAGGTCGAGCACGCAACGCTCGCCCGCACCGGCCTTCCAGTCCTCCGGGCGCAGCGCCAGCGCGCCGGTTGCCGAGATGTTCTCGACCTCGGAAACCCAGGAGTGCGGACCCATGCTGATAAGCAGGATGGACCGTATCGGCATTCGCGCGTGTCGCAGGTACCGCTCCGGCGAATCTAGACTCATTCACTTTTCCCCATGCAGGACCCTGCCATTCGCGCCCTCCGGACCATGCCCCGCCACGGTCGGCGGCAAGCAGGCGCGCAGGCGACATTCCGAACACGAATCAGCACGAATCGGGCCAAATCGGGCAACTTCCGGACGAACCCCGTTACTTATGTGAATTGCCCTTATGAAAGTGTGCTCTGCGTCACACAATGTGACTAGCTGCTTTGCTGGCGAATGTCAAGATTTGCGCTAAACTGAATGCGATCGCAGACGCATTCCAGGGGAGTGTGTTCTCTTGGCGTTGAGCACCTGCCGCTCATCCCGCGCGATCCGGAAGGCGGCAATAAGTCCAAAAGGAACCGCCCCATGACCGCCATCGAAATGCTCCGTCGTGACCAAGACTATCGCCTCCTGCGTTCACAGGAAGATCTGGCCTCCAATACCCATTGGTGCTTCATGCATGCCCAGCATTTTCCCCTGGCCAGCGGCTACCGGGCGTGTTTCTCACCACAACTGATCCGTGAAATCCGCGAATTCCAGAAGCGCGCCGCCGACAGGCTCACCACGATCGCCGCGACATCGGATTCGCGACTCGCGCACGTGGTCCTTGCCTCCGATGCCGATGTCTTCAATCTGGGCGGTGATCTCAACCTTTTCTGCCGGCTGATCCGCGAACGCAACCGCGAACACCTGCTGGCCTATGCGCGCCAATGCGTCGAAGGCGTCTACGCCTTCCATGCCCATCTGAACCGCAATGCGCACAGCATTGCCCTGGTCCAGGGCGACGCGCTCGGAGGTGGCTTCGAGGCCGCATTGTCCTGCCAGACCATCATCGCCGAGGAAGGCGTCGGCATGGGTTTCCCGGAGGTGCTGTTCGACCTGTTCCCGGGCATGGGCGCCTATTCGTTCCTGTGCAAGCGGATCGCGCCGAAATCCGCCGAAGAGATGATGCTCAATGGCGCGGTCTACTCGAGCGAGGAACTGCACCGGATGGGCATCGTCGACATCCTCGTTCCGAAGGGCGAGGGTGTCCAGGCCGTGCACGAGTTCATCCGCCGCAACCAGCGCATTTCGCACGCCCGCGGCGCCATGAACCGGGTCCGCGAGATCGCCCAGCCGGTCAACCTGATCGAACTGATGCAGGTGACGGAGGTCTGGGTCGATACGGCCATGCAACTGGGCGAGAAATCCCTGCGCACCATGGAGCGCCTGGTGCGCGCCCAGGAAAAGCGCCCGAACGCGACGCAGCAGTCCCTCACGCCGGAGTTCGCGTCAGCAGTCGCTGCCCAGTAGCAGCCAGACTTCGGGGTTTTTCGAGTGTGCAGGGCGGAGCCGGTCAGTGATGATCGGGCTCCGCCTCGCTTTTTCTGCTTCCGACCGAGAGCTTGAGCGCATTCCGCGCACGTTCCAGTTGCACCGTCAGATCATCCACCGAGGCGCGCCATTCGCGCACCAGCTCCCAATTGCCCATGCGCATGGCCTCGGAAGCGACATGCGCCAGCTTGACTGCGCCCATGTTCCCGGCAACTCCCTTCAGGGCGTGGCATTGCTCGCGAAATGTGTCCCATTGTTCGGTCTCGGCCGACTTCTCGAGGCCGGCGATGCAACGCACCGAATCGCGCAGGCACTCGTCCACGAATGTTTCAAGAAACGCGCCGCCCAACTGCATTTCCGCGAGTTCCTCGAGGACTTCGTGCGATATCACCTCATCGGTTGCCACGCCGGCATCTTCTTCGATCGCCTTCACCATCGTCGTGCCGGTGCCCAGCGCGATATCGGCGAGCGTATCGAGCAGTCTCGGCACTGAAATCGGCTTGGTCAGGAAGGCTCGCGCGCCGGCCCGCTCCGCGTCACGCATCGTGTCGGCGGTGGCGTCGGCGCTGAGCACCAGGAACGGGGTTCGCTCGCTGCCCGCCTGCATGACCCGCGCCTGCTTGATGGCATCGATTCCGCTGATGCCCGGCATGTGCAGGTCGATGATGACCGCGTCGAAACGGTTGTTTTCTATGGCGGTCAGGGCTTCATCGCCGCTGATGACCGAGCGCACCTGGTGCCCGGCCTTCTCGAGCATCTTCCTGAGCACCGTCAGGTTGGCCGGTTGGTCATCGGCGACGAGCAGGTTGAGGCTGCGCACGCGTGCACGATGACGCACGAACGGGTCCGCGAAGGCAATGACGTTCTTGCCGGATGTGGCGACCTCGGTCAGGTTCGGCCGGCCGGACTCCGCGCTGCGCCGGAGCTCGATATCGACCCAGAAATGCGAGCCGGCACCCGGCGTACTCTCGAAGGAAATGGTGCCGCCGAGAAGTTCGGTCAGCGACTTGGCGATCGTCGTCCCCAGCCCGGTGCCGCCGAACTGGCGCGAATGGCCGCGGTCGGCCTGTTCGAACGCGTGGAATATCCGGCCTTGCGCCTCGAGTGGAATGCCGACGCCCGTGTCGCGGACCGAGAACCGCAGGGGCACCCGGTTGTCCACCATCGGAGAGCGCAGGGAAACCTCGACGATCACCTCGCCCTGCTCGGTGAACTTGACCGCGTTCGACACCAGGTTGACCAGGATCTGCCGCAGGTGGTCGACATCGCCGCTGAGATTGTCGGGTACCGATTCGCCGACGCTGATCTCGAAACGAAGGCCCTTGTTGACAGCCGTCGGCTGCAACATCAGCTGGACGCTGCGCATCAATTCCGCCAGCCCGAATTCGGCGGTCTTCAGCTTGAGTTTTCCGGCCTCGATCTTGGAGATGTCGAGGACATCCTCGATCAGGGTCAGCAGGGAACGCGCCGATGCCTGCATCACTTCGGCGAATTCGCGCTGCTCCGCGCTGAGGCGGGTCGTGGCGAGCAGTTCGGACATGCCGACGATGCCGTTGAGCGGGGTACGGAACTCGTGGCTCATGTTGGCCACGAACAGGCTCTTGGCCTCGTTGGCGCGGCGCGCTTCCGCCGTTGCCTGGGTCAATGCGCGCAACAGCGAGGTCAGGTAGCCCGGGATGAGGATCAGTCCGCCCAGCAGGCCCCAGGCCAATGGTGCGTTTTCCAGCCAGTACGGGGTGCCGAGGATGACGAACAGGAACGACCCCACGGCCAGGCTGACCGCAGCGAAAAGATAGCTCGGCCCGTAGCGCAGGCCGTTGCCAATGGTCACCCACAGGTAGATGACGTAAAGCGGTGCCAGCTGCGCGCCCAGTGTCATCATCGCGCCCATGGCGGCATAGTCGCTGACCATGCCGATCCAGCGGCGGCCATGGGACACACCCGGATTGAACGCCATGTGCACGAGGATGCCGGCGCCCACGCAGGTTTCCACGAACAGGATCAGCATGGCCCGCGGCAGGGTCGGACCGTTGAATCCCTGGGTCGATGCCGCGCCAAGCAGGTAAATCAGCCAGAGCCCGACGATAGCGAGACGCACGAACGCCTGCCCGTGCTCGCTGTCGGGCCGCTTCTCGAATCGGGATCTCAGGTTTTCCAGTGTTGACCGCATGCAGGGAGGCTCCCTCGGCGCAACCCCCGGATTCTCAGAATCCGAAGCCTGGTGGCGCCAGGTTGGCTTGCTGGATGTCGGCAATGCGAGCCTTGTTGGCCAGCAGAACCTCGACACAATTGCTATCAAATAGCGTGCCAGCATGCTCTTTCAGGTAGCTGAACGACTCCTGGTTGCTCCAGGCCCGTTTGTACGGACGCTCGGAAGTCAGCGCATCGAATACATCTGCAATGGCCACGATGCGCGCGTTCAGGGGGATCTGCTCGCCCTTGAGGCCGTCCGGGTAACCGCTGCCATCCCAGCGCTCGTGGTGGCGCAGGGCGATCTGGGCGCCGGTCTGGACGAAGCGGCTCTGGCTGTCGCGGAGGATCTCGAAGCCGATCAGTGGATGCTTGCGCATGGCGGCCATCTCCTCGTCGGTCAGGCTGCCGCGCTTGAGGAGGATGGAGTCCGGCACGCCGATCTTGCCGATGTCGTGCAGGGGGGCCGCGAGGGTCAGGATGCGTACGTCTTCCTCCGGCATGCCCACCTCTTCGGCGATCAGTTCGGAATACCTCGCCATGCGCAACAGGTGTGCGCCGGTGCCGAAATCCCGGTATTCGATCGCCTTGGCCAGGCGGAACAGCATCTCGCGTTCGCGCTGCTCGACTTCCTGGACCCCTTCGAGGACCTTCTGCTCGAGCGAGCGTGCACGCTCCTTGACGGTCTCGCCCTGGCGACGCATCTGCAACAGGTTCTTGCAGCGCGAACGCAGTTCGCGCGGACGCACGGGCTTGACCAGGAAATCGATGACACCGGCATCCAGTGCCGCCTGGCGCACGGGCTCGTCGCCGACCACGCTGATCAGGATGATCGGGACATCGCGACGCGAAAGGGGGCGGCGGAAGCGCCGGGCAAACTCCAGCCCGTCCATTTCCGGCATGCGGTAGTCAAGCAGAAGCAGGTCCGTACTGTTGCTTTCGGACCAGTGCAAGGCATCGATCGGGTTGCCGAAATCGGACACGTGCACGACCGGACCGATCCCCTCGACGACGTGTCGAAGCATCGTTCTTGCTGATGGTTGATCGTCGACGATCAGTACGTTCACACCACTTTCTCCACCAAGTCCCGAGCCACGGAATCCGACCATGGTTCGGGGGCTGCCGACGAACAGGGGCGCGAACGCCGTATCCTGCGCGAAAGTGCCCGAACACGCCCATGGCTATGGTGCATGGAAGGCTATCACACTGGATGCCCATGTTAGGCCAATGCGACCCCTTGCGACACAGGAATCCGTGACGCCATTCCCGGGCCGGATAGCCACTCGGTCGCGAGACCGGGCCTAGCCCTGCGGCCGCATGTACGGGAACAGCAAAACGTCGCGGATCGATGCGACATCGGCAAGCAGCATGACGAAGCGGTCGATACCCACCCCGAGGCCTCCGGTGGGTGCCATGCCGTACTCGAGCGCCCGGATGTAGTCGGCGTCGAAGTGCATGGCTTCGTCGTCGCCTGCAGCCATGGCGTCGACCTGGGCCTGGAAACGCGCCGCCTGGTCCTCCGGATCGTTGAGCTCGGAGAAGCCGTTGGCGATTTCCTTGCCGCCGATGAACAGCTCGAAGCGATCGGTGATGCCGGGATCGTCGTCGCATTCGCGCGCCAGGGGAGAGACTTCAACCGGATGCGCGGTGATGAAGGTGGGCTGGACCAGGCTCGATTCGACGGTCTCCTCGAAGATCGCCAGCAGCATCCTGCCCCAGCCCTGGTCCGGCTTCACCTGGATGCCGAGGCGCGCGCAATGGGCCGCCATCGCATCGCGGTCGCGCAGCTGTCCGCGCCCGATTTCCGGGTTGTGCTCCAGCACTGCGTCATCCATGCGCCAGCGCCTGAAGGCCGGGCCCAGATCGATGTCCCTGCCTTCCCAGGCCAGCGCCGTGCGCCCCAGCGTGGACTGCGCCGTCTCGCGCAGCAGCCCCTCGGTGAGGTCCATGATCTCGTGATAGCTCGCATAGGCCTGGTAAAGCTCGAGCATGGTGAATTCGGGATTGTGCCGGGTCGAAACGCCTTCGTTGCGGAAATTCCGGTTGATCTCGTAGACACGCTCGAAACCACCCACGACCAGGCGCTTGAGGTAGAGCTCGGGAGCGACACGCAGGTACAGGTCGAGATCGAGCGCGTTGTGATGGGTAACGAACGGTCGAGCCGTCGCGCCACCGGGAATGATCTGCATCATCGGCGTTTCGACTTCCATGAATCGCCGCGACGGAGCTTCCAGCCACTGGCGCATGAAGCGTATGGCCTGCGAACGCAGCACGAAGGTCTTGCGCGATTCCTCCGTCACGATCAGGTCGACATAGCGCTGACGGTAACGCTGCTCGATGTCGGCCAGGCCATGCCATTTGTCCGGCAGGGGTCGCAGCGACTTGGTCAGCAGGCGCAGCGTATCGACCTTGATCGACAATTCACCGGTGCGCGTGCGCATCAGTTCGCCTTCGGCGCCGACGATGTCGCCGACATCCCATCCCTTGAAGTCGGCATAGCCATCACCGAGCGTGGCGGCCTGCAGGAACAACTGGATCTGTCCGGTCATGTCCTGGATCTGCACGAAGCTGGCCTTGCCCATGATGCGCCTGGCCAGCATGCGTCCTGCCACGCGCACCCTGCGCGAAGCGGAGGAAACGGCATCGGCATCCCAGCGCGCGGCGTCGGCGAATTCCTCCTGCAGATCGCCCGCGAATGCATCGAGCCTGAAGTCATTCGGATACGCATTGCCCTTCTCGCGCAGCCCGCGCAATTTTTCCCGGCGTTCGGCGATCAGCTTGTTCTCGTCGACGGGCAGGGAGGCGTCGGCGCCCGCTGCTTCGGGATGGTCGGGAGGGGTGTTTGCCGTCATGGGGGACCGCCTGCAGGAAAATCGATCGGTAACCGGTGCCGCCAGCCGCCCGAACCGCACATCCGGGAAGTGACAGCAAAGCCTTGAATAATAGCGCGAAACGGCTCCGGATTTCGCGCGATCCATGCACAAATTTTGGTCGCTATACTCGCAATCCCGTTGCACTGGCGACGCTCGCCGCCAGGCGGGGAGATTGACTCATCAATCCGGGAGGACGACTCATGAATACTCGTTATCTCCATCCAGCATTCAAGGCGATGCTGGCTTCGTTCCTGCTGATGTTTCTCGCAACTTCCGCAGTGGCCCAGGACAAGAAGAAGCCGGAAAAGGCCATGGAGGCGCCGGGCACCATCGCGACCATCTGGGTGATCTGGCCCAAGGAAGGCCAGTCAAGCCAGTTCGAGGCAGCCATCAGGAAGTACGCAGCCTGGCGCAAGTCCGCCGGCGAGAAGATCAGCTGGCAGATCTACCAGCCCGTCGTCGGTAGTGACCTCGGCCACTTCGTGATCCGGTCCGGACAGCACACCTGGAAGGACATGGACAGCATCGAAGCCTGGGAATTGCAGGCCAAGGCGAATGAAGCCTACGAAGAGCAGGTCGGGCCGTTCACCGGCCGCGCGGAACACTATTTCGCGGAGACCGACACCAAGCACAGCCACTGGATCGAGAGCCCCGACTACAGGTACTTCGGGGTTTCGAGCTACACCACGAAGCCAGGCACCTACCGCGACCGCATGGAAGCCATGAACAAGATCCAGAAGGCGGTGGAAGATGAAAAATGGGCCTATCCGTACGAAATCTCCTACGGAATCGGCGGCAGGAGCGCCATGAACATCGTGACGCCGATGAAAAGCTACGCGGACATGGCCGATCCGGATCCCTCGCTGATGAAGATCCTGGCCAAGTCGCTGGGATCGGAGTCCGATGCCGCGGATACCATGAAGCAGTTCAGCAACACGATCGAAGGCGTGGACTACACGGTGTACGTGCATCGCCCCGATCTCTCGACGCCCAAATAGGCCGTCATCCCCGCGCGACGCCCTTTCCGGCAATCCGGGAAGGGCGTCGATCGCTCAGGCGTCGCTGCGCTTTGCGCCCGCCTCGAGACCGGACTTCAGGCTGGCCTCGATGAATTCGTCGAGATCGCCGTCGAGGACGCGCTGTGTATCGGTGCGCTCGATGCCGGTGCGCAGGTCCTTGATGCGGCTCTGGTCGAGGACATAGTTGCGGATCTGGCTGCCCCAGCCGATGTCGGACTTGGTCGCCTCCAGCGCATCCTTTTCGGCGTTGCGCTTCTGTACCTCGAGCTCATACAGCTTGGCGCGCAGCATCTTCATCGCATTGTCGCGATTGGCATGCTGCGAGCGCCCGGTCTGGCAGGCCACCACGACCCCGGTCGGCACATGGGTGATGCGAACGGCCGATTCGGTCTTGTTGACGTGCTGGCCGCCGGCGCCCGAGGAGCGATAGACATCGGTCTTCAGGTCGGCCGGGTTGATCTCGATGTCGATGTTGTCATCGACTTCCGGCGAGACGAACACCGAGGTGAAGCTGGTATGCCGGCGGTTGTCGGAATCGAACGGCGACTTGCGCACGAGCCGGTGCACGCCGATCTCGGTCTTCAGCCAGCCGTAGGCGTAGTCGCCCTCGACCTTGAAGGTCGCGCTCTTGATGCCTGCCACCTCGCCGGCGGATGCCTCGAGGATCTCGGTCTTCCAGCCCTTGTCCTCGGCCCAGCGCAGGTACATGCGCAGGAGCATCTCGGCCCAGTCCTGCGCCTCGGTGCCGCCGGCGCCCGCCTGGATGTCGACGAACGCGCTGTTGGCATCCATCTGGCCGGAAAACATGCGCTGGAATTCGAGCTTTTCCACCCGCGTCGCGATCTTGCCGACATCGGCGCCAACGCCTTCGATCACGGCCTCGTCGTTCTCCGCCTCCCCGAGTTCGAGCATTTCGGCCGCGTCGTCGAGGCCCTGGGTCAGTTCGACGATGCCATTGACGACGCGTTCGAGCTGGGCGCGTTCCTTGCCCAGTTCCTGGGCACGCGCGGGATCGTTCCAGATGTCCGGATTCTCGAGTTCGCGACCGACTTCCTCGAGGCGCTCTGCCTTTACATCGAAGTCAAAGATACCCCCTGAGCGAAAGCAGCCGGTTCTTCAGGTCGTCGATGCTGGCATGGATTGGATTGGTCTCGATCACGGTCATTGGGCAGTGCGATTGGGGTCGCGAAGGATAGCAAATCCGCACATGGCGCGGCCTGCGCCGTCAGGCGGCCCCCTGCAGCTCGCCGGCGGCCGCCCGCTCGCGCAGGCCGGCCCGGAAGCGCCGGCTGCACGGTACCGTCGCCGCGTCCTTCATGTGCAGGCGCGCGTCGCCGGAATCGAGCGGCTCGATCGAGGCGACCCGGTCCAGGTTGACGATGTAGCTGCGGTGCACGCGCACGAACCGGCGCGGGTCGAGGCGCTCCTCGATGCCTGCGATCGTGCTGCGCAGCGGATAGTCGCGGCCATTGACCCTCAGGTTGACGTAGTTGCCCGAGGCCTGCAGCCATTCGATATCGGCCGCCGGGACAAGGAATTCCCGCCCCAGCTTGCGCACCAGGAACCGGTCCGGCCGCTCGACCGGTTCGAGCGGAACTCCCGAATCGGGCACGCCGAGCAAGCTCGCTTCACCCTGCACGCGCCGGCGCAGGAAACGATAGGTTTCGATGACGGCGACCATCCCTGCAAAACTGCGGATGTCCTTGATGTACTCGTAGAGGAATTCGCCGGGCAACGAGCCGAATTCGTAGGTGGCGCCCATCCACGCATAGGCCAGGTGGCGCAGGCCGACCATGCCGCCCACATGGCCCAGCGAGAACACGAGGCTGGCAAGCAGATAGGCAGGCAGGCGCCGAAGCAGGTTGTCCCAATGCAATGGCATGGCGCGCGTGAACACGACCACCAGCGGCAGCAATCCGAACATCAGCAGGGCGCTGGTCGATTCCCAGACCGCCGGCTGCCACGCCGGGAAAGCCGGCTCGTCGCGACGCAATTCGATCAGGGCCACCAATGTATTGGCGATGGTGTTGCCGGCGAAGAACAGCAGCCACGCGAGCGCCTCGAGGACGAGTCGACGCGGGATCGGGGACGCTTGCCGCTCGGATGCTGGCGGATTCATGGAAGCATTCTACGGCGCAGGACGCTGCGGTGGCACCCGCGATTCCCGCGCCAAGCGGCAACGAAGGCCTCGTCGCCGCCGCGACCCGCGGCGCTCAGGCCGGCGCGATGTGGCGAAGTATGAGGCGCAGGGATTCGCGCCCGTTCCATTCGTTGACATCGAGCTGATAGACGCCACGCAGGCGTGGTGGCGGCCTGGCGCCTGCTGCTGCGTTGAAGTACATCGCTTCGAGCGGACGCTCGAGGCCATCGGCCATCAGCTGCAGGCGCCAGTGGTTTGCGCCGACGATGCGCCACGACGCAAGGGTGAAATGGTTGTCGAACAGCGGCTCGGCAAAGCCCTGCCCCCATGGCATGGCATAACGCAGCTCGCGGGCGAGCGAAAGCGCGAAGTCGGCAGGCTCTAGCGGGCCGTCGGTTTGCACGACCGGCTCGAACAGGTCCGCCGATGCACGCGCGCGCACGACCTCGTCGAACGCGCTGGAGAATCCTGCGATGGCCGAACGTTCGAGGGTCATGCCGGCAGCCATGGCATGTCCGCCAAAGCGCAGGATCATGCCGGGATGGCGCGCGTCGACTTCGGCGAGGATGTCGCGGATATGCACGCCGCGAATGGAACGCGCCGATGCACGCAGCTCGCCGCTGTCGTCTCCGGCCGGTGCGCAGGCAACTACCGGGCGGTGCAGCTGGTCCTTGAGCCTGGAGGCCACCAGACCGACGACGCCAGGGTGCCAGTCCTCCTCGAACAGGGTCAGGCCCATGGGCAGGGCCGACTGGCCATGCGCGGCGATCCAGCGTGCCACCGCGGCCTCGGCCTGGTCGGTCATCTGCGATTGCAGTCCGCGGCGTTCGGCATTGATGGCGGACAATTGTTCGGCCAGCTCGCAGGCACGCCCGGCATCGTCCGTCAGCAGGCATTCGATGCCGAGTCCCATGTCCTCCAGCCGGCCCGCCGCGTTGATGCGCGGCGCCACGGCATAGCCAAGATCACTTGAGACTACCGCTGCGGGATCGCGCCCCGAAACCCGCAGAAGGGCCTGCACGCCCGCGCAGGCGCGCTGCTCGCGAATGCGCCGGATGCCTGACTCGACCAGAACCCGGTTGTTGAAATCCAGCGGCACGAGGTCGGCGACCGTGCCGAGGGCGACCAGGTCGAGCAGTTCGCCGAGATCCGGCTCGTCGCGACCGTTGCGGACAAACCAGCCGCTCCCGCGCAGCTGCGCGCGCAATGCCACGAGCAGGCAGAACATGACGCCCACGCCGGCCAGGGCCTTGCTCGGGAAAGCATCGCCTTCGAGATTCGGATTGACGATCGCATTGGCCTCCGGCAGCTCGGGGCCGGGCAGATGGTGGTCGGTGACGAGTACGTCGATGCCGCGCCGCCGCGCTGCCGCGACCCCGGCCAGGCTGGCAATGCCGTTGTCGACGGTGACGATCAGGTCGGGCGCAGGATCGACCAGCGTGGCCACCAGCGCCGTGGTCAGGCCATAGCCGTGCACGGCCCGGTTCGGCACGCGGAAGCCGACATTGCCGGCGCCGAGCATGCGCAGGCCACGCACCGCGACCGCGGTGCCGGTGGCGCCGTCGCAGTCGAAGTCGCCGACCACGACGATGTGCCGGCCCCGCGCAATGGCATCCGCCAGCAAGGTGCAGGCGGCATCGATGCCACCGAGCGCCGACGGCGCCGCCATGTTGCCGAGCCGGTGCTCGACCTCGCTTGCGTTGCGAATGCCCCGCGCCACGAGCACGCGCTGCAGCACCGGGTGGACTCCGGCTGGCCAGTCGATGGCGCAGGATTCGACGACGCGACGGCGAATTTCGATTTCAGTCACGATCGCAGTCCGCGCAATCGCCGCCAGATGCGCAGGCGATGGGAATGCTTCACGCGCAGTCGCTGCGCTGATGCGAAGCGCAGTTCGATCCGGCTGATCCTGCGCTCGCGCAATGCCGCCTGCACGGGCTGCAGCCAGTCCACTTCCAGGGCTTGTGCGCGCAGGTCCGCGAGATCGAGGAGCAGTGGCGAGCTCGCTGCGGGCGAAGCGAGCGCCGCTTCGAAAGCCGCGGGGTCGAGAGGCCCGGAGGACACGCCCGCCAGCGCGGCCAGGGCACGGATTTCGGCGCGCGGACTGAGCACGCCGCAGATGCCAGCACGAACGAAATCGGGCAGTACGCCGGCGCCCCAGAACCACAGGCTGTTGACACTGACCGCACCGCGCCGGGCACGCGCCGCATTGACCGGATGGTTGTGCAGGATGATCTGCGCCTCGTTGGACAACTGGCGCCAGCGCCTGCCGGCGGGCCCGGCCGGAAAATGCAACTTGAGGTCGTCGCCCATCGCCTCATCCGGAGACGCGCCCGACGGAAGACTGGTTGCGTCCGGCGCACGCACATACCAGCGATCCGTCCGACGCGCCTCGAACTCGAATCCGGCATCACCGAACAGCGGTTTGAGGTCCGCCTCGATGCTGGCGCATTCGGCGGGCGACAGGCCCAGTTCGCCGCAGGCAAGCATGCGGGCCGTCGACATGTCGGCGCGGACGTGGGCAGGATCGGCGCGCAGCCAGGCGGAGCCTGCAGCATCGCCGGCATCGAATTGCCGGCTCAGCGCAGCCACCGGCATGGAATTGCCCGGCCAGTCGAGCAGGCCGCGAAGGATTGCGCCCTCGGCCTCGACCGCAGGCATGAAGTCGCCACGCGCGCACCAGCCAGCCAGGACACCTTCGGCAACCACGGGCGATGCCGCACAGCGTTTCCACTCGGGTAGCAGAAGGACCGCCGTGATCATTGCGGAGCAATTCCCGTGTTGCGTGCAGGCGGCCGAATGGCACGCGAGCACAACCGAGGCTGGATCGCGACTAGCGAAAGCAACGGGCAATCAGTCGACGTAGCGCACGCCGGTGATTTCGTAGTTGCGCGTGCCGTTGGGCGCCTGGAACTCGAAGCTGTCGCCTTCGCTCTTGCCGATCAGGGCGCGCGCGAACGGCGAGGATACCGAGATCAGCTTCTGCTTGATGTCGGCTTCCAGGTCACCGACGATCTGGTAAGTCACTTCTTCGCCGCTGTCCTCGTCGGCGAGGTCGACCGTCGCCCCGAAAACGACCTTGGTGCCGGCATTGAGCCTGGAAATGTCGATGACGTCGGCATAGCTCAGCGCAGCTTCCAGTTCCTTGATGCGGCCTTCCGTGAAGCCCTGCATTTCGCGCGCCGCGTGGTACTCGGCGTTCTCCTTGAGATCACCGTGCGCACGCGCTTCGGCGATCGCATGGATGATGCGCGGGCGGTCGACGGACTTCAGGCGTTCCAGTTCGGCGCGCAGTCGGTCCGCGCCCTTTTGAGTCATTGGAGCTCGATTCATGCAATCAATTCCCTGTGCAGTTCCTGCAGGCTGTTCACGCTGTCGCTGGAACGGAAATCCAGCGAATGGAGCAGCGCCCGCGCTCCGGAAATGGTAGTCGAATAGGTCACGCGTTGCTGCAGGGCCTGTCGACGGATGGAGAAGGAGTCGGCGATCGCCTGCTTGCCTTCGGTCGTGTTGACGATGAACACGATCTCGCGGTTCTTGATCAGGTCGACGATATGCGGGCGCCCTTCTATGACCTTGTTGATGCGCTCGCACACAATGCCGCGCTCGCTCAGGAAGGCACAGGTGCCGCTGGTCGCAACCAGGCCGTAGCCGCGGCGCAGGAGGTCCTGGGCGATCGGCACGAGGCGGGCCTTGTCCGATTCGCGAACCGAAAGGAATGCCTTGCCGACCGTCGGCGGCTCGATGCCGGCCGCTTCATGGGCGCGCGCGAACGCCTCGCCAAACGTGCGCCCGACGCCCATCACTTCACCGGTCGAACGCATTTCCGGCCCGAGGATCGGATCCACGTTCTGGAACTTGAGGAACGGGAAGATCGCTTCCTTGACCGAGTAGTAGTCGGGTACCAGCTCGGTCGTCATGCCTTGCTCGACCAGGCTGCGACCGACCATGCAGCGGGCCGCGATCTTGGCCAGCGGTACGCCGGTTGCCTTGGAGACGAAGGGAACCGTGCGCGATGCGCGGGGATTCACTTCGAGCACGAAAATGGAATCGCCCTGGATCGCGAACTGCGTGTTCATCAGGCCGACCACCTTCAACTCCCTGGCCATCTGGCTGACCTGGGCGCGCAGCTTCTCCTGCAACACCGCACTCAGCGAGTACGGTGGCAGCGAGCAGGAGGAATCGCCGGAATGCACGCCAGCCTCCTCGATATGTTCCATGACGCCGCCGATCAGCACGTTGCCATCGGCATCGGCGATCAGGTCGACATCGATTTCGGTGGCATGGTCGAGGAACCGGTCGAGCAGCACGGGCGACTCGTTGGACACTCGCACCGCATCGCGTATGTAGCGCGACAGGTCGTCGTCGTCGTGCACGACTTCCATGGCACGCCCGCCCAGCACATAGCTCGGCCGCACGACCAGCGGATAGCCGATCTCGCGCGCCAGCGCGAGGGCCTCGTCGGCGTTGCGGGCAGTGCGATTCGGCGGCTGCGCCAGGCCGAGCCGGGTGATCATCTTCTGGAAGCGCTCGCGATCCTCGGCCAGGTCGATCGAATCCGGCGAGGTGCCGATGATCGGCGCTCCGGCCGCCTCGAGTGCGCGGGCGAGCTTCAGCGGGGTCTGTCCGCCGTACTGGACGATGACGCCCTTGGGCTTTTCCTTGTCGATGATCTCGAGCACGTCCTCGAGGGTCAGCGGCTCGAAGTACAGGCGATCCGAAGTGTCGTAGTCGGTGGAAACGGTTTCCGGATTGCAGTTGACCATGATGGTTTCGTAACCATCCTCGCGCAGCGCCAGCGCGGCATGCACGCAGCAGTAGTCGAACTCGATGCCCTGCCCGATCCGGTTCGGCCCGCCGCCGAGCACCATGATCTTGTCGCGTGACGTCGGCTCGGCCTCGCATTCCTCTTCATAGGTCGAATAGAGGTAGGCCGTCGTGGTCGCGAATTCCGCCGCGCAGGAATCGACCCGCTTGTAGACCGGACGCACGTTGAATGCCCGGCGCAGGTGGCGCACGGCGTTCTCGTCGGTTTCGAGCAACTCGGCCAGGCGCGAATCGGAGAAGCCCTTGCGCTTCAGCGCGCGCATGCGCGCCGCGTCGATCGCGCCCAGGCCCTGCTTGCCGACATCGCCCTCGATCTGGATCAGTTCCTCGATCTGGGCGAGGAACCACGGATCGACGCGGGTCAGGTCGAAGACCTCGCGCAGGGACAGTCCCGCCCTGAAGGCCTCGCCGATATGCAGGATGCGTTCCGGACCCGGCTCGCGCAGCTCGCGCTTGAGCGTGGTCATGCCGGCTTCGCTGGCGGTGTCGAGCTCGAGCGGACTGAATCCGTTCTTGCCCGTCTCCAGTCCACGCAAGGCCTTCTGCAGCGATTCCTGGAAGGTGCGGCCAATGGCCATGACTTCGCCGACCGACTTCATCTGCGTGGTCAACCGCGAATCGGCAGCCGGGAATTTCTCGAACGCGAAGCGCGGAATCTTGGTAACGACATAGTCGATGGCAGGCTCGAACGAAGCAGGCGTCAGACCGCCGGTGATCTCGTTGCGCAGTTCGTCGAGCGTGTAGCCGACCGCCAGCTTGGCGGCGACCTTGGCGATCGGAAATCCGGTGGCCTTGGAAGCCAGCGCGGACGAACGCGATACACGCGGGTTCATCTCGATCACGACGACGCGGCCATCCTCGGCGTTGACGCCGAACTGCACGTTGGAGCCGCCGGTATCCACGCCGATCTTGCGCAGCACGGCGATCGAGGCATCGCGCAGGCGCTGGTATTCCTTGTCGGTCAGGGTCTGCGCAGGCGCCACCGTGATCGAGTCGCCGGTATGCACGCCCATCGGATCGAAGTTCTCGATCGAGCAGACGATGATGCAGTTGTCCGCCGTGTCGCGGACCACTTCCATCTCGAATTCCTTCCAGCCCAGCACCGATTCCTCGATCAGCACTTCATGCACCGGGGAAAGGTCGAGTCCGCGCTTGACGATTTCCTCGAATTCCTCGCGGTTGTAGGCGATGCCGCCGCCCGAACCGCCCAGAGTGAAGCTCGGCCGGATGATGGTCGGGTAACCGACGTTCAACTGCGCCTCGATCGCCTGCTCGAAGCGTGCGAACGACTTCGGCCTTGGGGCATTCGAGCCCGATCTCCGCCATCGCCACGCGGAACAGTTCGCGATCCTCGGCCATGCGGATTGCTTCGCGCGACGCGCCGATCATCTCGACGCCGTACTTGTCGAGTACGCCACGGTCGGCCAGGTCGAGCGCGCAGTTGAGCGCAGTCTGTCCGCCCATCGTCGGCAGCAGTGCGTCGGGCTTCTCCTTGGCGATGATCTTCTCGACCATGCGCGCGTTGATCGGCTCGATGTAGACGACGTCGGCCGTTTCCGGGTCGGTCATGATCGTCGCCGGATTCGAGTTGATCAGGACGACGCGGTAGCCTTCGTCCTTGAGCGCCTTGCATGCCTGCGCGCCGGAATAGTCGAATTCGCAAGCCTGGCCAATGACGATGGGCCCGGCGCCGATGACGAGGATCGTGCGGAGATCAGTTCTTTTTGGCACCAGACTCGCCTTCGTGCGGGGATTTCTCGTTGAGGAACAGCGGATCGGCAGGGCCGATCTCGATCATCACCTTGCGAATCCCGCTGCGCGGGATGGCCAGTTCGATCGAGCCGTTTTCCGGCCCCATCTGCAAGGTGAGGGTGACGTTGGTATAGCGGACGAGGACGCCGCTGCGCGTGGTGTTGTTGGCCGTGCTGACCACGATTTTCTCGCCGACCTTGCTTTCCAGGTCGGTGTACTCGACTTCGCGCAGGCTGGCCTGGGCCTTCGGCGCCATCGAAGCCTTGCCGGCCCGGGCCGGCTGCGCGGCCAAGGCGAAAGAAGTGGCCAACGCCGCCAGTGCGAATACTGCTGAACGGACGAACATGCGGGGAATTGTCATTGGTCTATGCCACGCTGGTCGCGCGTGCCTCCATAAGTCGAATGAAACGATCAAACAACGGAGCGACATCCCTGGGACCCGGACTCGCTTCCGGATGTCCCTGGAACCCGAATGCCGGCGCATCGACCAGTTCGATGCCCTGCAATGATCCGTCGAACAGCGATCGGTGCGTCGCCCGCACGCCGGCAGGCAACGATGGCTCGTCCACCGCGAAGCCATGATTCTGGCTGGAGATCATGACGCGCCCGGTATCCAGGTCGATGACCGGGTGATTCGCGCCATGGTGGCCGAACTTCATCTTCATCGTGCGCGCACCCACGGCAAGGCCGAGCAACTGGTGTCCGAGGCAGATGCCGAAAGTGGGGACGCGCCGTGCGATGAATTCGCGGATCGCCTCGATGGCATAGCTGCAGGGTTCCGGATCGCCGGGGCCATTGGACAGGAAGACGCCGTCCGGATCCATGGCCAGCACCCTGTCGGCCGGCGTCTGCGCGGGAACCACGCTGATGCGGCAGCCACGATCGGCCAGCATGCGCAGGATGTTGCGCTTCACTCCGAAATCGTAGGCGACCACGTGCATCCGCGAGGGCACCTGCAGGAAGGCGCCTCGATCGAGATCGTAGGTACCCTGGTCCCATTGATAGGAATCGGCGGTGCTGACGACCTTGGCCAGGTCCATGCCCGCCAGGCCAGGAAATGCGCGCGCCTGGGCAAGTGCGGAATCGGCAGCCGGATTCTCGCCGGAGACGATGCAGCCGCCCTGGGCTCCGCTCTGGCGCAGGATTCGGGTCAGCCGGCGCGTATCGATGTCGGCAATCGCGACGATGCCCTGCCGGCGCAGGTAATCGCCCAGCGACTCTTCATTGCGCCAGTTGCTGGCCAGGATCGGCAGGTCGCGAATGACCAGGCCGGCAGCCTGGACGCGTCCGGATTCGGCGTCGGCGGCATTGCAGCCGGTGTTGCCGATGTGCGGATAGGTCAGGGTGACGATCTGCCGGGCATACGAGGGATCGGTCAGGATTTCCTGATATCCCGACATCGCGGTGTTGAACACGACTTCGCCGGTCGTGCTGCCATCGGCGCCGATGGATCGGCCGTGGAACAGACTACCGTCGGCGAGGGCAAGGATGGCTGGATGGGACATGCATTCGCCTGGGTGATGGCCCTCGCAACCCGATGCCTTTCTGGCGTGGGTGCGACGAAACCCGCGGGCTGGGTTGGCCAGTCCGTGGTTTGGGCAGGAAGTGTGGGGTCGAGGCGAGGAGGAATGATAGGCATCGGCCGGCTCCGTGTCCACCGCCGGATTAGGGGCGAACCGGGCCTGAGCGTTCAGGTCCGCGCCGCGCGAGCACAAGCGGCGGTGCCGGCGGCGCGGAACCGGCGAGGCGCCCATTCCCGCGCGCCCCTGCGCATCCGTTCAGGTATCCCGGCCGGCGATCCCGGATAGAATCCTGGCATTCGGACCCTCTCGGATCGACTGATCTTGAAATTGCTGGATCCCCATGCGCTCGACCGTGCCGACACCCTGGTGCGAGACGAGCCGTTCGCGTTCCTGATAGCGCAAGGGCAACTGCCCGATGCGGCGCGGGCCGAGCTGGACGCGGATTTCCCGCGCTACCCCAGCGCCGGGTTCTTTCCCCACGAACGCAAGGATTGCGGGCCGTCGATCAATGCCCTGATCGACGAACTGACCTCGGCGGACATGGCAGAACGGATCGGTCGCCACCTCGGTATCGACGGGCTCGGCCAGTTGCCCACCCTGGTGACGGTGTGCCGGTCACTGAACCGGCGCCACGGTACGATCCATACCGACAGCCGCTCCAAGGTGGCCACGGCCCTGCTCTACCTCAACGAATCCTGGCCGGAAACGAGTGCCGGTTGCCTGCGCTTCCTGCGCCGCGCGGACAGCATCGAGGATCAGGTGGGCGAAGAAGTCAGGCCGGTTTACGGGAATCTGGTGGTTTTTCGGCGAGCCGAAAACTCTTTCCACGGCCATCTTCCCTTCGAAGGCGAGCGTCGCGTCATCCAGGTTGCCTGGCTGACCAGCGAGGAGGAGAAGCTGCGCAAGACGAAACGCGGCAAGCTCTCGCGATTGTTCAAGAAACTTTTTGGCGCCATCGATCGTAGAATCGGCGCAGGCCGCGGCGACAACGCGTCACATCTGGACTAGGCAGGACTTACGCATGCATAAAATGAAAATGGCCATTGTCGGGATGCTCTTGCTGGCTCTGGCCAATCCGGCACTCGCGCGTCATGGCGAGGCTCCGTACAGCCTGGGAACCCTGGCCAAGCTGGGTGCGCCCGCTCCGGAAATCGTGCTGCCGTCCATTGATGCGGAAAAGTTGCGTGAAGCCAACGACGCGATGCTGCGCGGCACCGGCGAGGTGCACGAAAAGCGCCTGGCCATTGCCGAGGACAGGGCGGTCGACCTTGGCCCGCAGAAGGACGGACGCTGGCAGCTCACCGCGGATGGTTCCCTGGTCTGGCGATTGCGCGTGCATGTCGCCGGCGCCACCGACCTGCATCTCGGCTTCGAGCGCTACGCGCTGGCACCCGGCGCCAAGCTGTGGATCATCGGCGCGAATGACTATTACGAAGGACCCTACACGGCGGATGATGCCGGTCCGCTCTGGATTCCGATGGTGCCCGGCGATACGGCGACCATCGAACTGCGCCTGCCGGCCGGAACGCGCATCGACGAAAGCCAGCTGGGCCTGACCTCGGTCGGGGCCGGCTTCCGCAACCTGTTCAAGGACGAAGGCCGCGTCGGCAATCCGGGCGCATCGGGCGCCTGCAACATCAACGTCGTCTGTCCGCTGGGCCAGCCCTATGCGGCCGAAACCCGGGCCCTGGCCTACTACGAGTTCCGGGCGGACAGCGGTGGCACCTACATCTGCACGGCAACCCTGATGAACAACGTCCCCGGCGATCGCAGGAACCTCGTCCTGACCGCGGCCCACTGCCTTTCAACGCCTAGCGAGGCGGCCAGCATGCGCCTGTACTGGAATTACCAGTCGACCAGTTGCGCGACCAACACGGGGATTTCGTTTGCACAGAACCAGACCGGCACGACGCTGCGCGCGACGCGCGCGGACGCCGATTTCACCCTGGTCGAACTGAACCAGAGTCCCGATCCGTCGTGGAACCTGTACTACGCGGGCTGGGATGCGACCAATATCGCGCCATCGGGCAGCATCGGCCTGCATCATCCGCGCGGCGACGTGGCCAAGGTCAACAACGCCCCGATCGCGCCGCGTACGACGAACAACTGCATCGGCACCGGCGGCGGCAGTACCAACACGCACTGGTATGCAGGCCCCTACGACCAGGGCACGACCGAGGGAGGGTCTTCGGGATCCGGGCTGTGGGTGCCGGCTGGCGATGCCGGCGGTCGCGGACAGCGCCTGATCGGCGTTCTCTCGGGCGGATCGGCCGCCTGCGCCGGCACAGTGCCGGATGACGGATTCGACTGCTACGGCAAGCTCTCGGCCGGCTGGGATGGCGCCTCCCCGGCCACGCGGTTGCGCGACTGGTTCGATCCGGCCGGCAGCGGCACGCTGAGCATTGCCGGCGTCGAAAGCCAGCTCGGCACAAATGACCCGGGCTCCGTCCTCGCAACACGCATTGCCGCCGATCGCCAGGCAGTACCGCTGCGCAACGCCGGCCGTGGATTGGGCCGGCATCCGCCGCCGTTCAATCCCGATTTGCGCAGCAACTAGACGATCAACCGCGTACGACGCGGCGCGCAGCATTCAGAATCTTGAAACAACCGGCTCAATCGCCCAGGCCGAGCACATCCGCCAGCGCATAGAGCCCGGGATCCCGCGACACGAGCCAGCGCGCCGCGGCCAGTGCGCCGCGTGCGAAAATGTCGCGGTCGCTGGCCCGGTGGATGAGTTCGATGCGCTCGCCGTTGCCGATCACGCGCACCTCGTGTTCACCGACGATGTCGCCACCGCGAACGACGGCGTAGCCGATGCTGCCGGCGCGGCGCGTTCCGCTGCGGTCCGGTCCGTCGAAAGGGCATTCGCCACCACGCGCCGCGCTTGCACGCTCGCCGAGCATCAGCGCGGTTCCCGAAGGCGCATCCCGCTTGTGCCGGTGATGCGCCTCGACGATTTCGCAGTCCCAGTCGGGCAGGAGCCGGGCGGCCTGCCCGACGAGATGCGCGAGTACCGCCACGCCGAGGCTGAAGTTGGCGGCACAGAGCACGGGAATCACTTGCGCAGCCCGCCCCGCTGCTTCCTTTTGCGCTTCGCTGAGCCCGGTTGATCCGCTGACCAGGGCCCACCTGTTGGCGAGCGCCGCCTCCAGGGCTGCATCGAAGCCGCCTGCACCGGAGAAATCGACCACCGCGTCGGCGACCAGGTCCGTCGGCAAGGCCGACAGATAGGCGGATTGCCGCAGTCGATCGTTGCGCGAACCCGCCCCTGAGCCGGGCCGCACTAGGGCGGCGGCAATTTCCAGGTCTGTGGAGTGCGCGGCGATTCCGAGCACGGCCTGGCCCATGCGGCCGGCTGCGCCAAATACGACCAATCGGATCGGATCACTCATGCCTGAACCCTGCACCGGTAACTAGCGTCCGCAGCAGGGTAAACCGGAGCCGAGGCATCACGCCATCGGAATCAGGAGGTGACGCGATCCCAGAACTGCTTGACGCCATCCAGCCAGCTGCGATTTCGCGGCGAATGGGTTTGCGCCTTGTCGCCCGCAAAAGTGGCCTCGAACTCCTCCAGCAGCTCGCGCTGGCGTGCAGTCAGCTTCACCGGAGTCTCCAGCACGACGCGGCACAGCAGGTCGCCCGTGCGTCCGCTGCGGACCGATTTCACGCCCTTGCCACGCAGGCGGAACAGTTTGCCGGTCTGCGTTTCGGCAGGAATGGAGACCGTCGCCTCGCCACCCAGGGTGGGCACGGCCAGTTCTGCGCCGAGGGTCGCCTGGGCGAAACGGACCGGAACCTCGCAATAGAGGTCGTCGCCCTCGCGCGTGAAGATTGCGTGTTCGCGAACGCGGACCTCGACATACAGGTCGCCGGGCACGGTGCCGGCGGGACCTGCTTCGCCCTGCCCGGTCAGGCGGATGCGGTCGCCATTGTCCACGCCGGCGGGAATCTTGACGTCGAGCGTGCGCTCGTCGTTGACCCGACCCTCGCCATGGCAGGTGCGGCATGGATTGGCCACGGTCTTGCCACTGCCCGCACAGTGCGGGCAAGTCTGCTGGACTGAAAAAATCCCGTTCTGCATGCGCACACGACCGTGTCCGCGGCAGGTCTCGCAGGTGGAGGTCTTGCCATCCTCGGAACCGCTGCCGGCGCAATCCGAACAGGCGACCAGGGTCGGCACTTCAATCTGCTTCTCGATGCCGAAAACGGCCTCCTCGAGATCGAGCTCAATCAGATAACGCAGGTCGGAGCCGCGCCGCGGCCTGCCGCGTCCGCCACCGCCCATGCCGAAGATATCGCTGAAGATGTCGCCGAAGATGTCGCCGACGTCGCCATGGAAGCCGCCGTTGCCGCGACCACCCATGCCGTTTTCGAATGCGGCGTGGCCGTACTGGTCGTAAGCCGCGCGCTTCTGGCCGTCGCCGAGCACCTCGTAGGCTTCCTTGGCCTCCTTGAATTTCTCCTGGGCCTGCGGATCATCCGGGCATCTGTCCGGATGGCACTTCATGGCCAGGCGTCGAAACGCCTTCTTGAGGTCATCCTCGGTGGCATTGCGCTGGATGCCGAGGACTTCGTAGTAGCAACGTTTGCTGGTCATTTCGGTAACGGACAATCCCGGCGAAGCGAAAAAAAATGAAAGGCGAAATGGCGGCGCACCTGGTACGGGCCACCGCCATTCCGCCCAGCCACGACGGCCTTACTTCTTGTCGTCGTCCTTCACTTCGGTGAATTCGGCGTCGACCACGTCCTCCGGCTGCCCGGGCCCGGCCTGGGCGCCGCCTTCGGCGCCCGGCTGGGCACCTGCAGCTGCCGCCGCATGCAGGGACTGCGCGACTTCCTCGACGCGGGCGATCTTCGCCTCGATCTGCGCCTTGTCGTCGCCCTTCATGGCCTTGTCGAGATCCGACAGTGCTTCCTCGATGCCACCCAGCTGCTCGCCCGGCATCTTGCCGCCGTGTTCCTTGAGTGCGCTGCGTGTCGCATGGACCAGCTGATCGGCCTTGTTGCGCGTCGTTACCAGTTCCTGGAAGCGCTTGTCTTCCTCGCGGTTGACTTCGGCGTCGTTGACCATGCGCTGGATCTCGTCATCGGACAGGCCCGAACCGGCCTTGATCTCGATGCGCTGTTCCTTGCCGGTCTTCTTGTCCTTGGCCGAGACGTGCAGGATGCCGTTGGCGTCGATGTCGAAGGTGACCTCGACCTGCGGCATGCCGCGCGGCGCGGCTTCGATGCCGGCCAGGTCGAACTTGGCCAGCGACTTGTTGAAGCGGGCCTGGTCACGCTCGCCCTGCAGCACGTGCACGGTAACGGCGCTCTGGTTGTCCTCGGCCGTCGAGAACACCTGGCTGGCCTTGGTCGGGATGGTCGTGTTCTTCTCGATCAGCTTGGTGAACACGCCACCGAGCGTCTCGATGCCGAGCGACAGCGGCGTCACGTCGAGCAGCAAAACGTCCTTGACCGTGCCGGACAGCACGCCGCCCTGCACCGCTGCGCCGATGGCGACAGCCTCGTCCGGGTTGACGTCCTTGCGTGGCTCCTTGCCGAAGAAGTCCTTGACCGCGTCCTGCACCTTGGGCATGCGCGTCTGGCCACCGACGAGGATGACCTCGGCGATGTCCGCGACCTTGAGCCCGGCATCGGAAAGGGCCGTGCGGCAGGGTTCGATCGTGCGCTTGATCAGGTCTTCGACCAGCGACTCGAGCTTGGACCGGGTCAGGCGCATTTCCAGATGCACGCCTTCGTTGTTGACCTGGGTGATGAACGGCTCGTTGATGTCGGTCTGCTGGCGCGAGCTGAGCTCGATCTTGGCGCGCTCCGCCGCCGAGCGCACGCGCTGCAGCTGGATCGGATTCTTGCGCAGGTCCACGCCGTGCTGCTTCTCGAACTCGTCGATGATGTAGTCGATGATGCGCTTGTCGAAATCCTCGCCACCGAGGAAGGTGTCGCCATTGGTGGCCAGTACCTCGAACTGCTTCTCGCCATCGATCTCGGCGATCTCGATGATCGAGATGTCGAAGGTGCCGCCACCCAGGTCGTAGACCGCGATCTTGCGATCGCCGCCCTTCTTGTCGAGACCATAGGCAAGCGCGGCCGCGGTCGGCTCGTTGATGATGCGCTTGACCTCGAGGCCGGCGATGCGGCCGGCGTCCTTGGTCGCCTGGCGCTGGCTGTCGTTGAAGTAGGCCGGCACCGTGATGACCGCTTCGGTCACCGGCTCGCCGAGATAGTCTTCGGCGGTCTTCTTCATCTTCATCAGCACCTGGGCGGAAACTTCCGGTGGCGCCATCTTCTTGCCGTCGGCGGTCTCGACCCAGGCGTCGCCGTTGTCATGGGCAATGATCTTGTACGGGACCAGGTCGATGTCCTTCTTGACCTCGCCATCGGTGAACTTGCGCCCGATCAGGCGCTTCACCGCCGAGAAGGTGTTCTGCGGATTGGTGACTGCGCCGCGACGCGCGGTCGCGCCGACCAGGACTTCGCCATCCTTGAACGCCACGACCGAAGGGGTCGTGCGATCGCCCTCGGAATTCTCGATGACGCGGACCGAACCGCCTTCCATGACCGCGACGCACGAATTGGTCGTGCCGAGGTCGATACCGATGATCTTGCCCATTTGATTCTCTCCCGAAAATTTGTATTCGGCCGCTTCGGCCACTGGCGCAAAACTGGGGGTATAACGTCAGGATTCAAGCGCCCCGGATGCAGATCCCGCAAAGATTCCGGGGCTCAGGCCGGCGCCTGGGCCACATTCACGAGGGCCGGCCGCAACAGGCGCTCATTCAGCATGTAGCCCTTCTGCAGCACTGCCACCACGGTGTTCGGCTTGTGTTCGGACGATTCGACCATGCTCATGGCCTGGTGAAGCTCCGGATCGAACGGCTTTCCGGCCGGATCGACGACCACGACGCCGTGCGCGGAAACCACGCGCAACAGTTCCTTCAGGGTCAGGTCGAGACCCGCGCGCAAGGCACCGGTCTCGCCCTTGTCGGCGCCCAGGGCGCGCTCGAGGTTGTCCACTACCGGCAGCAGTTCCGCCAGCAGCTTCTCGTTGGCGAATTTGCGCGCCTGGTCGAGATCGCGCTGCAGCCGCTTGCGCTGGTTTTCGATCTCGGCGCGCTCGCGCAGGACCAGTTCGCGCATCTCGCCGAGCTTGGTCTCGTATTCGGCCATCAGGCCGGCAAGCGCTTCCTCGCTGCTCGCCAGTGTTGATTCGTCGTCGGCCTTTTCCCTGGCGTCATCACGCGCCGGATTGGTGTTCTCCATCTCGCCTCCACAAACAGGTAACGACCGGGCGACACGCCACCCTGGCCTGGTTTCAGATTCTGTCGCTGCAAGTCGGCCTGGAGCCCGAGGGTCCACGGCCCGCCAACGAAATGCGTCGGGCACCCGAAGGGTTCAACTGCCCGCCATTCCTATGGGGGCGTCGCCGAGCGGTTCAAGGCTCCGGAAATCAACTGGGCGGTAGTCGCGACGACCGGAATGACGCGTTCGTAGGCCATTCGCGTCGGCCCGATCACCCCGAGCACGCCGAGAACCCGGTTGCCCACGCCGTAGGGCGCGGTCACCAGGGAATAGCCGCCAAGTGCGGGGAATCCGGATTCCTCGCCGATGAACAGGCGCACGCCGTCCGCCCGCGAGCAGCGTTCGAGCAGTTGCAGGAGGTCGCGCTTGCGCTGGAAGGCGTCGAACAGGTCGCGCAGGCGATCCACTTCGGACAACTCGTGTATGCCCATCAGGTTGGTCTGGCCGGAGACCAGCATGTCATTGTCTTCCGGGGACTGGAAAGCCTGCTGGGCCACATCGACCGCCGCCGCCAGCAGCCGGTTCAGGCGCGCACCCTCTTCGCGCATTTCGCGGAGCAGGCGCTTGCGGATTTCATCGAGGCGCATCCCGGCATAGTTGGCATTGAGGAAGTTCGCCGTCTGCTCGAGCTCGCTCGGCGAGTACGGCTGCTGGACCTCGATGACGCGGTTCTGCACCTGGCCATCGGTGAACACGAGGATGACCAGCAGGCGATTGGCATCCAGGGCGACGAAATCGATGTGCCGGAACGGAAATTCGTCGTGCTTGGGGACGCTGACCACACCGACGAAACGCGTGATTTCGGAGAGCAGCGCGCTGGCGCTGCCGAGCAGCGCCGGCGTTGCCGCCCCGGTTGGCAGTTCGCGGCGCAGCTGTTCGACCTGGGGCTCCCCGAGCGGGCGCATCTCGAGCAGGCTGTCGACGAACATCCGGTAGCCCTGGGCGGTGGGAATGCGGCCGGCCGAGGTATGCGGCGCCGCGACCAGCCCGGCGTCCTCGAGGTCGGCCATGATGTTGCGGATCGTGGCCGGGCTCACATCGAGTCCGGACGACTTGGCCAGGGTGCGCGATCCCACCGGCTGGCCATCGGCGATGTACTGCGCTATCAGGCTGCGCAGCAGGCTGCGTGATCGCGCGTCAAGGGAATCGGGATGGCCGGCATAACTCATCCGCCCAGCATACACAGAGGCGGTGGGCTGGCAATAGCCGATATTGGCTCCATCCCACCCGGGCGACGCCCAAGGTCACGGCCAGTCTCAGCAGTTGAGCACGGCGCGCCTGATTCTTCCAGACTTGCGACAATGATCGCTGGCCCGGAAACTTCACGCCTGATCCCAGGGACGCCCGCATGCTGCGCACGCTTTATGTAAAGGACTTCGCGATCGTCGGCGAAGCCGAAATCGGCTTCGACGCCGGATTGACCGTGGTGACGGGCGAAACGGGCGCCGGCAAGTCGCTGCTGGTCGATGCCCTGCTGCTGCTGGCGGGCAATCGCGCCGACGCCAGCCTGGTCCGCCATGGTTGCGAGCGTGCCGAATTGTCGGCCGAGTTCGATGTGTCCATGCGCGCCGACCTGCGCGAATGGCTGCGCGAAGAGGAACTGGATGACGGCGACGCCTGCCAGTTGCGCCGGGTCATTCGCAGCGAAGGCAGCTCGCGCGCCTGGATCAACGGCCGGCCGGTCACCCTGGCCCAGATGAAAGCCCTCGGCGAACGCCTGATCGAGATCCATGGCCAGCATGAACACCAGGCCCTGCTCGAGCGCAGCCAGCAACTGGCCCTGCTCGACGCCTTCGGCGGCCATGCCGAAGAACTGGCGGCGGTGCATTCCATCGCGCGCACCTGGCGTTCGGTCACCACGTCGATCAACGAGATTTCGCGTGGCGAAGACCACGGCGAGCGCATCGACTGGCTGACCCACCAGGTCAGCGAGCTCGACACCCATGCGCTGGATCCGGGCGAACTGCTGGCCCTGGAAGAGACGCATCGGCGCCTGGCCAATTCCGGACAACTGCTGCAGGGTTGCGCGGGGCTCGCCGATCTCCTCGATGGCGACAGCGAATTCAGCGTTTCCCGCCTGATCGGGCGCGCCCATGGCGAGTGCGTGCGACTGGCTGCGCTGGACCCCAAGCTCGAAGCGGTTGGCGAGTTGCTGGAGGCGGCCCGGATCCACGTCGACGAATCCGTCGACAGCCTCGGCCGCTACCAGGGCTCGCTGGATCTCGACCCCGATCGTTATGCGGAAATCGACGCCCAGCTCGGCAAGTTGCACGAGCTTTCGCGCAAGCACCGGCTGTCCATGGCCGAGCTCAAGGCCCATGGCGAGACGCTGCGTGAAGAACTGGAAGCCCTGCGCAACGCGGGCACCCATCTGGCCAGGCTCGAACACGAGCGCGACGAATTGCTCGGCAAGTATGCGACAGCGGCGAAAAAGCTCAGCACCGCGCGCCATAGTGCGGCCGCCAGGCTTGGCAAATCCGTCGGGGATCTGCTCGCGGAGCTCGGCATGGCCGGCGGTCGCTTCGAAGTCGCACTGGAACCTGCTGGCAACGCCGAGCCGGACGGCCAGGGCGCGGAACGCTGCGAATTCATGGTCAGCGCGAATCCCGGCCAACCGGTCCGCGCCCTGCGCAAGGTCGCTTCGGGTGGCGAGTTGTCGCGCATCAGCCTGGCCATCGAAGTCGCAGCACTCGGACTCGACGACGTCGGCACGATGGTTTTCGACGAGGTCGATGCCGGCATCGGTGGCGCCGTGGCCGAGGTGGTCGGCCAGAAGCTGCGCCGGCTCGGCAGCCAGCGCCAGGTGCTCTGCGTCACCCATCTGGCCCAGGTCGCCGCCCAGGGCCATGCGCATCTGCGCGTCAGCAAGGACAGTGGCGACGACTCGACCGAAACGCGCATCGAAACCCTCGACGCCAGGGCAAGGCGCGACGAGATCGCGCGCATGCTCGGCGGAATCGAGATCACGCGCGAAACCCAGGCCCTGGCCAAACAGATGCTGCGCGAGGCCCAGGGCGCAGCCTGAGAGCGCTACCCCAGCGAAGTTCCCGCTCCCTAGAACACCGTCGTCTCGAAGTCGTCGCTGAACATCGATGTACAGTCGACCAGATAGCAATCCAGAAGCCTCAAACTGCGAGCGAACTGGCTACTGGTAATCCTTTGCTCTCGGGAATAGAGAAACAGGGGCAACCCGTCCAGGCCGGTGGCAAGACCAAGATAGCGGCCGAAGGTCACATCGGGATCCTGCGAATCGATCACGGCGAGCGTCCTTTCGTCCCCACCACTGCAGGCAGCGTCGTTGCAGGCGAAAAGTTGTGCGCTACCAGCCGTGCTGGGATAGCCATGCACGGCGAGAATGGGGAATCCGTCGGCACTCAGGTCCAGGGCGACGGAAAAACCCGCTGCTGCCTGGACGCTGACTACATTGATTTCCTCATCGTCTCCCTGGCAGGCAATGTCATTGCAGAGGGCGACCAGAAGTACCGACTGGGAGGACGGAAAGGCCATGACCGGAAGGCCGTCACCCCTGACTTTGAGATCGATGGCGCGATCGCTGCCACCCAAGGCGGCGATCTCGGAAAAACTCTCGTCGAGGCCGGCGCAGGCCGGATCGTTGCACTTCATCACCACCACGTTGCCATTGCTCCCGGCACTCGTACGATCCTGAAAGGCGACGATCGGAAAACCGTCGCTTCCGATTTCAATGGAATTGACCCGGCCCGATTCCGGACGCGCGGCGTTGATGCGGGTTTCGACGATCGGGCCGCTGCAGGCGGCATCGGTGCATTTCAGGATCCACAGCCCTTGTGGTGTGCCACCGTCCTGATAGAAGACACTGATGACCGGAAATCCATCCGCGCCAAGCGCTGCGTCCATCGCGCCGGGCGAATAGCCGGTCGTGCCCACGGAACTGACCGTGTCAGGCGGGCCCATGCCTTGCGCGCAATCTGGCAATGCGCATTTGACCGCACGCACGCCGCCGCCTGTACCGACTCGTGCGTGCACGATCACGGGCTTGTTGTCGTCCGCAACCAGGACGCGGGAGAACAAGCCCGCCGCATTGGCCGATCCACGTGGATCGACCAGTCGACTGGAACTGAAACTGCAGGCATCGTCCTCGCACAACGTGATCATCAGTCCCGAGTTGGCAAGCCTGTCTTCGTATGCAATCAACGGAAATCCCGATTGCGTGATGGCGATCGAGGCGTAACGCCCGTATCCGTCCGATTCCTGGTTGATCCCCAGCGGATCGATTTGCGCAAACACGCTGCCGCTGAGGCTCAGGCAAACGACCAGCGCCGTTGAACCCCATATACCCATGGAGCGAACCGGTCTTTCCGGATTGCGAATCGGCGGCGATCGCGGCTTCTGCCGCCCCGATCGACCGGCGCATTTGCCCGTACGGGCGGAATCGACCCTGGAGAATTCGCCATTCCCCGGATGACGCTTCAAACACGATGGGCCCGACTGATTTCCTGTATTCACTGGGCATGTATCCTCATTGACCAAGCCGGATCAGCTCGAGCCGCCACGCTACCGCCAGCCTGCAGGAATAGTCCTTTGAAAAACCTTGAAAAAACCCTTCCCCGCCGTGTGCAGGCGCGCTTGAGCCCATCGAGGAGCCGCTGACCGAGGATGCACGAGTCCACTCCAGCGACGTTTCGCCTCGGAAAATGGCGCCTGGACCTGTCCACGGGCCACCTCGAAAGTGGAACCGAACAGGTTCACCTTGAACCGCGTCTGACCCGGATTCTCGAGCTGCTGATCGCCGGCAACGGCGAATTGGTCAGTCGCACGACCCTGTTTGATGGCGTCTGGCCCAACCAGGAGATATCGGACCAGACCCTCGACAGCGGCATTTCCCGTCTGCGCAACAAGCTGGGCGACGATCCCAAGGCCCCGACCTATATCCAGACCGTGCCCAAGCGTGGCTATCGTCTGCTGCAGGTGGCCGTGATCGACAACGGCTTGCCGAACCAGGACCTGGGCCCCATGCCGATCGGGCCGTCGGCACCCGATCCGCCGCGTCCCGTTGGCGCCAAATACTGGATGCTCGCGGCATTTGTCCTCCTGGCCGTGTCCGTTGCTGCGTGGCGCATGGCGATGCCGGGGTTGGCTCCGGGATCCGGCTCCGAGGCCGCTGGCGACCGCGAGACTCCGGCCGCCTCGATTGCGGTTCTTCCCTTCCTAAACATGAGTGATGACGAGGACACCGGATATTTCAGCGACGGCATTGCCGAGGAGCTGCTCAATCAACTGACCCGAGTCGAGGGGCTGCGCGTGGTGTCGCGGACATCCTCGTTCCGCTTTGCCGGTGAAGGCGCCGACAAGGAACACGACATCCGCCAGATTGGCAGCGTTCTCAACGCCCGATACATCATCGAAGGCAGCGTCCGGCGCGTGCACGACGACCTGCGTGTGACCGTACAACTGATCGACACGGATGATGGCTATCACCGCTGGTCACATACTTTCGAGCACAAATGGCAGGACATCTTCGCCTTGCAGGAATCGATGACCCAGGCCATCGTGCGCGAGATCCGGCCGCAGTTGCCGATCCCTCCCGCGCAGAACGCGCCCGCCTCGATCCGGGCAAGTTCAGCGCAGGCCTACGAAGCGTATCTTCTGGGCCGCCACTACTGGCATCAGCGAAATCCGGATTCGCTGGCGACCGCCATCGGCTACTTCGAACAGTCACTGGTCATCGAGCCAGGGTTCGCGCTTGCGTACACGGGCCTCGCCGACTGCTACCTGGCCATGGTCTCCTATGGAAACCTCGACAAGGCGGAAGCGCTGGCGAAGGCCGAGCCCCTGCTTGCAAAGGCACTGGAACTCGCGCCGAATCTTGCGGAATCGCATCTCGCACTGGGCAACCTGCACAGCCTGAAAACCGAATGGAGCCTGGCAGAGGCCGAGTACAGGAAAAGCCTGGCGCTGAATCCGAACCTCTCGATGAGCCACATGTTCCTGGCCAACGTCTACAACGACACCGGTCGACTTTCGGAGGCCTACGACGAGTACCGGAAAGCGCTGTTGCTCGACCCTCTGCACGCCACGATCCTGATGAATCTGTCGCAAACGGCGCTCAAGCTTGGCCTGTACACGCGAGCGGAGCGCTATCTGGCGCAGGCCAAGGCACTTTTCCCGACGCATGCCTATCTCCTGGGGTTGAGCGCGCACATCCATGTTTCCAGCGGAAATCGCCCCGCTGCGCTTGAACTGATCCGGCGCTGGCAGACGGAAACAGCGGCTGATGTTGGAAGCCGGGCCGCCAGTGACGAACTCGCCTGCGGAATGATCTGGATTTTTCTCGAAAAACCCGCGGAAGCCGAAGCGTGCCTGATCCGCGCGCTGGATTCCACGGCGAAGGGATCCTTGCGCGCTCGCGACGTCATGATGGCCAGGACCCATCTCGCTGTGGCGGAAAGCGACCTGGGCAAACCCGAACTCGCCCTGGCTCTGGCTGCGGAGGCGCGCAAGATCGGCACCGAAGCCAGTCGAATCTCGCCAAATGACGAATTCCTCGCCTACGAAATGGCTGTCGCTCATGCACTCCTGAAGAATGACGACGCAGCGTTCTCTGCGCTGGCGCGTTCCATCTCGCTGGGGCGCCGGGATCCAGGCTGGATGGAAAACGACCGACGCCTCGACGGCCTGAGGAACGATGACCGCTACGCCGGGACCATTGCTGGCGTCCAGCAGGAACAACTCGTCATGCGCGAAAAGGTGCTGGCGGACTATCCCGAATGACTCGGCAAGCGCGCACCCGAATTCCGGTCGTGGCACGGTTCGCTCTGTCCCCGATTGCGCTTCGCGCTGCGAACTGACCCGATCCGGGACGACAGTTCCACGCTCCGCCAGATACGACGGCGCTTTTCGCGGGGCGCTTCGTTGGATCGTGCGGTTGCGTAGAGAGGGATTGCCCGGCCCATCCATGGGCCTCACCCTCCGCGCTGTGCGCTACGGGCCAGCCTTCGGCTGTCCAAATTCGTTCCGGACGACTGCGAAGGCAGGATGCCGAAGCGAACATCGCCAGCGGCGATGACCCGCAGGGTGAGAGCCGGGATCGGCTCGAATCATTTGTCGAACCTGAGGTTTCGTTCACCAATCTCTCTCCGCCAGATACGAAAAAAGCCCCTTTCGGGGCTCTTTTCGTATCTGGCGGAGAGAGAGGGATTCGAACCCTCGATAGAGCTTTTGACCCTATACACCCTTAGCAGGGGCGCGCCTTCGACCACTCGGCCATCTCTCCGGGTACTTGTGCTGGCATCGAATTGCGCCAGTTCGTCGATTCCGGAAAATCGACGGGACGCGAAGGATACCCGCCGCGGGTCACTCGGTAAAGCTCAGGATTCGCTGACTTCGCCCGGGCCCTCTTCACCCGGATTCTGCTCGCGTTTGATGCGTTGGTAGATTTCCTCGCGATGAACTGAAACATCCTTGGGCGCATTGATACCGATGCGCACCTGGTTTCCCTTCACGCCCAGAACCGTAACCGTTACCTCATCGCCGATCATCAGGGTCTCTCCGACTCGGCGGGTCAAAATCAACATATGGTCTGCTCCTTGAAACTTTCTCGTCGGTCCGGTTTGGCTGCCCGTCGCATATATCTCCGTATGCACGCAGGCATCATGTCCGAGGACCGAGACCAGCCTTCCTGGCTGACCTCGCGGCCCGTTCCCCCCAGTATTCGAAGCCGTATCCCGCCAGGACCGGCGAATTCCAAGTTCACGAAAAGCTTGTCTGGCGGAACGGTGCCGATACTAAGCGATGGCGTCCGCCGTGCGCAATGAAAGTGACACTGGCTGGCAAATCTGGACAGGACAACCAGACTCGGCATGCAGACCGCCGGGTGGCGCCACGACGGCTCAGTGGGCGAGTTTCGTGCCGATCCAGCGCGGCAGGTCGGCAAGGATGCCAGCCAGCTCGGGCGTGTCGTTGCCTCCGCCCTGGGCCATATCCGGTCGTCCGCCCCCCTTGCCGCCGATGGCTGCGGCAACGTGCGCGACCACCTCGCCGGCCTTGATCCGGCCGAGCGCCGAACCACCCACGCTGCCGACCAGGGCGATCTTTCCATCGGCACCGGCGGCCAGCAGGATCACGCAGTCGCCCAGTTTGGGTTTCAGCGCATCGACACCTTCGCGCAGGGCCTTGGCGTCGAGTCCGTCGACCCGTGCGGCCAATACCCTGATTCCCGAGACTTCGACCGCCTGACCGGACAGGTCGGCGGTGGCGGCGCTGGCTGCGCGGGCCTTGAACGCGTCCAGTTCACGCTCGAGCTTCTTCTGCCGATCGAGCAGCTGGCGCAGTTTCTCGACCACTTCGTTGCCTTGTGCCGACAGCAGGCCGCCAATCTGGCCGAGGCGCGCTTCCTCCTCGACCACATGGGCCATGGCGGCCGCTCCGGTGACCGCCTCGATGCGGCGAATGCCGGAGGCCACGCCGCCTTCGCCGAGGATCTTGAACAGGCCGATATCGCCGGTGCGGGCAACATGCGTTCCGCCGCACAGCTCGGTCGAGAAATCGCCCATGCGCAGCACGCGCACTTCGTCGCCGTACTTCTCGCCGAACAGGGCCATGGCGCCGAATTCGATGGCCTCGTCGTAACCCATGTTGCGGATCTCGGCCTCCGCATTGCCGCGGATCTCGGCATTGACCAGGTCCTCGATGCGGCGCAATTCCGCGGCGTCGGTGGGCTGGAAATGCGAGAAGTCAAAGCGCAGGCGGTCCGGTGCGACCAGCGAGCCCTTCTGGGTCACATGTTCGCCGAGCACCTTGCGCAGCGCCGCGTGCAACAGGTGCGTCGCGGAATGGTTGAGCACGATGGCGCGGCGGCGCTCGACATCGACCGTTGCCTGCACTTCGGCGTCGGGCCTGAGCGGGGCCGATCCTTGCCAGCGACCGACATGGCCATGGAACGCACCACCCAGCTTGATCGTGTCGCCGACCACGAACCGTCCGCCGGGCGCCGTCAATTCGCCGGTGTCGCCGACCTGGCCGCCCGACTCGGCATAGAACGGCGTGCGGTCGAGGATGACGATGCCCTCTTCGCCGTCGGCAAGCGCCTCCAGCCGGCGACCGCCGCGCACGATGGCGAGCACGCGTTCGCCGCGTTCCTCGGTGGTCCGGTAGCCGGTGAAATCGGATGGCGGGAGCGAGCTGGCGAGTTCGGCCGGCAATTGTCCCTTCGATTCGAAACTGCTTGCGGCGCGGGCGCGCTCGCGCTGCTCGTTCATGGCTTTCTCGAACCCCGGCATGTCCACCGAGAGTCCGCGCTCGCGGGCGATGTCGGCGGTCAGGTCGACCGGGAAGCCGTAGGTGTCGTAGAGGCGGAACACATCCCTGCCCGGAATCTGCGTTGCCGATTTGCCGGCGACCTCCTCGAACACCTTCATGCCCTGCTCAAGCGTCTCGCCAAAGCGTTCTTCCTCGGCCTTCAGCGCGCGCTCGATGAAATCCTGCTTCGACGCGAGTTCCGGATAGGCCTCGCCCATCTGTTCGACCAGCGGTGCGACCATCTTCCAGTAGAAATCGCCGCGCACGCCGAGCATCCAGCCGTGGCGCAGGGCGCGACGGATGATCCGTCGCAGCACATAGCCACGACCTTCATTGGATGGCAGCACGCCATCGACGATAAGGAACGAACAGGCGCGGATGTGATCGGCGATCACGCGCAGCGACTTGTTCTCGAGATCGGCGGTGCCGGTCAGTTTGCCGGCGACCGTGATCAGGTGCTGGAACAGGTCGATCTCGTAGTTGCTGTGCACGTTCTGCAGGATCGCCGCGAGGCGCTCCAGGCCCATGCCGGTATCCACGCAGGGCGCCGGCAGCGGCGACAGCGTGCCGTCTTCGGCGCGGTCGAACTGCATGAAGACGAGGTTCCAGATCTCGATGTAGCGGTCGCCGTCTTCATCAGGGGAGCCGGGAGGGCCGCCGGCGATATGCGCGCCGTGGTCGTAGAAGATTTCCGTGCAGGGTCCGCAGGGGCCGGTGTCGGCCATCTGCCAGAAGTTGTCCGAGGCGAACGGTGCGCCCTTGTTGTCGCCGATGCGTACGATGCGTTCGGCAGGAATGCCGACTTCGTCCTTCCAGATCGCATAGGCCTCGTCGTCGGTCTGGTAGACCGTGACGAGCAGGCGATCCCTGGGCAGCTTCCAGGTTTCGGTGAGCAGCTCCCAGGCCCAGAGGATGGCCTCGCGCTTGAAATAGTCGCCGAACGACCAGTTGCCGAGCATCTCGAAGAAGGTGTGATGGCGGGCCGTATAGCCGACCTGGTCGAGGTCGTTGTGCTTGCCGCCGGCGCGCAGGCAGCGCTGCACATCGACCACGCGCGCGCTCGGCGGCTTCTCGCTGCCGAGGAATGCGTTCTTGAACGGCACCATCCCCGAATTGGTGAACATCAGGGTCGGGTCGCTGGCCGGAACCAGCGAACTGGACGGCACGACCTTGTGCCCTTTCGAGCGGAAGAATTCGAGGAAGTCGGAGCGGATTTCGGCGCTGGTTTTCATCTATCGGGTCGTTCCGGAAAAAGCGGACACGCCGAACAACGTCCGCGAATCGGAGTTCTCAATCAAACTCGTCACCGGGATCGCCGATTTCGGCGCGGGTAAGGACGCTTACTGTGGAGGCATCGAAGCCACGGCGCAAGAGAAACGCAGCTCGCCGACTGCGCTCCCTGGCATCTTCCGCCGGCTTGTGCCCGTAGTGGCGCTGCAACTGGCGGCGCGCCATATCCAACCAGTCGCAATCCAGCCCGCCGATCGCGGCGGCGATTTCGGCATCGGCGATGCCGTGCGAGCGCAGTTCGGCATGGATGCGGCGCGGCCCATAGCCGTTGGCCGCGCGCGAACGCGCCAGCAGTTCGGAGAAACGGGTGTCGCTCTGGTATTCGCTGGACTTCAGCGATTCGATGGCGGCGCCGGCTTCCTCATCGGCATAGCCGCCACGGCCCAGCTTGGCCTTCAGTTCGCGTTGCGACTGCTCGCGCCGGGCGAGCAGCCCAAGCGCCTTGTCGTAGGCGCTGGGCTTGTCTTTCGCCGGACCTGGCTTGCGCCGGCTCAGGCTTCTTCAACCTCGACCGCCGGCAGCGGCGACACGCCGGACTTGACCAGCAATTTCTCGCGCAGCGCGGCGTCGATCTCGTTGGCCATATCGGGATGCTCCTTGAGGTACTGGCGCACGTTGTCCTTGCCCTGGCCGATGCGGTCGCCCTTGTAGCTGTACCAGGCGCCGGATTTTTCGACCAGGTTGTTCTGTACGCCCAGTTCGATCAGCTCGCCCTCGCGCGACGTGCCCTCGCCATACAGGATCTCGAACTCGGCCTGGCGGAACGGCGGCGCGACCTTGTTCTTGACCACCTTGACGCGGGTTTCCGAGCCGATCACCTCGTCGCCACGCTTGACCGCGCCGATGCGGCGGATGTCGAGGCGGACCGAGGCATAGAATTTCAGCGCGTTGCCACCCGTGGTCGTCTCCGGGCTGCCGAACATGACGCCGATCTTCATGCGAATCTGGTTGATGAAAATCACCAAACATCCTGATTTCTTTATGTTTGCCGTCAGCTTTCGCAGGGCCTGGCTCATCAGGCGTGCCTGCAGGCCGACATGCGTATCGCCCATCTCGCCCTCGATTTCGGCCTTCGGCGTCAGCGCCGCCACCGAGTCGACGACGACCACGTCCACGGCGTTCGATCGCACCAGCATGTCGGCAATTTCGAGCGCCTGTTCGCCGGTATCCGGCTGCGAGACGAGCAGGTCATCGACCTTGACCCCGAGTTTTTCCGCGTAACTGGGGTCCAGCGCGTGTTCGGCGTCGACGAAGGCGGCGGTACCACCGGCCTTCTGGCAGGCCGCGATGACCTGCAGGGTCAGCGTGGTCTTGCCCGAGGACTCGGGACCGTAGATCTCGACGACGCGTCCACTGGGCAGGCCACCGATGCCGAGTGCGATGTCCAGGCCCAGCGATCCGGTGGAGATGGTGGGGATCGCCACGTTGACGCGATCGCCCATGCGCATCACGGCACCTTTGCCGAACTGCTTTTCGATCTGGCTCAATGCGGAGGAGAGCGCCTTGCGCTTGTTGTCATCCATCGGGGGTTCCTTGGTGATTCAGGGTATGGAGCGTGTCGTCTGGCCATCTCAGGAGCTGAGATTTCGCGGCCTCGGCAGTGATTATTTCACAGCGCGCCGATCGTGGAAGAGCCAATCGTCGCGTCAGCTTGTAAGAATTCGCCGCACGCCTTCCAGCGCCGCGCTGACCGTCTGCCTGCGCACGGCCTCGCGATCGCCCGCAAAGAGGAACTGTTCGGACTTCGCATAGCCACCACGGCGCTTCCAGCCGATCCAGACCGTCCCGACCGGCTTCCCTGGCGTATCGCCGGTCGGACCGGCAATGCCGGTAACCGCGACAGCAACGCCGGCACCAAAGCGCGCCAGCGCCCCGGAGACCATTTCGACCACCGTCTCCTGGCTGACCGCGCCGGTCCGCTCAAGCGTCTGCGGTTGCACGCCGAGCAAGGCCTCCTTGGCCTCATAGCTGTAGGCGACCACGCCGCATTCGAACCAGGTGGAACTGCCCGGGATGTCGGTGAGCACCTTGGCGATCCAGCCCCCGGTGCAGGACTCGGCCGTGACGATCGTCTGGCCGTGCGATATCAGCAGCTCCGCAATCGTGTTGCCAAGCGCGAACAGGTGGGCATCATCAAGCGGATTGTTCATTCACTCGGAGCCTTCGACGATTCGTCCGGATCGACAGGAAACCGATCATACCCGACTGCCCGGGGCCTGTTAGGTCATAATCGTCCGCTCGCAGATCTGCGTGCCGCCCGGACCGGGAAATTTCGTTTCCGTCACCCACAAGGCGACGGTCGACGATGGGAACAGCGCGTCCACCGCGCATTCCACCCGCCGGTCCCGCGCAGTTGCGGCGCAACTCCGTCCATCCACCACGACTAGCCGACGAACCATGGTCCGCGATGAAAAGTGCGTTCAATTCGCGGATCATGCGGACATTGAACCGATGCGGTTCGCCCCGCCCTTACCGCGAAAGCCGGCGGCCTTCTCCATTGCCATCCCTGCCCGGACCCATACTCCCGTCTTCGCCAGCCATGCAGAAAACTCACGTACAACCTTCGACCGCGCCGAACCTGCATGAACAGTGAGAACACCGTCGCGCATACGCCATTGATGCGCCAGTTCTTCGCTGCCAAGAAGGAGCATCCGGACGTCCTCATGTTTTTCCGCATGGGCGATTTCTACGAGTTGTTCTACGACGATGCGCGCAAGGCCGCGCGCCTGCTCGACATCACCCTGACCCAGCGCGGCGCGTCGGCAGGCGCACCGATTCCGATGGCCGGCGTTCCCTACCATGCGGCCGAGGGCTATCTGGCCAGGCTGGTCAAGCTCGGCGAATCGGTGGCCATCTGCGAGCAGATCGGCGATCCGGCGCAGTCGAAAGGCCTGGTCGAGCGCAAGGTCGTGCGCATCGTCACGCCAGGCACGGTGACCGACGAGGCCTTGCTCGAGGAACGCCGCGACAACCTGCTGCTTGCGATCGCCGCCGGAAAATCCGCTTACGGCATCGCCTGGGTCGACCTGACCACGGGTCGCTTCCTGCTCAGCGAAGTCGCCGATGCCGAATCGCTGGCGGCCGAGCTGGCCCGCCTGCAGCCGGTGGAGACCCTCGTCGCCGAAGATGTCACCTGGCCGAAATGCGTCAGTGCCCTGCCCGGTTTGCGCAAGCGTGCGCCCTGGCATTTCGATGCCGAAAGCGGCCAGCGCGAACTGTGCCGGTTCTTCGGCACGCGCGACCTGTCCGGGTTCGGCGCCGATGGTTTCGCACTGGCCATTGGCGCGGCCGGTTGCCTGCTCGGCTACGTCGAAGAGACGCAGAAGTCCGCCCTGCCGCATCTGACCGGCCTCGCTGTCGAAAGCGCGGCCGAGACCATCGCCCTCGATGCGGCAACACGACGAAACCTCGAGCTGGATACCCACGCGACGGGCAGTCGCGAATTCACCCTGCTCGGTGTCCTCGACGCCACGGTCACGCCAATGGGTGCGCGCAACCTGCATCGCTGGCTGAATCGCCCGCTGCGCGACCGCGAAACCCTGAACCGGCGTTTCCAGGCCATCGAGACGCTGATCGACAGCGGCTGCATCGAGGCGCTGCGCGAGGAGTTGCGCGGCATCGGCGATCTCGAGCGCATCCTGGCCCGGGTTGCCCTGCGCTCGGCCCGACCGCGCGACCTTTCGACCCTGCGCGATGGCCTGGCACGCACGCCTGCCCTGCGCGAACGCCTCGCCGGCGCCGACAGTCCGCTGATCGCCGACCTGCTCGAGCGCCTCGGCGAACATGCGGACACGGCGGCGCACCTGATGGCGGCTACCGTGGACCAGCCCCCCGCCCTGCAGCGTGATGGCGGCGTGATTCGCGGCGGTTTCGATGCCGAGCTCGACGAACTGCGTGCCCTGGCGACCAATGCCGACCAGTTCCTGATCGATTTCGAGGAGCGCGAAAAAGCCGCCAGCGGCATCCCGACGCTCAAGGTCGGCTACAACCGCGTGCACGGCTACTACATCGAGATCAGCAAGGCCCAGTCCGCGAAGGCACCGACCCACTACACGCGCCGGCAGACCATCAAGGGCGCCGAGCGCTACATCACCGAGGAACTCAAGGCCTTCGAAGACAAGGTGCTTTCCGCACGAGAACGCTCGCTGATGCGCGAACGCGCGCTCTACGAGGAACTGCTCGACTACCTCGCGGAACGGCTTTCCCGGCTCAAGATCGCGGCCAGCGCGGTCGCCGAACTCGATACCCTGGCCAGCCTCGCCGAGCGCGCCCACGCGCTCGACTGGAACCGCCCGGAGCTCAGCGGCGACAGCGGAATCCACATCGAGCGAGGCCGCCATCCGGTCGTCGAGCAGGTGCGCGACGAGCCATTCGAGCCGAATGACCTGGAGTTCAACGAAACGCGGCGCATGCTGATCGTGACCGGCCCGAACATGGGCGGCAAGTCGACCTACATGCGCCAGAATGCGCTGATCGTGCTGCTCGCCCACATCGGCAGTTTCGTGCCGGCGGCGCGCGCCGTGATCGGCCCGATCGACCGCATCTTCACGCGCATCGGCGCCGGCGACGACCTCTCGCGCGGCCAGTCGACCTTCATGGTCGAGATGAGCGAGACCGCCAACATCCTGCACAACGCCACCGCGCAGAGCCTCGTGCTGATGGACGAGATCGGTCGCGGCACCAGCACCTACGATGGCCTGTCGCTGGCCCAGGCCTGCGCCAGTCACCTGGCCACGCACAATCGCGCCTACACCTTGTTCGCCACGCACTATTTCGAACTGACGCACCTGCCCGCTGCACACGAGGGCATCGCCAACGTGCATCTCGATGCCGTCGAATATGGCGACCAGCTGGTGTTCATGCATGCGGTCAAGGAAGGCCCGGCCAACCGCAGTTTCGGACTGCAGGTCGCGGCGCTCGCCGGCTTGCCGAAGGCGGTCATCGCGCAGGCACGCGGCATGCTTGCCAGCCTCGAATCGAACGGCAGCACGGGAATTCCGGGACCCGCGCCTGCACAGTCCGGGACGCCCCAGCTCGGCCTGTTCGCGCCGCCCGCACCCTCGCCGATCGAGGAGTCGATGCGCTCCATCGATCCGGACACGATGAGTCCGCGCGAGGCACTCGATGCGTTGTATCGCCTGAAAAAGATGCTCTGATGCCGGCCGTGAAACCGACCGGCAGCGGGCACCCTGCCGGGGCGGCGCCGGTTCCCGAGTCACCGCGGGCACCCTGGCTCCCCTACATCGACGGACTGCGCGCGATCGCCGTAGTGGCGGTCATCGTCTATCACCTGCGCGCATCGTGGTTGCCGGGCGGCTTCGCCGGCGTCGATGTCTTCTTCGTCATCTCGGGTTTCGTGGTCAGCGCATCGGTGAGCCACTGGAACCGTGGCGGGCTGCGTGAGCTGCTCGCCTATTTCTACGCGCGACGCATGCAACGCATCGCGCCGGCGTTGATCGCCTGCCTGCTCGCAACAAGCCTCGCGTCGGCGCTGTTCATCCCTTCCTCCTGGCTCAGTTCGAGCAACGACCTGACCGGCCTGTTCGCTTTCGTGGGACTGAGCAACTTCCATCTGGCCGCCAACCACGAGAACTATTTCTCGCCATCGACGGACTTCAATCCGTTCACGCATACCTGGTCGCTGGGCGTCGAGGAGCAGTTCTACCTGCTGTTCCCTTTCCTGTTTCTCGCCTGGACCCGCGGCGGGCGCTGGCGCTCGCTGTCGCTTGGCCTGTTCGGAATCGCCTTGCTCGCTTCCCTCGGCGATGCCTGGCAGCGTTCGCAGAGCGATCCGGGCGCCGCGTTCTATCTGATCTCGACGCGGTTCTGGCAACTGGCCTGCGGCGTACTACTTTATCTGTGCATGCCGAAAGGCAGCGACGCGCCGGAATCGCGCGGCGCGCCCGGATGGATTGCCGGCACCGGCGCAGCATTTGCATTCGCCCTGCTCGCGTGGTCGTTCTGGAGTTCGGCTCCGGGCGAATTCCCGTATCCCGGCGGGTGGATGCCGGTGCTGGCCACGCTCGGACTGCTCGGCTTCCTGTACGGGAGCAATCCGCGATCGCCACTGTCGCGCCTGCTCGGCTCAGCCGCCATGGTGTATGTCGGCAAGCGCTCGTACTCGCTGTACCTGTGGCATTGGCCGGTCCTGGTGCTGATGCGCTGGACCAGCGGAGTCGATACGTTAGTCCTGCTCGGCACCGCCCTGGGCCTGACGTTTGCCCTTGCCGCGCTGTCCTACCGCTTCATCGAGGGGCCGCTGCGCTATTCGCCCAGGCTGCGACGCTGGACACGAATCCGCGTGATCGTGGCAGGTCTCGCGGTGATCGCGGTCAGCGCGACGCTCTCGCTGGCCCTGGTCAGGGGCAAGGCATCCATTTCGCTCAGTACGGTCATGCAGCATGCCGATGAGTGGTATCCGGAACCGCTGAAAAACCTCGCCGACATGCCGGGCTGCAGCCTGGCCAAGGGCAGGATCCGCAATGGCCTGGTGCAGGCCAGGACCTACTCGCGCACCGGTTGCGCCGAACCTTCGACGGCGGCACCCGCCATCTACGCGCTCGGCGATTCGCACGCGCAGAGCTATGTGACGATGCTGAGCGAATATGTCCTGCGCACCGGCGCCACCGTCACCCTGTATCCGAACAGCGGCTGCAGCTATGCGAACCTGCGGTTCGGCGCTGAAAGCAAGGCCTGTGTCGACCAGCAACGAGCCATCCTCGATGACGTGGCCGCGCGCGCAAGACCGGGCGACGTGCTGTTCCTGGCGGCCCTGCGACTGAATCGATTCAGCGACCAGGACGGATTGGCGGTCACCACCAACGTTCTCGAATCGTTGCAGGGAGAGCCGGCCGAACAGGTCCGGCGAAATGCCGAGGTCGCCGTACGGACGCAGCTGCAACCGCTTGCGAAGGCGGGCATCCGCATCGTTTTCGAGGCACCCAAACCGCTGCTTCCGGCGCCGGCATTCCGCTGCTCGGACACTTTCAATGCCACCAATCCGATATGCCGGCCCGGTCTGTCGGCGAATCGTTCCACGCTTGAATCCTATCGGGCACCCGTCGTGGCCAGTCTCGAGCGACTGTCGCGGCGACTGGGCGGATCGGTCTGGGATCCGTTTCCGCTGCTCTGCCCGGCAGCGGATTGCACGGCAGCGCGCCAGGGGCATCCGATATTCTTCGATGGCGACCACATCAGCGCCCATGCCAACCGCCTCTTGTATCCGTCCTTCGCGCAATTCGTGCTGGCCGGAAAGCACGGCTGAGCAAGGGAACCGCGGGCGGAAACCTAGCGGCCGCCTTCCTTGAATTCGCGCAGCAGCTTGCGCGAGTGCTTGTCCGGGCGGGATTGCGGGTGATCGAGCCCGGCACCGGTCAGGCGACGCATCTCGCGGGCCGCTTCGCGGGCCTTCAGGCTTTCCGCGGTTTCCTCGTAGAGAGCCCGGGCCTGGCTGGCCGGTCCACGCATGTTGCTCAGTCCGGCCACGCGCACGTGCATGCGCTCGATGCCGCGCGTGATCCTGATCCGGTCATCGACATGCACCGGGCGTGCCGGTTTCGGCGAGGCGTCATTGACCTCGATCTTGCCGCCCTCGATGGCCTGTTTGGCCAGGCTGCGTGTCTTGAAGAAGCGCGCCGCCCACAGCCAGACATCCAGGCGCACGCCATCGACGTCGTCGCTCACCGCGGCGCCTCGCGCAGATGAATGCTCAGAGCCTGATCTTCCCGCGCAGGATGTCCCAGTACATCACCCAGTCGCCGATGAAGCTGTAGAGCGGGTGCTTGAACGTGGCCGGCTTGTTCTTCTCGAAGAAAAAGTGGCCCACCCAGGCGAACCCGTAGCCGGCCAGCGGGGCCAGCAACAGCCACATCGGGTTGCTGCGCACGATGGCGGCGACGATGATGCCGATGACCAGCGAAGTACCTGTGAAATGCAGGCGCCGGCAGGTCCGGTTCTCGTGCTCGGACAGATAGTACGGATAGAACTCGCGGAAACTCGCAAAGTGCCTTGCACTTGAGCTATCGGCAGCGGGATGGCTCATGGGCGTTCTCCGGAAATTTCGGGGCTATCTGAAAAAACTTCTCGTCATCCCTGCGAAGGCAGGGATCCAGCGACTCCCTGCCGGGGACGTGGATGGATCCGGACCATGCCAACCATTGGAAGATTGACTGGCACCCGCGCCACCATCCAGAGCCGGGAATCATGGTTCTGCAGCATACGACTGCAAGCAGCGCAACGGAACCACAATCATCGGATCAACCCTCGGGTAGCGGGATAATTTCGGTTTCACCGGGCACCGCCGCGAAGCGCCCTGCTTTCCAGTCTTGCTTGGCTTGCTCGATGCGTTCGCGCGTGGCGGAAACGAAATTCCACCAGACGAAACGCGCGCCATCGAGCGGCTCTCCGCCAAGCACGATCACCCGCGCCGGGCCACGAGCTTCCAGGGTGGCGACCGTGCCGGCGGCGAGCACCAGCATCGCATGCGCCGGAAATGATTCGCCATCGATCTCGATGTCGCCCTCTACGACCTGGACGGCCCGTTCGGGATGCTCCGCAGGGATCTCGAATCGCGCGCCAGGTCCGAGCTTCACGTCGAGGCAGAACAGCCGCGAATACACCGGCACCGGCGACTTGCGGCCAAACGCTGCTCCAGCGACCAGGCGGCACTGCGCCTGGCCGTCAGGCGTCGTCCATTGCGGCAGGTCATCCGCTGCGTGGTGCGAGAACGAGGGCTCCGTCTCCGCATCCCTGCCCGGCAAGCCGACCCAGAACTGCACTCCGTGCACGCGATGGCCGGCGGAGCGTTCCGGTTCGGGCGTGCGCTCCGAATGCACGACGCCACGCCCGGCCGTCATCCAGTTGACCGCGCCCGGGCGGATGTCCTGGACCACGCCGAGGCTGTCGCGATGCGTGAACACGCCCTCGAACAGGTAGGTCATGGTGGAGAGACCGATGTGCGGATGCGGCCGCACGTCGACCGCGCGCCCCGGTGCCAGGTCGACCGGCCCGATATGGTCGAAGAAGACGAATGGCCCGACGCTGCGCTGTTTCGCCGCCGGCAGCATGCGGCGCACGACGAAGCCGTCGCCCAGGTCGTGCAGTTTCGGCTCGATGAGCAGGTGCGGGTTCGATTCCATCAGGAATTCTCCGGATCCAGGGCTTCGTGCGAGCTTACCTCGCACCGATGTCGCGCATCACCACGCACGCGCATATTGCTTCGGCACGGCGATTTCCACGCCCAGTTCGCTGGCGGCACGCCGCGGCCAGTACGGATCACGCAGCAGTTCCCGGGCCAGCAACACGATGTCCGCTTCGCCGGCGGCGATGATCGACTCCGCCTGGGCCGGCGCGGTGATCAATCCGACCGCACCGGTTGCAACGTCCGCTTCGCGACGGATCCGCGCGGCAAACGGAACCTGGTAGCCGGGGCCTGGCATGATCTGCTGCTCGGGCGCGAGTCCGCCGCTTGACACGTCGATCAGATCGACCCCGCCTTCCTTGAGGAGCCGCGACAGCTCGATGCTCTGCTCGAGATCCCAGCCACCGTCGATCCAGTCGGTCGCGGAAATCCGCACGACCAGCGGCAGGCGCTCGGGCATGACCGCACGCGCGGCGGCCACCACCGAACGAATCAGGCGGATCCGGTTTTCGAAACTTCCGCCCCATGCGTCGCTGCGCCGATTGCTCAGTGGCGAAAGGAACTGGTGCAACAGGTAACCATGCGCCGCATGGATCTCGATCACGCGAAACCCGCAATCGACGGCGCGCCGGGTCGAGTTGCGGAATGCCTCGACGATGGCGTCGATTTCGGGCGCATCGAGCGCCGACGGATGCGGATAGTCCGGCGCGTAGGCCAGCGCGGATGGCGCCACCGTCATCCAGCCGCCGTCTTCGGGTTCCACGCGATGTCCCTTTTCCCATGGCGGTTCGGTACTTGCCTTGCGTCCGGCGTGGGCAAGCTGGATACCCGGCACGGCGCCTTGCGCCTCGATGAACTCCGCGATCGGCGCCCACGCCGCAGCCTGGGCGTCGTTCCAGATCCCGGTATCCGCCGGCGAGATGCGACCGCGCGCCTCCACCGCCGTGGCCTCGGTGAATACCAGGCCGGCGCCGCCTACGGCGCGGCTGCCGAGATGCACCATGTGCCAGGCATTCGGCAGTCCGTCGATGGCCGAGTATTCGCACATCGGCGATACCGCGATTCGGTTGCGCAGGGTCAGCTCGCGCAACACCAGGGGTTCGAACAGGGCCATGCGGATTCCAGTGGAGTGATGTGTCGGAACGACAGGAATGGTGCTCAATGCCCGCTCATGCCGGATGTGACGGTGGGGCCGAAGCCGCACTCGATCCAGTGCTTCATGCGTTGCGCCACTGGCGCGGGTTCCCTCAGCCAGGAGAAGTGACTGGCCGTGCCGGTCGGGAAATCGACTGGCTCCAGCCCGGCCCGCGAGATGGAGGCCAGCGGAAATTTCCCAAGCAGCCATTCGGCCGATTCCCGCGGACACAGGCGGTCTTCGCTCATGCGTACGCACAGCAACGGTCCCGCGAAACTCGCCATGCTTGCTTCGGTATCGACACCGTGAATGTAGCTGGAATAGTGGCCCTTCGAACTGCGTGCCCACTCGCGCATCAGGGTGCGCGCCTCCGTTCCGGCGAAGCCGATGCGCTTGCCCGGGTAATAGCCGGCCAGGGCGACGATCGAACTGATCGTGGGCGGGAGCAGACGCAGCAGGGGGCGCTGCCGCGCAGGAAACGTCCGCCAGTACGGTGATCCGCTGGCAACCAAGGCGACAGCATCGACTGCGTGCGGGTTGATGGCGGCGAACATGCCGGCGAACTGCCCGCCAATGCTGTGCCCGCCGACGATCCAGCGCAAGTCCGGGCATGCCCGCCGCGCCGCTGCCAGGCTCGCCGGAATGTCGAACTCGAGCAGTTCACGGTAGCCCCAGTCGTGCCGCCTCGATGCCCGCCGGTTGCTCGAGCCTGTTCCGCGCCATTCGTGCAATGCCGAAGCAATGCCGGCCCCGGCAAGCGCGTTCGCCCAGGGTTGGTAGTTGCGCGCAGAAACGCCCAGTGCCGGAAGCCAGAGCACGCCGGTGCCGGCGCTCGCGGGACGGCTGATGGCGAGCTCCGCCTCTGCGCCATCGGGCGCCCGCACGCGAAGTACTGCCGACCCTTCGCCGTTGCATGCGGTCAAAGGCGCATCCATCCGGTTCTAGGGCCTGGCGAGACCGCGCCAGGCGCAGCCCGAATAGACCTGCCCGCCGGTCTGGACATTCGCGGCAAGGCCGAACGTGGTGCCGGTCATCTTCTCGCTGCATGGGCCCGGTTGCAGCTCGATGCGGATCTCGCCATCGGCATTGGAGGATTCCAGCACCGTCTTCCCTTGTGATTGCGAAACGGGCCGATAGGGAAAGAGCCGCGGCCTGGCTCCCGGCGCGGCGCTGAAGCTCACCGCGGCCGCCGTGACCTCGAGCGTCCACAGGGACTGCAAGCCGCGACCGGCCAGAATGAGGTCATCGAGTCGCGACTCGCAACTGAACGCATCGCGGGTGACCAGGTCGATGGCGACGATGGCGACGCCGTCCCTGCCGATCAGGTTGCCACTTGCCACGATGAATTGCGGTTCCAGGTCGGCGGCATCGGCGGCCGGGAGGACGGCGAGCGCCTCTGCGTCCAGCTCGCGCACGTGGCGTCGTGACGTTTCGCCACAGGCCGTGAACAGGCCGCCTTCGCGCGCTTCGTAGAATCCGCGCACCTGGCCCTGGGCGCCGGCGGCGCCCTGCGACGAGACTTCGGGCGAACTCGGCGTATTGACGGGCGCCGTGGATGCCGGCGCTTGCGGCGCAGGCGAGCAGGCCGCGAGGACGAGCGCAGCAGGCCACGCCGCACAAAGGCGGCGCAGCAATCGGGGAAAATCAGCCAGGGCCATGCAGGGCTGGTGGATCCGTGGTCAGCGGCGGCCGCCGCGGGCGGGACGCGCGCTGGCGAGACCGACGCGCAGTGTGCCCCCATCCTGGAAACTGCCGTCGAGGCCGGCGATTGCGGCTCGCGCCTCATGCCCTTCCATGGCGAGCTCGGCAAAGCCCTTGCACTCGTTCTTGAACGGATCCATGGCCATCTTGAGCTTGTGCACGCGCCCGAACTTGCCAAACATGTCGTTCAGGGACGTCTCGGTCATGCTGCGCGGCAATCCACGCACGTTCAATGTGATCATCTTGGTACCTCGCAGGTGACGGATGGGATACGTGGTTGCTGTATCCGAAAAAACAACGGGGCCGCGGCGCAAACGCCGCGACCCCGACCTGTGCGTGCGAGCAAGCTGAATCAGACGGCGGTGACATCCTCGGCCTGCAGGCCCTTCTGCCCCTGCACAACCGTGAAACTCACGTTCTGACCTTCCTGCAGGGTCTTGAATCCCGTTCCATTGATCGCGCGGAAGTGCACGAACACATCCGGGCCGTTTTCACGGCTGATGAAACCAAACCCCTTGCTTTCATTGAACCACTTGACGGTGCCGACTTGACGATCCGACATGAATGTCTCCACTGCTTTGTTAACGCCCGATACCCCTGAAGGGCTTCCAACCACTCACTGCAACTGCAGGTCATGATTGGCCGGGCGATGCGGTGGATCACTGGATCTTCGCGGCATCGGTCCACGGCTTCGCGACCGTGCAAATACAGCGGATTCGAGTCTAACCGAGTTTCCTGAACGATGCGACAGGCGACCTTTACCCTGAAAAATCAGGGGGTTGTCAGTTTGGCGCGTCGACCGTGAAGCTCTCGCCGCAGCCGCATTCGCCGGTGGCATTCGGATTGCGGAAAACGAAGGACGCGTTCAGGCCCTGGCGCTGGAAGTCGATTTCGGTCCCTTCGACATAGGGCAAAGCCTTGGCATCGACAAGCACGCGAATGCCGTCGTGATCGAATACCTGGTCGTTTTCGGCAATCGACCGGGCCAGATCCACCGTATAGGCGAATCCCGAGCAGCCGGTCTTCTTGATGCCGAAGCGCACGCCAACGGCCGACGGATCCTTTGCAAGGAACGCGTGCATGCGGGTCAGGGCGGCTTCGGTGAGCTGGATGGGCATAGGGGCAGGCGACGGGATTCGGGATTCGGGATGACCAGCCATTCGGCTGTTGGGGAACGGGATTCGTTGCCGCAAGTCTAGCATTCGGCCACATCTCCCATATCGAGGTGGGTGGTTGGGGAAACAAGGCCGGCACGCCAATACCCTTTGCGCATCCGCTATCATGCGCGGTTTCCACCGATCCGCCCTGCGCATCGGTTACCCACGATATCCGGAGCACGCAACGCATGTCCGTCGTCAGTGTCAAACAGGCCTTGAGCGGCGTATTGCCCGCAGGCAGTCCGATCAGCGTGCGCGGCTGGGTGCGCACGCGCCGGGATTCCAAGGCTGGCCTTTCCTTCATCAACCTCAGCGATGGCTCCTGTTTCGATCCGATCCAGGTCGTCGCGCCCGAATCGCTGCCGAATTACGACGATGAGGTGCTGCGTCTCTCCGCCGGCTGCGCGCTGATCGCCACCGGCGAGCTGGTCGCCTCGCAAGGCAAGGGCCAGGGCTTCGAATTGCAGGCAAGTTCGATCGAGGTGGTCGGCTGGGTCGACGATCCGGAAACCTATCCTATCCAGCCGAAAGCGCATTCACTGGAGTTCCTGCGCGAGGTCGCCCACCTGCGCCCGCGCACCAACCTGTTCGGCGCGGTCACCCGCGTGCGCCACACGATCGCCTCGGCAATCCATCGCTACTTCGACCGCAACGGCTATTGCTGGGTCAACACGCCGATCATCACGACCTCCGACGCCGAAGGCGCCGGCCAGATGTTCCGCGTCTCGACGCTGGACCTGATGAACCTGCCGCGCACCGACAAGGGCGCGGTCGACGTGCGCAAGGACTTCTTCGGCAAGGATGCGTTCCTGACCGTCTCCGGCCAGCTCAACGTCGAGGGTTATTGCCTGGCCTTGAGCAAGGTCTATACGTTCGGACCGACCTTCCGCGCCGAGAACTCGAACACGGCCAGGCATCTCGCCGAGTTCTGGATGATCGAACCCGAGATCGCGTTTGCCGATCTCGACGAGAACGCGCGCGTCGCCGAGGAACTGCTCAAGTTCGTCTTCAAGACGGTCCTCGACGAACGTCCGGACGACATGGCGTTTTTCGCAGAGCGCGTCGAGAAGACCGCCGTCTCGCGCCTGGAGGGCTTCATCAACGCGCCGTTCGAGCGCATCGACTACACCGACGCGGTGGAGATCCTGAAGAAATCGGGCAGGAAGTTCGAGTTTCCCGTCGAATGGGGCGTCGACCTGCAGACCGAACACGAGCGCTACCTTGTCGAGGAGCATGTCGGGCGACCGGTCGTGGTTGCCAACTATCCGGAACGGATCAAGGCCTTCTACATGCGCCTCAACGACGACAGGCGCACGGTCGCGGCGATGGACGTGCTCGCTCCGGGCATCGGCGAAATCATCGGCGGCTCGCAGCGCGAGGAACGTCTCGAGGTACTCGATGCACGCATGCAGCAGTTCGGCCTCGATCCCGCGCACTACAACTGGTATCGCGATTTCCGCCGCTACGGCACCGTGCCGCACGCGGGCTTCGGCCTCGGTTTCGAGCGCCTCGTCGTCTACGTATGCGGCCTCGCCAACATCCGCGACGCAATCCCCTATCCACGCGTCCCCGGCCACGCGGAGTTCTGATGCACCTCGCCCGTGAATTCATGCTCCTGCTCGGCCTCGGCTTCTTCGTCGCCGGCCTGACCACCTACATCATGACCTGGATCCTCGTTGCCGTTCACCTGCGCGACCATCATCCGGCCGAGCGCGCGCGCATCGGCGGATTCATGTTTTCCCCGCGTGCGTTTGGCTGGTATCTGGCGCGACGCTACCGTGGCCTGCGCGACAAGTCGCTGACCGGCCTTGCCCGGCTCGGTGCGATAGGCGCCTGGGCGATCGTCCTCGGCGCACTCGCCGCGATTGCATCGAAAGCCCTGGGCGAGATTTGAAGATGAGCGCGAACGAAGAAGACGATGCCGGCAACGAAGGAGAACGCACCGGCGAATGGTGGGTCGCCATCATCGGCGACACCCTGGTCTGGGCGCGCCTGACTGTTCTCGATTCCGGCATCGCCGAGATTTTCGACTCGAGCGGAGAGCGACCACGCTACGACGACGAACAGCATGCGCGCATGGCCCTGCTCGACGCCGAGTTCCGTTCCTTCGACGGCCTCGATGAAGAAGACGCCGCGATCATGGGCTTCGACCTGGAATCGGTCGAACCGCCGCACTCGAACGATGACGACGAACTGTTGTCGCAAATGGTGCAGAAGCTCGCGCGCATCCAGTAGCCGGTTCCTTCTCCGCTCGCGAGAAGCTGGCGCAAGGCGCCGGATGAGGGTCCAGTGAAGCCCCCGGCCTCGCGGCGGCGTCCCGTACCCCCGCCCCAACCCCTCTCCCGGCGGGAAAGGGGCTTTGACGACACGCGCTGTCCGGAACCACTATATTCGTCCGGCACGAAACGACTCGTGCAATCCCGACGCTGAACAAGGCAATCCCATGAATCTCGAACTGCTCGGCAAACATGCCCTCGTCTGCGGCGCGTCGCAGGGCATCGGCCTTGCCGCGGCACATGAACTGGCCGCACTCGGCGCCGATGTCACGCTGCTGGCGCGCTCCGCGGAAACGCTCGAGAAGGCCGTCGCCGGACTGCCGCGCATCAACGGCGCACAGAAGCACGGCTGCATCGCCGCCGACATGAACGAGCACGCGGCCCTGCGCGCCCAGGTCGAAGCCGTCGCCGCCAACGGTGCGATCAACATCCTCGTCAACAACACCGGCGGGCCTCCGAGCGGCACGGCCAACAGCGCCTCGCTCGACGATTTCCGCAGCGCCTTCAACCAGCACCTGATCGCCGCGCAGGTCATCCTGCAGGCCGTCCTGCCCGGCATGCAGGGCAGCGGTTACGGCCGCATCATCAACGTGATCTCGACTTCGGTGAAGGAGCCGATCCGCAACCTCGGCGTTTCCAACACGATTCGCGGCGCCGTCGCGAGCTGGTCGAAAACGCTTGCCGGCGAACTCGGCCCTTCCGGCATCACGGTCAACAACGTGTTGCCTGGCTATACGAAGACACAAAGGCTTGCGCAGATCCTGCGCGACCGGGCCAAGGCAACCGGAAGCACGGAAGAGAAGGTTGCCGAAGGCATGCTCGCCACGGTGCCCCTGCGCCGCTTCGCCGAGGCCAGCGAGGTGGCCGCGGTGATCGCCTTCCTCGCCTCGCCGGCCGCCGGCTACATCAACGGCATCAATGTTCCCGTCGATGGCGGCCGCACGCTGTCGCTGTAGACGGCGGCAGGATGCGGATGCCCGGGAACTCCGGGTCAGCTATGAAGGCGCCGTCAACGACCGGTCCGAGACAATCACTCCGTTGGCATCGGCATAGAGCCACGCGCCGGGCCTGAACTCGAGACCGGCGAAGCTTACCGGCACGTCGACATCACCCAGTCCGCGCTTGTCCGTCTTCACCGGATGGCTGGCGAGCGCCTGCACGCCCAGGTCGAGCGTGGCGATGATCTGCACGTCGCGCAGGCAGCCGTTGATGAGGATGCCCTCCCAGCCATTGGCAATGGCCTGCCGGGCGAGCTGGTCGCCAAGCAGGGCGCGACGCAACGAGCCGCCTCCATCGACGACCATCACCTTGCCATGGCCCGGGGTGGCAACGAGTTCCTTCACCTTCGAGTTGTCTTCGAAACACTTGACCGTGACGATCCGGCCACCGAAGGCGTCGCGCCCGCCGTAGCTGCGGAAGATCGGCTCGGCGGCCTTCACGTGGTCCGGGTGGGCATCGCACAGATCCGGCGTCGTCATGCTCATGGAGGTTCCTCGAATCGATTCACGTGGATGATCACAGTTCCGGCCGCCGCGAGCCAGAGCCACGGCACGCAAGAAGGCGGAACAACCTGCGGCCATGCGGTCGCGCGGGCATCGCAACGACAATCGTTGCATCCAGGCTCCGACCGGTGATCGAAGTTCCGCGGGGTTTGTCTGCCCTCGCGAAGCGCGCACAATGCCAAATCCCCGTCCCATCGAAAGGTGATGAAATGACCAGTCGACGCCAGTTCCTCGGCACCGCCGCTGCCGCCGCCATCACGGCCATCGTCAACCCGTCGCTCGCCCTGGGCGCCACGCCGGCGGCAGCCACCGACGCCGTGGCAACCCGCGCCATACCTTCCAGCGGCGAACGCATTCCCGTCATCGGCCTCGGCACCTCCGGCAGTTTCGAAATCGGCTCAAGCGCCGCGGAACGGGATCCGCGCCGGGAAGTGCTGCGGCGTTTCTTCGCCGCTGGCGCGTCGCTGATCGACACCTCGCCCTCCTATGGCACGGCCGAGGTCGTCATCGGCGACCTGCTCGCCGAGCTGAAGGCGCGCGACAAGGCGTTCCTGGCGACCAAGCTGTCGGGGATCGCCGGACGCGATGCCGGCCACGCCCAGTTCGCGGCCTCGCTCAAGCGATTGCAGACCGATCACGTCGAACTGCTGCAAGTGCATAACCTGCGCGACTGGAAAACCCAGCTGGCCGTGGCACGCGAACTCAAGGCCGAAGGCAAGGTGCGCTACGTCGGCCTGACCCACTACCTCGACAGCGCGCACGACGAACTGGCGGATGCCGTCGCCGAGTCGAAACCCGATTTCCTGCAGATCAACTATTCGGTCACGCACCGCAACGCCGAGAAGCGCGTGTTCCCGGTGGCCCGCGATCTCGGCATCGCCGTGCTGGCCAACCGCAATTTCGACGATGGCAACCTGTTCTCGCGGGTCAAGGGGAAACCCGTGCCGGCCTGGGCCGAGGCAATCGGGGCCACCTCCTGGGCCCAGCTGTTCCTGCGTTTCGCCTTGAGCAACCCCGCCGTTACGGCGGTGATTCCGGCCACTGGCAAGCCGGACCGGGAGTCCGACAACCTCAAGGCCGGCGTCGAGGCGATGCTCGACGCCGATCAGCGCTCGGCGTTGATCGCGGAATTCGACAAGGCCTGAGCCGCCTGGCCGACTTCCCCGCCGGCACCTGCAAGATCGCAAGGCCGCCGGCGCCCCTTCGGGTTGCCGGCTGCGGCTCGCCTGGCGACCATCGACAAGGAGTCCGATCATGGCTGCACAACTCGTCATCTTCGTGCACGGCTGGAGCGTCACCAACACCGATACGTATGGCGAGCTGCCCGCCCGCCTGGCCGCCGAATCGGCGAAGGCGGGTGGACCGAAACTCGATGTCCAGCACGTTTATCTCGGCCAGTACGTCAGCTTCCGCGACGAGGTGCGCCTGCCCGACCTGGCGCGCGCCTTCGAATCCGCGCTGGTTGCGGTGCTCAAGGACGCCGGCGCGAGGCGACGCTTTGTCTGCATTACCCATTCGACCGGCGGACCGGTCGTGCGCGAGTGGTTCGACCGGATCTACGTCAAAGCCAAACGAACCGCCGAATGTCCGATGAGCCACCTGGTCATGCTCGCGCCGGCCAACTTCGGCTCGGCCCTGGCCCAGCTCGGCAAGACCCGGCTCGCCTCGATCAAATCCTGGTTCGATGGCGTGGAGCCTGGCCAGGGCGTGCTCGACTGGCTCGAACTGGGCAGCCCCGAGGCCTGCGATCTCAACCTGCGCTGGATCGACGAGTATCCGAAGCTGAAGCTGACCGAGGGTACGAATCCGCTTTTCCAGTTCGTGCTCAGCGGCGACACGATCGACCGCAAGCTCTACGATTTCATCAATCCCTACACGGGCGAACTCGGCTCGGACGGCGTGGTCCGCCTCGCCGCGGCCAACCTCAACGCAACCCACATCGTGCTCGAGCAACCCGAGGTCGAGTCCGGCGAAGCGCTGCCCTCGGCGCGCAAGCGCCTGCGCACGCTGGTCAAGGCCTCCTCGAAGCGAGCCGCAGCGACCGCCTTCAAGATTCTCGCCGGCGTGTCGCACTCCGGCGAATCGAAAGGCATCATGCGCAGCGTGCACAACGACGGCATCGCCCATGTCACGGTCGATGCCATCCTGCGCTGCCTGAAAGTGCGCGATGCGGCGGCCTACAAGGCCCTGTGCGAGGCGTTTGTCGCGGAGAACACCGCACGCCAGGACATTGGCAGCCGCCTCGAGATCGAAAAGGTGCCGGTGCTGCCGGACCGCCAGTACATCCACGATCCGCGCTCGATGGTGATCTTCCGCCTGATCGACTCGAGCCAGGTCGGCACGCCCGACGTCAAGGTGCTGCTCACCGCGGGCCCCAACAACGATCCGAACCAGTTGCCCGAGAATTTCCTCGCCGACCGCCAGTTCAACAAGCGCTCCGGCAACCTGAGCTTCTTCCTCAATCATGCCGTGCTGGCCGGATGCCCGGCGATCCCGGGCCTCAAGGCCGGCAGCATCGCGCGTGCAGAACTCATTCCGCGCCCGCCCTATGGCCTGCGCATCCAGCCGCGCGATGGCGACCACTTCGTCGAGTACTGGGCAGCCGAAATGCACGCCACCGTGCACAACCTGCTGCCGATGATTCCGCCGAACGAGACCACGATCATCGACATCCGCATGACCCGCGTCGTTCGCGAAGGCACGTTCCAGCTGACGCGTCAGCTGGGCGCGCGCAGCTTCAAGGAGGTCAAGCCCGGCGGCGTGATCTGAACGGACGGTCCCCGCCCCGGCACATCAGGCGCGCCGACGGCTACTTGCCGACGGCGGCGATGCACTCGACCTCGACGCGTGCGCCCATCGCCAGCCCGCTGCCCGCGAATGCGCTGCGGGCGGGATACTGGCCATCGAAGAATCGGCGATAGACCTCGTTGAATGCCGGCCACTCCTTGATATCGGCCAGCATCACCGTGCATTTGACGAGGTCGCTCATCGAGTGGCCATTTTCGGCGAGCAGGTCCTTGATGTTCTGCATGGTCTGGCGAGCCTCCTCGGCAATGCCGCCCTCGGCGACCTTGCCGGTGGCCGGGTCGATGCCGATCTGGCCGGACAGGTACAGGGTATTGTCCACCTGCACGGCCTGCGAGAACGGATAACCGGCAGCCTTGGCCTTGACGGAATTGATGAACTCGACATGGGGCTTGCCAGCCGCCTGCGCCATCATCGAGACGCACAGCGTGGCGACGAACACGGCAAGTTGCATGGGACGCGACATGGTTTTCTCCTGTCAATTGGGGAGCCTGGATCCGGCCGCATCCGGCTGCATGGGGCATGGCCCCAGCCGGGTGCGCAAGTCGACACTACCATCATCGGGCCAGCGCATCAGCGCCGGGCGGCCGTTCCGGCGTTGAAGTCCGGCCTTCAGCCGGGCAGGTCCCTGCCCGCAGGCGGATCCGCTTCTGCCACCTCCCCACGGTACTTCTCCAGCCCGGACCGCACATGGAGGTCGCGCTGCGGGAACGGGATCTCGATACCCGCGCTGGCAAACCCGGCATGCACGGCCGAATGCAGATTGTGCAGCGTGGGCAAGCGATGTTCGATGCGACCGACGAACACGCGCAGTTCGAGATCGAGCGAACTGTCGCCGAACCCGAGGAACAGGACGGTGGGCGCCGGCGTGTCGAGCACGTTCTCGTCGGCAGCGGCGATGTCGAGCAGCGTCTTCTGCGCCAGCGCGACGTCGCTGCCGTAGGCAATGCCGACCTTGACGACGAGACGGGTAATCGGCGTCGTCAACGACCAGTTCTTCACCGTGCCGGTAATGAACGTCTTGTTCGGCACCAGCACTTCGAAGTTGTCCGGATCGGTGATCGTGATCGCCCGGATCTGGATCCGCGAGACCGTGCCCACGGTGTTGTCGATCGATATCAGGTCGCCGACCCGGACCGGGCGCTCGAACAGGATGATGATGCCCGAGATGAAGTTGGCGACGATTTCCTGCAGGCCGAAACCGAGGCCGACGCCGAGTGCCGCAACGATCCATTGCAACTTGGACCAATCCACGCCGATGCGACTGAACGCGATGATGATGCCGATCATCAGGATGCCGTAGCGGCAGATCGTGACATACGCATAGCGCGTGCCGGAATCGAGTTCGAGCCGGTGCAGGACGACGATCTCGAGGAAGCCCGGCAGGTTGCGCGCGGCGAAGAACGTCAGGCCGAGCAGCAGGATGCTCAAGAGGAAATGCGCAAGCGTCACTTCGGATACCAGCTGTCCGGTCGCGGTCGTCGAAACATTCGACCAGAGCACGATGTCGTTGAAGACACCCAGCGCCGGCACGATGCTGCTCCAGATTCCAAACAGGAAGACCACCAGCAGGATGCCGCTGGCGGCCCGCAGCATCGCGCGCGTTTGCTGGCTGACCGTAACGACGTCGATTTCCGGGTCCTCGTGCGGAATCGGACTGCCTTCGCCGCTGGCATCGGCGCCCGATCCGGCGAGGTTTTCCTCGATCCGCCTGGCCTGGCGCACTTCAGCCTGCTTGTACGCGGCCTGGCGTCCGGCGACGAGGACGCCGCGCATCGCGATCTGGTAGAAGATCACGATGCTCAACAGGACCCAGCCCGAGGAGACGAGGCGGGCCTGCAGTTCGTTCGCGCTCGAGTGGTAGCCGGCCATCGACAGTCCGGCCAAGGCCAGCGGCGCCGCCAGCAAGGTCCAGAACCAGACATGCCGCGAACGCCATATCAGCCCGCGACGTGAAAGGCTCGAGGTCAGGGCGCCGCCGACAGGCCTGAAGACCCTGAGCGTGAAGATTGCCAATGCGATCGAACTGATGATCAGGGCGAGACGCCCCAGCCCATCGACAAGCGCCGGATCGCCGTTGGTCTGCGCAATGCCACCAAGAAAGGCCGCAGGCGCCAGCGCAAGGCTTAGCGTCCACAACGCCAGGCCCAGTCGCCGCGAACCGGCCGGGTCCCAACCGAAGTGCGAAACGAAGAGTCCGTGGCGTCGGCACATGTTGCGGAACAGACCAAGAATGAACAGCACGATACCGACATTGATCAGTCCGTTGCCGATCGCACTGGAAAACGAGGTCGGGCTGTCGGGCTCGAGCAGGAGCGAGCCCGCCAGGCCAATCGCAAGCGGTATCGGGATTGCCAGCAGGACCGTCACCAGCAGTGCTGAAAGCGTCAGCACCATGCGATCGGCGCGCGTCCCGACCGTTTCGGCAAGTGTTGCCAGCCTTTTCGACAATCGCTTGCGCAGGAGAAAGAGAAAGCCTGCCGAGACGAGCAGGAAAAGCGTTCTCAGGGGATGTGCAGCCAGTGACAGGCGGGCTGAAGGCAGCACGCCGGAGATGTTTTCCACGGTCAGCAGTCCGCCCACGCCGGCGACCATGGTCTTTCCCCACGATGTGTCGATCGGGCTGGCGCTGGGCAACCACAGCAATCGCTGGTTGAGAAGGGAGCGCAACTGGGTGCTGCGCTGGAGCAGTTCGGTATCCAGCGAACTGGCCTCGGCCAGCGATTCGATCTGGCGCGCCTGCAATTCCAGCAGATCACCCAGCGCCTGACGCCGGCTGACCAGCAGTTTTTTCGCCGCGGCCCGGTTCCCGGGCGTGTCCGCGATGTCGTTCCCCGCCATCAGCCGATCAACAGCATCGGCTCCCGCGCCGGACCTGGACATCCTCTGCTCGGTGCGAAAGCGCAGCACCCGCGCGTCAACCACCGCCGTCTGGCGTTCCGCGATGCGACGATTGAGCGCCGACTGCGAGGGCAACTGCTTGGCCACATCCCGCAACATGCGGCCATGCTCCTCTCCGATTCGGCCGAAGGCAAAAATCTGGTCGGCATACTTTCGCGACAAGGCAACGCTGCCCAGCTGGCTGTAGGTGCGATCCTTCACCGACCAGAGCCGGCGCAGCTCTCCGCTGATTTCCGCCATGGATTTCCGCAGTTCCGCGGTTTCCCGGGCGATCTTCAGCATTGCATCGGGTCCACTGGCCCACTCGCGCACTGCAGCCTCGGCTGCGTCCAGTTTGGCTTGCGTGTCTTCCTGGTCCCTGGCATCCATGCTCCGGCCGAGGCTGGAAGTGGCGGCCTCGATCTGCCGAAGTTCACGGTCGATCAGGCTCTGCTGTGCTCCAGCTATCGCCTCGCGGGTCGGCAAGCTGAGGATTTCCTGCTCGGTCTTTTCGATTCTCGCGGAAAGGTCCTGGCGGATCGCCTCGGCCTTGATCCGGCTGGAATCGATCAGCATCTGCGAGGCATCGGAAGGCACCGATTCCGGCTTTTGCTCTGCCTGCTCGCGGAGTGCCGTCAGGTCCTCGCGTGCAGCGAGCCGGCGCGTCGCCATCGAGCGCAACGACTCCTGCAGCGCCCGGCGCTCCGAGCGCAACGAGACCGCCCTGATCTGCAATGACGCCATCTGCAATTGCGCTTCGGCCAGATCGACCCGGGCAGGCCCGGCGTCCTTGACCTCCTCGACCGGTTTTTCCAGCCTGGCGCTCAGCTCGGCGATCTTGCCCGGGGCGGTCGTCAGCGCCTTCGCATACTCGGCGGCCTGTTTTCGCGACGACTCGGCACTTTCGATCCGGGCCAGGGCCGCCTGCAGGTTCTCGATGGTCAATTGCTTGTCGGAAGCAAGCACTTCCGTCCGCGACTGCATCGATTCGATGCGCGCCCGGATCTCGTCGGCATTGAGAGGCGGATCGCTGGGTGTCGAGTTCGCCACCTGGGCCAGCGCCAGCGAATTCGCAAGCAGCAGGACGACGGCAATTCCGGCCGAGCGGATCGTTGCGATGGGGAATAATGCGGAATTCAACGTGCGCCTCGGCATTGGACGTTCCGTGGGGATTATGGACGTCGTCTCCGTGCTTGACCACGCTGATTGCGGGTCGCGCGGCTTCATGGTGCGCACCGGAATCCCTGCGCACGGCGATGCCAGATGGCGCTGGCTAATCTGTCACATCCCGCCAGACAACCTGGTGACAATCTGACATGCGGTCGAATCCGACCTGAACGGCGCAATGCGCGCCGAGGGTTTTCGGTTGGCCCCGATCTTGCTCTGGAATGCCGAAGTCGCGCACGCCGGCGGACCGCGGATTGCCTTTGCGGCAGGATGTACCGGCTGCGCCGACCCACCGCCCGTCAACCCTGACGGCACCCAATGGTTCCCAATCGAGGTCGTTCATGTCCATCAAGACAACCCTGAGCATTTCCCTGCTTTGCATCGCCACGGCCATCCCGGCCTTGCAGGCCTCCGCAGCCGACGAATGGCATTTCGTCGTCAGCAACACCAGCAGCTCGAAGATCGTGAAATTGCAGGTTTCCGAAGACAAGTCCGAATGGGGCGACTTCGATGTCGGCAGCGGTATTGCCGCCGGCAGCACGGTGACGATGATCTGGGACCACAGCACCGATGGCGAGGGCTGTGAACAATGGATGCGCGCAAAGTTCGCCGATGGCAGCTTCAGTGAAGCCAGCAAGCAGGACTTCTGCGAGGACCTGGATACGCCGATCGAGTTTGCCGACTGAGCGTTGCCCTGCGGGTCCCTGGCAAGCGGCGCCACCCCATGGGCTGCCGGGGATCCGCTTTTCCGCTCCCCAACCACCCGCAAGTCCTTTCCAGCAAGCCCATGGCATCCGGCCTGATTCTCTGCGACGATCCGGTTTTTCCGAGCCGTCACGACATGGATACCAGCAAGCTCGATCGTGTGGTCGCCGAAGCGCGACGCAATGCAGCCCAGCGCGATGCCGGCTATCGCGAACGCGCACTGAAGATGTATCCGTGGATCTGCGGCCGTTGTGCGCGGGAGTTCACCCGCGCCAACCTGCAGGAACTGACCGTGCACCATCGCAACCACGACCACGACTGCAACCCGGCGGACGGCAGCAACTGGGAGCTGCTCTGCGTGTATTGCCACGACAACGAGCATTCGCGCTACATCGACCATACCGGCGGCAGTGCAACCAATGCGGAAACCGCCACCGCCGCGGCCACCAGCAATCCATTCGCCGGCCTCAAGGATCTGCTCAGGCGCTCCTGATTCGCGGGCCTCTGCATCAGGCTTCCTCGGCCCACCCACATCAGCCAGTCGGCAGTTTCTTCCGCCAGCGGCAGAAGCACTGGATCAGGAAACTTGCCAGCCCGATCATCGGGCGGGCAAGCCGCTGCAGAATCCGGCGATGGCATCGCGCGCAATCCAGCACTGCGGCACTGCGGCACTGCGACACTCCCGATTCCCGATTCCCCAATCAGTCAATCGTCACCGCAACCGGGCAGTGGTCCGAAGGATGCTGGTCCTCGGGCACGCCATAGGTGAACTCCTCGAACGAGTCGACCACGAGGCGCGCTGCGGCTGCAGGATCGAGGACGATGTGATCGATGAAATCCGGGTAACGGACCACGCAGGTCGCGCGCCTTCCGCTGGCCGCATCGACCAGCCGTTCACCTGTCGGCAACCCTTCGTTGAGGCGCATCCAGACCGTGTCGTCCGCAATGGCCAGTCGCCGGTTCCAGTCGCCCAGTATCGCGAATGGCGTGCCTTCGGCGCGACGCGCCGCGATCCATTTGCGCAACACGGGCACCTGATCGAAAAGGACCGGACACGGCGGATTCTCCGAGCCCGCCGAACAACCGCTCTTCAGATGCACGGCGAGCAGTCGCAAGGGCCGCTTGCCGGAAAGGGTAATATCCACGCCCCAGCGCAAGTCCGGGTTGCCAAGGGCCAGTTCGCGCAAATCCGGATTGCGCGCAAACGCAACACCCTTGCGGATGGCAAACCCGACATTCTGGCTGCGAATGCTTGGGCCATCGGTGCGGTCGTGCCCACAGTAGCCATGCCGGCCGCTTTCAGGCCGCGTCGACATGACCACGGTATAGCGATCGGCCGGAAATACACGCCTGGCCGCTGCGGCATTCTCGACCTCCTCGAACGCGATGACGTCGGCCGCCAGTTGATCGGCATAGCGGCGCATGGCCGCATAATCGGCTTCGCTGCGTGGCCGGCAACCGAGTCCATCGGACTCGGCGAGATGCTCCAGGTTCCATGTCGCGATCCTGAGCGGCCGCGGCGCTTCGCCAACCCGGGTCGACTGCGGCGCACAGCCGATCAACGCCAACAGCAGGCAGGCACCTGCCGATGCCAGCCATATCCTCACCGACACCCGTCGCGCGCCAGCGAAACGGACTGGGCTCATTCTGAATCCGGCAGGGCGGCGTTGTGGTAGACCTCCTGGACATCGTCGAGTTCGTCCAGCCAGTCGAGCAGGTCGCCCAGTGTCCCGGCCGTTTCGTCATCGACGGCGACGCGATTGGCCGGACGCATGACCACGCCGTCGCTCAACGGCTCGAAGCCGGCAGCCACCAGTCCCGCCTTGACCGGCTCGAAGTTTTCCGGCGCGCACAGCACCGTGCTCTTGCCGTCCTCACTGATGACATCGTCGGCTCCCGCTTCGAGCGCCGCTTCGAGGATCTTTTCCTCGGCATCCGCGTTTGCCGAGGCGAACACGAGTTCGCCGACGCGCGAAAACTGGAAGGCGACCGATCCGCTGGTGCCGAGGTTGCCGCCATGCTTGGACAGCGCATGGCGCACGTCGGCGACCGTGCGAACCGAATTGTCGGTCATCGCATCGATGATCAGCGCGACGCCGCCGGGGCCGTAACCTTCGTAGCGCAACTCCTCCATGTTGTCGGCGCCATCGGCACCCGAACCGCGCCGGACCGCACGCTCGATCGTGTCCTTGGTCATGTTGGCCGAAAGGGCCTTCTCGATGCCGATGCGCAATCGCGCATTGGTCGCCGGGTCGCCGCCGTTGCGCGCCGCGACCGTGATCTCGCGAATCAGCTTGGTGAAAATCTTGCCGCGCTTCGCGTCCTCGGCGTTCTTGCGACCTTCGATGCTGGGGCCTCTGCCCATGGGAATACCTGCGCCTTGAGTGATGGGGATACGGCGAGCCGGAACCTGATCCCGTGCCCGCCAGCCAGGGTGCGGATTCTATCAGGGCGAAGTGCGCAAACGCCTTCGCAAGGAGGCGCGAACTGCATCGGGCAACCCGGTCGCGGCGAGGAGTGTCAGTCCGTTTGAGCCGCCGAACGCGCCAGCATGGCGTCCTTTTCGGCCCAGCGTTCATTGAGCCAGGCCTGGAACCGGCTGCGGAATTCAGGGTCGTTTTCGTAGTCGCCGTGCAGCAATTGCGCCGGCACCGGAAAGGCGTTGATCTTCACTTCCACCCGGCGCACGCGGCCGGCCAGCAGGTCGAGCACGCCGGGGCGTCCGCACGGATAGATCAGGGTCACATCGACGATGGCGTCGATCATCCCGCCCATCGCGTCCAGAACGAAGGCGATGCCTCCGGCGCGCGGAAGCAGGAGGTGGGCATAGGGAGATCCCTGGCGATCGTGCTTGGCCTCGGTGAACCGGGTGCCTTCGACGAAGTTCATGACCGACACGGGCAGATGCCGGTACTTCTCGCAGGCTTTCCGGGTCGCCTCGATATCCTTGCCGCGCAGCTCCGGGCGGCTGGCCAGTTCCTCCTTCGAATAGCGCTTCATGAAGGGAAAGTCGAGGGCCCACCATGCCAGGCCCAGCACGGGCACCCAGATCAGCTGGCTCTTGAGGAAGAACTTGAGGAACGGAATCCGCCGGTTGAACACGCGTTGCAGCACCGGAATATCGACCCAGCTCTGGTGGTTGCAGATCACCAGGTACCAGCCTGCGTGGCGCAATCCCTCGAGTCCCTCCACCTGCATGTCGACCCGGCCGAGCCCCGACATCAACCAGCTGTTGACGGCGATCCAGCTTTCCGCGATCAGGACCAGCAGGCGCGAAATGAAGTTGCGGAATGCGGCGATCGGCACGAGCAGCTTGACCATGGCCAGCAACAACAACGGGATCGAATGCAGCATCGTGTTCAGCGCGATCACGCTGGCGCCGAGGACGACTCGCGGGATGGAAAGCAGGGAGGCAGGCATGGATTCTGGTTCTTGACGATCGCAATCAATTTCGCAGACTAGCAGCGCAGCTCAGGTCCGCGCACGCGCCACGGCACGATCGGCGGCGACCATGGCCAACCCGTGCGCTGGAATCAGGCGCTTGCCAGCGCGGCCGTACCGAGCGCGGAGCCCGGCCAGCACAGGGCTTCGCCTGCCCGCACGGCCCGATGCCGGCCCGGATGGCGTCAGATGGTTTCCACGGGTTGCGATTCATGGGCCGCGACAACAAGGCGCTCCAGTTCCGCATCGAGATGGAAATGGTTCCCGTCGATGCTGCGGACCAGCGGCCCTACCGCACCGGAATTCATGATGAATGCCGAGCGAAATCCCGCCAGGTCGTCGAGGAATACCGGGCGCGTCGCGGTGTGCACGCCGAGCGCCCGCAACCCCGTGTCGAGCAATTGCCGGGTGATGCCGGGCAAGGCCGGTGCGCTCGGCCAGGTCACCTTGCTGCCATCCCAGAAACCGATGTTCCAGATCGGACCTTCCGAAATTTCGCCAGCCGCCGTGCAGAACAGGGCATCGTCGAATCCGGCCAGGCGTGCCTGTCGCCAATGGTGGAACAGGTCAAACGTGCCGACATGCTTGACAAGCGGCAGGGTCCGCTCATGGACGACCGAACGCAGGCGAAGCGCGTCGGCCCTGCCCGCACGCGCGGGGCTTGTCGCCACCAGCACGTCCACGCCGACCGGTCGCTCCAGGCGGGCGCGATCAAGGGCAAGCGAAAACACCGTGATGCGCACCGATGCAGGCGCGTCGCCGAGGATCCGCCGCAGATGCTTGCGCACCTGTTCGAGATCGAGATCGCTGCCGAACAGTTCCCTCGTGGCGCTGGCCAGGCGTTGCAGGTGCAGGCCGAAGCCACGCACGCCGCGATTGCGTACCTGCATCGTCGTGAAGTGGCCGTAATTGACCTGGGCGAGGAACGCCAGCTCGCGCGGATCAGGGACGCGGCCATTGAGCTCGATCAGGTCCGGCGAAGATTGCGCGGATTTCACGCTGGAGACAGTTCCCTTGCGAGGCGCCGGCGACGATCAGAGCAGGGCCATGAGCACCATCGCCAGCCCGACCAGGGAAATCGCCCAGATCAGGGTGCGCAGGTAGGAAATGCCGGCGGCGTATACGGGAAGATAAGCCAGCCTCGCCCAGAAATAGATCTGCACGCCGAGGGCGGTCTGCTCGCTGGTCTTTTGCGCCAGGAGCACGGCGAGGACGGCAGCGGCAAAAAAGACGAACGTCTCGAGGAAATTCCTGCTGGCCCGCTCCAGCCGGCCGGCCACGCCGGTCAGCGGCGCCGGTGTGCCGTCGCGCGGGCCGAAAGCCCACATCAGGCCACGTTGCATGATCGCGAATGTCGCTCCTGCGAGGATATGGACGAGACCCAGCAGGATGGACCAGAGCAGCATCTGCAGTTCGATGGACATGACTTACCCCCGGTTTGGAATTGAAGTGTGCCCAATTTCGCCCGCTCGTGCACGGCTGTGGCGATTCCCCGGCGCACGCCCTGTGGCATGCTTGCCGACCGGACGGTTCGGCCGTCAAATCGTTTTTCCACCCTGACCGCGAGACCGCCGTCCTGAGCACCCTTTCCCCGACCGCCAAGGCCCAGTTCCAGATCCATTTCTGCGTCCTGCTCTGGGGCTTCACGCCGATCATCGGCAAGCTGATTTCGCTGCCTGCCCTGCCCCTGGTCTGGTGGCGCATGCTGCTGGTGGTGGCCGTGCTGACCCTGATTCCCCGAGCCTGGCGCGGCTTGCGCGTGATGTCGCCAAAGCTGGTGCTGGCCTATGCCGGCATCGGCGTGCTGGTTGCCCTGCACTGGCTGACGTTCTATGGCGCGATCAAGCTGTCCAATGCCTCGGTGGCGGCCACCTGCATTGCCCTGGCGACCGCATTCACCGCCTTGATCGAACCCAAGCTGGCCCACCGCAGGTTCTCCAAGCGTGAGCTGGCGCTCGGCATTTCGGTCTTGCCGGGCGTCGCCCTGGTGGTCGGCGGCGTGCCCGACGAGTTTCGCCTCGGCATCGCGGTGGGTGCGTTGTCGGCCTTGCTGGTCGCCCTGTTCGGCTCGCTCAACAAGCGCCTCGTCGAACATGGCGATGCGCTGACCGTCACCGGCATCGAGCTTGGCGCGGGCACGCTTGCCCTGACCCTGCTTGCCCCGGTCATGCCCTGGCTGTTCCCCGCATTCGCCGGAACGATATTCGAGGTGCCCGGCGGGCACGACATCATGCTGCTGCTGACCCTGTCGATCGCCTGCACGTTGCTGCCGTTCGCGCTGTCGCTGGTCGCATTGCGCCACATGACCGCGTTCAGCGCGCAGCTGGCGGTCAACCTCGAACCCGTCTACGCGATCGTGCTCGCCGCCATCCTGTTCGGCGAACAGCGCGAACTGACGCCATTGTTCTATGTCGGCGTCGTCGTCATCCTCGGCGCGGTTTTCGTCCACCCCCTGATCAACCGGCCCGGCGACACCGTGCAAGCGGAGATACTCGCCGTCGCCGAAGCGAAGAACATCCTTGAATGACACCCTGCCCGGCGATCCGGGCGGCCAGATCTGGGTCGACGCCGACGCCTGCCCGAACCTGATCAAGGACATCCTGTTCCGCGCAGCGGAACGCGCCCGGGTCCCGGTCACCCTCGTCGCCAACCAGTGGATAAGGACGCCGCCCTCGCGATTCGTCTCCTCGATCCAGGTCGCCGCCGGGATCGACGCCGCCGACAGCGAGATCGTGCGACGCACGGGCCCGCGGGACCTTGTCGTAACCGCGGACATCCCGCTGGCCGCGCTGGTTCTCGAAAAAGGCGCGCTCGCCCTGAATCCCCGTGGCGAGCTCTATACTGCCGACACGATCGCGCAGCGCCTGTCGATGCGAAACTTCATGGACGAACTGCGCGGCGCGGGAGTGAACACCGGCGGTCCGCCGAGCCTGCACGCGCGCGACCGGCAGGCTTTCGCCAACCAGCTTGATCAATGGATCACCCGGCGCAGTTCGTGACAGGTCAGGGATGGCGTTGCATTGCTCCACGTTGATCCAGTCTGTTCCAGGCAATGTCCAGATCGGAACTGGTGCTGCCCGACAGGAAGCACACTCGCGACCGGAGGCCCGATCCATGCTTCGCGCTCCAGCCACAGCCCTGATACTTTTCGCCGCGGCAGCGGCGAGCAACGTCCACGCCGAGCTGTGCACGTTCGAAAGCGCGCGGCTCGACCTGTCGGAACTGCTCGCATTTGCCGACCTGCCCGGAGGCGCCATGCTCGTCGGCGGCCGGCCGGGCATCTACTCGGAGTCCTACCTGGGAAGCTATACCGCCGCCACTGTCGTTCCCGTTGCATCAGCCAGCAAACTGCTCAGTGCAACCCGCATCCTGCAGGCCTTCGATCGCGGCGAGATCGACATGGACGTACCGGTATCGGGCTACCTGCCCGAGTTCAGCGGGGACAAGGGAAGCATGACGGTGCGTCAGATGTTCAGCCATACCGCCGGATACGGCGACGACTCCGATGCCCCCGTCATCAACAACTCCAGCATCACGCTGGCCCAGGCCGTCTCGCTGATTGCCTGTTGCCGACCCTTGAATGATGGCTACACCGTGGGAGGGCAGTTTTCCTATGGCGGCGTGTCGATGCATATCGCAGGCCGCGTCATCGAAGTAGCGGAGAGTGGCGACTGGCAGGCACTCTGGCAACAGGAACTCGGAGCACCGCTGGGCACGTCCACGATCGACTGGCAGGGACTTGGGCCCACGCAGAATTACCGCATCGCCGGCGGGGCACGCAGCAACCTCGGGGACTACGCACGGGTCCTGCATATGTTGGCCAATGAAGGACGCGGCAACAACCAGCGCTCCCTGCGCGCGGCCACGATTCGGGAATTGTGGATCGACAATGTCGGCAGCTTGCCGATTGCATATGCGCCGGACAATGCCGCTCCACCCATCCGCTATGGACTCGGAAGCTGGCTCTACAACGATCGATCGGCGAAAGAAGCACCCCTAATCCACAGCCTCGGTGCATTCGGATTCTTCCCGTGGGTGGATTTCGAGAGGCAGATCTATGGCGTCTTCATGATAAGGGGCGGTCCGGGCATCAACGACGTCGCCATCACCACCTACGACTCTATGCTGGCTTCGATCAAAGCCGAGTACGACGCGCACGCTTGTACGCCGATCGAGTGGGAGGACGAGATTTTTGTCGGGGAGTTCGAGCCGGACTAGACGATACTGGCGAAACAGCCATCGGCACCCGCTCGGCACTTCACGCTCAATCCAGCAGATGGCGCAGCGCCGGCAGGTACTTCTCGGCGGAGCCTGTGTTCACCGCGACCACGCGCTCGCCCCGTTTCAGCAACCCGCGATCCAGCAGTTGCGGCAGCGCGGCCAGGCAGGCCGCGCCTTCCGGACTGATCCACCAGCGGGTTTCGCGCCAGACGCGGTTCAATTCCAGCGCCATGTCGGCTTCGGCGACGCCAACCGCCGCACCGCCACTGGCGCGGATGATTTCGAGTACGCGGAAATGGCCAACCCCGGCCGGCACATTGAGTCCGAAGGCGAGCGTTCCGGACCCAGGCTTGGCGATCGTGTCGACAAGGCCCGCCTCGAACGCGCGCACCAGCGGCGCCATGGCCTCGCTCTGCACGCAGATCATGCGCGGTCGTCGCGCGTCGATCAGGTCAAGCGCCTGCAGTTCATCCCAGGCCTTCCACATGCCGAGTACGCCGGTGCCGCCACCGGTCGGATAGATCACGGCATCCGGCAAGGTCCAGCGTGTTTCTCCGCGCGCCGGCTCCGCCAGCTCGAGCCCGAGCGACTTCTTGCCTTCGATGCGCCATCCCGGTTCCTGGAAGGTGGCGACGGAAAAATACCCTTGCGGTACGTACTTTTCCTTGAGCAGCGCTCCGGCCTCGCGGATCGTCGGGCCGACCAGTTCGAGCGCCACGCGATCCGGATAACGCAATGCGGCAGCCGCGACATTGCCGAGGATCGGCGCGGGCGTATCCTCCGGCATCGCCACCACGACCGACAGACCGGCGGCGAGCGCATAGCGCGTCAGTGAATCACCCGCATTGCCCTGGGTCGGCACGGCAAGGCGCCTGAGGCCGAGTCGATGCGCCTGGGCGACGACCATGGCCATGCCGCGGTCCTTGAAGCTCTGCGTCGGGTTGGCGCCGAAACCGGCATGCGCCCTGCCTTCCTCCTTGATCGAAAGGGACAGACCGGCTGTTTTCGCCACCGGGTGATGCGCATAGTCGAGCAGGGGTGTGGCGCCTTCGCCCAGCGTCACGACATGCTGGGAATCGCCGGGATCATTCGCGTCCAGCGCCATCAACGCGCCGAAACGCCACATGTCGCGTCGTCCCGGGTCGTACCACGACTGTTGCGGGTGCGCAGCGGCGAGGCGTTCGATGTCGAGCACCATCTCGACCGGCCTGCCATCGGCGGGATCCAGGTTCATCGGCACGTCGGCCGGGTATTCCCTGCCGGAAACAATGCCGCGCAGACAACGGACGTAGGACATGCGGAGTCTCCCGGAAAGGGTCAGGATTTCGGTTCGATCAGGTCCCAGCGGTTGCCATAGAGATCCTCGAAGACGACTACGGTTCCGTAATCCTCGTGCCGGGGCTCCTCGCAGAATCGCACGCCATGCCTTGCGAGCCGCGCGTAGTCGCCGGCGAAGTCATCGGTATGCAGGAACAGGAAGACGCGCCCGCCGGTCTGGTTGCCGACGTGCGTCGCCTGTTCGGCATTTCCCGCCCTGGCGAGCAGCAGGCAGGTCCCGGTGGAACCCCGCGGCGCGATCCTGACCCAGCGCTTGTCCGGACCGCGTGGCGTGTCCTCGAGCAAGTCGAAGCCCAGCACCTCGGTGTACCAGCGGATGGCTTCGTCATAGTCGCGGACCAGCAAGGACATCGCATGAAACTGTTGCGGCATTGCGTACTCCTTGAAGATTCGGCCCGGTCATCGAATGCCGCGGACATCCGGCCTCCGCATGGCCTGCCTGGCCGAAGCAGCGGGCATTAATCGCCATTATTGGCGCTTTAAATGCGCTTTACGACATTTACTCGCCATTAAATGCGACTTGTATGATCGAATCATTTGGCGTATAAGTCGTCGCTAAAGGCGAATAATTGATATGGATTGCAAACCACTCATTGCGCCAGGTGTCCGATGAAATTCACGCCCATGCTATCCGATAAGTCCGTGCTTGCCCTGCTCGGCGAGCGGGTCAGCCGGCAGCGGCTTTCGCGCAACCTGACCCAGGCCGAGCTTGCCGAAGCCGCCGGAGTATCCAAGCGCACGATAGAGCGCCTGGAGGCAGGCGAGTCGACGCAGCTGTCGAACTTCATCCGTATCCTGAGGGCCATTGAACTGGTCGAGGGATTCGGCGACCTGGTGCCTGCACCGCCACCGAGCCCGCTGGAGCAACTCAAGCTGCAGGGCAGGCAGCGCCAGCGCGCTTCGACCGTGCGTGAGCCCGAATCCGTCGCCGCCAGGTGGACCTGGAAGGATGACCCGTGACAACCACCGCCGAAGTGCGGCTATGGGGCCGCGCCATTGGCGCCGTATCGGTGGAAGATCCATCCGGCATCGCAGCTTTCCAGTACACCCCCGAATTCGCCGGCAGCGGGTTCGAGATCGCGCCGATCATGATGCCGCTCGGAGAACAGGTGTACGCGTTTCCGCATCTCGCCCGAGAATCGTTCCATGGATTGCCCGGCCTGCTTGCCGACTCCCTGCCCGACCGGTTCGGCAATGCGCTGATCGACGCCTGGCTGGCCACCCAGGGTCGCGCTCCGGAAAGCTTCGATGCCGTCGAACGCCTCTGCTACATCGGCGCGCGCGGCATGGGCGCGCTTGAATATGCGCCCGCGCACGGACCCAGGGCGCGCACCTCGCAGAAGGTGGAAATCGACGCCCTGGTGAACCTGGCCTCCGAGGTCCTCGGCCAGCGCAAGGGACTGCATCGGTCGTTCGCCGACGGCGAACAGGCCGAGTCGCTGCGCGACATCCTGCGCGTCGGCACCTCGGCCGGTGGCGCCAGGGCCAAGGCCATCATCGCGTGGAACCGCGAGACCAACGAGGTCCGCTCCGGCCAGGTGGCTGCCGGCGAGGGTTTCGACTATTGGATCATCAAGTTCGACGGAGTCAGCGGAAACCGCGACAAGGAACTCGAAGATCCGAAGGGCTACGGCGCCATCGAATATGCCTACGCACTGATGGCCCGCGCCGCGGGCATCACGATCAGCGAATGCCGCCTGCTCGAGGAAAACAATCGCCGGCACTTCATGACCCGCCGCTTCGATCGGCTGGAGGGCGGGCGCAAGCTGCACATGCAATCGCTGGCCGCCCTCGCCCACTACGACTTCAACCAGGCCGGTGCCTACAGTTACGAACAGGCGTTGATGATGATCCGGCGGCTTGGCCTGCCCATGCAGGCCATCGAGGAGCAGTTCCGGCGCATGGCCTTCAACATCATCGGGCGCAACCAGGACGACCACGTCAAGAACATCGCATTCCTCATGGACAGGTCCGGAAAATGGTCGCTCTCGCCGGCCTTCGACATGACCTACAGCTTCAACCCCGACGGTCTCTGGACCTCGACGCACCAGATGAGCATGAACGGCAAGCGCGAAGGGTTCACGCTCGACGATTTCCGGGCCTGCGCGGACTCGGCGTCGATGAAGCGAGGGCGTGCGGAAGCCATTCTGCGCGAGGTCACCGCCGCTGCGGCACGCTGGCCCGAGTTCGCCGCCGAGGCTGACGTGATGGAATCCTGGCGAACGACTGTCAGCACGAACCTGCGACTCGGACTGGCGCGCACCTAGGCGGAAGCGAAGGCCGCCATCGCCACTGACATCGATTTCCCGCTACCCTGTGCCTGGCCGGCCAACCCATGGCGAAATGGCGCCGACCGGCAACATCACATCGTCCCACTTCACGAAGGAAACCCCATGGCCCTGGTCAATCTGCTTGTCGTGCTCGCCGTAGCGCAGTTCATCGCGTTCGGACTGCTTGTCGCATCCGCACGGGGACGCTACGGGGTATCCGCGCCGGCGACCACCGGCAACGAGAATTTCGAACGCTACTACCGGGTGCAGATGAATACGCTGGAAATGCTGATCGCGCTGATTCCGGCTGTATGGATCGCTTCTGCATACTGGCACCCATATTTCGTGGCGGCCATGCTGGCCATTTACCTGATTGGCCGCATCGTGTATTTCCGCGCCTACGTGCGCGATCCCAAGGCACGCGGCCCCGGCTTCACGATCAGTTTCCTGCCCATCGTCGCACTCCTGCTTGCCGGCGCAGCCGGCGCAACGTGGCAGATCGTGCAATCCGGAATCTAGCGGCTTGCAAGGCAGCCGCTCGCCGGCGCCTGTCCCGCGGCCATTGACGCAGCGTGCCTGCAAGCGGCAACGTGGATAGCCGGATCGTCGCCATCAGCCTGGTCGTGCCGGAAAATGCGGAGGTCACATGATCAAGGTCAGCGCCTGGGGCGCCAATCGCGGCACGTTCGAGCCGATTGAAGCCGACAAGTTCGACATGGCTTCGCTGGCTCAGCACAGGCTCGTATGGATCGACCTGGTCGGCGATGAACCGGAAGTGCATCGCGAATTCATGCAACAGCGGCTCGGACTGGACAAGCTGGCCGTCGACGACGCCCTGCGCCTGCGCCATCCACCCAAGTACGAAGACCTGGAAAACAACTGGTGTTTCCTCTTGATGCGCGGTTTCGATGCCAACAGCACCAGCGTGAAATTCGGCACGATCCAGCTCGCCCTGTTCTGGCGCGACAACCTCGTGGTGACACGCCACGCCAAGCCGTCGGCCAGCGTCGCGGAAGTCGAAACGGCTCTCGGCTCGGGTGCCCAGCCAGCGCCTGAAAATGCCTGGAACCTGCTCTATGCGATCCTGCGCAGGCTGCTTGATCGCTACCTGCCGATCCTGCTCAAGATCGAGGCACGTCTCGAGGAAATCGAGGAACTGATCCTGAAGCGGCCCGGCGATCGCCTGCTCGCCGAACTGATGGAGTTCAGCAGCCAGCTCAAGCGCCTGCGCCGCATTGGCGCCTACCACGAAAAGTGCTTCGCCAACCTGCGCGTTCACGACGCCAGGGCGCGGGGCATCAGCGCTTCGCAATTGACCGACCTTTTTGAACATGCCGAGCGCCTGCACAGCCTGGCGACCCTGCAGTATGAAATGACGGCCGACCTGACCAACGGCTACCTGTCGGTGTCCGCACATCGCCTGAACAACGTGATGCGCGTTCTGACCGTCGTCACCGTGTTGTTCGTCCCGTTGACCTTCATCGCCGGCATCTACGGCATGAACTTCGAATTCATGCCCGAGCTCGCGTGGCGCTGGAGCTATTTCGTCGTGCTGGGCGCCATGACCTCGGTCGCCGTCAGCCTGCTGATCCTGTTTCGACGCAAGGGCTGGATCTGACTGCAATCGATATCCATGGCGCCGGCTGCGCCGACCAGGGATTCGCGCACGTCGATTGATCCGGATTGAATGTCAGGTCGACAAGGAAACCAGCCTCGCGACCGTATTCATGTTGCGCGCAGTGCCGGAACTTGCCGCGGGAATCCTGAGCTTCGAATGGCTCATGCCGTCGCCGTAGTGGACATAGATTTCACGCTTCCCGAGAACGATCCGCTCGCCATTGCAGCCGGTGACGGTGTCGAGGGCATCAGGCCCAGGCGGGTGGTCGAGGAAAATCGCAACGGTGCGGTTGGGTGCTTCGCCTGCAAAGGGATTGGCGGCCTGCACCGCGGCCAGCTCCTTCGCGCTGCGGACCGCGACGCCGACCCGCTTTCCGGCGTAGTCCAGTAGCTTGCCTTCGAGGATGTCCTTCACTTCGATAGCGCCATGCGGACTTTCAAAGACGACGTTTCCGCTGGCGATGTAGGTGCGCACGTTGGCGAAGCCGGCGGCTTCGCACATCGCGCGCAGCTCGGCCATCGGCAACTTTCCGGTTCCACCGACATTGACCGCGCGCAGCAGGGCGACATGGACGCTCATCGGTCGATCATAGCCGAGCCTGCGACGGTTTCGTCGCTCGCGCACGTGCCGACAATGTCGACGTGCGCGGCCGCAGCCGCGACCGCTTGCCATGTGCAACACCTCGCGCAAGACTCTGCGCGACGCCAACCTTGCTTCGGAATATCCAGATCATGAACCTGCGAACGGTGAACCGGATTCCTTCGCTGCTTTGGATGCTGTTCCTGGCCTGCCAGCAGCCGGCCCGTGCGACGGACTACCTGGAACTTCTGGATTTTCACCTGATTGACGGCAGCGGGCAGGCCGAGCGCAGCGTCCAGCGCCTGCTCGTGCGTGACGGAGTCATCGTCCGCATCGATTCCGCCGGCGAAGAACCCCTGCCCGAGCCGACTGCGCGCTGGACCCGGATCGGACTCGATGGCGCCTGGATGATGCCTGGGCTGATCGACACCCACGTGCATGTCGCCCGCTTTCCCGATGCCAGGCGCGAGGCCGAGCGCATTCTTCAGCGCGCTGTGCGCGCCGGCATCACCGGCGTGCGCGATCTGGGCGGTGACGCGCGCGCACTGGCCGAAATCGAGCGCGCCAGCGGCCGTGGCGAGTTGATCGCGCCGCATCTTGTGTTCAGTGCATTGTTCGGTGGTCCCGACATCTTCAAACAGGGACCGACATCGCAAATGGCATCCGGGCGTCCACCGGGGGAAGCAGCCTGGGCACATGTGGTGACCGCGCAAAGTGACCTGCGCCAGCTCGTGGCCGAAGCCAGGGGCAGCGGCACTACCAACATCAAGGTCTATGGCGACCTGACCCCGCGACTCGCGACGCAGCTGATCAGGGAAGCCAGGCGCCAGGGCATGCTCGGCACGGCCCACGCGACGGTATTCACGGCGCGTCCCAGCGACCTGGTCGAAGCCGGCATCGGATCCCTGGCGCATGCGCCCTACCTGGTCTGGGAAGCCGTCGACAAGGTTCCGCACGACTATGGAATGCGCACCGCGGGGCCGTGGGATACCGTTGCCCCGGATCACCCGCGACTTCTGAAACTCTACCGGCGCATGGCCGAGCGCGGCGTCACGCTCGATGCCACGCTGTATGTCTACAAGGCCATGCAGTCCTATCCGGGCGTGCCGAAGATGGACTGGACCGAGCCCGCCTTCCAATGGGCGGCGAAGGCCACGCGACTGGCCCGCGAGGCGGGCGTCCGCGTCACGACGGGCACCGACTGGTTCGAACCGCGCGACGATTTCGAACTCCCGCACACGCACGAGGAGCTTGCGCTGCTCGTCGAAGCCTCGGGATTCACGCCGATGCAGGCGATCGTGGCGGCGACGCGGAACGGCGCATTCGCATTGGGGCGCGAAAAAACCCATGGCACGATCGAAGTTGGCAAGGTAGCCGACCTGCTCGTCCTCGATGCCGACCCCTTGGCCGACATCCGCAACACAACGCGCATCCGCTTCACCGTGCGAGCTGGAACAATCGTCGATCCTTGATGAGCATGTGGCACGCATGGCCAGGCTGGAGATCCCGCAGTGCGTCCGCCGCAAGCAGCGCAAGGCTCCACGACAAAAGGCGCGCAGCATTCCGCCTGTCCGGGCAACGCGCTTCCACAAGGTACGAGTTCGGCGCCGGCATGCCTGCTGCGATCAGACTGCCGCCACTTCTCCATCGGGCTTGGACTTGCGCGCCAGCTTGGCCCGATACATCTCGGCGTCCGCATGCTTCAGCAACCCCGCTGCATCAATTGCGTGGTCCGGATACAACGCACTACCGATGCTTGCTTCCAGGCGGAGCGTGCGCCCTTGATGGTGCAGCGGATGGCGCAACTCGCGCCGGATCCTCTCGACCACCGCCAGCAGGGCATCGGGTGAGTCGACATTCGACACGATGACGAGAAACTCATCGCCTCCTATCCGCGCCACGGTATCGTCCTCGCGCAGCGTCTCGCCGAGGCATCGGGCCACATGGCACAAGCCCGCGTCGCCGGCGTCATGGCCATATCTGTCGTTGAGCTGCTTGAAATCGTCGATGTCGAGATAGAGCAGCGCCATGCGATGGACATTGCGGCTCGCGGAATTTATGGCCATCTGCAAGCGGTCGGTCGCCAAACTGCGGGACGGCAAGCCGGTCAGGTAGTCATGGCTGGCGAGGTGGGAATTGCGGTCGCGCTCGTCCTCAAGCTGGCCCATCAATTCCCTGATCTTGCGCAGATGCATGGCCACGGCATGCATCAGGATCATCGGCATCAACGACGTCGACGCGAGCAGGGTCAGCCACGCCGTCACGCTGCGGGAATAGCTGTTTATCTCGATCGCAGGCAAGGTCAGCCGGCCGGTAATGAAAAGCAGCCCGATCACCGAGGTCAGGAGGGTCGTCATCGCGAAAACGAGCATGCCGTTGCGCTCGGAATCCAGGGCACTGACCAGTACGCCACTGATGACGATCCACCAGATACCTGTCGCAAGCAGGCCAAACGTCATCAAACCGGGGATGCCGATCGCCCACAGCAGGGCGACAAGCAGAACCAGTTTTGTCCGGTACGCGAATCTTCGGCGCAGGATGGAAACGACTATTGCGCCGAGGCCAATCACGATGAAATAGGTATAGAGCGGCAACCAGCCGGTCGTCGTCGCGCGCAGGATCGAGGCGGGCGTGGCGATGAGCGCCAGAATCGTCAGTCCGTTCCAGATCTGGTTCAATGAATCGTTGCGGAGCGTCTCGAGATCATTGCTGTTTGGATTTGCGCCCTCAGCCACTGGGCCTCCGGCCAGCTCTGGTCGCGAAGCAATGCGGGCAACAGGATTCATTGCGAATGATTGGTGCGGCGTGCACGGCGCGCCTGGAATCCCCAGCAATCGAGCGAGCGTCCCCCTTCAAAAGGTTCCCCTGCAAGCGACCATACAAGCGGTCAGTTTACTGGCTTTCCACGAACCGCGCCGACGCCGCCGCGAACGAGCGGAGCGGGCGGCTGCCGCCGATGCGCGGGGCTGCGGATCGAGGTATCAGCCTCGTGCGGCCCGACGATCCGATTCCGCGATCAGGTCCGGACAAGGCCATCAATGGCACTCGGGCCGGCTTCGAATCCCGGGTCGCCCAGCAGACGCCAGTTCATGCGCGGGTAGTAGCCCGACTGCCTGCCGACGCGGCCGGTTATAAGCGTGAGTCGTTCGATCGTTCGTGCAAATCTCAACGGGCCTGCATCGAGGTAACGGAATGGCGTTCCTTCAGCCAGGCCGAGGAATTGCGCCTTGGCTTCGTCGTCATCGCCGACGACCAGGACGTCACTCGCGGAACCATCGAACTCCGGCGCATCGAAGACCGCGGAAAACACGTGTTTGAACGCGCCGACGATGCGGGACCGTGGCAGCATTTCCTGCACGACCTCCGCGCTGCTCGTATCCCAGGGCAGGATGTAGTCGGAATAATCCGCGTTGAACGGGTTGCTGATGTCGATCACCAGCTTGCCATCAAGTTGCTCCTGGTGGGCTTGCAGCAGCTCGGCGAGTCCGTCGCGCAGGAAAACCGCCGGCAGCACGCTGGGCGCAGCGAGCGCATCCGGATAACTACCCGCGGACAGTCCCGGGATCTGCAGCGCCTCAACCAGGCGCTGCGCACGATCGGGTGAGCGCGATCCGAGCACCACCCTGCGACCCGCGCGCGCGAACATGGCGGCAAGACGGACGCCCATGCGCCCAGTACCGAGAACGCCGAGATCGGACCTGTCGCCCGGATTGCGAAACGAAGCGTCGAATGCAGCCATTGGAGCAACCTCTTGATGGAGAGTGCTCAGGCTAGGTTGCTGCGCGCCTGCGTTCAAACGGGATTATCTGGTGCCGAAGAAAAGAATTTCTTGCACGGCCGCGACGACGCCCGATCCATTCCGGCTCGGGCGCAATGCCCTTCAGGTCGTCGCGTCGATGGCCTCGGCAAACAGCCAGTCGCGCACGGCCCTGACCTTCGGACGTTCGAGCGTGCCGGGCAGGTAGAGGACGTGATAGGCACAGTTCGCTGGTTCGGCGCCGTCGAAGGGCCGGATCAACCGTCCGGCCGACAGATCGGCTGCGACCACGACGCTGCGGCCCAGTGCCACGCCCTGCGCGTCGATGGCGGCCTGTGTGGCCAGTACCGTGGAATTGAATTGAAGGCTTCGGCCCGCCGGGATCTCGCGGATGCCGCGCGCGGAGAACCATGCTGGCCAGCTCGGAAAAGTCGGGTCGAAGTCGATCGTGGTGTCGTGGATCAGGGTTTGCCGGGAGAGCTGCTCGAGCGTCAGTCGACCCGAGCCGCCCGCCAACAGCTGCGGACTGCAGACCGGGAAAACCTCTTCGGCGAGCAACCGCTCGCAGGTCATTCCCGCGTAGGCCCCGCGCCCGTAGCGCACGCCGATGTCGATGCCGTCCACCGCGTAATCGGCCAGGCGATCACTGGTGTCGAGGCGAAGGTCCAGGCCGGGATGGGCCGCGCGGAATCGCTCCAGTCGCGGCAACAGCCATTTCGCCGCGAACGAGGTCGGCACGCTGAGCGTGACGATGGCATCCCGCCACGCCGGGCGCATCTTGCCGAGTCCGGCCGCAAGATGGGCGAGGCCATCGCGAATGTCGGGGTAGGCCTCGATGGCCTCCGCCGTCAGGGTGATGCCGCCGGCGGAACGATGAAACAGGGCGATGCCGAGATAGTCTTCCAGCGTGCGGATCTGCTGGCTGATCGCCGAAGGCGTCACATGCAGCTCCTCGCCTGCGGCGGCGAAGCTGAGGAGACGTGCCGCCGCCTCGAACGCGCGCAAGGCGTTGAGGTGGACGGGGGCCTGGCGCGGCGTTCGGCTCATGGGATATGGCTTTTACCCGGTATCCCGCGCGCGTCAAGCCCGGATCTCAAAGCACCCCGGTCCGGCGCTTCTCCTCCCCGGGTTCGCCGATGTCGCCCCGGGAATTCCCGCGCAGCGGGCCAGCTAGTCGCGACCGGGGATTCCCAGGCCGCGCTGGACGGCCGGACGCCCGAGTGCGCGGACGAGCCAGGCCCCGACGTTGATGAACTGGTCATAGCCGACCAGTTCGCGCGCCTCGTAGTGCGTGATGAGGTTGCGCACCATGCCGATCGTGGCGATATCTGCAATCGAGTACTGCTCGCCCATGATCCAGTCGCGGCCTTCGAGTCGCGCGTCGAGAACGCCGAGCAACCTGTTCGCTTCGGCGACGTAGCGCTCGAGTGGCCGCTTGTCCTCGTACTCGCGTCCGGCAAACTTGTTGAAGAATCCGACCTGTCCGAACATCGGCCCGACTCCAGCCGCCTGGAAGAACACCCACTGGATGGTCTGCCAGCGCGCCGCCCCATCGGCGGGAAGGAACAGCCCCGACTTGTCCGCCAGGTACATCAGGATCGCACCCGACTCGAACAGCGGCAGCGGCTGGTCATCCGGCCCGTGCGGATCGATGATGGCCGGAATCTTTCCATTCGGATTGAGCGTCAGGAATTCCGGCGAGTGGTTTTCATCTTCCGAGAGGTCGACGAGGTGCGCCTCGTATTCCAGTCCGGTCTCCTCGAGCATGATCGACGCTTTCACGCCGTTCGGCGTATTCAGCGAATACAGCTGGATACGGTCGGGATAGCGCGCAGGCCATCGGCTGGCGATCGGAAAACCGGAAAGTCGGGTCACGGGCGACTCCTGTATCGTGCGACGAATGAATCCGCTACATGGAGATTCCGCAATGCGTGCTCAAGGGACTCTTCGCAATCGGGAGGCATGCGCATGATTCGTGGGCGTTCGTTCCGGATCGCTTGCATCGCGCTGGCGGCCGCGCTCATGGGCGCCTGCGCCGCCGGCGGCGACGTCAGCCGGCCGATTCCCACCGCCTACTACGCAGCACCGCAGGGCGGGCAGCGCCTGGTCGTCATGCTGCCGGGCCGGGGCGACGACCTCGCCTCGATGCAACGCAGGGACATGGCGCGCATCATCCAGGACGCCTGGCCCAATGCCGATGTGCTGCTCGCCGGCCTGACCATGCCGTTCTACCGTCAGGGCCGGGCCACGCAACGCCTGCACGACGAAGTCATCGAACCGGCGCGCCGGCGCGGCGCGGGCGAGATCTGGATCATGGGCATCTCCCTGGGCGGCATGGGTGCGATCCTCTACGACCGCGAATATCCCGGCGAGGCCCGCGGCCTTTTGCTGCTCTCGCCCTATCTCGGCGATCGCGCCATCCAGGATGAAGTGCGCGATGCCGGCGGTATCGCGCAGTGGAACCCGGGACCGATCCGCAGCCTGGATGCCGGCACATTCCAGCACGAGCTCTGGCGCACGATCAGGAACTGGGCGGACGACCCGCAGCGCCGGCAAGCGGTCTGGCTCGCCTATGGCACCGATGAGCCTTTCCGCGAACCGATCGCCCTGATGACACCGGCCCTGCTTCCCTCGCACGTGTTCGCCATGCCCGGCCGGCACGACTGGGAACTGTGGATACCCGCTGCCCGGGCCCTGCTGGAAGCCTCGGCGCCGGTCCCGCAGGCGCGCTGATTTCGATACCCTCCGATTCCCGGGCGGCCAGGCAACTGCTTCCGGACCGCGAGCCACCGGCCGATCGCCGCTCCATTCATGACCGTGCCATCGCCTGCAGGCCAGCGTCAGATTCATCGGCAGCTTGAGCCCCGCTGCTCCGAACCTCGCACAGGCGCCCCTCTCTTCGCGATCTCGTAGCCGGCATCGGCATGGCGCATGACGCCGGTGCCCGGATCGTTCCAGAGCACACGGGCGATGCGCTTGCCGGCTGCCTCGGTGCCATCGCAGACGATGACGACCCCGGAGTGCTGCGAGTAGCCCATGCCAACGCCGCCGCCATGGTGCAGCGACACCCAGGTCGCGCCGCCGGCCACGTTGAGCATGGCGTTGAGCAGGGGCCAGTCGCTGACCGCATCGCTGCCATCCTGCATCGATTCGGTCTCGCGGTTCGGGCTGGCGACGCTGCCGGAATCGAGATGGTCGCGACCGATCACGACCGGTGCCTTCAGTTCGCCATTGCGCACCATTTCGTTGAAGGCGAGGCCGAGCTTGTGGCGCTGGCCGAGGCCGACCCAGCAGATGCGCGCCGGCAGGCCCTGGAAACTGATGCGCTCGCGCGCCATGTCGAGCCAGTTGTGCAGGTGCTGGTCGTCCGGAATCAGTTCCTTGACCCTGGCGTCGGTCTTGTAGATGTCTTCCGGATCGCCGCTCAGGGCCACCCAGCGGAATGGTCCGATGCCGCGGCAGAACAGCGGCCGCACATAGGCGGGCACGAATCCGGGGAAGTCGAAGGCATTGCTGCAACCTTCGTCGAAGGCCATCTGGCGGATGTTGTTGCCGTAGTCGAAGGTCGGGATACCCTGTTTCTCGAACGCGAGCATCGCCTCGACATGCACGCGCATCGATTTCTTCGCCGCATCGCGCACCTTGTCCGGATCGGTTTTCTGTCCGGCCAGCCACTGCTCGACGGTCCAGCCGATCGGCAGGTAGCCGTGCACGGGATCGTGGGCGCTGGTCTGGTCGGTGACCGCATCGGGCCGCACGCCGCGCCGCACCATTTCGGGCAGGATCTCGGCGGCGTTGCCGAGCAACGCGATCGACTTCGCTTCGCCGGATTTCGTGTATTTGGCGATGCGTGCCAGCGCGTCGTCGAGATCGGTCGCCTGCTCGTCGACGTAGCGCGTGCGCAGGCGGAAGTCGATGCAGCGCTGCTGGCATTCGATGTTGAGCGAACTGGCCCCGGCCAGGCTCGCCGCCAGCGGTTGCGCGCCACCCATGCCGCCGAGTCCGGCGGTCAGGATCCACTTGCCGCGGAGATTGCCGGCGTAGTGCTGGCGGCCCATTTCGACGAAGGTCTCGTAAGTGCCCTGGACGATGCCCTGCGAGCCGATGTAGATCCACGAGCCGGCCGTCATCTGGCCGTACATCATGAGCCCCTTGCGATCGAGCTCGTTGAAATGCTCCCAGGTCGCCCAGTGCGGCACGAGGTTGGAATTGGCGATCAGGACGCGCGGCGCATCGGCATGGGTCGGAAACACGCCGACCGGCTTGCCCGACTGGATCAGCAGGGTCTCGTCATCGCCGAGTTCGCGCAGGGCCTTGAGGATCGCGTCGTAGCACTCCCAGTTGCGCGCGGCGCGGCCGATTCCACCGTAAACCACGAGTTCGGCGGGATTCTCGGCAACCTCGGGATCGAGGTTGTTCTGCAGCATGCGGAACGGCGCCTCGGTCAGCCAGCTGCGGCAGCTGAGCGCAGTGCCACGAGGTGCGCGGATGCGGCGCCGGGGATCATTGCGCGTCGATGAATCGGACATGATGGGTTCCAGAAACGAGGGATCGGCAAATTCTGCCTCATCTGCGACCGCAGCATCAGACCCTTGTGCTTCCGATGGGCCGATTGCAGGACGATCCACCTGCATTTCATTGCGGTCACGCCAGTGTGCCGCCGCATTGGCAAGTCCGGACGCCGGATCACCCTGTCCTCTCTTCGACCTGCCACCATCCGGCTGTTTCGCCCCAACCGCGGGCCGGGCCACAGGCAAACCCGGATCCTGGGGATCCCGTTGATGTTCATGGGGATCAAGCCTTCCTGGCTGTCAGGCGGGAATGATCGGGACAAGGCAGTTCCCGGCCAGCAATCGCGAGTTGCCGGCAACGCCCCGGGGTGCGGCCAGTGCCGCTTCGCAACGAAATGACGGCACCGTTTGGGGTTTTCAGGCCGATCTTGCGTAATATGGGAACCTACCATCCGGAATCGCCTTCATGCGTATCGAGCACCTCCTCGGCATCGCCCTGATCGTCTCCAGCATGTCCACCGCCGCACGGGCCGAACTGATGATTGGCGGCTATCCGCCCGGCGCCGGCAGCGCGCATCCACTCAGGCAGTTTTCGGCCACGGCCCAGGGTGCGGCCACGCCCATACGCGAGATTGCCGGTGCCGCGACGCAATTGAACGGGCCGGCCAATGCCAGCTACGAGTCGAGCGAAGGCCTGCTCTATGTTTCCGACTTCTGGGGCCAGGCGATCCGCGTGTTTCCGGCATTCGCCAGCGGTGACGTTGCACCCCTGCGCACCATCAATCCACCACTGCTCGGCCAGCCGCGCGCGAATGTTCCGATTGCTTCGCTGGACGAACTCATCGTCATCGCCAGCAACTGTTGCATCTACACCTTTCCGCTGCATGCCAGCGGCAGCAATGTAAACCGGATCCGCAGCATCAATTGGGGCGGCGGCTCCAGTGGCATCACCGAGCTCAACAATCCGTTCTCGTTGATCTGGCTGCCGGCCAGCGACGAAGTCGCCGTGGTGGACTATGAATTTACGACCTTCGAATCCAAGGTCGTGTTCCATTCGCGCCTGACCGATGGCAGCGCCGTGCCGACCCGCGTACTGAAAAGCGCGCACACCGCCAACGCCGCCGGGCTCGCCCATGATCCGGTGCAGCACAAGTTGTTTCTCCTGACCTATTCGACCAGCGACAATGTCGCCTTCACTGCCCGGGTACGTGTATTCGCGGACACGGCTTCCGGACTCGATGCCCCGCTGTACAGCATCGAAGGGCCGACCACGCAACTGGACTATCAGTCACCGGACTACCCGGCTGGCCTCGGCATCGATCGCACCTTGCACCGCTTGATGGTCGGCATCGCTGCCAACGGAAACGCAGCCAGCAACAAGGTCGTCAGCTTCGATCTGGATGCCAGTGGCGACGCCACGCCCGTGCAGGTACTGACGGGTGCTTCACTGAGCCCGGGATCCATCGGAATCCCGTTTTCCGTACCGCTTGACGTGTTGTTCGCAAACGGATTCGACAACTGAGCCGAAATCCATTCCGCAAGAGCACGCGCGCCAGCGATCGATCGCAATTTCCGGGTTGACGTAAGGCATCCCGCATGGGCGACAATCGACGATTGTGTCGTTCGCCGCGGAACTGATGAATTATCTTCGCCTCGCAACTCTCGTCTTCGTATCGCTACTGTCTGCCTGCACTACGCCGGCACCACGCGAAACACAAACTTCGCGGACGCCGCTGATCCTGGTATCCATTGACGGTTTCCGCGCCGACTATCTCGACCGCGGGCTGACGCCCACGCTGAAGGCGCTCGCGGATTCGGGCGTGCGCGCCGAGTACATGCGGCCCTCGTTTCCGTCGCTGACGTTTCCGAACCACTACGCCCTGGTCACCGGCCTGCGCCCCGACCGCAACGGCGTCGTCGCCAACACGATGGAAGACGACCGGATTCCCGGGCAGACATTCGCGGCGTGGAACCGCGAGGCGGTGGAGAACGCACGCTGGTGGAACGAAGGCACTCCCCTGTGGACGACGGCACAGCGATATGGCCTGCATTCGGGGATCATGTTCTGGCCCGGCTCGGAAGCGCCCGTGCATGGCGGATATCCGGACTTCTGGTCGACCTACGACAAGAAGATGGCAGCGATATCCAGGGTCGATACCCTGCTTGGCTGGTTCGACCTGCCGCCCGGCGATCGCCCGAGCCTGATGACCCTCTACCTCGACACGGTCGATATCACCGGCCACTACTACGGCCCCGACTCGGAAGAACTCGATGCGGAACTGCGCGTCGTCGATGCGACGATCCGGCGCCTGCTCGACGGCCTGATCGAACGCGGATTCGGACACGACGTCAACCTCGTCATCGTTTCCGACCACGGCATGGTGGCCACTTCACCGGACCGCGTCGTCTATCTCGACGAGATCCTGCCCGAGCGGTTTGCCCGCGTCGTCAGCTATGGCGTGCTGACCGGAATCGTGCCGAAGCGTGGCCACGGTCGCGACACCGAAGGTATCCTGCTCGCGCCGCACGAGCACATGCAATGCTGGCGCAAGTCGCAACTTCCACGGCGCTTCCACTACGGCAAGAACCGGCGTGTCCCACCGCTGCTGTGCCTGGCGAGCCATGGCTGGACGATCTCCAGCCGCGCCGCCATCGCCGGCAAGGAGCATTTTTCGCGCGGCGAACACGGTTACGACATCGACGATCCGGACATGCGTGCGCTGTTCATCGCGCACGGCCCTGCACTGAGGAACGGCGTGGTCCTGCCTCCATTCGACAATGTCGACGTGTATCCACTGCTGGCCCGACTGCTTGCAATCGAACCCGAGGCCGGCGACGGTGACTTCGACAGGACCCGTGGCGCGCTGATCGAAACGGCGCCCTGACCTTGATCCGCGTCAGGCGCGCAGGCGCGCGATGACCGCCCGGTAGCGGGCCGCGATGCGCGCCTCGTCGCGATGCTGGAAATCGCGGACGACCCAGTCGCCATTGACCATCACGTGGCGAACCAGGTTCGAGTTGCCGGCGAATACCCAGGTGTCGAGGAGATGTGCGCGATCGCGCCCTGCCAGCAGCGCCGAATGTTCGTCGAGCACGAGCAGATCCGCACGATTGCCGACCGAAGGTACTTCGGCATCGCCGCCGGTGAAGGAACCCACCGGCATCCGCGCAGCGCGCGCACCACCGGCCAATGCGCATTCAAAGAGCCGCGCGCCGGTACTGGGCTGTTCCGGCGTGGCGACGATATTGCGGTGCCGGGACACCAGGCGCTGGCCGTATTCAAGCCAGCGCAACTCCTCGACCGGCGACACCGAGATGTGGCTGTCCGAACCGATGCCGATGTCGCCTCCCGCGTCGAGCCAGTCCTTCAGCGGAAACAGGCCATCGCCGAGATTCGCCTCGGTGCTCGGGCAAAGTCCGACCACGGCGCCCGTGGCGGCAAGGCGGCGAAGTTCCGGCTCGTCGACGTGGGTCGCGTGAATGAGTGTCCAGCGTGCATCGACCGGTGCATGTTCGAGCAGCCATTCGATCGGCCGCGCATTGCGCACGGCCAGGCAATCCTGCACCTCGCCGATCTGCTCGGCGATATGCATGTGGATCGGCATCATCGCCGCAGGCACGCCACTGCGCGAAACCGGCAGCGAATCGATGCCTGCGAGCACCGCGTTCATTGCATCGGCGGGGACCGCGCGCAGGGAATGCAGGGCCACGCCGATTCTCAGGTGAGCGCTTTCGAGCATGCGCAGTCGTTCGACCAGGCGCAGGAAGCCGTCCACGTCGTGGGCGAAGCGCCGCTGCCGCTCGACCAGGGCCCGCCCGTCGAAGCCGCCGGCCATGTACAGGGTCGGCAACAGGGTCAGGCCGATACCGGCCTCCTGCGCCGCATCGATCAGGGCCAGCGACATCGCCGCCGGGTCGGCGTAGGGCTTTCCGCCCGGCTGGTGGTGCAGGTAGTGGAACTCGCAGACCTGGGTGTAGCCGGCTTTCAGCATCTCGACATAGAGCTGGGTGGCGATGGCGCGCAGTTCGTCCGGTCCCACCGTGCCGGCAAACGCGTACATGGCCTCGCGCCAGGTCCAGAAACTGTCCTGCGGATCGCCCCGGCTTTCGGCGAGCCCCGCCATGGCGCGCTGGAAGGCATGCGAGTGCAGGTTCGGCATGCCGGGCACGACCCATCGCCCCAGCGGCTCCTCGGCCCTGGTGTGCGTGTCGCGACGTACGTCGAGCAACGCGCCGGCAAGATAGCGTCCGCCATCGATCTCGAAACGCACGTCGCGCTGCCAGCCATCCGGCAGCCAGGCGTTCTCGGCGTGGAAAAATCGACTGGACATGCGCGTGCTCCGCTAGGTGGAAACCGGATTATCGACGCTGGGCCTGTGCAACGATACCCGATGCAACGATCCTGCGTGGGCGGACGCATCCGGTTTGCAGGCCCGGCACGCCGGTTCTGCAATAATCGGCCGATGAACAAGACCCTGCAGGATAGGCCCTGGGACGGATTGATCGTCGATTGCCGGCTCGCGACGATGCGCGAAACCGGTGCTCCTTTCGGCGAAATCAGGAATGCCGCGCTTGGCTGGAAGGATGGCCGGATCGTCTTCGCCGATGCGATGGACGCGCTTCCCGCAGCGCCGGAGAAGCTGTCCAGCCACGTCGAGTCGATGGACGGTGCCTGCGTAACGCCCGGCCTCGTCGATTGCCACACCCATCTGGTCTTCGGCGGCAACCGCGCGGAAGAATTCGGCCTGCGCCTGAACGGCGCCAGCTACGAGGATATCGCCCGCGCCGGCGGCGGCATCGCCTCGACGGTCGGTGCGACGCGCGCCCATGACGAAGCAGCCTTGCTGGCCGAGTCCCTGCCGCGGGCGCAGGCGCTGGTTCGCGACGGCGTAACCACGATCGAGATCAAATCCGGCTACGGCCTCGCCCTCGACAGTGAAATGAAGATGCTGAGGGTCGCGCGCCGGATCGGCGACCAGCTCGGCGTCGGCGTGCGCACGACCTTCCTCGGTGCGCATGCCGTGCCGCCGGAGTTCGCGGGCCGCCAGGCCGACTACGTGGAGCACGTATGCGACGTGCTGCTGCCTGCCATTGCGGCGAGTGGCCTCGCCGACGCTGTCGATGCGTTCTGCGAGGGCATCGCGTTCAGCCCCGCGGAAACCCGCCGCGTTTTCGAAAGGGCGCGCGAACTCGGCCTGCCGGTCAAGCTGCACGCCGACCAGTTGTCGGATCTCGGCGGTGCCGCGCTGAGCGCCGGATTCGGTGGCCTGTCGGCCGACCACATCGAACACACCAGCGTCGAGGGCGTGCGCGCCATGGCGGCTTCGGGAACGGTCGCCGTCCTGCTGCCCGGTGCGTTCTATGCCCTGCGTGACACGAAGCTGCCGCCGATCGCGGCGCTGCGCGAGCACAAGGTGCCGATGGCCGTGGCGACCGACCTGAACCCGGGTACATCACCGCTGCTGTCGTTGCGCCTGGCCATGAACATGGCCTGCACGTTGTTCCGGCTGACTCCGGAGGAAGCGCTCGCCGGCACGACCGTGCACGCCGCGCGTGCCCTTGGCCTGTCGGACCGCGGGCAACTCGCTCCGGGCCTGCGTGCCGATTTCGTCGTCTGGGACGTCGGCAGTCCGGTTGATCTGTGCTACTGGATAGGCGGATCGCTGGCACGCAGGGTTGTCGCCGACGGCAAGACGGTAGCTGGCCAGGGAAGATAGAGGATCTCGCAGGTGAACCCTTTGGACCCGAACGCACCACACGAAATCGGACTCGCCTTGCAGGGTGGCGGCGCCCATGGCGCATTCACCTGGGGCGTGCTCGATCGCCTGCTCGAAGAGGAGAACATCGCGTTCGAACGCATCAGTGGCACCAGCAGCGGCGCCATCAATGCGCTGGCGCTGGCCCAGGGCTGGATGGACGGCGGCAGGCCCGGGGCCAGGCAGTGCCTGTCCTCGATCTGGCACCGCATCGCCGGGCACAACCATGCCGCGGCCTGGATCTTCGGCGCGCCTGCGAACCTCGGGCGCAAGGCCGCACAACACCTGCACCGCTACTTCACGCCGCGCCTGATGAATCCCCTCGGCTTCAATCCGGTGCGCCAGATCGCCGAGACGCTTTTCGATTTCGAGGCGCTGCGCAAGCGGGCGCCGTTTCCGTTGCACCTGGCGGCTACGCGCGTTCGCGACGGCGCGCTGGTCATGTTCGGGCCGGACCAGTTGTGCATGGACGCGCTGCTCGCCTCGACCTGCCTGCCGCAGATATTCGCGCCGGTGACGATCGACGGCGAGGTCTACTGGGACGGCGGCTGGGCAGGCAATCCGGTGCTCGAGCCGCTCATCTACGAGGGCTGCGCACGCACCATCCTCGGCATCCTCGTGCAGCCCCTGAATCGCCGCAACATCCCCACCACGACGGCGGAAATCGCCGAGCGCATGAGCGAGCTGGGGTTCTCCAGCGCCTTCCTGCGCGAATTGCGCACCCTGGCCATCGCCCAGCAGTCACTCGATGGCGCACTGCCACGGACGTGGCTTGGCCGGCGCATCAACGACACGCGCATCCACCTGATCGAGCCCGGCGAATCGCTGGATGCGTTCCGCGCCAGGACGCAGTTCGACTCCTCGATCAGCTTCCTCAGCGCACTGCGCGACCACGGCCGGCGGCGTGCCGAGGCCTGGCTCGCCGAACCGGCCCGGCATGTCGTGACCGCAGACCTGTCGCTGCTGCATTCCGCCGGCGCCTGAAACGACAAACCCCCGCATCGCGGGGGTCTGTTCGCCACCTGTCACGCCCAGGCCGGTGGCGTACCGGCCAGCGTGGAATCAGGCGGATTTCTTGGCGGCAGCCTTCTTCGCAGGCGCAGCCTTCTTCGCGGCCGGCTTGGCGGCAGCGGCCTTCGGCTTGGCGGCGGACTTCGGCTTTGCCGCGGAGACGGTGCTGTCGGCGTGCGGACGCACGTTGCCATAACTGCGGATAGCGATTTTGCCCTTGCGGGTCTTGCGGTCACCACGGCCCATCGGTATTCCTCTAGGTAAATTCGGCAAACAAAGGGCGGGAAGGATAGCAGTGCGGCGGCAAAGCGCAAGTCGTATCAGATCCGGGGAGCATCGGGGGCTCCGCCGCAGGCCGCCTGGCACCAGTCGTCGGCCTCGATCTGGACGGTCGCGTGGGTCACCCCGAAACGCGCCTTCAACGCGCTCTGGATCGACTGGATGGCCTTGTCCGACACGATTCCCTCGTGCAGCCGCGCATGCAGGGTCGCAACGCGTTGTCCTCCACTCAACTGCCAGACATGGACATGATGGATCTCGCGCACGCCGTCGACCTGGCTTTCCAGATAGCTGGCCACGATTCCCGCCTCGACGCCGTCAGGCACGCCTTCAAGCAGGATATGCGCGCTCCTGCGCAACAGGCGCCAGGCGCTGGCCAGGATCAGCAGCGAAACCACGATCGATATGGCCGGGTCGGCCCACAGCCAGTCCATGTAGCGCACCACCAACGCCGCGGCAACGGCGCCCAGCGAACCAAGCAGGTCGCCGATCACATGCAGGCGCGCGGCGGCGGTGTTCAGATCATCGTGATCGTGGCCGCCGAGCACGCGCAGCACGAACAAATTGACGAACAGGCCGGCGACGGCGACGGCCAGCATGGTCCCGGAGAGAATCGGTGCCGGATCGAGGAAGCGGGTGACGGCCTCGAAGGCGATCCACGCGACCAGCAGCATCTGCGTCAGCGCATTGGTATAGCCGACCAGGACCTCGAGCCGGGCATAGCCGAAACTGCGCAGATTGTCGGCGGGCCTGCGGGCGAAATGGGCGCCCAGCCAGGCAAACATGAGGGCACCGGCATCCACCAGCATGTGGCCGGCATCGGCCAGCAGGGCGAGCGAGCCGGAGACCAGGCCGCCGACCGCCTCGACGACCATCATGATCGCGGTCAATCCGAACGCGAACAGCAGGCGCCGCTCCGGATGGAAATTCCCGCCCATGCCGGTCGACTGCTTGCCCGGGTGGTCGTTGCCCGTGCGGGCGTGCGAATGGCCCCCGTGATGTGGATCGGAATCGTGCGAATGCATGCAGTCGAGCCGGAAAGAAACAGGCGCCATGCTAGGAAAGTCGCACGCGGTTACACAATCACATGCCGCAGCGCCGGGGCAAAGCGCACGACCGCCGGCCACGGGCGCGGCGCCGGGCAAGTCCGCGAGGTGATCCTTCGTGGTGCCAGCCGTCAATGCCGGCAGGCGGGTCCGTGCACGTGGTTCAAGCGCATGTTGACGACGTGCGACAGCGCGACGAGCGCCCCGCCAACGCTGACGACGAGCGCATGCCATTGATCGGCATGGCTATTGCCGATCAGCATGCCGATGATGAGCAGGCATATGCCGGGCAGCAGGAACCAGAACGCACGATAGCTGCCATGCTTGCGCAGGCCGAACAGCAGGCTGATCGAAGCCAGCACGATGGCGAAGCCGACAAAGGCGCGTTCGTAATCGTGGTCGGCGAGGAAGGCAAGGCCAAGTGCCGGCAACACGCCGAACACGAGGGGCAACAGCGCGCAATGCACGGCGCAAAGCAACGAAGCGAACGCGCCGAATCGATCGATCCTGCTTTCCAGCCCGGCGACTGGTCGTCTGTTCGATCGGATTTCAGGCATGGTGCTCTTGCTGCGTGGGTTGGACAGAGGGATGGCGCGACCGGGCATGGGCAGGTTTCGGAGGGGAAGGCAGTGCGCGAACGGTGAAGGACATGTTCGGTCCTCCCGATCAAGCAATGTTACCTTATAACATACGGTCCGGCGAGACAATCACCGCGGTGCCTGCGCGCAGCGACCGTTCAGTTTCCGCATACCCATGCGGGCGACTTTCACACGCGGAATGTCGGGCCGGGCCGACCACCCCGTAGCCGCGCGCCAGCGGATTCCCGCTAGGCCGAACAGTTGGCGCAGAGCCCATGCACTTCGAGGGTCTGGCCGGCAGGCTTGAAGCCGCGATCCCTGGCCTGGGCATTCAGCAACGTGGCCACGCGTTCGTCGCAGATCTCGATGGCGTTGGAACAGCGATCGCAGATCAGGAACGGAACCTGATGCGCCTCACCCGGATGGTGGCAGCCGACGAAGGAATTGATCGACTCAAGCTTGTGGATGAAACCGTGCTCGAGCAGAAAATCGAGGGCGCGGTACACCGTAGGCGGCGCCGCGACGCCCGGACCATCCTTCAGCCGATCGAGGAGATCGTAGGCCTTGACCGGAATCTTCGCCTCGGCAACGAGCTCGAGCACGCGCAATCGGATCGGCGTCAGGCGCAGGCCGCGCTCGGTGCAGACACGCGCGACATCGCGCACGAATGCCTTCGCATCATGCCGGTGCGCGTGCATCGCTCGTTGCCTGGTGGCGGCTTCGGCCATTTCCGCTCGATATCCCTGTTTCGCTGCGTGAATAGTATCACCGGACCCGGATCGGGCCTGTTGCGGGACCGGCCTTGCGTCCGTACCGCAAGCCGGAGCTGCAGATCATCGAAGATCGACGATCAAGCCACGCAAGCGGCCGCGACACAGGTGTCGCTCATTGCCAGCTGCCACCGCTGTCGGCACCTTTCATGCGCGATCTGGCGGTGCGCTCGGCGGCCTGGCGCAGGTTCACGCCACAGTGCCGGCAGGCGCGGGCACTGGCCGGATTTCCCTTGCCGCATTCCGGACAGACAGGCAGCCTGGAGCGGGACAGCGCAACGATGATCCAGCCGATCGGACCAAGCACGGCGGCCCAGATGATCCCGGCCATTACCCGGCCCTTGATCCAGCCGATGATCGCGCCGCCAAGTATGCAGACGGCGGTGACCCCGAGCATCCATGCCCATAGCGCAGGATCGAGCAGCATCGCCAGGCAGGCCTCGTTCATGCGCATCAAGGCGTCGAGATCGGTGGTATCGAGCCGGGAAAGTTCGCCCAGGCTGCACTCAAGCATTTGCATCGCTGCTAGCCGCCGGCCCTGGCTATGGCCGCATCGACCCGGCGCAGGGCTTCATCCCGACCGGCCAGGAAGACCGTATGGTCTATCGAGGGCGACACCTGCGTCCCGGTTATGGCCACGCGCAAGGGCTGCGCCACCTTGCCCATGCCCTCGCCGATCGCCGCGGCCGCCGCGGCAATGGCCGAATGCACGTCTTCCACCGACCAGTCATCAAGCGCGGACAATTGTTCATGGACCGCCCGCAACGCGGTGATCGCGGTCGCCGATTTCAGGTGCTTGCCGACCGCAGCGTCGTCGTAGGCCTCCAGTGGCGCGTACCAGACCCGCGCCTTTTCGGCCATTTCCTTCAACGTCTGCGCGCGCTCGCGCAGGGCGATGATCACGTCGAGCGGCTCGGGCCCCTGGTCGGGATCGATGCCGGCGGCGCGCAGCTGCCAGATGAAATGCGGCACCAGTTCGATCGGGTCGTCGTTCTTGATGTACTGCTGGTTGAGCCAGGAAAGCTTTTCCAGGTCGAAGCGCGATGGCGCGCGATTGGCCTTGCCGATGTCGAACAGCGCGATCATTTCCTCGCGCGAGAAGATCTCCTGGTCGCCATGCGACCAGCCAAGGCGGACCAGGTAGTTGAGCATGGCGTGCGGCAGGAAACCGTCGTCACGGTATTGCATGACGCTGACCGCGCCATGGCGCTTGCTGAGCTTCTGGCCGTCCGGGCCGAGGATCATCGGCAGATGCGCGAACACCGGCGCCTTTGCGCCGAGCGCGTGGTAGATGTTGATCTGGCGCGGCGTGTTGTTGACGTGATCGTCGCCGCGAATCACTTCGTTGATGCGCATGTCGATGTCGTCGACGACGACCGCGAAGTTGTAGGTCGGGAAACCGTCCGAACGGAACAGCACCAGGTCATCGAGTTCCTCGTTGCTCCACTCGATGCGACCCTTGACCTTGTCCTCGAAGACGACGCTGCCCGACGACGGGTTGCGGAAGCGGATGACCCGGTTCGGATCGTCCCGATACGGCTCGTTGCGGTCCCGGTAATAGCCGTTGTAGCGCGGCTTGAGGCCTTCGGCCATGGCTTGCGCGCGCATGGCTTCGATGTCTTCCTTGGACTCGTAGGCGTAATACGCCTTGCCCGCATTGAGCAGGTCCTCGGCCACCTGGCGGTAACGATCCATGCGCAGGGTCTGGTAGAACGGACCTTCGTCGTGCTCGAGGCCGAGCCAGCTCATGCCATCGAGGATGGCCTGCACGGCCTCCTGGGTCGAACGCTCGCGGTCGGTGTCCTCGATGCGCAGGATGAACTCGCCACCGCGATGGCGCGCCTCGAGCCAGCAATAGAGTGCGGTACGGGCGCCGCCGATGTGCAGGAAACCGGTGGGGCTGGGGGCAAAGCGGGTACGGACGGTCATGGACAGGGAGCAGGCGAATTGCGAAGCCTGAAAGCGTAGCAGATTGCGCCCGCCCTGCCCTCGTCGAAGCCGCCTTCCGGAACCGACTCGCACGGGCCAGGCATGCACGGCGCGGTCCAGGCGGTTGCGCGTTTCCTGCAGGCAACCGTCGCCGGGTTCCTCGCTGCAGCGGCCATCGGATCTACCGGGGGCTGCAACTGGCGGCGGCTGGCCGTATTGCGCAGAATGCGCGATTGTCCTGCGAAAACGAGACCGAATGATGCCCAGGCGACTCCTTCCGGCATGGACCGCGACCCTTGCCGTCGCCCTGGCGTCCTGCGCCGGCCCGGCCACGCGCGCGCCAGTCGCCGATGAACCGGTCCGCGCGACACTGGCGATCCTCGAATCGACCGACATCCATTCCAACATCCTCAGTTACGACTATTACAAGCTCGCCGGGGATGATTCCCTGGGGTTCGAGCGCATGGCGACGCTGGTGCGCGAGGCGCGCAGGGAATATGCGAACACCCTGCTGTTCGATGCGGGCGACACCATCCAGGGCACGGCATTGGCCGACTGGCAGGCGCGCGGCAAGCCGCTGGCCTGCGACGAGGAGCTGGCCATGTACAAGGCCATGGACCTGCTGGGCTACGACGGCGGCACGATCGGCAACCACGAGTTCAACTATGGACTCGCCTATCTCGCCCAGGTCACGGGCCGGCCCGCGGCCAGCGATGCGCCATCGCCGATGCGCTGCAAGGGACCCGCATTTCCCCTGGTTCTCGCCAACGTCCTCGACGCACGCAGCGGCAAACCCCTGTATCCGCCGACGGCCCTGCTCGAGCGCAGGCTCATGGCGCGTGATGCGGGCGGAAAGCCCATCGAAGTGCCGATCCGGATCGGCATCATCGGCTTCACGCCGCCGCCGATCCTGCTCTGGGACCGGATCGCGCTCGAGGGCAAGGTGCGCACGCTCGGCATCGTCGAGGCCGCACGCCGGTATGCACCGGAGCTCAGGGCGCAGGGCGCGGACCTCATCGTCGCGATCTCGCACGGTGGCATCGATACGCGCCCCTATTCGGATGCCATGGAGAACGCAAACTGGTACCTGGCCCAGGAACCCGATATCGATGTCCTCCTGCTCGGCCATTCGCACCAGGCCTTCCCGGACCCCGGCAACGACCATGCCCGATTCAACGGCATGCCGGATGTCGACAACCAGCGCGGCTTCATCCACGGCAAGCCGGCGGTCATGGCCAACATGTGGGGCAAGAGCCTCGGCGTCATCGAACTGCATCTGGCACGCGAGGACGGGCACTGGCGGATCGATGCGCAGGCGACCCACTCCGAAGTGCGCGACATCCGCGATGCGAGCGGCGCGGCAATCGAGGCCGATCCGCTCGTCGCCAATGCGGTCCAGCGCGAACATGCGGCCACGGTGGCCTATGTGTCCACGCCGATCGGCGACAGCGACTTCCCGATGACGAGCTATTTCGCGGCGGTGGGCGACGTCTCCGCGATCCAGCCGGTCAACACGGCGCAACGCGAATACGTCGAGCGTTACATCGCCGAAAACCTTCCTGCACTCAAGGGCATCCCGGTGATTTCCGCGGTGGCACCCTTCAAGCTCGGCTTTGGCGGAGCGACCGATTTCACCGCCATCGACGCCGGTCCGCTGGCTATCCGCAATGCCGCCGATCTTTACCTGTACCCGAACACGCTGGCCGCCGTGAAGCTCAGCGGCAGCGAACTGAAGGCCTGGCTGGAACAGTCCGCGACCTACTTCAATCGCATCGACCCGACTCTCGACACGCCACAGGAGCTGGTCAACCGCAAGGTCCCGAGCTACAACTTCGATGTCATCCAGGGTGGCATCCGCTACGCGATCGACCTCGGCAAGGCGCAGGGCGAGCGCATCGTCGACCTGCGATACAACGGGCAACCCGTGCTGCCCGCGCAGCAGTTCATCCTTGCCACGAACAACTATCGCGCCAGCGGCGGCGGCGGCTTCCCGGGCACGGGTGGCGACCATGTCGTCCTCAATGCCCCCGACATGAACCGCAGCATCCTCATCGACTGGGTCCGCCAGCGCAAGCACCTGACCTTCGAGAAGGACGGTGCGGACCGGTCCTGGCGATTCGCGCCACTGGCGACTATTGCCCCGGTCGTGTTCCATTCCGCCAGCGACAGGCTGGCGCTGGCACGCCGCATCGGCCTGGCGAACGTGACGAAGCTGGCCGACGACGGCGACGGCATGACGACCTATGCGGTCGATCTTTCCGCACCGAACTGACGGTCGGATTCGACACAACGCAAGTTCAGCCTGGATCGGTGAGAATCGCCGGATGATCCCTCCCGCCCGCCAACTGCTGCGAAACCGAAGCGTCAGGCACACCCTGCTCGTGGCAAGCCTGTCGCTGGCGACGACCCAGGCCGCGGCGGCGGTCACGCGACCGGCCTATCCGGCCGTTCCACTTGAATGGCCCCTGCCCTACGAGCGCAGCGCGCAAACCACGCCGCTGCGCGCGCGCATCGAGGCCATGCGCCTGCCGCGCAGCGTCCCGGCCGCGACGCCGCCGACAACACGACCCGTGCTGAGCTGCGCGGATGACGACAGTCCCGGCAGCCTGCGCACGGTTCTCGGCAAGGCCGGCAATGGCGACATCATCGATCTCAGCGCGCTGACCTGCAGTCGCATCAGCCTTGGCCAGGGTTCGCTGAAAACCGAGATCGACGACCTGACCCTGCTCGGGCCGAGTGCGAGCGAGCTGGTTCTCGATGGCGAGGACCGTGATCGCATCCTGCTGCATCCCGGATCCGGAACCCTGACGATCGAAAACCTCACGCTCGCCAACGGCCGTTTCGAAGCAGTCGACAACGACATCGGCTTTGGCGGCTGCGTGGCGACGGCGGGTTCGCTCGTCCTGCGCAACAGCGTCATCAAGGACTGCACCGCGGTGGGAGTCGGTTCCTACGGAGGCGCCGTGCTCTCCGGATTCCTCACCATGATCGACAGCACGATCTCAGGCAGCACCGCCTTCGGCGATCATCCGACCAATGGCACGGCGGCCTATGGTGGCGGCGCGTTCTCCTACGGCGTGGATATCCGCGACAGCACCATCTCGGGCAACTCTGCAATCGGCACCGACAATGCACCCCTGTCGCACTGGGAAATCGCTGGTGGCCTGTTCATCGCGCGCAATGGCGGATTCATCGAGCGCACGACGTTCAACGACAATTTCGCCATCCGCTTCGCCGGCGCACTGACCCAGGAAGGCGATCTCGTCCTGCTCAACTCGACGATCTCGGGAAATTCAACCGCGCAGGATGACGGCGGCGGAATCCGCGTGCGCCAGGGCACATCGGTATCCATCGAGAACACGACCATCACCAACAACCATGCCGGCTCCCGCGGCGGCGGCATATCGTTCATTGACAATGCCCTGCCCTCGGCATTCGAAAGCACGATCATCGCCGGCAACACGGCAGGTGGCGGCGGCGCCGACGCGGACAGCAGCATGTCGCTTCCAATCGCCGGCTCGCACAACCTGATCGAAAATGCAGGCACCCGCCTCGCCCTGCCTGCCGATACCCTGGCCGCCGATCCCGGGCTGCTGCCCCTGGCCGACAACGGCGGTCGGACGCGCACGCATGCGTTGACGGCCGGCAGCATCGCCATCGACCGCGGCGCCAATCCGCAGGGGCGCGCGACCGACCAGCGCGGCTTCGGTTATCCGCGTGAAATCAACGGTGCCGTCGACATCGGCGCCTTCGAATTCCAGGTTGGCCGGGACGCTCCGGTTGCAGTGCCGGGACTCGGGCGCTGGGCGACCATCGCACTTGGCATCCTGCTCGGCTGGCTGGCGTCCCGACGCCTGCGGATGCCGGGCGCCAGGACCTGAAGCCGCAGCCCGCAGCCGGGGGGCAACCTATTTGACGGTCACCGTGATCTTCTCCGACACGATGGGAGGATCGAATTGCATGTGCAGGGCATCGGCCAGGTCCAGCTGCAAGGTGTGCTTTCCGGGCGCCAGCTTGATCGTCGTCTCGGTCTGGCCGCCACCGAAATGCACATGCTGGGCGTCCGCAGGAATGGGAAGCGACGGATCCGGCAGGCCATCGACATCGATCAGCAGATGATGGTGGCCGGTCTTTTCCTTCATCAATCCCGCCGGCGATACGCCCATGCCGCGCAGGCCGAAGCGGACCACCACTTCCTGGCCGACCGTTTCACCGTCCTTCGGGGTGATGAAGTAGAGCTCGACGCCTTGCGGGGCCGCCGTGCGCGGCAGGGTCGCCGGTTTCGCATCATCGGCCAGGGCGACGATGGACATCGAAGCGACGCCCATGGCGAGGGTGGCACACAGCAAGCATTTGACAACGCGCATGTCCGGAACTCCCTGACTGGAATGAATTCCCATCATAGCGCCGTTGTGAAATGGACCGAATGACTTCGGCGGGTGCAGCGCGCCACCGAGCCGTTTCGGCGATGTCCGCAGGACGCCTTCACCTGAATGATCGCGTCGAAATGTCGCCGGATGCAGAATAAGTGTTGACGCTGGCGCCTCCACTCCTTATTCTCTCGCGCCTCCCGGGGCCATAGCTCAGCTGGGAGAGCGCTACAATGGCATTGTAGAGGTCGGCGGTTCGATCCCGCCTGGCTCCACCAGTTTCAAAGGTTTCTCTATGCGTCCCCATCGTCTAGAGGCCCAGGACACCGCCCTTTCACGGCAGTAACAGGGGTTCGAATCCCCTTGGGGACGCCAGTGACGATTTGGCTCGCGAAATCGGGCTCGATCGGTGAGAATAGCGGATTGCGCAGGACGCGCATCTCGAAAAATGTGGAGCGGTAGTTCAGCTGGTTAGAATGCTGGCCTGTCACGCCGGAGGTCGCGGGTTCGAGTCCCGTCCGCTCCGCCACTTTTCACAGGAAAACCCGCGCAAGCGGGTTTTTTTGTGCCCGCGGACCCGATGGCCCCGATCAGGCGGATGCCTTGAGCGGCTCGGACGCCCTGTCGGGGCCCGGCATCAGCGTGCCGATCGAATGCCCCTGTGAAGCGAGGTATTCGAGCCACCGGTTGAGGAAGGAACTCTTGCGCACGCGGCGCTCGAAGACCGTGCGCGCCGGCGGCAGTGGCCCCAGGGCACGCTCGAGGCGCACATCGGAATGGTAGTGGAGCACTTCGGCCATGCGCGCATCGCGGTACATGCGGATCCGCGCCGACGGCACCATGGCGCCGGTCTCGGCGTCGCGCATGCAATAAGTCAGGTCGAGGTCGATCGTGTAGGGGTGGTGCTCGACGACATCCAGGCGCACATCCAGATGGTCGTCCACCGAGGATACGTAGGTGCCGGCGCCGAGCCGCTGCGGCGCGAACAAGTGTGCCAGGCGATGGTAGTTCTCGCCGTGCATGCCCATGAGCCAGGCGAATCGGCTCGGCAGGACGGACTTGCCATTGGCTACCAGTGTTGACATGGGCCGATCATAGCATCGGCAATTTCCACGACCAGACTGTTGCCGGCACGCACGTCCATGTACCATGAACGCCTCGCGTGGCCGAGTTTCCAGCGGGCCTGCGGACCCCTCAGAACATGTGCTTCTCTATTCCCAGCTGCGCGAGGATCTTGCTCGCGATCTCCTCGATCGACGTGTTCGTCGTGCTCTGCATCGGAATGCCATCGCGTCGAAAGAGTTTCTCGGCCAGTTCCAGTTCGCGCCGGCATTGCGCGAGCGTGGCGTACTGGCTGCCCGGACGGCGCGCTTCGCGCACCTGGGCCAGCCGCTGCGCATCGATGCTCAGTGCGTAGAGGCGCGACTTGTACGGCAGCAGTCGCTTGGGCATTTCGAAACGCTCGAGATCTTCCTCGGTCAACGGATAGTTGGCCGCCTTCACCCCGTAATGCAGTGCCATGTACAGGCAGGTCGGGGTCTTGCCGACGCGCGAGACGCCGACCAGGATCACTTCGGCATCGTCATAGCGCACGTCGATGCCATCGTCGTGCGAAAGCGCGTAGTTGGTTGCGTTGATGCGCGCCTCGTATTCGGCGAAGTTGGTCAGTCCATGCGCCTTGCCGACCCTCGAGGAACGCTGCATGCCGAGTTCGTCCTGCAACGGGCCGATGAACGGTGCGAAGACGTCGAGCATGAGGCCACCGCCATTGGCAACCAGGTCGCTGAGGCGCTTGTCCATGATCGTGTTGACCACGATCGGGCGCATGCCGGTGCGGGCGTGGCAGGTTTCGATCCGTTTCGCCGCCTGCTCCGCCTTTTCCTCCGAATCGACGAAAGGAACGCGGAATGTCTCGAACTCGACCTCCTCGAACTGCGTCAGCACGCTGTGGCCGATGGTCTCCGCGGTGATGCCGGTGCCATCCGAGATATAGAACACGGTGCGTCGCATGCGGACTCCAGTCCTGTTCGGAGCCCCAGTCTATGCAATTGGCGCCGTTTCGTGCACGCCCGGCCGCCCCAGGAATCGCCCGGCGACGGAAATCCAGGCTTGCAACCCAGGCTTGGCTGCGCCCCCCGATCGCGGCAAGCCCGCACGGCGTGTCCCGCGGAGCCCGAATACCGGCCAGCGGAGTGTTGCCGGCAGGACATAGCCGGTAGAATGACGCACTGCGATATTTTCCCGGAGATTTCCCTTGAGCGACCTGGTTCTTTGGTTGGACGCGCTGCGACTTTCCGATCTTGGCAAGGTCGGCGGCAAGAACTCCTCGCTCGGCGAGATGATCGGCAACCTGTCCCGACTCGGCGTTTCCGTGCCGGGTGGCTATGCAACGACGGCAGAAGCCTTCCAGCAGTTCATCGCCCAGAGCGGACTCGCCCAGCGCATCCAGGACCGCCTCGCGAGCCTCGATGTGGACGATGTTTCAGCCCTTACCACCGCAGGCAGCGAAATCCGCCGCTGGGTGATCGAGACTCCGCTGATACCCGAATTCGACAAGGCCGTGCGCGAAGCCTACGCAAAACTGTGCGAGAAGGCCGGCGGCACCGACGTGGCCGTGGCGGTGCGCTCATCGGCAACCGCCGAGGACCTGCCCGATGCATCGTTCGCCGGCCAGCAGGAAACCTTCCTCAACGTCTGCGGCGCGGACGACGTCATCCATACCCTGAAGGAAGTGTTCGCATCGCTCTACAACGATCGCGCCATCGCCTATCGCGTCCATCATGGCTTCAAGCATGAAGATGTGTCCCTCTCCGCTGGCGTGCAGCTGATGGTGCGCTCGGACATCGGCGCGTCCGGCGTGCTCTTCACGCTCGATACCGAATCGGGCTTCCGCGACGCGGTGTTCGTCACCGGCAGCTACGGCCTCGGCGAGATGGTCGTCCAGGGCGCGGTCAATCCGGACGAGTTCTACGTCTACAAGCCGACCCTGAAGGCCGGCAAGCCAGCCATCCTGCGCCGCCAGATCGGCGCCAAGCAGCAGCGCATGGTCTATTCGGACAAGCCCGGCGAGCGCGTGCGCATCGAGGAAACGCCGATCGCGGATCGCTCGAAGTTCTGCCTCAGCGACGAGGAAGTCCACGAGCTGTCGCGCCAGGCGCTCACCATCGAGGACCACTACGGCCGGCCGATGGACATCGAATGGGCGAAGGACGGCGTCAGCGGCAAGCTCTACATCGTCCAGGCACGCCCGGAGACCGTGAAGTCGCGCGGCACCGTCACCCAGATCGAGCGCTTCCATCTGAAGACCCGCGGCAAGGTCATCTGCGAAGGCCGCTCGGTCGGGCAGAAGATCGGCAGCGGCGTGGCCCGCGTGGTGCGCTCGATCAAGGACATGGATCGCGTCAAGGAAGGCGACGTGCTGGTCGCCGACATGACCGATCCCGACTGGGAGCCGGTGATGAAGCGCGCTTCCGCGATCGTCACCAACCGCGGCGGCCGCACCTGCCACGCCGCGATCATCGCGCGCGAGCTCGGCGTGCCGGCGATTGTCGGCACCGGCAACGGCACGGAGGACATTCCGGACGGCGCCGAGGTGACGATTTCCTGCGCCGAAGGCGATACCGGCTTCATCTACGAGGGCCTGCTCGAGTTCGATCGCATCACCGCGGATCTCGGCAAGATGCCGCCGGCGCCGCTGAAGATCATGATGAATGTCGCCAACCCGGAACGTGCCTTCGACTTCGCCATGCTGCCGAATGCCGGCGTCGGCCTGGCACGCCTGGAGATGATCATCGCCAGCCACATCGGCGTGCATCCGAAGGCATTGCTCGAGTACGACAGCCAGGATGCCGAGACCAGGCGCAAGATCGACGAGCGCATGGCCGGCTACTCCAGCCCGGTGGATTTCTATGTCGACCGCCTCGCCGAAGGCATCGCCACGATCACCGCCGCGTTCGCCCCGAATCCGGTCATCGTGCGCCTGTCCGATTTCAAGTCGAATGAATACGCGAACCTGATCGGAGGCGCGAATTACGAGCCGCACGAAGAAAACCCGATGATCGGCTTCCGCGGCGCCAGCCGCTATGTCGATCCGAGCTTCGAGGCAGCCTTTGCGCTCGAATGCCGGGCCATGAAGAAAGTCCGCGAGGAAATGGGCCTGGTCAATGCCTGGGTCATGATCCCGTTCGTGCGCACGCTCGGCGAGGGGCGCAAGGTGGTCGAGGTGCTGGCGAAAAACGGCCTCAAGCAGGGCCAGGACGGCCTCAAGATCATCATGATGTGCGAGGTGCCATCCAATGCCCTGCTCGCCGATGAATTCCTCGACATCTTCGATGGCTACTCGATCGGCTCGAACGACCTGACCCAGCTCACCCTGGGCCTCGATCGCGATTCGAGCATCGTCGCCCACCTGTTCGACGAGCGCGATCCGGCCGTCAAGAAGCTGCTGTCGATGGCCATCCAGACCGCCAAGCGCAAGGGCAAGTACGTCGGCATCTGCGGCCAGGGCCCGAGCGACCATCCGGATCTGGCGGAATGGCTCATGGAGGAAGGCATCGAATCGGTATCGCTGAACCCGGATACGGTCGTCGATACCTGGCTCAAGCTGGCGAAGAAGAAAAAGGCCGGCTAGGCGCGGGCTCGCACCGGCAGTTCCTCGCCGCGACGGCTACGGCCGTCGTGGCGCGTCATCTGGCAACGGCGGGACAACCCGATCATTGCTTGCCGGCATCCTCGGTTGTCGACGTCGACGACTCCGGACTGGTGTCGATTTCGCCCACCTTCACGCTTCCGGTCCGCAGTTCGAATTTCGGATCGTAGGGATTGTCGCTCTCGCGCAACTGGCGATAGGCGATCGATCCGTCAACCTGCTTGCCGCCGGTCGCCTCCCAGGCGTTCGTGGTGACACCGGCCGATGCTTCCTTGGCGTCGACCGCGGGCTTCTGCGACGTGCCGAGCGCACTTCCGGGTGCACCGATCTTCAGCGTGCCTACGTATCCCAGGCGTGATCCGGTGGCCTCGAGCCTGGCGTCCTTCCAGCGCGACCTGGCCTTGCGCATCGCCGTCTCGTCCGCGTACTTCGGGATAAGCTCCGCGAGGATTGCGTTGGCGCGCGCCACCTGCTCTTCGTTCAAGTCCGCATTGATGGCGTCCCGCGCCGCCACGTAGCGCTTGTCACCACGCTCTGCGGCCAGCGCGCTCCAGGCCATCGCCCGCGGAATGTCGATGGCGACGCCCTGGCCCTTCGCGTACATCACGGCAAGATTGTACTGGGCCGGCTTGTAGGCATAGGCCGCTGAAGTTTCGTACATCTCGATCGCGAATTTGGTTTGGTCCTTCCTGAACGCATCCACCCCCTTCTTGAAGAAGTAGACACCGGGGCGCGCACTGCTCGACGGCTCGACATAGCCCGCGCGTCTGTCCTTCGCGTCGGGCGAATCGTAGCTGGCGGCATTGCGTGCGGTCGGCGCGCGGATCATGGCCGCGTCGTATTGCGCGAATGACAATCCTGAAAGGAGAACCATTGCAGCAACGAAACCCTGGGCAGTGCGCAAGCGGATGTCCATGACAAGCTCCCGTGTTGTGGTCGAATACAGCGTGCCGTGGCTCCCTTGGGCCCATGATCAGCAGACGCTGGCGTCCGGCCATTCGTCGCAAGGATTGCCCCATTCACGAACTGCTTGCGTACCTGGCCGGATATACGTACATTAGTACGTATGGACGAATACGAGCTGACCGAGAACCAGCGCCGCGTACTGGAGCACATCCGCCAGCACGTGGCCGAGCGCGGCCGCGCGCCGACCCTGCGCGAGATCGCCGAAGCCCTCGGCTTCGCCCGGCACAGCTCGGCCCAGGATTACGTCAAGGCCCTTGAGCGCAAGGGCGCACTGGAGCGCATTCCGCATCGCGGCCTGCGCCTGAGTCACCGCTCACGGACGCCGGCGGCGATGCTGCTGCCCCTCGTCGGCCGCGTGGCCGCCGGCAGTCCGATCCTCGCCACCGAAAACATCGAGGGCGAGTTCGGCATCGATGCCAACCTGTTCCGCCCACGCCCGGATTACTTCCTGCGCGTGGTCGGTTCGAGCATGCGCGATGCCGGCATCCTCGATGGCGACCTGGCCGCCATCCATCGCACCAGTACCGCCGACGATGGCCGCATCGTCGTCGCCCGGGTCGACGATGAAGTCACCCTCAAGACCCTCGAACGCAAGCGCGGACGGATTCGCCTGCTCCCATCCAATCCCGACTTCGCACCGATCGAGATCGATCCGGACCGCGAGTCCTTCGCCATCGAAGGACTGTATGTCGGCATGATCCGGAGAACCTGAGCGATGTCTGCCGTACTTGCCTCACCCCTGCCCCGAACATCCGCCCTCGGCGAAATACTGCGCCACCCGGGCGTCTGGCGCGGCGGCACCGAACAGGTTTCCTCGATCCGCACCCGGGCCAGCGGCAATGCCTCGCTCGACGCCCTCCTGCCCGGCGGTGGCTGGCCGATCGGTGCGCTGACCGAAATCCTCATCGAGAACGATGGCCTTGGCGAGCTTGAACTGGTCATGCCGGCACTCGCTGCACTGACCCGGGCACGCCGGCGGGTCGCCATCATTGCGCCGCCCTATCTGCCCTACCCGCCCGCCCTCGTCTCGGCCGGCGTCGATCTCGACCATCTCGTGCAGATCGATGCCGATGTCGCCGACTCGCACTGGAGTGCCGAGCAATGCCTGCGCGCCGGCTGCTGCGCGGCGGTCCTGCACTGGCTGCCGGACGCCGACTACAGGCAACTGCGCCGCTTGCAACTGGCTGCCGAAACCGGCAATGCGCTGGCCTTTCTGTTCCGTCCCCTGCGGGCCATGCAAGTGTCCAGCCCGGCCGCTCTTCGTCTCAAGATTTCCCGCAGGGAAACAGGCACTTGCATCGAAATCCTCAAGTGCAAGGGCATCACCGGCCGGCAGGTGCACGAAGCGGTTCAATTGCGCGCCTGAAGCCGTGCGGCGTGTGCCGGGGCTCGCGCTTCCGCGGAGTGCCGGAAATCGCCGCCGCGGGGTCTACTTGCGCAGCACCACCATGCCGCCGCGCCGGTACTTGCCGGCCAGCATGAGCCAGCCCATGCCGCCCCAGCGCACCAGGTCCGACAACCAATCCGGCAGTCGCGCGAGGCCGGGCATCTCGTACTGGATCATGGCCAGCATCTTCGGCGTCGGGTAGACGCGCGCACTGCGGAAACCCGCGGCCCGGCCCAGCCGCCAGATGACGCGCGGCGGCATGTCCTGCTCGGTCACCCCGAAGGACTCGACCGCGGCACGCGAATGCTCGGCGTCGGCATGGCCAACGCCGGGTTCGATCGTGACCAGCACGCCACCCGGCCTGAGCGCGCGATACACGTTGCGCAGCGCGGCTGCCGGATCCTCCGCATGATGCAGGGCGTCGTAGAACACGGCTGCATCGAACTCCTCGTGGAATCCGAGCGCCTCGTAGTCGCAGACGCGAAAGTCGAGGTTGGCGACATCCGACTCGACGCGGTTGCGTTCGGCCAGGGCAATCATGTCCGGCGCGATGTCCTGGCCGGTGACGGTGTAGCCACGGCGTGCGAAAAAGACACTGGTCCAGCCGCTGCCGCAGCCCAGGTCAAGCAATCGCGCCGGTGCCTTCGGCAACACCATGAACACGCCGCCTAGATCGGCCAGCAGCCTTCCGCAGTCGGGATCCGAGAACGGTTTGCCCTGCGCATGCAGCGCACCCAGTTGCCCTATCCTGGCGACGTAGTCGATTTCATCCTGCTTGGCCACGGTGCGACGTCAGCTGCGCGCGCGATACTTGCGCGCCACATAGTCCTCGACCACGCCGATGAACTCGCTCGCGATGTGGTCGCCACGCAGGGTCATCGCCTTCTGCCCGTCGATGAACACCGGTGCCGCCGGCGACTCGCCGGTTCCGGGCAGGGAAATGCCGATATCGGCATGCTTGGATTCGCCGGGCCCATTGACGATGCAGCCCATCACGGCAAGCGTCATGTTCTCGACGCCGTCGTACTTGATTCGCCATTCGGGCATCTTCTCGCGCACGTGTTCCTGCACCGACTGCGCCAGTTCCTGGAACAGCGTGCTGGTCGTGCGACCGCAGCCCGGGCAGGCCGTCACCATCGGCGTGAATGCGCGCAATCCCATGGTCTGCAGCAGTTCCTGCGCCACGATGACCTCGCGCGTGCGGGATTCGCCGGGCTCCGGCGTCAGCGAGATGCGGATGGTGTCGCCGATGCCTTCCTGCAGCAACACGCCGAGCGCCGCGGTCGAGGCGACGATGCCCTTGGAGCCCATGCCTGCCTCGGTCAGGCCGAGATGCAATGCGTAGTCGCAGCGGGCAGCCAGGTCCCGGTACACCGCAATCAGCTCCTGCACGCCCGATACCTTGCAGGAAAGTATGATGCGGTCCCGCGACATGCCGAGTTGCTCGGCCCGCTCCGCCGAATCGAGTGCCGAGCGGATCAGCGCCTCGCGCGCGACGCGCGCGGCATCCCAGGGCTCGGCACGCGCATGGTTTTCGTCCATCAGTGTCGCCACCATGTTCTGGTCGAGCGATCCCCAGTTGGCGCCGATGCGCACCGGCTTGTCGTTGCGCAGCGCCGTTTCGATGATGGCCGAGAACTGGGTGTCCTTCTTGCGCCCGAAACCGACGTTGCCGGGATTGATCCGGTACTTGGCGAGCGCTTCCGCCGCTGCCGGCTCATCGGCCAGCAACTGGTGCCCGTTGTAGTGGAAATCGCCGATCAACGGGACATGGGTGCCCATCATCGCGAGCCGGTCGCGGATCCTCGGAACCGCCGCAGCGGCTTCGGCGTTGTTCACGGTCAGGCGCACGAGTTCGGATCCGCTGCGCGCCAACTCGGCGATCTGTCGTGCCGTGCCGACGATGTCCGCGGTATCGGTGTTGGTCATCGATTGCACGACCACGGGCGCGCGGTCGCCGACAATGGTCGAGCCAATGCGAACGCCGATGCTGGCGCGGCGCGGATGGGCGCTGTCAGGAGAACTTGTCATGCGGGGAAAATGGGGCCGGAAGCCCGAAACCGTGGGTAGTTGAAGTATGCAGGATACCCAAGCCTACCCGCTTGCTTCCAGCGGCGATTGCGCTTCGCGATCGAGCCCCTCGTCAGGCAGTTCCAGTGGTGGCAGGGCGAAGCGCAGGTAGGCTCCCGCCGATTCCATGATCCCGGCTCCGCTGACCTTCAATGCGCAGGCCGAGGATGGCCAGCGATGCGGATCTGCCGGAAGGGTCAGCTGGATGGCGGCCGGTTCGCGCTCGAACAGGCCAGGCGTCAGCAGCGAGCCATAAATGGCCGATTCCGAGGATTGCAGCGGGGAAAGCAGGATGCCGCGCCGGTCGTTCAGCGGGTTGCCCGATTCGTCCAGCGCGTTGACGCCGATCGCCAGCGAGCGCCTGGCCAGCAAACCGATGCCTGCATCGACCCGACCGCTGTCGTCGATGCGCATCCAGCGAATCACGCCGACCATCCAGTCCGCGGCCGCCGAGCCGCTGTCGGGCAGTGACAGTCCGACCAGCTCGCCGACCTTCGCCCGCACGATCTCGCCGTGGCCACCCCGCTCCCAGAGTACGCGGTAACCACCGAACCCCTGGTCGAGGATCTGCACGGGCAGCGGCTGGGTGCGCATCTGTTCGCTTGAGTTGATGGCCCACGACGCCGCCGCGTCCTGGTCGGAAATCTGGATGGAGGTGCCGCGCACGCGGCGCAGGAAGCTCTCGAAATCCTCGTTGCCGGCGAGCACGAAATGCAGATCGTGCAGGCCGATCACGCTGAGCAAGGCGTGTCCGCCCGGAAGGCGCACGTGGTCGCGCGTGCCATCGGATGTCCAGCTGTCGACAAGCCGGTGGGCGAGATCGATATCGACCTGCACGGCTGGCCCGCCGCGCATGCGAAAGGTGGCAAGGCGGACACCCGGCGGCAGTCGCGAAACCTGGGAATCGATGTATTCGAGCAACGGACCCAGCTTGAGGGAAAGCACGCCATCCGCCGCGGAGGTACGTTCCTCGGGCAGGTAGCCGGGCCCGCGATCACCTTCGACGTCGACGGCATGGGTGGCTTCGCTGACCTCGGATGCCTTGCCCAGCTCGCAATAGGGAGCAAACGTGCAGGTCAGCGCAATCACCTCGAGCAATTCGCGCTGCGTATAGCGGTAGGGATTCGATAGCGCCAGCAGGAGCGCATGCGCATACGCCGAACGCGCGCTGATCGGCGCGCCGATCACGCTGTCCTCCACGGTGCGGCTTTCGAGGCCCAGCGAAGCGATGAACCGATAGGTGTCGTGCATGCCCTGCCAGGCACCAGCGGGGGGAGTCCTATAGAGCAGGTACGCCTTGTGCAGGCGCGCGCCGCCATGCATGAGGGCACGGGCGGCAGCCAGCGCGACGTGCTTTCCACGAAGCATCGGGACAGTCCCGCTGGGCGCGCAATAGTCGTACAGGGCGATGCGATAACCGAGCGCGAGTTCGCTCTGGAACTCCTGGGCGAGCTTGCCGAGTTCGGCCCGCTGCGGAGGAAGCGGAAAACTCGCGCCGAGAATCTGCTTGTCGACCAGCCCCGCCAGCTGGGTCACCGGACCGCGCAGGATCTCGAGCGCCTCGAGACGCTCGGTCGCCGCGATGCGCAACCGGTTCATCGCGCACAAGGCTTCGACCAGCATGCGCGCGGTCGCCGAGAAATTCGCCAGCGGCAGCGCGGACACCCATGCCCGGACGGCACGTGATTCGGTATTGAAATCCCCGGCCTTGGGCGAACGCCTTTCAGGCAGGTCACGCAAGAGGCGGCGGTGCAGCTCGGTCATTGTCCGGATCCAGGCCCTGTTGGCGTAGCGACACCCGGTAACTTAGCAAATATCGGACCAGCAGGTCCGCGCGGCATCCTGCCGGTGCGGCGCACGCTCCGGCCCCGCTCAGCGGATTCGCCCCAGCGCCCCGGCCAGGACTCGCGCGACGAGGCGTTCGCGCAGCGAGGACGGATTCGCCAGGCCCATGCGCTGCAGCGCCTCGCGGTCGACAGGACCCGGCCGCGCGGCGGCCTTGGCCAGATCGAACCATCGCGCGGGTTGCGCGCTTGCCGATTTGAGCCACTTGAGCGCAGCCAGCAGGCGCAGCTCCACGGCGTCGAAATCGCTGCCGAACGGATAGTCCGGCAACAGGCCGGATTTCCGCGCGTCGCGCAGGCGGGCCCGCAACGCGGCTTTCGTGTTTCCCGACCAGGATTGCGGAATCTCGAAATCCGCCGGCAGCTTGCATGCCGCGATGGCCTCCCTGACGAGCTCCCGGTGGAAGGCGGCGTCGCTGATCGCGAGCATGGCCATTGCGCATTCCTCGTCCGTTCGCCCGCGCAGGTCGGCAATGCCGTATTCGGTAATGTAGATGTCGCGCAAATGTCGCGGAACGGTCGTGTGGCCGTAATTCCAGCGGATGTTCGAAGTCAGCCGGCCGTCCACCCGGCGCGTCGAGCGCAACATCAGGATGGAACGCGCGTCATCGAGCTCGTTGCCCATCGCGACGAAGTTGTGCTGGCCGCCGACGCCGCTGACCACGCGCCCATCCTCGATGGCGTCCGAAGCTGCCGCGCCCAAAGCCGTTGCAATCATGCAGGTATTGAAAAAACGCGCATTCCTGCGCTGCCTTGCCGCCAGTGTCTCGATGCCCCGCTGCAGGCGGTTGACCTCGGAGATCCGGCACATGGCAAGGCCGTCGTAATCTTCGCCCTCGAGCGCGCCCAGCCATCGATACAGTTCGCCGGAGCCCAGGCAAAAGCCGCCTTGCAGATAGTGGCCACCGCGCAGGACGCGACCACGGATGTGTTCGTCCAGCCTCGCCAGGGCTTCGGCGGAATCGAAGTCGTTGTCGATGCTCTCGCCATCGGCAAGACGCAGGCGTCCGTTTTCGATGCGGGCGCCCGGCGCCAGCATGCCGAAGCCGGTCAGGCGATCCACTTCGCGCTGGTCGAGCCGCGCCGGCAACACGCCGCGGTCGCGCAGGATGCGTGCATCGCCCGGACCCAGCTGCGAACCGATCGCGCCCTCGTCGAGCGCTTGCTGCAGGGCGAGTTCGTCATACACGCGGCGCACGAGTATCCCGCCGCGGCGCAGGTGCATGAACCCATCCATGATCATCTCGCTGGATCCGTACAACCCGGCACTGAATGGACCGGCACCGCCGATTTCGAAATGGCGCGATGCGTCCTGCGCGTGCGCATGCAGACAACGGATGATTTCGAGATATTCGACATTGCGCCGGTGGCGCAGGAGCAGCGCCTGCACGATCGCATCCGAGAGCGCGCCTATGCCGATCTGCAAGGTGCCGCCATCGCGCACCAGCATGCTGGCATGCAGGCCGATCGCGTACTCGACGTCGTCGACATCATCGCGCGGCAAGGCAAAGAGCCTTTGTCCACCCTCGGCCGCGTCGAGCACCACATCGAACAGGTCCTCGCCATCGCCGACATCCGCGTCGCCGCCGAGAAATGGCAAGGCCTCATGCACGACGCCGACCAGCATCGGCTTCGGCATGCCGGCATCCCTGATCCGGTCGAGCAGGTCGAGGGTGACGTCGGGATTGCAGCCGAGGCTGTAGCGGACCGCACCATCCTGCACTCGTCGCGCCACCAGCTGGACGACGACGTTGATCCCGGTGCCGGCCAGGTCGCGCGCCACCGAGGTGTAGTTGAGGCTCACGTAATCGCGCTGGGCCTGGCGCGAGCGGAGCATGGCGCCGGACTGGAAGTAGAACTCGTGGACGCGGATATTCGCCGGCAGGCGGTCCTCGCGCATCGCCGAGACGTAATCCAGGGTCGGGTAGTCGTTGCCGAACTGGCGCTCAAGGAACGGCAAGGCAAAACGCCGCTCGAGGTCCGCAGATGGATTCGGCACATCCAGCGAAAGCGCCGTATGGATCGTCAGTCGACGTCGCGGATCGGCCGCCACGCGACGGTACAGCGCATTGATCAGGCGATTGGGCTTGCCCAGGCCCAGCGGTGTCGCAAGCACGATGTGCTCGCCACAGGCATCGAGGATATGCCCGACACACGACTCGATGTCGACCAGTTGCCTGGAACCCTGCATGCGCGCCTCGATGGTGGACGGAGTCGCATCCTACTGCGCAACGAGGGCGAATGGAGCGTCAACGACGACGAGCTTCCGGCAAACGGGAAGCTGGCGAAGCGGATGCTTGGCCATGCCTGCGTGCGCGCGTCCAGCCTGCCAAAGGTCGCACATTGCCGTGTCGTGCAAGACCGATGGCGCGCAACTTCGAGAGCAGCGAAGCAGATCGCGACGGGAAGATTCCTACCGCCCGGCTACCGTCCTTCGGTATGATCGGGATCGGGGCGGAGGAACTTCATGGCTGAGCGATTCAAAATCGCAATCGTCGGATCCGGGCCGGGAGGCCTTTCGGCGGCGGCGCGCGCCGCGGAGCGCAACGAGTCGCACGTGCTGCTCGAAGCGGAGCCGCATCTGTCGAACACGATCTACCTTTACCAGAAGGGCAAATACGTGATGGACGAGCCCGGCATCCTGCCGTTGCGCTCGCCGATCCCGTTTTCCGCCGGCCTGCGCGAGACCATCCTCGACGGCTGGGACGAAGCGGCCGCCCGCCTCAAGATCAATGTGCGCCACCAGCACGAGGTGTCTGCGATCAAGCGCCGCGACGACGGCATATTCGAGATCAAATGCAAGAACGGAAAATCCGTCGAAGCCGATTCCGTCGTCCTCGGCATCGGACTGCAGGGCAACCTGCGCAAGCTCGGCGTGCCAGGAGAGGACCTTCCGTTCGTCCAGTACCAGCTCGACGATCCTGAAGCCTACGAGGGCGAAACCATCGTCGTCGTCGGAGCGGGCGACGCGGCCATCGAGAACGCGGTCGCGCTGGCCAGGCAGAACAACGTCGTCATCATCAACCGCAAGGACGAGTTCGGCCGTGCCAAGAAAGGCAACGAGCAGGCGATCCTCAAGGCCATCGACGACGGCCTGATCGAGTGCTACTACAACTCATCCCCGGAAAAGGTCGAAGCGCTCAGCGCCGGGCGCAAACCCGGCCGCATGATCCTCAACACGTCGAATGGCCGCGCCCAGATCCTGCTGGACAGGGTCATCGCGCGCCTCGGCGCCACCGCACCGCGCGGCTTCGTCGAGGCCTGCGGCGTGGTATTCCCGAACAAGGATCCCGCGTCGGTGCCGGCGATCAGCGCGCAATACGAATCCAACGTCAAGGGGCTCTACATCGTCGGCGCGCTTGGCGGCTATCCGCTGATCAAACAGGCGATGAACCAGGGCTACGAGGTCATCGAATACATCACCGGCACTGCGGTCGAGCCGGCCGACGCGCCGCTGCTCAAGGCCAAGTTCGCCAATCTCAAGGGCATCGGCAGCGTTGACCAGGCGCTTGCCCAGATCCAGAAGAACGTTCCCGTGCTCTCGCACATCACGCCGCTGCAGATGCGCGAGTTCATGCTCGACTCCGACATCCGCACGCCGGCCGACGGCGAAGTGATCTTCGAGCGCAACGACTACACCAACAGCTTCTATTCGATCGTCGAGGGCGAAGTGCGCATCGCCGTCGAAGGCAAGACCCAGCCCATCGTGCTGCGGCGCGGCGAGTTCTTCGGCGAAATGAGCCTGATATCGGGCCGCAGGCGCTCGGCCACGGTCACTGCCGGACCCAATTGCGTCCTCGTCGAAACGCCGCGGCGTTCGATGAACCGGCTGATCAATTCCGTGGAAGCGGTCAAGGCCGAAATCGACCGCGTATTCATCATGCGTGCCATCCAGTCGCGCTTTGCCTCCGAGGCCAGCACCGAGCAACTGGTCGAGATGGCTGCAAGCGCCACCCTGCAGCGCTTCAAGGCCGGCGACTACGTGTTCCGCGAAGGCGACGATGGCGACTGCCTGCACGTAGTACGCGTCGGTTCGCTGACCATTTCGCGCAATATCGGCGGCAAGGAAATCGTGCTGACCTACGTGGCCGCCGGCAACTATGTCGGCGAAATGGCCTTGATGGGCGAATCGAAGCGCTCGGCAAGTGCCCGCGCAGCCATCGCCACCGAGACGATCCGCCTCGATGGCGCGGTCTTCAAGAAACTGATCAGCCGGATTCCGGCGCTCAGGCTGCGCCTGCAGAAGGAATTCAAGGACCGCACGGCGGCCAACCTCGCCATGCAATCCCTGCCCGGCGGCGGCGACATCATCTCGTTCCTGATGGCCCAGGGCGCCGGCGAAGCGACCGACATCCTGCTCATCGACGAGTCGCTCTGCGTACGCTGCGACAATTGCGAAAAAGCCTGCGCCGAGACCCACGGCGGCACGTCGCGACTGGACCGCGAGGCCGGGCCGACATTCGCCAACGTGCACGTGCCGACATCGTGCCGGCACTGCGAACACCCGCACTGCATGAAGGACTGCCCGCCCGACGCATTGCGGCGCGCACCCAATGGCGAAGTGTTCATCGCCGACAATTGCATCGGTTGTGGGAACTGCGAACGCAATTGCCCGTATGGCGTCATCCACATGGCCAGCAAGCCGCCGAAGAAGCCGGGCCTGCTGCAATGGCTGCTGCTGGGACGAGGGCCCGGGCCTGGCGAGGCGCCCTATGATCCCGAGGCGAAAAAGGATCCGAAAGCCAAGAAGGCGGTCAAGTGCGACATGTGCAAGGACCAGGCCGGCGGCGCGGCCTGCGTGCGCGCCTGCCCGACCGGTGCCGCCATCCGCATCAGCCCGGAGGAGTTTCCCGCCTATGCGCAATCAAGGCGCTGAGCGCATGTTCCCACGGGAGGAAAATTGCATGCGGTGCGCCACGCTGCATGCAGCACATCGTTCGCCGGGTTCGCCCGCGCGCAGGCGCGGTTGGCCCGATGCCAGCGGCCGGCAGGCATAGGAGCGCACGGTGCACGACTCCATCCTGACTCATGCCAGATCGCGCTACCTGTGGGTTTCCCTCGCGCTGAGCGCCATCTCGATTGCGTTGTATGTCTGGCACGATCCGGGCATCGCGCCGAATGGCGGCACCTGGCTCGGTTACACGCTTGGAACGATAGCCGCCCTGCTGATCGTCTGGCTGATGCTGTTCGGCATCCGCAAGCGCAGCTACTCGACCACGCTCGGAAGCACGCGTGGCTGGCTGTCCGCGCACATCTACCTTGGCACGACCCTGATCCTGCTCGTGCTCCTGCATTGCGGATTCCAGTTCGGCTGGAACCTGCACACGTTCGCCCTGGTGCTGATGCTGATCGTGATCTTCAGCGGATTTTTCGGCGTCTACGCCTACCTGCGCTACCCGACGCTGATGACACGCAATCGCGAGAGCGCGACGCGCGACGCCATGCTCGATGAGATCCAGGAGATCGACCAGAACGCGCTGGCCCTCGCCGATGGCATCGCCCCGGAGATCCATGCCGTCGTGTTGCGCTCGATCGAGAACACCAAGCTTGGCGGCGGCGTCTGGACCCAGTTGCGCGCGCGCGACGGCTCCGACATCGCCATCGCGCGCATCCGCGCCGCCATCGAAAAGCGCGAAACGCAGATCGGCGCCGTTCCGCCGTCCTTGCAGGCAGGCCAGACCATCATCGCCATGGTCGATTTCCTCGCCGGCCGCGCGGATGACAAGCAATCGGAAGCCCTGCGCAAGCTGATCGACATCCTCTCGCGCAAGCGCAGCCTGGCCACGCGCGTGGCGCGCGACATCCAGTACCAGGCAGTCATGGAGATCTGGCTGTATTTCCACGTGCCGCTTTCGGTGACCCTGCTGGCCGCGCTGATCGGGCACATCATTTCCGTCTTCTTCTACTGGTAGGACCCCGGCCGAACCATGCTCCTTCACCCAAATGACATGACTCCCGGGAGGCCACTCCGATGCGCTGGCTGATCCGTCGTGTCCTGAAGAAGGGCAAGAGCTCGATCTCCTACGAGGACGATACCCACTACGGCGAAATCCTGACCATCGGACGCGCTTCCGACCAGGCCATTTTCCTGCCCGACCTGCGTGCCGCGCTCAACCATGCCAGCGTCACCGCGATCGGCAATGGCCAGTACAGGGTCGAGTCGCTGATCATCGCCGGCATTCGCGTCAACGGCGAGATCACCTATTCGATCACGGTCGGCGCCGGAGCCATCATCGAACTTGGTTCGACGCGCCTGACCCTGCTCGATGCGCGCGGCGACTACGACGCCGCCGTCGAGGTTTCCACCATCGACAAGAGCGAGCAGGCGGAAATCAGTTCGCGGCGCAAGAAGCCGACCAGCCTCTCGCAAACCTGGATCAGCAAGCGCTGGCCGTCCTGGGCCGGTTTCATCGTCGTGCTCACCCTCGGCCTGCTGCTGCCAGCCGCAACCCACGTGGTACCGGGACTGAACACCGTGTTGCGTTATTCGCCGCTGCCGAGCACGGCGTTCTGGAACCCTGGCGAAGTGGACGCCGCGCACCAGTTCTTCGCCACCGACTGCAAGCGCTGCCACCAGAATGCGTTCCTGATGGTACGCGACAGCGCGTGCACGTCCTGCCACGTGAAGACCAAGGCCCACGCCGACCCGGTGCGCTTCAACATCCCCGCTCTGGGCGACGCACGTTGCGGGACCTGCCACCAGGACCACAACGGCAAGCGCGGCATGGTCAGCACCGACCAGCGCCTGTGCGCCGATTGCCATGCCGACCTGAAGGAGCGCACCAAGGGGGCCAGCCAGATCGCCGACATCGCCGATTTCGGCAAGGCGCATCCGCAGTTCCACGTCAGTCTTCCCGGCTGGGCAGCGAACGGCGATTTCACGCCGAAGTCGATGCCGTGGGCATCCGGGCTGAAGGAAAACTCGGGCCTCAAGTTCAACCACGAGAAGCATCTGAAGGTGGACGGACTGAACACCCCTGATGGGCGCAAGGTGCTGACCTGCGGGAACTGCCACCAGCCCGACGCGGCCGGCGCGGCGATGAAACCGATCGCCTTCGAAACGATGTGCCACGACTGCCACCAGCTCGGCTTCGACACGCTCGCGCCGGATCGCGAAGTGCCCCATGCCAACGTCGAGGCGGTCACCTACACCCTCGATGAATTCTATGCGCGGCGCGGCCTCGAGGGCGGCTATGCGGATGCACGCGCGCCGACGATCGTGCAGGTCCGGCGTCGCCCTGGTTCTCCACCGCTGTCGCGCCAGGAACAGGTCGAGGCACTCGCCTGGGCGCGAGACCGCGCGCGCGAGGCGGCGCGTACCTTGTTCACCGGCAAGGCGTGCGTGACCTGCCATTCGATCAGTCCGCCGGCTTCCGGCGAGAGCAACTGGCGGGTGGCGCCGGTGCGGGTGTCGGGCATCTGGTATGTCGAGGCCCGCTTCAACCACGCCAAGCACGAGACCATGACCTGCCTGGATTGCCACGAAGGCGCGAAAGTCTCGCAGGCATCCAATGACCTTTTGATACCGGGGATCGACAACTGCCGTGAATGCCATGGCGGTGCGGATGCGCGTGGAAAAGTGGCCAGCACCTGCATTGCCTGCCATGCCTACCATCGTTCGCCGCTGCTGACTCTGGACAAGCAGCAATAGGCGCAAACGGCCGACTGAGCTATGATCGGCGCAGGGTTCCGCATGCAGGCTCGCAGCAGGCAACGGGAGGAGGGATGGGGATCATCAGATTCAGCGCGCTGTTCATTGGCGTTTCGATGCTGTTCGCATGTGGCGGCGGAAGCAACACCGGCAGCAGTGACGGCACCAATCCGGGTACGCCCGCAGGCAATGGCGACTCCGGCTGTGCCGGTTCCTGTGCCAATGCCAATTCATTCCTGACCGTCGCGGACGTGCAGAAGGTCATCGCGCAGGCTGTTGCCGAGGCGCAGGCCCAGGGCATGCCGGCCACCATCACCGTGATCGACCGGGTCGGCAACGTATTGGGCGCCTACCGCATGACCGGCGCGCCACCGACCCAGAAGGTCGATTCCCAGCGCGGCATCGTCGGTGGCCTCGAGGGGCTCGACCTGCCGAGCGAACTGACCGCCATCGCCAAGGCCATCACGTCGGTCTATTTCTCGTCCGAAGGCAACGCGTTTGCCTCGCGCACGGCCGGACAGATCGCGCAGGAACATTTCAACCCGGGCGACATCACGGCGCCGTCGGGTCCGCTGTTCGGCGTGCAGTTCTCGCAACTGCCCTGCTCCGACATCAGCCGGCGCTTCAACGGCATCGGGCCGGATGCCGGCCCGCACCGCTCCCCGGTTGGCATTGCCGCCGACCCGGGTGGCCTGCCGCTGTACAAGGCCGGCGTTCCGGTCGGCGCCGTGGGCGTTTCCGCCGACGGCATCTATGGCGTGGACACCTTTGCCGGCGATATCGACCGCAACATGGACGAATTCATCGCGGTGGCCGGCACCTACGGCTTCGCCGCGCCGCAGGACCGCCGCGCTGACCGGATCACGGCAGGTGGCCTGACCCTGCGCTACGCCGATGTCGAGTTCAACCAGCTTGCGCGCGATCCGGCCACGGCTCCGGCGTTTTCCACGCTCGGTCCGGGCACCGGTGCGGTCATCCCGATCCCTTCCTTTTTCAGCGGAACCATCGCGCGCGGCCTCGCGTTCGGCCAGGTTGAATCCGGAATCCGGCCTGACCCGGTCAACTTCCCGGGCCTCGATGCGTTTGTCGTCGACGACGGCACCGGAACCAACCGCTTTCCGCCACGCGCCGGCACCGATGGGGCGAATGCACTGACGGCCGACGAGGTCCTGACCCTGCTGCGCGAATCCCTGACGATCGCCAACCGGACCCGGGCCCAGGTTCGCAAGCCGCTCGGTTCGCCTGCCGGCGAGACTGTCGTTGTCGTCGATACCAACGGCGTCGTGCTCGGCATCGTGCGCTCGCGTGACGCCCTGCTCGATGCGGTCGACGTCACCACCCAGAAGGCCCGCACCGCGGCGTTCTTCTCGGGCGCCTATGCCGCCGCCGACATCGCTTCGGTCGCGCCGGTGACCTATCTTTCCAGCACGCTGGACCTGGCCAACGGCCGCGTCGCGTTCACCTCCACCAACCTGACCAGCAATCCGGCCGACTATGTGAGCGCGCTGCAGGCCTTCCTGCCCCAGGCCAATGCACTGACCGACGGTTCGATCGCCTTCACCAACCGTGCGATCGGCAATCTATCGCGACCGTTCTATCCGGACGGCGTGCAGGGACGCCCACCGGGTCCGCTGAGCCAGCCGATCGACCGCTGGAGCGTCTTCAAGACCGGGCTCGAACTCGATCTCGACTACACGCAGACCGCGCTGTTCGTGGCTTCCTACCTGCAGCAACTCGGCGTGACAGTCAGCCTCGACGGCACCGACCTGCCCCCGCTGGGCGAAGCACCCCTCAATTGCACCGGCATCGACCGCCTGCCGAACGGCATCACCCTGTTCGGTGGCAGCGTTCCGATCTACCGCGGCAATACCCTGGTCGGCGCGATCGGCTCATCGGGCGATGGCACCGACCAGAGCGACCTCGTGGCGTTCCTCGGCCTGCACAATGCCGGCGTGGTCCTTGGCGGCGCCATCGGCAACGCGCCGCCGTCGATGCGTGCAGACAACCTGGTTCCGCAGGGCGCACGGCTGTTGTACGTGCAATGCCCGCAATCGCCGTTCCTGAATTCCAACGAGCAATACGTATGCGAGGGCAAGTGACATGCGTATCGGAAACCTTCGTCGCACTGCCCTGATCGCCGCAGTCTCCGCGGCATTCACCTTCGTCGCTCCGCCCGCACCGGCCCAGGGAACGAGCGTGCCGGGCAGCTGGTTGCAACTGATCGGCCTGATTCCCGCGCCGACCTACGATCCCTACGAATCGCAGATTCCGCGCCGCCGCCCGGGCCACCCGCCCGAGCCGTTGCCGATGTTCGTCGAGCAGAACCCGGATGCCCTGAATCCGGCACCGGTGGACCAGGCTGGCAGCTTCGTGCCGGTGCCAGACCGCTGGCGCATCATGGAGTCGCTCGGGCTCAACACGCCCTGGTACGACCCCTACAACCAGAACGTGCTGAAGGGCGACAAGCCGATGTTCGGCGAGGACTGGTTCTTCGCCATCACCGGCATTTCCGACACCCTGCTCGAACCGCGCGGCATTCCGACGCCAGTCGGCCCGCAATCGAGCCCCGAGCCTGGCTCCAACGACGTGCTCGGCGATACCAACCAGATCATTTTCGCGCAGACCGCCATCACCAGCTTCCTGCTGTACAAGGGCGATACGGCGTTCAAGCCACCGGACTACGAATTCCGCGCCACCCTGGCATTCAACTACAACCGCGTGCAGACCCAGGAAGTGCGCGCCCTGCAGCTCGATCCGACGTTCGGCAAGACCCGCGACGACGGCTTCATCGGCGTGCAGGAGCTCTTCATCACCAAGGACTACCGGACCGCCTCGGCCCGCTACGACGTCGACGAGGTCCGTGTCGGCATCCAGCCATTCTCCTCGGATTTCCGCGGCTTCCTGTTCCAGGACAACCAGCCGGGCGTGCGCTTTTTCGGCAACCGCGACAACAACCGCTGGCAGTACAACCTGGCCTGGTTCCGGCGTCTCGAGAAGGACATCAACTCCGGGCTCAACGATGTCACCAAGTCGCCGCGCAACGACGACATTTTCCTGGCCAGCGTCTATCGCCAGGACTTCCCCTTCGTCGGTTTCGTTTCGCAGGCGATCGTCGCCTACAACCGCAATCGCGAGGATTCGAGTTTCTACGATTCGAACGGCTTCATCCAGCGTCCCGCCGCGATCGGTCGAGAAGCGCCGCGCACCTATGACGTCGGCTACATCGGCTACAACGGCGACGGCCACATCGGCCGGCTCAACCTGACGGTCGCCGCCTACGCGGCCATCGGCGACCAGTCCGCCGGCGTCTTCGTCCCGGACAAGACCAATATCCGCGCCGGCTTCCTCGCCGCCGAAGCCTCGATCGATTTCGACTGGGTCCGCGTACGCGGATCGCTGGCCTATGCCAGTGGTGACGACAATCCCTACGATGATCGTTCGACCGGCTTCGACGCGATCTTCGAGAATCCGATCTTTGCCGGTGCGGACACCAGCTACTGGGTGCGCCAGAACATTCCGCTGATCGGCGGCGGTGGCGTCGCCCTGGCCAGCCGCAACGGCCTGCTCGCGAACCTGCGCTCCTCCAAGGAGCAGGGCCAGTCGAACTTCGACAACCCAGGCCTGCAGCTGATCGGCATCGGCGCCGATTTCGACCTGACCCCGCAATCGCGCGTTTCAGCCAACATCAACCACCTGTGGTTCGACAAGACGGACATCCTCAAGGCCGCACGCGCCACCGCGGATGTCGGCAGGAACATCGGCACCGATATTTCGGTTGCCTGGATCTGGCGGCCCTATTTCACGCAGAACGTCATCCTGCGTCTGTCCGCGGCGACGCTGCTGCCAGGCCAGGGCCTGAAGGATCTTTACGGAACCGACACCAGGTACTACTCCGTACTTGGCAACCTGATATTCACGTACTAAGGGGGCGCGCAGGACAATGAAGCGATCCATCGCTGCCATCTGTATTGCCATCATCCTGCCGTACGCAGGATCGGTTCTTGCCTCCGGCGGAGGTGCCGAACGCGTCGAACGCGAATACGTCACCGCGCCGAACGCACCGGCCTTCCAGACCTGGGACCAGGCGGAAGACAAATCGCGCGGCTGCGTGAGTTGCCACACGGCAAGCGACCGCAAGACCATGCATGCAAGCCCCGCCGTGGTGCTCGGCTGCACCGATTGCCATGGCGGAAATGCATCGGTCAACGCGCCTGCCGGGGGGACCGAGGGCGTCGGCTACCGCGCCGCGATCGACAGCGCGCATGTATTGCCGCGTTATCCCTCGCGCTGGGAGTCCAGCGCCAATCCCGAACGCAGTTACACGTGGCTGCTGCAGGAATCCCCGGAATTCGTGCGTTTCATCAATCCCGGCGATTTGCGCATCGCGCGCGAGGCCTGCGGCTCCTGCCACCTGCCGGTCATCCAGGCCAACGAGAAGAGCCTGATGGCCAACGCCGCCATGTTCTGGGGCGCGGCCGCCTATAACAACGGCATCCTGCCCTTCAAGCATTCGATCCTCGGCGAAGCCTACGGTCGCGACGGCGAAGCGGTTACGGTCGACAACGGCATTCCGAACGACGAGACCATGGACCGCCACGGCGTGCTGCCGAAGATCAGCCCGATGCCGGCCTGGGAAACCGTGCCGCCCGGCGACGTCTTCCGCATCTTCGAGCGCGGTGGCCGCAACATCAACAACATCTTCGCCGAAATCGGATTGCCCAACGAATTCGGCCTGATCCAGAGGCTCGAGGAGCCGGGTCGACCCGACATCAAGCAGTCGTTCCGCGGTCCCGGCACCGCCCTGCGTGTTTCCATTCCGGTCCTCAACATCCACAAGACGCGCCTCAACGATCCGTTCATCTGGATGCTCGGCACCAACGACAATCCGGGCGATTTCCGCTCGTCCGGCTGCAGCGCCTGCCACGTCGTCTATGCCAACGACCGCGACCCGCGCCATTCCGCGATCTACGCCAAGTTCGGCAACATGGGTACCACCCAGCAGGCCGACCCGACCATCCCGAGGGACGAGCCCGGCCATCCGCTCAAGCACGAGTTCACGCGCCAGATCCCGACCAGCCAATGCATGATCTGCCACATGCACCAGCCGAACATGTTCATCAACACGATGCTCGGCTACACGATGTGGGACTACGAGTCCGACGCGCCATTCATGTGGCCGGAGAAGCAGCAGTACCCCGACGCGGAGAAGATGCGCAAGATCCTCGACCGCAATCCGGAGGAAGCGGCGATCCGCGGCAAGTGGGGCGACCTCGATTTCGCCAAGGACGTCTCCCTGCTCAACCCGCAACTGAAGGACACCCAGTTCGCCGACTACCATGGCCACGGCTGGAATTTCCGCGCCATCTACAAGCGCGATCGCAAGGGCAACCTGCTCGACAAGGTCGGCACGAAGATCGCCGACGACGATCCGGACAAGTGGAAGAAGGGCGTGCACCTCTCCTCGATCCATGTCGATGTCGGCATGCAGTGCGTGGACTGCCATTTCTCCCAGGACAACCATGGCAATGGCTACCTGAAAGCCGAAGTCATGGGCGCGGTCGAAATCCAGTGCCAGGATTGCCACGGCACCGCTGACGCCCTGCCCACCCTGAAGACGTCGGGCCCGGCCGCATCGAAATTCGGCACCAACCTGCTGCTGATCCGCAATCCAGACGGCAAGAAGCGCTTCGAATGGGTCGGCGACCAGCTGATCCAGCGATCAGCCGTGACGCCAGATCTCGAATGGACCATGAGCCTGGTCAAGAACACCACCGATCCGCTCTCTGGCACCTACAACGCCAAGGCCACCCGCGCACACACGATGGCCATGGGCACCGACGAGCTCAAATGGGGAGCCGACGTCGCGCTCGACCAGCGCGCGCACGGCGAAGACAAGATGCTGTGCTACGCCTGCCACACTTCGTGGACGACCAGTTGCGGCGGCTGTCACCTGCCGATCCAGGCCAACTGGAAGACCGAAAAGCACAAGTACGAAGGTGGCTTCACGCGCAACTTCGCCACCTACAATCCGCAGGTCGCACGCGACGAGATGTTCTTCCTCGGCAAGCACGGCAGCATCAAGGACGGCAAGATCGCGCCGGTGCGCTCCTCTTCGGCCCTGGTGCTTTCATCGACCAACATCAATCGCGAGAAGATCTACATCCAGCAACCCCCCGTCTCGGCATCGGGCTACAGCTCGCAGGCCTTCGCGCCGCACTACCCGCATACCGAACGCAAGACGGAGACCAAGGACTGCGAGGATTGCCATCTGTCGAAGAGCAACGACAACAACGCGATCATGGCGCAGCTGCTGCTGCTCGGCACCAAGTTCATCGACTTCATCGGTTACAACGCCTGGGTCGGCGGCGATGGCCAGATCAGCGCCGTGCAGGTCACCGAATGGGACGAGCCGCAGGCGGTGATCGGCAGCTACCTGCAGCGCTATGCGTACCCTGACTGGTACAAGGAACACCAGGATCGCGGCCTCGAACTGCCCAAGGCGCAGCAGCATTCGGCCGGCGTGGCCAACTGCCTGCAGCTGCGTGGCGAATACCTGTTCGTCGCCGAAGGCAGCAAGGGCGCGCAGATCTACGATGTCGCCAGCATCGCCAACAAGGGCTTCTCGCAGAAGTTCGTCACGGCACCGTTCTCGCCGCTCGGCCAGGACACCGCGATCAAGTCGAAGAACGCGACCTGCATCGCACTGGCGACGACGCAGCCGGTTGCGCCCGAGCGCAATACCGGCGAGCTGATGCGCGACAAGAACGAAGAACAACCGATGCATCCGGTCTACAAGTACGCATTCATCACGGATGCCGAGGAAGGCCTGATCGCCACCGATATCGAAACCCTGGCCGACCGCGAGCCGCGCAACAATTTCATCGATCGCGCGATGACCTGGAACGAGAACGGCGTGCTCAATGGAGCGCGCCACCTGGCCATTGCCGGCACCACGTTCTACGTGGCGACCGATGCGGGCATCGTGGTCCTCGATCTCGACGATCCCCTGAAGCCGCGCTACCTGACGACCATCCCGATCGCCGATGCACGGGCGAGCCAGGTGCAGTTCCGCTATCTCTTCGTGACGGCGAAGGATGGCCTGCACGTGGTCGACGTGACCCTGCCGGAGAAGGCGCACGAGGTGGCCGGTGCAATGCTGCCGTTGCGCGACGCGCACAAGCTGCATGTCGCCCGTACCTTCGCCTACGTGGCCAATGGGGCCGACGGACTGGCCATCGTCGACGTGACCAATCCGGAACATCCCAGTCTCTACGAGATGTTCAATGCCGGCGGCAAGCTCAACGATGCGCGCGACGTGGTCGTCGGAACGACCAATGCGTCGCTGTTCGCCTATGTCGCCGATGGAGCCAACGGCCTCAAGGTCGTCCAGCTCACGTCACCGGAATCGCAACCGAAGTTCTACGGCTTCGCGCCGGACCCCAAGCCGCAGCTGATCGCCTGGTATCCGACCCGCAAGCCGGCGCTGTCGCTTTCCCGTGGACTCGAGCGCGATCGCGCGGTCGACGAGACCGGGCACCAGGTTGCGGTATTCGGCCGTATCGGCGCCCGTCCGTTCAATCTCGAGGAAATGCGCCGCCTGTTCCTGCGTGCGGATGGAACACCCTGGTATGTCAGCAACGATGCCGACGACCACGGCACTGCGCAGGCCGGCAGCCCCGGCACCTCGCCGGAACCCGGCAAGGTCCATGGCCCCGCCACCTCGCCCGCTCCACTGCATTGAACGAACCAGGGGCTCCCGTTGACCCCGGGAGCCCCCTCGCCATGAGTGCTGCCGAAAACCTCGCAACCCTCAAGCGCTTCCATGCCGCATTCGCCGCGCGCGACGGCGCGGCCATGGGCGACTGCTACGGCACAGACGCCACCTTCCGCGATCCTGTATTCGATCTGGCTGGAAAGGACATCGGCGCCATGTGGCGCATGCTGTGCTCGCGCGGCGTCGACCTTCGCGTCGAATCATCCAATCTGGAAGCCAGCGCGGAAACCGGAAGTGCCGAATGGGAAGCCTGGTACTCCTTTTCCACAACGGGCCGGCCCGTTCACAACATCGTCAGGTCCGAGTTCCGCTTCAATGAAGGGAAAATTGCCGGCCAGGTCGACCGCTTCGATTTCTGGCGCTGGTCTCGCCAGGCGTTGGGGCCCGTCGGCGCCCTGCTCGGCTGGACGCCGCTGCTGCGCAACAAGGTGCGTGCGAACGCGCGCGCCGCGTTGCAGCAATTCATTTCTTCGGAACAGCGGATTCGCTAGCCGCGATCGTCGCCCGGGACCGGGCAATGCTCTTGTCCCGGTCCATGCGCCGACGGCTGGAGCCGGGTGGCAGACCTTTCCCTGGACAACGCCCGAAGCATGGCGCCGACGCCGGCCTGTGGCTTGTATCGACACGAGGACGAACGCCTGGGCGCCCTGCAGGCCCCTCCTGCGTGCGGTCCGTTCACTTTACCAAGGCTAGAATGCCTGCATGTCCGTCCTTCCCTCAGAAGTTACCTTTCACAGTCCGGCTGCCGGCCTTCGCATGCTCGCGGCACAGGCATTCAGCCGGGCGGCCGGCGCGCCGCTGATCGCGGGCAACCAGGTCGACCTGCTGATCGACGGCGAGCGCAATTTCGATGCCTGGCGCAACGCCATTCGCGCGGCCAGATCCAGGATTCTTTTTGAGAACTACATTTTCAGGGACGATGACCTCGCCCGCGGAATGCGCGACGCCCTGGTCGAAAGGGCCACCAGCGGGATCAGCGTGCTGGTCATTCGTGACTGGCTCGGCTGCCTGGGCCAGTCACCGCTGAGGTTCTGGCAACCGCTGCTGGACGCCGGCGGCGAAGTTCGCACTTACAACGTGCCGCGGCTGGGAAGCCCATTCGGCTGGCTTTCGCGCGATCATCGCAAGCTGCTCGTCGTCGACAACGAGGTCGGGTTCCTCGGCGGCCTCTGTGTCAGCGCCAAGTGGCTGGGCAATCCACGGCGAGGCATCCAGCCGTGGCGCGACACTGGTGTCGCCGTGCGCGGACCTGCGGTGCGTGACCTCGCGGCCTCGTTCGCCGACACCTGGTCGGGGCTGGGCGAACCGATGCCCGAATCGCAACTGCTGTCCTCAATGGACATCGGCCAGGCCGGCGATATCGATTTGCGTGTCGTCGCGACCGTCCCGAACGCGGCCGGGTTGTATCGCGTCGATCAACTGGTAGCAGCCATGGCCGAGTGCAGGCTGTGGCTGACCGACGCCTACTTCGTCGGCATGGCGCCGTATGTGCAGGCGCTCGCTTCCGCAGCGCGCGACGGCGTCGACGTCCGCCTGCTGGTGCCTGGCAGCAGCGACATCCCCGCCGTGGGCAACCTGTCGCGCGCGGGATACCGGCCCTTGCTGGAGGCAGGCGTCCGCGTGTTTGAATGGAACGGATCGATGCTGCATGCGAAGACCGCCGTCGCGGACGGACGCTGGGCTCGCGTGGGCTCCAGCAACCTCAACCTGGCAAGCTGGATGGGCAACTGCGAACTCGACATCGCCGTCGAGAACCAGCCGTTCGCCCGGGCCATGGAAGCCCAGTACGAGGCCGATCTGGAGAATGCCACCGAGATCGTCCTTGGCAATCGTTCGCGCGTGCGCCGCGAGAAACCCCGCGCCATCGCCGGGGCCTCGCGGTTGCGCGGCGGCAGCTCAGGCAGGGCGGCAGCCGGCGCGCTGAGGCTGGCCAACACGATGGGCGCCGCCATCACCAATCGCCGCACGCTCGGGCCAGCGGAATCCGTTTCGCTGGGCAGCGGCGCGCTATTTCTCGCCATTGCCGGACTCTCGATCCTGCTCTGGCCGCGCCTCATCGCCTGGCCCGCAGGAACGCTGGCCGTCTGGTTCTCGGTGATCCTGTTCCGCCGCTATCTGGCGGCGCGGAAGACCCCGTCCGGCAAGAGTCACGACTGACACGGATTGCGGAACCGACGAACGTACCGCAGCGATACTGCAATACCCGACCCGACACCGTTCCGCCTGGTCAACACACCTTGCGACCTGCCGCCGACTGCGTCCGCGGGATTCCCGTGGCCTGCCGCGCCGTGCAGCGCGAACCCTGCAGTGATGCTTGTTCCAGACGGGTCTTGCCGAGTGCTAGTCGCGCGGCGGCAGCACGACGATGGTCAACCAGAAGTTCTCGATGCTGCGGATGACATCCATGAACTCCTCGAACCCCACCGGCTTGGTGATGAAGCAGTTGGCATGCTGGTCGTAGGCTCCGAGCAGGTCCTTCTCCGCCCTTGAACTGGTCAATACGACCACCGGAATCTGCTTGAGCGCGGGATCGGTCTTGATCTCCGCCAATACCTCGCGGCCATCCAGCCTCGGCAAGTTGAGATCGAGAAGGACGAGGTCGGGGCGCGGCGCCTCGGCGTACTCGCCCTCGTTGCGCAGGAACTGCAGGGCGTGTTCTCCATTGCTGACGACATGCAGGCGATTGCGGATCCTGCCCTCCTTGAGCGCTTCGCGGGTCAGGCGGACGTCGCCCTCGTTGTCCTCGACAAGCAGGATCTCGACCAGTTGACCGTCGTATGAAGTCACGTTGCTCATGCTGCTTTCCCGGATCCTGGAAGGATGAAGTGGAAAACGCTGCCTGACCCGGGTTTCGACTCGACCCAGATGCTGCCGCCGAAGCTCTCGACGATGCGCCGACAGATGGCGAGGCCGATGCCGGTACCGGAATACTCGCTCCTCGTATGCAGGCGCTGGAATATCGCGAAAACGCGCTCCCAGTGCTTGGGCTCTATGCCTATCCCGTTGTCGGCTACGCAGATGTGCCAGTTCGCGCCTTCGCGTTGCGCATCGACGGACACTGCGGGGGCATCGGGCCCCCGGAACTTGAGGGCATTGGCGATGAGATTCTGGAAAACCTGGGTCAGTTGGGCAGGTACCGCGAGTACGCTGCAATTGGCGTTTATCAAGACTTTCGCCCCGCTGCCGGCGATCGATTCCCGCAGCTGCGCCGTCGCCGCCTGGGCGCAGGCCCCGACGTTCGTCGGAACCGGCACCACCCCCGAACGGCCGACACGCGCATAGGCAAGCAGGTCCTCGATCAGGTTCTGCATGCGCGTTGCGCCGTCCACGGCGTAGCCGATGAATTCGTCCGCATCGCTGTCGAGCTTGCCGTGATAGCGCCGGGCCAGAAGCTGGACGTAGCTTGCCACCATGCGCAACGGTTCCTGCAGGTCGTGCGATGCCACATAGGCGAACTGCTCGAGGTCCGCGTTGGACCGCTCGAGTTCCTGGGCGCGCTTCTTCAATTCCTGTTCCGCAAGCTTGCGGTCGGTAATGTCGTTCACGAATGCCGTGAAATACATCTTGTCGTCGCTTTTCCATGCCGAACGCAAGAGCTCGATTGGAAATTCGCTGCCGTCGGCCCGCAATCCGGCAAGCTCCATGGCGTTGTTGGCCAGGCGCAGGTTGCCGTCCGAAGCTACCCGAGCGAGGCCCTTGCTGTGTGCTTCACGAAACCGCTCCGGCATCAGCACGGTCAAGGACGATCCGACCATTGCATCGGCATCGACGCCGAATCCTCTCGCCGCCGACGGGTTCATGTAGAGAATGTCCCCGTTCGAGTCAGCCGTGATGATTCCCGCCACGGCCGTGTCCGTTACCGCCTGCTGCGCCTTCTGGGCCCTGCCGAGTTCGCGGTTGATCTGTGCCGCCAGATGCAGTGCCCGTGCCCGGTTGCCGGTCAGGATCCAGGCAACGACGAACATGGCCAGGGCCGCAATCAGGCCACCGGCCAGCACGGCATGCGAATTCCTGGTCTTCATCGCCAGCAATGCCCCCGGGCCCAGTTGCGCTGAAATCGACCACTTGCGCCCGCCAAGGTCCACCCTGCGGGAGACCGAGGGTTTCGCCGGGTCGTACGAGGGCGACTGGAATACCGGCAACCCGGCGGATATCGCGGCATCATCGACGATCTTCAGGGCCATGCCCTCGGTGTGCGACTCGACAACGGCACGGGCGATGATCCTCGCGGCATCGATGAAACAGAAGACGAACCCTGATTCCCCGACAGCGGCCGTTCGCTCCCGCCCGTCAGGCAAGGCATGCCTCGCCAGCGGCATGACGACGATGTAGCCGACCCTGGATGCAGGATCGTGGAATTTTTCGAAGTCGACACGTCCGGAAAATGCCGCCTTGTCGGAACGCCCGGCGGCGTCGACCGTCGAGGCAAACAGCGGGATCGCCCCGAGGTCCATGCCCAGCAAGGGTTGCGTCGCTTCTGCCCTCGGCAGGATGTAAACGGTCGGATAGGTCAGCGAATTGCCGCTCGCTGGCCATATCCTCATGTCCGCGCGATCGACCCTGGCGACACGATCACCCGACTCGGCGGTATGCGGGTCCTCGACGTCGGCGGAATAGCCAACCACGAACACGCCCGGATATTGCTCCGCCAGTGGCAACTGGCTGAAATACTGGAGCCACTCGTCTTCGTCCACTTGCCTGGATGCGGCAAACAGGCCACGGATGCCGCTCAGCAGGGTCACCGCGTTCAAGGCGCTGGTCGAAAACGCGGCGCTGAATCGTTGCATGGCCTCGTTCCGGCTCGTCGCCAGATGCCGCTCGTACTGGTTCTGGACCTGGCGCCATACCAGCAGGGTGGCGCCCAGGGTCACGAACAGCACCGTCAATGCAGCGGCGAGACCGGACCGGTCGCTTACCTCTTCCGTGCCGAACGGCAGGTCCACGCTGTCCAGGGTCGCCGGACTGCGCAGGCGCGCGCCGATCAGCAGGGTCAGGCCGGAAAGCAGGAGAATCGATGAACCCGGCAGACGCATGCCATCGAGCAGGCTTGCGTCGAGCTCGGTGGAGAGGTTGGCAACCGCGGCAAACACGCCTGCCGCGCCGATCGTCGCCGAAACCGCACCGAGCAGGCCGAACAGCAGGTGCCGTCCCCAGCGCGCCGGCAGCAAGGCGTCGAGAGCCAGTGCGCTGCCGATGCAGAACAGGCCGGCGGCGAGACTCTGGGCCGAAGCCGAGGCCGTGGCGGGATCGGCGGCTCCCATCGGATGCCCGCGGATGACGAAGGTCGCAAGCTGGAAGCCGCAGGCGGCGATGACGATGACGCCGGTGACCAGCACCCAGGTCCGGCCATGCCTGCGACCTCGCATGAGCAGGCCACAAGCCACCACGATCGCCAGCACGACCGATGCCGGCCGGATGCGCACCCATTCGGACTCGACGAATTGCCCCAGCACGAGGGATCCCAACGCCGTGACGGCCATCAATGTGACCAGCACCAGGTAGAGCACATCCCTCTTCTGCTCGCGACCCATCAGGTGCCTGCCACGATCACGGTCGAATCCTCAAGGCAGAACGCGCGAGCGAACTCGTCCGGATGAACCGGCCTGGCCAGCAGATAGCCTTGCGCCTCGTCACAGGCCAGATCGCGCAGGAATTCGAGCTGGGCATGCGTCTCTACGCCTTCCGCGACGACGGTCAGGCCGAGATTCTGCGCCATGGCGATGATCGTGCGCACGATGGAGCAATCCCGCTCGTCCTCGGGGACCCCGGTCAGGAAGCTGCGGTCGATCTTGAGCACGTCGACGGGGAACCTGCGCAAATAGGCGAGCGAGGAGAACCCGGTGCCGAAATCGTCGATGGCGATCCTGATGCCGCGCGCACGCAGCGCAACCAGGTTGTCGCGAGCCTGGGCGCTTTGCATCATGCTTTCGGTAAGCTCGACGACCAGTGCCGCGGGATCAAGCCCGCTCCCGCTCAAGGCCCGGTCGACCACCCCGACGAATTCATCGCCCACGAGCTGTTGGGCGGATGCATTGACCGCGATCTGCAGGAACCGCCCACTGGCGCGCGACCATGCCTGGCCCATCCGGCAGGCCTCGGCAAGTGCCCAGGCGCCAATGCCAGGCATCAGGTCGCGTTGCTCGGCGACCTCGAGGAACTGGTCGGGCGTGAGCAGGCCGCGCTCGGGATGCTGCCAGCGCAGCAGCGCCTCCGCGCCGCGCAGCGTATTCGTGGCCACGTCGAACACCGCCTGGTAGTGGAGCCTGAATTCCCCGCGCTCCAATGCATGCTGCAGGTCGTGCTCGACGGCGAGGCGCTCCATCGCCGTCGCGTTCAACTGGGCGGAATAGAAGCGGAAGGTATTGGGTCCGACCGACTTGGCCTGGTAGAGCGCGGTTTCCGCGCACTTGAGCAGGGCCGAGGGTTCCTCCGAATCGATCGAGAACAGGCTCATGCCGACGTTGGCGCCGAGGTAATAGGCCTGGTCGCCGATCCGGCCCGGCTGGCTCGCCGTTTCTATGATCTTCTCGGCCAGTTGCGGCGTGTCCATGATCGACTGCAGATCGGTCAGGATGATCGAGAGCTCGGCGCTCCCCGTGCTCGCCAGTCTTGCATCGGCAGGAAGGACCGCACGCAGACCCGAGACGCAGGTATCGATCGCGAGGTCGCCGAAATCGTGGCCATGCAGATGGTTGATGCGACCGAGACCGGTGAGCGAAATCACCATCAGGGCCGCGTCGCTGCCACGCCGGTGGCATTGGTGGACCGCCGCCGCCAGCTCCTCGAAGAACATCTGCCGGTTGGGCAGGCCCGTGACGCCGTCGTGGGTCGCCAGGTAATCGAGGCGCTCCTGCACGAGCTTGCGCTCCACGGCGTAGCGCAGGCTGCGCTGGAGCGCGGCAGTATCGGGGCCGCCCTTGACCACGTAGTCCTGAGCGCCGAGCTTGATCGCCTGCAAGGCCAGTGGCTCGTCATCCCGTCCGCTGAGCACGACCAGCGGCATCAGCGGGGCCGCCCTCAACAGCGCGCTGATCGTATCGATGCCCTCCGAGTCCGGCAGGCCGGGATCGACCAGGGCCAGCGTGAAGGTTCCGCGCGACAACTCGGCCTGCGCCTCGGAAAGTCGTTCTACATGGACGATTTCGGCACCGAACCCGACCAATTGTTCCATGACCAGCCTTGCATCGCCGCGGTTGTCCTCGACCAGCAACAGGCGCCACGCGCGCGAATCGTCCGCTGCCGCGTGCTCGGGCAGGTTGACCACCGACAGCCAGAAATGGCCGATGCCGTTCACGACCGACAGCAAGCGGTCGATATCGACGGGCTTGCGAACATAGCAGTTGGCATGCAGCGCATAGGCCCGCGCCACGTCCTCGTGCGCGTCGGAACTGGTCATGATCACGACCGGGATGCGCGCCATGCGCGCATCCGACTTCAGCTCGGCCAGAAGTTCATGGCCGGACAGACCCGGAAGATTGAGATCGAGGAGGATCAGGTCCGGGTGGGCGCGATGCGCATGGCTACCCTCGCGTCGCAGCATCGCCAGCGCCTTGGCCCCGTTCTCGGCCACGCTCAGGCGATGCAGCAGCTTCCCCTGGCGCAACGCCTCGACGACCAGCCGCACGTCGCCCGGGTTGTCCTCAACCAGCATGATCTCAAGCGGCCTTGCACTGGCTCCGGTCAGATTCAATGTAAAGTCTCCCGATCCATCAGGATTCCCCTGCCACGTCCAGCAATTCGCCGTCCGCGCGAGTCGCCCATGTGGACAAGGTACACGATGCTATCAATGTTGTGTGCAACCTGAATGTGACAAAAGTCTACACCGCACTACTAGGGGAGCGCGGCATGCCGGGATGCCCGCTTCGACGCGGAGTGATACTCTGGGCGGCCGCGGTCCGATATCCGCGGCAATTCCTGTCGCGCGTCCCACAATGGACACTTCCCTGAGCCCAGAATCCGCCCCAGGCCGTTCCGTTCTGACCCCGTCGGCGCTGAACCAGATGGTTCGCGACATGCTGGAGGATTCGCTGCCGTCGGTCTGGATCGAAGGCGAACTGTCGAACGTGTCGCGCCCCGCGTCAGGGCATCTCTATTTCACCCTGAAAGACGCCCGCGCGCAGGTGCGTTGCGCGATGTTCAAGCCGCGCAGCAGCTGGTTGCCGTTCAAGCCGGCGGATGGCGCGCAGGTCACCGCCCGCGCGCGGGTCAGCCTCTACGAGGCACGCGGCGAATTCCAGCTGATCGTCGAACATCTCGAGCTGTCCGGAGAGGGAGCGTTGCGGCGGGAGTTCGAACAACTGAAGGAACGACTGGCCGCCGAGGGACTGTTCGACAGCGCGCGCAAGCGCGCGTTGCCGGCCATGCCCCGCCGCATCGCCATCATCACCTCGCCAACCGGCGCCGCCATTCGCGACGTACTGAACGTGCTCGCCCGAAGGTTTCCGCTGGTTGAGGTCGACGTATTGCCGGTGCCGGTACAAGGCAGGGAATCGCCAGCCGCCATTATCGCGATGCTCGAGGCGGCCGCGCGCGCCGCAAGGCACGATGTGCTGTTGCTCACGCGTGGAGGCGGCTCGCTGGAGGATCTGTGGGCATTCAACGACGAGGCCCTGGCGAGGGCCATCGCCCGCAGCTCGATCCCCGTGGTTTCCGCGGTGGGCCACGAGATCGACTTTTCCATCGCCGACTTTGTCGCCGACCTGCGCGCACCGACGCCCTCTGCCGCTGCCGAACTGCTGGTTCCCGACAGGAACGAGCTGGGTCGGGCATTGGATCAGCATCTCGGTCGATTGCGCCTGCGCATGCAGCGCCGCCTGGAAGCGGCAAGCCAGCGCGCCGACCACCTGCTGGCGCGCTTGAACCAGCAGCGACCGCTCACGCGCCTGCTGCGTGGGCGCGACCGGCTCAACCAGGTGCGCGCGCGCATGCAGCAGGTCGCGCGGCGCGACATGGAGCGCCGCCGTGCAAGAGCCGCCCAGGCCGGCGCCCGGCTCGCCTCGCATCATCCGCGAAAGAAGTTGCCGGCCTTGATGGAGGGCACGCGCATGCTTGCCGCACACCTGCAGGGAGCGACATTGAGATCGATCGAGCGCCGCCGATCGCGTATCACGGAGCTCGGGCGCGCGCTGCACGCGGTGAGTCCGCTGGCGACCCTGGCACGCGGCTATTCGATCCTGATCGAGGAAAAATCAGGACGCGTGGTTCGTCGCGCCGGGCAGGTTGCCCCCGGCCAGAAGCTGCGGGGAATCCTCACGGACGGCAATCTGCCCCTGCGCGTCGAAGACAACGATTGACCCGCGACAACGCACACGGCCACAATCGGACTGTTGCAACATGGGTTCGGGATTCCCCCGCCAACCGCAACATCGACGCGTTCCATCACGGGATCGCCCACGGGACGAGCAGTCCGCGGCCGGACTCCAGGGGCCAAGAGCCGGAATCGGGGGATTGCGGACTTCACTTCCAGTACTCAACCACGAGAAGGGAGCGATGCGCATGAAAGCTTCGGACCTGTTCATCAAGGCACTCGAGCACGAAGGCGTCGAATACGTCTTCGGAATCCCCGGCGAGGAAAACCTTGACCTCCTCGAATCCTTGCGGACGTCGAGCATCAAGCTGATCCTCACCCGCCACGAGCAGGCGGCGGGATTCATGGCGGCGACCTATGGCCGCCTGACCGGGAAAGCCGGCGTCTGCCTGGCGACGCTGGGCCCGGGCGCGACCAACTTCGTGACCTCCGCCGCCTATGCGCAGCTGGGCGGCATGCCGATGTTCATGATCACCGGGCAAAAGCCCGTCAAGGCGTCCAAGCAGGGCCATTTCCAGATCGTCGACGTCGTCGACATGATGAAGCCGCTGACCAAGTACACGCGCCAGATCGTCTCGGCCGACAACATCCCTGCGCGCGTGCGCGAGTCGTTCCGGCGCGCGGAAGAAGAGCGTCCCGGCGCGACCCACCTGGAGCTGCCCGAGGACATCGCCAAGGATGAAACCGATGCGCTCGTTCTGGCCGCAAGCTTTCATCGCCGGCCGATTGCCGACGACAAGGCCATCCTGCGTGCAGTCGAGGCGATCGCTGATTCCAAGCGCCCGATCCTCATGGTTGGCGCGGGCGCGAACCGCAAGCTCAGCAGCAAGATGCTGCGCCAGTTCGTCGAGAAATTCGGCATCCCGTTCTTCACCACGCAGATGGGCAAGGGCGTCCTCGATGAAACCCATCCGCTATGGCTCGGCAACGCCGCGCTGTCGGACGGCGATTTCGTCCATCGCGCGATCGAACACGCGGACTGCATCATCAATGTCGGCCATGACGTCATCGAAAAGCCGCCATTCTTCATGCGTCGCGGCAAGCGCACCGTCATCCACGTCAACTACCTGACGGCCGAGGTCGATACGGTCTACTTCCCGCAGATCGAAGTGGTCGGCGACATCGCCAATGCGATCTGGCGCTTCAACCAGATGCTGGAGAAACAGGCGCACTGGGACTTCTCCTACGACGACAACGTGCGCAGGCACCTCGATTCGCACCTGGCCAAGGGCGCCGACGACGACCGCTTCCCGATCTATCCGGTACGCATGGTCGCCGAGGTGCGGCAAGCCATGCCCGACGACGGCATCCTCTGCCTCGACAACGGCATGTACAAGCTCTGGTTCGCGCGCTACTACCGCTGCACGCAGCCGAACACGATGCTGCTCGACAATGCCCTGGCCACGATGGGTGCCGGCCTGCCCTCCGCGATCGCGGCCAAGATCGTCTACCCGGATCGAAAAGTGGTAGCCGTCGCCGGCGATGGCGGCTTCATGATGAACTCGCAGGAAATCGAGACCGCCGTCCGCCTCAAGCTCGACCTGGTCATCCTGCTCATCCACGACGATGCCTACGGCATGATCAAGTGGAAGCAGGCGAACATGGATTTCCCGAATTTCGGCATGGACATGGGCAACCCGGATTTCGTCCTCTACGCCGAAAGCTACGGTGCGCACGGCCACCGGCCAAAGTCCGCCAGGGAGTTCGGCACGATGCTTTCGCATTGCCTCGGGACGCCCGGCGTTCACCTGATCGACCTTCCGATCGACTACTCTGACAACGACCGCGTGCTCAATCGCGAGATCCGGGAGCTCAGCGCGGAACTCTGAACAACCGCCGGCCAGCGCACGCGGATACGGCCCGCTACCAGACGATACCCAATACGGGAGCGATTCCATGCTCAAGTCCAACTATCCCTACTATCTGGCCAATGTTGCCGAGCAGCCCAACACCGACCTGGAAGTCACCGACAAGTACACCGGCAAGGTCGCCACGCGAGTCGCGCTGGCGGATGCCAGGGCAATCGATGCCGGCATCGCCGCGGCGGTCGCGGCGACGGAGCCCATGCGCGATTTCGCGCCCTACCAGCGCCAGGCCGTACTCGAACATTGCGTGAAGCGTTTCCGCGAACGCTATGACGAACTCGCCATGGCCCTGTGCATCGAAGCCGGCAAGCCGATCAGGGATGCGCGCGGCGAAGTCACGCGCCTCATCGACACCTTCAAGGTCGCAGCCGAAGAAGCCGTTCGCATCAATGGCGAAGTCCTCAATCTCGAAATCTCGGCCCGCGCGAGGGGCTATCGCGGATTCACGCGACGCGTGCCGATCGGTCCCTGCTCGTTCATTTCGCCGTTCAACTTCCCTCTGAACCTGGCCGCACACAAGGTCGCGCCCGGCATCGCCGCCGGTTGCCCGTTCGTCCTCAAGCCGGCCAGCCGCACGCCGATTGGTGCCCTGATCATCGGCGAGATCCTGGCCGAGACCGACCTGCCCAGGGGCGCGTTCTCGATCCTGCCCGCGCATCGCGACGGAGCAGACCTGTTCACGACGGACGAGCGCCTCAAGCTGCTGTCGTTCACCGGTTCGCCGGCCGTCGGCTGGGACCTGAAGGCCAGGGCCGGCAAGAAGAAGGTCGTGCTCGAACTGGGGGGCAACGCGGCGTGCATCGTCGAGGCCGACCAGCGCGAGCGCATCGACAAGGTCGTCGAGCGCGTGATCTTCGGCGCCTTCTACCAGTCCGGCCAGAGCTGCATCGGCGTCCAGCGCATCCTCGTGCATGCCGACCTTTACGATGAATTCCGCGATCGCTTCGTCGCCGCGGCGCGCAAGCTGGTCGCCGGCGACCCCAAGGACGAAAAGACCTTCGTCGGGCCGATGATCGACGAAAAGGAAGCCAGGCGCCTCGACGACTGGATCCAGGAGGCCGCCAAGTCCGGGGCACGCGTGCTTTGCGGCGGCAAGCGCGACGGCGCGATGCTCGAGGCGACCGTGCTCGAGAATGTCTCCGCCGGGCAGAAGGTCAATTGCATGGAAGCATTCGGGCCGGTGGCCACGCTGCAACCCTATCGGGAATTCGACGAAGCCCTGCGCATCGTCGACGACAGCGTGTTCGGCCTGCAGGCAGGCGTGTTCAGCAACGACATCAACAAGGCCATGCGCGCCTGGGACCGTCTCGACGTCGGCGGCGTCGTGATCGGCGACGTGCCGAGCTTCCGCGTCGACAACATGCCCTATGGCGGCGTCAAGGATTCCGGCCTCGGTCGCGAGGGCATCCGTTATGCCATCGAGGACATGACCGAACTGCGCCTGCTGGTCATTCGCGACCACGAATGACGGGGGTCCGGCGCGCCAGCACCTTCGGGAGCAGGCTCAGCGGAATCTCGCCACGCTGAACGGCGCGAGGTCGACCGAAGTCGGACCACCTCCGAGATATTCGCTGACCAGCAACCCGGTCAGGGCCGACATGCTGACGCCGAGCATGCCGTGGCCGGTGGCCATGCACAGGTTTTCCAGGCCGGGCACGCCGCCGATGATCGGCAGGTCGTCCGGGGTCATCGGCCGCCATCCGTACCATTCTTCACGGATCTCCCTGCCCTCCGGTTCACGCAGGTAGTTGGCCGCGGCGCGGCGCAACGCATCGAGGCGCGTGCGGTTGAGCGACGCGTCGTAGCCGGCGAATTCCATCGTGCTGCCGAGCCGGTAGCCCGATTCCCAGGAGGTCACGCAAACACTGGCTTCCTTGAGGACAACCGGTATGCGCGGGCAGATTCCGGGACGCGTGTAGGTGATGGAATACCCCTTGCCGGGCTGGATTGGCAAGCGCAAGCCGAGTTGCCGTCCCATTGCCGGCGACCATGCTCCGAGCGCGAAAACCACATCGCGCGCGGTGAAGTCTCCCTGGTTCGTTCGCACGTGGCTGACGCGCGCGCCGGTGCGCTCGATGGATTCAATGCGCGTCCCTTCGTGGATCGAGCCTCCGCGCTCCCTGACGATGCGCGCCAGTTCGGCGACATAGCGGTCGGGACGCAAGCGGGCGTCGCCGGGATTCAGGTATCCGCCGACCACGCCAGGCTTCAACGCCGGTTCGAGCGCTTCGATCTGGCCGCCGTCCAGCTTCTCAGCCGTGATTCCCACATCCGCCAGCGCCTTTACATACCAGCCCGAGGCGGCAAGTTCGGCCGCATCCCGATAGACGTACAGCGTGCCGCTTTTCTGGTACTCGCAGTCCAGCTTCTCTCGCTCGACCAGATCGGCGATCAACGCGCAGGAACGCACGAGGAACGGCGCCTTGATCGCGCTGGTGGCGGAAAAATCCTTCCAGTTGCAGCGCCTGGCAAAGGCGGCCATCCAGCGCATGAGCGCCGGATCGAGGCGCGGCTTGATGCGCAGGGGTGCGTCGCTGCGCATCAGCCACTTCAGTGCGGTGCCGATCACGCCCGGCATGGCCAGCGGCATGGCATGGCTCGGCGTCAGGGTTCCGCAATTGCCATGCGAGCTGCCGCTTCCGACCAGGCCCTGGTCGAGCACGGTGACATTCCTGCCGGTGCCCAGCAGGTAGTGCGCGCAACAGAGGCCGATCACGCCACCGCCGAGTATGAGTACGTCCGATTCCGTCGTGTTCATGGGACCGGATTCTACGGGAGTCGATGAAAAACCCTGCAAGCACCGGCTGCCCGACGGCTGCCCGACACCGATTTTCCGCAGGATGTGACCGCACGGCGCGAGCGGGCGGACACCGTCGCTGTTTGTCAGCAAGTGACGAAACCCGGAGCGGATGCCTGCCGCAAGCGCCATGCCGGGGTCCTGGACGCCGCCCGAGCCGCCTTCCTCGCGCCGCCCCTCCGGCGCCAGACCTCGCCACCCGCGCGCGTTCACGGCCACAGCGCGTTGATGAACGGCCCGCCTGATGCCCGGCTGTGCCGGCCTATGGCATGGCTTTCGGCCCGATCCATGGCTTTTCGCCATCGCCGGGGCGACCCGGGGGGCGCGGGGCCGGCCCGTGGCACAGTCCATGCATCAACCTGATCGAGACTCAAATCGAGTGGTGAACCTGATGAACGTTTCGACCAACGAATTGCTGCTGGCCCTGCGCGCACCGACCTCCGGTTGGCTGGCTGCCGTGATCTGCGCGCTCGACGAGGCATTGCTCGATCCCGACTTCAACGACCAGCACCGCGAAATGCTGCAAAGCCTGCTCATGGCAGGCCAGGTCCCGGGCACGGTTGCCGCAGCCGCGCAGGAACGGCTGGTCCGCTTCGAGGAAGCCGTGCAGACGCTCCACGAAGCACTGATTGGCGACGACGAATCGCCCGCCGAAGTTACCGTCGCACGCCCGCGCCTGAGCCTTTGCGCCTCCGCCGCCTGACTTTCCAGGGGCGCCGTCCGTTACCGAATCCGCGGACGGCGCTTTTTTTCTCCATGATTGACACATCGCCCGGCCTCGACCAAGGTCGGGCGATGTGCTTTCTGCGTCCCGCCCTGATTCTGGTCCTGCTCGTCCTGCTGGGCGCCTGCTCCAGCAACGAAGTCCGCGATTCCGACTTTGCCGCAGCTCTGGCGCCGCGCTCCGAAAGCGCCCGTTCGGTCGCCAATGCGGTCCTGTTTCGCGCGCTGGCCCTGGTGGGTACGCCCTATCGCTACGGCGGAAATACTCCCGAATCCGGATTCGATTGCAGCGGCCTGGTCGGCTACGTCTTCAGCGATGCAGCAAGCATCAAGCTGCCGCGCACCTCGGCCGAACTCGGCGCGATGGACCGGCCGCAGATCGCCAAGCGCAAGTTGCAGAGCGGCGATCTCGTTCTCTTCGCATCCGGCAAGCGCATCAGCCACGTTGGCATCTACGTCGGCGAGGGGCGCTTCGTGCACGCACCGAACAGCGGCGGCACGGTCAGGCTGGATCGCCTTGACGCACCGGGCTGGCGCGAAACCTTCAGCATGGGCAAGCGCGTGATCAACTGAGCAGACGACCATTGCAGCGCCGCGTCACCGGCAGCAATGCCGGCAGCCGGTTTTCAGTGCCCGTCGCCGTGGTCGACGCCTTCCGGACCGTGCACGTGGCCGTGGGCGACTTCCTCGGCAGTCGCGTCGCGCACGCCAATGATCTCGATGGCGAAATGCAGCTTGCGACCGGCCAGCGGATGGTTGAGGTCGACATCGATCACGCTGGATCCGACCTTGCCGACCGTCACCATGCGCTGCCCGCCATCCTTCATCGACAGCATGGTGGTCATGCCGGGCCGCAGCCGCGTCGCATCGCGAAAGTATTTCTTGGGAACGCGCTGGAGATTGCCTTCCTGGCGAGGACCGTAGGCATCCTCGGGCGCAACGTCCACTTCCAGTGAATCGCCGGCCGAATGCCCGACCAGGGCTTTCTCCAGACCGGGAATGATGCCCTTGTGGCCGATCAACGCGACCACCGGCTGGGCGGAATCGCGCGAACTCTCGATCTTCGCGCCATCCTCCCCATTGAGGGTGTAGTGCATCGACACCACCGTGTTCTTCGCTACCTGCATCGCATGCTCCAGCCATTCTTCGCCCATACGGAAGGGCGTGGCCGGCAAGTTTAAGGCAACGCTGATCAAGTGGCACGATCGCCATGGCGCTCAGAAGGTCTGCCAGTCGTACTGCGCGGCGAAGTGAAGGCTGGTTGCCTTGGCAAGTCGTGCGGTGCGACTGGCGGGCCTTCTGAACGCCACCTGTTTCAACTAAAACAATTGGCTAGGCGACACCTGTCTGCGCGCACCTCTTTGTTGCGCTGGCTTGAAGGACGGCCAGTCCATCTGCGCCAACGCGCCGCGATCTGCACGCAGACAGGTGTCGTGGCGATTGCGCCACTTGATCAGCGTTGCCTTAACCTCGCCGGCCGGCATCCAGACAACGAGGCCCCGCTGGTTCAGGCCGACTGATCGGCCCTCGCACCAACGCGGTCGCGGCGGGATTGCAGTTCTTCCATCAGCAACCGGCGTTTTTCAGCCAGGGCACGGGCGCGCACGCTACGCTGCTCCTTGCCATGCGCGGCAGTGCCGAGCGCGTTGCGATAGGTGCAGAACTGACGGTAGGCCTGCAGCACATGGCGCATGCGCCGGGCCAGCAACTCGAGCATGATGGCGTCATCGATCAACCCGATGACCGCGATGTGATCCGGTATCAGGTCGTCCGGATCACCGAAGTAGGCCAGTGCCGCCAGCGCATCGGTGCGCTCCGGAGCCGGCAGGTTCCAGTCGTCGTCCTCCAGCAGCAGGATCAGGCGCTGCACGTGGACGAGACGCTTGCGTACGTAACCCGGGATCGTCGCGATGCACAGCGAATCCAGCGCCTGCTTGGCCGCATCGACGATGTCTATTTCATCGGTTTCCAGAGCCAGACGGCGGGCGCGATCGAACGCGCTCTGGAAATGTTCGATGTCCGTCGACTCGAGTTCGAAGGTGATTCGCATGATGTCCGTTCCCGCAGACAGGACAAGAATGAGTGGAAGCTGAACATCATTCTTTTTTCCGGGGGCGGCGCGCAAGCCTATGGTCGAAACCCCTGAATTCCTGTAGGCTTCGCTGGTTTAGTCGCGTTGACCCCCGATTTCCCTTCCGGTCATTCGATTGCAAACCTTTACACCGGCTTGCACCGAACCTCACCGCTCGCGGTCCCGACGCCCAGAACCGGAATGCCCGCCACGTTGGCCGGCGTCCGCAAAATTCAAGCCTGCAGCGCGGTTCATCAGGGACGCTCCGGGTTACATATCAGGAGTTTTACCCATGAGTTTCGACAACCTCGGGCTGTCGCCAGCACTGCTGCGCGCGCTCGCCGATGAAGGCTACACCACCCCCACCCCCGTCCAGGAAGCGGCCATTCCGGTCGTCCTGGCCGGCCACGATCTGATGGCCGGCGCACAGACCGGCACCGGCAAGACGGCGGCATTTGCCCTGCCCCTGCTCGAGCGCCTCTACCCGGAAGGCAAGCGCATGCCGCTTGCACGCAAGCCGCGTGCGCTGATCCTCACCCCGACCCGCGAACTGGCGGCACAGGTGCAGGAAAGCGTGCGCACCTACAGCAAGCATATCGGCGTCAAGTCGGCGACGATCTTCGGCGGCGTCGGCATGGGTCCGCAGATCGATGCCCTGCGCCGCGGCGTCGATATCGTCGTCGCCACGCCGGGCCGCCTGCTCGATCACATGCAGCGCCGCACGGTGGACCTGTCGGGCATCGAAGTCCTGATCCTCGACGAAGCGGACCGCATGCTCGACATGGGCTTCCTGCCGGCCATGAAGCGCGTGCTTTCCGCGCTGCCCAGTGCACGCCAGACCCTGCTCTTCTCGGCGACTTTCTCGACCGAGATCAAGGCCCTGGCCAACCAGTTCATGCGCACTCCGCAGGAGATCCAGATCGCCAAGCCGAACAGCGTGGCTTCGACGGTGACCCATCGCGTGCATCCGGTGAACATGGAGGCCAAGCGCGATCTGCTCCTGCACCTGCTCAGCCTCGACGGCAGCCAGACCCTGATCTTCTGCCGCACCAAGCACGGCTCGGACAAGCTGACCAAGCAACTCGAGAAGTCCGGCTTGCGTGCCGCGGCGATCCACGGCAACAAGAGCCAGAACCAGCGCACGCGGGCACTGGCCGATTTCAAGAGCGGTCGTGTCAACGTGCTGGTCGCCACCGACATCGCCGCCCGCGGCCTCGATATCGACCAATTGCCGATGGTGATCAACTTCGACCTGCCGATGGTTGCCGAAGACTACGTGCACCGCATCGGTCGTACCGGTCGCGCCGGCTCGGAAGGCCTGGCCATTTCCCTGGTCAGCCGGGCCGAAGAAGGCTTGCTGCGCGACATCCGCAAGCTGCTCAAGCAGGATATCGCCATCGTCGACGTGGAGGGTTTCGAGCCTTCGCAACCGCTGCGTCTCGATGGGCCGGGCGGTGGTGCGCGCCCCCAATCCGGAAGACAGCAGCCGCATGCCCGTCGTCCGCACGCGCAACAGCCGCGCAGCAACGGCGATCACTCCGCCGGCAACAAGAAGCGCCGCAGCTGGCGCGGGAAACCGGCCGCTTCGCGCCCTTCCTGATCGCTTCGATGCCCGGATCGCAGCCGCGATCCGGGCCACCGCAAGAGCCGAATCCGACGGTGGCTACTGGTCGAGGACCAGCGCTTCGCGCTCGCGTTCCGTTATGCCATTGCGGCCAGTCGATGCACTGAGCCAGAGCAGGCCGCCAACGCCGAACATGACCGCGAGAACAATGAATTCGCGCGGCCAGCTCAAGGCAGCCGGACTGCCGGGCACGATCATCGCGGCCAGCATCGAGAGCGATCCGAGCACGGCCACGCCAGCGACCGCACGTGCGGCCTTCAGGCGAAATGGCCGAGGTTGCAAAGGATAATCGCGGCGCATCCGCAGCAGCGACAGGGAAACGCCAAGAAAGGCCAGTGCGATGCAGAACGAGCCCGCGTTGACCAGGGCAAGCAGCGCATCGCGCCCGAGCATCGGCGCAAGCAGGGTCAAGCCGCCGACCAGCAGGACCGCTCGATGCGGGGTGCCGTGCCGGCTGTGCGTTTCGCCGAAGGCGGCAGGAATGATGCGGCCGCGCCCGAGCGAGAAAATGACCCGCGATCCGGCCAGGAAGAATCCGTTCCAGCTCGTGAACAGGCCAAGCAGGGCGGCTATCAGGACCAGGTCGCGCATCCATGGCGAGCGGAACGCGGCTTCGAAGGCGTGCGCCGCCGGCAGGTCGGCCGCTGCCAGCGTCTGCCAGGGAACGAGCATCGAGATGCTGAGGATCACCAGCACATAGAAGGCGATCGCGGCGAAGATGGAGCCGACGATGAGCAGCGCCAGCGTGTGCGGCCTGACCGAGCCGGAGGCTTCTTCCGCACCCTGCGGAATCGTGTCGAAACCGACGAACCAGAATGGAATCGTGACCAGCACCGCCAATAGTCCCGGCAACATTCCGCCATCGACAGAATCCACGAACAACGGGGCCAGATGGGCACTTTCGCCGCCGATGAAACCGGCGACGATGAAGATCCCCGTGACGCCCACGAAGGCCGCGGTCAGCCAGATCTGCAGGCGTGCCGCGGAACGCGCGCCCACCCAGTTCACCCAGGTGATCACGGCGGTGCAGGCCACGCCGAGCAGCAGGTGGCTGGCGTACACCGTCGACCCGGCCAGCGTGTACAGCGGCCATTGGTCGATGGAGGGCACCAGATAGCTCAGCACGAGGCCGATCGAGATCGCCTCGAATCCGGAAATGCTGACATAGCCAAAGGCCAGTGCCCAACCGACCACAAATGCCTTGAACGTGCCGAAGGCCTTGTAGGCATAGGCCACCTCGCCGCCGGCAACCGGCAGCATCGGGGTCAGCTCGGCGTAACACAGGCCAATGCAAAGCATGACGGCGCCGCCGACCAGGAAGGCCAGCACTGCACCGCCGGGACCCGCCTGTTCCAGCCAGCTGCCAATGGCGGTCACCCAACCGACGCCAATCATCGAGCCGAATGCCAGGGCGAAGAATCCGAACCGCCCGAGCACCTTGCGCAGGACCGGCCGTGGGCGCGATGGCACCGGGGCATCCGGAGTACGACTGGCCGTGCTGTTGCTTCTCATGCGACCCCCTCTCCGGCCGATCAGGCCATTCCGCCTCAGATCGGCATTTGTTCGCCGGCACGATGGACGATTCTACGGCTGCCGGGCTCGAACGCGTTCACGCACAGCGTCCATTGCGCGTGTGGCCAGCGATAGCTGAGCTTACCCTGCCGCGGCCAGAGCGCCGCCGTGTACAGCGTGCCTCGATGCCGCTCATAAGCCAGCGAGAACAACGGCGGCCGCAGGAACGCACCGATGAAGCGCTCGGGTGGATCCTCATGCAGCATGAGTCGCCCGAGCAGGAAGCGCTCACGCTCGATGGTCGCGGTCTGGTAGGCATCGCTGGCAAGCAGTTCGCCGGGTTGATGATTGGTAGCGACCGGGCTGTTGGTCACCTGGGCCGGACGATCCGGCGACAGGAAAACGGTGGCCCTTCGCCCCAGGCTATCCAGTGCAGTCACGTTGTAGGCCATGTGCACGGGGATTCGTGCCAGTACCTCGGCGGCCTGCCCCGCGCTGGTGCAGGTCTCGAGCACATAGCGCAGGACTATCGGTACCCCGAAGCCCTCGCCGACGACGCTGCGGCCGCCGAACGTCAACGACACCGCGAGTCCGGATTCGTTGATGCCGTCGACCAGGCCTACCAGGCAATCGCTGGTGCCCAGCACGCGCTGCGTTCCCCACCGGGTATGCAGGGCGATCGCGTCGAAATACTTCGCCGAGTAGTCGTAGTTGCGCACGAGCAATGGCTCTTCACCCGGCCAGACCGCCTGCGAACAGGCACTGTCGTAAGCCGGCGGGCACCACAGGCTGAGGAATCGGGCCGCGAGGTCGCCGCCACCGGCCAGCTCGACCAGTTGGTTCCAGCGCGGCACGAACTCCGGCATGTGCGCTTCGAGAGCGCGCCGACAAGCCAGGTAGGTCGGCCTGGCCAGGTAGCCATCGCGCAGGTACCAGCGCCGGTAGGCCGGCCACAGGCCGTGGAAAAGGCCCTGCCACACCGAGGAGCCGGGATCGTCCGCAATGGCATGAAAGGTCAGGTGCACGGCACGATCCTCGAGCGCATCCGCCGCGATTCCCGCTCAGAGCAACTTGAAGTGATGATCCGAAATTCCGGCTGGCACCGGTCCGGCCAGTGGCTCGGCCGAATAGTGGGCACGTATTCCGTCAATCCACTTGCGCGATCGTTCGGTCAGCGAAAAGCGATCCGTCATCGCCCTGCCACGGGTGACGAGAATGCCAAGGTCGGCGCCTTCATAGCGGTAGTCTCCCTTCTTCAGGATGCGCAGGAAGAATGCCTCGCGATCGCTGCTCACCGCCCTGCGATGGTAGTCGAAGCGGTCGAACTCGATGCTGCCATCTTCGCGCATGCGCCAGATGCCGGTCTCCGGCGCCTGCGTGATGCGGTCGATCGAATCGTCCGTGTGCTTGACCACCATCTGGCACCAGGAATCGATGTTCTCCGGATCCGCCCAGCGCGCATTCAGCTCGGCAATGTCGATCTCGAACGGCACGTCGGAAAATTCGAGCAGGTGGAACAGCGCCAGCGGCGCATCGGCATGCGCGAAGGCGGCATGGTTGGTCATCGAGCTGGCACCGGTGATGCGTGGATTGAGCTCGCCGAGATAAATGTCCCGCGTCCTGGTGTCGACCAGGAAGTCCAGTTCGAAATAGCCGCGATAGCCTTCCTTGCGCAACTGTTCACCAAAGGCGAACGTGTAGTCGCGCGCCTTGTCGCGCACCTTGGTCGAAAACGCATTGGCGAAGATCTCGTTGCCGCACCAGCCGCCACGATACGGCGTCAGTTCGCCGAAGCCGACCAGTTCGGTCATCAACGGGCCAACGATCGTGCCCTGCTTCGTCGCACAGGCTTCGATGGCCGCGCCGCGGCAATCGATCCGCTTCATGACCTTGATCTCGCCGTGCCCGACGATGTCGTGCTGGTGCTTGCGGAAATCGGCTTCGGACTTGATGAAGAACGTGGTGTGCCCGGAATCGCCGTAGGCAGATTGCAGGACCAGGTCCTTGCCGAGCTTGGCCTTCTCGGCGACCTTCGTCAGCTGGGCATAGTCATCGATGACCGAGAGCGCGTTGGGCACGCTCGGCACCTTGGCCTTGTTGCCGATGCGCACGGTCTCGATCTTGTTGTCGATGCGATTGCGCAGCTTGGCCTTCGGGAACCAGACTTTGGCGCCGAGTTCCTTGGACAAGGCCTCGGTTTTCTCGTCGAACATGAGGAAGATGAACTTCGGCTTGCCGCCGCGCTTCTCGATGTGATCGACGACTTCCTTGTGTTGCAGCAGGTAGTTGTTGATGTCCTCGATCGACTGGAATTCGGCATGCGGCTGTTCGGATGGGCAGAACACATTCGGGTGTTGCCCGTCGTAGCAATCGATGTAGCTGACGTACTTGAAGTTCTTCACCCACTCGTCGAGCCCGAGCAGGTTGAAGTTGGTGGCACTGACGAAATAGATCGGTTCCTCGAAGCGGTGGAAGAAGCGTCGGATCTCGGAAATGTTCTTGAGCTTGCGGCGAGCGGCCATGCGTCACTTCTCCTGTTGTCTGGAAGATTCGGTGTCGGCGCGCTTGAGCGCGTCGTCGGTGAACACGCGCAGGCCAAGATCCGGCCGGTAGCCATGGATCTCCTTGACGTCGAGCGCGCGCATGAAATGCAGGATTTCCTTGGAGATGACCTGGCCGGGGACCAGGATGGGAAATCCGGGGGGATACGGGATGATGAAGGCTGTCGATACAAGCTCGCGACCGGCATCCATGGCCGCTTCCATCGAACCGTCCTCTATCGGGAAGTAGTCGCAGTTGTCTTCGTCATAGGCCATGAAATAGGCCGTGCGGATGTCGCCTTCCGGCGTATTCTCGGCGCGGCCACGGCGGAAGCTGTCATGGAAACGCGAGAAATCCGGTAGCGGCGGATAGTCCCTGGTCAGCGAAGTGACCCGACGCTCGAATGAACGTCGCTCCATCTTGCTCGCGTCCTCGAGCTGGGAGTCCAGGTCCCGCGCCACGCGCACCAGAACCTCGATCAGATAGGCAACCGACGAACGCGTGGTGCCGATGTTGGTCATGAACAGGACCGTATTGCGCGAGGTCTTGTTGATCTGGATGCCGTGCTTGTTCATCAGCACTTCGTTCTTGAACGTGTCGCCGTCGTAGCCGGCGTTGCCGACGGCCAGGGTCACGCGCGACGCGTCGAGCGCGAACTCGTCGTTGGCGAATGCATTCCAGGTGTCGTTCCACCCCTTCTCCTGATCCCAGTAGGCCTCGATGCCCGACTCCCGGTGCGCGGATGGAATCAGCTCCTTGACCGACAACACCTGGAAGTAGCGCTTGAGCAACGGGTGCGAGTCGATGGCCTTGCGCATCGCCATGGCCGCCTCGATCTGCTTTTGCACGAGCTCGAAGCCCTCCAGTTCGACCTGGCGGCGACCGACATCGAGCGAAGCAATGATCTGGTAGTTCGGCGAGGTCGAGGTATGCGTCATGTAGGCCTCGTGGAATGCCTGCTCGACCTCGCCTTTGAAATCCTGGTCGTGCACATGGATCATCGAGCCCTGGCGAAGCGCCGTGAGCGTCTTGTGCGTCGACTGGGTCGCATAGGCGCGCACCCTCGCCTTGGCCGGATCGGGCATCAGGCGCGTATCCAGCAACTGTTCGTCGCTGAATCCCTCGATTTCCCTGCAGTGGGCTTCATGGCGTTCCGCATAGGCCGGGTCGCGGAAGCGTGCGCGCAGCACCTGGGCCGTGCTCATCGCGGTTCGCTGGCGATAGGTCGGCGAGAAGCGCGCGAATGCAAACCACGCCTCGTCCCAGAGAAACACCAGGTCGGGCTTGATCGCGAGGCACTCTTCCATGACCCGTTCGACGTTGTAGACGATGCCGTCGAAGGTGCAGTTGGTCAGCAGCAGCATGCGGACGCGATGCAGCTTGCCCGCCTTCCTGAGCTTGAGAAGCGCGTGCTTGATCTCGCGCAGCGGCACCGCGCCGTACATCGAATATTCGCTGAGCGGATAGCTGTCCAGGTAAACCACGTTCGCGCCGGCGAGGACCATGCCGTAATGGTGCGATTTGTGGCAGTCGCGGTCGACGAGGACGATGTCGCCCGGCCGCACGATGGCCTGGACCACGATCTTGTTGCAGGTCGAGGTGCCGTTGGTGGCAAAGAAGGTCTGGCGCGCCCCGAACGCCCGCGCGGCCAGCTCCTGGGCGTGCTTGATCGGCCCGACCGGCTCCAGCAGCGAATCAAGGCCGCCGGATGTGGCCGAAGTCTCGGCGAGGAAGATGTTCATGCCGTAGAACTCGCTCATGTCGCGAATCCAGTTCGAACGGATCAGCGACTTGCCGCGACTGATCGGCATGGCGTGGAACACGCCGGTCGGCTGCCGGGAATATTCCTTGAGGGCGTTGAAGAACGGCGTGTTGTAGCGCGAGTTGACGCCCCGCAGGATGTTCAGGTGCAGCTCGGTGAAGTCCTCCTGGCTGTAGAAGACGCGTGCGCAGCCGCCGAGGTCGCGTCCGGCGATCTCCTCGACCGAACGATCGGTCACCAGGAACACATCGAGTTCGGGCCGGATCTTGCGCATGACCCGGCAAAGCTCGGGGCCATAGTCATCGGGGTCGATGGTGGCGAGTTCCTCGTCACCGACCCTGCGCAGGTACCTCTGCAGGATTTCCAGGCGATTTTCCGAAGCAAATCCGAAATCGTGGCGCACGACCACCGACTGGATGTTGGTATTGAAGAGGACGCCGATCAGGGCATCCTCGAAGGTGCGCACGATGACCGGTTCGTAGACGAATCGATCGTCGTCGCGACGCTGGTCGCGCAACGCGACGCACTGCGCCTCCTGCTGGTCGGGATTGAGGTCATCGACGATGAGGATCTCGAAGAACGGGCGCGAACGGGTGCGTTGCTCCTGCGTTTCAACGCTGTCTTCCTCGTCGTTGATGTCACGTTCGTTGTCGCCGAAATACTCGCCCAGACGGCGCCGATAGGTGCCGCTCTGCAGTGCGCGCACCATTCGCGTGACCGCGCGGGCGAAGTCAGCATGGTCGTCGCGGGCCAGCATCCTGAGCAGCTGTTCGAGACCCCTGCGGCCAGGGAACGCCCAGTAGGCCTCGATCGCGCCGAGCGAGCGGATGAGTGCATGCGCCTTGTCGATCAGTTGCGCGCGCTTTTCGGAGCGCGGCGATGCGCCAAGCTGACCGGCGATGCTTTTCAGTGCGGTCCAGCGATCGTTGCGCAGCTGGGACGCCGAATAGTAGTCACTGAGCGACGAACTACCGGCGCCCGTTTTCGCGGGCATGCCGCGCGATGAGGAGGTATCGGCCTTGTTTGCGCAGGCAGGTCGTGATGCATCCTGGATGGCACCGGTCTTCGGCAGCTTGGCGTCGGTTGTACTCACGGGTCACTCCTCGAATTCTTGGTATCGGATGGCGCTGCATGGACAGCAAGGCGGGGCCCCACCCGCCTATCGCGCGATTCCATTTTCAGGCAGGGAGCTGGATGGCGCGGCAATACCGATACCCACCTTGCCGCCCTTCCCGGGAATGGCCAGCGGTCCCAGCGTGTGCAGGTAGGCATCCACGCCGGCATCGCGCCGGTAAACGGAAAAATCGATCTCGCGATCGCGGAAGCTCTTGAGCGGTTGGCCAAGACCGTTGACGCCGGCCTCGCGCTGGCGGCGGACCCGGGCCAGGTCGACCTCGAGCGGCAGGGTTTCGGTGGAACCGCCGGCCTGGGCCAGGACCGTGCCGCTGGGATCGACCACGCACGAGCGTCCGATGCCACCGGCATCAAGACCGTTGATATCGAATACATAGCACTGGAATTGCGCAGCGGTGGCACGCGCGATGGCGAGTTCCACGTCGCGATCGATCGTTCCGGTAAGCACGGGATGCAGGAGGACTTCGGCCCCCATCGAAGTCAGGGTCCGCGTGGTCTCGGGCAGCCAGATGTCGTAGCAGATGGAAAGCCCGAAGCGGCCGACATCGGGAATATCGAAAACGCAGAACCGGTCGCCGGCCGTGACATCCCGCTCATAGGGCCGGAACGGGAACATCTTGCGGTAGCGGGTGACGACGGCGCCGGCTGGATCGATCACCGATGCCGTGTTGTAGAGATTGCCATCCGCACCCCGCTCGAATACCGAGCCGGGAATCAGCCAGATGCCATAGCGTGCAGCCGCCGCCTGCAGCGCGGCCTCTTCCGGTCCAGGCAGATGGACCGGCGCATTCGGCACCGGACCGCACTGGGCCAGCTCGCTGAACACGATCATCTGCGTCCACGGAAAGCGCGCCATGACGACGTCGATACGCTGCAACAAGGCGACCAGGTTGCTGGTCATGGCGGGGACATGCATCTGCACGCCGGCGATCGCAAAAGGGATGGTCATGTCTGGAGAGCTTCCGGAAAGTTGTCGCGAGGCACGATTGCCGCGCGTTCGCCCGCAGTTGCGGACTTCGATGTCATGGGCTGCCTGACAGGGACGCACGAGGCATCCGATCCGCGACGCCCGCACCGTCGCCGACAATCAGATTGCACGGGATTGGCATCGCGATGAGTCGGATCCGCGTGCCGCGCAAACCGCAGGGCATGATGCTCAAGCCACGCAGCGCGTTCGAACGGCATTTCATCTCCGACGATGTGGTCAGCATGTGAATCGACGCAGGCAAGCAGCGAACCCGCATGGCCGTCGAGGCCTGCGGACGTTGGCGCGCCCATGATGATCGTGTTGCCAGTCACGACGACCGTCCCGTCGGGCCTGCAGCAAGTGGAATCCCGGCGAACTCGTACTTCTTCGGTGTGTCGGGCATACGTTCCATTCGGCTGGGGGGCGGGAACGGGCACTGGATTTCCTTGCCGCCATTTACCCGATGCATCGTTGCGGATGCAGATCGGACAGGGCGATGAAGGTCCCGGATGTCAGTCCGGCGGTTCACCTGGCGAACAGGATCCCAAGGAAAAAACGACGAATCGGGAGCGGAAGCGAGGTCGGCTCGACCCTTTCCGTGTGGCCGCGGACGATGGCGGCACCATGCAGTAAGACACTGATCCTGTTTGGAAAACTGTTCGATCAGTGGTTCCCAGTTTAGCATATCGCCAGGTCGGCGTCGAATGCGTACCGGGGCGCTGGCGCTTGCAGCCACTCATACGCCTGCGCGACACAGGGCGCGTCTCATTGCCCCGTCATCCCCATGCTGGGGCAACTCTGCCGGCGCAACCGGACTGGCTTGCATTTGCGTTTTGGCTGGCCCGGCCCTGCGCCGCCGCCAGCACGACGCATGGATCCGATGGATGGTCGGTTTGCAGCGAACATCGAGATAGGGAGATCGGTCGCCGGCCTGTTGGTGCTCAAGCCGGACAAAGAAAAACCCCGGCCGAAGCCGGGGTTCTTGCTTCCGGAAACAATATCCCGGAAAGGATCAGAACGTGACGCTCCAGCTGTTGATGTAGCCGGTGTCGCCGGCGGCATTGTCGTTGACGCGCAGCTTCCAGGTGCCGTTCAGCGCTTCGCTGGACAGGTTGAAGGTGACCGTCTTGTTGATGTTGTCGGTGCCGCCGCCGGTGCGGTTGTGGATGTTGTAGAGCGAACCGTCCGGCGCGACCAGATCGACCTTGAGGTCGCCCTGGTAGGTGTGCACGATGGCGACCGTGACCGATGCGTTGGTCGGAGCATTGCCAGTGCGGCCGGAAACCGTGATCGGGCTGTCCACCGTGGCATTGTCGTTGATCGGATAGTCCGTGGTGTTGGTGTAGGTCTGTGCGCTTCCGCCGCCGCCACCCGTCGTGTAGTCACCGATGAGGCTGAGGCCGGAGAACGCCGAGTAGGCCTTCAGGCGAACATAGTAGGTGCCCGCGGACGGTGCGGCGAACGTGCAGGTTTCGGCATTGCCGGACTTGTACGGGCGGCAGTCATAGACCGTGTCGGTCGGCGCGCTGCCGAACTTCACGTACATGTCGGAATCACCCGTGCCGCCGGAGGTCGTGAAGGTCAGGTTGGTCGCGCCGGACGGAACGACCAGCGTGTAGTTGACCGATGCGCCGGTCGCTGCCGACTGGTTGGTCACCGCCACGCCCTTGGTCAGCGGACCACCCGTGCTGCCACCACCGCCACTCGAGCAACTCACTCCCACCGAGGTGAACGCTGCGGTTACCGATGCCTTGGTCAGGCCAAGATCGGTAGCCGCGGTTTCCACGCCGCAGGCGCCGCTGTTGAAGGTGCTGCTCGGCGTCCAGTACAGCGCGTTGGCGCGGGCAAAGACCTTGAACGCGCTCGACCGTATTCCAGCCCGAAGTCGTCGCCAGCTTCCAGAACGCCTTGTTGTAGACGCCCGAGGAGTAATGCACGTCCATCGAGCTGGTGTAGTTCGCGGCATTGTCGATCGAACTGCCGTCCTGCGGCGGGTTGTTCATGTAGCGCAGCGAGCCGGAGCCCTTGAAGATTTCCGGACCGACCAGGAAGTCGTTGCTGCCCTTCCAGTAGTACTCGGTCGCCTCGCCACCCATGTCCGAGTAGGCCTCGTTCATGCCGCCGGACTGGCCGGAGTAGGTCAGGTTCGAGTGCTGCTCGGTATAGCCGTGCGAAACCTCATGGCCGGCCACGTCCGACGCTGACCAGCGGGTAGAAGGTCGTCGCGCCGTCGCCGAAGCTCATGTTCGTGCCGTTCCAGAACGCATTCTCGTAGCTCGAACCGTAATGCACGCGCATGATCAGCTGGAAGGTCAGCGCCTTGCCGCCGGTGTAGGACGAGTACATGTTCTGGATCACGCCACCGAAGTAGTGGGCGTCGTTGATCGGCGAGTAGGCGCCGTTGATGGTCTTGTAGGTGTTGTTCGGGCAGGTGTAGGCATAGGCCGTGGTGCTGGTGCCCGTGCTACCGTTGAGGTTGACCGACTTCACGTCGGTGTTGGTCATCGTGCAGGTGCTGCCGCTCTGCGCCACGTCGAGGTAGCCGTAGCGGCCGCCCGAGCCCCAGGTGTACTGGCCGGTCTTGGCGTTGCCGCCCGGGCCGGTGCCGATCGCCGCCGTGGTCAGGCCGTCCCACTGCTTGAGCACGAGGCCGGTCTGCGCGTCGATGATCACGAACGGGCGCCGCGGGTCGTTGGCCGCGCGGATCATGAGGCCGGACGGCGCATAGTCGGCGAAGAAGTTGACGACATAGGCCATGTGCGCCACGTCGTTGTCATCGACGTAGATCATCTGGCGGCTCGACTCGTTTTCTGTACGCATGGCCGAGCGCAGATTGCCGAGCGCGGCGATCTTGGCCGCATTCAGCGCATTGGCGGTACCGATGAGCGGCGCCCGCACCGGGATTTCAGCGGCCAGGCCGCCAACCGAACGGCCAAACAGCGAGCGCAGGTTGCCCTTGCTGTCTTCTGCCACCACGACGTGCTCGCCCCAGACCGGAACGCCGCGGAAATATTGCTGGTAGCGAGTGTGGATGGTGCCGTCTGAATCCGTGCTGCTGGAGATGGCGCGAAGGCTGGATTCGCTGTCCAGGCCGAGCATTTCCGCGTGACGTTCGCTGGCGGAAGACTGCGCGCCAATCGAGCTGGTTGCGGCAGCGTAGCTGCTGCTGACGCGTTCGACGTTCAGATCATGCAGATCGGAGCGGGTTGCGGCCATCGCGGATGCAGCGCAGATGGCAAGAACCAGCGGAGTTAGTGCAACAAGAACAGGACCACGACAATTGGACTTGATCACGGAATGATTCCCAAGAGGTGATTGGACAGCCGCCTAGGCGGCGAGTTTTGTGTACCTGAATCGGGTCGCTGGCACACAGCGTCCTGTGGGATCGCCCTTCGATCCCAGCTATCGTGTGCAGTGGACCCCCCCAAACACGTCGCGACACTTCCCAAGTACCGTGGACGCCGCGCGGACACTAGCAAGTTGCATCGGACAAGTAATGACGCAGCGCAATGTGTGCGTCCTATAAACCTATAGGGAGCCGGTTCGACATCTGCCGGACGACCCGTCGCTCCGCCTGCAGGCGGAGCCTGCGCCCGGATACGGTCCCCTGCCGGAGAGCCCGGACGCCGATGCAGCCCCCCGGGGAGGACCATTTTGCGAATCCATTGGGCAAGGTGCACCGCAACCAAAAAAAACGGCGGCCGGATAACCCGGCCGCCGCTGCAGCGCCATCGCTGGCGTGACTGGTGCGCCTGCTACTCGGTGAAGGCAGTGCTCAGGGTCACTCCCGAGAACGTCGAGTAGGCGCGGATACGGACATAGTACGTACCGGGCGTCGGTGCACTGAACGTGCAGGTCTCGTTGTTGCCGTTCAGGTACGGGCGGCAGTTGTAGCTGCTCGTTGTCGGCGCCGAACCGAGACGGACGTACATGTCCGCATCACCGGAGCCCCCGGAGATCGAGAACGTGAGATTGCTCGCACCGGACGGGACCACGAGCGTATAGGTCGATGTCCAGTTGGTGCGCGTTGCCGACAGGCCGCTCACCGAAGAGCCATTGCAGAGCGTCGTGCCCGAGGGCGTGCAACCGCTGCCACCCCCGCTGGATACCGTTACCGACTTCGTGGTCGAGTCGCTCGCGCCATCGTTGTCGGTCACCGTCAGCGTGACGCTGTACGTACCGGCCGACGAATACGTGTGGCTCGGATTGGTCGATGTCGAACTGCCGCCGTCGCCGAAGTTCCAGGAACGCGACGCGATCGTTCCGTCGCTGTCGCTGGAGCTGTCGGAGAAGCTCGCCACCAGATTGCTGGTGGTGAAGCTGAAGTTGGCAGTCGGCGGCGAGTTGCTCGCGGTCGAGTAACTGCCGGTCAGCGAAACACCCGAGAACGACGAGTAGGCGCGGACCATCACGTAGTAGGTTCCGGACTGCGCCGAACTGATGTTGCAGGTCTCGTTGTTGCCGTTCAGGTACGGACGGCAGTCGTAGCTGCTGGTGGTCGGGGCCGAACCGAACTTGACGTAGAGATCGGCATCGCCACTGCCACCCGACATCGCGAAGCTCAGGTCGGTTGCACCGGACGGAACGGCCAGCGTGTAGTTGACCGTGTTGCCGGTGGTCGCGTTGATTCCGGTCACCGGCACGCCGTTGGTCAGCGGACCACCCGTGCTGCCGCCACCGCCGCCACCGCCCGAGCAGCTGACGCCGACCGCGCTGAAGGCAGAGGTCACCGCGCGACGCTGAAGCCGAGGTCGCTCGCCGCGGTTTCCACGCCGCAGGCGCCGCTGTTGAAGGTGCTGCTCGGTGTCCAGTACAGCGCATTGGCGCGGGCGAACACCTTGAACGCATTCGGCGTGTTCCAGCCCGAGGTCGTCGCCAGCAGGTAGAACGCCTTGTTGTACACGCCCGAGGTGTAATGCACGTCCATCGAACTGGTGTAGTGGACGCGTTGTCGATCGAACTGCCGTCCTGCGGCGGATTGGTCATGTAGCGCAATGAGCCGGAACCCTTGAAGATCTCCGGACCGACCAGGAAGTCATTGCTGCCCTTCCAGTAGTACTCGGTCGCTTCGCCACCCATGTCCGAGTAGGCCTCGTTCATGCCGCCGGACTGGCCGGAATAGGTCAGGTTCGAGTGCTGCTCGGTATAGCCGTGCGAGACCTCATGGCCGGCCACGTCGACGCTGACGAGGGGATAGAACGTGTTCTTGCCATCACCGAAGCTCATGTTGCAGCCGTTCCAGAACGCATTCTCGTAGCTCGAACCGTAGTGCACGCGCATGATCAGCTGGAAGGTCAGCGCCTTGCAGCCGGTGTAGGCCGAGTACATGTTCTGGATCACGCCGCCGAAGTAGTGGGCGTCGTTGATCGGCGAGTACGCGCCGTTGATGGCCTTGTAGGTGTTGTTCGGGCAGGTATAGGAATACGCCGTCGTGCTGCTGCCGGTGCTGCCGTTGAGGTTGACCGACTTCACGTCGGTGTTGTTCATCGTGCAGGTGCTGCCGCTCTGCGCCACGTCGAGGTAGCCGTAGCGGCCGCCCGAACCCCAGGTGTACTGGCCGGTCTTGGCGTTGCCGCCCGGACCCGTGCCGATCGCCGCGGTGGTCAGTCCGTCCCACTGCTTGAGCACCAGGCCGGTCTGCGCATCGACGATCACGAACGGACGCCGTGGATCGCTGGCGGCGCGCAGCATGAGGCCGGACGGCGCGTAGTCGGCGAAGAAATTGACGACATAGGCCATGTGCGCCACGTCGTTGTCATCGACGTAGATCATCTGCCGGTTGGAAACGTTCTCGACCTGCATCGCGGAGACGAGCTTGCCGAGGGCCGCCGTCTTCGCGGCTGCCAGGGCATTGCCCGTGCCGATCAAAGGCGCCCGCACCGGGATTTCCGCGGCCAGGCCGCCTACCGTGCGTCCGAACAGGGAACGCAGGTTGCCGCGCGCGTCCTCGGCGACCACGACATGCTCGCCCCAGACCGGGATGCCGCGGAAGTACTGCTGGTAGCGATAGTGCTTGGTTCCATCAGGATCGGTGCTGGTGGCGATCGCGCGCAAGGTGGACTCGCCATCCATGCCGAGCATTTCCGCATGCCTTTCGCTGCTGGCCGACGGCGCCCCGATTCCTGCCGTAGCGGTTGCGTAGCTGGCAGCAAGGCTGCCCGCGTCCTGCTGGTGCAGGTCCACGCGCGTTGCCGCCTGCGCAGACGCAGCAATGATTCCCATTGCCAGTGGCAATAGGGATAGATATAGCTTTCCATTCGCATTGGATTTGTTCACGGATTGATTCCCAAGAAAAGTAATCGAATGCCGCCTAGGCGACCGTGAGTGACACACCAATTCCGGGCGGGCGAAAACACCATCCCCTGGAGCCGAGCACCGGCTCCACCTTCCACGCATACCGTTGCGATATTCCCCGGAGCGCGCCAGCGACCCCCACGGTCGCTGGCACGGAAATGGAACCTAACAAGTTACATCTGAAATGTATAGACGCACTGCAATGCAAATGGATACCTGCACGTATGGTCGATCCGGGGCGCTCGCAGGCCGCGCGCGGACGGTCCGGACCCGCAAGAGAAGCGAGCGCGAATCAGCGGCGCCGGATGCAAACAATAAATTCGTCTTACTGCTTGTTGCATCCGACGAAAGGGGGCGCTACCCGGAGCACAGGCGAACAGCGTCCTCGTACCCGGCAAATACCGCCTCGGGAGCGCAACCCGGGCAGGCCGGATCACGGGCAAGCGCAAGTTCGCGAAACCCGGCCTCAAGTGCATCGAAGCAGAGCAATCGGCCCACCAGCGGCCTGCCCTGTCCGATGATGAGCTTGATGGCTTCGCTGGCCTGCAGCAGGCCGATGATTCCCGGCAGGATGCCGAGAACGCCGGCTTCGCTGCAGTTCGGCGCATCGGCAGCCGACGGCGGCTGCGGAAACAGGCAGCGATAGCAGGGCGAATCCTGCCGCCGCGAATCGAACACGCTGACTTGTCCGCTGAAGCGGTGCACGGCGCCATAGACAAGCGGAATCCGCAGTCGCCGGCACGCGGCGTCGAGCAGGTAACGGGTCGGGAAATTGTCCGCACCGTCGATGATCAGGTCATGTCCGGCGACCAACGACTCGACGTTGGAGGCGTTGAGCCGCACTTCGCGAGTCGCTACATCCACGCCAGGATTCAGCGCCTGCAAGGTCATGCGCGCCGACTCGGTCTTTGCCATGCCGATGCGCGCGTCGGTGTGGATGACCTGACGTTGCAGATTGGACCGCTCGACCTTGTCGTCATCGATCAGGGTCAGATGGCCCACGCCCGCGGCGGCAAGGTAAAGGGCGGCTGGCGAGCCCAGGCCACCGGCACCGACCAGGGCGACGCGCGACGCCGCCAGTCGCGCCTGCCCGGCCATGCCGACCTCGGGCAATACCAGATGACGCGCATAGCGTTCCGCAGAATCCCCGTCGACGAGGACCCGGTCGACCGGCAGGCCTTCCGCGATCCAGCGCTGGAACCCGCCACGTACCGACACGACTTTCGAATAGCCCAGTTGAAGCAGGCTGTCGCGGGCGACCAGGGAGCGTTGACCACTCGCACAGAGGGTCAGCACGATAGTCCGCGTATCCGGCACCAGGCGGCCGATCTCCGCGGGAATCGATTCACGCGCCAGTCCAAGGGCCGATACCGGCATCCCGGCAGCACGCTCGCCCTCCTCCCTGACATCGATGATCAGGGCGCCTGCCCGCTGCAGCCGCAGGGCCTCGGCAGGATCGATCTCGCCATCGGCGGGAAACGCTGTGTCGTGCTCGGCGACTTTCATGGGGTCTCAGTACAGCTCGGGAATGGGCAGGACCTGGACGATGCTGCCCTGCTCCAGCATGCGTGTCGATTCCGGCACGATGATCAACGAATCCGCGTCGACCATGCCACGCAGCATGGCAGACCCCTGGTGGCTGGCCGGCCGAACGTGGAGGACGCCGTCTGCTCCGGGCTCACGGATGGCGCGCACGAACTCGGTGCGGTCGTGTCGCTTGACGAGCGGCACCGACAGTCGTGCGCTCAACAGCCGCTGCGGTGGTTCGGAACTGCCCTGGATCGCTGCCAGTGCCGGACGGACCATGCCCAGGTAGGTGGCCATGGTGGAAACCGGATTGCCCGGCAGGCAGAACACCAGCGTCCGCCCGATCTCGCCGAACAGGAACGGCATTCCGGGGCGCATGCGCACCTTCCAGAACAGCACCCGGCCAATCTCGCCAACCAGGTCGGGGAGGAAATCGGCTTCTCCGGCCGATACGCCGCCTGAGGTGACGATCACGTCCGAGTTGGCGGCTGCTTCGAGCAGCGCAGTACGGATCAGGCCAGCATCGTCGCGCAGATGCCGGAATGACGATGACGCTGGCGGGGCCGACGCCGATACCAGTTCGCAGCCATCGGCCTCGAGCATCGCGGCCAGGCAGTAACCGTTGCTGTTGTAGATCTGCGCCGCTGCGCAGGGCTCGCCCGGCAGGACCAGTTCGTCGCCGGTGGTCATCACCGATACGCGCGGACGGCGGGCCACCTCGACATGCGCCTCGCCGAGCGAAGCCAGCGCAGCGAGCAGCGGCGGCGTGATACGCAGCCCAGCGCGGACGACCACCTCGGCGGATCGAAAATCCTCGCCGGCGGGCCGGACATGCGAACCGGCCACTTCACCGGCGCCGAGCAGGATCGAGTCGCCTTCGACGCGAACCCGTTCCTTGATGACCACGGTATCGGCACCCGTGGGCATCGGCGCGCCAGTGGTGATTCTCAGGCATTCGCCGGGCATGACCGATGCGCCTGCGGCGTCGCCGGCAAGGCGCGTGCCGACGAGGCGCAAGCGACGTTCCCCGCTGGTCGGCAGATCGACGCTGCAGACCGCGAATCCATCCATCGCCGAATTGGCGAATGGCGGAAGGTCGCCCGGTGCGCACGCATCGAATGAAAGAACCCGGCCGTGCGCGTCACCCAGGTCTACAGCCTCGGCCGGCAACCGCCGGTTCGCGCAGTGCGCAAGAATTCGCTCACGCGCGTCATCGACGGAAAGCTGGACCGGAAAATCACTCACGCCTGGACCCTTTCATCGGAAAATCCGCAAGATCGGCCGGGGTGTTGACGTTGGTCCAGGTCCCGGCCAGCCCGGATACGTCGACTTCACGCGCGTGGATGGCGTCTTGCCAGCGACTGACCCCGGCATCCCGCTGCAGCGACAGCGCCGCAGATTCGGCAAGCCGGCTCCGGTAGAGCGCGAACAGCGGCTGCCGGCGAGTGCCGTCGTGCGCAACCAGTGCATTATCGCCACAGCGGGCGGCTTCCTGCCACAGGCGGTCGAGTAGCCCCGGCGGTGGTGCGACGCAATCGACAGGAACGGTGAACAGCCACGGCGATTCGCAGGCCTGCAGGGCCGCGGCGATCCCGGCCAGCGGCCCGGCATGGCCCGGTTGCGCGTCGCAGATCGTCCGCGCGTGGCGCGCATAGCGCTCGATGTTGCGGTTGGCGACGATCAGCAACCGCCCGTGCAGCGCCACCGGCAAGGCAGAGATCACCCATTCGACCAGGGGCCGGCCGTGGAGCTCGATGAAGCCCTTGTCGATGCCGCCGAAGCGGGTACCCGCGCCGCCGGCGAGGATTGCCGTCGTGACCGAAGCGCTGGGCGCCGCCAAGGGTTTCATTTCAACGGAAAGAATCGTCCATCCGCGATCAGCGCTTGCCTTGCCGGGTGTTGCGGACCACGCGTTTGCGCCGCTTCTGCGGTCCCTCGGTCGGCACGCTCTTCTTGCCCGCGTAGGGATTCTCGCCTTCGCGGAAATCGATGCGGATCGGGGTGCCTTCCAGCTTGTAGCGCTTGCGGAAGAAGTTCTCGAGATAGCGACGATACGACTCGGCCAGATGCTTGGTGCGCGAACCATGGATCACGATGGTCGGCGGATTCGAGCCACCCGGATGCGCATAGCGCAACTTCGGCGCGTGGCCGCGCACCAGCGGCGGCTGGTAGGCCGCATAGGCGGCCTCGAGAGCGCGGGTCAGGTCGGATGCGGTCATCTTCCGGTTCGCCGCGAGGTGCACGCGGTTGACCAGCTTCATCAACTCGCCGATGCCGGTACCGTGCAGCGCGGAGATGGTCACCTGCGGCGCCCACTCGACGAAAACCAGCTTGCGCTGCAGCGACCGCTTGCACTGCTCGCGATCGTAGGTCTTCAGTCCGTCCCACTTGTTGACCGCGATGACCAGCGCGCGCCCGGCATCGAGGGCGTGGCCGATCAGTCCGGCATCCTGGTCGGTGACGCCTTCGTTGGCGTCGAGCAGCATGACCACGACATTGGCCGCATCGATCGACTGCAGGGTCTTGATGACGCTGAACTTCTCGACGGCGTCGTCGATGCGCGAGCGACGCCGCACGCCGGCGGTATCGATCAGCGTGTACTTGCGGCCGTCGCGCTCGAGCGAAATGCGGATCGAATCGCGCGTGGTGCCGGCGACGTCGGAAACGATCACCCTGTCCTCGCCGAGCAGGCGGTTGACCAGGGTCGACTTGCCGACATTGGGGCGCCCGACGATGGCCACGCGCACGCCGCCCTCGTCATCGCCCGACAGGGGCTGGTCGTCGCCCGGGGGCAGCAGCGGCTCGATGGCCCTGACCAGTTGCAGCGTGCCGTGGTTGTGCGATGCCGCCAGGGACAAGGGCGCCGCGATGCCCAGGCGGGAGAAATCCGCCAGCGCAACGGACTCGTCGAGTCCGTCGGTCTTGTTGACCGCGAGCAACAGGGGCTTGGACGCCCGTCGCAGGCGTTCGAGGATGGCCTGGTCGGTCGGCAGCAGGCCATCGCGCGCATCGACCACGAAGATGACGACATCGGCCTCGTCGATCGCCAGTCCGACCTGGCGCGCGGTCAGCCCGGCCAGGCCCTCGTCGGTATCGGCCAGGCCGCCGGTGTCGACGAGCACGAAGTGGCGTTCGCCGAGCCGGCAAAAGCCGTAGTGGCGATCGCGGGTGACGCCCGGCATGTCCGCCACGAGCGCATCTCGCGAGCGCGTCAGGACGTTGAAAAGGGTCGACTTGCCGACATTCGGGCGTCCGACCAGGGCGACGACAGGAAGCATCGCGGGCGCTCCGTTCCAGTGGCATCGGGCGGAAGGCCATGGCCTGTCCGCTTCGATGGTGCAAACGTCCGGTTCCACGCGGGCCCCGGGACGGGCCCGGAAGATCCGGGGCAGTTTCAGCTATTGCGTGCGATAGGCACCGATGCGGCCACTCGCATCCTCGACGTACACGGTATCACCGCTGACGACCGGGGCGCTTTCGATCGGCTTCTTGCCGAGTCGCTCGCGGGCCGCGAAGGAACCATCATCGAGGCTCATCCAGTGCACGAATCCCTCGAGGTCGCCGACCACCGCATAGTTGCCGACGATGGCGGGCGGACTCAGCCAGCGATGCAGCAGGCCGTCCTGCTTCCACAGGTTCGCGCCGCTCTGGCGATCGAATGCCCAGACATTGCCTTCGGCATCGCTGACGACGACCGCCGTCGAGCCAACCGCCAGTCCGGCGAAACTGGACAGTTCGCGGGCCCAGGAAGGCCGCCCGTTTTCCGCATAGAAGGCGGCAACCTGGCCATGATAGCCGGTGGCGAAGATCTCGCCGTTGTCGAGGACCATCTGGCCATCCGAATCGGCCAGGCGCTCGACCTCGGTGCGGCCCTCGGCGTTGGACAGGGTTTGCGTCCAGGCGGGAGCCCCATCGTTCTGGCGCACGGCGACCAGGCGTCCGCTGTCGTAGCCATCGAAAACGAGACCGCTGCCAATCAGCGGCGAGGCATTGCCGCGCAGGCTGAGCACGGGCACGGTCTGCTCGTAGACCCAGCGTTGCGTGCCATCGGCCGGATCAAGGCCAAACAGCCGACCGTCCTGCGAGCGCACCGCGACCACGCCGTCGGCGATGGCCGGCGCGCAAATGATCTCGGAGCTCAACTGGGTTTGCCAGAGCTGGCTGCCGTCGGCCGCCGAAAAGGCACGTACCTGCCCGCCAAGGGTTCCGACCACGACCAGGCTTTCGTTCGCGGCTGGTCCACCGGACCAGCGCATCTTCTTGTCGCGCACCGACCACAACGTGCGACCGCTGGAGGCGTCGAGCGCTTCGACCACGCCGTCGACGCCGGCCACGTAGAGGCGGTCGCCGACAACAGCCGGATTCATGCGTGCGCCCGACTTGCCTGGGCCCTTGCCGACGGAGCCCGTCCATGCCGTCTGCACGCTCGCCGTGGGTGCGAATTCGACCAGCACTTTTGGCGGCTCGACATTGTCTTTCTTGCCCAGGTTCTTGATCCAGTTGCAGCCACCCAGGGCCACCGTGACGATGGCTGCGGCGAGGAGCGCGCGCTTCATGATTTCTGCTTCTCCGCCGTTGGCGTCGGGGCGAGGTCACCGAGCTTCATTTCGACGAAGCTCCGGCCGGGCGATTGCGGATCCATGTGGGACAGGGCTTCGGTGTAGGCAGCCCGCGCGTCATCGCCGCGACCCAGCTTGGCCAGCACGTCGCCGCGAAGTTCACCGGCGAGATCCGGATAGTCTTCCTTGGCCACCTGGTCGAGTTGCTTCAATGCCGTTTCCGCTTCGCCGAGGGCCAGGCTCACGCGGGCCTGGCGCAGCGCAATGAGGGATTTCAGGGTCGGTTCGCCCGCCGATTCGGCGGCCCAGGCGAGATCGGAGGCGGCGGTCTTGTAGTCGCCCTTCCCGACCGCCAGTTCTGCCTCGCGCAGCGCCGCGAAAATCGCATACGCGCTCTTCGGGAAGTCCTTGCGCAATGTTTCCGCGATTCGACCGGCGTCTTCGCTGCGCTTCGCATCGACTGCGGCGGTATAGGCCGAATACTGCGTGGCTGCCTCGGCGCGGGTCTGCGCCTCGCGTGCCTTCCATTGCTGATATCCGAAGATGAGCAGCAAGCCGATCGCGATACCAATTGCTATCGACATTGCATTGGCGTGCAACCACTTGCGCACCAATTCACCTTGTTCGTGCTCGTCAAGAACTTCAAAAGCCATACGCATCACCGAATGAGGCACCGCAATACTGGAGTTGCCGGGAAACGGCAGGGGCGGCGCGGGGGGCGCTAGGGTAACAGGAAATCATCCCACGCCTGTAAAAAAGGCGTGGTCATTCGGGGCCGTTCAGGAGTCGATGCGGGTCGCCAGGTTGCCTTCGCCGAAGAGGCGCAAATGAGCCACGTTGGCGCGCTGGAATGGCGCCAGGTCGACCGGCTTGCCATCGGCGGTGACCTCGGCGCCATGCGCGTTGCCAATGCGCAGGGTCATGCCCGAATCGCTGGAGTATTGACGCTCCGTCCCGGCAGCGAGAAGGCCGTATTCGAGCTTTTCGCCATCCGCCGTGGTGATCTCCACCCAACTGGACTGCTTGAGCTTGAGCGTCAGCGAATGCTGCCCCGCCGGAATTGCCGGCCCTGCGGGAGCCGCCGGTGGAGGGGCGCTCGAGAACGGGGCCATCGACGCAACGATGGGCAATGCATCCTGGTCGCCATCTGCCGAGGTATCGGCTGCGAGGGAGTCGGCAGGTTGCCCGCTTTCGCCGGCTGCCATGGCGATCCCGGCGGCGCTGGCCGGATCATCCTGCCGTGCCACTGGTTGGGCGGACTCAAGGCTCGCGGAGGGTCCATCGAGCATGACCGTGCGGGCAAGATTCTGCTCCAGGCCACCATGCGTCGCGAGCCAGACCGCGGGGCCGATGACGAGGCCGGTCAGGATCAGGTAGGTCGCGCTGACCGAATAGCGGTCGAGGAGATAGCGCGAGCGCGATATCCGTCCGGTCGATACCAGCGGGGTTGGCTGGCTGGCCTCGGCGACAACCCGCTCGGCGAGCGCGACCGGGATGTCGAGCAGGCGGGCATAACTGGTCAGGTAGCCGCGCAGGTAGACCGCGTGGGAAAAATCGCTGTAATCGTCCTGCTCGATGAGGCGGATCACACGGGCCTGCAGCTTGAGCCGGGACGCTACATCCTCGCAGCTCCATCCACGCCTTTCGCGCTCGGCGCGCAAGCGCTGGCCGATCGATGATGCGGGCCCGTCAACAGGTTCGACAGCCGGCAGACGGATGTCCTCCGATTGGGATGTCGCGGTCGGGACATCCGCAGAACCCGTCTGCGGAACCTGCTTTTCGACGCCTTCATTTGTCACTGGTGCGCTCCCCCGATTTGGCAACAACTCTAACTGTCGATGGTCAACGGTCGTCATGAATCCCGCCTCCCGTCAATTGGCGTCGCCATCCTGGGCAGGAACAAGCCAGTCGCATCCATCAGGGCGTACCCGGCGTGTCGAGCGAACGAGATTGCTCTGAATCGGGAAACCGCTCGCGCAGGCGACGTGTGTAGTCCCGTGCCGCCTTGCCGTTGCCCAGACGCAATTCGATGTTGCGACCCAGCAACAGCGCGTCCGCGCTCTGCTGCCCCACCGCCTCGTAACGCTGGATGAACGCGCGGGCCCGAAAGAAGTCATCCTTCCGGTACAGCACCGTAGCCATCTGGAACAGGGCTTCGGAGTTGTTCGGTTCCCGGTCCAATGCTGCGCGCAGATCCCTTTCCGCAACATCGAGCTTGCCGCCCTTGATCGCACATGTTCCCGAATTGGTCAAGGCCACCGCGGGCGTCTTGTAGAACGGATCTGCGACGGCCCGCACAAAATAGGTACTGGATTCTTCATAGCGGCCCAGCTTGCAGAGGAACGCGCCGTAGTTGTTGTTCTCGCTGCCCGATTTGGGCATGAGCTGGGCCGCCCGGCGATAGTGTTCCTCGGCCTTGGCGTTGTCCCCGATGCGCTCGTAGAGGAGGGCGATCACGGTGTGCGCATCGGCATGATTGATGTCGGCGGCCAATGCCTTGTTGAGGTTCTCCAGGGCAACCTCGAGCTTGCCCTGGGCGAGGTACTTCTGGCCGAGGTCGGTGTACAGCGCCGCGGCCTTGGCTTTCGGGCTCTCCGGGTCCGCCTGCGCGACCGGCCTCGGACCGCTGGCGCAACCGGCCAGCAGCAGCGCCATGGCAAAACCGGCGAGGAATCGATCAAGCCGCATCGGCTACACCCTTCTCGATCTTCTTGCGGAACTCCGCCTGGCGTCGCGTGCGGTCGAGCACCTGGCCCTTCAGCTGGCCACAGGCCGCATCGATGTCGTCGCCACGCGTGCGCCTGACCATGGTCAACGCCCCTGCCTCAAGCAGGATCCGCTGGAACTCGCGAATCACCGCCTCGTCGGAGCGCTCGAAACGCGTTCCGGTGAATGGATTGAACGGAATCAGGTTGATCTTGCTGGGCACCCTGCGCACCAGCCTGGCCAGCTCGCGGGCGAGCTCCGGCGTGTCGTTGACGCCCTTCATCATGGTGTACTCGAAGGTGATCGTCGTGCGCGGGCGTCGTTGCGTATAGCGGACACAGGCATCCAGGAGTTCGGCGATCGGATACTTCTTGTTGAGCGGCACCAGTTCGGTGCGCAGCGCGTCGTTCGGCGCATGCAGCGAAACCGCGAGGGAAACGTCGCTTTCCTCGGAAAGGCGATCGATCATCGGCACCAGGCCGGCCGTCGACAGGGTCACCCGCTTGTTGGCGAGTCCGAAGCCGAGGTCATCGCGCATGATGCTCATGGCGCGCACGACGTTGTCGAAATTGAGCAGGGGTTCGCCCATGCCCATCATCACGACGTTGGTCAGCTTGCGCTGGTGGTGCGGGACGTTGCCGAGGTGCTTTGCCGCCACCCAGACCTGGCCGATGATCTCGGCCGTGGACAGGTTGCGGTTGAAGCCCTGGGTCGCCGTCGAACAGAACTGGCAGTTGAGCCCGCAGCCGACCTGCGAGGAAACGCAGAGCGTGCCACGCGAACTTTCCGGGATGAACACGGCTTCGATGGCATTGCCGGCGTCCATGCCGAGCAACCACTTGTGCGTCCCGTCAGTCGACTGCTTTTCGAACAGCACGTTGGGCGGAACGATCTCGGCAATGGCTTCAAGCTTGCTGCGCAGCGCCTTGCCGACATCGGTCATCAGCGAAAAATCGGTGACGTGACGGTGGTACATCCACTTCATGACCTGGTCCGCACGATACGGCTTCTCGCCAGCCTGCGCGAAGTATTCGCGCAGCTCCTTGCGGTCGAGGCCGAATAGATTGGTTCGGGTCTGCGTCACGTCCATTCGATTCAACGCGCTGCGATTTCGGAGCTGGCGAAGAAGTAGGCGATCTCGACCTGGGCAGTCTCCGGCGCGTCCGAGCCGTGCACGGCATTGGCATCGATCGAATCGGCGAAGTCCGCGCGGATCGTGCCGGCGGCAGCCTTCTTCGGATCGGTGGCGCCCATCAGGTCGCGATGGACGGCGATCGCATTCTCGCCTTCGAGCGCCTGGATGATCACCGGACCGGAAATCATGAAGTCGACCAGCGCCTTGAAGAACGGGCGCTCGCGATGGACGGCGTAGAAGCCTTCCGCTTCGCGGCGCGACAGCTGCTTCATGCGCGCGGCGACGATCTTCAGGCCGGCCTTTTCGAAACGGGAGTAGATTTCGCCGATCACGTTCTTGGCGACCGCATCGGGCTTGATGATGGAAAGGGTGCGCTCCAGCGCCATTGTTTTTCGACCTTTGGACAGAGGGGAGAATTCGGGTGGGTATGGAAGCTGACACGGGAGCAAACCCGCGGCAATCCGGATAGTTAGCGCACTATCCGACTTCGTATTCTAGCTAGTATTCGGGCCGAATTGCACCCCGTCATCGTGATCGCAAGCGCATTTCGGACGTTGATCGCGAGCCTTGGCGGGCTTATGATTCAAACGCTCGTTTGGTTCTGTCGCCCAATCCGGACCCACCCAATTGAATTCTCCCCACTTCTCGACCAAGGAACGCATACTCGGCGCAGCCGAGGAACTGTTTGCGCGCAACGGATTCGCCGGCGCGTCGCTGCGCGAACTGACCTCGACCGCCAAGGTCAACCTGGCCGCCGTCAACTATCACTTCGGCTCCAAGGACAACCTCGTCAACGAGGTGTTCCGCCGCCGTCTCGATGAGCTCAGCGCGCAGCGCCTGGACGCCCTGCAACTGGTCCTGTCGCGGCCCGAACACCGCCTGGAGGACATCCTCGCGGCCTTCATCCATCCCGCATTGCTGCTCTCGCTGGACAAGTCCGGCGGGTCGACCTTCGTTCGCGTGCTGGCCCGCGCCTATGCCGAGCACAACGAACGCCTGCGCAAGTTCCTTTCCGAAAACTACGGCCACGTGCTCAAGGAGTTCGCCGCCGCCTTCGGCGCCCAGTTGCCGCATCTGGACAAGGAAGAGCTGTACTGGCGCATCGACATCATCGCCGGCGCCCTGACCTACGCGATGGCGGATTTCGGCGTCATCAAGCGGCGCGCAGCCATGTCCGAGAAGATCCACCGCGAGCGTGCCGCCGAACACCTGATCCGCTTTGCCGCCGCTGGCCTGCGCGCGGAATAGATTCGCGATCCTCCGCTTTCCCGTTCCAGTGGCAGCCGCCCCGGACTGCACCATTCACCGCTTGTCCCCCGCGAGGTAACCCATGAACTCATCATCCCTTCGCATCCGCAAGGTTGCCGTCCTCGGCGCCGGCGTCATGGGCGCGCAGATCGCCGCGCACCTGACCAATGCCGACGTCGAAACCGTCCTCTTCGACCTGCCGGCAAAGGAAGGCCCCAAGAGCGGCATTGCGATCAAGGCGATCGCCAACCTGGCCAAACTTTCCCCGGCCCCGCTGGCGGAAGCGTCACGCGCCGCTTCGATCACCCCGGCCAACTACGAGGAAAACCTGGAATGGCTGCGGGATTGCGACCTCATCATCGAGGCGATCGCCGAACGGCTGGACTGGAAGCTCGATCTTTACAAGAAGATTGCGCCGTATGTCTCTGATTCTGCATTCATTGCAAGCAACACCTCGGGCCTTTCCATCAATTCGCTGGCCGAGGCCCTGCCGAAGAAGATGCGCCCGCGCTTCTCCGGCATCCATTTCTTCAATCCGCCCCGTTACATGCATCTGGTCGAACTGATCCCCGACCACGAGACCGATCCGGCCCTGCTCGGCGGACTCGAGTCCTTCCTGACCACGACGCTCGGCAAGGGCGTGGTCCACGCCAAGGACACGCCGAACTTCATCGGCAACCGCATTGGCGTGTTCTCGATCCTGGCGACGATGCACCACACCGAACAGTTCAAGCTCGGCTTCGACGCCGTCGATGCGATCACCGGCCCGGCCATCGGGCGGCCGAAGAGCGCGACCTACCGGACCTCGGACGTGGTCGGCCTCGACACGATGGCGCATGTCATCAAGACCATGGATGACACCCTGCCGAAGGATCCGTGGCACAAGTACTTCAAGGCCCCCGCATGGCTGGGCGCCCTGATCGAAAAGGGCGCGCTCGGACAGAAGACGGGCGCCGGCTTTTTCCGCAAGGTCGGCAAGGAAATCCAGGTACTCGACCTGGCGACCCGGGACTATCGCCCTGCCGCGCAAGGGCCCAGCGACGAAGTCGGCAAGATCCTCGCCATGCGCAACCCCAGCGAGAAGTTCGCCGCCCTGCGTGCTTCCTCGGACAACCAGGCTCAGTTCCTCTGGGCGATGTTCCGCGACCTGTTCCATTACACCGCCTTCCACCTCGCCGACATTGCCGAAACGGCGCGCCACGTCGATTTCGCGATCCGCTGGGGCTACGGCTGGAAGCTTGGGCCCTTCGAGACCTGGCAGGCCGCCGGATGGAAGCAGGTCGCGCAATGGATCGCCGAGGACATCGCCGCCGGCAAGGCCATGAGCGATGCGCCCCTGCCCGCCTGGGTCACCGATGGCCGCGACGGCGTGCACGGGCCGGATGGTTCGTACTCACCGGTCGCCGGCAAGAACATCCCGCGCTCCACGGCCGCCGTCTATCAGCGCCAGATCTACCCCGATCCGCTGCTTGGCGAGAAATTCAATGCCGGCACGACGGTCTGGGAAAACGATGGCGTACGCCTGTGGCATCTCGGCGACGACATCGGCATCGTCTCCTTCAAGACCAAGATGAACACGGTCAACGATGCGGTCCTCGATGGCCTGCAGCGCTGCGTCGAGGAAGCCGAGAAGCAGTTCAGGGCCATGGTCATCTGGCAGAACGGCGAGCCGTTCTCGGCCGGCGCGGACCTCAAGGGCGCGCTGGGCCTGGTCAAGGAAGGCAAGATCGACGCCTTCGAAGCCATGGTCAGCAACTTCCAGGCCACCAGCATGCGCATCAAGTACTCGCTGGTGCCCGTGGTTTCGGCCGTGCGCGGCATGGCTTTCGGCGGCGGCTGCGAGTTCCAGATGCATTCGGCGCGCACCGTGGCCGCGCTGGAAAGCTACATCGGCCTCGTCGAAGCCGGCGTCGGCCTGCTCCCGGCCGGTGGCGGACTCAAGGAGTTCGCCCTGCGCGCATCGAGGAACAGCGTCGACGGCGACCCGTTCAACGGCATCAAGAAGGCCTTCGAGGCCGCCGCCATGGCCAAGGTGTCGACCAGTGCGCTGGAGGCGAAACAGCTTGGCCTGCTGCGCCCGGACGACGTCATTGTCTTCAACAGCTTCGAGCTGCTCCATGTGGCCAAACAGGTCGCCGCCGCGCTCGCCGAGTCGGGCTGGCGCCCGCCGCTGCCCGCGCGCGACATCGTCGTGGCCGGCGACGTCGGCACCGCATCGCTGAAGATGATGCTGGTCAACATGCTCGAAGGACGCTTCATCTCCCCGCACGATTACGAAATCGGCAGCCGCATCGCCGATACGCTGTGCGGCGGCGTCATCGAGCGCGGCTCGCAGGTCGACGAAGCCTGGCTGCTCGACCTCGAGCGCAGGCATTTCGTCGAACTCGCGCAGATGGCCAAGACCCAGGAGCGCATCGCGCACACGTTGACGACGGGAAAGCCGCTTAGAAACTGAGAATCGGAGATTGGGGATGACCAGCCACTCGGCTGTTGAAAGCCGGATTCCGCAGAGCCAACTCTCCGAATCTTGACCCGGCTTCGCCTCATGCTAATTTCGATTCTCCAATCCCGAATCCCGAATCCCGCTATTGGAGCAATTCCATGAGCAAACAACTACAAGACGCCTACATCGTCTCCGCCGTGCGCACACCGGTTGGCAAGGCGCCGCGCGGCGTTTTCCGCAACACCCGGCCCGATGACCTGCTCGCCCATGTGATCCGTGCAGCGGTCGCCGGCGCTCCGGGCATCGACCCCTCGCGCATCGACGATGCGGTGATCGGTTGCGCCATGCCCGAGGCCGAGCAGGGCATGAACGTGGCGCGCATTGGCGTGCTGCTGGCCGGGTTGCCGAACTCCGTGCCGGCGCAGACGATCAACCGCTTCTGCTCCTCGGGCGTGCAGGCCATCGCCCTCGCCGCCGACCGCATCCGCACCGGCGATGCCGACCTGATGCTCGCTGGCGGCACCGAGAGCATGAGCATGGTGCCGATGATGGGGCACAAGATCGCGATGAATCCCGCGGCGTTCCAGGACGAGAATGTCGCCATCGCCTACGGCATGGGCATCACCGCCGAAAACGTCGCCAGCGAATGGAAGGTCAGTCGCGAAGACCAGGACGCCTTCGCCCTGGCCTCGCACCAGAAGGCCCTGGCCGCGATAGCCGCAGGCGAGTTCAGGGACGAGATCGTGCCGTTCACGCTTGATGACCACTATCCCGACCTGGCCGGCCGCTCGATCCAGACCGACAGCCGCCTCATCGACACCGATGAAGGCCCGCGGCCCGACACCAGCGCCGCCGGCCTGGCCAGGCTGCGCACCGTGTTCAAGGCCGGCGGCAGCGTCACCGCGGGCAATTCCTCGCAGATGTCCGACGGCGCCGGCGCGTTGATGCTGGCCAGCGAGAAGGCCATCAAGGAATACAACCTGACCCCGATCGCCCGCTTCGTCTCGTTCGCCGTGGCCGGCGTGCGCCCCGAAGTCATGGGTATCGGTCCGATCGCGGCGATTCCGAAGGCGCTCAAGCTGGCTGGCCTGAGCAAGGAGCAAATGGACTGGATCGAGCTCAACGAGGCCTTCGCCGCGCAAGCCCTGGCGGTGATCCGCGACCTCGGCCTGGATGCGGGCAAGGTCAATCCACTGGGTGGCGCGATCGCTCTCGGCCATCCGCTCGGCGCCACCGGCGCGGTACGTGCAGCCACCCTGATCCACGGACTGCGCCGACGCAAGCAGAAGTACGGCATGGTCACCATGTGCATCGGCACCGGCATGGGCGCGGCCGGCATCTTCGAGGCGCTCTGAGCCGCGGGCCACTGCAGCCGCGGGCGACCGTGAGGATCGGCGACGTGCCAACGCCCCGCGCATGCGCCCTGGTCAGGCCAGGCGCGTGCCGTTCGGCACCGGCCGCTCGATCGTGGTGATGACGACACCTTCGGCGGTCGGGAATCCGGTCAGAAGGAACTGCGAGCGGAACGGTCCGATCTGCTTCTCGGGAAAGTTGATCACGCCCACGATCTGGCGGCCGACGAGGTCCGCCGGCTGGTAGAGCGCAACGATCTGGGCACTGGTCTTGCGTTCGCCATAGGGTCCGAAATCCACCCAGACCTTGTAGGCCGGCTTGCGCGCTTCCGGAAACGCCTCGACGCGGGTGACCGTGCCTGCGACCGTGCAGACACGCTCGAAATCGCTCCAGCTGATGGTTTCCCCGGTCATTGCGGTTCTCCCTGATCAGCGGCCCTGCTCGCCGGTCGCTTCGAGTCCGACCTGCACCCAACCGAGGTTGATGCCGATCCGCGTGGCCTGCGGATCGGCCCAGGCGTAGACCACGCTGCGCCCATTGGCATCGTCGATGATCGAGAGCTTCAGTACGGGCACGTTGCCGTCGCGATAGGTCATGCGCGAAAGCTCCAGCGAGTATCCCGAGGGCTTGCCGTCGCGCCATGCAAGCGGCGCACGGCCACCTTCGTTGTCGACGCGGATGTCACGGTTCATGTGCCAGTCGCCGCTCTCGACCTTCGCGTTCGGTCCGGCGCCGTTGATCGCGGCCCAGCCGGAGAACCAGCGCAGGCGGCGGGCTTCTATCCTGGCATCCGGTCCGCGCGCCTGGTCGGTGTAGAGTCGCGCGCGCAGCCATTCGCCATCGTGCTCGATTTCCAGTGGCAGCATGGCTGCATTGGCGCCGATACCTGGCACCAGGGTTGCGCAGGTGGCGACATCGGCCTTGACGTCGAGCCCTGCCGGGGTGGCGACACCCTGCAGTGCACAGGCATCGAGCGCGACCCATTGCGCGAGGTCGAAGTCCTTGCCCGTCCCGGGGGTTGCCACGATGGCGCGGAACGGCGTGAGCTCGACATTCCCGTTGTTCGCCTTGACCGAGCGCATGACCCAGGTCGCCGAAACAGCGGGCTGGCCGGACAGGCTTACCGTCCACGTGTACCAGCCCGCCTTCTGCAGCGGCGTGATGACGATGCGCGCACGCGGCACGCTTGCCTTCCCGGCGAGCGCCACCTGTTCGTGGTTGTCGTACTCGCCGTCGAACCACTGGCGCGGACTCGCGGCCGCGCCCGATGGCGCGTCGATGCGCGTAGCCAGGCTCTGGCAGGCGCAAAGAAGCAGCGGAAGGAAAATAGGCAGCAGGCGGTGCAGGATTGGCTTGTTCATGGGTAGAGGATAGACCGGCGCAGGGATTTGGCGATATACGGCGATGCCGAAACGTCCCGACCCGCTATGCTCGCCGGCAGGAACGAGGGAGTACCGACTTGAGCGAGGATATCGTTCGCGCAGACCGGCGCCTGCGCCGCCAGACCATTGCCGTGCTCGGCATCGCGACCGTTGTCGCCCTGCTCTGCATCCACTACTTCCAGCGCTGGCTGCTCGGTATCGCCGAACTGTCCGAACCCCAGGTGCTGATCATGCGCATGCGCAGCCTGCTCGGCGTGGCACTGACCGGCAGCGCGATCTGCCTTGCACTGCTCGGCGGCTACTCGGCACGCAAGGGGCAGCGTGCATTGAAGTTCCAGCAGTGGCCCCTGCCCGGGGCGCGCGTGCTGCGCGACACGCCGCTTCGACGCGGTCCCGCCGCGCAGCGCATCGGGCGCCTGTTGCAGGTTTCGGCCATAGTCCTGCTCGTGCTCGCCGTTGCGACCGGCGCGGTCAGTTGGCGGTTGCTGATGTTGAGCTGAGCGCCGACCGCTCAGTCGATCGCGCGAACGCGGAAATTGCGTCCCTTGATCTTGCCGGCACGCAACCGCTTGAGCGCCTCGGCCGACTGGTCGCGACGGATCGCCACGTAGGAACGCGTGGCGAAGATGCCGATCTTGCCGACCGCGGCGGCGGCAATTCCGGCATCGCCGGTAAGGGCGCCAAGCACATCGCCGGGACGCAGCTTGTCCTGGCGGCCGGCATCGATGCACAGGGTGCTCATGCTCGCGGTAAGCGGTGCCTTCGAGTCACCTGCGGCAGGCAGTTGCGACCATTGGACCGGCTTGCCGATGCGCGCCTCGATTGGCGCGATGCGGGGCATTTCGGCCGCAGCCACCAGGCTCCAGGCCATGCCCTTGCGTCCGGCCCGGCCGGTGCGGCCGATCCGATGCACGTGGACGTCTGGATCCGTGGAGACTTCCCAGTTGGCCACCGCCGGCAGGTCCTCGATATCGAGGCCGCGCGCGGCGACATCGGTCGCGACGAGGATCGCGCAGCTGCGATTGGCGAAACGCATCAGCACCTCGTCGCGTTCGCGCTGCTCGAGGTCGCCATGCAGGGCGAGTGCGGAAAATCCGCGCTGGGCCAGCCCGTCGGCCAGCTCCACCGTATCGCGACGCATGTTGCAGAAAACCAGGGTCGATTCGGGCCGGTGCGCGGTCAACAGGCGCACCAGGGCGTCGAACCGGCGCGAGGCGTCGATTTCGAAGAACTGCTGCTCGATCTCGGGCATGTCGGCTGCCGCATCGGCAACCACCTCGACCGGATTGCGCTGCATGGATCGACTGACCTTGCGGATTTCATCGGGAATCGTCGCCGAGAAAAGCAGGGTCTGGCGCGAACCTGGAGTCTTCTTGACCAGGGCGGTGATGTCATCCAGGAAACCCATGTCGAGCATGCGGTCGACCTCGTCGAGCACGAGCACGCGGACCGCATCCAGCGCAAGCGCACCCTGGGAAATCAACTCCTGGATCCGCCCCGGCGTGCCGACGACGACATGCGGGGCATGCGCCAGCGATGCCAGCTGGGGACGCAATGGAATGCCGCCACACAGGGTCAGCAGCTTCACGTTGGGCACGCCACTCGCCAGCCGGCGGATTTCCTTGCTGACCTGGTCGGCGAGTTCGCGGGTCGGGCACAGGACCAGCGCCTGGACCGCGATCAGGCCGGGGTCGATGCGCGAAAGCAGGCCCAGGCCGAAGGCCGCCGTCTTGCCGCTGCCGGTCGGTGCCTGCGCGATGACGTCGAGGTTCCCGAGGATATGCGGCAGGCTCTGCGCCTGCACCGGGGTCATTTCGGTGTAGCCGAGCGGATCCAGAGCGCCGAGCAGCTGCGGATCCAGCGGTAGGGAGGAGAATGCGTTCATGCGCCATGATCGCATGCCGGAGCCGGCAACCGGCCCCTCTTGCCCCGGCGCGCTTCGCCTCCACTGTCTGGCCCAGCCTGGACCGATGTCGCGACACCATCGCCCGGCTACACCCATTGCGAACTCCCTGGAGATCTTCATGAGCATTACGATGTATCAGGCTTCGGTCCCGGTCCTTGCCCGAACCCTCGGCAACCTTTCGGCGATCCTGAAGAAGGCGGCCGCCCACGCCGAACAGCACAAGATCGATCCCGCCGTCCTGTTGTCCACGCGTCTTTTCCCGGACATGTTCCCGCTGACGCGCCAGGTGCAGATCGCCACCGACATGGCCCGCGGTGCCGCCGCCCGCCTCGCCGGAGTCGAGCGCCCCGTCCACGAGGACACCGAAACCACGTTCGAGGAACTGCAGGCACGCATCGGCAAGACCATTGCATTCATCGAGTCGATAAAGCCGGTACAGATCGACGGCAGCGAGGAAAGGACGATCACGCTCAGCCTGCGCGGCACCGAAGTCCAGTTCGCCGGACAGCCCTACCTGCTGCACTACGCCCTGCCCAATGTCTACTTCCATGTCACCACGGCCTACGCGATCCTGCGCCACTGCGGCGTTCCGCTCGGCAAGCCGGACTTCATCGGCGGCGTGCCCGCCTGAACGACACCGCGTTCAGGGTTGACGAAAAGCGGCGCAGCCGGCCGGCTGCGCCAGGCAGGCACAACCGAACTCATCGGCCGGCGAGCAGCAGCGGCCACAGGCTGAGCGCGATGCACAATGCAATGCCGAACAGGATCAGGAGCAGGCGCAACGGCTCCCTGCGCACCTGGGACCAGAACGTGGCAGCGGTACCATCGCGCCGCGCATTTTCGTACTCCGATCTTGCGCTGGCCTTCCGTTGCGCCTGGTATTCGGCCATCAGGCTCCGGGCCAGGGCCACCTGCCCCTCGTCGGACACCCAGATGGCGCCCGCCGATATACCCCAGCGGTTCGGCTGGGTTTCATAGAAGGCGATCGCATTGCGCTCGAGCATGGCCCGCACTTCCTGGGCTTCGTCTTCGGGCACATGGCGCAGGTTGAGCAGCAGTTTGGACATGGACGGGCCGGTCATGAACGTGTCGGGGATGGAAGAGGCGCACGATCCCCGGCTTCAGCAGGCAATCGATTCGCGCAAAAACGGTGCAAGGCGACGCCGGGGCGGCCATGCCGAACGCAGGATTCCCCCCGGCGTTGATCCGCAGTTCTCCCGCATGGCTGTGGCTTCCTGTCCCGCTGCGCCATGCCGGCATAATAGCGCGATGCCTCCCACCACTCCGCAGGCGATTTGCGAAGCCGCCATGGCCAGCACGCTGCAGCTGCCGCCAGGCCCATGGCAGACGGTGCTCGATTGCCTGTGCGCGCATTTCCCGGCCGTGCCGCGGGAGCAGTGGATCGATCGCTTCGCGCGCGCGCGGGTCCTGGACGGCAACGGCGTTCCGCTGCAGATCGGCCATGCCTATCGCACCGGCATCACGGTCCGCTATTTTCGCGAAGTAGCCGACGAACCGCGCATCCCGTTCGAGGCTGGCATCGTGCACATCGACGAGAATATCGTCGTCGCCGACAAGCCGCACTTCCTCGCCGTCCTGCCGTCCGGACGACACGTCGAGGAGACCCTGCTGCGCCGCCTGATGCGGTTGCTGGGCAATGCCGATCTGGTGCCCTTGCACCGGATCGATCGCGGGACCGCCGGTCTTGTCCTGTTTTCGGCAAACCCGCGGACGCGCTCGGCCTATCAGGCGCTGTTCCGCACTCGCCGGATCGAAAAACGCTACGAGGCGATCGCGCCGGCATTGCCGGACCTCGCGTTCCCACTGGTCCGGCGATCGCGGATCGTCGTCGGCGAACCGTTCTACCGCATGCGCGAAGCCGAAGGCACGGCCAACAGCGAGTCGCACATCGACGTGCTCGAACGCGAGGGCGCCTCCTGGCGCTATGCCCTGAGCCCGCTGACCGGCCGCAAGCACCAGTTGCGCGTGCACATGGCCGCGCTCGGCGCCGGCATCGCCAACGATGCCCTGTACCCGGAATTCGCCGAACCGGCGCAGGATGATTTCGGGCGGCCGCTCAAGCTGCTGGCCCGATCGCTGGCGTTCGTCGATCCGGTCAGTGGCGCCCCGCGCCGGTTCGAAAGCCGTCTCACGTTGTAGAATGCGCGCCTTTGCGCGGTCCGCGGACCGATCGCGGACCTGGAGGAATCATGCAACTCGAAAACGTCAAGGCGCTCATCACCGGCGGCGTGTCCGGCCTCGGGCTCAGCGTCGCCGAGCACTTCGTCGCCCATGGCGGCAAGGTCGCCCTGTTCGATGTCAACGCCGACAAGGGTGCGGAGGCAGTGGCCGCGCTCGGCAAGGACAAGGCCGTTTTCCTGCGCACCGACGTGACCGACGAAGACGGCGTGCGCGCCAACGTGGCCAGCGCCGCCGAATTCATGGGTGGGCTCAATGTTGCGGTCAACTGCGCAGGCATCCTCGGCGCCGGGCGCATGCTCGGCCGCGACGGCGCGATGCCGCTGAAGAATTTCGCCGGCACGGTCATGGTCAACCTGGTCGGCTCGTTCAACGTGTCCAAGGCCGCGGCCGAGCGCATGCAGGACAACGAGCCCGGCGAAGACGGCGAGCGCGGCGTCATCGTCAACACCGCTTCGGTCGCGGCATTCGACGGCCAGATCGGCCAGGCCGCCTATTCGGCATCCAAGGGTGGCGTCGTCGGCATGACCCTGCCGATGGCACGCGAGCTGGCGCGTTTCGGCATCCGCGTCATGACCATCGCCCCCGGCATCTTCTGGACGCCGATGGTCGACGGCATGCCGGCCGCGGTCCAGGAATCGCTCAGCGCCTCGATCCCGTTTCCCTCGCGCCTCGGCACGTCCAATGAATTCGCCGACCTCGTCGCCCACATCCTCGGCAACCGCTACCTCAACGGCGAAACGATCCGCCTCGACGGCGCGGTGCGGTTGGCGCCCAAATAACCGGCATTCGGGATTCGGGATTCGGGATTTGGAAGAGCCGCTTACCGCTGACTCCACGCCATCGAATCAATCCAGATTTCGAAAATCCCGCTTTACCGAATCCCGAATCCCGAATCCCCAACCCCAATCCCGAATCCCCAATCCCGGCTCCCCAACCATGAAAGCATCCGAAGTCAAGCGCGGCAACGTCGTCGAACACGAAGGCAAGGTCTACCAGGTCCGCGATATCGAGCGCAGCTCGGCGCAGGGCCGCAGCGGCAACGTGACCTTCCGTTTCATCATGTACAGCGTGCCCGGCGGCGTGAAGGCCGACCTGTCGCTGCGCTCCGAAGACGAAATCAGGGAGACCGAAGTCACCCGTCGCGCGGTCAGCTTTTCCTACAAGGACGGCGAGGCCTTCGTGTTCATGGATTCCGAGGACTACACCCAGTACACGCTGGACGCTGACGTCGTCGGCGATGCCGCCGGCTACATCGTCGACGGCATCGAAGGCTGCTATGTGCAGATCATCGATGACGCGCCGGTCGCCGTGCAGTTGCCGCCGTCGGTCATCCTCGAAGTCATCGACACCGCGCCGGAAATGAAGGGCGCCACCGCGACCAAGCGCCCGAAACCGGCCAGGCTGTCGACCGGCATCGAGATCCAGGTCCCCGAATACGTGCGCACCGGCGAGAAGATCCACGTCAGCACGGTGACCGGGGAGTTTGGCGGGAGGGCTTGAGTGGCGCGGGATTCGGGATTCGGGATTTGGGATTTGGGATTCGGAAAAGCGAACAACCACGTGTTCAGCGTCCCAAGTCCGACTGGCTAGAGACTGCATTTCGCTCTTGCGAATCCCGAATCCCGAATCCCTAATCCCTAATCACCGCGCTGGCGCTCCAGCCAGCGCCCAGCCATCCGCCGCAGCGACTCGTCCATCTCGGCGTCGCCGGCGATGGCGCGGATGTCGCGCCAGGCGAGGTCGTGTGATTCCGCGCTGACGACAAACTGTTCGCTGCCCGTTGCGCGCACGACGAAGCGCACGTCGTAGTGCCAGTGGCCGGGAACATCGGCACGTTCGGGTATCCAGTGCCGATCCAGATCGAAGATGTCCGTCTCGACGACCAGACCGGCCAGGCCCGATTCCTCTTCGGCCTCGCGCAAGGCCACCCGGCTCAGATCGGCATCGCCATCGGCATGCCCGCCGAGCTGCAGCCAGCGCTCGAGCTTGCGGTGATGGGTGAGCAGGACACGCTGGCCGTCCACACTGACCAGCCAGGCCGAACCCGTGAAATGCCGTTCGAGGTTGCTGCGCAGGTAGCACGCCGGCACGTCGAGTAGCGCGCGAAACAGGTCGATGGTCGACGCCTGGCCGGCAACCCTTGAGGCATAGGTTTCAAGTTTTTCGCGCAACATCGACGGCAGCATCCCGGGGAGCCTGGAGAATACCGGATCCGTCTGGGTCCGCGAATCAAGCTGCACTGCACAAGTTCTGCGCGTCGCCCGCAACTGCCTATTCCGCGCTTGTGCTCGGGTTCGCCGTTTGGCATCGTACGGGGCCGCTGTCGCTGGCAGGCGGCATCCATAGAAACCGGCCTGAAGGCCGTTCCGTCATACCTCCGGGGAGAACACGATGTCCATGGGCTTTTTCGTCACGAAGCCGGTAGAACCTGCGCCGCATGTCGATGCCGGCGAGCCGGTCGAAGGCTCGCTCGAGGGCGAGGCCACCCTCAAGCGAACCCTGACTGCGACCCAGCTGGTACTGCTCGGCGTCGGCGCCGTGATCGGCGCGGGCATCTTCGTGCTGACCGGACATGCGGCCGCCGCGCATGCCGGACCGGCCATCGTCCTCAGCTTCGTCTTTGCCGGCATCGCCTGCGCATTTGCCGGCCTCTGCTACGCCGAGTTCGCGGCCCTGCTGCCGGTCTCGGGCAGCGCCTACTCCTATTCCTACGCCACGCTGGGTGAAGTCGTCGCCTGGTTCATCGGCTGGAATCTCGTGCTCGAGTACCTGTTTGCCGCCTCCACGGTCGCCGTGGGCTGGTCAAGCTACTTCAACAGCTTCCTCGATACGTTCGGCCTCGCTCTGCCAGCTGCGCTCTCCCAGGCACCGCTCAACGTCGTCGACGGCTCCCTGGTCTATACAGGCGGCCTGTTCAACCTGCCCGCAGTCGCCATTGTCGCGGCAGTCGCCACGGTCGGCTATTACGGCATCAAGCAATCCGCCATCGCCAATGCGATCATCGTCACGATCAAGGTCGTCGTGATCCTGATGTTTGTCGCTTTCAGCCTGCAATACGTCAATCCGGACAACTGGCATCCGTTCATCCCGGAAAACCAGGGTCCTGGCAAGTACGGCTTTGACGGCATCGTGCGTGGTGCAGCAGTGGTGTTCTTCGCCTATATCGGATTCGACGCCGTCTCGACTGCAGCCGGTGAAGCGAAGAATCCGCAGCGCGACATGCCGATCGGCATCCTCGGCTCGCTGGCCATCTGCACGGTCGTCTACATCGTTGTCTCGGCCGTGCTGACCGGCATGATGCCGTACACGATGCTCGGCACGCCGAAGCCGGTGGCAACCGCGCTCGAAGCGTATCCGTCGCTTTCCTGGCTCAAGATCGTCGTCGAACTTGGCGCCATTGCCGGCCTGAGTTCGGTCATCCTGGTCATGCTGATGGGCCAGCCGCGCATCTTCTTCTCGATGGCGAACGACGGGCTTATCCCGAAGATGTTCGCCAGGGTCCATCCGAAGCACCACACCCCTCATGTCGGCACCATCTTCGTCGGCGTGGTCGCCGCGGCGCTCGCCGGCTTCCTGCCGATCAGCTTTCTCGGCGACCTCGTTTCAATGGGCACCCTGCTCGCCTTTGCAACGGTCTCCGCCGGCGTGCTGGTCCTGCGCAAGACCCAACCCAATCTTGCCCGCCCGTTCCGCGTGCCATTGGCCATCGTCATCTGCCCGCTTGGCGTGATCACCTGCCTTTACCTTTTCTGGCAGCCGTTCGCCGAAAACTGGCACGTGATGACCGGCTGGACCTTCATCGGTTTCCTCATCTACGGCCTTTACGGCTACCGGCACAGCCACCTGCGCCAGCGCAACTGATCCATCCACCAGGGCCGGCGCCCAGGCGCCGGCCTTGTACGTTCACGCCGGGCCCGCGCTCGCGCCGACAACCGGCCTGATTCCGGCACGCAAGGAAATTCACGCATGGCCAACCAACTTCTGGCGACCAAACATCCGCTGGCCGCCCATGCCGATGCCGAGGGGCTGAGCCTCGAACGCACGCTGGGGCCCTGGGGCCTGACCGCGCTGGGCATCGGTGCGGTGATCGGCGGCGGCATCTTCGTGATCACGGGCGTCGCCGCGGCGGAGCACGCCGGCCCGGCCATCGTGCTGTCGTTCGTCTTCGCAGCCATCTGCTGCACCTTCTGCGCACTGTGCTACGCAGAATTCGCGGCCATGGTACCGGTTTCGGGCAGCGCCTATTCCTACACCTATGCCACCCTCGGCGAGCTCGCGGCCTGGTTCATTGGCTGGATGCTCGTCCTCGAATACGGCGTGTCCGCCTCGGCCGTTGCGGTCAGCTGGACCGGCTACTTCCTCAGCCTTCTCGACCAGTTCAACATCCATTTGCCGGCGGCCCTGGTCAATGCGCCGCTCGACGACAAGCTCAACGCCACCGGGGCCATCGCGAACGTCCCGGCCGCCATACTCGTCCTCCTGCTCACGTGGCTGTGCTACATCGGCATCCGCAAGTCGGCCGGCGCGAACATGGCCATGGTCATCCTCAAGGTCGGCCTGATCGTGCTCGTCATCGGCGCCGGCATCAGCTACATCGACACGGCGAACTGGCATCCGTTCATCCCGGAAAACGTCGCACCCGGAAAGTATGGCTGGGAGGGCGTGCTGCGCGGCGCTTCGATGGTGTTCTTCGCCTACATCGGCTTCGAAGCCACTTCAGTGGCGGCGCAGGAGTCACTCAATCCCAGCCGCGACATGCCGATCGGCATGCTCGCCTCGCTGGCGATCTGCACGGTGCTCTACATCGGCATGGCCCTGGTCATGACCGGATTGACGCCCTACACCCTGCTCGGCACCGCCGAGCCCGTCGTCACCGCCGTGGCCAGCCATCCCGGGCTGGGCTGGCTGCGCTGGATCGTCGAGGCCGGCGCGCTGATCGGCCTCGCCTCCGTGGTCCTGGTCATGATCATCGGCCAGCCACGCATCTTCATGATCATGGGACGCGACGGACTGCTGCCGCCGGTTTTCACGCGCATCCATCCCAAGTACCGCACGCCGCACATCAATACCGTGATCACCGGCATCGGCATCGCCATCCTGGCGGCCATCTTCCCGCTCGACGTGCTCGGCGACCTGACCTCGATGGGCACACTGATCGCCTTCGGGGCGGTCTGTGCCGGCGTTCTGATCCTGCGCAAGACCCAGCCCGACCTGCCGCGTCCGTTCCGCATCCCGTTCGCGCCGGTGATCTGCCTGGCCGGCGTCGGCAGCTGCCTGATCCTGCTCTCGACCATGAGCGCGCACAACTGGATGCTGATGGTCGCGTGGACCCTGGTCGGATTCGCGATCTACTTCCTCTACGGTTTCCGCCACAGCAAGCTCGCGCGCGAAAACGGCAACATCCCGCCGCGCTGAGCGAGGTCCTGCCGCGCGTGGCCGGCGAGCGCCGGGCCGCGCGGCAGGAGGATCGCCGCCGCCGCTTCAGCCGGGCTCGGCGTCCCCGGCGTCCGCATCGCCGGCCGCTTCTGCGGCATCATCTGCGGCATCATCGGCACCGGCCGCTTCGACCAGTTGCGAAGGCAGTGACTTCTTCGCCGGCGCGCCCATGTCGGCGAGGCTCTTGACCTGCAGGATCACGCTGCCCTTGCCGCCTTCGGTGAGGCGGCGAACGATGCTGGCATGCGCGCCCTGCGCCTTGTCGAGCTGGGCGCCCAGGCCCTCGAGTTCGCCGACCAGGGTGACGAAATTGTCGTGCAGGTTTGCGGCGCGGCGCGCGATCTCGATCGCGTTGTTGTTGCGGCTTTCGATGCGCCACAGATAGGCGACGGTGCGCAGCGTTGCCAGCAGCGTGCTCGGGCTGACCAGCGATATCTTGCGCTCGAGCGCATAGCCGTAAAGGCCGGCATCGGCACGCACGGCTTCGATAAAGGCCGCCTCGACAGGAACGAACAGCAGGACGAAATCGAGCGTGCGCATGCCCGGGATGTCGCTGTAGTTCCTGCTCGCCAGGCCATCGATATGCCGGCGCAGCGACAGCAGGTGCTCGCGCAGGGCAGCCTGTCTTTCCGCTTCGGTGTCGACCGCCACCGAGCGCTCCCAGGCGACCAGCGAGACCTTGGCATCGATGACGACATCCTTGTTCTCGGGCAGGTGGACGATCACGTCGGGCCGCTGGCGTGTTCCGTCGGCGCCCTGGAAGCTCTCCTGCGTGTCGTATTCGCGGCCGGCCTGCAGGCCAGAGGCCTCGAGCACGCGCTCGAGCACCATTTCGCCCCAGGCGCCCTGGGCGCGCGTATCGCCTTTCAGCGCCCGCGTCAGGTTGACCGCGTCCTGGCTGATCTGCTGGTTGAGGTCCTTCAGCGAACGGATTTCCTGCACCAGCATGCCGCGTTCGCGCTGCTCGCTGGCGTGGGTCTGGGTGACCGTCTCGCGGAACTCCTTGAGCTGCACCTTGAGCGGATCGAGCAGGCTGCCAAGGTGTTCAGCACTCTGTTCCTTGAAGCGCTCCGCCCGGGCCTCGAGGATCTGGTTGGCGAGGTTCTGGAACGACTCGCGCAGGCGCTGCTCGGCCTGGTCGAGCAGGGCCAGCTTTTCCCTCGCGGATTCCGCCTGTTCCCTGGCACTTGCGGCCAGCGCCGCGTGCTGGCCGGTAAGCGTGAGCAGTTCGCGGCTCGCGGTGTCGTGGCGGCTTTGCAACTGGGCCAGCTGTCGCGACAACTGCTCGACCTCGGCCTTGCGTTCGGCGGCCTGCGCTCCACTTTCGTGCAGGCGCTCCTCGAGCGCCACGCGTTCCTGCGCATTCCGCTCCAACTGCCTGCGCAAGTCTCCCGTCTGCCGCTCGAAGGCGTCACGCTGCTCGCGCAGGGTGGAAATTTCCGGCTCGCGTCCACGCGCGCCCTCTTCCGCCGCCGCGCGCGACCAGCGCCGGCCAAGCAGGCCGAAAACCAGCGCACCAGCGAGCAGGCCCACCGTGAGGGCCGCCGCGATCAGTAGTCCATATTCTTCGGGCACAGTGGGTTCGCTGCCGTTTGTCTGGCGCAGATCATCGCAGACCGACGCCGGGTTGCGCGAGCCGGTGCGGTGTTCGCGCACCAGCGGCTCGCTGCACATCGCTTCACCTGCGCTGCTCGGCGCGAGTTTCGTAGAGGCGCTTGTCGGCCTTGCCCAACGTGCTGTCGAGGCTCTCGCCGTGCTTTCGCACTGCATGCCCGAGCGTGAACTCGATTGGCGCATCCGACCGCGCCGCGTCGAGCGCGTCGACGATGCGCGTCGTTTCGGCTTCGTCCGCGTTCTTGAGCAGGATCAGGAATTCGTCACCTCCCGAACGGATCACGACATCGCCCGTGCGCACATGTTTCCAGAGGAACTGGGCGATCCCGACCAGGACGTCATCGCCGCGCTGATGGCCGTAGGTGTCGTTGACCAGCTTGAACCGATCAAGGTCGATGGCGATGCAGCCCCATACCTCCTTTTCCTCCATCCCGGCTTCCAGTTCGTCCAGGTAGCGCCGGTTGAAGCAGCCGGTCAACGGATCGCGGATGCTCTGTTCGCGCAATTGCCTCTCGTGGACCAGGCGCTCGGTGACATCCTGCGAGTGGCAAAGCACGTAGTGCTCGTCATCCTCATCGTCGAGCACGTTGTGGTACTGCCAGGTATGCAAGGTGCCGTCGTGGCCGGTCAGCTGGATGATTCCCGAATCGGTCCTGTTCGCGACGATTCTCTGCAAGTAGGCTGAAAACCGGTCGCGCAGCGGCGCCGGCACCAGCTCGACGAAATTTCGTCCGAGCAGCTCACCAACCGGATAACCCAGGGTGCTGGCGACGGCCGGGTTCACCGACATCAGGTTGCCCTGCAGGTCGTGGGTGCAGATCAGGCCCAGGCTATGCTGGAACAACTTCCTGAAGCGACGTTCGCTCACTTCGAGCGCATGCACCGCGCGCCGGCGCAGCGTCGTGTCCTGAAGCGCGCCGACCAGCCAGCGGGGCCGCCCGTCTTCGTACTCGACGGTACCGAGGGCGCGTACCCAGATATGCCGGCCCTTGGCAGTGATGAAGGGCAGTTCAAGGTCCCAGCCGCTGCCGTCCGAGACTGCCTTCTTGATGGCGCGATCGATCGCATCGCGCGCCTCCGGCGCGAAGAAATTGATCGCTTCCTGCAAGGTCGGGCGGTAACCCACGGGAACGTCATGGATGCGACAGGTCTGGTCGGTCCAGGTTATTTCCGAAGTATCCAGGTCGATCTCCCAGGCGCCCACGCCAGCGAGGCGCCCGGAGCGATCCAGCAAGGCCTCGCTCGCCGCGAGCCGGCGTTCCGATTCCTTGCGCTCGGTGACGTCGACCACGATGCCGCAAACCAGCTGCGCCGATCCGTCCCCGACCTGCGCGATGAGACTTCCGCGGCAGCGTGTCCAGATGCGGCGTCCGTCCCGGTGCCGCATGCGCACGTCGCAATCCAGGCTGGGCTGTTCGCCGGACAGATGCGCGTTGATCTGGCTGCTCAGGCGTTCCCAGCTTTCCGGCTCGGCATGCTGGCGCCATGTCTCGAGGTTCGCGGCACCGAGCTCGTCCAGCGAATAGCCGATGATTGCCGCCCAGCGCTCGTTGAGGCGAAGTTCGCCGCTCTGGACGTTCCATTCCCAGGTTCCCGCGTCGGTCGCCTCGATGATGTTCGCCAGGCGGACGCGATCCGCTTCGAGCAAGCGCTCCGCGCGTACCTGCCCTTCCAATGCGGTCGAGCGCTGGCGGGCCAGCACCCGCTGCTCCAGGGCTTCGGCTGCGGCACGGGCCAACTCGACCAGCACTGCCCGCTGTTTGTCGCTGAGTGACCGCGGCTTGCGGTCGATCACGCAGAGCGTGCCCATCTTGTAACCGTCGGACAGCCTGATCGGGGCTCCCGCATAGAAACGTATGTCGGGGTTTCCGGTAACGAGCGGATTGCCGGCGAAACGCGAATCCGCGGTGGCGTCGGCGATTTCCATCAGGTCATCGCCGAGAATCGCATGCGCACAAAACGCCACGTCACGCGATGTCTGCGAGACTTCGGCCAGACCGACATTGGCCTTGAACCATTGACGATCCGAATCGATCAGGCTGATCAGGGCAATAGGCGTATCGACCACGACCGCGGCAGCCCGGGCCAGCGCGTCGAAGAGCGGCTCCCCTTCCGTGTCCAGGACGGCCAACTCGTGAAGCCGGGCCAGTCGCTGCTGCTCGTCGGGAGGCAGTTTGGCAGGTTGGGTCATCCGTCGCTGCGCCGAATTGGTGTGGATTGGATACCGATTGCGCACGGCCGGCGCGTTGAGGGAACGTTTGCCGAGTCGGCCAAGTCTACACGCCGCGAGCGCATGCCGCAGTATACAATTCTCCCGTCGGGGCCTGTTTGGCGGGCGCTGCGGGATTCCTGGATTCGTCTTCGCCAAGCCCGCCATGCAGGGCCGCGGGTCCGCACTCGCCGCAACTGCCCGGGCGCGGAGTGTCGCAGGCCATTCGCCCCTCTTCGATGTCCTTTACAATCCACGGTCCGGGTCGCGCCCGGCCGCCAGCAATTCACGCCTTAACGCACCAAGGATCAGCGCTTGTCCATGGGTCCAGACGAACATCGCGATGCGGTCCCCCTGCTCGAGGCGTGCGGGCTGTCCTATGCGCGCAACGAGGAACCGGTATTCGGTCCGCTCGACATCGCCCTGCACGTCGGCGAAGTGGTCCTCATCGAAGGCGACAATGGCTCGGGCAAGACCACCCTGCTGAAGGTTCTCTCCGGCCTGCTCGAGCCGGCACGAGGTTCGATCCGGCTCAATGGCGAGGATCTGACCCTGGCAAGGCTTTCGCACCAGGTCGCCCTGCTCGGCCACCAGCCTGGCCTGAAATCGGACCTTACGCCGCTGGAGAATCTCGATTTCGCAATCGGCGTGTTCGGCCTGCGCAGCGGCATCACGCCGCGCCTGGCCATGGCGAGCGTCGGCCTCGAAGGCTATGAGGACGTACCGACCCGGCAGCTCTCGGCCGGACAAAAGAAGCGCGTGTCGCTGGCGCGGCTGCTGCTCGTGCCGGCGGCGCTGTGGCTGCTCGACGAACCGTATGCCAACCTCGACAAGGAAGGCATCGACCTGGTCAATCGCCTGCTCGATGCCCATGCCCGGCGCGGTGGCGCGGCACTGGTCACTTCACATGGCGCCTATGCCTTCACCTCGGGCACCCCGCGCAGGCTGCCGCTGAGGCAAACCGCATGAGATACGGCACGAATGCATCAGCGTGCGCGGCGCTGGTCCGGCGCGACCTGTTGCTGACCTGGCGCCGCCGCGGCGACGCGCTCAATCCCGCCCTGTTCGCCCTCATCGTGGTGGTCCTGTTCCCGCTGGCCCTCGGACCCGAACCGAACCAGCTGGCCCGCGTGGCGGCCGGCATCGTCTTCGTCGCCATCCTGCTCGCCGGGCTGCTGGCACTCGATACGCTGTTTCGCGGCGACCACGAGGACGGCAGCCTCGAGCAACTGGTCCTCTCGCCGCATCCGCTGCCGTTGCTGCTCGGCAGCAAGATCGCCGTGCACTGGCTGACCACCGCCGTGCCGCTGATCCTGGTCGCGCCATTGCTGGCGGAAATGCTGCATCTGCCGCGCGGGGTCCTGCCGGTCCTGCTCGCCTCGCTGGCGCTGGCGACGCCGCTGCTGAGCCTGCTGGGCGCGGTCTGCGTCGCCCTGACTGTCGGCATGCGGCGCTCTGGTATGCTCTTGGCCTTGCTCGTCCTGCCGCTGTATGTGCCGGTCCTGATTTTCGCCGCCGGGGCCTGCAATGCGGCACAGGCGGGCCTGCCATTCATGGCTCCCCTGCTCTGGCTCGGCGCGGCGCTGGCACTGGCTCTGGTCCTCGCACCGCTGGCCTGCGCGGCAGCCTTGCGGATTTCGATTTCCTGATGAATACGCTGACACTCTGGTTCCACAAATTCGGTTCGCCGCCGACCTTCCATCGCCTCGCGCTGCGGCTGGCTCCGTGGCTCTATGCGTCGGCCCTGGTCAGCGGAATGGTCGCCCTCTACGGCGGCCTCGTTCTGGCTCCGGCCGATTACCAGCAAAGCGACGCCTACCGCATCATCTTCATCCACGTGCCGTGCGCCTGGATGAGCCTGTTCGCCTATTTCTTCATGGCCGTCAACGCCTTCATCGCCCTGGTCTGGCGGATCAAGATCTCCGAGATCCTGGCCATGGCGAGCGCGCCGATCGGCGCCGTGTTCACGGCCATAACGCTGGCCACCGGCTCGATCTGGGGCAAGCCGATGTGGGGCACCTGGTGGACCTGGGATGCGCGCCTGACTTCGGAACTGGTCCTGCTGTTCCTCTATCTGGGCGTGATCGGCCTCTACAATGCGATCGAGGACCGCCGGCAGGCAGCGCGCGCGGCCGGATTCCTTGCCCTGATCGGCATCGTCAACGTGCCGATCGTGCATTTCTCGGTGAACTGGTGGAATACGCTCCACCAGGGCTCAACCGTCCGCCTGCTGGGTCCGTCGCGCATCGATTCCAGCATGATCTGGCCGCTGCTGCTGATGGCCCTGGCCACCCACATCTGGTTCTTCGCCAGCGTCCTGGTCCGCGCACGGATCAGCCTGGTCGAGCTGGAGAGCGGCAAGGACTGGGCACGCGACGTGGCGCTCGGCGCCGGTGGAAAACCATGACCGATTTCCTTTCCATGGGCGGCTACGGCGCGTATGTCTGGTCGTCCTACGCGATTTTCGTGATTGCCTTGCTATTTGATTTCATCGCTCCGAGACTGCGCAGCCGCCGCGTCATTGCCGAAATACGCGGTCGGCTCAAGCGCCAGCAGAAGCGCCAGGAGAAAAACCCATGACCCCAACCAGAAAGCGCCGGCTGATCCTCGTCGGACTGATCCTGCTCGCGGTCGGTACCGCAACGGCGCTTACCGTGCTCGCGCTGCAGCAGAACATGACCTACCTGTACACGCCAAGCGAGATTCTCGCCGGCAAGGTACCGGCCGATGCGCGCTTCCGCATCGGCGGCATGGTCAAGGAGCATTCGATCGAACGCGGCCAGTCGATGACAGTCGGCTTCGTCGTGACCGACGGTGATGGCGACATGCGCGTCGAGTACGAAGGCATCCTTCCCGACCTGTTTCGCGAGAAGCAGTCGGTGATCGCAACCGGTTCGATGCAGGATGGCCATTTCGTCGCCACCGAGGTGCTGGCCAAGCACGATGAAAACTACGTGCCGCGCGATGTGGCAGAAGCCATGGAAAAGGCCCATCGCAAGCACAGCGTTCCCGAAACCGCCGACAAGCCCACGCCGTGACCTCCCCGCGAGCGGCCTGCGACGGCCGCGCGACTCCCCCACTCTGACGCCCAGGCACCGCCATGCTTCCCGAACTTGGTCAATTCGCCCTGATTATCGCCCTGATGCTCAGCGCCGTTCAGTTCATTGTTCCCCTGATCGGCGCGCAAACCGGCAACCGCGCGCTGATCGCGGTGGCCCGGCCCGCCGCGGCCGGCCAGTTCGTCTTTGTCGTCTGCGCGTTTGCCGTGCTCACCTACGCGTTCCTCAGCCAGGATTTCTCGGTCGCCTACGTTGCGCAGAACTCCAACCTGCAACTGCCGTGGTACTACCGGTTCTCGGCGGTCTGGGGCGCGCATGAAGGATCCCTGCTGCTGTGGATCCTGATCCTCAACATCTGGACGATCGCCGTTGCCGTGGCCAGCCGCCGCCTGCCGGATGAATTCATGGCCCGCGTACTCGGCGTGCTCGGCTTCGTCAGCCTCGGATTCCTGCTTTTCACGGTACTGACCTCGAACCCGTTCACGCGCCACCTGCCGGCGCTCGCCGATGGCAACGACCTCAATCCCGTCCTGCAGGATTTCGGCCTGATCGTGCATCCGCCGATGCTCTACATGGGCTACGTCGGGTTTTCCGTCGCCTTCGCCTTTGCCATCGCCGCGCTGCTCGGCGGCAAGCTCGACCAGCAATGGGTGCGCTGGTCGCGGCCGTGGACGAATGCCGCCTGGGGCGTCCTCACGCTCGGCATCGCGCTCGGCAGCTGGTGGGCCTACTACGAACTGGGCTGGGGTGGCTGGTGGTTCTGGGATCCCGTCGAAAACGCTTCGTTCATGCCCTGGCTGGTCGGGACGGCGCTGATCCATTCGCAGGCGGTCACCGAGAAGCGCGGCAGTTTCCGCGCCTGGACCCTGCTGCTGGCGATCTTCACTTTCTCGCTGTCCCTGCTCGGCACCTTCCTGGTCCGCTCCGGCGTGCTGACCTCGGTGCACTCGTTCGCCAGCGATCCGGAACGCGGCCTGTTCATCCTCGCCTTCCTGACCATCACGGTCGGCGGCTCGCTGCTGATCTACGCCCTGCGCGCGCCGAAGGTCTCCGGGGGCGAACCTTTTGCCGCGGTGTCCCGCGAGACCCTGCTGCTGGTCAACAACCTCCTGTTCACCTGTGCCGCGGCCATGGTCCTCCTCGGCACCCTGTATCCGCTGTTCGGCGAAGCCTTCGATCTCGGTCGCATTTCGGTCGGTCCGCCCTACTTCGGCTTCATGTTCGTGCTGCTGATGATCCCGGTCGTCCTGTTGATCCCGCTCGGCCCGTTGATGCAATGGCGCAGCGGCGATCTGCGCAAGGCGTTGCGGGTACTGCGGCCGGCCTTGATTCTTGCCGTCGCAGCGTGCCTGGCCGCGTGGCTGATCGCCGATGCATTGCCGTGGAAGGCCATGTTCGGCCTGGCGGCGTCGATCTGGGTTGGCATGGGCATCCTCGCCTATGCCTTCATGCGCTGGCGCAACGCGCCGGCCGGGCGCCGCTTCACGCCCGAGATGCTCGGCATGATCCTCGCCCATTTCGGCTTTGCCGTGTTCCTCGCCGGGGTGCTCGTCACCGAAGGTGCGAGCATCGAAAAGGACGTGCGCCTGGACCAGGGTGAAACCGCGACCCTGGGGGCCTACACCTTCCGCTTCGACGGCGTGGAACATGTCGCCGGCCCGAACTTCAAGGCCGACCAGGGAACCATCACGGTGACCAGGGGCGAGTCGACCGTGGCCATCCTGCATCCGCAAAAGCGCCAGTACACGAAGAACGCCCAGATCCAGACCGAATCGGATATCGATCCCGGCTTCACCCGCGACCTTTACGTGGCCCTGGGCGAACCGCTCGGCGACAGCGGCGCATGGTCGGTGCGCGTGTACCTGAAGCCGTTCATCCGCTGGATCTGGCTTGGCGCCCTGCTGATGATGCTGGGCGGCTTCGTCGCCGCCACCGACCGCCGCTTCCGCGTGCTGGCGGCCAGGCCCGAGGCCCGCCCGGCACAGCTGCCGCCGGAGCCGGAGCCGGGCCCGGAAGCCGGCACGGCCGGGGCCAAGGCATGAATACGCGCCTGTTGCCGCTTGCGGGGTTTGCCCTCGTGGCCACCCTGCTTGCCTTCGGCATCAGCTTCATGCGCAACAATTCCATGAACGAGGTGCCCTCGCCATTGATCGGCAAGCCCGCGCCGGCATTCGACCTGCCACTGCTGGACGATCCGCAGAAGCGCGTCAGCAATGCCGATTTCAAGGGCAAGCCCTACCTGCTCAACGTCTTTGCCAGCTGGTGTTTCGCCTGCCTCGACGAGCACCCGGTGCTGGTTGCGGAGGGGAAGAGCCTCGGCATTCCCGTGGTCGGCTTCAACTACAAGGACGAAGCGGAGGATGCCAGGCGCTGGCTGGCCCGTTTCGGCAATCCCTATTCGGTGGTCATTGCCGATCGCGATGGTCGGGTCGCCATTGATTTCGGCGTGTACGGCGCTCCCGAGTCCTTCCTGGTCGACGCCGAGGGCATCATCCGCTACAAGCGCATCGGCGCGATCACGCCGCAAATCATGGCCTTCGAAATCAAACCGCGACTGCAGGCCATGCAGGGAGGATCACCATGAACCGCACGCTGCGCCTGAAATGCCTCCGCGCGATACTGGCCGGCGCGATCCTGCTGGCGCCGCTGGCGGCATCCGCCATCGATGCCCTGCCGTTCAAGGATCGCGCGGAGGAGCAGCGGTTCCAGCACCTCGCCCGGCAACTGCGCTGCCTGGTCTGCCAGAACGAGAGCCTGGCCGACTCCAGCGCCGACCTCGCCAAGGACCTGCGCCAGGAGGTCTTCGAGCAGATGCGGCAGGGCAAGTCCGATGAGGAGATCAAGCTCTACCTGACTGCCCGCTACAGCGATTTCGTGCTGTACAACCCGCCGCTGCGCAGCGGAACCGTCCTGCTCTGGTTCGGTCCCTTGCTGGTCCTGCTGATCGGCGCCGCGGTCGTCATCACCATCGTGCGGCGTCGCGGATCCGCGACCCGCACCATTCCACCTGCAGCAACTTCCGAGGATGACTGGTAATGACGGCATTCGTGATTCTCATGCTGGCGATGCTGGCCGTCGCCCTCGCTTTTCCACTGGTTCCATTGCTGCGGCGCCGCCATGCGGCGGAGCCCGGCAAGGGCCAGGACCCGCGGCGCCTGAAGGCGCTGAAGGACGCGCTTGCCGCCGGCGTCATCGACAACGACGAATACCAGGCGAAGCTGGCCGCGCTGCCAGGCGTTGAAGCCGCGGGCCCCGCTGCGACGCGTCGCCTGGCTGTCGTCGTCGCCCTCGCCGTCGCCCTGCTGCTGCCCGCCGGCGCGATCATCCTCTACCAGCTCAACGGCGAACCGCGTGCGCTCGACCCGACGCAGCTGGCAGGTTCCGCCAATGACGCACAGGGTGAAAACCCGCAAGCGGCGCAATCGGTCGACATGGACCAGGCCATCGCCGGGCTGGTCGCCAAGCTCGAGGCCAACCCCGGCAACGCCAACGGCTGGGCCCTGCTCGGCCGCGCCTACCAGGCCACGGGCAAGTTCGCCGAATCGCGCGATGCGCTCAAGCATGCCTACGACCTCGAGCCAGGCAATCACGACCTTACCGTCGAATATGCCCAGGCCATGGCACTGGCCAACGAAGGTCGCCGCATCGCCGGCGAACCGCGACAACTGATCGAAGGCGTGCTCAAGGCCGATCCGGACCACCAGCGCGCGCTCTGGCTGATCGGCATCAGCGACTACCAGGCCGGCGACTACAATGCGGCCATCACGGCATGGAACCGGCTGCTGCCGGCCTTGCCGGCGGAAAGCGATATCGCGGCCAGCGTACGCGCGCAGATCGCGGAAGCACAAAGCCTTGGCGGCACGGTCGCCCTGACCAGCGCGGCACCCGCGGCACCCGCGGCACCATGGCGTCCGCGCCTGCCGGCGAGGCGCCTGCCCCTTCGGCGGACACTGCAAGCGGACCGCGCCTGACCCTCAATGTCAGCCTCGATCCCGCGTTGCGCAGTCGCCTTGATCCCGGCGCCACCCTGTTCGTGTTTGCGCGCGCCGAGAATGGCCCGCCGATGCCGCTGGCGATCCAGCGCCTTTCCGCCGGTGCGCTGCCGGCGACGGTGACCCTCGATGACTCGATGGGCATGCTGCCCTCGATGAAGCTGTCGATGTTCCCGAAGCTCGTGGTCGGTGCGCGCATATCCCGCAGCGGCAACGCGCAGGCCCAGTCCGGCGACCTGCAGGTACTCGCATCAGGCATCGACGCGAATCGCAAGGAGCCACTCGAACTGCGCATCGACAGCGTGGTGCCATGAGGGGCGCTCCCGCGCGGCTTGCCCTGTCCGAGCCACCCGTTCGTTTCCGTAGCTGACTGACACGCGTACCGATGCCCGACGCCCGACGCTTTTTCGATCTCGTTCCCCGGTTCGCCATGAAGCGCGGCGGCGAATTGCATGGCGCACGCGTCGCCTACGAGACCTGGGGCACGCTGTCGGCGGAACGCGACAACGCCATACTGATCCTGACCGGGCTTTCGCCGAGCGCGCACGCCGCTTCCAATGCCGAAGATTCCGGCACCGGCTGGTGGGAGGAAATGCTTGGTCCCGGCAAACCGATCGACTCCCGGCGCTGGTTCGTCATCTGCGTGAACACCCTGGGCAGTTGCAAGGGATCGACCGGTCCCGCCTCGATCAATCCGCAGACCGGAGAGGTCTATCGGCTCGATTTCCCGGAACTGAGCCTCGAGGATGCCGCCGATGCCGCCCACCAGCTCGTCCGCGGACTCGGCATCGGCAAACTCGCCTGCCTGATCGGCAATTCGATGGGCGGCATGACCGCGCTGGCCTATCTGTCGCGCTACGCGGACAGTGCGCGCGCGCACATCAGCATTTCGACCGCTCCCCAGGCACAACCGTTCTCGATAGCCATCCGTTCGCTGCAACGAGAGGCGATCCGTCTCGATCCGAACTGGAACATGGGCCGCTACGACGACGAGCACTATCCCGAAGCGGGCATGAGCATCGCGCGCAAGCTCGGCGTGATCACCTACCGGTCGGCCATGGAATGGGTGGGACGCTTCGCACGCATCCGCCTCGATTCCGAGCAGCGCGAGGAGGAGCCGTTCGCGGTCGAGTTCCAGGTCGAATCGTATCTGGCCGGGCATGCCCGACGCTTCGTGCGCAGTTTCGATCCGAACTGCTACCTGTACCTGTCCCGCGCGAGCGACTGGTTCGACATCGCCGAGCATGGTGGCGGCGACGCCGCGGTCGCCCTTTCGCGCCTGCATGTCGAGCGCGCGCTGGTCATCGGCGTCAGCACCGACATCCTGTTTCCCTTGTCGCAACAGGAGGAAATCGCCGAAGGGCTGCGCAAGGGCGGCGCCAAGGTCGAATTCGTCGCGCTCGACAGCCCGCAGGGTCACGACGCCTTTCTCGTCGACATCGACGGATTTGGCGGGGCAATCGCACCATTCCTGGCCTCACTGTAGAATCGACCGGCCGATTGACCCGCCGCGCGGCCAGGACACGGCGCCGGCACAAGGATTCCAGAGGCCTGTCAGACATGCCAGCACTCGATTTTCCCGGCTCGCAGCGGCTGCTCGAAGCTCTCGACGATGCAGTCCGCAAGGACTGCCCCGCGTCGACAACCGACGCGCTGCGCCAGGCACTCTGCGGTCTCATGCGCGACACCGATGTCGGCCTGCCGGCCAGCGTCCGCCAGGCAGCCAGCGACCGCCACGCACGTCGCGGGACCTGTCGCAGCGAGGACCTCGGTTATTCCTCGAGCCACGACCATGCCGGCATGTGGTGCATCGAGGGCGTCCGGCGTGGCCAGATCGAAGTGACGCCGTACGAACGGGCCGAGTGCGACAGCGGCCCGTACCGGTTCGAATCGCGCGGGACCCTGCCCGCAGGATCCGGCTCTGCCGGCAGCCTGATCCCGCCCCGCGAGCACCCTGCGATCCGCAACCCCGGCGACGATGCCATTGCGGTTTCGCTGCACATCAATCGTGGATCGATGACGTCCATTGCGGTGTTCCGCCCGGCCAGGGAAAACTGGTACGACTGCGACCAGTGCCAATTGTCGCAGGACCGCACGCATTGAAAACGGGAGCGCGCATCGACAAGGGCTTGAATCCGGCACCTTGTTGTGGCGTATACTCCGCGCCCCGCGCCGAAGTGGCGGAACTGGTAGACGCGCCGGACTCAAAATCCGGTTCTGGCGACAGAGTGCGAGTTCGATTCTCGCCTTCGGCACCAAATCGATCGAATTTCCGCGCCACGCTTGCGCCCGGCCCGACCGGCACGGCATCATGCCGTATCGCCGGACAGCCTCCACAGGGGCAGGCTACCGAAGCGGTATCCCAACGGGGCTCCCTCATCAGGCTTGTCGTCCGCGCATGATCGAATTCGGCCACAGCTCGCACGTCGGCTTGCGCCGCGAGCACAACGAAGACACCTACTATGCCGACGCCGACATCGGGGTCTGGCTGGTTGCCGACGGCATGGGCGGCCACGAACACGGTGAAGTCGCCAGCGCGATAGCACGCGATACGCTGATTTCCGAGATCAACAAGGGCACGCCGCTGGTTCGTGCCGTGCAACTGGCCGACGAGGAGATCATCCGTCATTCCAACCGTCGCAGCGAGGCGCTGCCGATGGGCACCACGATCGCCGCCATGCGACTGGTCGGCGAGAACGAATACGAAATCGCCTGGGTCGGCGACAGCCGCGTCTACCTGTTCGACGGGACGCTCAAGCAGATTTCCCAGGACCATTCCTACGTGCAGGAGCTGATCGACCAGGGCGCGATCACCAGCGAGCAGGCCCGAAACCATCCCCATCGCAACGTGGTGACACAGGCACTCGGGGTCACCGATCCGCAGTCGCTGCGGGTCGAGCTGTTGCGTGGGGAATTCGGTGCCGGGATGCAGATCCTGCTGTGCAGCGATGGCCTCACCGAAGAGGTCAGCGATGCCGAGATTGCCGCGTTGCTGGGCCGACAGGAGCTATCTGCCCAGGAGTGCGTCGATCAGCTGATCCTGGCGGCACTCGACGGCGGCGGCTCGGACAACGTCACCGTCATCCTCGTGCGCAACCGCTGAGCGCAGGCCCGTTCGCCGCCTGGCGGACAACCCTTCGACGTGAAACAGGTACGCCTCCCCGGTGAGGCGTCCTGTCCGGCCATGGCTAGGGCGCGGCGGCGCGCAGGGCCGCGAGGGCTGAATTGAAGCCCTGCACCGACCACGAGTTCTCGTCCTTGATCACCGCGTAGAGCGCATCCAGGCGACTGCGCAATACCGTCGCCTTGTCGCCGTCGACCTTGCCGTCGTTCTCGAAGGCGACCACCACGGACTGCGCGGCCATGGCTACCTGCTCGGCCGAAGCGTAATCGCGGTATTCGCCGCGCTTGGCGTCGGCCTCGATGCTGGCCAGAATCGTGTCCAGGCTGTCCGGTCCGTAGTTGAATGCCGCCACCGCCGGCAGCAGGCCGTCGATGGTGGCACGCAGGCGGCGGGCCGCCGCGAAGGTCGCGTCGCGGCTCTGCGTGGTCGCCTTGTGCAGGGCACGGGTCTGCTCGAGCAGGCGTGCCGCTGCCGCCTTGTCCACCGGCGCAAGCACGTGGCGGAACATGACCAGGTTGGCGTCATTCAGGCGGACGACGCCCGGACCCAGCCCGGTGCCCTGGCGTGGCCCCCATTTCCGGCCGGACATGAGCTTGTGACAGGCGTGGCAATCAAACAGGACGAGCTCGGGGAAGATTCCCTTCCAGCCGGCGCCCTCGTCGACGACCAGGTCGAGCAGATTCTCGGCGGCGACGCCCTGGCCGACGGCCCAGTCGCGAACGCCGTTCCATTCGCCCTTGCGCTTGACCCAGGCTTCGCCAATCTTGTAGTGCGGATGCAGCCAGGTGAACGTATCCAGTTCGAAGGACAGGCGCGGATGGCCCGCACCCATGATGCGGTGCGTGATCATGCGATCGGCCGTACCCATGTGGCACGAAAGGCACAGGCGCGCGCGCTCGATCGGCTGGTCGGTCGGATACATTCCGTTCTTGACGTTATCCGCGTGGGTCACGCTTCGATCGGCGTGTGCGTTGAGCCAGAGCTCCGCACCACCGTGGCAGGACTCGCAGCCGACGCCATCGGACAACTGGAAGCGGTCACCACGCTTGTCGGCCGCGATGGAATCGGCATGGCAATCCAGACAGACCTTGGCCGAGGCCGGATCGCCGATGCCGAGATTGCGGGCGATCGCCTTGGAGGCGTCGCTGCCCAGGGTCTGCCACGCCTTTGCGTGCGGGTCGAATTCCTGCCAGACCGCGAATTCGTTCTGCAGGACGTTGGAATCGCGAAATGGTTGCGAAGCGCCGTGACAGACGCTGTTGCTGCAACTGGCCACGCCAAGATGCTTGTGGGATTCAATGCTGCTGACTGCCGAAGTCGCGGCCGTCGCGAAGGCAGGACACAACGCAAGCAGCAGCATGACGAGCAATGCAGAACCGCAACGCTTCATAGATCTTCTCCCCGTAGCTATCCGGTTGGACTCACGTTCGGGCTATCTTCCCCACTGCGATTATGCACCACATCGCAGTCAGATCTCACGCCCCTGCGCATGGAGTCCGCGAAGCCTGCGGAATTCCACTGCAAAATTGCGCCCCGGCTGGCTCCGCGGCGGCGCCCAAGGCACCGCATGCAGCGCCCCGCCACGAATGTCCGCACGCGTGGCATTTGTGCATCTCCGTGAACCGACCACTCCTGCGCGTCGTCGGACCTTGCCCGCCCGCGCCGGAACATTCATCGTGTTTCAGCCCGAAGCTGCCGCCACACGCATGCGCCGCGGCTGGTCTTGTCGATGGATTCGAGTCGTTGCTCGTGCGCCGTCAACTCTTCGCCACTGGCGCGGATCACGCGCAGGCGCGCACCGGCCACCGGCCCCAGCACGACGGCATGTTGCGGTTGGTCCTGGGCTTCCACGGCGAGCCCCAGGTCACCCTGGCCCGCCGTCATGGCCAGATAGACATCGGCCAGCAGATGGGCATCGACCAGGGCTCCGTGGAGCTCGCGGTGCCGGTTGTCGATGCCGAGGCGCTTGCACAGGGCGTTCAGGCTGTTCTGCTGGCCGGGAAATTTTTCCCGGGCGAGTTGCAGGGTATCGAGGATCGTGGCCAGTTCGCGCAAGGACGCGACACCCGGCCCGAGGCGGACAAGCTCGGCATCGAGGAAGCCGACGTCGAATTCGGCGTTGTGGGCGATGATCTCGGCGCCATCGACAAAGGCAAGAAATTCCGCCGCTATCTCGCCGAATCGCGGCTTGTCGAGGAGGAAGTCGTCGCCGATGCCGTGCACCGCGCGCGCCCCTTCGTCGACGCTCCGCTCCGGGTTGAGGTAGGCGTGGAATGTTCGCCCGCTCGGACGCCGCTCGAGCAGCTCGACGCAGCCGATCTCGATGACCCGATGTCCCTTGGCGACTTCCAGGCCGGTCGTTTCCGTATCCAGCACGACCTGTCTCATTGGACCTCCAGCAATCCATCACGCGCCGCTTCGGCGGCACTGCGCGCAAGCACGTCCACGCGTTCGTTCTCGGGGTGCCCGGCATGGCCACGCACCCAGTGCCAGTCCACCTCGTGCGGCGCCAGCGCCAGCGCCAGGCGTTCCCAAAGGTCGCGGTTCTTGACCGCATCGCCACCGGCCGTGCGCCAGCCCTTGGCGATCCAGCGCGGCATCCACTCCCTGACCCCGCGCATGACATATTGCGAATCGGTGGTCAGCGCAACGGTGCAGGGTTTGCGCAAGGCTTCGAGGCCGCGGATCACGGCCAGCAGCTCCATGCGATTGTTGGTCGTATGCGCCTCCCCGCCACAGAGTTCGCGTTCGTGGGTTCCGCGGCGCAACAGGGCGGCCCAGCCGCCTGGACCGGGGTTGCCCAGGCATGCGCCGTCGGTGAACATTTCAATGCTGCTCATGGGCTGACACGCCGGCTTGGGGATTGCGCCAGGCCCCGGCTGATGGGCACGCGGCTCCTGGCCTGGCGCAGCGGAACCGGACGCATGCCCTCGCGATGCTTGCGCGCGACCAGCAGCCATGCGCCGTGCCAGATGGCGCCGCTGGTCTGCTCGTCCGCCAACAGCCCGGGCGTGGCCCTGGCCGGCCAGCTGCCGCCGAGGAATTCGCTGCGACCGGGCGACAGGTCGCGCTCGGCAAGCACCTGCCGCATGCGCGCCGCGAAGCGGCAGCGTGGAACCCGCATGCCTTGCCGCGCGCGCCGCGACCACCAGAACCGCCACGGGCTCATGGGGTTCAGGCCGAACAGCATCAAGGCTCCGCCCGGGGCGAGCACACGCGCCAGCTCGGCCTCGATTCCGCTGTCATGTCCAAGCGCATCGACCGCGTGGCGTACGACGATCAGCTGCATGCTCGCGCTTTCAATGGGCAGGGCGTCCGGCGCGCAATGCAGGTCGCCCCTCAGCGCATTGTCGTGGACGTGCAGGCTGAGCAGTTCCGGGTGGCTGGAAATACGATGCTCGCTGGCGCCTGCCAGCGGCGCGATGGAAAGACAGGGTCCGGACGCGACGAGTGCGGCGCGTCGGCGGGCCAGGTTCCATTCCCGGCTCAACAGACTCTGCATTTCGGCGAGTTCGAAAAGACTGCCAGGGACCAGTTGCACGGCGTGGGGACTTCCGATTCCGGAGCGGGGATCTCCGCAGACTGCCGAGTTTAACCCACCCGCCGCGAACGTCTCCTGCCGTCGACGCGCAAGAACCTCCGCCTGCGCGTGACCACGCCGCCGGTGGCGCTCGCGCGATCGGGACACCGCGGACTTGATCGCCGCACCGGCACGCCCGCTATAGTGCAGCCCATGGAAAGATGGCGACTGCTGCCGATTCCGGCATTGAACGACAACTATGTCTGGCTGCTCGCCGACGAACAGGGCAACGCGCTTGTCGTGGATCCGGGCGAGGCGGGGCCGGTGGCGGCGACCCTGGCTCGCGAGCATCTGCGCCTGCGCGCCATCCTGCTGACCCACCATCATCCCGACCACATCGGCGGTGTCGAAGCGCTGCGGGAAAATGCCGACATCGAGGTGCATGCGCCACGCGACGCGAGGATCGGGGTTGCAACGCATCGCGTCGATGGTGGCGATGAAATCGTCATTGGCGAACCTGCGCTGCGGTTTTCGGTCATCGCCGTGCCCGGCCATACCCGCAGCCATGTCGCCTATCATGGCCATGGCCTGCTGTTCTCGGGCGACACCCTGTTCAGCGTCGGCTGCGGTCGCCTTTTCGAGGGAACACCGGCCCAGATGCTCGAGTCTCTCGACCGCCTGGCCGCACTTCCCGCGGAAACGCAGGTCTGCTGCGGGCACGAGTACACCGTGGCCAACTGCGCGTTCGCCCTGACCGTGGATCCGGGCAATGCCGCTCTCCAGCGGCGCGCACGGAATGCCCAGGCAAGCCGCGCGGCCGGCCTGCCTACCGTGCCTTCCCTGCTCGGCGAGGAACTCGCCTGCAATCCGTTCCTGCGCATCGACGCGCCTGCACTCGTCGACTCACTGGCGGCGCAACTGCCGGCCGGCGCCGACCGGATTGCCCGGTTTGCCGCCCTGCGCCGCATGAAGGACGCGTTCCAGGCATGATGCGCCCGAGCAGTTGCCGCTGGACACCGTGCGTCGTCATCGGCATGGCTGCACTGATGGCCGGATGTGCGACGACGAAGCCGCGGCCAGGGACGGTCGCTGCGCCAGCCACTGCGGACGAGATCGCCACGACGACGCCGACGCAGACGGTGCAACCAACGCCCGCCGTGCCTGGCTCCGTCCACATGCAAGCATCGCCCTGGCAGCGCCTGCGCAGCCGCTTTGCCATGCCCGGTTGCGATTACGACGCCGCCGTCCTCAAGCAGGCGCAGCGCTATACGAAATCGAAGGACCGCTTCAGCGCCAACTGGCGCGAGGCGATGCCCTTCCTGTTGCTGGTCATCGATGAAATCGAGCGACGCGACCTGCCAGGTGAATTTGCCCTGCTCCCCTACGTCGAAAGCCACTACCGGCCGGCGCCCGCCAGGAACAGGGGGCCCGCCGGTCCATGGCAACTGATGCCGCGCACCGCCATCGACCAGGGGCTTCGCATCAGCCGCGATTATGACGAGCGCCTCGACCTGATTGCCTCGACGCGCGTCGCCCTTGACCTGCTGGAGCGCTATGACCGCCAGTTCGCCGACTGGCGTCTGGCCAGCATGGCCTTCAATGCGGGCGAATTCCGCGTCAAGGGCGCACTCGGCGGACGCAAGGGCGCGGACCTGTCCGCCGCCGACATGGCCCGCCTCAGGCTGAGCCCGACCACCCACCAGCATCTGGCCCGCCTGCTCGCCCTCGCCTGCATCGTCTCGGATCCGGACCGGTTCGACGTCAGCCTGCCGCAGCCTGACGCCAGCGATGACCTGGCCGTCGTGGAACTGCCGGCGGCGCTCGATCCTCGCCTTGCCGCGGCGCTGGCCGGGATCTCGCTCGACGAACTTGTCCGCTACAACCCCGCCGCGGCATCGCGAGCGGCGAATTCAGCGCCGCTGAGGCGGTTGCTCCTGCCGAAGCCGCTGGTCGAGCCCTTCAATGCCGCGTTGCTGACGATTCCGGAAGACAGGCGTTCGCACTGGACCGTGCGCCGTGTCGACAGGCCGGTGCCCCTCGCGACGCTTGCAACGGATTCATTCGTGCCGATCGAACTGCTGGCTGCCGCCAACGGCCTGGCACCCGGCGCGGAACTCCGTGCTGACCAGGAATTGCTCGTGCCGGGACGTGATTCGGAGCCGCACGCGACAGGCGAACCGCAGGTCCACGTGGTCCGCGCTGGCGATACGCTGTCGGCGATCGCCAAACGATACGACCTGTCCCTTGGTGAACTGCTCGAGTGGAATTCGCTGGGCAGGAAATCGATGTTGCGCATCGGCATGCGCCTGCGAATCCATGCGCCGGAGTATTGACGCGGCCGACCAATCGGCCGGATGACTCGGTTACACTGCGCGCCATTGCGCCCACCGAGGATTACGGGCGAAGTCCATCGAAGTGCAACGGAGGAAGCATGGGATTTCTGCAAGGCAAACGCGCGCTCATTGTCGGCATCGCGAGCACGCGCTCGATCGCCTGGGGCATTGCCAGCGCGATGCATCGGGAAGGCGCGCAGCTCGCCTTCACCTACCAGAGCGACAAGCTCAAGAGCCGAGTCGAAGACGCCGCACGGGAATTCAATTCCGAAATCGTCTTGCCGCTCGACGTGGGCGATGACGCCCAGATCGACAAGGTCATCAGCGATCTCGGCAGTCACTGGGACGGACTGGACATCCTCGTGCATTCGGTTGGATTCGCTCCCCGCGAAGCCCTGCAGGGTGGATTCCTCGACAACCTGACCCGCGAAGCGTTCGCCATCGCGCACGACATTTCGAGCTACAGCCTGGCCGCGCTGGCGAAAGCCGCCAGGCCGATGATGCAGGGCAGGAACGGCTCCATCCTGACCCTGACCTACCTCGGCGCCGAACGGGCGCTTTCAAGCTACAACGTGATGGGCCTGGCCAAGGCCAGCCTCGAGGCCAACGTGCGCTACCTGGCCTACAACCTCGGTCCGGAAGGCACCCGGGTCAATGCGATTTCCGCGGGGCCGATCAAGACCCTGGCCGCCTCCGGCGTCGGCAACCTGCGCAAGATGCTCGACCACGTCGAGGCGAGCGCACCATTGCGCCGCAACGTAACCCCGGAAGAGGTCGGCAATGCGGGTGCCTTCCTCTGCTCGGACCTCGCTTCCGGCATTACCGGCGAGATCGTCTACGTCGATTGCGGATACAGCACGGTCGGCATGACCGGCATCTGAAAGCCGGCAGCGGACGGACCGGATCCGGAAATGACTTGATCCGAAACCAAAAAAAAGGGCCGCGACGCGGCCCTTTTTTCGTTCTCCCGATTCGCCGGCGGACCTTGCTACATGCGGTCTTCGGCGACCTTGATGTCCATGCTCGCCCTCATCGAGGCGACGAAATCACGCGCAGCCGAACTGGCTGCCGCCTGTTCCAGCGTATTGCGCGCCGCCTCGCGCGTTGGCGCGTCGACGGCTGATGGATCGGCGTCGGCGACGTTGTCGAGCCGCAGCAGGGCGAATTCGTCATTGGCCATGCCGACCAGCTTGTAGCGTGGACCCGAACCCTCGCTGCGCGGCAATTCGAATGCCGCATTGACCAGGGCGCCGTCGACGCTGACTGCATTCCGGCCGATGCCACGTTCTTCCTTGACCTGCAGCTTGAGCTCGGTGGCGATCTTGTCGAGCGACTCGCCGCCTTCAAGCCGGGCAAACTGCTCATCGGCGATTTTCCTGGCCTGCGCGCTGACGCGTTCCTCGATGATGCGCTGCTGGATATCCGCACGCACCTCCTCGATCGGCCTGGGCGTCGCCGCCTTGTGCTCGGCCACGCGCACGATTGCGATATGGTTCGGGCCCAATTCGATCTTGTCGGAGTTGTTGCCCTGGACCAGCACGGCATCGGAGAACGCCGCACTCAGCACGGCGGGATTGGATGCGATGCCCGGGCCGCCCTGGCGCGAGAACAATCCGGTTTTCTGCACGGCCAGGCCAAGCTCCTTTGCAGCGGGTTCGAGCGAGGTCGAATCCGCGTAGGTCAGATCGATCAGGCGACCGGACTTCTCGTTGTAGGCACGCTCGCGCTCCGACTCCTGGTATTCCTTGGCCAGTTCCTCGCGCACCTCCTCGAAACTGCGCGTCTTGCCGGGCCGCACATCGCGGACCAGAATGACATGGTAGCCCTCGGGTGACAGGACCGGATCGGAAATCTCGCCCTTGCCGAGCTTGTACAGCGCGTCCTCGAATGCCGGGTCGGTCATGCCCTTGTCGAGCCAGCCAAGATCGCCGCCCAGCGCCTTCGAACCGAGGTCGTCGGACGAGGACTTTGCCAACTCGGCGAAATCCTTGCCACCCTTGGCCTCGGCTGCGATCTTCTGCGCTTTTTCCAGGGCTTCCTTCTGCGCATCGGGGCCGCCGTCGCCGGCGACCTTGATCAGGATATGGGATGCCTGGCGCTGCTCGGAGGTCACATAACGTGCCTTCTCCTTCTCGTAACGATCCTTGAGCGTCGTTTCATCGGGATTGAGCTGCACGTCGAGATCCTTTGCATCCATCTCGATGTAGTTCAATGCCACCTGCTCGGGATTCATGTATTCCTGCTGGTGGGCTGCATAGAATGCGCTGGCGTCCTCGTCGCTGACGGTGCTGTCGGGTGCTTGCGGTTTCGGCAGCGTGACGAAGCGGAAATCGCGCAACTGGCCGCGCAGGCGCAGGTAGTCGTCGACCTCGTTGTCGGTGACGAACACGCTGGAGGCGACGGCCACGGGGATTTCACGCGTGGCCAATTCCTTTGCCACTTCATCGGCGAATGCGACGGGGGTCTTGCGCACTGCCGAGAGTCTCGCGCGGTACAGGTTCGGATCGAACTGTCCGTCGCGCTGGAAAGCGGGGATCCTGGCGATCTCGGTTCGCAGGCGCTCAGCCGGAATGACCGCGCCGAGCTTCTCGTTGGCGGCCAGCAATACCTGCTCGTCGATCAACTGGTCGAGGAACTGGCGCTTGATGCCGGGCTGCTCGAAAAGCCGTGCATCGATCCTGCCACCCGACTCCTGCATCTTCTGCTGGCGGTACTCGTCGTAGCGCGAACGGAATTCCTGCTGGGAGATTTCCTTCTTTCCGACCTTGGCGACATAGGAGTCGGTCTGGGCGATGAAGTACGATTCGATTCCGAAGAACGAAAACGCGATGACGATTGCGCCAAGAACAATCTTCGCAATCAGACCGGAAGTTTTTGCGCGTAGTGCCTGAAGCATGCAACCGCCTAATATTTTGAGTTTGCAGCCGACAACGGGCAGGCCGGGCCGTCGACAGTGAATGGCGGAGGCCTGCCACCGGCCCCCGCATGAAAAAGCAAGGGCGCCACGCGGGCGCCCTGCTTGGGAAGTAGCGAATTGGAGCGGATCCTATCCGCTACCCCCGGCGTGACAGTCCGCCATTGTAACCGACTGGACGCTGGTAGCGCGGGGTGGTGGGTGCTGAGGGTTTCGAACCCCCGACCCTCTCCGTGTAAGGGAGACGCTCTACCGCTGAGCTAAGCACCCCGGAAATCAGTTGATCGCGTCCTTGAGACCCTTGCCAGCCTTGAACGCCGGAACCTTGGATGCCTTGATCTTGATCGTGTCACCGGTGCGAGGATTGCGACCAGTGCGCGCCGCACGCTTGCGCACGCTGAACGTACCGAAGCCAACCAGCGAAATGCTGTCTCCCGACTTCAGTGCCTTCTTGACTACCTTGAAAACCGCTTCGACCGCACGCTCGGCATCTGCTTTGGTCATATCGGCAGCATCGGCGACGGCGCCAACAAATTCACCTTTATTCATTATCAACTCCCTTTCGAGCAGCAACCCGGATTTGATTGGAATGAACAACTCACGCGGTACCAGCGAGGCGGGCTAACCTCCGGCGTGACATTGTCCCCCCGCGATTCGCCCTTACGACAGGTAACGGCAGATCGTGGCGTGACCTTTATACCAGCGCCCCTGATACCGCGCAACACAAGGATTGGCGCGACTTTCAGCGATCGACCGACGCTGCCGAACAAATCAAAAAACGCGACATTCGTCAATGCCTGCGTCGATCTTCCCGGCAGATCGGGCTCCCTCCCGGATCACGCGCATGGCGCAGTCAGTGCGGCCTGACAGGCGAGTCATCGGCGGCGCCCTTGCGCTTGCCACCCTCGACCGCGGCTGCGACCGGAGGTTCCGATCGAGTGCTCGGGGTCAGCGGATGTTCAAGCGCTATGTCGAGCACTTCGTCGATCCACTTGACCGGTCGAATCTGCAGCGATTCGGTAACGTTGGCCGGTATGTCCGCGAGATCCTTGCGGTTTTCCTCGGGAATGATGACCGTTCCCACGCCGCCCCGATGGGCCGCCAGCAACTTTTCCTTGAGCCCGCCGATCGGCAACACCCGGCCGCGCAGCGTGATCTCGCCGGTCATGGCCACGTCGGAACGCACTGGTATCCTGGTCAGTGCCGAGACGAGGGCCGTGCACATGGCGACGCCTGCGCTGGGGCCGTCCTTGGGCGTGGCGCCCTCCGGAACATGGATGTGCACGTCGAGCTTCTGGTAGAACTCGGGGTCGACGCCGAGCCTGTCCACGCGCGCCCTGACCACGCTCAGCGCAGCCTGGATCGACTCCTGCATGACGTCGCCGAGCTGGCCGGTATGCTGCAGCTTGCCCTTTCCCGGAACCGTGGTTGCCTCGATGCTGAGCAGGTCGCCGCCCACTTCGGTCCACGCCAGTCCCGTCACGAGCCCGACTTCGTTCTGCAGCTCGGCGCGCCCGAAATTGAACTTCTGCACGCCGAGATACTGGTCGAGATTCTTGTCGGTAACATTCATCCTGGCACGCTTCTTCGGCGCTGCCGTCTTCGCCTCGGCCGCCTTCGCCGCCGCCTTGCCCTTCGCGGCCTTTGGCGGCGCGGCCAGGCTCAGCTCCTTGACCACCTTGCGGCAGATCTTGGAGATTTCCCGTTCGAGGTTGCGCACGCCGGATTCGCGCGTGTAGTAGCGGATCACGTCGCGGATGGCGCTCTCGGCCACGCTCAGCTCATTGCTCTTGAGGCCGTTGGCCTTGAGCTGCTTTGGGATCAGGTAGCGCAGCGCGATGTTGACCTTCTCATCCTCGGTGTAGCCGGGAATGCGGATGACTTCCATGCGGTCCAGCAGCGGCCCGGGAATGTTCAGCGAATTGGCCGTGGCAATCCACATCACTTCGCTGAGGTCGAAATCGACCTCGAGATAGTGGTCGCTGAAGGCGTTGTTCTGTTCCGGATCGAGCACTTCCAGCAACGCGGATGCAGGGTCGCCGCGGAAGTCCATCGACATCTTGTCGATTTCATCGAGCACGAACAGCGGATTGCGCGTTCCCGCCTTGGACATGTTCTGGATGATGCGGCCGGGCATCGAACCGATGTACGTGCGCCGATGGCCACGGATCTCGGCCTCGTCGCGAACGCCGCCGAGCGACATGCGCACGAACTTGCGGTTCGTCGCCTTGGCGATCGACTGGCCGAGCGAGGTCTTGCCCACGCCGGGCGGGCCGACCAGGCAGAGGATCGGTCCCTTCATCTTGTGCACGCGCTGCTGCACGGCCAGATACTCGAGGATGCGGTCCTTGACCTTCTCCAGGCCGAAATGGTCCGCATCGAGCACTTCCTGGGCGAGGCGCAGGTCCTTGCGGACCTTGGTCCGCTTCTTCCAGGGCGCGCCGACCATCCAGTCGATGTAATTGCGCACGACCGTCGCTTCGGCCGACATCGGCGACATCTGCTTGAGCTTGCCGAGCTCGGCACGCGCCTTGGCCAGGGTCGCCTTCGGCATGCCCGCGGCCTCGATCTTTCGCGCCAGCTCCTCGAGCTCGCTGGGTGCATCCTCGGAATCGCCCAGTTCCTTCTGGATCGCCTTCATCTGCTCGTTGAGGTAGTACTCGCGCTGGCTCTTCTCCATCTGCGACTTGACCCTGCCGCGGATACGCTTTTCGATCTGCTGCACGTCGATCTCGCCGTCGACGAGCGCAATCAGGCGCTCGAGCCGGTCGGCGACATCGGGCGTCTCCAGGACCTGCTGCTTGTCCTGCAGGCGCACCGACAGGTGCGCGGCGATCGTGTCGGCCAGGCGCGACGGATCCTCCAGCCCTGCGAGGGTGGCCATCAGTTCGGGCGGTATCTTCCTCGACAGCTTGACGAGCTGCTCGAACAGCGACACGAGGGAACGCGAAATGACTTCGATCTCGCGATCGTTGCGGGTATTGACCGGATCCATCGCGCGCGCGCGTCCGGTGAGCAGCGAGTTGCGCTCGGAGAAGCCGACGATTTCGGCACGGGAGGTTCCCTCCACGAGCACCTTGATCGTGCCGTCCGGCAGCTTGAGCAGCTGCAACACCGATGCGATCGTGCCGATCGAATAGAGATCGCCTGCTTCGGGTTCGTCGACGTCCGGACTGCGCTGGGCGACGAGCAGGATCTGCTTGTCGGCTTCCATCGCGGCATCCAGCGCGCTCACCGACTTTTCGCGGCCGACGAACAGCGGTATGACCATGTGCGGATACACCACCACGTCACGCAGCGGCAGTATCGGCAGCTCGATCACGTCATCGGCGGCGGTGGGCGGAGTCTTGCTCTGTTTTTCCATCTCTCTGATCCTGGGGCGGCTTTCGGCAGCAGCAAACGTCAAACGGCAGCGTGAATGTACGCTGCCGTTTGGTCAAGTGCGGGCTGCAAGCCGCTTTAACAAGGGAAACCGGGTTTGCCCGGCGCCAGATTTACTCGGCTGCGGCGGCCCGCGCCTGCATGTTGCCCTGGTAGATCAGGTACGGTTCGGCCTGGCCGTTGATGACGGCCTCGTCGATGACCACCTTGCTCACGTGTTCGAGCGAAGGCAGGTCGAACATCGTATCGAGCAGGACCTGTTCGAGGATCGTGCGCAGGCCACGCGCGCCGGTCTTGCGCTCCAGCGCCTTGCGCGCGACCGCGGCCAGGGCATCGGGACGGAATTCGAGTTCCACGCCTTCCATGTCGAACAGGCGCCGGAATTGCTTGGTGATCGCGTTCTTCGGCTCGGTCAGTATCTTGACCAGGGCCTGCTCGTCGAGTTCCTCGAGCGTGGCGACCACCGGCAGGCGGCCGACGAATTCGGGGATCAGGCCGAACTTGATCAGGTCGCCTGGCTGGACCTGGCCGAGCAACTTGCCCGTATCGGCCTTGTTGCCGCTGCTGCGGATCTCGGCACTGAAGCCGATTCCGGTCGTTTCCGAGCGCTGCTGGATGATCTTCTCGAGCCCGGAAAACGCACCGCCGACGATGAACAGCACGTTCTTCGTATCGACCTGGAGGAATTCCTGCTGCGGGTGCTTGCGGCCGCCCTGCGGCGGAACCGAGGCAACCGTGCCTTCGATCAGCTTGAGCAGGGCCTGCTGCACGCCTTCGCCGGAGACGTCGCGCGTGATCGAGGGGTTCTCGCTCTTGCGCGAAATCTTGTCGATTTCGTCGATGTAGACGATGCCGCTCTGCGCCTTTTCGACGTCATAGTCGCATTTCTGCAACAGCTTCTGGATGATGTTCTCGACGTCTTCGCCGACATAGCCGGCTTCGGTCAGGGTCGTCGCATCGGCGATCGTGAACGGCACGTTGAGCAGGCGGGCCAGCGTTTCGGCGAGCAGGGTCTTGCCCGAACCGGTCGGTCCTACCAGCAGGATATTGGACTTGGCCAGTTCGACTTCGTCGTTGCGGCTGCGCGATTCCAGGCGCTTGTAGTGGTTGTAGACCGCCACTGCGAGCACTTTCTTGGCCCGAGCCTGCCCGATGACGTACTGGTCGAGTACATCAAGGATCTCCTTGGGCTTGGGCAGATGGCTACGCGCCGATGCAGCCTTCTCTTCCAGCTCTTCGCGGATGATGTCGTTGCAGAGCTCCACGCATTCATCGCAGATGAACACGGATGGGCCCGCAATGAGCTTGCGGACCTCATGCTGGCTCTTGCCGCAGAAAGAACAGTAAAGAATCTTTCCGCCGTCGCCCGATCGGCTTTGTCGCTCTTCTGTCATGCCACGCCTCGGGTGTTTTCACTGACTGCCGACCGAGCATAGCACAGCATTTCGCCGTATCCGGCCAGATCCGCCGGAACCGCAAACTGTGGCCCATTCGGCCGCGGATGGGAGGTCAAACCGGGTGCACGCTCTCGTGGGGACGCCGGTCCAGTACCGAATCGATCAGGCCATATTCCTTCGCGGCATCGGCGTTGAAGAACAGGTCGCGCTCGACGTCGCGTTCGATGCGGTCGATCGGCTGCCCGGTATTGGCCGCAAGTTCCTCGTTCAGGCGCCGGCGCAGGTAGAGGATTTCCTTGGCCTGGATCTCGATGTCGGTGGCCTGGCCCTGGGTACCGCCCGAGGGCTGGTGGATCATGACGCGCGAATTGGGCAGCGCGTAGCGCTTGCCCTTGGCGCCGGCGGCAAGCAGGAACGAGCCCATGCTGGCCGCCTGGCCGATCACCATGGTGCTGACGTCCGGCTTCAGGAACCGCATCGTGTCGTAGATGGCGAGGCCAGCCGTGACCACGCCACCCGGGCTGTTGATGTAGAGGTTGATGTCCTTGTCGGGATTCTCCGACTCGAGGAACAGCAACTGCGCCACGACCACGTTGGCCACGTAGTCGTCGATCGGGCCGACCAGGAAGATCACGCGTTCCTTGAGCAGCCTGGAATAGATGTCGTAAGCGCGCTCGCCACGCGAAGTCTGCTCGACGACCATCGGCACCAGGTTGAGTGCCTGACTCGGTGAATGACTGGACATTTTGGATCTCCGGTTGTCCCGCTGCTCAGGCACCAGGACGCATGACTTCGCTGAAGGAAAGCTTCTGTTCGCTGACCTTGGCATTCTGGGCTATCCAGTCAATGACCTGGTCCTCGAGGACCCGGCTCTGCAGCCCACTCATCAACTGGGGATCCTTCGAGTAGAGTTCAACGACCTGCTGCGGCTCTTCGTAGGTCGAGGCTATCGCGGTCAGGGCTTCGGAAACCCGGCGCGTGTCGATGCGGATCTGGTTCTGCCGGGCGATTTCGGCCAGCAGCATGCCGCCGGCCACACGACGGCGCGCGGCTGGCAGGAACGGCTCGTGGGCCACCGCTTCCTTCTTGTCACCGGCCGACTGGCGGGCCAGTTCACGCGCCTCGCTCTCGACCAGGCCCTGCGGCAGCTCGAGATCCGCATGGGCATCGATGAGCTTCTCGACGGCCGAAGCCTTCAGCCGCGAGGCGAGCGCGGCCGACAGTTCGCGTTCCAGGTTGGCCCGCACATCCTCGCGGAAACGCGACAGCCCGCCTTCGTTGACCCCGAAGGTCGCCAGGAAGGCATCATCGAGCTGCGGCAACTTCGGTTCCTGCACGCGCACGATCTTGAAGCTTGCACGCGCCGACTTGCCGGCCAGGCCCTCGATGCGGAAATCCGCCGGGAAATCGAGGTCCGCCTCGAAGGCATCGTCAACGACGTGGCCGACGAGCTGGTCTTCGAGGTCCTTGAACAGCGCATCCGAACCGACGATGGTGCCGACGCGGTCGGTATCGGTTTCCGGGTAGCGGAAATCCGCGGCCTGCGCGGAGAATTCGAACAGCACCATGTCGCCTGCCTGGGCGGCGCGATCGACCGGGTTCCAGCTGCGACGCTGCTGGCGCAGGGTCTCGATCATCGAGTCGACATCGGCATCTTCGACGGCGGAAGTCTGCCTGACGATCTCGAGACCACTGACGTCGAGGGCGCCGATCTCCGGCATTACCTCGAAGGTCGCGGTGTATTCGATTTCGCCGTTGTCGGGCTTGCCGCTGGTCGAGATCGACGGCTGCATGGCCGGTCGCAGTTTCTCGGTATTGACGGCTTCCTGGAACGTCGAACCGATCAGCTCGGACAGGGCTTCACCACGGATCTGCGCACCGAAGCGCTGCTCGATCACCTTGGTCGGCACCTTGCCGGGGCGGAATCCCTTGAGACGCGCGCTGCGGCCCATTTCCTGGACACGATTGCGAACCGTATCCTCGAGGCGCGCGGCAGGTATGCGCACAGTCAGCTTGCGTCCGAGATTGCCGACGTTCTCAACCGAAACTTGCATGGATGCTCCTTGAAACGACAGAACCCGACCTTGTGCCGGGCGTGGCTAGCCGACAATCATAAAGCATTGTGGCGTGGAATCGCAGGGGTTGGAGTGCGATTTGGGCATTTCGCGTTGCGCGGCCCGCGCCTGCCCGGCCTCACCGCTGGCGGCAACGGCCGTTCGCCTGCAAGGCACTGTACTGCTTGTGGTTTTCTTGAGAAGAGCCCGGCAGCAGCCGAATGCGGGAACAGGTGCACTCTTGCGGCTTCACGCCGAAACGCCGGGGCTGGGTTCTTTTCCTTGCGCTTGAGAGGCAAGGGCGGTCCGCTTTCCCTCGTTGCCGCCAAAGGACCGGCAATTGGCCTTTTCCTTGCTCTTGAAAGGCAAAGGCGGTCCGCTTTCCCTCGTTGCCGCTAAAGGACCGGCAATTGGCCTTTTCCTTGCTCTTGAAAGGCAAAGGCGGTCCGCTTTCCCTCGTTGCCGCTAAAGAACCGGCAATGGGCCTTTTCCTTGCTCTTGAAAGGCAAAGGCGGTCCGCTTTCCCTCGTTGCCGCTAGAGAACCGGCAATGGGCTTTTTCCTTGCTCTTGTAAGGCAAAGGCGGTCCGCTTTCCCTCGTTGCCGCTAAAGGACTTGCATCGGGTTCTTTCCTTGCCCTTGAAAGGCAAAGGCGGTCCGCTTTCCCTCGTTGCCGCTAAAGGACTTGCATCGGGTTCTTTCCTTGCCCTTGAAAGGCAAAGGCGGTCCGCTTTCCCTCGTTGCCGCTAAAGGACTTGCATCGGGTTCTTTCGATTTGGTGCGAAAGGAGAGACTCGAACTCTCACGGGTTGCCCCACTGGAACCTAAATCCAGCGCGTCTACCAATTCCGCCACATTCGCAACGCCTGGTGCCTGGCAATCCGTCCGGCCTGCCGCCGGGGTCCGCAGGAATCGCGGCCGTTGGCCGCGGCGGGAACAAGGTCTGTTTGGTGGGTCGTGAAGGATTCGAACCTTCGACCTATTGATTAAGAGTCAACTGCTCTACCAACTGAGCTAACGACCCGAACAGACAAACAAGTTTAGCAAAACGCGATCCGTTGGAAAACCAGCGGAACACAGGAATTGGGGTGAGCGAGGGGACTCGAACCCCCGACATCCGGAATCACAATCCGGGACTCTAACCAACTGAGCTACGCCCACCATTGCGTCAAACGTTACAGCAACCTCACTTCACACGTCCCGCAAGGGCCTACCCGCGCCACCTGTCCTGGACAACCGCCTTCTCGCTTTCCGGCGCAACCACTGCGCAAGGCGTGGCGCGCCCGACAGGAATCGAACCTGCAACCGTCGGCTTAGAAGGCCGATGCTCTATCCAATTGAGCTACGGGCGCATCGTGATGCCGAATTGTCGCAGCAAACCATCCCGAGCGGTGCGGCGAAAGCGAACGTTTCACCGATTCGTCCACATGACCGGGAACCGGATTGGTCGGGGTAGAGGGATTCGAACCCCCGACATCCTGCTCCCAAAGCAGGCGCGCTACCAGACTGCGCTATACCCCGCCGACTTCGATTCTTCGGGCTAGCCCGATACGGTTACGACTACCGGAAAGGCGCGGAATGGTAATGTCGCCAAGGGTTCGCGTCAATGCAAACGTGCAAACGGCATCGAAGCTGCGCGCGGTCAGCGCCTGGGAAGCTTCGCCAGTTCCGAGCCGATCCAGTCCTTCAGCCAGGGCGGATTGCGTTCTTCCTGCAGTTGCGATTCGAGGTAGCGGCGATATTGCTCCGGCGGCAGCTTGCCGCGCAGCGTCGTGATCGCGGACTTTGCGCCACCACGCGCGGCCGCGTTGTGCGAATCCAGGGCAAGCGCCTCGGCGAAGGCGTATACCGCGTCTTCCGCATAACCGCCGGCCAGGTACTCGGAGCCATCCTTGAGGCTGCGCTCGAGGGACGCCGCCTGTTCGGCATCCAATCCCGATACCGTCATCCAGCTCTGCACCGGGTCGGCGGCGAACCAGGCGACGACCAGCAGCACGGACAGGATTGCCGCGGCCACGCCACCGAGTTTCCTCCAGTCCGGGGCTTCGAAGGCCCGCTGGAACTCCGCCGCGTCGGCGAATCGCTGCTCGCGGCTGAACGCGAGCGCCTTGCGCAATGCCTGCCATTGCACCCGCGTGAGCGAGGCCGGCCGTTCGGGGCGCATGTTTTCATTGCGCGCCAGATCGGCACGGACGTGATTGAAGGGATGCGCACCCGCATGCATCGAATAGATGATGCAGCCCAGCGCATAGACATCGTCGGCCGGCGTCGGGCGTTGCCGGGCGAGCATTTCCGGACTGGCGTAGTCGATGGTCAGCGCAAACAGGTCGTCGGCGTCGAAGACGGTGTCGTACTCGCGACGGCGCGCTATGCCGAAATCGAGGATCTTCAGATCGCCATTGCGGTCGATCATCATGTTGGACGGCTTCAGATCCGCATGCGACAGGTCGCGCAGGTGCGCGTAACTCATGCCGGCGAGCATGCCGTGGGTCAGGTGCGCCCGCTCCTCCGCGGTCATCGGATTGGTCGCCGCGGCGCGCATGCGCGTATGCAGCGCGATACCTTCGACCACCTCCATGGTCAGGTAGACCAGCGGCCCATCACGGTCGAAATCGAAGACCTTGACGATATTCGGGTGGTTGAGGGCCTGCGCATTCTTCGCTTCCCGCTGCAGCGCGACGAATGCGCGATCGAATCCGATCAGGCTTCCTGAAATGAACTTGATGGCGACGTAGGGATCCGGATCGAGCGCTTCCATCTTGCGGACGTCGCGTGCGCGGAAGACGGCACCCATGCCGCCACGGCCGAGCTCCTCGACCAGCTCGAAGCGTTCCTTGATGAAATCGCCGGTCTTCGGCAGCTCGTCGCGGTCCGCCGCGCTGCCCGCCGTGCGCGCGGACGACGGCGTCGCCGACTGTCCGGTGCGCGGCGCCGATACCTGCATGATCGGTGCGCCCGGGACGGACACCGATGTCGCCGGCGGCGATGCCGGCGGGCTCATGTGCGGCATCGAGACATTCGTCACCGGCGCCTTCGATGCACCAGCCCCCGCACTGTCGGCCGGCTTTGGCGCGAGCAACCGGGTTGCAGCCGCGGCGCTCTCCTCGTAATTGCCGCGGTCGATCACCACCGTCGCCGGCTCTTTCCGCTCGAGGATGCGCGTCGCCTCCTCCGCCGGTCCGGAAGCTCCTGGTTCCGCCGTGCGTCCCGGCATCAGGCGCGTAGGCGCTTCCCCGCTTTCGGCGCCCTGCTGCGCCGGATTCCCAGGTGCCGCGGAGCCGCTCGCCTCATCGTCGTCCGGCCCTGGCTTCTTGCCGTTCATGCGTTCTCGCCCGGATCAACCATGTGGATCACAGGGGAAACCTCACGTCGAATCGCACCGCCCAGCGGTCCAGATCCTGGAAACTGAAGGTCTGCATGTAGCCGAAATTGAAATCGACCGTACGCGTGCCGATCGGACGGCTGAAACCGAGACCGATTTCAGCGGTCCCATAGCGACGATCCGGCTCCTGCATCGATATCGACAGCGGTTGCTGGCTGCCGTCCGAGTCGGCCAGCACGAAACTCGACAGCAGGTCTTTCGAAGAGCCGCTGTCGGCGAAATAGAATGCGCGCAGATAGGGCCTGAATGCACCGACCGAGGTCGCGAACGTGCGGTCGAAGTAGCTGCCTATCGAGAACGACTGGCTGTTGCTGCGCCGTTCCTGGTAGCTCAGGTTGAACTCGGACGGACCACGTTCCTGGAATGCGTCGTAGGTGGTTCGCAACACCGAGAACTGGGCCTGCGGGGCGATCGTCCAGGTGCCGCGCATGATCGTGTAGGTCACGCCGAAATTCGCGCCATACTGGTTGACCGTCGGGTCGCCGGTTGCAATGTCGCGTCCCAGCGACTGGTAGCTCGTGCCCGAGGCGTCCAGCGCATAGAGCTCGATCACGCGTTTCTGCGTGAAGTCGCTGCGCATGGCGCTGACCGAGCCATCGAAACTGAGTCCATTGGGCAGCGAATAGCCCGAGTAGACGTGCAGTGACCTCGCCTTCGCGTCGAGCGATCCCTGGTCGCCGGAATAGTCGGCGTTCATGCTTGAGTAGCCGATTGCCACGCCGGCGAAGAACTGGTCGGTGAAGCGGTAATCCATGCCACCGGTCAGGTCCCAGGTATCCGACTTGAAGCCCGAGTTCGCAGCGCGGCGATTGCTGTCGCTCGAACCCAGCGTGCCGTTGACCCACATGCCAAGGCGCGTGCCACCGAGCAGGGTCCGCTGCTCCTCGTTGCGCGCGGACTCGTCGTCATCGACGCCCAGCAGCGAGGCAAGGCTGCCGAACGAGAGCGGCACTCCATTGCTCATGAAGGTAAGCCCGCTGGCGCTGATGGTTCCCCCGGGAATTCCAGAGCGCATTTCGGCGAGACGCCCGCCGAGGTTGTTGGACTGCCCGTTCGCGATGGCCGGTGCAACGAACGCGATCGCCGTGGTTTCGTCGGGCGCGATGGCGAGCAGGTTGTTTTCAAGGACGACGCTGGCGACCTGGCGTACGTCGGCTGGCGTCGCCGGATTGGCGATGAGGTCGGCAGCGCCCTGCGTGGCAGCGCAACCCGCGGAACCGGATCCGCCGCCGCCCGCCCGGCAGAAACGCGTCGTCGCCGAGCTGATCTCGTCGGCGGCCGGATCGATCCCCGGCAGGTATACCGGCGCCTTCCTCGATCGTGGCCTGGCCGAGGATCGTGATCGCGATGATCGGGGCATTGCTGCCCGGAATGGTGCCGACCACGGGGCTGCCATTCGCCGAGGATCCCTGGAACGAACCCTCGGTGCGCACGATCGACAGCGTTTGCGTTCCCGACTGGCCGCTGCCGAGCAACTCCACGCGCACGGTCGCGGCGACTGGCGCTGCCGTGCCGCCCTGCGCACCGGTCAGGTTCAACATGGCGACGCCAGGCGTGGACAGATAGTCGGTGCCGCTCACGGCGGTCCCGGCGAGCGCGTCGAAGGGCACCAGGGCCGAACCCTGCAGCGTCGAACAGGTCAGGGTCACGTCGAGGACGAAATCGCGCGAGACATCGACGCCACGCTGGAGTTCGACGGTACTGACACCTTCGCGCGGCTCGACCGTGAATGCGAACGCAACGCTGTCATCCGCACAGACCGCCCCGTTGGCGCCGGCGACCTTGGACTGGCTGACATAAGTCGAGGTGCGACCGTTCTTGCGCACGACGACGAGTTCCTGATAGGCCCATGCGGGCGCCGGAAGCAGCACCGCGATCGGCAGCAATATCGAAACGAGGCGCGTCAGGACGCGCGGTGCAGCCGTTCGGCGCTTGCGGACAATCATGGCGTACCCCCGATCGGCAGAACAACGGTATTGTCGGATGGATCGGCATCGCCCGGAACATTCGCCGTGACCGTCGCCGTCGCGCCCGCATTGAGCGCCACGAACAGGGTGACCGCCGCGTTCTGCGGGAGCGAGGCCAGCGAGCAGCTGTTGGCCGAACAACTGACGCCCTGGGACGTCGGTGGATTCGGACAACTCACCGTGACGCTGCCTCCGGCACCCGGCGTCGCGGTGCAGCCGCCGGAATAGGTGGCGAACAGGCGCAGTGCCGAGGCCGGCGTGACCGTCACCACGGTTGCCGAGGCCGTTGCCGAGGACATGTTGGCGATATCGATCAGGGTGCCCGGAATGCCCGCTGCCGAGAACGCGCGCGGATTCGCGATGCCGACGTCGACGGACGCCAGGATGGGATTGCTGACCGTGCAGGAAACGCAAGCCGGTGCATCCGCTCCGCTGGCGCTGACCGTATTGGTGACGGCATTGCTGACATCTGCCGCCACGGTGGCCGAGATATCCACGCCACGATCGCCGCTGAACCCGGCGGCGACCGTGCACACCAGGCTGCTGCCCGGAGCCGGCGCCAGCGTGTTGCAGCTCACGCCCGAATCCGGCACGACGCTTATTCCGGTCACCGAAACCGGCAGCGTGTCGGTCAACACGACCGGTGCGCTGCTGGCCGTGCCGGCGTTGCTGGCGATCACGCTCCAGGCAATCGATTGCCCCGCGCTGACCGGCGTGCCGGAAGCCGGCGAAGCGGACTTGGTCACCGTGATGGCCGTCGCCGACTGCCGCACCGGCAGCGAGGCGACCGCCTGGCAACTGCCGGGCGTGCAGACGATGTTGTCTGCGACCAGCGCCGCGCGATTGGTCACCGTGCCGGAGGCGGATCCGGCGACGGTGGCGTCGATCGAGTAGGTCAGCGAGGAACCGATCGGCATGAACTCGTAGAACTCGTCCAGCGGGCCGCTGCCCGAACTCTGCGGACAGAACGCATCGCCGCTTGCCACGCAGGACCATGCAAACGAAGTCAGTCCGTTCGGAATGGAATCGGCAAGGCGCACCGACCTCGCATCTTCGTTGCCGGTGTTCACGATATTCACCGTATAGCGCACGTTGCCGCCCGGGTCGAGAACCGTGCGGTCGGCTGTCTTGCTGATACTGAGCCGCGCCGGCGGACCGGACCCGCTCGGCAGCGAGAGCGTGACCTGGCAGCCTGCGGAGGCACGCAGTTCAACTGGCCTTGCGGTGCAGTGGTCCCTACCGGCTGGCCGCCGAACACACTCCGCCGCGGAAATCGATGATGGGCGCAAGCGTCGACGCTGCGACCGCATCGATCGTGTATGTGACGAAGAGCCGCGCGGAAGCCCGCTGAATGAAATCATTGATGGGCCCGGTGCCGGCAGGACTGCAGAATGCCTCGCCCGCTGCGACGCAAGTCCATGTCGTCGACACGAAATCCTGCGGCTCGATCGTGTAGACGTCGATGCCGAAACCATCGCTGCCACCGGTATTCGCGACTCGGTAGGTATAGCGGACCGTGCCGTCCGGCACGATCTGCGACACATTGGCGGTCAGCGTGAGCGAGTGCTCGAATTCTCCCGGAATCGAAAGCAGGGTCGCACAGCTCGTCGGAACGCAAACCACTGAAGTGTCGACATTGACTCCCACCTCGTAATCGATGGCCGGCTGCACGTTGTTGCCAGTCTGCGCCGTAATGGAATAGGTCACCGACGAACTGATCGGAATCGACGCGATGATTTCGTTGATCGGGCCCGAGCCACTTGCCGACGGGCAGGCCACGCCGTTGCCTGTGCAGGTCCAGGTGGAGGATGCGATCTGCGCCGGTTCGACACTGTAGGCGTTGACGTTGGTCAGGAACGTACCACCCGTATTGGAGATCGAGAATGTGTACTGGATTGTGCTATTCGGCGATGCCGTGAACGTGTCCGCCTGCAGGTCGATCGTGACTTGCGACATGCCGTCCGGGATGCGTCGGCAACACCGACTCGGTCACGCAGCCGACCGGTGCGCAGGTGTCCCCGCTGGCCGGCGTCAGTTCGACAGCGAGTTTCGCCTCGGGCCCGGGCTGGCTGTCGAGCTGGCCGATCACGGTAAACAGCAGCCGCCCTGGTGTCGCCGACGGGTTGCTGGCGCCGGAGTCGAACACGGCCAGCGACTTGACCACCTGGTTGATCGGCCCGGTGCCTTGCGCGGCAGGACACTCGATGCCGGCGCAGGTCCAGCTGACGATCGCCAGGCCATCACCGGGTGCGGGGTTGGCAATCGTGAAATCCCTGGCCGTCTCGGCACCGAGATTGCGCACGTCGATGGTCCAGACCGGCGAGGAGCCGGCTGGCGCCCAGGCGCGCAGAGGAGTCATGGCGACATCCAGGTGGGCCGCCGGTACCGCGGTCAACGCCACCGCGAGCGAGTCGGAGCAGCGGTCACCGGCGCAGCGGCCGTTCGCTGGCGGGGTGACCGTCGCGACCTCGGCAATGCTGGTCGCGGCATCCTGGGCGATGACGGCCCGGATCGAATAGTTGAGCGAGCCGTCGGCAGGCAGCGCGGGAATCGTCTCGCTGACCGGGCCACTGGCCGAAGCCGTGGGGCAGACGGCGCCGGCGAAACCGGTACACGTCCAGTCGACGCGCTCGATGCCTTCCGGCAGCGGGATATCGAGCAGGGCACCGTTGGCCAGGCTGCCCAGGTTTTTCAGCGTGACTGCAAAATTGGCGATGCCGCCGACCAGCAACTGTCGCTGCGCCGCCGATTGGGTCAGCTCGAGCAACGGCGCCAGGTTCGTGCTGGTCCGCTCCACGCAAGGCATTGCCGTCAGCGGATCCGCCGCTCCGCTGTGGCAGCGTCCGCCCGGCGCCGGCATGGCGGTAAGGACATTGGAGATCGACTGCGGCGGGTTGGCATCAACGTGGGCCGAGACCTGATAGCGCAGCCCGGAGCCGCCCGGCATCTGGTCGAGCAATGCGGAAACCTTGCCGCTGCCGCTCGGCGCCGGACAACCGATGCCGAGGCCCGTGCAGGCCCATGTCGCGCCGGAAAAACCGGGCGGGACGGCATCGTCGATGCGGACGTTGCCGGCATCGGCGCCGAGGTTGAGTACTTCGAACGAATAACCGGCCACGCCACCCGAGTTGAGGTTCCCGGCCACTCGCGACTGGTCGAGGGCCAGGATCGGCACGGTCGACAATTCGGAACGTGCCTCGCATGCGGTCGCGATGCCCGAAGCCGACAGGCAGCCCAGGCTTGCCGCCGCCGGAGCGGTGAGCCGCGCCGTGGCGTTGATCGTCGCAGGCGCCTGCTGCGCGACCACCGCGTCGATCGAGTAGCGCAGGCTTGCCGAGGGAGCGAGCTCCGCCAGGAGCTGGCGGATCGGACCGCTGCCGGAAGCCAGCGGGCAGTGCCCTGCCGCGCCGGCCGACTCGCAGGTCCATGAACCGAAAGCCTCGATGCCGGCGGGAAGCGGGATGTCGAGGACGAGGTTCGTGGCCGCGCTATCGGAGGAAATATTGGAGACATCGACCGTGTAGACGACGGACTGGCCGGGCACGGCGCCGAGCTTGTCCACGCCTTGCGTGAGTCGCAGGGTGGCGTGGTCGGGTTTCGCCACATCCAGCGCCTGGCACGGCGAGCGGAGTTCTGCCGAACCGCAGGTTCCCTGCCGCGGCGGCGTGACCGTCATTGCGAGGTCCAGGGCAGCAGGGGCCGCAGGGTCACGACGGGAGACCACGTCGTAGCGCAGGATTCCCGATGTCGGCCACACGCCCACGGTCTGCTCGATCGGGCCGCTGCCACTGGCCTGCGGACAGATCGCCCCGACCGCGCTGCAGGTCCAGCCCAGATCCGAGACGCCCTGCGGCATCGGCAGGCTCAGCGTGCTTCCATTCGCGTTCGCGCCGCGGTTCTCGAGCATGAAGCGGTTTGCCACGGTGTAGCCGTCGGCGCTGTAATCGGGAGTCCTGCTGGCGAAGATGCGTGGCGTCGTCGACAGGGCCAGCCTGGCCGCGCAGACGGCCTGGCGGCTGGATGGCGATACGGCGGCATTGCCAGCACAGGTGCCGCCGAACGGCGGAGTGACGGCGGCGGCCTGGACGATCGTGCCCGGGGGATTGGCGTCCACCGATGCGGTGACATGGAACTGGACCTCGCCGGCGGAGAAATCGCCGAGCACCTCTTCGACGCCGCCGCTGCCCGAGGCATGCGCGCAGGCTCCGGCATTCGACTGGCAGGTCCAGTGGCTGTTGATCAATCCCTTCGGTACCGGGCTGCGCAGCACGGTGCCGCTGCTGCTCGTCCCCTCGCCCGCGGATTGCAGGCGAATGGTGTAGGCGACGACCTGACCCGGCGCCAGCGCGACCGCCGTTGCGCTGACGTCCAGCGACAAGGCCGGCCCGGTCGGCAGGGAAAGCGTCGTGCGGCAGGGTGGTGTTTCCCCGCCCGCGCATCGGGCTCCTGCCGGCAGCTGCGTCGTAGCGACCATGTCGACAAATGCCGGCGGCGCCGCGGCGACGTCGGCATCGATGCGGAATTCGAGGGCGCCGCCCTCGGCGAGGCCATCGAGCGATTCGTCAATGTCGCCCTGCCCGCTCGCGCGGGCGCAGGCGCTGCCGGCCGAAGCAGAACACGTCCAGCCCCGGTTGGTCAGCCCGGCGACGCCGGGAACGCTTAATTTCGCCCCAGGCTGGGCCGCAGCGGAATTCTCGACGCGAACGAGATACTGGCTGGTCGCGCCACGCTCAAGCCGGTTCGCCGGCACGCTCAGCGTCGTGCCAAGGCGGGCCGTCCCGGTGACCGACTGCGCCGCGGCCGTGTGACTGGCGCCGGCAACCAGCATAACCGCCGCGACCAACGGAACTCCGAGCAAACTCGCGATCCCGTTCCCGCCCGTCATGCATCGTTCGTTGGCCATGCTATCTCTCCCCGATATTTTGCGTGGCGGCGGCACTCGGTCCGCCTGGGCTAACCGTGCCCGGATGTGATGCTCCCGGCGTCCGCGCACATCCAGGTCCAATCCGTTCGCCCCGATGTGCCGCCGATTGAACGGGCCCTGCCGTGCCTGGCATCGACGCGCAAGTCACGCGCATCCGTGGCGCGGGTCTTCCACTGGCATGGGCTCATTGCCGCCAATTCCACCACCGCAGGATATACCCCTAGCCCTTGTCCGGCACGCTTCGTGGCACCAGGAAAAAGGCGCCGCCCGCGTCGCCCGCCTCGCGCACCTTTTTCAGGTCCGGCGATTGCACGATTCCGATCCGCTGCGAACTGGCGCGCACCGGTTCAACCAGTGCGCGTTCCAGTCCGGTCTGGGTAAGGATGCGATTGTTCTCGCGCAGCACCTTGAGCAGGGCCGAGGCGAATACCGAGTGTCCGTCGCCGGCCTGGTCGAGCACCGGGCTCAGGCCGCCGGAAGAAAGGACATAACGCGCCTTGCGGCTGAGATAGCCGCTCGGGATGCCATCCGCGTATTCGGCGGGTCCGCCCGTGTAGGCACCAACTGCGCCGGAAAGCGCGCTGCCGAAGCAGGAATCGGCGATGACGAGCACGCTGCGCGCCTTGAACATGGCGAGGAACTCCGCCAGCGTTTCCGTTGGCAAGGCCGGGCTGCGTTCGCTCTGGCGCGCATCGAGCGGCAGCCAGAATCCGCGTTGCGCGGCATTCAACACGCCGTGGCCGGCGAAATAGATCAGCACGTTGTCATCCGGGCCGATCTTCGTCGACAACTGAACGATGCCGCCGACGATCGAGGAAAAATCCGCGTCGAGCAGGGTCGTGGTCTCGAAGCCGTAGCGCTGCTGGAGCACATCGGCGATCGCGCGCGCGTCGCTGATCGGCGTCTTCAGCGGGTCGTAACTGATGTAGTTCTGCACGCCGATGATCAGTGCGTGGTATTTGCCGAACTTGACGCCCTGGGCCGACACCGGCGTTGCCGGGTTGGAGGAAAGCAGGGGCGCCGGAACGCTGCGTGTCTGGGCCAGCCCGCCAGTCGTCTCATTGGCCTGCCTTGCCGGGACTTCGGCCAGCTTGCGCTCGGTTTCGCTGCGCTGTTCGATGGCCTGCTTCAGGGATCGCTCGAGCGCAGCCATCTTGCTTGCGTCGCGTTGCTGGCTGGCGTTGGCGGCCTTCAGCGCACCAATCTCGCCTTGCAAGCGATTCACCTGGGCATCGGCTTCGGCGCGCTGCATGGCCAGCTCGCTGCGCAATTGCGCGTTGCGACGCTCGACCTCGGCGACGCGGCTGTCGGCTTCCTCCTTGCTGACCAGGTCGTTGCCGGTGATGCCCATTGCCTCGCGATAGAGATTCACGGCGGCAGTCGTGTCCACGGCCATGCCGCGACCGCTTTCCATCATCGACGCCAGCGACAACTTCGCTTCATTGGATCCGGACGCCGCGGCCTTGCGGTACCAGGCGGCCGCCTCTTCGTAGTCGGGCGCGGAGTCCATGCCCTTCTCGTAGATCTGGCCGACGTAGAACTGGGCCAGCGCATCGCCCCCCTTGGCTTTTTCCATCCACACCGCCAGGCTCGACTCCAGGCTGGCGCGATCATAGGCGACGTATTCGCCGCCGCGCATGGCGCACAGCTGCGCAGTCGTCTTCACCGGCAGGCGCGGGCCCATGTAGGACATCGCGCCGGAGCGGCGCATCTGGCCGGGCAGCAGGCAGTCGACGACCATCATGGCGTCGATGGGCTGGACGCCGGCCATGGCGCCCCCCGAGGTCACGTACGGTTGCCAGGACTCCGCGGCCATCGACGGGCTGCATGCACAGGTCATGGCGATGACGAGGCAGATCTTGAACGGTTTCATCGGTGCGCCCTCCACGCAATGAGGTTCCCGCATTCGTTGCCGGGTGCCGGACCCCCATTAAAACGCAAAAAGCGACGGCGTGCTCGTCGGCACCGCGTTCAGGCGCGGCAGCCATCGCCGACACCGCCCTGCACGTCAGTCGTCATCCCAGAGCGCGGCCGGGGATGCCGGGCGAGCGCGTGCCGGCGCCGTCCGCGCCGGTGCCACCGCCGCAAGGATGCGCATCGCATCGACCGTGGCGGCCACATCGTGCACGCGCACGATCGATGCGCCGCGCTCCGCGGCGATCAGCGCCGCCGCCACCGACCCATTGGCGCGCTGGCTGGCGTCCTCGCGTCCGGTCAATTTTCCAATCATGGACTTGCGCGAAAGGCCGACCAGCAACGGCGCGATTTCGGCGAAGCGCCCGCATTCGCGCAACAGGGCCAGGTTGTGTTCGAGCGTCTTGCCGAAACCGAATCCCGGATCGACCACGATCCGCTTCTTGTCGATGCCGGCAAGCTGGCAGGCGAAAACGCGATCGGAAAGAAAACGGTGCACGTCGCCAACGACGTCGTCGTATTCCGGTGCGTCCTGCATCGAGCGCGGCTCGCCCTGCATGTGCATCAGGCAGACGACGACGGAAAGTTCCGCCGCCGCTTCGAGCGCACCCTCGCGGCGCAGGGCCATGACGTCATTGATCATGCCGGCGCCGGCGGCCACCGCCGCGCGCATGACCTCGGGCTTGCTCGTGTCGATGCTGATCGGCAGCGACGTTTCCTTCGCCAGGCGCTCGATGACCGGAATCGTGCGCCGCAATTCCTCCTCGACGGAAACTTCGTCGGCGCCCGGACGCGTGCTCTCACCGCCGACGTCGAGCAGGTCGGCGCCCTCGGCAGGCCAGGCGCAGGCCATGGGCAACCGCGGCCTCGAGCCGGTCGTGTTCGCCGCCGTCCGAGAACGAATCCGGGGTCACGTTGATGATGCCCATGACGCGGGGCCGATCAAGCTTGAGGATGCGCCCGGCGCAGTCGAGTTGTGGAGAGGTGTCGAACATGGCGGATGCCTGCGGGGAAAGGCGCACAGGCTACACCGCGGCGGCGCAGCGCCGTGAGCGCTTGCGCCGAGCAAGCGCAGCGCCCCTGCCGGGCGGTCATCCGTCGGCTGCGCCGGCGACAGTCCGCACTGGCGGTGGCGGAAGCCCCACGCTCTTGCAGAACACGGCAAAGCGCGGATCGGCGTAGTAACGCCCGAGGAGCGCCAAGGAAAGCACTTCCCGCACGCCGGGGTCGGACTGGCGCGCATGCTCGAGCCAGTGGAACATCTCGTCGGGCTGGCCCCGCACCGCATACACCTGGGCAATCTGCGAACCCGCGTCGTCCGCATGAGCGGCGATGAGTTCCTGCAGGGCGACGTCCGCGGCTGCCTGCTCGCCATTGGCATGCAAGGCAATGGCCAGCGCCCACTGCCGCCAGAACGGGTCGGGCTCCTGGCGGGCGCTGGCCACCGCCATCGCCGCTTCGCCTTCCAGGACCTGGACAATGGCAAGGAAGGCATGGCCCTGGGTTCCATCGGGCTGCAATGCCAGAGACCGGCGCAGCGCAGCCTCGGCCTCCGCGTAGCGGCCTAGCTGAGTCAGCGGCAGCGACAGGTCGAAGTAGGCATCGCCGGACAGGGGGTCCAGCGCCACCGCGCGCTGCAGGGTCGCGACTGCCGCGAACCACTGTCCCAGCCCCGCCTGGATCACGCCCGTGCGCAGCACGACTGACGAATTGCGCGGCGCCAGCGCGCCGGCCTTGCCGAGAGCCGCCAGGGCGCCTTCAAAGTTACTGTCCACCCGGTCGAGAACCCATCCCTCGGCCGCGTAGGCATCGGCAAGGTTCGGACCCAAACGACGTGCCGTCGCCGCCGATTGTCGTGCCTGTTCAAGGATCAGCGGCAGTTGATCTGGAGCCAGGCCGAAGTTCGCCATCCGCAGTTGCGCATAGGCGAGCCTGGCGTAGGCATGGGCGTAGTCCGGATCCAGCGCCAGCGCGCGCTGGTAGGCGGCGATGGCCTCGCGGATGTGCGCCTCGTTGCCCTGCGCGTAATGGAAGTTGCCCTGCAGCACGGCGTCGTAGGCGGCCAGGTCGCCGCTGGGCGGCCGGTCGCTTTGCGCGGCGCCGGCGGCCTGTGGCAACAGGCGCACCTCCAGCGCCCCGCTCACCGCGCGGGTGATCTCGTCCTGCAGCGCGAACAGCTCGCGGTAGGGGCGGTCGAAGCGCTGCGACCACACCGTCGTCCCATCGGCAGCCTTCACCAGGCTGGCGCTGATGCGCACCGTGTCGCCGGCGCGGCGCACCGAGCCTTCCAGCAGATGCGCCACGCCCAGCTTGTGGCCGATGCTGGCGCTGGGCTCGCGCGAATCGCGGAACTGGAACGAGGAGTTGCGGCTGATCACCTTCAGCCCGTCCAGCTGCGACAGCGCCGTGATCATGTCCTCGGACAGGCCATCGGAAAAATACTGGTCGCCAGGATTGCCGCCCTCGTTGGCCAGCGGCAGCACCGCGATCGACTGCTCCGGGATGGCGGCGGTCGCGTCCTGCCGCACCACGAAGCGGTCGGTGAGCAGCAGCACCACGGCCATCGCCAGCACGCCGATGATCCAGAAATCCAGCTTGCGCCCGGTGGCGTGGGCGATGGAGTCCTCTGGCGCCACTTCAGTCTCGCGCCGGAAGCCCTGCGGCGTGAATTCGTAGAACCAGGCGAACAGCAGCCAGAACGGAAAACCGATTGCCGCGGCGACCAGGAACCAGCGTGTCGCCGTGTCGGCCAGGCCCAGCGAGGGGCCGAGCTGGGCGATGCCCTGGGCCAGCGCCCAGACCGCGGCGACATAGAAGGTGCCGGCACGCAGCACGTTGCGGCGCCCGAGTTCAGCCAGAAATCCCCGATGCTCCGCCAAACTCGCCCCCGCCTGTTCCCGGCACGCAAGAGTTGAGGGACGGAGTTTCACCGTTCGCTGAAGAAGCCGCAAGATCAGGTTCGGGCCGGCATTGCCATCTGCGCCTGGTCGCCCGGCCAGCCGGCTTCGGCACGCGCAAGAAGGCCACATGTGCAAAGAGCGGTGGACTCCGGCCATTGCCGGCGATGGCCAGTGCGATTCGCGCTGCCGGGATCCACGCCGCGGTGAACTGACCGGGTTTGCGGCGTCACCAGCAACGAAAAGGCCGCCCGGGGGCGGCCTTTTCATTTCACTTCAGGGTGGCGGGATGTCAGATTTCCGGGCCGCTGCGCGATTGCACGGCCGGTCCGCCGATCGGACTTTCGCCGCGCGGCTTGGCGCCGCCAGTACCCGATCCAGGGCCCTTGCCGGAATCGTCGGTCCAGCCTTTCGGCGGACTGACTTCCTGCCCGGTCATGATCTCCTCGATCTGCTTGGCGTCGATCGTCTCGTACTGCAGCAGGGCTTCCGCCATCACATGCAGCTTGGGCAGGTTTTCGGTGAGCAGCTCGGTGCTGCGCGCATAGGCGCGGTCGAGGATCTCGCGCACTTCCTCGTCGATCCGCCGCGCCGTCTCGTCGGACACGTTCTTGTGCTGGGTCACCGAACGGCCGAGGAACACTTCATCCTCTTCCTCGCCATAGGCGATCGGACCAAGCTTGTCGGACAGACCCCACTTGGTGACCATGTTGCGCGCCATCTTGGTCGCGCGCTCGATGTCGTTGGACGCACCGGTAGTGACCTTGTCCGGCCCGAAGATCAGCTCTTCGGCGACGCGGCCGCCATACAGCGAGCACAGCCGGCTGATCAGGTTTTCCTTGTTGTAGCTGTAACGGTCGTTCTCGGGCAGGTACATGGTGACGCCGAGCGCGCGACCGCGCGGAATGATGGTGACCTTGTAGACCGGATCGTGGTCCGGCACGAGCCTGCCGATGATGGCGTGGCCGGCCTCGTGGTAGGCGGTCAGCTTCTTCTCGTCATCGCTCATGATCATCGAGCGGCGCTCGGCGCCCATCATGATCTTGTCCTTGGCGCGCTCGAAGTCGTTCATGCCGACATCGCGCGAATTGCCGCGCGCGGCGAACAACGCCGCCTCGTTGACCAGGTTGGCGAGATCGGCGCCGGAGAATCCGGGCGTTCCGCGCGCAATCGTAAGCGGTTCGACATCGGCCGCCAGCGGCACCTTGCGCATGTGCACCTTGAGGATCTGCTCGCGGCCTTTCAGATCAGGCAGCGGCACGACCACCTGGCGGTCGAAGCGGCCCGGACGCAGCAGGGCCGGATCGAGCACGTCGGGACGGTTGGTCGCGGCGATGACGATGACGCCCTCGCTGCCTTCGAAGCCGTCCATCTCGACCAGCAACTGGTTCAGGGTCTGCTCGCGCTCGTCGTGTCCGCCACCCAGGCCTGCGCCACGGTGGCGGCCGACGGCATCGATCTCGTCGATGAAGATGATGCAGGGCGCCTGCTTCTTGGCCTGCTCGAACATGTCGCGCACGCGGGCGGCGCCGACGCCGACGAACATCTCGACGAAGTCCGAACCGGAAATCGAGAAGAACGGCACCTTGGCCTCGCCGGCGATGGCCTTGGCCAGCAGGGTCTTGCCGGTACCGGGCGAACCGACCATCAGCACGCCGCGCGGGATCTTGCCGCCGAGCTTGGTGAACTTGGATGGATCGCGCAGGAACTCGACGAGCTCGGAAACCTCTTCCTTGGCTTCATCGCAGCCCGCCACGTCGGCGAAGGTGATCTTGACCTGGTCCTCGCCCTGCAGCTTGGCGCGCGACCGCCCGAACGACATCGCCCCGCGCCCGCCGGCGCCGGCCTGCATCTGGCGCATGAAGTAGAACAGGATTCCGATGAAGATGATGATCGGCAGCCAGTCGAACAACAGGCGCAGGACCAGCGGCATGCCCGGATCGGTCGCCTCGACCTTCACCTTCTGCACGTCGCGCTCGATTTCCGCCAGCGACTGTTCGGTCGGAAGCACGGTCGTGCGGATGTTCGAGCCATCCTGCAGCTTGGCCTCTACGGTGCGCCCGTCGTTGTGCACGAGCACTTCGTCGACGCGCTTGTCGCGCACCGCCTGCATGAATTCCGAATACGAAATGTCCTTGGTCGAGGCGGTTCGCGGATTGAAGCTCTGAAATACCGTCAGCAGCACAACCGCTATGACCACCCAGAGCAGCAGAGTCTTTGCCATGTCGTTCATCTTTTTCCAGATTCCTCCTGCAGTGACCCTGGATCAAAGGTGCTTGCCAGTCGCCAGTGCATAGACTTCGTTGCTGCGCGCCCGTGACGCCCTGGGCTTGCGGATGCTGACCTGCGCATAATCACCGCGCAAGCGCCGTATGTATTCATCGAATCCCTGGCCCTGGAACAGCTTGGTCAGGAATGCCCCGCCCTTGCGTAGATGGGCGCGTGAAAATTCTGCGGCCAGTTCGGCCAGCAGCATCGAACGATCCTGATCGACCGCCCCGACACCGCTCATGTTGGGGGCCATGTCGGAAAGCACAAGATCGACCCTGCCGCCATCGAGCACCTCTTCCAGCTGCTTCAGCACCGAATCCTCGCGAAAGTCGCCGAGGATGAAGTCGACGCCGCCGATGCCCTGCATCGGCAGGATATCAAGTGCGACAATTCGCCCGCTGTCGCCGAGGCGTTCACGAACCATCTGCGACCAGCCTCCGGGCGCAGCGCCCAGATCGACGACGAGCATTCCCGGTTTGAGCAGGTTGTCGCGATCGATCAGCTCATCAAGCTTGAACACCGCGCGCGAGCGCCAGCCTTCAGCCTGGGCACGCTTCACATACGGGTCGCTGAAGTGCTCCTGGAGCCAGCGGGAACTGGATTTGCTACGCGCCACGTCGCATTTACTCCGCGCCCGGCGCGTTTGTCAGCCATGGGATTGCCCTCATAATACCCCGAAAGGCGCGCATCTCCGCGGGCCACCCATCCGCATTCGGACTCCGTTCATGCCTCTTACCTCGTTCCAGAAGCGCTATTTGCGCGGACTCGCCCATTCGCTCAGCCCTGTCGTCATGCTCGGCCAGAAGGGCGTCACGCCCAATGTGATCGCCGAAATGCAGCTTGCCCTCGATCATCACGAGCTGATCAAGGTGCGTCTTTCCGGCGGTGACCGCGAGGAGCGCACGGCCCAGATCGAGGCGCTGACCGCTGGCTCGGACGCCGAAGTCGTTCAGGTTGTCGGCCATACCGCCACGCTCTGGCGACGCAACGACAAGGCACCGAAACTGCCTTTGCCCAAGTAGTCGGAGGCGACCGATGCAACTGACCCATGACCGCGCCGAGGGCTATTTCTTCATCCGCGCCGTGCGCCCTGGATCGGTGGTCGTGGTGGATCGGGAGCTGCTCGCCAGCTTCCTGATCGCCCCGGACAACGTCGTCGAGGACTGGCCGGTGCGCGCGCCGGCGGATATCGACGCCCGGGCGATGGAAGCCCTGCTCGATCTGGACCCCGAGGTCGTCATTCTCGGTACCGGCGTGCGCCAGGCATTCCCGCCGCAGACCGCGTTGCTGCCGATCCTGCGCAAGGGCATCGGCGTGGAGGTCATGGACAACGCCGCCGCCGGCCGCACCTACAACCTGCTCGCAACGGAGGGACGCCGGGTGGTCGCCGCGTTCACGCTGCCGGGCAGCGGTCAGGCGCTGGCCTGATCCTGGCTGGACAAATGACGCAGGCGCTTGAGCGCCTCTTCCTGGATCTGGCGGACACGTTCCCGCGAAACACCGAAATCCGCTGCTATTTCCGCCAGCGAATGCACGGGCTCTCCGTTTAGCCCGAAACGCCGCTCGAGAACCAGCCGCTGGCGTGGCTTCAAGGCCGCCAGCCAGTGTTGCAACTGGCCGCCGCCGGCACTTTCCCGCTGCGTCGGCGAAGCCGTTTCCTCCTCGTCGACGAGATGATCGATCATCGTCCGGTCGTCGCCCTCCGACATCGGGGCGTCGAGTGAACTGATGTGTTCGTTGACGCGGAACAGTTCGGCGACATCCGAAGTCCGCTTGCCGACGGCCTGGGCAAGTTCGTCCAGCGTCGGCGCCCGCCCGCGCTGCGCGGTCAGCTCGCGATTGGCGCGCAGGACCTGGGCCAGCTCGCGCAGCACGTGCACCGGGATGCGCACGGTCCTGCCCTGGTGCGAGAGCGCCTGCTGCACGCCATGCCGGATCCACCACATGGCGTAGGTCGAAAAGCGCAGGCGTCGCTCCGGCTCGAATTTCTCGACGGCGCGGATCAGCCCGATGTTGCCTTCCTCGATCAGGTCCATCAGCGGCACGCCACGCCCGACATAACTCCTGGCGACCGTCACGACCAGGCGCAGGTTGGCCTCGATCATGCCCCGGCGCGCTTCGCCATCGCCCTCCTGGACGCGTTCGGCGAGGGCCCATTCCTCTTCCGCGCAGAGCAGCGGAATCATGCCGATCTCGTTCAGGTAGGCCCCGGTCGAGCTGCGCACTTCCTCGTCGGCAGGCTCGATCGCATCGAGCAGTTCGAGGATTTCCTCGACCTCGGGTTCGGACGCGGATGCCGCGGGGCTGACTGCGCTCATCGGGAAAGCTTAGCCCGCGTGGATGGGCATTGAAACAGGCTCCGGGACGCGGAAATTCCCCATCCCCGCGTGGGCGCTTCGGGCAGGTTCATCGCGCGGGCAGGTAGGCCAGTGGGTCAACCGGTTTGCCATTCCTGCGTATTTCGAAATGCAGCATGTCGCGGCTGGCGCTCGAAGATCCCATCTCGGCAATCTGCTGGCCGGCCTTGATGCGATCGCCTTCCTGGACGAGGCGGCGGCGGTTGTGGCCATAGGCCGAGAGCATGGAGGCATCGTGCTTGATGATGATCAGCTCGCCATAGCCGATCAGGCCGTTGCCGCTGTAGACGACCACGCCATCCGCCGCCGCGCGCACCGGATCGCCCGACTTGCCGGCAATGTCGATGCCCTGGCGGGTCTGGTCGCCGGCCACGAAACCTGCTTCGCGCCGGCCTTCGGCCGGCCAGCGCCAGACGATGCCGGCGCTGGATGCGGTTTCGGCCGCCGCGGGCGTGTTGCCGGCGGACGCCGGCGCAGCTGCCGCCGGCGCGGCGGCCTGTGCGGCGGACGCTGGCGCAGGATTCGATGCGGGCGGTCTGGCTGCGCCTGACGCCAGCACCGGTGGTTTTCGATCCGTCGCCGCAACACGGGGCGATGGCGTGGGCGCAGGCCGTGCCGGAGCGGCCGCCTGGCGCTCGCGGACTGCACCGGTATCGAGACGAATGACCTGGTCGACATAGATCGTGTAGGGCGGCTCGATCCGGTTGGCGCGGGCAAGCTCGCGATAGTCGAGGCCATTGCGGAACGCGATGCTGTACAGGGTGTCGCCACGGCGCACCCGGTAGCTTCCAGGCGCCAGTCGCGATCCCGTCGCCGCGCCCTCGCGGCCACGACCGTGCCCGCCGAGGCTGCGATCCTCGACCGGGGCCGGCGGCGTCGATGCGCACCCCGCCAGGGCCATGGCGAAGGCAAGGCCGCACAGGGCTCTTTTCGACGGATTGGATATGAATTCAATCACTTAACGAATGAACTTGAAGTAGATGATTGCCACGCCAAGCGCCAGCAGCACGCCCCAGCCGATCCATTCGATCCAGCGGTGCAGCGCGGCTTCCGCACGCGGGCCGGCCAGTCGTATGGCGCCCGCCAGCAGGAACACACGCTTGCCGCGACCGATGATCATGCTCGCCACGAAGGGTAGCAGCGGCACCCCGACGATGCCTGATGCCCAGGTGAATATCTTCAGTGGAATCGGCAGGAAGCCGGCGATCACGAGCACCCAGAAGGCGGACCAGGGACTCTGCGCGGCGATCTCGCTCAGTTCGCCGACCTGGCGGTCGATGCGCTCCATCCAGCCCAGCGATTCGAACAGGGGGCGCGCCCAGGCGAAGGCATAGTGCCCGAGCGCGTAGCCGACCAGCGCGCCGAGCACGGAAAACACGAGGCTCACGGTCGCGATTCGCGCCCAGCGCTGCGGACGCGCGAGCACCATCGGCCCGAGCATGACTTCGGGCATCACCGGAAAGATGATGGCCTCGACGAAGCTGAGTAGGGCGAGCAGCGGCTCGGCGCGCGGATGCATGGCCCACTTCAGGGCGCGCTCGTAGAGCGGCTTGAACAGTTTCAACGGATTTCCGCTCCACGGCCGGCGTTCAAGCGACGCCGCCCAGCAAGGGCACGAAGCTCACCGCGCCGAGGTTTTCGCGCTGCCAGCCGTCCGCGCCGGCACGCACGCGCAGCAGCTCCTGGTGACCGGGCGGACCCACCGGGGCAACGAGGACTCCGTCGGCGGCAAGCTGGTCGAGCAGCGCGTCCTCAAGCTCGGCGCCCGCCGCGGTCACCATGATCGCGTCGAACGGCGCTTCTTCCGGCCAGCCGAGCCGGCCATCATCGTGGCGCGAGCGGATGTTGGACAGGCCGAGCTTGCGGAACCGCCGCCGCGCGTTGCGCAGCAGCTCATCGATGCGTTCCACCGTGTAGACCTGTTCGACCAGCGATGCGAGCACGGCGCACTGATAGCCCGAGCCGGTGCCGATCTCGAGTACCCGGCGCGGCATTGCATGCTCGATCAGGACCTCGGTCATGCGCGCGACGACATACGGCTGGGAGATCGTCTGGCCCTGCCCGATCGGCAACGCGGTGTCTTCATAGGCCCGCGTCGCCAGCGCCTCGTCGATGAACAGGTGGCGCGGCAACTGGCGCAGCACGTCAAGCACCCGGCGGTCGCGTATGCCTTCGGCCACCAGTCGCTCGATCAGGCGATCGCGGGCGCGCTGCGAAGTCATGCCGAGGCCGCGTGCCTCGGGAAGTTGCCGGGCGAATCGGCTCATCGGCGCGACACCCCGGATTGCAGCGACGGCGAGCCGTTCATGCGGCGTGGCTCTCCATGCGCAGCGAGCTGACCCAGCCACTCACTTTTTCGAGCGCCTGGAACTGGGTCAGGTCGACATGGATGGGCGTGATCGACACGTAGCCTTCGCGCACCGCATGGAAATCCGTGCCGGGACCGTCGTCCTCGGCTTCACCAGGCGGGCCGATCCAGTACATCGGACGGCCGCGCGGATCTTGCTGCGCGATGCAGGCAGCAGCGCGATGGCGACGGCCCAGCCGCGCCACCGAGAGTCCGCGGATCTGCTCCCAGGGCAGGTCGGGAACGTTCACGTTGAGTATCGTGTCGGCGGGCAAGGGATCCACGATCAGCTTGCGCATCAACAGCATCACCGCCATCGCGGCCGAGTCGTAGTGGACGCCCTTGTGGTCCCGCGTCACCAGCGAAACGGCAATCGCCGGCAATCCGAGGAAGCGTCCTTCCATTGCGGCCGAGACCGTTCCCGAATAGATGACGTCGTCACCGAGGTTGGCCGCGCTGTTGATGCCGGAGACGACGATGTCGGGCTCGACATCGAGCAAGCCGGAAAGCGCCAGGTGCACGCAATCGGTCGGCGTACCGGCCACCTGGTAGCGATTGTCGCCGAGCTGCTTGACCCGGATCGGCTGATCGAGCGTCAGTGAATTGCTGGCGCCGGACCGGTCGCGGTCCGGCGCGACGACGACGACCTCGCCAACGGCAGCCAGATGCCTGGCAAGGACGAGTATTCCCGGAGCGTCGACTCCATCGTCGTTGCTGACCAGAACGCGCATGAGCTGTTTCCTGCGATGTGGCCAGGCAGGCCATCCAGCATGCGGTGCGCGCAGATAGGGATGCCTGGAGCGAAAGAGAATGCCAAAGCATACCGGATTCGACGCCTGCGCTGAACGACGATTGAGCCTGCGACGGGCGGAACGGCATGCCCAATCGCGACCCGGGGCCATCACCGTGGATGGTCGCGCGCGGTTGCCAGCATCCGTTTGCCGTGCAATCGTCCACCCATGAGGAACCGCGAATTCCGAGACGCGATGAAGGAAGGCCGGACGCGGAAAAAGTCCGCGGCGCCGGAGCCGGCCGTTGCCGGCGAAGATCGCAACCTGTTCCGCAGCGCGATCGGCTCGGTGCGCCCGCTGGCGCGTGTTCCGGACCTGCCCCCCGAAGCCGGCAAGCCGCCGCCGCAAGCCCGGCAGTTCGAGATCGACGAGGCCGCCGTGCGCGACGAACTGCTCAGCGGCCCCTTTGATCCCGGCGCGATGGAGATGGGGGACGAAATCCTCTACCTGAAACCCGGAAGTTCTCCACGGCTGCTGAAGCGCCTGCGTCGCGGCCAGTTCAGCATCCAGGCCGAGATCGACCTGCATCAGATGACCGTTGCGGTCGCGCGCGCGGCCGTCGGCGCATTCATCAACGACGCCATCCGGCACCGGGAGCTGTGCGTGCGCATCGTGCACGGCAAGGGGCTGCGTTCGGCCGCGCGCGGGCCCGTGGTCAAGCGCATGACCGAACAGCTGCTGCGCCGACGCGACGACGTGATCGCCTTTGCATCGGCGTTGCCGGCACAGGGCGGGACTGGCGCGGTCCTCGTCCTGCTGCGCGGGGACTGACTAGCGCTCGATTCCCTCGTCGACCGGCACGCGCCTGGTCGGCGGATTGACCCAGGTCACCCGCACGCCGTTCTGCCGGCTCGCGTAGTTGACCGCGTTGACGTACTCCTGATCGATAACGAACTTGTCTTCGTTCGCGTATCGGCTGCCATTGCTGGCGCAGCCGCAGAGGACGACGAGGAAAAGCGCTGTCATGCAAGGGATCAGTCGATTCATGGCTTGCCTCCAGTAGCTGTCCGCGACCAGCCGCCTGGCTGGCCTGACGTGGCGCAGGCGCATGGGCAGGGAACCGCCGGCTCCCGCGTCCATGTCCCTCTGGTTGGACGCAGCGGGAATCGATTTCGTTGCAACAGATTCAGCCGGGATGACGCGCTTCGCTGGCCTGGATCGCGCAGATCTCGCGGATCAGCGCTGTTGCGAACGTCCCCGAAGGCAACTGGAACTGCAGCTGGAGCGTCCCGTCGGCCAACCAGGAATGGGCGAATTCCGCGGCGCGCAGGCGCAGCGACCGTCGCTCCTGGCGCAGATCTGCCGCACCGAGTCCGCTGGCGAAGTCGGCCTCGCTGGCGGCGACTTCCTGTTCGAGGACGGCGACCTGCCCGCTGCTGCGCAGTTCGCCCTTGCCCCACAGCGGCCCGGTCGGATCGATGTCGAACGTGGCCAGTCGCTGGCGCAAGGTGTCGTCCAGTTCCTGCGGCCCGAAAATGGAGTGGGTTCCCGCAAGCATCCACACCTCGCCCTCGAGAGCCTGGTCCCAGCAGCCGTCAGCGACGCGCCTGTCGAGCACGCGGTTGAACAGATGGGAGCGCGCCGCGGACAGGGCAAACCCGCGCTGGCTGCGTCCCATGCGTGTTCCGCTGAACAGGGCATGCGCGGCGCGAAGGTTTTCGCCGTCGCGGCCGAAGCGCTGCTCACCGAAATAGTTCGGCACGCCCTGTGCCACAACCTGCCCGATGCGCCGTGCGGCGTCATCGTGCGATCCCTCGATCTCGCGCAGACGGATGCGGAAGCGGTTGCCGGCATGCGCGCCGCGCTTGAGCTTGCGTGAATGCCGGCAGGCCTCGAGCACGCGCACCCCTTCGATGGCCATGGCGGACCAGTCGGGGTCGGCACGGCCCGGCAGTTGCACCGAGAACGTCTGCCGGGTCAGCGCGTGGCGATCCTTGAGCCCCGAGTATCCGACGCACATCGGCGCGACGCCGGCGAAACGCCCCAGTTGCTGCGCGACCCACTCGGTGTTCGCGTTGCGCTTTTCGATCCTCAGGAAGCTGTGCTCGCCCGTGCCATCGGGCTCGAAACCGAGCACTTCGTCGACTTCGAAATCCTCCGGAACGACACGCAGGAGGCCACGCAAGGGCGGCCCGCCGTGGGCGAACGCGAGGTCGCTCACTCGGTCGTATCCAGGTCCAGGCGCGCAACCAGCGCACGCAGCTCGGGGTTTTCCGGAATCACCGACGCTGGCTTGCTGCGCCGCTGCAACAGCACGACGGCCAGTGCACCGATGCCTTCTCCGCGGCCCGTGAATCCGAGTTTCTCGGTGGTCGTCGCCTTGATATTGACCTCGCTTCGAGAGCAACCCAGATCGGCCGCGAGGTTGTCGCGCATCGCTTCGGCGTGCGGGCCGATCTTCGGCGCCTCACAGATCACGGTGACGTCGGCGTTGGCCAGCATGTAACCGTGTTCGATCATCAATCCCGCGCAATGCAGGAGGAAATGGCGACTGCTGACGTTCTTCCAGCGTTCCTCGGTCGGCGGAAAATGCCGTCCGATATCGCCGAGCGCAAGCGCGCCGAGCACTGCATCGCAAAGCGCATGGATGACCACGTCGCCATCGGAGTGGGCGACCAGGCCGTGCGTATGCGCGATCGTGACGCCGCCAAGCACGACGTGCCTGCCGGGCCCGAAGGCATGAACGTCAAATCCCTGGCCGATGCGCATTGGAATGGGGAATGGGGAATGGGGAATGGGGAATAGACTACACGCTTGGCGGGCTCGCGAAAGCCTTCAGCCAACCGCATGGAAACCGGGATTCGAACAAGGGAAGCGGGTACGCCGATCCGCAGCGACTGCCTGCACCGATTTCCTCATTCCCTATTCCCCATTCCCTATTCCCGGATCCCGCAGAAGCAGAAATTCGGCAAGCGCCAGGTCCGCGGGCGTGGTCACCTTGATGTTGTCTTCGCTGCCCTCGACCAGCAGCGGATTGAAACCTGCCCGTTCCATGGCCATGGCCTCGTCGCTGACGACCACGCCTGCCTGGCGCGACGCTTCCAGGGCGGCGATCAATTCACCGCGGCGGAACATCTGCGGGGTCAGCGCGCGCCAGCGCGATTCCCTCGGCTCGGTGGCAATGACGCGGCACGAATCATCGCTGCGCTTGAGCGTGTCGCGCACGGGCGCGGCCAGCAGACCGCCTCCGGCCGCGCAGCCACGTTCGATCAGGGCGTCGATGTCGGCGTGCCGCACGCAGGGCCTGGCCGCATCGTGCACGAGCACGAATGCATCCCCGCCAACGCCGTGCGGCAAGGCATGCAGGCCCGCGAGCACGGAGTCGGACCGTTCCGCGCCACCGACCACGGTGAGCACGGGTTTGCCGCTGCTTGTCGTCGGATCGGTCCAGTTCCGGTCGGCGGCGGCGAGGACAACCATCACGCCCGCGATGCGCGGATGCGACAGCAGGCGTTCCAGGGTCCACAGGAGCAACGGCTTGCCCGCCATCTGCACGTACTGCTTGGGCAGTTCCGATCCGAAACGCGTGCCGCGCCCGGCGGCCGGGACGATGCACCAGAAAGCGCCGTCAACGACCGCCATCTTGACCCTTGGCACCGGCCGCGGGTGGCTCCACGACCTGGTAGAACTTCTCGCCGGGCTTGACCAGGCCGAGCTCGGATCGCGCGCGTTCCTCGATCGCCTCGTTGCCATCCTTGAGATTGGCCACTTCGGCGGCCAGCGCGTCGTTGCGCGCCTTCAGCTCCTCGTTCTTCTGCTTCTGTTCGGCAACGCTCTTTTCCAGGCGCCATACTTCAGCCATGCCGCCCTGCCCGACCCACAGTTTGACTTCAAGGGCGATGAGCAGGATCAAGAGCAGGAGGGCTACATAGCGCAACATGGCGTGGGCCTAGCCGGCTCCTGCGATCAAGGATCGAAACCCGGCAGGTTCGGAAACGCCCGGGTTCCCGCATAGCGTGCATTCGCGCCCAGTGCCTCCTCGATGCGCAGCAGCTGGTTGTACTTGGCCACGCGATCGGAGCGGCACAGCGAGCCGGTCTTGATCTGGGTCGCCGCGGTGGCCACGGAAAGATCGGCAATCGTGGTGTCCTCGGTTTCGCCGGAGCGATGCGAAATGATCGACGCATAATCCGCCGCCTCGGCCATGGCGATCGCATCGAGCGTTTCGGTCAACGTTCCAATCTGGTTGACCTTGATCAGGATTGCATTGGCGATGTGCTTCTCGATGCCCTGCCTGAAGATCGAGGTGTTGGTGACGAACAGGTCGTCGCCGACCAGCTGCACGTGCTTGCCGAGCCGCTCGGTCAGCTTCTTCCAGCCGTCCCAGTCGCCTTCGGCCATGCCGTCTTCGATGGTGATGATCGGATACTTCGCGCACCAGTCCGCGTAGAACTCGATCAGCTGCGCCGGGCTGAGTACCTTGCCTTCGCCTTCGAGGTGATAGGCGCCGTCGCGGTAGAACTCCGAGCTGGCCACGTCGAGGCCAAGCCAGACCTGCCTGCCGATCGCGTAGCCGGCCTTGTGCACCGCTTCGAGGATGGTCTCGATCGCTTCCTCGTTGGATTTCAGGTTCGGCGCGAAGCCGCCCTCGTCGCCGACGGCGGTCGACAGTCCGCGACCCTTGAGCACCGATTTCAGCGCATGGAAGATCTCGGTGCCGGCGCGCAGCGCTTCGGCGAAGTTCGGCAGGCCGATCGGCAGGACCATGAACTCCTGCATGTCGACGTTGTTGTCGGCATGCGCACCGCCGTTGACGATGTTCATCATCGGCACCGGCAGCTGCGGTGCGCGGTCACCGGCGAGATGCTTCCACAGCGGCAGCTTGCGCGAAGCCGCGACCGCATGCGCATTGGCCATCGATACGCCGAGCAGGGCATTCGCGCCGAGCTTGCCCTTGTTCGGCGAGCCGTCCAGTGCGATCAGTTTTTCGTCGAGCCCGCGCTGGTCGGCCGCGTCGAATCCCTTCAGGGCATCCGCGATCGTCGTGTTGACGTTGGCCACGGCGTTCCTGACGCCCTTGCCGAGATAGCGCGCCTTGTCGCCATCGCGCAGCTCGACCGCCTCGCGCGAACCGGTCGAGGCGCCGGACGGCACCATGGCACGGCCGAATGAACCATCGGCCAGGGTGACTTCGGCTTCGAGGGTCGGGTTGCCGCGTGAATCGAGGATTTCGCGCGCGTGGATCTTGCTGATCGTACTCATGTCTTGGCGAATGTCTCCGGGGCTCTTGGATGTCTTATTCGTGGGCTTCGATGAAACCGTGCTTCTTGGCCAGGCGGTCCAGTTCGATCAGGGTTTCGAGCAACGCGGCCATCTTCCGCAGCGGCCAGGCGTTCGGCCCGTCGCTGAGCGCCTTGTCCGGATCGGGATGGGTTTCCATGAAGATGCCGGCGATGCCGACCGCGACCGCGGCGCGGGCGAGCACCGGCACGAACTCGCGCTGGCCGCCGGACTTGCCGCCGGCGCCACCCGGCAACTGCACCGAATGCGTCGCGTCGAACACGACCGGGCAGCCGGTGTCGCGCATCACGGCCAGCGAACGCATGTCGGAAACGAGGTTGTTGTAGCCGAAGCTGGCGCCGCGCTCGCAGACCATGAGCTGCGCATTGCCGCTCGTCTTCGCCTTGTCGGCGACGTGTTTCATTTCCCAGGGCGAGAGGAACTGGCCCTTCTTGATGTTGACCGGGCGACCGACGCTGCAGGCCTTGACGATGAAATCGGTCTGCCGGCACAGGAACGCCGGCGTCTGCAGCACGTCGACGACGTCGGCGACCTCCTCCATCGGCGTGTATTCATGCACGTCGGTAAGCACCGGCACGCCGATCTGGCGCTTGACCTCGGCGAGGATGCGCAAGCCCTCCTCGATGCCGGGCCCGCGATGGCCGCTGATCGAGGTGCGATTGGCCTTGTCGAAACTCGACTTGTAGATGAACGGGATGCCGAGGCGCGCCGTGATTTCCTTCAGTTGCCCGGCCGTGTCGAGGGCGAGCTGTTCGGATTCGATGACGCAGGGACCGGCAATCAGGAACAGCGGCTTGTCGAGGCCAACCTCGAAATCGCAGAGTTTCACGCAGTGGCTCCGATCTTGGCGGGGACGACGGCATCGACCGCCGGGGCATTGCGCACGGCCTTGTATTCGCGCGCGGCGCGGATGAAGCCGACGAACAGCGGATGGCCATCGCGCGGCGTCGATGTGAATTCGGGATGCGCCTGGCAGGCGATGAACCACGGGTGGTTGGCCAGCTCGACCATCTCGACCAGCAGGTCGTCCATCGACTTGCCCGAGATGACCAGGCCGAGGTCCTCGAGCTTCTGCCGGTAGCGGTTGTTGAACTCGTAGCGATGGCGATGGCGCTCGCGCACGACGTCCTGGCCGTACAGTTCACGCGCCAGGGTGCCCGCCTTGAGCCGGCACTCCTGCGCGCCGAGGCGCATGGTGCCGCCGAGGTCCGAACTCTCGTCGCGTTTTTCGACATCGCCGGAACTGGTCGTCCATTCGGTGATCAGGGCGATGACCGGATCCTTGCAGGCGCGGTCGTTCTCGCTCGAATTGGCATTCTCCAGGCCAGCCACGTTGCGCGCGAACTCGACGACGGCGGCATGCATGCCGTAGCAGATGCCGAAATACGGAACGCGGTTCTCGCGGGCGAATCGCGCTGCCGCGATCTTGCCCTCGAAGCCGCGCTCGCCGAAGCCGCCCGGCACGAGGATGCCGTCGACATCCTTCAGCGCATCGCCGCCACGGCGTTCGACTTCCTCGGATTCCACCCAGCGCAGGTTGACCCGCGTGTGCTGCTTGAGGCCGCCATGGCGCAGCGCCTCGCCGAGCGACTTGTAGGCGTCCTTGTGCTCGACGTACTTGCCGACGATGGCGATCGTGACTTCGTCCTTGGGATGCTCGATGGCCTCGACCGCGGCCTTCCACTCGGAAAGATCCGCCGGCTTGGCCTTGAAGTTGAGGCGGTCGAGGACGATGTCGTCGAGGCCCTGCTGGTGCAGCCACAGCGGCAGGCGATAGATGATGTCGACGTCGATCGCGCTGATCACGGCCTTCTCGGGCACGTTGGTGAACAGGGCGATCTTGCGCCGGTCCGATTGCGGCAGCGGCTGCTCGCAGCGGCACAGCAGGACGTCGGCCTGGATGCCGATCGAGCGCAACTCCTTCACCGAGTGCTGGGTCGGCTTGGTCTTGATCTCGCCGGCGGCCTTGATGTACGGCACCAGGGTCAGGTGCATGAACATCGACATTTCCGGGCCGTGTTCGATGCGGATCTGGCGGATCGCCTCGAGGAACGGCAACGACTCGATGTCGCCGACCGTGCCGCCGATCTCCACGAGGGCCACGTCGTAGCCGCTGGTCGCCTCGTAGATGCGGTGCTTGATTTCGTCGGTGATGTGCGGAATGACCTGCACGGTGGCGCCGAGATAGTCGCCGCGGCGCTCCTTGGCGATGACGCTTTCGTAGATCTTGCCGGTGGTGATCGAGTTCTTGCCGGTCAGGCGCGTGCGCATGAAGCGCTCGTAGTGGCCCAGGTCGAGGTCGGTCTCGGCGCCGTCGTCGGTGACGTAGACCTCGCCGTGCTGGAACGGGCTCATCGTGCCGGGATCGACGTTGATGTAGGGATCGAGCTTCATCATCGTCACGCGCAGGCCACGCGCTTCGAGGATGGCGGCCAGAGACGCTGCGGCGATGCCCTTGCCAAGCGAGGACACGACGCCGCCGGTCACGAAAATCAGGGGGGTCATGGAAAGCTATCCGCAGGAAAACCGTATTCTACCGGCTAATGCCGGCAGCCGCGAGAGCAGACTGCGACTATCGATGAGCAACCACGGCCTGATCGCCGTCGTTTGCGCCGCGCAAGTGCCGGCGCAGGGTAGCCAGGCGTGGCGCGGCACCTCCTGCGTCCGCCTCGCACGCAGCCTGTCGTTCATTGACGCTGGCCGGCCGCCCTTGGCATCAATCGGCAGCGGATGTGTCGAACAAGTACATAGGGATCGGCGGCCCGCAACCCTGCGCAAGGCCGGGCCGCCAGCGGTTCTGGCCGATTCCGCCCGGCTGGCCGATCGAGCTGCCGCCGGGCCATCGCTGCGGGAACATGGCCGGATTCCTGCATTGAGTCGCCCGGATGGGCCGTTCAGGCCGGGACAGTTCGTAGCTCTGGAGCCGATGTGAACGCAAGACGGGGATGCAGGATGGAATGCGGCTTGATGAACCCGGGACCGGCATTGACCAGCGGCCGCGGCGATTCAGGCGACGGCATGCCCGTCCGGCCAGCTTCGGGACCGAATCGGCCGGATCGGGCGTACCGCGACCAGGGCATGGAGTCGGCCGAGCATGCGTAGCTACCGCACCCGCCTGATCCTTCTCCTGCTCGTACTGGTGGGCGTCATCCAGTTCCCGACCTTTGTCGCGGTGTACTACGCAACGCGCGGAAATGCGCTCCACCAGGCCGACGATCGCCTTACCGTGGGTGCGCGGGTTTTCCAGCGCCTCCTGCAAAGTCGCGAGGACCAGTTGCGCGACGCCGTGCGCGTCGCAACCTCCGACTCGGACCTGCGCGAAGCAATGGCCGCCCGTGACGAAGACACGGCGCGATCGGTCCTGCTCAGCCATGGTGCACGCATCAGGGCGGGCCTGAGCGTGCTCCTCGACGCCGAAGGCCGGATCCGCCTGAGCTCGATCGAACTGCCCGCGGACGCCGCGCGCTCCCTGTTTCCGGATCTTGTGTCCACGCCCGACCGCGAAGGCATGGCCAGCGCCGTCGGCCGCATCGGCACCGAGCCCTTTCAGATCGTGCTTGCCCCGCTGCGTTCACCGCAGCGCGTCGGCTGGGTCGGCATGGGATATGCCCTGGACAACGCCCTGGCCAGGGAATTCAGGTCGCTGACGGGACTCGAAGTGACTTTCGCCGCAAGCGATCCGTCGGGCAGCCTGCGCCTGTACTCGACACTCGAGGATCGCACGCAGGCCAATCTCGCATCGAAGCTCGAGGCACAGCGTCCGCCGGTCGGCGCTTCGACGATGCACCTGCTCGACGAGGATTACCTGACCCAGGTCATGCCGCTCGGCCTGTCCGGCGGCATCGAGGCGATCCTGCAGATATCCCGCAGCGACGTGATGCAACCTTATGCAGTGCTCAACCGGCAACTGCTGGCGATCTCCACCCTGTCCTTCCTCGCCTCGCTGGCCGGAGCCTGGCTGCTCGCCGGGGGCGTCACCCGCCCGGTCCGACAACTCGCCGAAGCCGCCAACAGGGTCGAGCGGGGAGACTACCTGGGCACGCTGGCCAGCAACCGGTCCGACGAATTCGGCCAGCTGGCCCGCGCATTCGATGGCATGCAGCGAGGCATTGCCGATCGCGAAAGGCATATATCGCACCTCGCCTATCACGATTCGCTGACCGACCTGCCCAACCGGATCAGCGTCGAACGCTACATGTCGAAGCTGCTGGACGAATCGCAGAAGCGCAATAGTCGCTTTGCGGTGCTCGTGATCGACGTCAACCGCCTCAAGGAGGTCAACGACACGCTCGGCCATGCGATTGGTGACCGGCTGCTCGCCTACATCGGCCAACGCATTCGCGCGACCGCGAGAGCCGACGACATGGTGGCGAGGCTGGGTGGCGACGAGTTCCTCGTCGTGCTGTCCGGAGCAGGACAGGCGCTCGCAGAAAAGCTCGCTACGGCAATCATCAATGTCTCGGCCGAGCCGGTTCCGCTGGATCCGATGAACCTTTATCCGGAAATCAGCCTCGGCATGGTCCTCTACCCGGACCACGCGGACAACGTCGACGACCTGCTGCGCCGCGCCGACATCGCCTTGCACGATGCCAAGCAGGCGCGGGTTTCGATGTCCACCTACAGCAGCGGCCGCGATGCCCTGCACTTGCGCCGCCTTTCCCTGATCCATGACCTGCGCCATGCCAACAAGAACAACGAACTGTCGATCTGCTACCAGCCGAAACTGACCCTGGCCAGCGAACGCATCGAACATGTCGAGGCACTGGTCCGCTGGCACCACCCGATCAAGGGCCCGATTTCGCCGGAGGAGTTCATACCGCTCGCCGAACACGCCGGCAGCATCGGCCAGATCACGCGCTGGATGCTGCGCAACGTCCTGCGGCAGTGCCGGACCTGGCTGGACCAGGGCCATGACATCGGCGTTTCGATCAACATCTCGGCCATGGACCTGACGTCCGGCGACCTGCCGGCAACGGTGCAATCGCTGCTGGAGGAATTCGGCATTCCGGCCGCAAGCGTCATCCTGGAAGTCACCGAGAGTGCGGTGATGCGTGACGCCGTTGTCGCGCTGGACATGCTCGGACGACTCAAGCGTTGCGGCGTCCGCCTGGCGATCGACGATTTCGGCACGGGGCATTCGTCGCTTTCGCACCTCAAGCGCATGCCGGTCGACGAGCTCAAGATCGACAAGTCCTTTGTCATGGGCATGGCCGACGACGGCGACGATGCGACGATCGTGCGCGCGACGATCGAGCTTGGCCACAGCATGGGACTGTCGGTGGTCGCCGAGGGCGTAGACGATGCGCGTTCGCTGCGCATGCTCGAAGGCTATCGCTGCGACATGGCGCAGGGCTTCCTGATCAGCCGGCCGCTGCCCGAAGCCGAGCTGACAGCCTTGCTGGTCTCGCACAACGGCCTGCTCGCCGCGAAATCCAGGGTGTCCTCGCCGACCTGAGGAATCATCGGCTGCTGCGGCCATCGATGAGCGGCGGCAAGGAGGCAAGAAGCCCTCGCGCGCCAGGACTCGTGCCGGCAGCGGCGGGCCGGTGGACACGGTGCTTGCCAGTTTCGGTCGATCCCGCCAACATGCGCGGTCTTTGCTTTCATCCAGCCGCATCCAATGAGCAGCCGCTACAACGCAGCAGACATCGAGGTCCTTTCCGGCCTCGACCCGGTCAAGCGCCGCCCGGGCATGTACACCGATACGACGCGACCGAACCATCTCGTACAGGAAGTCGTCGACAACTCGGTCGATGAAGCCCTGGCGGGCCACGCCAAGGTGATCGAGGTCATCGTCCATGCCGACGGCTCCGCCTCGGTCAGCGACGACGGCCGCGGCATGCCGGTCGACATCCACCCCGAGGAAGGCATCCCGGGCGTGGAACTGATCCTCACCCGCCTGCACGCGGGCGGCAAGTTCTCCAACAAGAACTACCAGTTCTCCGGCGGCCTGCACGGCGTCGGCGTATCGGTCGTCAATGCGCTGTCGACGCGGGTCGAGGTGACCATCCGCCGCGACGGCCAGATCCATCGCATGGAATTCCGCGACGGCGATCGCACCTCGCCACTCAGCGTGGTCGGCAGCGTCGCGAAGAAGCAGACCGGCACCACGGTGCGTTTCTGGCCCGATCCGAAATACTTCGATTCGCCGAAGATCCTGCTCGGCAAGCTCAAGCACGTGCTGCGCGCCAAGGCCGTGCTCTGTGCCGGCCTCAGCGTGCACCTGACCGACGAGGCCAGCGGCGAGGAGATCACCTGGCACTACGAGGACGGACTGCGCGACTACCTGCGCTCGATGCTCGGCGACAGCGAACGCCTGCCCGCCGACCTCTACATCGGCTCGCAGCAGCGCGAAAAGAGCGCGGTCGATTTCGCCATCACCTGGCTGCCCGAGGGCGAACTGACCCAGGAGAGCTACGTCAACCTGATCCCGACGGCGCAGGGCGGCACGCACGTCAATGGCCTGCGCACCGGCCTGACCGAAGCGCTGCGCGAGTTCTGCGATTTCCGCAACCTGCTGCCACGCGGCGTGAAGCTCGCGCCCGAGGATGTCTGGGACCGGCTCTGCTTCGTGCTCTCGCTGCGCATGCAGGAACCGCAGTTCTCCGGCCAGACCAAGGAGCGCCTGTCCTCGCGTGACGCCGCCGGCCTCGTGCAGGGTGCGGCGCACGACGGTTTTTCGCTCTACCTCAACCAGCACGTCGAGATCGGCGAAAAGATCGCCCAACTGGCCATCGAGCGCGCGGCGCTGCGCCTGAAGGCCGAAAAGCAGATCGTGCGCAAGAAGATCACCCAGGGCCCGGCCCTGCCCGGCAAGCTCGCCGATTGCGCATCGAGCGACCTCTCGCGCACCGAACTGTTCCTCGTCGAAGGCGATTCCGCAGGCGGTTCGGCGCGCCAGGCGCGCGACAAGGACTTCCAGGCGATCCTGCCGCTGCGCGGCAAGATCCTCAACACCTGGGAAGTCGAATCCGGCAGCGTGCTGGCCTCGCAGGAAGTGCATGACCTCGCCGTCGCCATCGGCTGCGATCCGGGCAAGAACGACATCACCGGCCTGCGCTACGGCAAGGTCTGCATCCTCGCCGACGCCGACTCCGACGGCCTGCACATCGCCACCCTGCTGTCGGCCCTGTTCCTCAAGCATTTCCCGGCGCTGGTGCGCGAGGGCCACGTGTTCGTCGCGATGCCGCCGCTGTTCCGCGTCGATGTCGGCAAGCAGATGTTCTACTGCCTCGACGAGGCCGAGCGCGACGCGATCCTCGAGCGCATCGAACGCGAAAAGATCCGCGGCGCGGTCAACGTCACCCGCTTCAAGGGCCTCGGCGAGATGAATCCGAGCCAGTTGCGCGAATCGACGATCAACCCGGATACGCGGCGCCTGGTCCAGCTGACCATCGAGGATGCCGGCAGCGGCGACGACAGCACGAACAGGATCATGGACATGCTGCTCTCGAAGAAGCGCGCCGCCGACCGCAAGAGCTGGCTCGAGGAAAAGGGCGACCTCGCTTCGCTGGAAGTCTGATCCGGCCGGTTCGTCCCTAGGGCAACTTGCCGGGTGTCGCCCGAAGGCCCGCGAAATGCATCGACGTGCCGTCATATTGTCACGCGGCATCGCACAATCCTGCGCTGCGACGGCCTTCTCGCATTTTTGCGGCTCGATTTCGAACCGGCAGCGCCTCGTTGCCTGCAATTTGTGCAAGCGCAACAGACATGCGAACTTTGATTGGACCAGATTGAATCAAACGCATGTTTGACACGCGCCATATTGTGGACTATGTTCCATCGGCGCCGATTCGGTCCGGGAGGGGATTCGCGGCCGGCGCAAGCTGATCTGTCCGCTCCGCCGTGCCCTGCGCCGGCATGGATGCCGCATCGCTCGTGTGTGCCGGAGTCCATCCGCAGCCCGCGCCTCGCGCGGCCTGCATCGGGAGGGATTCAATGATCCGTCATCTACTTGTGCTCCTGCTCGCGCTAGGCACGGCATCCGCGCACGCCACCAGTGCCGGAACCGGCGTCGCCTTCGTCCACGGCACCGGCAACCAGAGCGATGCCTACAACGACTACTGGCAACCGACGATGGTCAATACCGTCCGCCAGGGCCTCGTCAACCAGGCCAACTACACGGTCATCAACTGCGATTTCGAGCAGTACATGTGGGACAGCCGCGCAGCCGGTTGCCTGGCCACGCAGCTGACCAGCTTCATCAACAGCCGCAACATCACCGACCTCGTCGTCATCACCCATTCCAACGGTGGCAACGTGATGCGCTGGATCATGTCGAACCCGACCTGGGACAGCCGCTATCCGGCCATCATCAGCAAGATCCGCTGGGTCAACGCGCTGGCGCCGTCGAGTGCCGGTACGCCACTCGCCGATGCCGTCATCAGCGGCAACGTGTTCGAGTCCGTGCTCGGCTGGCTGCTCGGCTACAAGAGCGATGCGGTGCGCATGCAGCAAGTCAGCTGGATGGCCTACTACAACCAGAACTACCTGCTCGGCACCAGCGGCCGTCCGTCCCTGCCCAAGGGCTTCTGGAGCGTGGTCGGTACGGACGTAAGCTCGGGCATCTTCAGCTCGAACGCCTACTGCGGCGGCTACGCGCTCAATGTCGGCCTCGAGATCACGCAGAACTGGCTGGCCAGCTGTTCCGACGGATTCCTCGAATGCACCAGCCAGCAGGCAGCGGGAACGCTCTGGTTCAGGGACACCACGCGACTCGGCGGCAAGGTGCTCTCGCATAACCAGAGCCGGCGCGCCTGCTTCGGCCTGCAAAACATCCTTCGCGACGACCTCTGAGGAGCCCAACGATGAAAATTCACTTGAGTTTCCTGATCGTCCCGTTCCTGCTGCTTGCATCGACCGCACAGGCGGCGGGTCCGGCAGGCAGCCTGCTGCCCGCGCGCGCTACCGACCAGGTTCCAGCCCGACTTCAGGCGCCCACGCTGGACAAGGCGTCGACCGCCACGCTCGATCACCGGCCCGTCGCGATGTCCTGGGCCATTGATGCGCAGGTGCCGCTCGACGCACGGCCGACGCCGTTCGAGCAGCGCAGCCGCGAATACTGGATCGATGCCAGCGCCGCGCAGCTGCAAGCCGGCCTGCCGCTGTCGACCAGCGCCTCCGGCGCGTTGATCCGTCTCAGCCCGCATGCAGGCAATCGCGGCACGATCGACGTCGCCTCCCTCGGCATTCGCGCCAACGGCAAGTTGTTCACCAGCAGCGATGCGCTTCGCTCCGCCGCCGACGAGGACGCATTGCGCGCGGCAGGCATGGATGTCCCGCAGGGCAGCGTCGTCGTCAAGCTCGCCGATGCGGTTGGCTTTGGGGCGATCGAACTGATCGCGCCGGCAGCCAGCGGCGACTGGCTCGTGCACGTGTTCGAGCCTGCCAGCACGATCGTGATGACGTTGCGTGCGGACCGCGACACGGCGCTTGCCGGCCAGCCGATCCGTTTCCGTGCCGCAGTGGAAGGCGGCGCGACGCTCGATGGGCTGGATGGCCTGCTGAACTCGCCCGACGGCCACGTCCAGGACGTCCACTTCACGCGCCAGGCCGACGGCAGTTTCCTCGCCACCGTGCAGGCCGACGCCGCCCACGCTGGCGGATTCGGCCTGTGGGAGATCCATGCCTTCGGCAACGCGTCCGCGCGCGGCATCAACGTGCCACGCGACGCGCGCAATGCGTTCGCGGTCAGCGTAGCCAGCGCGCGCTTCAATGGATCGATCGAAACGATCACCGCTCCGGCCAAGGAAGCCGGTCTGGTCCTGAGGGTAGGCGTCGAATCGGTTTCGGCGAGCCGCTACCAGCTCGCCGGCGTGCTCTACGGCACGCGAAGCGATGGCAGCCTGGGCCCTGCGGTCATGGCCCATTCGGCAACCTGGCTGGAAGCAGGCAACGGCTCGATTGATTTGCGCATCGACGCCAGGGCACTTCGCCAGTCCGGCGTCAGCGCACCGTATGAACTGCGCGATCTGCGCCTGATCAACCAGGCCGGCATGAGCCTGATCGAACGCCGCGAGCGCGCCGCCCGGTTGAACTGACGAGACCAGTTCCATCCCACGGAAAAACCCGGCATCGTGCCGGGTTTTTCCTGCGTCGGGCTCGCCTGGCAGTCGCCAGTCCTAGTCCGGCGCCCTCACTGCCCAGCGTGCCACCTTGCCAATGCTGAGACCCTGCACGAGGATCGAGAACACCACCACGGCATAGGTCAGCGCGAGCACGACATTGCGCTCCTCGCCCAACGGCAGGGACAGGGCGAGCGCCACCGAGATGCCACCGCGCAGGCCGCCCCAGGTCAGCACCTGCCAGGAACCCTTCGGCAGGTTGAAGCGCGCGTTGAACAGCGCGACCGGCGCACCGACCGCCAGCGCGCGCGCGAGCAGGGTGATCAGCACGGTTCCGATCGCCGCGACGACGATGTTGGGCGAATACGGAATGACCAGGGCTTCCATGCCGATCAGCACGAACAGCACCGAGTTGAGGATCTCGTCAAGCAACTCCCAGAACATGTCGAGATGCGCGCGCGTCTTGTCCGACATGGCCATGGCACGCCCGTGATTGCCTATGACAAGGCCGGCGACGACCATCGCCAGCGGACCCGATACGTGCAACTGGTGGGCCAGCAGGTAGCCACCGAGGACGGCAGCCAGGGTGAGCAGCACTTCCTCCTTGTAACTGTCGATGCTCTTGAGCAGCCGATAGGTGACATAGCCGAGCAGCAGCCCATAGGCGATTCCGCCGCCAGCCTCCTGCAACAGGAGCATCAGGCCCTGCCCCACGCCCGGCGCCTCGCCCAACGCGATCGTGCCGAGCAGCATCGAGAAGATCACCACGCCGACGCCATCATTGAACAGCGACTCGCCGGAGATCACCAGTTCAAGGTTTTTCGGCGCCCTGGCCGACCTGAGGATGCCCATCACGGCGATCGGATCGGTTGGCGAGATCAGAGCGCCAAACACGAGGCTGTAAATGAAGGGCAGGTCGATGCCGACCAGTGGCAGGAATATCCAGAGCGCCAGGGCCACGATCAGTGTCGAGGCCACTGTACCGACCACGGCGAGCAGGCCGACCTGCCAGCGATACGCGCGCAATTCGCTGAGGTCGACATGCATGGCACCGGCAAACAGCAGCACGGACAGCATGCCCTGCATCAGCACGTCGGAGAAATCGATCGACTCGAGCAGGGACACTTCGTAGTCGTGCATCTGCCTGTAGCCGAGTTTCTCCAGGCCGATCAGCGCCAGTGACAGGATCAGTGCGATCACCATCACGCCGATCGTGGTCGGCAGGCCGATGAAGCGGTGGTTCACGTAGGCCAGCAGGGCCGTGAGGACGAGAAAGATGACCGCGATGTCGAACACGCTGCAACCTCGGCTTCTTGGAGTCTGCCTGATCGACCGGCAGTATCACGCATAAAAAAACCGGGGGCCAATGGCCCCCGGTTTCAATCAGACGCTTGCCAATCCGGCTTAGCGGCGCGAACGGCGGCGCAGGCCGAACATGCCGAGCAGGGCAAGGCCGCCCATGGCGACCAGGGCGCTCCACTGGCTCAGAGTCGGCAGTTCACGGGCCGGCGCGTACGGCACGCCACCACCGCCAACCGTACCGACGATCTGGAACAGGAAGTCCGGATTGGTGCCGCCGCCAACGCCGCAGGTGGTCATCGCCGTGAACGTCGTGCATCCGCTTCCGAAACCGTCACCCGGGTTGCGCCAGACCGCCGGGCTGTTTGACTGGACCGTGCGGTTCGACCAGAAGATCTGCCCGTTGGTGGCGAAATTGACGTCGACGATTGCCGCCACCCAGTAGGTGCCTGCACCGAGCGCGCAGGTGGTCGGCAGGGTGATCGTGGTGCCGCCGGCGGCCACGTTCGCCGGAGCGGACGGGTAGCTGCAGCTCGGCGTGCCCGAAGGAACACCGCCTGCATCGGCATAGAAGGTGACCGATGCCGTGGTCGTCAGCGGCGTACCCACCGTGCTGACGAGATTGACCTGGTCGATCGTCCAGCCACCCGCGGGGACGACGAAATCATCGGCGCCTTCCGCGTCGTAGGCATCGTAGGCGGCTTCGAAATTCTGCGCCGGGGCGCCGTTTCCTGCGGCCGAGTCGGTCTGGTCATAGAGGATCACGGAGCCGCCGGCCGGGGCCGGGAAGCTGGGCTGCGCGGCCGTCCCCGCATTGCTGTTGTGAAGGGCAGCCGCACCGGCACTGGACATGGCGAATACGGCGGCGGCGATGCCGCTTGCAAGCAAGGATTTGCGATTGATCATGAATCTCCCCAATCAGGATGGTATGAAGCCGTCATCCTCACGGAGGAGAAGTTCCGGCCACTAAGTGAATGCACAGCAGCGCCGGAAAGTAGCAAAGCGTGACGTGCTGCGCAATAGCTTTCCCACAATCACCAGTTCGAAATGACCTGTCAGATGGACCGCAGTGCGCTCCGCAGCGGATCGAGCGCCGCTCCGTAGCGCAGGGCACGCGCGGTGTCGCGGCGCAGCGGCTCGCGCACCTGGGCCGCGCTCGCGGTGCGCACGGTGCGGTCGGACTCATGCGAACGCAGGCAGGCTGCTTCGAAGGAAAGGCCGCAGGACTCGAGCAACTGCAACGTGGTCGCGCGCGGGTCGGCCAGCAGTTGCTCGTAGACCAGGTCGAAGGCCTGTCCAGGGAATTGCGCCGTCCAGTGCCGGCACAGGCGATCGAAGTCGCGCCAGTAGGCGGCAAGGTCGTCGAGGTCGTAGCTGTATTCCTGTCCTCGCGCGAACAACTGGTGGAAGCAGGAAAGACAGGTCTCGACCGGGTCGCGCCGGCAGACGACGACGCGCGCCGCAGGCAGCATGGCCAGCGCGGCGCCGACGTATTGCCAGTTCGACAGTCCCTTGTCGGTGAAGCGCGGCCGCTCGGTTCGCCAGCGCACGGTGCGCGCGAGATATTCGTTGCCAAGACGTTCCCAGTCCTGTTCCGTCGCACTCCCCGCCCACTGCGGGAAGGGCAATCCGCGGCGTCGCGACTCTTCCTCGAGCACGGCGGGAAGGTCAGGCAGTTCGCTGGCACCCTCCACGTTCGAGTGGGCCGCGAGGATCTGCTCGGTCAACGTCGAGCCGGAGCGCGGCAAGCTGACGACGAAAATGACCTCGCTGCCCCGCTCCGGCTCGCCGGCCGCAACGCTGGCCGCCGGAAACGCCGCCAGAATCGCATCCACCTTTCGCGAGAAAGCCCTGGCGTCCCACGACACCTGTCGCCGCTTGCGGGCATTGGCCGCCACCAGGCAGTCGAAGGCCCGCGCATGGGAGCCGGCATCCTCGAGCGCCTTGACGTTGGCGAAACCGATGGCGATGCGATCGTCGTCGGAGAGACCGGGCGCGTCGGCCAGGCTGGCGAGCCTTGCCGTCTCGGCCGCCGTGAAGCGGACGGTCTTCAGGTTGGCGAGCGAGAACCAGGCCTGCCCGGAACGCGCATTGAGGCGCAAGGCCTCGCGAAACGAGGCGGCCGCGCCATCGATGTCGCCGAGCGCCTTCAGGATATCGCCGAGCACGATGCGCGCCGGCAGGTGGGCGGGAGAAATGGCAACGGCGCGATCGAGGGCGACGCGTGCCTCGCCAATGCGCGCCTGCGCCTTGAGCGTCTTGCCGAGATTGAACCAGGCCGCGGCAATCGATGGAGCCAGGCGCGTGGCCCGTTCGAACATCTCCACGGCCGCGCCCGGCTCGCCGCCGGCACGCAGCGCGCTGCCGAGATTGTTGAGGATCAGGGCATCATCGGGGCGCAGAGCCAGCGCATCGCGCAGGATTTCGATCGCCTCGCCATAGCGACCTTCGACATGGGCGAGGACGCCCTGCAGGCGCATGACTTCCGCATGCCGCGGCGCCAGCGCCAGCGCACCGACCAGCGCCCGCCGCGCTTCGCCAGGCTGGCGGCGCTCGATCGCCGAAGATGCCGCCCTGACGAGGTTGAGCGCCCCTTGTTCAAGCCCGGCCAGTCGCTCGCGCCATTCGGCCTCGCCGAGCCCGCCCGGGACGGCGGAATCGCGCTTTTTTGCCTTCTTTACCATGCAACATCCAGAACCTGACAAAGCCTCTCTGCGCCATAGATGGATCCGCGCCATCGGCCCGAATGCACCCGCAGCGTCGACAGCGTCAATCGGAAGGCGGGGCTGCCGCGGGAAGCGCGAGCCCCGGAGCGTGGGCGCAGACAATAACATCCCGGATACATCGACCGGGTCCTCATGCGGGGGCCCGGCCCGCAGCGCCGATCCGCGGCGTGCCGCCTCAGTCGAATCCGTCGGCGAAGAGCTGCGGCACGACGCGGAGGGATCCGGTCATGCCCTGGGCCCAGTGCACGTCGCAGAAATACGGGAACTCGCCGGACTGAACGATTACGCGCAGGGCCTCGGTCCCGCTTGTCATGGAACCGATCGGACTGTCCGGATCGATGGTCGCCTGCCCCGCCGCGACGACCCCGCCGTAGAGCGGATGCATGCCGAAATTCGGGATCGCCCTGAAGGTGATCCGGGTACCCTCGCTGATCGTCACGCAACGGGGCCGGTAACGGAACGGATTGGTTGGATCGCTGTTGGCGATCTCGATATCGGCAAGGCCACGCTGATCGAGGAAATCGCCATCGAGGCAGTTGTTGAGCGCCCAGCCATGCACCGGCGCGAACAGCGCAAGCGCCAGGACAACCGTCCGGACCATCCCCGGCAGTACTCCATTCATGTTGTGACTGGCCTCACACCGGCGTACGGACGAAAACTATAGTGTCCGGTGCTGGCCAGCAACGGTTTCATTCCTGGGGCGCGCATGAACTCTGTACTCTGGCGTTGTGCATTGGCAATGACCTTACTCGGGCATCTGCCGCAAGTGTGGGCCGGTGATCACGTCTTCGACGCCGGATTCGACCATCGCGCCGAGGGTCCGTATTCGGATGCCCAGGCCGCGCGTTTCCTGACCCAGGCCACGTTCGGCCCCAGCCTCGCCGAAATTTCCCGCCTGCGCCAGATTGGCTACAACACCTGGCTTGCCGAACAGGCCGCGGCGCCCGCCTCGCACCATCGACCCTACCTGGAAGCGCAGGAGGCCGCGGGAATCGAGGTTTACCAGAACAGCCGGCAGGAAGCCTGGTGGAAGCATGCGATCACCGCGCCGGACCAGTTGCGCCAGCGTGTCGCCTTCGCGTTGAGCGAACTGCTCGTGGTTTCGGATGAAAGCGGTGCGATCGACGGTTATCCGATCGCGATGGCCAACTACTACGACATCCTCGTCGATGGCGCCTTCGGCAACTATCGCAACCTGCTCGAGAAGGTGACGCTCAACCCGGTGATGGGCCACTACCTGTCGATGTTCAAGAACCGCAAGCCGGACGCGGCGGAAAACATCCGGCCAGACGAAAACTACGCGCGCGAGATCATGCAGCTGTTTTCGGTGGGCCTCGTCCAGTTGAATGCAAATGGGACGCCGCTGCTCTCTGGCGGCCAGCCGATCCCGACCTACGACCAGGAAACGATCCGCGGATTCGCCCACGTGTTCACCGGATGGAACTGGGCCAATTGCCCGCGCACGAACGGCGGCCAGTGGTGGGAATGGGAATATTGCCCGTCCGGACCGGTCGACTGGCCGAATCCAGGCTGGGATGCCTGGTGGCTGGTGCCGATGCAGCCGTGGGAGAGCTACCACGCGAGCGAAGAGAGCAAGCAACTTCTCGCTTATTCCGGATCGGCATTGCCGGGCGGGATCCTGCCCGCAGGTGGCACCGCCGACAGCGATATGCAGGCGGCGCTGAACAACATCTTCAACCACCCCAACGTTGGTCCGTTCGTCGCCCGTCACCTGATCAAGCGGCTGGTGACCAGCAATCCGACGCCGGCCTACGTGGGACGCGTCGCTGCCGCCTTCGCCAACAACGGCCTCGGCGTGCGCGGCGACCTCGGCGCCACCGTGCGCGCCGTGCTGATGGATACCGAGGCGCGCACCCTGCCCAGCCTGGCCAGCAATGCCGGCAAGATGCGCGAGCCCCTGCTGAAACTGAGCCAGCTCTGGCGCGCCCTGGATGGCCGTGCGGACGACGGGCGCTATCGCGAGTGGTATGCGGATTACTACCTCGAACAGGCGCCGCTGCGTTCGCCGACCGTATTCAATTTCTTCCTGCCCGACTACAGGCCGCCCGGCGAACTGTCGACGCTCGGTCTGGACGCACCCGAATTCCAGATCACCACGGACACCTCGATCGCCAGCGTCAGCAACGGGCTCGGTTACAAGGTGTTCTACGACTGGCGCGGAAACAGCGGGCAGTCGCCCGAGGACATCGTGGTCGACCTCGGTCCGGAAACATCCATTGCGGCCGACCCGGTAGCACTGGTCGACCGCTACGACCTCCTGTTCATGAACCGCACCATGTCGGATTTCATGTTCAATACGCTGGTTGCCTATCTGCAGTCGCTGCCGGGCACGACGCAGGGCCGTCGCCAGCGCGTGCAGAACGCGGTCTGGTTGATCCAGACCTCCCCCGAATACGCCATCGAACGGTGATGCCATGAAACGACGCGACTTCATCCAGCGCGCCCTGTGTGCGACCGCCGCCTCGGCAATGTTCACCAGTTTCGCCGGCAAGCTGTCGATCGCGCATGCAGCGGCGGCATCCGGGCGGCGCCTGCTCGGCACCGACTATCGCGCCCTGGTTTGCGTGTATCTCTATGGCGGCAATGACGCCTTCAACATGATGGTGCCGACGAGTTCTACTGAGTACGCCCAGTACCAGGCCGCGCGCGGTGGCCTCGCCCTGCCGCAGGCCAGCCTGCTTACGCTGAATCCCAGCGTGGCGCCGATCGGCGGAGGCAGCTTCGGGTTGTCGCCATCGATGCCGCTGCTGCGCAACCTGTTCAACCAGGCGCAATCGCCCCTGGCCATTGCCGCCAACGTCGGGCCGCTGCTTTATCCGATCACCAAGGCCCAGTACCAGGCCGGATCGGTGCCGGTGCCGGCGCAACTGTTCTCACACAGCGACCAGACCGTGACCTGGCAGCGGCCGAATGCGGACGCGCAGGATCGCCGCGGCTGGGGTGGCCGCCTCGCCGACATGTTCTACCAGACCAATACCAACCAGCAGTTGTCGATGAACATTTCGATCGACGGCGAAAACGTGTTCCAGGCCGGCGACAATGTCATCCCGTATTTCGTGGGCCAGGGCGGCGCGCAGGGCGTCGATTTCGTGCAACCCTGGAATCCGGATCGCCGTGCCGTCTTCCTTGCCCTTCGGGATGCGGCACACGGCAATGCGCTGCAGCGCCAGTATGCGTCGGTGATGCGGCGCTCGATGGACAACGAGGTCATGATCAACGATGCACTCGACGCCGAGAGCCCGCTGGCCACGACGTTCCCCGACACCCATCTCGGTCGGCAGCTGCAAATGATCGCGCGGCTCATCAACGTGCGCTCCGCGCTGCAGATGCAGCGGCAGATCTTCTTCGTCGGACTCGGCGGCTTCGATACGCACGACAACCAGCTGGCCGACCAGGCCGACCAGCTTTCCGAACTCGATGGCGCACTGGCCGCCTTCCACGCCGCGACCGTCGAAATGTCGCTGGCCAACTCCGTCACCACGTTCACCGCTTCGGAGTTCGGCCGCACCACCAGCGTCAACGGCGACGGCACCGATCACGGCTGGGGCAGCCACCACCTCGTGCTGGGCGGTGCGGTGAATGGCCGGCGCATCTACGGGATTCCACCCAATCTCAGCGTCGGCGGCCCGGACGATGCCGACTGGGGCCAGATCATCCCGACCACGTCGGTCGACCAGTATGCGGCGACCATGGCGCGCTGGTACGGGGTTCCATCCGGCGACATGTCGACCGTGTTCCCCAACATCGGCCGCTTCGCGACCGCCGACCTCGGGTTCATGGGCGCCGCCTGAGCAGGGCCGCGATCAGCGCAATATTCGGTCCCGGCGCCGGCCACTGCCGACTTCGGACAGCTAGAAATCCGCCATCAGGCAGCAGTTGCCGCCGCTTTTCTTGGCCTGGTACATGGCATCGTCTGCGCGTCGGATCAATTGGCCACGTTCCTCGCCATGGTCCGGATACACCGCAATGCCGATACTCGCGGAGATGCGGATCGGCTGCCCGCTGTCCGTGAACGGCTCGGCAAGCGCGGCGCGGATCTTCTCGGCCACGACGATGGCATCTTCGGGATTGCGGACCGGATCGAGCACGACGGCTATTTCGTCGCCACCGATGCGGCCGGCGATATCGGATTGGCGGATGCACGAGCGGATGCGCCGCGCCACTTCGCGCAACAACATGTCGCCTGCCGCGTGACCGAAGCTGTCGTTGGCCTGCTTGAAGGTATCGAGGTCCAGGTACAGCAATGCCAGGCGCCCGCCACCGGCCGCATGCCGCACCAATGCATCCTGCAGGCACGAATCGAACCACTCGCGGTTCGGCAGTCCGGTCAGCATGTCGTGCCGGGCAACATAGCGCAGGCGGTTTTCGCTCTTCTTGCGCTCGATGACCGCGGCAATCTGGTTGGATACGAACTGCAGCAGGCTCTGGTCGTCCTCGGAATAGCGGACGTCGCCGGAATAACTCTGCACGACGATGGCCCCGACGATGCCATTGCTCGACCTCAGCGGAACGCCGAGCCAGTCCAGCGAATTGCTGCCGACCAGCGGACCGATGGTGTCGGGCAGTTGCATGGGGCGATCGGAACGGAACAGCAGCGGCTGCCCGCTGCGGATGACCTCCGCGCTCAATGTGCCGGAATCGAGCGGAAGCGGAGCCGGAGCCTCGTCGAGCTCGTCCTCGAAATAGGGAAAACTGAGCAGGTCCTCGTCCTTGTCATAGATCGCGACGAAAAAATTCCTCGCCGGCAGCAACTCCCCTATGATTTCGTGGATCCGGCGATAGAGCTCGAGAAGGTCGTCGGCCCCGTGCGCCGCTTCGGAAATGCGGTGCAGCGACAGTTGCATGTTCTGCGAGCGCCGCTGGTCGGTGACATCGCGGGCGACGGCAATTCTGAGCTGGTCGGCTTCCGACCAGCTTGCCGACCACATCACATGGACGATCTTCCCGTCCTTGCGCAGGTAGCGATTCGCGTAGTCCTGCTGCGGGCGGCCGGCCATGACTTCGCCGGCAACGCGCACGGTCGCTTCCCGATCGTCGGGGTGCACGAGGTCGATCAGCGACGTGCCGATCAGTTCGTTCGCGGTATAGCCAAAGATCCGCTCGCAGGCCGCGCTGATGTAGACGACCCTGCCATCCCTGTCGACCGCGCATATCGCATCCAGCAGCAGGTCAAGCACCCTGCCGAACGCGGCGAATTCCTCTTTCTCCATGATTCCATCAGTTTGACCGCAGCTCGATGCTTTGACAAGCACGGAACGTGCCAGACCTGAGCGCCATGAGCCGTCGATTGCCTGGGGCGTCTGCAAGGCTCCGTGCAGCGCGGGCGGTGACGATCGACGGCCCATGCGGGGGCGATCACGCCCGGTCCGGCGGCGCTCCCTCGCCCTCGATCATCGCCCCGCAGGCGGGTCTGTCACGTTCCCGCGCGCAGCCGGTTCGCTTCGCTACGTGCCCGGATCTTGCAGTTCAGGCGAGGCCTGTCCCGCCGCGTGCGCCGGATGGGAACGCCTGACCGCCGGCAGGAACTGCGCGAGCACGCCGCAACCCGCCAGGGTCCACACGATCATCGCCCCGCTGGGAAGATCGAGAACGGCCGAGAGGACCAGGCCAGAGACATAGCCGAAGACACCGATCAGGTAGGCTGCGACGAGACGGGAACGTCCGCGCATCCCTGCGGTGGCCAGGGCCGGCACGATCAGGCTGGTGAACACCAGGTAGACGCCGATCAGTTGCACCGACACCGTGATGGCCAGGGCGAACACCGCATAGAAGAAGAGCCCGCCCAACCGGCTGCCGCGCCAGGCGATGACCGCGATGAGGGCTGCCGACGCCAGGGCGGCCGTCCACAGCTGCCCTGGGGAAACCCAGAGTATCTGCCCGACCAGCAGGTCCTTCAGATGCTCGCCGCCGTGCGGATTGTTGGCCAGCAGCAGGATGCCGCCGGTTGCCGCCAGCACGAACAACGTGCCGATCAGCGGCTCCTGGTATTCCGGCCAGCGCCGGTCGGTGGCGCTGAGCAGCGCGGCGCCGAGCAAGGCGGCCACTGCCGCCGCGATCTGCACGCCGAAACCGTGCTCGTCCATGCCGACATACTGGGCAAGGATCACGCCGAGCGCGGCGATCTGCGCGATCGCCAGGTCGATGAAGATGATGCCGCGCGCGAGCACCCGGGTGCCTAGCGGAACGTGGGTGGCGAGGACGATCAGGCCGGCCAGGCAGGCCGGCCCGAGGATGCTCACGTCGAGTCCGTCCCAATTCACTTGAGCACTCCGAGCAACTTGTCCAGCGTGGAGTCGTAGAGGCCAAACAGGTCCTTCGATTGCGCATCGCCGCCGACCGTGAATGGCAGCACGAGGGCGGGCACGCCGGTGCGCTGCGACAGCCACTCGCCTGCTTTCGTATCCTGGTAAGCGGCGCTGATGATCGCGATGGCGCCACCGCCCTTTGTCACATCGATCAGGCTGGAAAGATGTGCACTGGTCGGTGGCACACCGGGCTTGGGCTCGAGTGAACCAATCTCGTGCATGCCCAGCCATTGCAGGAGGTAGACCCAGCTCGAATGATGGACGACGACGGCCTTGCCCTTGAGCGGCGCGGCCTTCTCCTCCCAGCGTTTGATCGCCGCCTGCCAGCGCGTATCGAAGTCGGCCAGCCGTTGCTGGTACAGCGCGGCATTGCCCGCATCGAGTTCGCCCAGTCGCGCGGCGAGGGCCCTGGCGATCGCCAGCACGCGATACGGATCAAGTTGCACATGCGGATTGCCGTCGGGATGCACGTCGCCGCCGGAACGATCGACGCTGGCGGGTTTTTCCAGCGTCGTCACCTGGCTCGTGGCCATGAAATTGCCGGGTCCCGACACCACTTTCGGGTTGCCGGCCTGTTTCAGCAGCTGGGGCAGCCAGCCAATTTCGAGCTGGGATCCCGAGCAGACCAGCAGGTCGGCCTGGCGCATCTTCGCGATCAGGCTTGGCCGCGCTTCGACGACGTGGACGTCCTGCAGCGCATTGGTCGCCACGTCCACGCTGATCGCGTCACCACCCAGTTCGCCGAGCAGGGATCCCCATTCCGCTTCGCAGGCGAACACGCGCAATTTGGCTTGCGCCGGAGAGCTGACTGCGATGGCCAGGGCGATCAAACCGAAAAACATCTTGCGCATTGCGCGAATCCTCAGAACTTGTGGGCGCCATGCGCGCCGAGACTCACCTGGTACTGCAAGGTGAGGACATTGTCGATGAAGTGCGGCTGCGGCTCATCGTGGCTCAATTGCAGGCGCATCAGGCTGAATTCGCTGTTGTGCCAGGTCAACGCCGCGCTGTGCCGCTGCGGATCGTGGTCGCTGGCATAGGGCCCGGACGAGGCGGCCCAGAGCTTGTCGTAGCGGTAACCGGCGTCCCAGGTCCGGCTGAACCGGTACAGCGCCTCGAGGTAGGCCCCGCGCCGCTGTCCGTCCCAGGGCTGGCCCAGGGCATCCGGATCCTCCGGGTCGATCACGATACCCTTGCGATCGTCGAGAAACACTTCGCTGCGCAGGACGATGCCGGAATCCTTGAATGCGCCGCGCGGCGCCCATTTCCAGGTGAGGTCGAACAGGTAGAGGTTGTTGCGTCCGCTGAAGCCGTCCTCGCCACCGGTCGTGTCGGCACGCAACACCGACGCACCGGCCAGCCACGAGTTCTCGATGCCGACATCGCCGCCGGCGTGGACGAAGAAGGACTTCGCGCCGACGCCGCTGTGTGCCGCGCCGCCGGCCGGGTAGTTGTCGCCGCGGAAGGCCTCGCCGCCGAACTCGAGGAAGGTTTCGGTCGGCGCAACCCAGCGCAGCTGCACGCCATCGTCGCCGTACTGGTTGCCGAGGAACGCCTGGTAGGCGAGCGGCCGGTCGCTGAAATAGTCGGTGTGCGTGTGATGGCTGTTGAGGTAGCCGATGTTCGAATAGAAGCGTCCTGCGCGCGCGGTGAAGCCTTCCGGCAACGCCGTGGTCTCGATGTAGGCTTCCTCGATCCCGGTATGCGTTTCGCCGTCCTCGCTTTCCATGGTGACGGTGAATTGCCCGTAGAACTTGTCGTCGATATTGGCGGCGAACGAGAGTTCGCTTTCGCCGAGCTGCAGGCCAGGCCCGCGCGGGGCGCCTTCGCCAACCAGCGGGAACCCGGCGCGACTGTAGTCGACGGGATCGCGCGAATGATCCACGTAGAGTCCGTTGAGGATCAGGGAAATCGCCGGATTGAACGCATTCGCCGAAGCGACGCTGGATCCTTCACTGGCGGGCGCGCTGACCGCGGCAACCGCCGACGCCTGGTTGGCCGCCTTCATCTGCTGCAGTTCGGCCTGCGCGGCCTGGGCAGCGGCCAGCGCGTCGGCAGCCTGCTTCTGCAGGGCCTGGGCGTTGGCTTCAAGGGCCTGGATTCGTGCGGCCAGGGTGGCAATCTGCGGATCGGAGGGGGAGGATTCGGATGCCCGCGCAGCGGAGGTCAGGGCAAGGCTTATGGCGATCGCGATGAATATGGGGCGCATGGAGTTTCCGTAACTGTCGAGGAACCGGCCCGGATGGAAGGTCTTCCATCATGCCGGACGCGAGCTTGAATCGTTACGTTATACCATCACAATATCGGACCGGCATCAAGTGGCGTTCGACGTCCGCGGCAACTTGCCTGGGTAGCGTTGGCGGAGATCGCCAGCGCGGACACATCAGCGCGAAGCGCGAGGATGGAAATATCCAGGCGAGCCTGGAGTTGCCCCGGCTCCCCCAATGCAGCGGGGAAGACCGGGGCGACAGCGGCATCGGTCAGCCGTGGCTCCAGATGGCGCGCAATTGTTCGGACGTCACCGGCCCGCCACTGCCCCCGGAAGCGCCAGGGGCCGCGATGTCGATCTCCGCCATGCCCGCCTTCTTCAGCGCGGCATTGGCCTTGGCCAGGTCGCCGGCCTGCAGTGCGGCGAATTGCTTGCCGATATCGCCGAGCTCCTGCCGCAATGCATCGATCCGCGCCAGCTGGTAATCGGTTGGCTTGCCGTCATAGGACATGATCGCCCCGTACAGCGAGTCGGTGTGTTCGCGCAGGCGCTCCTCGCCGGTGATCGCGCCGCCTTCCTTGGTCGCGACGATCTTCTTGCGTATCGCGTCGGCCCTGGCGTCGAGCGCTTCGAGTTGCTTGCGCAGGCTGTTGCCCGCCTCGAGCTTGCCGGCCGCCGCCGAAGCCTGGGCCCGCAGCGCGTTGATGCGGTCGGCCAATGCGCTCATGTCGCCGAAGATCGCGCGCACCCGCAGCGCCGCATCGTACTGGGCCTGGCGGTCGGCCGCGGTGAAGGTGACGCGGCGGTCGAGTCCGACCTTGATCGTGGTCTCGAAGACGTCCTTGTTCTTGGTCATGCGCACGGTGTAGTCGCCCGGCGGGACGCGCGGTCCCTGCGTCGAATTGAACGCTATCTGCGCCGCCTTGGGCACGCGCGGCGGCGCCGCGCGCATCGACCAGTAGACGTGGTTGATGCCGCGTCGAACGCTCGCGGGCAGCGTGTCGAGCACCTTGCCTTCGGCATCGAGCACTTCGATCTTCAGCTTTCCGAACAGGTGCCGCGACTTCTGGAAATAGGTGATGTCGGCACCGCCGGGGGCGTTCGGCCCGCTGAAACTGGCATCGCCTTCCGGCCAGCCGCCCTGGGCATTGATGCGTTGCTGGATCATGCGCGTCGGCAGGAAAGCGACGTCGCTGTCGAGGATGCTGGCATCGAGCGCACGCAGCGGCGTGACATCGTCGACGACCCAGATGCCGCGGCCGTGGGTGGCCAGGACCAGCGACGCATCGCGATGCTGCAGGGCGATGTCGCGCACGGCGACCGCCGGGAAGTCGTTGGCCTTGAACTGCGCCCAGTGGACGCCGCCATCGATCGATACCCAGAGGCCGAATTCAGTGCCGGCATACAGCAGGTCGGGCTTCTGCGCATCCTCGCGAATGACGTGCACGTAGCCACGCAGGCTCTTCGTGTCGGCCGGACTCGCCAGTGCCGTCCACGACTGCCCGAAGTCGCTGGTCTTGTAGATGTAGGGCGCCATGTCGCCGAAGGTGTGGCGATCGATGGCCACATACGCCGTGCCCGCGTCGAAGGCGCTGGCCTGGACCCAGTTGATCCACGAATTCGCCGGCACGCCCTTGATGTTGGCGACCACGTTCTTCCAGGTCTTGCCGTCATCGCGGGTCAGCTGGACGTTGCCGTCGTCGGTGCCGACCCAGATCAGGCCGGCCTGCTTCTTCGATTCGCTGATCGAGAAGATCGTCGTGTAGGCCTCGGCGGCCGAGTTGTCGACGGTGATGCCGCCGGATTCCTCCTGCTTCTGCCGGGCCGGATTGTTGGTCGTCAGGTCGGGCGAGATGCGGTCCCAGGTCTGTCCCTGGTCGCGCGAGCGGAACAGGAACTGCGCGCCGATGTAGATCGTGCCCTTCTCGTTCGGGCTCAGCGCGATCGGCGTGTTCCAGTTCCAGCGCAGCTTCTCGCCGTAATTCGGCATCGGCTGGATATTGCGGATTTCGTGGGTATGCCGGTTGACGCGCCCGATCGTTCCGCCCTGCGCCTCGGCGTAGAGGTAATCGGGATCGGCCGGATCGGAGAACATCCAGAATCCGTCGCCGCCGTACATGTTTTCCCATTGGGCATTGGTGATGCCGCCCGGGTACTCGCTGGCGCCGACCCAGGAACTGTTGTCCTGCAGGCCGCCATAGACCTGGAACGGGTCGGTGTCGTCGACGCTGACATGGTAGAACTGCGAAACCGGCAGGTTGTTCTGTTTCCACCACTTGTTGCCGCCATCGAAGGACTGCCAGAGGCCGCCGTCGTCGCCGGTGATCACGTGCTGGGTGTTGGTCGGATCGATCCACACCACGTGGTGATCGCCATGCGTGCCGCCGCCGACGTTGGCGAAGCTCTTGCCACCATCGAGGCTCATGATCAGGCTCAGGTTCGGCTTGAACACGCGATCCGGGTTGATCGGGTCGACGATCAGGTTGGCGAAGTAGAACGGACGCCAGACCATCATCTGGCTCTTGTCGCGCGCATTCCAGGTCCTGCCGCCGTCGTCGGAGCGGTACAGCGCCGAGTCGGTCGACTCGACGAAGCTGTAGACGATATCCGGGTTGGACGGGGCCACCGTGACCGCGATGCGGCCGAACGGCTTGGTCGGGAAACCCTTGTTCGAGGCAGCCGTGATCTCGGTCCAGGTCGCGCCACCATCCGCCGACCGGTACAGGCCGCTGCCGGATTTCGCCGTGGCCGAATCACCGCCGGAGCGGAACGTCCAGCCCTTGCGCCGATAGTCCCAGAGACTGGCGAAGAGGACCTTGCTGTCCTTCGGATCCATGCTCATGGACGCACAACCGGTGGACAGGTTGGAACCCTTGAGGACCAGCTTCCAGTTCTTGCCGCCGTCGGTCGTCTTGTACAGGCCGCGGTCGGCCGAATCGCTCCACATCTTGCCGGGCGAGCAGGCATAGACGGTGTCGCTGGCCCCGGGATCGACCATGATCTTGACGATGCGTTCGCTCTCCGGAAGGCCGAGGTAGGTCCACGAATCGCCACCGTCGGTGGACTTGTAGATGCCGTTGCCGATCGAGATCGTGTTGCGCGTCCAGGATTCGCCGGTGCCGACCCAGACCGTCTTCGGATTCGACGGGTCGATCGTGATGGCGCCGATCGACTGCACGGGCTGCTTGTCGAAAACCGGCTTGAACGTGGTCCCGCCATCGGTCGATTTCCACACGCCGCCGGAAGCCGCGCCGACGTAGATCAGGGTCTTGCCATCCTTGCCGGCGCGCGCGTCGAGCGCGGCGATGCGCCCGCTCATCGTCGCCGAGCCGATATTGCGCACGCCCAGGCCGGAAATCGCGCCGGCATCGAATCGCGCCACCGGCGTCGCGTCCGCGGCCATCGCCGCGGCGGGTGCTGCGCCAAGGAGAGCCAGCGAGGAGCCGAACATGAGACGGCCAATCGTGTTGTTCATGGAATTCGTCCTCGCACTCATGGCTGGCCTCCGTTCTTGGCCGGGAAGGCAAACCGGGAATCTTCCACATCGATATTGGCCTCGGCCTTCTCGATGGTGATCTGCTGCTGGCCGCCGCCGCCCTTGGTCCAGGACACGATCGAGAACGGGAAGTACACGCCGGCGACGCGCTCGTAGTCGCCGAAATCGGTGACGTCCTCGGTCTCGGTGCCGCGCACCTTGCGCTGGCCGACGATGCGGATCTCGATGAAATGGTCGGGATCGAGGTAGACCGTCTCGATGTCCCCGTTCTTCAGCGTGACCTTGAGCTTGTGCGCTTCGGTGCCATCGACGTCCTCGGTGCCGAGGTACTCGACCTGGCTGCCCTTTTCGCGATAGTTGATCAGGGCGCCGCTGATGCTGGCGTCGTCGGCGATCCCCTTCGCGTCGTCCTCGGACATGCGCTCGGGATCCTTGCGTCCCTGGAACGGGGAAATCTGCCAGGCTTCCTTGCCGTCCCAGGCTTGCACCTGGGTCAGGCCCTGGACCGAGACTTCGTTGCGCACCATTTCCGGCGCTTTCTTGACCTGCAGCATGCTCAGGTCGATGGTTCCGAAGCCGCCGGTGAAGCGCAGCGATCCTTCGAACCGGATCGTCTTTATCGCCTCGATCTTGTCGAGGCCGCCACGCGCCTCGGCGTTCCTGGCGACCAGTTCGTCGACACTGAGCGCATGGGCACTGCCCGAGGCAAGCGCGAACACGAGTAAACCGCATTTCAAACGGATGGACATGCGAGGCTCCCGAATGGGTTGGGCCCTGCGGCGTGAACGCGCCTGCGCAGCAGGGAAAGATGTAGCGCACCAACAAGCCTAGCGGATTTGAAGCACCCCGGCGATGGGCGGAAAGTCATCCTCCCGGAGGAGGAGCCGACGCATGCAAGGCGTCACCCGCGCTTCGCCCGCGGCACTGCCGGCAACGACGTTCGACGCAGGAGTCGCTGGTGGCCGCTGCAAGCGGCCTCGCTGGTTCAGCGCAAGCCGGGCTGACGATTGGCCCGGCTGACGTCACCGCCGTAGTGGGCGAGCACGCGGTGATCCATCAGCGCGAACCAGAGGCGCGGGAAATACACCAGCGGGATCAACGCAGCATAGCCTGCGGGCAGTTGCGGACTGTCGGCGAAATGGCGCAGGGTCTGGTAGGAGCGCCGCGGATTGGCGTGATGATCGGAATGCCGCTGCAACTGGTAGAGCATGCGGTTGCTGACGACCTGGTTGGCGTTCCAGGAATGTGCCGGCGCGCAACGTTCGAAGCGGCCGTTGCCGTCCTTGCCACGCAGCAACCCGTAGTGCTCGATGTAATTGACCGCCTCGAGCAACGAGGCTCCGTAAAATGCCTGCACGAGCAGGAATGGCAGGGCCGTCCAGCCGAAGGCAACGACAAGGGCGGCAAACAGTACAACGCTCATTGTCCATGCCTGCAGATTGCCATTGGACGGGCTCCACGCCGACTGACCCTGCGCAGCAAGGCGCTCCTTCTCGATCGCCCATGCCGAGCGCACGCTGCCGATCAGGGTTCGTGGCAGGAACGCCCAGTACGACTCGCCAAGCCGTGCACTGGCCGGATCAGCGGGCGTCGCCACGTTCTTGTGGTGGCCTCGATTGTGCTCGACATGGAAGTGGCCGTATGCGGCCGGGGCCAGGCTGAGCCTGGACATGAACGCGGCGAACCACCCGCGCTTGTGCCCCCATTCGTGCGCCGTGTTGATGCCGGCGCCATTGACGATGCCGACGGTGATCGCAAGGCCCAGCCACTGCAGGGGATTCAGGGATTGCGTCGTCGCCACCCAGACACCCAGCACGGTGCTGGCGAACTGCAGGGGCAGGCTCGCCAGCAGGACGCGGCGATAGAACGCATCTCGATCAAGTCGTTCGGTCGCGGATTCCGGCGGGTTGCCCTGGTCGGCGCCGATCCACCAGTCGAGCAGGGGCACGACGCCATAGATCACCACCGCGCCGGTCCACCAGAACCACGCGGAACCGCTCGCCAGCACCAGCAGCCAGGCGATCAGTGCTAGCGAGGGAACCACGAGGCTGGCAAACCAGCCGTAGCGGCGGGCGTCCACCCATTCCGTGGATACAGGCAAGGCTTTCATCAGGATCCGGTCTCGAAGTCGCGCCAGCATGGATGATGGTCGGGACCGACCCACAAGACTTGTCATTTCGCGCCATGCTATTGTCATTTCCCGCCAAGCCGACCCGACAGCCGTGACCGCCACACCGACCACCGACCGCCCGGCCCTGCTCCCGGCGCGCTATTACGCCTTGCTGGTGGAACTGGTTCGCAACCAGGGCATTGACCCGGAGCCGTTGCTGCAGCGGATCGATCCGGCCCCGGGCCGGATGACCGATCGCGATGCCCTGCTCAGCCTCGACCAGGCGGATGCATTGATCGAGGCCGCTATCACCGCAACCGGGCGCCACGATCTCGGCTTCCACCTGGGCCGGCTGATCAAGCCAAGCAGCCACGACTTCCTCGGCTATGCGCTGATGACTGCGGCCACGCTCGGCGATGCCCTGGGTCTCGCGGCCCGCTACTGGCGCCTGATCACGCCAACCTTCGAGATGAAGATCGAGCACGGCCGCGACAACGCGCGCATCGATCTCAAGCCGGCCTTGCCGCTGCGACCGCAGACCGCGCGGTTCCATGTCGAGACCATCGCCGCCGGATTCCACGAGGAAATCGGCTTTCTGCTGTCGGGACGCATCCCCCCTTACGACCTCCACCTGCCCTTTTCGCTGGCCGATGCGTCCGCCCGCTACCGGGAGCTTTCGCCTGCGCGCGTCCACTTCGACGGCATGCATGGCAATGGCCTGCAGATCCTGTTGCCGACCGAGGCACTCGCGCGGCCGCTGGCCCTGGCCGACCGCCATGCGCTGAAGATGGCGCGCCAGCGTTGCGACGAAGAACTGTTCCGCCTGACCGCGCATGGATCGCTGGCGGAATGGGTGTCGCTGATGCTCGACGAAGCCACCGACCACCAGCCACGCCTGCAGGAACTGGCGAAAATGCTGCACATCTCCTCGCGCACGATGAATCGCCGCCTGGCCGAAGAAGGCGCGAATTTCCGCGACCTCGGCAACCGGGCGCGCCATGCCCGCGCCTGCCGCATGCTCGCCGGAAACGGGCTCTCGGTCACCCGCATCGCGCTGCAACTCGGCTACCGGGATACGGCCAACTTCAGCCGCGCATTTCGCCGCCTGCAGGGCCAGTCGCCGATCGAATACCGACGCCAGCCCGGTCGAGAGGATGCCGTCGGCGATCGCTGACCGGCGCAAGGAGCCGGTTCCGGGGCGACTGGACCGGAACGTCGAATACAATCCGGGAGTTGCCTCAAGCGCAACAGAATCATGCGCAAGTGCGCGATTCCCCTTGTGAATTGCCGTGATTTCCTGTCAAATCAGGCGCTGTTGCAGCTTGATTTCCGCCTTGTCTACCGGGGTACCACAATGAAAAGAATAATTGCTACCGCACTGCTTTGCGCCGCCACGGGCATGGTCCACGCGGATGTCACCGTGCTCGATTCCGATACGGTCGCCACCAAGGTCGGCCACCAGGTCAAGGCCGGCGAGAAGCGCGGCGTTCCGCTCAAGCTCGCGACGCCGGGTCCGCGAAGCGGCGAGGTCACCCTGACCGACCAGTCGGGCCTCGAATATTTCATCAATACCGATATCACGTTCACGACTTCCAGTTCGGCCTCGGGCGCCGCTTCGGAGGCAAGTTATGTCGGCCCCGTCGCCGCCACGACCAGCGCCGGCGGCACGACCGCGTCCACGCTGAACGATGCATTCGATGGCTACGGCGCACTCTGCCTGAGCTTCGATGGCGGCACCGGTACTTGCACAAGTGGCGGAGGAGGCGTCGGCCCGACCGGTATCAACACCTACACCATGTACAACCAGAACGGCGCCGCCACGGCGGAATGCGGCGGTCGCCAGATTGCCTACAACACCCAGGTCATCAGCGGCGTCAATGTCTCGCGCAAAGTCTACGTGCCAAGCGACGACAGCTTCGCGCGATGGGTCAACGTCTTCACCAACACAACCGGCGCGCCGGTCACGTTCAATGCCATCACCAGCAACAACCTCGGCTCGGACAGCAATACGGTTGTCGTAACCAGCTCGTCGGGCGACGCCGTCGCGACGACAGCGGACAACTGGGTCACCACGTTCCAGAACTACTCGGGCAGCACCAGCTCGGATCCGCGCATTGGCCACGTGATCCAGGGCCCGGGCTCCACGTGGGGCTTTCCGGAATCACCTTCGTCGATGGCGATGACAATCCTTTCTGGTCCTATCCGCTGACGTCTGGCGCCCGGCCAGACCGGCATCATCATGACCTTTGTCACCGGTCAGCCGTCCAAGGCGGCCGCCGCTGCACAGGCCGCGCGCCTGACGACGCTGCCGGCAACCTCGCTGACCTGCCTCAGCGCTACGGAACAGAGCCAGCTCCTGAACTTCCAGGTTGCCGGTGGTGGCGGTCCTCCGCCCGCGGCTGTCGACCTGCCGAGCATGAACCGCTTCGGCGCAGCACTGCTGATCATCGGTCTTGCCCTGATCCCGCTCTACCTGCGTCGTCGCAGGAATTCGTCACTCTGATCCACCGACCCGGGCGAGCCTTGCTCGCCCGGGTTTGTTCCGCCTTCCTTCCTGATCCGAACCCGATACCCATCCCGTGAAGGCGAATTCCGAATCGCGTCCGAGCGGACGCCGCCGCGGCCTTTCGCGCGGTCTGGTCCTCGCCCTGGTTTCGCTGGCGATCGCAGCCTGTCAGCGCGCCCCCGAACATCCGAATGTCGTCATCATCACCTTTGATACGACGCGCGCCGATCATCTCGGCACGTACGGCTTTGCCCTTGCCCACACGCCGACGATCGACCGCCTGGCCGCGGAAGGCGTGCGCTTCGACAACGCCGAAGCAACTGCTCCGATCACCGCGGTCTCGCACAGCAGCATCATGACCGGCCTGTTGCCGCCGGCCCACGGCGTGCGCGACAACGGATCCTTTGCGCTCAGCGAAGACGCGGTCACCCTGGCCGAACGCTTCAAGCAGGCCGGCTACGAAACCCGGGCATTCGTTTCCGCCGTCGTGCTCAGCCAGCGCTACCGGCTCGACCAGGGATTCGACAGCTACGACGACGACCTCTGGAACGAGAAGGAACCGAAGCTGTTCATGATCCGCGACCGCCCGGCCCGCGAAACGATCAATCGGGCACTGGACTGGTACGACCACCGCACGGGCAAGGACGGCAACGCGCCGTTCTTCCTCTGGGTCCATCTGTTCGATCCGCACGAACCGCACAACCCCCCAGGCTGGACCCTGCCCTTCAGCGCCAGCCCCTACGACGCCGAGATCGCCTCGGCCGACCGCGAGCTGGGCCGCCTCATCGACGCGCTGCGCGATTCGGGCGAACTCGACAACACGGTCTTCGTGTTCACCGCGGACCATGGCGAAAGCCTGGGCGAGCACAACGAAAAGACCCACGCGATCTTCATCTACCGCTCGACCACGCGTGTGCCGCTGATCGTGCGCTACCCGCCGCGCTATCCGCAGGGCAAGGCATACGCCGGTCCGGTCAGCAATGTCGACATTGCGCCGACCCTGCTCGAACTGGCCCACCTGCCGGGCGCCAACGAGACGCAAGGCATCGACCTGACGCCACTGGCACGCGGCGATCAGCCACCGGTCGACCGTGCGCAGTATTCCGAATCGAAACTGTCCGAGCTCGGCTTCGGCATGGCCCCGCTGTACGCGGTACGCAAGGGTGGATTCACGTTTATCCGCGCACCGAAGCCCGAACTCTACGACCTCACGGCGGATCCGGGCGAGACGAAGAACCTGTTCGGCGATCCCGCCTACCGCAGCAAGGCCGACGCACTCGACATCGAGCTCGAAAACCTGATGCAGGACAGCGCGAAGCGGGCACTCGTTTCGCAGAGCAACCCGATGTCCAGGGAAACCATGCAGATGCTGCAGTCGCTGGGCTACCTGCAGGGCGAGACCGAACGCAAGGATGCCGAAGGCATCGACCCCAAGGACGGCATCCTGCTTTACAACGACCTCGAGGAAGCGCGGCATGCCGCGCAGAAGCACAACTGGGTGCAGGCCGAGAAACTGCTGAAGAAGATACTTGCCGACAATCCGCGACATTTCTCTGCCCGAAGCGTACTTGCCCTCGTCGAATTCAAGCGCGGTCGCCTCGAAGAAGCGCGCGACCAGTACCTGGCCCTGCTCGCCCAGGATCCGTCCCAGTTCCGCCTCTACGCGATGCTTGGCCAGATCGCGCTCGCCCAGGGCAACCTCGACGAGGCGGATCGCAACAACAGGGAAGCCCTGAAGCTGGCACCGCAGTTCGTCGAAGCCATGGCCCAGCTCGGCCTGGTCGCCCTCGTGCGCGGCAACGAAGCCGAGGCGCAGCGCTGGTACGACAAGGCGCTCGAGATCGACGGGTCATTCCCGACCCTGTACCGGCGCATGGCCGACCTGCAGTTCGATCGCGGCGAGTTCGAAAAGGCGCTGGCTGGCTACCGGGAAGCGCACCGACGCAATCCGAAGGACTTCCGCAGCCTGCTCCAGGCCGGCACCAGCGCGCGACGCGCCGGCAAGGCGGAGCTGGCCCGCTCATTGATGGACGAAGCCATAGCGCAGAAGCCGAACTCGTGGCTGCCACGCTACAACCTGGCTTGCCTGCTCGCGTCCACTGGCCAGCAGGATGCCGCGTTCGATGCCCTCGACGAAGCGGCCAAAAGGGGCCTGCACAATCCGGCATTGCTCGACATGGACACGGACTGGGATGCGCTGCGCACGACCGCCCGCTTCGTGCAGATCCGCAAGGACCTGCAAGTCGCGGCAGGCAGTGCGGCTGGTGCCGGTGAAGACCTACCTGACCCGCTCGAATAGCCCTCGGTGCCGTATCGACCGGCGCTCGCCCCGCGCCTAGATCAGGAACAGCGTCGCCAGGCCGAGGAAGATGAAGAATCCGCCGCTGTCGGTCAGCGCGGTGATCATGACGCTGGCCCCCATGGCCGGATCGCGGTCGAAGCGGATCAGGGTCATCGGGATCAGCACGCCCATCAGTGCGGCCAGCAGCAGGTTGAGGGTCATCGCCGCGGTCATGACCGCGCCAAGCGCGGCATTGCCGTAAAGCAGCCAGGCGACGAGCCCGATCACCCCGCCCCAGATCAGGCCATTGAGCACGGCCACGCCGACTTCCTTGCGCAACAGGCGCCGGGCACTGGACGGGCTGACCTGGCCGAGCGCGAGCGCGCGCACGATCATGGTGATGGTCTGGTTGCCCGAATTGCCGCCGATGCCGGCGACGATCGGCATCAGCGCGGCCAGCGCGACGAGCTTTTCGATCGATCCCTCGAACAAGCCGATCACGCGCGAGGCGATGAAGGCCGTGACCAGGTTGATGGCCAGCCAGGTCCAGCGGTTGCGCAGTGATTTCCAGACCGAGGCGAAGATGTCCTCGTCCTCGCGCAGGCCGCCGCGGCTCAGGGTCTCGGCATCGCTTTCCTCGCGGATGACATCGACCATGGCATCAATCGTCACGCGTCCGATCAGGCGCCCGTCGGTGTCGACGACGGGTGCGGAAATGAGGTCGTAGCGTTCGAAGGCCTGGGCCGTATCGGCCACGTCTTCATCGGGATGGAAGGTGTTGGCGTCGACCGCCATGACATCGCTGACCATGCGCGCCGGATCGTTGACCAGCAGCCACTTCAGCGGCACCACGCCGGTCAGCACGTTTTCGTTGTTGACGACGAACAGCTTGTCGGTCTGCTCGGGGATCTCCTTGAGGAAACGCAGGTAGCGCAGCACGACTTCGAGGGTCACGTCCTCGCGGATCGTGATCATCTCGAAATCCATGATCGCGCCGACCTGGTCCTCCTCATAGGACATCGCCGAACGCAGTTGCTCGCGCTCGGGCGCATCGAGGCGCTGCATGAGCTCGTGGACGACGTCGTCGGGCAGGTCCTCGGCGAGGTCGGCGAGTTCGTCCGCATCGAGCTGCTCGGCCGCGGCGAGGATTTCCGGCGCGTCCATGTCGGCGAGCAGCGTTTCGCGCACCGCGTCGGAGACTTCAAGCAGGATCTCGCCGTCGCGATCGGCCTTGACCAGGTGCCAGACGCTGAGGCGATCCTCGGGCGGCAGGGCATCGAGGATGTGGGCCACGTCGGCCGGGTGCAGCTTGTCGATCTCGCGCTGCAGTTCGGCCAGGTTCTGCCGGTGCACGAGTTCATCGACGACTTCGTGATGCTGGTGCGCTTCGCCGTGGGCGAGCCTTTCGACCAGGCGATGCCGGTTCAGCATGTCGCTCACGCGGGCCAGATGGCCCTGCAATGGCGTCGTCGAACGGCTGCTGGTTTCGATTTCAGTCATCATGCGCTCGCATTCCGCCATGCGTGCACATGGCAGGGATCAGATCGGAATGTGGGTGGGCCGTATTCGCGGCATCGTGGTCGACAGGGTCGGTGGACGGACCATGCCTTGCCGGTGGAAGCCATGCAGGCTACGCGGAACTTCCGCTGGCAGGGCGCGTGCGCGAATGATACGCCGCATCATTGATCCTGTCGCGCCGGGAAGGCGCGGCGCCGGATGCGGGCGAACGCCGCGCAGGGTTGGCGCGGCGTCAATCGGTGCCGGGCGATCCGCCTCAGGCCAGGTGGCGGCCGGAGCGCCCCGCACGGCGATGCAATTGGCCGGAGAGCCAGGAAAGGACCAGGCAGGAAGCCATTGCCAGCGGCCACCCCAGGTTGGCCTTGCCGACCTGGCCCAGCGGCGCCGCCAGCGGATTCAGCAACGATTGCATCCAGTCCGCACCATAGACCCATGCGGCGACCAGCGCCGCGATGCCCATGCTCACGCCGAGCACCACCAGCAGGCCCTGCTCGAAGCGGGAATCCACCGCCGCGGAACGTTCGCGAACGGCAACCATGCCGGCAATGCGGCTGGCGAAGTCGGCCGGGAGTTCGGCATCCATGGGCTGGCGCAGGGCGCGCGCGATCGACAGGTATTCGGCGCTCGCGGCATCGCCGTCCGTCAATTCGACGCCAGCCCGTTCACATTGCATGGCCCGTTCCTGGGCCTGCCATTCGCGTTCGTCGGGGATCATGCGGCGACTCCTATGCTTTCGGTCAACGCGTCGCGCAACTGCTTGCGACTGCGGAACAGGTGGCTCTTGATGGTGCCTTCGGCCAGCCCGGTGATGGCGGCGATTTCGGCGATCGGCATTTCATCGAGATGATAGAGCGTGAGGATCGTGCGCTGCAGCGGAGGCAGGCCATCGATGGCCTCGTGCAGATGCCCGGTCTCCTGGCTGCCGATGCAGTAACCTTCGAGATCGAAATCGTCGCTGACGCGGTCCAGCATGGACGAACCCCCGGTGTCATCGGGATCTTCGGCGATCGGAATGCGCTTTCGCTCGAGATGGCGCCTGGCCACCGCATAGGCGACCTGGGCAACCCACGATTTCAGCGCGCTCTCGCCGCGGTACTGGTGCAGGTAGCGGTGCACGCGCAGGAAGGCCTCCTGGCTCAGGTCCTGGGCGTCGTGGGTATGCCGGACCATGCGATAGACCACGTGCCAGACCAGGTTCTGGTATTGGCGCACCAGGCACTCGAACGCGCCCGCCTGGCCCGCCAGCACGGCGTCGACCAGGGCCTTGTCATCGTCAATGCTGGCGCAGGGGACATCCACCATGCATGGGATACGCCCAGGGGCACCGCGGTTGCAAGCAGATTCGTGCAACCGCCGCCTTCATCGCCGTATCTCCTGTTGCGCACCCCAACCTGACCCGGTACGCATCATGAACAATCTCGAAGTCCTCATCCCGATCACCCTCTTCATTTGCATCGCCTATGCCATCAAGGCCGTCGTCGATGCGCGCGTGCGCAAGCAACTGGTGGCTTCCAACGTGTCCCAGGAACTGATCCAGTCCATCGTCGAGGCCGACGAACTGCGCCGCCGCCACGCCACCCTGCGCTGGGGCACGATCCTGATCGCCCTGGCCATCGGCTTCGGCCTGATGGAAGCGCTCGGCATGCGCGATTTCACCCCCGGCGTGCTGGCCATCCTGCTCGGCGTCACCGGCGTCGGCAATCTCGCCGCGTATGCCCTGTCACGCAAGATGCCCGCCTGAGCGATTCGGCCGCGCAAACGAAAAGGGCAGCGATCAACGCTGCCCTTCTTGCTTGCGGCCCGGCCATCCCCGGCGCGGCTCGCCGACCATGCCTCAGAACGGGATGTCGTCGTCCTCGAAACTGTCGTTGCGTGCCGGTGCCGCGGCCTGGCGCTGTGGCGCCGCCTGCGGTCCGCGCGGAGCACCGCGCTCCGGACGTTCGGCCCGATCCCGATTGTAGTTTCCGCCGCCGCCACCACCGCCACCAGCACCGCCTTCGCTGCCACCGCCGAGCATCTGCATCTCGTTGCCGATGATGTCGGTGCTGTAGCGCTGCACGCCTTCCTTGTCGGTGTACTTGTCGGTGCGGATCGAGCCTTCGATGTAGACCTGGCGGCCCTTCTTCAGGTATTCGCCGGCAATTTCGGCGAGGCGTCCGAACAGCTTGACGCGGTGCCATTCCGTGCGCTCCTGCTGCTCGCCGGTCTGCTTGTCCTTCCAGGATTCCGAAGTGGCTACGCTGAGCGTGCCGATCGCCGTTCCGCCTGCGGTGTATTTGACTTCCGGGTCTGCGCCGAGATTGCCGACCAGGATCACCTTGTTTACGCCCCTTGCCATGGCACCTTTCCTCTCTGTCTATTCGTTCAACTGCTTGTTCCGCGGCCGGCGGAACAGGGCCGCCATGATACATGCCCGTGACTCACGGATTGCGACTGGATTGCCGCGGTCGACGCCAGGGGGTGGCCTGCAGCCGAAGCAAGACGCCACTGCTAGCGGAATTCCGGATTCGGATGATCAAAACGGCAACCGGCCTCCCATTCGCTGCGCTGGTTGCCCCAGGCCGGGATGCCGCCCGCACGCCGGATCATCGCGGCCATGTGCATGAGGTTCCAGGCCATGAAGGTCGCATTGCGCTGGGTGAAATCGTTGGCGTAGCCGATGCCATCGTCGCCATAGGACGGCCCCGGCCCGGCTTCGCCGATCCAGCCGGCATCGGCCTGCGGCGGGATCACGTAACCGAGGTGCTGCAGCGCGTAAAGCACGCTCATCGAGCAGTGCTTGATGCCATCCTCGTTGCCGGTGACGATGCAGCCGCCGACCCGTCCGTAATAGATGTACTGGCCCGCTTCGTTGAGCTTGCCGGATTCCGCATAGAGGCGCTCGATCACGCGCCGGCAAACCGAACTCTCCTCGCCGAGCCAGATCGGCGTGCCGATGACGAGGATATCGGCGGCCATGACCCTGGCCGACAATGCCGGCCAGTCGTCTGCCTCGAACCCATGCCCGGTCATGTCCGGCTGCACACCCGGCGCCAGGTCGAGATCGACCGGGCGAACGATCCCGACGCCCACGCCCTGTTTCGACATGATCGTCGAGACGACCTTGATCAGGCGTTCCGTGTGGGATTCCACGCCACTCCGTTTCAGCGTGCAATTCAGGAACAGCGCGCTCAGCCTGTCTTCGCGGTAATCGGGCTTTGCCTGGCCAGTCATGGGGAACTCCTCATCAGCGCGGCGGGAAAAAAGCGTACTCCCCGAGAGTAACGCGTCGATCCGCGGAGGGAAGCAAACCGGCATTCGCCAGTCAGCCACCATCAAGCCCGGGATTCCGGCGTACCCTGCGCCATCGTGGCCGCGGCGCAGGGGCACGGATTTCACGCCGCATGAATGGTTTTTCGTCGTTTGCCGTTCCTATTCCTGACCCTGGTGGCTCGAGACCGCCGGAAATACCCGAGGAATTGCCGTGTCCCGAACCTGGATTCGCTGGATCATCGTTGCCGCGCTCGTGCTGGCCGCCTTCGCGTTGTGGCGCAGCGGACTGCTGGCCGAGCTCAACCTGCAGGGCCTGAAAGCGCGTCAGGCCTCCCTGACCGAGTGGGTCTCGGCGAACCACTGGATTGCCCTCGGCAGTTTCTTCGTGGCCTATGTGGCCGTCACCGGCCTTTCCCTGCCCGGAGCAGCGATCCTGACCCTGGCCGGCGGTGCGCTGTTCGGCCTGGTCGAGGGCACGATCCTGATCTCGTTTGCGAGTTCGATCGGCGCGACCCTGGCCTTCCTGGTCTCGCGTTTCGTGCTGCGTGACAGCCTGCGCAACAAGTACGGCCAGCGCCTGAAGTCATTCGACGAAGGCATCGAGCGCGATGGCGCCTATTACCTGTTCACCCTGCGCCTGGTGCCGGCGGTGCCGTTCTTCCTGGTCAACCTGCTGGCCGGGCTGACCGCGCTGAAAACCGGCGTGTTCTACCTGGTCAGCCAGGTCGGCATGCTGCCGGGCACGATTGCCTATGTGTACGCCGGCACCCAGCTGGCGCGCATCGACAGCCTCTCCGACATCCTCTCGCCGGGCCTGATCGGCGCATTCGTCCTGCTCGGCATCCTGCCGTTGCTGATGCGCTGGCTGACGCGCTGGATTGGCGCCCGCCGCATCTATTCAGCCTACAAGCGACCCTCACGCTTCGATTTCAACCTGATCGTGATCGGTGCCGGATCCGCTGGCCTGGTGTCTTCCTACATCGCCGCCGCGGTCAAGGCGAAAGTCGCCCTGATCGAACGCCACCGCATGGGCGGCGACTGCCTGAATACCGGTTGCGTGCCGTCCAAGGCCCTGCTGCGCAGCGCGCGCCTGCTCGCCGATGCGCGCGACTCGAAGCGCTATGGCATCGCCAAGCTCACCGCCGAAGTGAATTTTTCCGAGGTGATGGAACGCGTGCACGAGGTGATCGGCAAGGTCGCCCCGCACGATTCGGTGGAGCGCTACACCGAACTCGGCGTCGACGTGATCCGCGGCAACGCCCGCATCGTCTCGCCCTGGGAGGTCGAGGTCGATGGCAAGCGGTTGACCGCGCGCAGCCTGATCATCGCCACCGGCGCGCAGGCCCGTGTGCCGAAACTGGAGGGACTCGAGAGCGTCGACTTCCGCACTTCCGACACGCTGTGGGAAATCCGCGAGCTGCCGAAACGGCTGGTCGTGATCGGCGGCGGCCCGATCGGCTGCGAACTGTCGCAGGCCTTTGCACGACTCGGCAGCAAGGTAACCCAGGTACAACGGGGGCCGCGCCTGCTGCCGCGCGAGGACGCCGATGCGGCGACCCTGGTCGAGGAGCGCTTCGCCGAAGAAGGCATCCGTGTCGAGACCGGCTGCGAAGCCGTTCGCGTCGAAAAAACCGCAGCTGGCGGGAAACTCGTTTGCAGGCAGGGCGGCAAGGAAGTCGCGTTCGAATTCGACCGCCTGCTGCTGGCGCTCGGTCGCAAGCCCAATGTCACCGGCTTCGGTCTCGAAGAGCTCGGCGTCGTCATCGAAAAGCAGGGTACCGTGCAGACCGATGCCTTGATGCGCACCAATTATCCGAACATCCTCGTGGCCGGCGACGTGGCCGGGCCCTACCAGTTCACGCACGTCGCCGCGCACCAGGCCTGGTATGCCTCGGTCAATGCCCTGCTCGCGCCGTTCTGGAGCTTCAAGGTCGATTATCGCGTGATCCCGTGGTCGACCTTCACCGACCCGGAAGTGGCGCGGGTCGGCCTGTCGGAAGACGAGGCGAAGGAAAAGGGCATCGAAGTCGAAGTGACCCGATACGGACTCGACGATCTCGACCGCGCGATCGCCGATTCCGCCGACCATGGCTTCGTCAAGGTGCTCACCGCACCGGGCAAGGATGCCATCCTCGGCGCGACCATCGTCGGCGAGCATGCCGGCGACCTGCTCGCCGAGTTCGTGCTGGCCATGAAGCATGGCATCGGATTGAACAAGCTGCTCGGCACGATCCATACCTATCCGACCATGAGCGAGGCGAACAAGTACGCCGCCGGCGTGTGGAAACGTGCCCATGCGCCGCAGGGCGCACTGCGCCTGGCCAGCCGCTTCTTCGCCTGGCGCCGGGGCTGATCGCATGCTGCGGATCATCGCCATGGCCCTGCTGCTTTTCATGACCGGCATCGTCGTCGCGGCCGACGACTCCTTTGACCAGAGCCATGCATCCTGGAGCGACCTGCTCGCCCGGCACGTGCAGTGGAATGCCTCGGGTACGGCGAGCCGTGTCGACTACGCCGGCTTCGCCGCGGACGCCAAGGGCCTGTCCGCCTATCTCGGCAACCTGGCACGCGTCGACGAACGCACGTTTCGCGGCTGGTCGAAGGCCGATCGGGACGCGTTCCTGATCAATGCCTACAACGCCGCCACCGTGCAACTGATCCTCACGCGCTACCCTGACCTCAAGTCGATCAAGGATCTCGGCGGACTGTTTTCCTCGCCGTGGAAAAAGGAATTCGTCGACCTGCTCGGCCAGCGCCGCAGCCTCGATTCGATCGAGCACGGCCTGTTGCGCGGCGCAAGCGACTACACCGATCCGCGCATCCATTTCGCCGTCAATTGCGCTTCGGTCGGCTGCCCGGCGCTGCGTCCCGAGGCCTATGTCGGCGCGCGACTGGCCACCCAGTTGCAGGACCAGACCGAACGCTTCCTCGGCGATCGCAACCGCAACCGGCTGGCAGCAGACGGCCGTTCACTGCAGGTGTCCAAACTGTTCGACTGGTATGGCGCGGATTTCGACGCCCATGCGGGCGGCGTCAGGTCATTCCTTGCCGACCATGCCGCAGCACTCGGACTGGATGCGGCGACGACCGACAAATTGCGCAAAGACCAGCTGGCCATCGGCTACACCGAATACGACTGGTCGCTCAACGGGCCAAGGCAGTGATCGGCGTTGTCGTGCTGATCGGGATCATCGTTCTGCTCGCCGCGGCGAATGGCGCCAACGACAATATCAAGGGTGCGGCAACGCTGGTCGGTTCCGGCGTGATCGGCTATCGCGGTGCCATCGTCCTCGCCACCCTGGCGACCGCTGCCGGGGGCCTAGCCTCGATCCATCTCGCCAATGGCCTGCTCGAGGCCTTCAGCGGCAAGGGCATCGTGCCGGCCCATGTCATAGCGGACCATGCCTTCCTGCTTGCCGTGGGCGCAGGCGCCGCACTCACGATATGGCTGGCGACCTGGCGCGGCCTGCCGATCTCGACCACGCATGCCCTGCTCGGCGGGCTGCTCGGCGCCGGACTTGCCTTCGTTCCGGCCGAGGTCGACATGGGCGTCGCCGTTGCATCCATGCTGCTGCCGCTCCTGCTTTCACCCCTGCTGGCCATGCTGTTTGCACTCGTGCTGATTCCTTTCGTGCGCCGCTCGACCGCAGCGGGTTCCGATGACGGAGATCCCTGCCTGTGCGTCGAAGAGGGTGTCGCCAACAGCGGAGGCGGTACGCTGGCCGCAAGATCGCGCGTCGTCGTTGCCGACAGCCGGAATTCGGCCTGCCTGCCCGTGGCGGGACGCCGCGTGATGTCGCTTCCACTGCGTCGCTGGCTCGACCATTCCCATCTGCTCAGCGCTGCTGCGGTCAGTTTCGCGCGCGGCCTGAACGACACGCCGAAGATCGCCGCGCTCGTCGTTGCCGGCGGCAGCCTCGATGCCGGACCGGCCTCGCTGCTGGTCGTCGTGGCCATGGGCCTGGGCGGATTGCTGGCGGCCCGCCGTGTCGCCGAGACGCTGGCATTCAAGGTCACGCGCATGGATGCCGGCGAGGGACTGGGCGCCAACCTGGTCACGGCCGCCCTGGTCATCGGTGCTTCGCGACTCGGCATGCCGGTTTCGACCACCCATGTCAGCACGGGATCCCTGTTCGGCATCGCCGCAGGCAACGGAAGCGGGCAATTCGCGGTGATCCGCCATATCCTGCTGGCCTGGCTGTTGACCTTGCCGCTCGCGGGACTGTTCGCCTATCTCCTTGCCATCGTGTTGCATTGATCCAGGAAACGAAATGAACAAACCCACAGTCCACGAAGAAGTCCGCCACTATTACGGCGACGTGCTGCAATCGACCAGCGACCTCAAGACCGGCGCCTGCTGCCCGAGCGAATCGATGCCGCCGGCCCTGCGCCCGCTGCTGGCCGACATCCACCCCGAAATCAGGGACCGCTTCTACGGCTGCGGCTCGCCGTTGCCGCCGGTGCTCGAGGGCATGACCGTGCTCGACCTCGGCTGCGGGACCGGCCGCGATGTCTACCTGCTTTCGCGCCTGGTCGGCGAACAGGGCCGGGTCATCGGCGTCGACATGACCGCCGAGCAACTGGCCGTGGGCGTGCGCCACCAGGCCTGGCAGGCAGAGCGCTACGGCCACGCGCAATCCAATGTGACGTTCGTCGAAGGCACGATCGAACAACTGGACGCCTGCGGCATCGCCGACGCCAGCATCGACGTGGTCGTGTCCAACTGCGTGCTCAACCTGTCGCCGGAAAAGGACAAGGTGTTCGCCGAGATCTTCCGCGTGCTCAAGCCGGGCGGGGAACTGTACTTTTCCGACGTCTTCGCCGATCGCCGCATTCCCGCCGAATTGCGCACCGATCCCGTGCTTCTTGGCGAATGTCTTTCCGGCGCCCTCTATACCGAGGATTTTCGCCGCATGCTCGAGCGCCTGGGCTGCGCCGACGCGCGCAGCGTCAGCCAGGCGCCGATTCCCCTGCTCGATCCGGCCATCGAGGCGCGCATCGGCATGGTCGGCTTCCGCTCGATGACGATGCGTGCGTTCAAGCTCGATCTCGAGGATCGCTGCGAGGACTACGGCCAGGTCGCGACCTACCGCGGCACGATGCCGGGCCTGCCCCATGCATTCGTGCTCGACGACCATCATCGCCTCGAAACCGGCAAGCCGATGCTGGTCTGCGGCAACACCTTCGACATGCTTGCGTTGTCGCGTTACGCGGCGCATTTCGACCTGCACGGCGACAAGCGCGTCCACTACGGCCTGTTCGACTGCGCACCGGTCGCCGCCGCCAACGCGCCTGCAAACGGCAGCTGTTGCTGAATTCCGATGCAATCCGGCCTCGCCATCATTGTTCCCGCGGGACCCGGTGATCACGCCTGGCGCGGCCTGCTGCCGCAACTGGCGCAGGCGCGCGCAGACCACGTCATCCTGGTTCCGGCCAATGGCGATGCCTGCACTCCTGATGATCCACCCGCGAATCTGCAGGTTTGCCTGAGCGAACCCGGACGTGCGCGCCAGCTCAATGCTGGAGCCCGCGCGACGGATGCCCGCTGGCTGTGGTTCCTGCATGCCGATTCGCGGATAACCGCGTCGACGCTGGATGCGCTGCGCCGCTTCGTCGACAAGGATGAATCGGCGATCGGTTACTTCCGCCTGCGCTTCCTCGACGACGGTCCGCGCTGGACCTTCCTCAACGCCTGGGGCGCGCACTTCCGCAGCCGCGTGCTTGGGCTGCCCTTCGGCGACCAGGGCCTGCTGATGCCGCGGCGCGTGTTCGACGCATTGGGCGGGTTCGACGAGAACGTCGCCAGTGGCGAGGATCACGATCTGGTCTGGGCGGCGCGCGCACGTCATATTCCCCTGCGAGCGCTCGCTGCTCCGGTGTTCACGAGTGCGCGCAAGTATGCACAGCAGGGTTGGTGGCGAACCACGCGACAACACCTGGCGCTGACCCGCGACCAGGCCGGCCGATTCTCGCGCCGGCACGGCTCGCCGGAGCCAACATGAGTTGCGCGGTGGCCATCTTCGTGAAGACGCCCGGGCATTCACCGGTCAAGAGTCGCCTGTGGCCCGATCTCGGCCGCGCCAACGCCGAGCGCCTGCATTGCGCGTCCGCCGCCGCCGTGGGTTCCGTGGTCACCCGAGCTGGCGCCGACGGTGCGATCAGCGGCTACTGGGCGACGGCGGAATCGATCGAACTTGTTGCTGCCGCATGGCCAGGTCTTGCACACATTGCCCAGGGCGAAGGCGGTCTCGGCTTGCGCATGGCCACGGTCTATCGCGCCCTGCAGGCGCGCCACGGCGCCGCAATCCTGATCGGCGCGGATACGCCGCAACTCGATGCCGGCCTGCTTCGCCAGGCCGCCGGATGGCTGAAATCGCCGGGAGCGCGGCTTGTGATCGGCCCCGCCTGCGATGGCGGCTTCTGGCTGTTCGGCGGCAATCGCGAATTGCCGGAATCGGACTGGACCGGCGTCGACTACAGCAAGCCAACGACGGCGATGGACTTCACCGCTGCCATGGACGGCCAGGGTGACTGGCTCGAGCTCGACGCGCTGCGTGACATCGATGTGCTGGCGGATATCGATCCGGTTCGACAACAGCTTGCGGCATTGAATGACCCGACTCCGGAGCAGGCCCGGCTCACCCAATTGATCGGCGAACTCTTCGCATCGGCGGAAACCGGCGCATGAGCGCCTGGCTGCTCGAGCACGCGGGCATCGCCCGGCTGATCCTGGTCGGCGGGATGCTCGCCGTCCTGTTGCTCGGCCAGCGCCTGCGGCCACGACGCGGCGAGCCTTCCGGGCGTTGGCGCCGGTTGCGCAACATCAGCATGAGCCTGATCGCGGCGGGCGTGGTCTACCTGGTGCTTCCGCTGACCGCCGTGGGTTTCGCGGCGGCGGTCGGCAGCCTGCATCTCGGGTTGTTCAACTATCTCGACTGGCCATTCCTGCTCGAATTCGCCATCAGCATCATCGTGCTCGACCTTGCCATCTACTGGCAGCACCGCTGGATGCATCTCGTGCCGTGGTTGTGGCGCCTGCACCGCGTGCATCACAGCGACACCCGGTTCGAGGTGACGCTCGGGCTGAGGTTCCATCCGCTCGAGATCATCCTGTCCCTGCTCTACAAGTTCCTCGTCATCGCCCTGCTTGGCGCCGCGCCGCTGACCGTGCTGGCCTACGAGATCCTGCTTGCCGTGTTCTCCCTGTTCTCGCATGCGGACATCAGCCTGCCGAGCGGATGGGACCGGCACCTTCGCCGGGTCGTCATCACCCCGGACTGGCATCGCGTCCACCACTCGGTGCATCGCGAGGAGACCGACAGCAACTACGGCAATTTCCTCAGCCTGTGGGACCGCTGCTTCGCCTCGAGCAACGAGCAGCCGCGTGACGGACACCGGCCGATGCTGATCGGCCTGAAGCAGTTCCGTGACGAGGAATCGCAGTCGCTCCCGGCCCTGCTCCTCAATCCTTTTGCGAAGAACCGCAAACCCACCAAACGATGAAGAATTCCGCCCATGCGTGACACCTGGCCAAAACTCGAACACAGCGACTTTCCCTCGATAGAGCGCGGTCGCATCACGACCTTGCAGCTGAATCTCGGCTACCGCTGCAACCTCAGTTGCATCCATTGCCACGTCAACGCGGGTCCGCGCCGCACCGAGACGATGGATCGCGAAACCATGCAACTGGCCTTGCAGGTCGGACGAAAGTTCGGCGTCAGCACCCTCGACCTCACCGGCGGCTCCCCGGAAATGAACGCCGATTTCCGCTGGCTGGTCGGCGAAGCGCGCGCGCAGGGCCTGCATGTCATGGACCGCCTCAATCCGACCATCATGGAGGAGCCAGGCTACGAATGGGTCGGCGGGTTCCTTGCCGAGCACCGCGTCGAAGCCGTCGCTTCCCTGCCCTGCTACAGCCAGGAAAATGTCGACGAACAGCGTGGCGACGGCGTCTTCGAGAGTTCGATCACGGCCCTGAAGAAGCTCAATGCACTCGGCTACGCCGAACCCGACAGTGGCCTCGTCCTGAATCTCGTGTACAACCCGAATGGCGCATTCCTGCCGCCCGAGCAGACCAAACTCGAAGCCGACTACCGACACCTGCTCGGCGACAACTTCGGCATCACCTTCAACCGCCTGTACGCCCTGGCCAACATGCCGATCCAGCGCTTCGGCTCGTGGCTGATGTCCAAGGGCCATTTCGATACCTACATGGCCACCTTGCGCAATGCGCACCAGGACAGCAACCTCGAATCCGTGATGTGTCGATCGACCCTCAGCGTGGGCTACGACGGCAACCTGTTCGACTGCGACTTCAACCAGATGCTCAAGCTGCCACTCGCCGGTCGCCGGGAAAACACGCACCTGCGCGACCTGCTCGACCAGGACCTGCCGCGCAGGATCGGCGTGGCCGGACACTGCTATGGCTGCACGGCAGGACAGGGTTCGAGCTGCGGTGGCGCATTGAACTGAACCGATTGCAGTCGACGCCAGCCGGCCGCACCGCTACATTGGCGTTCGCATGAATGCCGACCCGACCCGGAACCCGATGAGCCGAACCGGCGACCCCCAGCCAATGGCGGCAGGCGGCAATCGTGCCGTGATCGAAGCAGCCTGCACGGCGATTGCGCAGTCGCACGCGGCGACTCTCGCCATCGTGCTCGAGACGCTCGGCTCGACCTACGTTGCACCGGGTGCAATCGCCCTTTTCACCGATGCACACCAGACCGGCTGGCTCAGCGGTGGTTGCCTGGAACCGGAAATCGCGCGGCGTGCCGGACAGGCGGCGACGAACGCAAGCATCGAATGGATGGAGGTCGACACGCGCGAAGACGAGGCACTGTTTGGCGGTTCGGCGCTCGGCTGCCGCGGACGATTGCGGCTGGCCCTGCTGCCGCTGCATGCCATGCACGGATGGTTGGCACACGCCACTGCGTGGCTGGCGCGCCGCGGACCGATGGAGTTCGCGCTGGTCGCCGACGGCGAAGTCCGCTGCCGGGTCGGTGCGCAATCGGCAAGCTGGAAAGTCCCGAGCGGAACCCGTGCATGGCAGGCTGATCCCGGAAGCAGTTCCGTGTGGTCAGCGACGATTGCAGCGCCGCCCAGCGTGACGATATTCGGCGCCGGGCCCGAAGCACCGATCCTGCTGCCCCTGCTGCGTTCGATGGGCTGGATGACAGGCACCGTCGAACGGCGCGAACGCTGGCTCGCCACGGCAGGCCTGGGCGACCGCCTGCTGCGGGAATCCCCGGCCGGGGCGATGCGCGATGATCAAATCGCGCAGCCGTTTGCGGCACTCGTCATGCACCACAATTTCGAACTCGACCTCGAAGCCCTGCTCGCCCTTGCCGAAAGCCCGCCGCCGTTCGTCGGCCTGCTCGGTCCGCGCCGACGTCGCGACGACCTGTTCAGGCTGCTGCCGGATTCCGCGCGCGAAACATTGGCGTCGCGCCTGCATTCGCCGGTCGGCATCGACCTCGGCGGGCGCGGCCCGGAGGCGATTGCCCTGAGCATCGCCGCACAACTGCAGGCGGAATGGCATGGCCAGCCGGCCTGATCTGCGCGTCAGCCGGCTATACTGGAACCCGATTTTTTCGGGAATGCGATCTTGAGTCCAGTTTCCAGCCCCACGGCACCCGGCATCCGCAGCTTTGCCGACGTGCAGTCGCTGGCCGCCGCCGACATGGGCGCGGTCAACGCCCTGATCCGCTCGCGCCTGGCCTCGGACGTCGTCCTCATCAACCAGATCTCCGAGCACATCATCAGCAGTGGCGGCAAGCGCCTGCGCCCGATGCTGCATCTGCTCGCCGCGCGCGCCGCGGGTTACAAGGGCGACGAACACGTCCCGCTGGCGGCGCTGATCGAGTTCATCCACACCTCGACCCTGCTGCACGACGATGTCGTCGACGAGTCCGACCTGCGCCGCGGCCGCAAGACCGCCAACGCGCTGTGGGGCAATGCCGCCAGCGTACTGGTCGGCGATTTCCTCTATTCGCGCTCGTTCCAGATGATGGTCGAGCTCGACGACATGCGCATCATGCGCATCCTCGCCGACACGACCAATCGCATCGCCGAGGGCGAGGTGCTGCAGCTGCTCAACATCGGCAACGCCGACACCAACGAGCAGGCCTACCTCGACGTGATCGAGCGCAAGACCGCCGTGCTTTTTGCGGCGGCGACACGCCTCGGCGCGGTCCTCGCCGGCCTGCCGCCCGACCAGGAGGAAGCGCTCGCACGCTACGGCCTGGACCTCGGCTTCGCCTTCCAGATTGCCGATGACGTGCTCGATTACGTATCGGATGCCGACACCCTGGGCAAGAACATCGGCGACGACCTGGCCGAAGGAAAGCCGACCCTTCCGGTCATCCACGCCATCGCCAACAGTCCACCCGAGCAGGCCGCCAGCCTGCGTCGCGCCATCGAATCGGGCGGACTCGATTCGCTCGACAACATCGTCGCCGCGATCCGCGACTCGGGTGCGCTGGAACATTCGCGCGCACTCGCCACGCACTATGCGCGTTCCGCCCAGTCGGCCCTGTCGGTCCTGCCGCCTTCGGCGGCACGCGATGCGCTTTCCCTGCTTGCGGATTATTCGGTGAACCGGAATTCGTGATTCGCGCTTGCGGCGTTGTCACCCTGGAGGCGCGTGCAGTCGCGTAGCGTTTCTGCTGACTGCTATCGCTCGCCTTCGACGAACGAACCACCTCCGCTTTGGGTTGCCACCGCGCCGCGAGTGCGGGTTACCTGGAGAGTTTTCACTCGTCTTCGGCGAGCGAGTCACTTTTCTTTGCGTGCTCACTGCGTCCAAAGTATGTCGGACCTATCGAGCCTTCACTCGCCGGGAGGCGAGTGAAAGAACGGCATGGACGCCGCGCCGCGAAGCGGCGTAAAGGCCAAAACAAAGCGAGTCACTGGGTCCCGGCCTGCGCCGGGACGACGGGCTGAAAACAGAGCGCGCCGATTCCAGCGCCGAAGTGGGCGCCTGATCAGACGCCGCCCAGGCGTTCCATCCGATAACTCCCATCGAGCACCCGTCCCACCCAGTCCTGCCGCGCCAGATACCAGTCGACCGTCCGCGCCAGCCCCGACTCGAAAGTTTCGGTTTGCCGCCAGCCCAAATCGCGCTTGATCTTCGACGCGTCGATCGCATAGCGGCGATCATGCCCGGGGCGGTCCTTGACGTAGCTGATCAGCGATTCGCGCCTGCGCCCGTCAGCCAGCGGACGGCGTTCGTCGAGCAGCGCGCAGACCGTCTTCACGACGTGGATGTTCTCGCGCTCGGCATCGCCGCCTACGTTGTAGACCTCGCCGACCCGGCCGATCTCGAGCACGCGCAGGATCGCGCTGCAATGGTCGCGCACGTACAACCAGTCGCGCACGTTGCGGCCGTCGCCGTAGACCGGCAACGGTTCGCCGGCCAGCGCCTTCTGGATCATCAGCGGGATGAGCTTTTCCGGAAACTGGAACGGCCCGTAGTTGTTCGAGCAGTTGGTCGTCAGCACCGGCAAGCCGTAGGTATGGTGGAAGGCGCGTACCAGGTGGTCCGAGGAAGCCTTGGACGCCGAGTACGGCGAGTTTGGCTGGTACGGCGATTCCTCGGTGAAGCGGCCGACTGGCCCGAGCGAACCGTAGACCTCGTCGGTGGAGACGTGGAGGAAGCGGAACGCATCCTGGCGATCGAGCGGCAGGGCGCGCCAGTAGGCCAGCGCGCATTCGAGCAGGTTCAGCGTGCCGACCACGTTGGTGCGCACGAAATCGGCGGGCCCGTCGATCGAGCGGTCGACATGCGACTCGGCGGCGAAATTCACGATGCCTGTCGGCTGATGTTCCGCGAGCAGCGCCTGCACGCGTTCGCGGTCGCCGATGTCGCCATGCGCGAACCGGTAGTTTTCATCGCCGCTGACCTCGGCCAGCGTGTCCGGATTGCCGGCATAGGTCAGCGCATCGAGGTTGACGATGCGATAGCCGCCCAGGGCGAGCAGGTCGAGCACGAAGTTGCCGCCGATGAAGCCGGCGCCGCCGGTTACGAGAAGGGTCTTCATGGAATCCTGGGGTCCTTGCAGGAAGGGGTTGCCACCGGTTCGCCGTGGCGGCATGTCATGCTAGCGTGCAGCCATTCCAGGCGCGAGCATCGGGCCTATTCGCCCTCGCCCGTGCGCAGCGCGTAGAACTCCGCAACGAATGCGTCGAGGGTGGACGAGGCGATCGCCGCGCGCAGGCCGGCCATCAGGTGCTGGTAATGATGCAGGTTGTGGATCGTCGCCAGCTGGCTGCCGAGGATTTCGCCGCAGCGGTCCAGATGGCGCAGGTAGGCCCGGCTGAATCCCGAACGACAGGCGTAGCAGGCGCAGCCCTCCTCGATCACGCGCGTATCGCGGGCGAACTTCGCGTTGCGGATGCGCAGGGTGCCATGGCGCGTGAACAGGAAGCCGTTGCGCGCATTGCGCGTCGGCATCACGCAATCGAACATGTCGACGCCGCGGCGCACCGCTTCGACGATGTCCTCGGGCCGGCCGACGCCCATCAGGTAGCGCGGCCGGTCCTTCGGCAGGCAGGGCTCGATCATCTCGAGCGTCGCGTTGCGTTCTTCTTCCGGTTCGCCGACGGCGAGGCCGCCGATCGCATAGCCATCGAAGCCGATCTCGATCAGGCCATCGGCCGAACGCTTGCGCAGGTCCGGATAGACCGAGCCCTGGACGATGCCGAACAGGGCGTTCGGATTGCCGAGATCATCGAAGCCGCGGCGCGAACGCAGGGCCCAGCGCAGGCTCAGCTCCATCGACTCGCGCGCGACCGGTTCGGTGGCCGGGTACGGCGTGCACTCGTCGAAGATCATCGCGATATCGGAATCGAGCACATGCTGGATGCGCATCGATTCCTCCGGACTCAGGAACACCTTCGAGCCATCGACCGGCGAGGCGAAGGTCACGCCTTCCTCGGTGATCTTGCGCTTGTGCGCCAGCGAGAACACCTGGAAGCCGCCCGAATCGGTCAGGATCGGTTTTTCCCAACCGATGAACTTGTGCAGGCCGCCGAAATCGCCAATCACCTCGAGACCCGGCCGCAGGAACAGGTGGAACGTGTTGCCAAGGATGATCTCGGCGCCAATCTCCTCGACATCGCGCGGCGTCATCGCCTTGACCGTGCCATAGGTGCCGACCGGCATGAACGCCGGCGTCTCGATCGTGCCACGCTCGAAGGTCAGCTGGCCGCGGCGGGCGGTTTTGTCGGTGGCTAGGAGTTGGAAGTGCATGATTCGGGATTCGGGATTCGGGATTGGGGATTCGTGGAGCGGCAACACGCGAGGTTTGCGCTTTTCACGAATCCCGAATCTCGACTCCCGAATCCCGGCCTCCAGGCCAGATCAACATCGCATCGCCATAGGAAAAGAAGCGGTAGCGTTGCTGCACGGCGTGGCGGTAGGCATCGAGCATGAACTCGCGGCCGGCGAAGGCCGACACCAGCATCAGCAGGGTCGATTCGGGCAGGTGGAAATTGGTCAGCAGCGCGTCGACGCTGCGGATCCGGTATCCGGGGAAGATGAAGATCTGGGTTTCGCCGGCGAATGGCCTGAGTTCGCCGTCGCGCATCGCGCTTTCCAGCGCGCGCACCACCGTGGTGCCGACCGCGATCACGCGACCACCACGACGGCGCGCGTGGTGGATCCTGTCGATCAGTTCGGCACCGACGTTGAGCCATTCCCGATGCATGACATGGTCTTCAAGGCGTTCCGCGCGCATCGGCTGGAAGGTGCCGGCGCCGACGTGCAGGGTGACATGCGCCGATTCGATGCCGCTTGCAGCCAGGCGGTCGAGCAGCGCCGTGTCGAAATGCAGGCCGGCGGTCGGCGCGGCCACGGCGCCTGGTTCGCGCGCGAACACGGTCTGGTAGCGCTCGCTGTCGAGATTGTCCGCATCGCGTTCGATGTAGGGCGGCAACGGCATGCGGCCCAGGCGCAGAAGCAGTTTCTCGAGCGGCTCGACCGATTCGAAGCGCAGGCGGAAAAACTCGCCGTCGCGCCCGAGCACGCGCGCCAGCGTGCCATCGGCCAGCTCGATTGCCGTGCCCTCCTTCGGTTTCTTGCTCACGCCGAGCTGCACCGTCGCCTCGTGCGAACCGGTCAGGCGCTCGACCAGGATCTCGCACGCACCGCCGGTCTGCTTGCGGCCGAACAGGCGCGCCGGCAGCACGCGCGTGTCGTTGAACACGAGCAGGTCGCCGGCACGCAGCAGTCCCGGCAACTCGCGCAGCTGGCGATCCTGCAACTCGCCACGCGCGGCATCGACCAGCAGCAGGCGACTGGCCGAGCGCTCGGCCAGTGGTGCCTGTGCGATCAGCTCGGGCGGCAGGTCGAATTGGAAATCGGACTTCTTCAATGCCGTCTTGCAGGGGAAACGGGCGCGCATTGTAGGCCGACCGGGCGAATCATTCACGGAACGGACGGGCCGGGACCCGTCCAGCGCACGGCACGCCGCTACAGCCAGCCCTTCTGGCGCGCCAGCCGATAGGCCTCGATGCGGTTGCTGACGCCGAGCTTGCCGATCGCCTCGGACAGGTAGTTGCGCACGGTGCCGTGGGAAAGATTGAGCTGGGTGGCGATGTCGCCGGCCGCCATGCCCTCGCCGGCCATGCGCAGGACCTGGCGCTCGCGCTCATTGAGCGGATCGGCCTCCGACCATGCGTCGACGGCCAGTTGCGGATCGATCGAACGGCCGCCGCGGTGCACCGTGCGCAGGGCTTCGGCCAGGTTCTCCGCGGGCGCGTCCTTGAGCAGGTAACCGGCCACGCCGGCATCGAGCGCGCGGCGCAGGAAGCCGGGCCGCGCGAACGTGGTCACGATGATGACCTTGACCGGCAGCTCCTGGCGCTGGATGCGCTGGGCCAGTTCGAGGCCGGTCAGGCCGGGCATCTCGATATCGGTGACCAGCACATCGGGCTTCAGCCGCTGCAACTCGCGCCATGCGCTTTCGCCGTCGGCGGCTGCACCGAGCACCTCGATATCCGACTCGAGTCCGAGCAAGGCAGACAACGCTCCGCGCACCATGGCCTGGTCTTCGGCGAGCAGCACTCGGATCATGACGACACGTCCTTGCGGGAAATCCCGACGCAAACGTAGCACTCCGGCCCGCAACTGCCCACCAGCATCAGGACTGCGCAGCCGGAACGCGGGGCGAGTCGGGCGGTGCCAGCGGAAGCGCGGCCATCTCCAGTTCGACTTCGATGCGCGTGCCCTTGCCGCGCACCGCGTCGATGCGCAAGGCTCCACCCAGCGCCTCGACACGCTCGCGCATGCCGCGCAGGCCGTTGCCGGCCACGAAGTCTCCGCCGCGGCCATCGTCGCTCACATGCAGGCGAACCCGCTGGTCCGTCGCATCGAGCGCCACTTCGACGCGGCGCGCGCGCGCGTGGCGCTGGATATTGGTGACGGCTTCGCGCACGACGAGGGCCAGCACGGTTTCCATTTCGGTCTGCAGTTGGACATCGTCCAATGCATAGGAAAAGTGAATCCCGTCCGACTCGAGCAACTGCCGGGCGGAGGCCAGTTCGGCGCCGAGGCCGGCGGCGCGAATGCCACTGACGGCACGACGAACCTGCGACAGGGCATCCCTGGCGACACGCGTCACTTCGTCGATTTCGCGCGAGGCCGCGCCGGCGTCGCGGCCGATCAGCTTGCCGGCCAGCTCGGATTTCAGCGCAATCAGCGAAAGCGTGTGCCCGAGCAGGTCGTGCAGGTCGCGGCCGATGCGCTCGCGTTCGGCCAGCGCGGCGAGGCGCCGGACCTCGTCGTGCGACAGCTTCAGGGCGACCCGCTTGCGCGAATTCTCGATCTGGAAATGGTTGGCGAAGAACACGGCTATGGAAATGATCGCGGTGATCGCGAACACGAAGACCGGTATGCGAAGCACCATGATCTCGACCAGGAACGCGGCCAGCAGCACGCTCATCCAGGCAACGCGGCGCCACAGGCCGGCGTCCAGCAGTGCGGCGAACGCGATCGCATAGATCAGATAGGTGTTGGCGAATCCGTTGACCGGAAGCAGCGCGAACGAAAGCGCGGCAATGGCGAGCATGTACAGAAGCGCCCGGCTGCCGCAGCTGCGATAGCCGAGGAAATACAGGGGAAGGAAGACCGCGATGGATACCAGGGTCGACCCGAGGGAGCCGTAGGGAACGCCCTCCCATTGCTGGCCACCGACGTTCGGAAACAGGAAAGGCAGGAACAGGAAGGCCAGGTAGCCGAGAAAGAAGAACGGCATCCAGCCCAGTTGCAGTTCCTCGGGCACCAGCAGCCCGCGCCAGTGCAGCAGCCTTGTCCTGAATGATCGCGCCATCACCGTTGCCTCCAGGTCATTCTTCGCGCCGTTGCGCTGCGGCCAACCCGCAACAGGCCTGGCTGCCTTCAGCCCGGGCCCATCTGGTCGATGTTGACCAGGCGCCGGCGCGCGAGCAGGAAGCAACCGAGTGTAATCGCAAGCAATACGACAATATGCACGGCAACCGGACCGGCATCGTCCCGGCCGACGACGGCGAGCGCGATCCGGCTCAGATGATAGGACGGCCAGACCGGCGCCAGCTTGCCGACGAATGCCGGAAGGATCGTCAATGGCATCCACAGGCCGGAAAGGAAGGACATTGGCAGGTAGATGAGGTTGACGATGGCTGGCGCAGCCTGGCCGCTGACCAGCGTGCCGATCCACAGGCCGATCGCGGCGAACGGGAGCACGCCAAGGACATTGATCAGGAAGAGCAGCAGCCACTGCGAGGGCGCCAGGCTCACGCCGGCAAGCGTCGCCGCAAGGGTGGCCAGGATCAGCGAAATGATCGACGCGAAGATCATGGCCATCGCCATCTTGGCGAACAGCAAGGCGCCGGGTGGCATCGGCAGGGCGCGTTTGAGCGTGTGGAATCCGCGTTCGCGCTCGATCGCGATGGTCACGCCGAAACCGAACAGGGCGACGCCCATGACCCCGAACACGCCATAGGTCGCCAGCAGGTAGCGCGGCAGCTCGCCGCCGCCGCGCGATGAACCGAGCACGACGCCGAACAGCAGGTAGAACATTGCCGGGAACAGCAGGCTGGGCAGGACGAAGGAAGGCGTGCGCAACAGGCGCAGGAACTCGTATTTTGCCTCGAGGAAGTAGCAGCGAAGCAGACGGCTGGCTGGAAATGCCATGGTATTCATCAGGCGGCCTCGCGGGTCAGTTCAATGAAGGCTTCCGCCAGGCCGGCACGCTGCACCTCGAGCTCCTTGAGGTCGCCATCTTCCGCGAGCAGCCGGCGCACGACCGGCTCGGCGCTGTCGACGATGATTTCGAGGCGGCCCGCTGCGGATGACGCCTGGCGAACTTCCGGCCAGGCGGCGATGCGTTCGGCGCTCAGCGAGGACACGCAGCGGATGCGACGTTGCGCCACGTGCGCGCGCACTTCCGCGACGCTGCCGGTCGCGACCACGCGCCCATGGTTGAGCACGACGACGCGATCGGCCAGGGCCTCGGCTTCCTCCAGGTAATGCGTGGTCAACAGGACCGAACAGCCCTGGCCGACCAGTTCGCGTATCGCCTTCCACAGGCGTTGCCTCGCTTCGATGTCGAGGCCGGTGGTCGGTTCGTCGAGGAACAGCACCCGCGGTCGACCACACAGGGAAAGCGCGAACTGCACGCGGCGTTGCTGGCCTCCCGACAATTTTCCATAGCGTCGATCAAGCAGGCCGTCGAGTCCGGCCAGGGTGGCGGCTTCGGCCGCACTGCGCGGATCGGGGTAGTAGCTGCGGGTCAGCTCGATCAGTTCGCCGACCTTGCAGGCATCGGGAATGCCCGCCGATTGCAGCATCACGCCGATCTGCCGGCGAGTCGCCAGTTCGCGTGGCGAACGTCCGAACAGGTGCGCACTGCCCGAGTCCGGCCTGAGCAGGCCCAGCAGCAGTCCGACGGCGGTGGTTTTTCCTGCGCCATTGGGACCGAGCAGCGCGGTCAGCTCGCCGCCACGCAACTGCAGGTCAATGCCATCGAGCGCCACGTGCGGTCCGTAGCGCTTGCACGCCCCGCGCAGTTCGGCGAGTAACCCGGTTTGCCCAGCATCCATGTTCGTCTCCGCTGATTCCGGTCCAGTGTCGCTGCCACGGCCACGCTGCGGCAGTCGCAACAATCAGCCATCCCCCGTGACAGCCGTCATGCCCGGCCTCCGGAGGCGCCGCAAGCGCGCGCCGGGCGCGCCCGATACTCCGCCCCTGGGGCCGACCGGGGGTACCGGAATCAGACCCGCTGTGATATGCTTTCCGGATCAGTTTTTCTTAGTTAATCAATAACTAAGCCCCCAATTGCCCGCGACGTTCCTCGGCGCGGGCTTTGTGCTTTGCAGGAGGCGTTGATGAATGCGTTGCTGGTGAAATTGCAGGAAATGCGCGCGGCCGGTGGTGCGGCGCGAACCCCGGGCCTGGATGACGCGACCCTCGAAGGTCTGCTCGGCAGCTACCCCGAACTTGCCGAAGCGATCGATGCCGCCTATGCCGCATTCCTCGCCCTGCGATCCAGCAGCCCGGATCTGCTCAAGCTCGAGGAAAATGCCCAGATCCACGCGATCCAGGCCGACTACGTCAATTTCTACCCGGAAGACGGCGTCAACCCGTACGTCGCCCTGACGGCTCGCGGCCCCTGGATCATCACGATGAAGGGCGCGGTCATCCACGATTCCGGCGGCTACGGCATGCTCGGCTTCGGGCATGCGCCGAAGGCCGTTCTCGATGTGCTGTCGCGTCCGCAGGTGATGGCCAACGTGATGACGCCCAACCTCTCCCAGCTGCGCATGGCCGAAGCGCTCAAGCGCGAAATCGGCCATACGCGCGGCGGCTCGCCCTACACGCGTTTCCTGTGCCTGAATTCGGGTTCGGAGTCGGTTTCGCTGGCCGGGCGCATCGCCGACGTCAACGCGAAACTGCAGACCGATGCCGGCGCCCGCCATGCTGGACGCGAGATCAAGCGCCTCGCCGTCAAGGGTGCCTTCCACGGCCGCACCGACCGCCCTGCCCTGTATTCGGATTCGAGCCGCAAGGTCTATGAGAAGAACCTGGCCAGCTACCGCAACGAACGCAGCATGATGACCGTCGAGGCCTATGACGTGGCGCAGCTGCGCAAGGTCTTTGCCGACGCCGACGCGAACGGCTGGTTCATCGAGGCGATGTTCCTCGAGCCGGTCATGGGCGAGGGCGATCCGGGGCGCGCGGTTACCGTGGAGTTCTACAAGGCCGCACGCGAGCTGACCAAGGCCCATGGCAGCCTGCTGCTGGTCGACTCGATCCAGGCCGGATTGCGCGCCCACGGCGTGCTTTCCTTCGTCGATTACCCGGGCTTCGAGGGTTGCGAGGCCCCGGACATGGAAACCTACTCGAAGGCGCTCAACGCCGGTCAGTTCCCGCTGTCCGTGCTGGCCGTCAACGAGCGCGCCGCCGATCTCTACAAGCGCGGCATCTATGGCAACACGATGACCAGCAATCCGCGCGCGCTCGACGTCGCCTGCGTCGTGCTCGACATGCTCACCCCGGCGATCCGCGAAAACATCCGAGCGCGCGGACAGCAGTTCGTGCGGAAGCTCGAAGCGCTGAAGTCCGAATTGCCCGGCTACATCACCAAGGTCCAGGGCACCGGCCTGCTGTTCTCCTGCGAGCTTGCGCCGGAGTTCAAGTGTTACGGCGCGGACAGCACCGAAGAATGGATGCGCGAGAACGGCTATGGCGTCATCCATGGCGGCACCAATTCGCTGCGCTTCACGCCGCATTTTGCGATCACCGACGCCGAAGTCGACCTGCTCGTGAATGGGGTCCGTCGCGCCCTGCTCGAAGGCCCGCGCCGCAAGACAGCGGAATCCAAGTCCGCTGTCGCCGCCTGAGGCGGCCGCGCAACGCGCGATTCCTCCCCGTTCGAGCCCCATCGGCACGAGGGGCGTAAACTGGCAACCACCGATGCCGACCGGCATCGGTGGCAACCGGAGGAGGAATTCGCCATGCAGATTCGGGCATCGATACTCACGGTCGCGGCACTGTCACTCTCGCTTTGCATGACCTATGCGGTGGCAGGCGGCAAATCATCGAGCAGCCAGCAAAAAGGCACGGATTGCAACGCGCAGTCTGCGGCCACCAAAGGAAGCCAGCGCGGTGCATCCAGCCAGGGCTGCGCCAAGAACGCGCCGGCCCCCGCGGCAACGCCGCAGGGCGCTAGAAGTTCCTGCCAGGCCGAAGCGCGATCGCGCGGACTCAAGGGCCAGCCACGTCGCGCCTTCATCGAGAGCTGCATGAACAATTCGGGCGGCCGCTGAAGCACCTGCCCGTTCGACCCTGCACGTAGCGACGCGCCCCCTTGTGCTGGCGCGAATCGCTGGTTGGTCAGCTGGCCGATCAGCGGAAGCGGTCGGTGGCCTCGATCAGTTCATGCGCGATTCCCGGCTCGAAGGCCGAATGGCCGGCATCGGCGACGATGCGCAGGTCAGCCTCGGGCCAGGCGCGATGAAGGTCCCACGCGCTGCGCGCCGGACAGACGACATCGTAGCGGCCTTGCACGATCACGGCCGGGATGCCCTTCAGCCGATGCGCGTTGCGCAGCAACTGGTCGTCGTGGTCGAAGAATCCGCCATGCACGAAGTAATGGCATTCGATCCTGGCAAAGGCGAGTGCGAACTCATCCTCCGCGCTGCCGTCGATGTGGGCCGGATCCTGCAGCAGATAACTCGTCGAGCCTTCCCAGACCGACCACGCCTTGGCCGCCGCAAGGCGCACGGCCGGCTCCGGGCTGGTCAGGCGACGGTAATAGGCGCTCATCAGGTCGCCACGCTCGGCTTCCGGAATGGCGGCGAGATAGGCTTCCCAGGCGTCCGGAAAGAGCGCATCGCAGCCTTTCTGGTAGAACCATTCCAGTTCCCAGCGACGCAGCATGAAGATGCCGCGCAGGACCAGTTCGGTAACCCGGTCCGGATGGGCCTGGGCGTAGGACAGGGCCAGGGTGGAGCCCCATGAGCCACCGAACACCTGCCAGCGGTCGATGCCGAGATGCCCGCGCAGGCGCTCCATATCGGCGACCAGGTCCCAGGTCGTGTTGTCGGTCAGCTCGGCGTGCGGCGTCGAGCGCCCGCAACCGCGCTGGTCGAACAGGATGATGCGGTAGCGCGCCGGATCGAAGAAGCGCCGTGCCTTCGGACTGCTGCCGGCGCCGGGACCGCCATGCAGGAACACGACCGGCTTGCCGGATGGATTTCCGCTTTGCTCGTAGTAGATCCGGTGCAGGGTCGAGACCTGCAGGGTGCCGGAATCAAAAGGTTCAATCTCGGGATAAAGGCCGCGACGGCCGCTGGATTCGGTTGTCATGGGCGACAGTTTAACCGATGACGCGACCGCTCCAATGCGAGCAGTTCATGTGCGGCGGACCCCCGTGCACCGCAAGCCAGCCCAAAGGGCACGGAGAAGTCGATGGGAGCGGGTTGCGCGCGTGATGCGGCGATCACTGTTCCGAATGGTCGGGGCGGCGGGATTCGAACCCACGACCCCCTGCCCCCCAGGCAGGTGCGCTACCAGGCTGCGCTACGCCCCGACGAATACGGACTCGATGATGCATTGATGTTGCGAGGGGCGCGGATTGTAGCAGGCTTGCGCCAAACCTACCCGCAAGTTTCAGCGGCGCAGGATCTGCAGGACTTCCTCCAGCTCCATGCGCACCTGGCGCACGATCTGTCCGGACATGCTGACTTCCATGCGTGCCTGCGGCCCGTCGAGCCGCTGGCGCGCGCCCGTGATCGTGAAACCCTCGTCGTACAGCAGCGAACGGATCTGCCGGATCATGAGCACGTCGTGGCGCTGGTAGTAGCGCCGGTTTCCGCGGCGCTTGACCGGCTTGAGGTTCGGAAATTCCTGTTCCCAGTAGCGAAGCACGTGCGGCTTGACCCCGCAAAGTTCGCTGACCTCGCCAATGGCGAAATAGCGCTTCGCGGGAATCGCCGGTAGTTCGCTATTGCTCCCCTGATCCAGCATAGGCTTCTACTCGGACCTTCAACTTTTGTCCCGGCCGAAACGTCACCACGCGCCGCGCCGAGATCGGAATCTCCTCGCCGGTCTTCGGGTTGCGCCCGGGACGCTCATTCTTCAAGCGCAGATCGAAGTTGCCGAAACCCGACAGCTTGACCTGCTCTCCCCTTTCCAACGCATCACGGACGGATTCGAAGAACGCGTCCACGAATTCCTTGGCTTCACGCTTGTTCAGACCAACGTCTACAAACAGACGTTCCGCCATTTCAGCCTTCGTCAGCGCCATCCTACCCTCGCAACTTCGCCTTGTAACCAGTCGCCAGAGCGGAGACCGCCAGACCGACGCACTGATCTGCGTCCTGATCCGTTAGGGTGCGTGAACGGTCCTGCAAAATCAAGCCCATAGCGAGACTTTTGACTCCATTTCCGAGATTCGGGCCGGCGTATCGATCGAAAAGGACGAGATCGACCAGGCGCGGGCCCACGGCCGAGCGCACGGTCGCCTCGATTTCCGCGTAGGGAACCTCCTCGCCGAGCACCACCGCGATGTCCCGCCGCAACGACGGAAAGCGCGACAGCGGCGCCGCGGCAGGCACCTGGCGCTGCGCCAGGCGAGCGAGGTCCAGTTCGAAGACATAGACGTCCTCGTCGAGGTCGAGGGCCCGTTGCAGGCGCGGATCGAGCGCACCGATGAATCCGGCCCGGGTTTCGCCGCGCCAGATGGTCGCAGCGCGCCCCGGATGCAGCCAGGCCGGCCCGCCGGCCTCGAAGCGGAATTCGCCGGCATCGTTTCCGGTCAGCTCCAGCAGCGAGACCACATCGCCCTTGATGTCGAAGAAGTCGATCCGGCGCCGGGCCTCGGCCCATTGCTCGGGCGCGGCATCACCGGTGGCGACGCCGGCGACCCGCTCGGTTTCTACCGGCGCATCGACCCCTGCTTGATAGCTGCGCCCGCATTCGAAGAGGCGCACACGCTGCTGCTGGCGCTTGCGATTGGCGTCCAGGGCGGCGACCAGGCCGGGCAGCAGGCTCGTGCGCATGACCGCCAGTTCGGCTGACAGCGGGTTGGCCAGCGCGATGGCGCCGTCGTCGAGGCCCCAGGTTCCGAGCAGGCTTGCCTCCACGAAGGCATAGGTGATCGCCTCCGAATAGCCGCGCGCAGCCAATTGTTCGCGGATCTGCGCCAGCGCGACCTTGCTTTCGGGGATGGACCCCGGGCTGATCTCGCCGCGGGGCGCCTGCACGGGGATGTTCGCATAGCCATGGATGCGCGCCACTTCCTCGATCAGGTCTTCCTCGATGGCGATGTCGAAGCGGGCGCCGGGCGGAGTCGCGCGCCAGCCCTCGGCAGTCTCCGTCACCTGCATGCCCAGCGCGGCAAGGATCCGCCCGACCTCGGCATCCGCCACCTCGAGACCGAGCACGCGGCCAAGGCGCGAGCGGCGCAGGCTCACTTCACTGCGTACGGGCAGGTGTGCAGCCGCTACGGCTTCGCCGAGAGGACCGGCGGAACCGCCTGCAATTTCAAGCAGCAACGCGGTCGCCCTTTCGATGGCCAGGCGCGGAAGTTCGGCATCGACGCCGCGCTCGAATCGGTGCGAGGCGTCGGTATGCATGCCCAGCCGGCGCGCGCGTCCGCTGATGACGGCGGGCGCGAAGTGCGCAGCCTCGAGGAAAACGTCGGTCGTCGCATCGGTGACACGGGTGTCATGGCCACCCATGATGCCAGCCAGGGCGACTGCCCTCTGCCGGTCGGCGATGACCAGGAAGCTATCGTCCAGTTCGACCACGCGCTCGTCGAGCAGCTTGAGCTTTTCGCCGGGCGTGGCCCGACGCACCGCGACCGGAGCATTCAGCGTGCCGGCATCGAAGGCATGCAGGGGCTGGCCGGTCTCGATCATGACGTAGTTGGTGACATCGACCAGGGCGCTGATCGGGCGCACGCCGCAGCGGCGCAGGCGCTCCTTGAGCCATTGCGGCGAAGGCGCCCTCGCATCGACGCCACGCAGCAGGCGCCCGCAATAGCGCGGGCAATCCTGCGGCGCGTCGAGTCGCACCTCCAGCCGGCCATCATGCGATGGCGCCTGTGCGGGAATTTCGGCAAGACGCGCCGCCACGCCGAATTCCGCCGCGACCTCGCGCGCCAGTCCGCGCATGCCGAGGCAGTCGGGGCGATTCGGGGTCAGGCCGAGTTCGATGATCGCATCGGGAAACCCCATGGCGGCTGCAAGCGGCTGGCCGACCACGGCATCCGCGGCCAGCTCGAACAGGCCGTCTGCATCGGAATCGAAGCCGAGTTCCCGGCCCGAACACAGCATGCCGCTGGATTCGATGCCGCGCAGCTTGGCCGGCTTGATCGTGAACGTGCCGACGCGCGTTCCGACCGTGGCCAGCGGTGCCTTCAGGCCGACCCGCGCGTTCGGCGCCCCACAGACGATCTGCAGCGGCTCGCCGCGGCCGATGTCGACGCGGCAGACGCGCAACTTGTCCGCATCCGGATGCTTGTCCGCGGCGATGATCTCGCCGACCACCACGCCCTCGAGCGCATCGCCGAGCACCTGCACGTCCTCGACCTCGAGGCCGCTCATGGTCAGGCGCTGCACCAACTCGTCCCGCCCAACCGGGATGTCGACAAGTTCGCGGAGCCAGTTTTCGCTGAGTTTCATGGATTAGGGGCCGGGATTCGGGATTGGGGATTGGGGATTGGGGATTGGTAGGAGCGAGAGATTCGGGATTCGGGATGACCAGCCGTTCGGCTGTTGAAAGCCGAAAAAGCGGGAGTTCGCGATAGTGTTGCTTCTACGAATCCCGAATCCCCAATCCCCAATCCCGGCCTTCAAGCAAACTGCCTCAAGAACCGCAAATCGTTCTCGAAGAACGCGCGCAGGTCTTCTGCGCCGTAGCGCAGCATGGCGAAACGATCGACGCCGAGGCCGAAGGCGAAGCCGGTATAGCGCTCGGGGTCGATGCCGCAGTTCTTCAGCACGTTTGGATGGACCATGCCGCAGCCGAGGACTTCGAGCCACTTCGTTTCGCCGCCCTCGGTGTTCCAGCCGATATCCATCTCGGCGGACGGCTCGGTGAACGGAAAGAAGCTCGGGCGCAGGCGCATCTCGAAATCGCGCTCGAAGAAGGCGCGGACGAACGCGGCCAGCGTGCCCTTGAGGTCGGCGAAACTGGAAGTCTCGTCGATCAGCAGGCCTTCGACCTGGTGGAACATCGGCGAATGGGTCTGGTCGGAATCGCTGCGGTAGACCTTGCCCGGCGCGATGATGCGGATTGGCGGCGTGCGCCCGGACATGCTGCGGATCTGCACGGGCGAGGTGTGCGTGCGCAGCAGGCGGCCGTCCGCGAACCAGAAGGTGTCGTGCATGGTGCGCGCGGGATGATCGGGCGCGAAGTTCAGCGCCTCGAAGTTGTGCCAGTCGTCCTCGATCTCCGGGCCGTCGACACGGTCGTAGCCGAGCCGCGCGAAGATCTCGCAGATGCGTTCCATCGCGCGCGTAACCGGATGCAGGTTGGCGCGGCCGGCGTGGCGTCCCGGCAGGGTCACGTCGATGCGGTCGTTGGCCAGGCGCGCCGCGAAGGCGGCCTCGTCAAGCGCATTGCGGCGCGCGGCGATCGCTTCGAGCACGGTGTTCTTGGCCAGGTTGATGCGCTCGCCGGCAGCCTTGCGCTCCTCGGCCGGCAGGCGACCCAGTTGCTTGAGCTGCTCGGTGACGAAACCGGATTTGCCGACCACGGCCACGCGCTCGGCATCCAGCGCTTCAAGCGTCGAAGCACTGGCAATCGCCTGCAGGGCTTGCTCGATTCGGCTGCTCAACGGATCCATCATCCACAAACCTCGGTGTCAATCGCATAAATGAAAAGGGGAGCGAGGCCTTGGCCCGCTCCCCACGTTCATCGACCAACGGTACCGGCGCGCGAAAGGCGCCGGATCCGGATCAGGCAGCCAGGGCGGTCTTGGCCTTTTCTGCCAGGGCTCCGAAGGCCGCGATGTCGTGGATGGCCAGGTCGGCCAGCACCTTGCGGTCGACGTTGATGTCGGCCTTCTTGAGGCCATTCATCAGGCGGCTGTAGCTCAGTCCGTACATGCGTGCGCCGGCATTGATGCGGACGATCCACAGGGAACGGAACTGGCGCTTGCGCTGCTTGCGGCCGATGTAGGCGTACTGCAGGGCCTTGATGACGGCCTGCTTGGCGACGCGATAGACCTTGCGGCGGGCGTTGTAATAGCCCTTCGCGCGGGAAAGCAGCTTCTTGTGCCTGCGGTGGGCGGTGACGCCACGTTTTACTCGTGCCATGGGTCAGTCCTCCTTACGCGTAGGGCAGCATGCGGGCGACGCGGCCGGCATCCTCGGCACGCACGTGGTTCGTGCTGCGGAGGTTGCGCTTACGCTTGGTCGATTTCTTGGTCAGGATGTGGCTCTTGAATGCGTGGCCGCACTTGAACTTGCCTGACGCCGTCTTGCGGAACCGCTTGGCAGCGGCCCGGTTGGTTTTCATCTTGGGCATGGGCCCAACTCCTTTTGTGGTTTTCGTTACTGGCCCGAGCGACGACGAATGTCGTTCTTTCCTTCCTGCTCGATCCGGTGTGTATGACCCGGGATTCCGGGTCGCTCCTCATTCGCCACTGGACGGATCCAGCGGCAAAAATCCTACTTGTTCTTCTTCGGCGCGATCATCATGACCATCAATCGGCCTTCCATTCGCGGGTACTGCTCGATCACGGCCTCTTCGGCGATATCCGCGGCAATCTTCTTGACCATGATGTCGCCCAGTTCCTGGTGCGCCATCTCGCGGCCACGAAAGCGGATCGTGATCTTGACCTTGTCGCCTTCGTCGAGGAAGCGGCGCAGGTTGCGCAGCTTGATCGCGTAGTCGCCAACGTCGGTGGTCGGGCGGAACTTCAGTTCCTTGATCTCGACCTGCTTCTGCTTCTTCTTGGCTGCATGCGCCTTCTTCTGCGCATCGAACTTGAACTTGCCGAAATCCATGATCCGGCAAACCGGCGGATCGGCCGTGGGCTGGATCTCGACCAGATCCAGTCCAAGCTCCTGGGCCATTTCGAGTGCTTCGTCGCGCGAAAGAACGCCTACCTGTTCTCCGTCTGCGCCGATGACACGTACCTTAGGAACACGAATCTCATGATTCCTGCGGTTTGCTTTTTCGGTTGCGATACTTCTTACTCCTGGCGATTACTGCAATCGAATCAAGGACTTTCAGGCGACTCTTGATTCGGACTCTAGGCGTCGGGCGAAGTCCGTGATCGTGAATGATCCGAGGTCTTCCCCTGAACGCGCACGCACAGCAACGGCCCCCGCCTCCTTTTCGCGGTCGCCAACGACCAGCAGATAGGGAACCTTGTTAAGCGTGTGTTCGCGGATTTTATATCCGATCTTCTCGTTTCGCAAATCCGCCTCTACCCTGAAACCTTGCGCGACAAGGGTTTGCATGGCTTGAGCGGCAAAATCGGCCTGCGCATCGGTGATATTGAGGATCACGGCCTGCACCGGGGCCAGCCAGACCGGGAACTGCCCGGCATGGTGCTCGATCAGGATGCCGATGAAGCGCTCCATCGAGCCGACGATGGCGCGGTGCAGCATGACCGGGGTATGCCGGGCCGAATCCTCGCCCACGTACTCGGCGCCAAGGCGTCCCGGCATCGAGAAATCGACCTGCATGGTGCCGACCTGCCAGGCCCGGCCCAGCGAATCGCGCATGTGGTACTCGATCTTCGGGCCATAGAACGCGCCTTCGCCGGGCAGTTCCTGCCATTCGACGCCGGAGGCACGCAGGGCCGAGCGCAGGGTTTCCTCGGACTTGTCCCAGGTCTCGTCCGACCCGATGCGCTGGTCCGGGCGCAGCGCGATCTTCAGCGCGATTTCAGTGAAGCCGAAATGGGCGTAGACCTTCATGGCCTGGCGATGGAAGGCGACCACTTCGGCCTCGATCTGCTCCTCGGTGCAGAAGATGTGGCCGTCGTCCTGGACGAATCCGCGCACGCGCATGAGGCCATGCAGCGCACCCGACGGCTCGTTGCGCGTGCACGAGCCGAACTCGCCATAGCGGATCGGCAGTTCACGGTAGCTGTGCAGGCCGTGGTTGTAGACCAGCACGTGGCCCGGGCAATTCATCGGCTTGAGCGCGTAATCGCGGCTTTCCGACGAGGTGATGAACATGTTGTCGCGGTAGTTCTGCCAGTGCCCGGTCTTTTCCCACAGGCTCTTGTCCAGGATCTGCGGGCATTTCACTTCCTGGTAGCCCGATTCGCGGTAGACCCCGCGCATGTACTGCTCGACGACCTGCCAGATCTGCCAGCCCTTCGGGTGCCAGAAAACCAGTCCCGGCGCCTCTTCCTGCATGTGGAACAGGCCGAGCTGCTTGCCGAGCTTGCGGTGGTCGCGCTTCTCGGCTTCCTCGATGCGCACGATGTAGGCGGCGAGCTGCTTCTTGTCGGCCCAGGCCGTGCCGTAGATGCGCTGCAGTTGTTCGTTCTTGGCGTCGCCGCGCCAGTAGGCGCCGGAGATCCGGGTCAGCTTGAAGGCCTTGAGGAATCGCGTGTTCGGCACGTGCGGGCCGCGGCACATGTCCAGGTAATCCTGGTGGTAATAGAGACCCATGGCCTTTTCATCGGGCATGTCCTCGATCAGGCGCAGCTTGTAGTCCTCGCCCCGCGCCTTGAATTCGGCGATCACCTCGTCACGCGGCGTCATCTTCTTGATGACGTCGTATTCGGTGTCGATCAGCTCGATCATGCGCTGCTCGATGGCGGCGAGGTCTTCCGGGGTAAACGGGCGCTCGTACCAGATGTCGTAGTAGAAGCCTTCCTCGATGACCGGGCCGATGACCATCTTGGCCGCCGGGAACAGCTGCTTGACCGCATGCCCGACCAGGTGCGCGCAGGAATGGCGGATGATCTCGACGCCCTCCTCGTCCTTCGGCGTGATGATCTGCAGCTTCGCGTCATGCTCGATGCGATCACTGGCATCGACCAGCCGTCCGTCGACCTTGCCGGCTACCGTGGCCTTGGCCAGGCCGGCGCCGATCGAGGCAGCCACGTCCTGCACGCTGACCGCGCTTTCGAATTGACGGATGCTGCCGTCGGGAAGGGTGATGTTGATCATGGGAATCAGGACTCCGGAAAAACAAAAAGGCGCCGAAGCGCCCTTTCTCTAGTGCAGTTGCTTCGCGTCGGTTCGGTTCAGTGGGAAGAGGTTCGCGTCATGGTGATCGTGTTCTTTGGAACTACGACTCCTGGAAAGAGGGCGATTTCAACTACTGGCTTCCGCGATGCAAATACCCGATCTCGAAGAAAACAAGCCGAAATGCCTGTTCGCTTCGCCGGACGATGCAGGTGTCCATGGTAATGCAAGACGAAGAGACCGAAAACGCATCTTCGCTTCGCCGGACGATCCTTCGGTTCCGGCTTTCAGATGTGGCTGTGCTGACGACTTGATGCGGGTTTCCTTACCAAAAGCGGAAAAGCCGACATGCTTTTTCGCTTCGCCGGTCTTTCCCTCGTTACCGGCTACGGTTGGTGGGCGCGACAGGGATCGAACCTGTGACCCCTACCATGTCAAGGTAGTGCTCTACCGCTGAGCTACGCGCCCCTGGATGCGGGGGCGCGAAGACTAACCGAGTCTGCGGCAGCGCACAAGTCGGGGCGGCGCGGAATCGTGAAATTGGCGGTGTCCGTGGTGCAAATCCGGCAACCAAGGGCTGCGGCCTTGGCGCCGACCGGGATTCGGCATTCGGGATTCGGGATTGGGAAAAGCGGATCGGCGCGTCGACTGAGCTCTTGCGAATCCCGAATCCCGAATCCCGAATCCCGGCCTTAGCCCAACAACGCCTGCTCCCTGAGCCGATGCAGCTGGTCGCGCGTCCGCGCGGCTTCCTCGAACTCGAGATCCTGGGCGTGCTTGTACATCTGCGCTTCCAGCTTCTTTATGCGCGCGGCGACCTGCTCGGGCGACAGGCTGCGGTAGTCAGCGGCTTCCTCGGCGGCCCGCCGTGACTCGGCCGAGACCTTGCCCCAGCGGTCGCGCTTGGGGCCGCGAGCGGACTCGGCCCGCGCACCCTCCATGATGTCGGTGATCTTCTTGGTCACGCCCTTCGGGGTAATGCCGTGTTCGAGGTTGTACTCGACCTGCCTGGCGCGGCGGCGGTCGGTCTCGTCGATCGCGATCTTCATCGAGCGGGTGACCTTGTCGGCATACAGGATGGCCTTGCCGCGCAGGTTGCGGGCGGCGCGGCCGATGGTCTGGATCAGCGAGCCGGACGAGCGCAGGAAGCCTTCCTTGTCGGCATCGAGGATCGCCACCAGCGAAACTTCGGGCATGTCGAGGCCCTCGCGCAGCAGGTTGATGCCGACCAGCACGTCGAATTTTCCGAGACGAAGGTCGCGCAGGATCTCGACGCGCTCGACCGTTTCGATGTCCGAGTGCAGGTAGCGCACGCGCACGCCGTGTTCACCGAGGTATTCGGTCAGGTTTTCGGCCATGCGCTTGGTCAGGGTGGTGACGAGGACACGGTCGCCCATCGCGATCCGCGCATTGGCTTCGGACAGGAGGTCGTCAACCTGGGTACGCACCGGGCGTATCTCGACTTCGGGATCGATCAGGCCGGTCGGCCTGACCACCAGTTCGACGACGCTGCCGGCCGACCGCTCGAGCTCATAGGCGCTCGGCGTGGCCGAGACGAAAATGCTGCGCGGCGCGCGTTGCTCCCACTCCTCGAAGCGCAGTGGCCGGTTGTCCAGCGCCGAGGGCAGCCGGAATCCGTACTCGACCAGGTTCTCCTTGCGCGAGCGGTCGCCCTTGTACATGCCGCCAAGCTGCGGAATGGTCACGTGCGACTCGTCGACGACCAGCAGGGCATCGGCTGGCAGGTAGTCGAACAGGGTCGGCGGCGGCTCGCCCGGCGCAGCCCCGGTCAGGTGCCGCGAGTAGTTCTCGATGCCCTGGCAGTAGCCGATCTCGGCCATCATCTCGATATCGAACTGGGTGCGCTGCTGCAGGCGCTGCGCCTCGAGCAACTTGTTCGCCGCGTACAACTGTTCGAGGCGTTCCTTGAGCTCGACCTTGATCGTCTCGACGGCATTGAGCGTGGCCGCGCGCGTCGTCGCGTAATGGGTCTTCGGATAGACGGTGAAACGGGGCACCTTGCGCAGGACCTCGCCGGTCAGCGGATCGAAGATGGCCAGGTTCTCGATGTCGCCGTCGAACAGCTCGATGCGCAGCGCCTCGGTCTCCGATTCCGCGGGAAACACGTCGATCAGCTCGCCGCGCACGCGATAGCTGCCGCGCCGCAGCTCCATGTCGTTGCGCGTGTACTGCAGTTCGGTGAGGTGACGGATCAGCTTGCGCTGGTCGGTGTGCTCGCCGCGGGCGAGGATCAGGCGCATCTGCAGGTAGTCCTCGGGCTTGCCGAGGCCGTAGATCGCCGAAACGGTGGCGACGATCAGCGCATCGGAGCGCGACAGCAGGGCCTTGGTCGCCGACAGGCGCATCTGCTCGATATGCTCGTTGATCGAGGCGTCCTTCTCTATATAGGTATCGGAAGAAGCGACATAGGCCTCGGGCTGGTAGTAGTCGTAATAGCTGACGAAGTACTCGACCGCGTTGTGCGGGAAGAACTCCTTGAACTCGCCGTACAGCTGCGCAGCAAGGGTCTTGTTCGGCGCCATCACCAGGGTCGGGCGCTGCACCTGCTGGATCACGTTGGCGATCGTGTAGGTCTTGCCCGAACCGGTCACGCCAAGCAGGGTCTGGGCGGCTACGCCCGCTTCGAAACCCGAGACGAGTTTGTCGATCGCCTGCGGCTGGTCGCCGGCTGGCTGGAACGGCGATACAAGCTGAAACCGGTCGGTCATGAACGCTCCGCTGTCGATCCTCGATTCTAGCCCGGCAGCCCCGGGGCAGCGGGAAGACGGACGTGATCCAGCGATTTCGTAGCCAGCGCGGCCCATTTCAAGGCGTGACACCGGGCAGCCGCCGGCTTACACGAGGAATCGACGATTTCCTACACGCGCCTGCAGCAACTGGCCATGGTCGTCATGCGCGACGGTTCCTAGCATGGCGATGTCCTTTTCGACCCTGGAATCCGACCATGCGCCTGCCCGGGAACTGCTGCACCGGCGTCACCCTGATCGAGCTGCTGATTGTCCTCGCCATCATCGCGGTCCTGACCACGATCGCCACGCCCTCGTTCAGCGACCTGAAGCAAGCCATCGCCTCGCGCTCCTCGCGCAGCGCACTGTCCGCCAGCATCAACCAGGCGCGCAACAGCGCGGTGATGCATGGGCATCATGTCGTTCTCTGCCCTTCCGCGGACCTGAACACCTGCGAGCGGACGCTGCGCTGGCAGCATGGCTGGCTGTTGTTCGTCGACGAAAACGCCGATGACGAGCATGACCCCGCGGAGAAGATCATTGCGACGAACCAGGCCCAATCTCCGGGCGTGGCCGTTCTCGGCAGCAGCGGGCGCTACCGCATCCGCTACCAGCCCGACGGGACCGCGGGTGGCAGCAACATCACGCTGACCGTGTGTGACCGGCGTGGCCCCGCGGCGGCGCGTTCCCTCGTGATCAGCAACACCGGGCGCCTGCGCAGCGGCATTCCGACGGCCAGCCAGGCCGCCGCCGCCTGCGACGCAATCGACACCTGACGCCGGATGATCGACGATCGGGCTTGACGACCAGCGACGATGCCGCGAAAATGCGCGGCTCCGCCCGAATAGCTCAGCTGGTTAGAGCACTTGACTGTTAATCAGGGGGTCGTTGGTTCGAGTCCAACTTCGGGCGCCAAAATATCAAGGGGTTACGCGAAAGCGTGACCCCTTTTTCTTTGCGCGTGCCCCGCATGGTGCCCGCGGCATGGCGTTTCTTGGCAAGGCCTGATCGTCGATTCGGTCAATCGCAGCGGCGGGCGCACGCCGAATCACTCCCGCCGGTCTGCGCGGCGCGTATTCAGTTCGTTTGGGCCGATGCCGCTGGCGATCGCGTTTTCGGCATCGGTCATGCCTGCCGACTTGAGGCTCGCGACCCGATTTGCCGTCATCGGATTCATCCGCCTCGCCGGCTTCTTGTTCCGCCCCTCCCGGGGCGGCAGCCGTCCGCTCGACTTGAATATCGGCAACCCGGGACACGAGCAACTTTCAGGCAACCAACTTCCAGGCGACTTGCAGTGGCTGTCGCCAGCAACGCCAGAAACAGGTCTGGAGACGCCACCAGCAATGCATCCCGAACCATTGCGCACTGACGCCATGTGCATGCCTATCGCCGACCACTGACCCACACGGACCCGGCTCCTTCCTACTTGTTGCCAGATGCCGGTTTTCGCCGTGGAGTAGCAGGCTTGTTGACGGTGGTATTCAACAATGCTTCGTCCGTGCGCCTTCGCTGTTGTCGACGCAATTCCGCGGAAAGGAGGTCTGCTGCCTTCTTCCGCTTCAATTCATTCTGTCTTGCATGTTCATCGTCGGACATTGATCTGAGAGTCAAACCCGTCGGTAAGGCCAAACCATGCCGCGACGGCCGAGCGGCCTGCGGAGCAAGGAACAATGTGAACGAATCCAGTCGAGCCCGCTCCCCTTCCCCGGCCCTACCATAGCCACATCGGGCGCGACTTTGGCCATCGAGGCAGCGGGAATTTCCCTCATTTGAATGGGGAAAATCCCTCAGTGGCCACTTGCAGGGAAGCTTGTCCGTGCTGCAATGTCGACAACAGCTTCAGAGCGCAGCGCGAAACGGACGGATCAGGATGCTCTGCACCATCGCTGCGCGTTTCTTGCTCATGTCCTTACAGGGGGCGACATGACCATCCTATCAAGCTCGTGGCACCGACTTTCACTGGTCATCATGCTGGTGTTGGCGCCTGCTTGCGCGCAGGCACAGGTTGATGTCGAGATCATCGGCAACACGGCTTACGCGACCATTGCACTCGCCGACAGTGGCGGCAATATCTACGCGGCGGATGCGAGCATCGTTTTCGACTCGCCACTCAACCTCTCCGCAGAAGGTCTCAACCTGAGCGCAGAGCTGGTCAATCCTTCCGACCCGCAATTTAACTCGCGCTTGCCGGCGGGCGTGGTCGTCGATTCCGACTTTCCGCTGCTCGTCACCGTGGAGCCGCTGGCATATCCCTGGTTGTTCATCGACGGATTCGATGGCCTGCCGCTCGCTCCGGGCGGTTTGTCGTTCCGCAACAGCTATCGGTTGGAGATCCATACCCACGACCTCGTGTACACGCCAAACAGCCCCTACCGGTTGATGAAGGCGCCAATCGGCGGTTCGTTCGCCGACATCACCGAGGACGTCCGCAGCGGCAGCACGCGCGCACGCGGTCGTGGTGGCGCGTTCTCCCAATTCGTCGTCGTAAAGGATGTCCGCCCGCATCTTTCGGTTGCCCTCGCCAAGCTGGCTGCCCTGGACGTCCGCCTGTTGGCCGCCGTCCTGAGCAATCCGCTGCGCCTGGAGCTGGCTACGCTGCTGGCGCAGGTGCACGCCGCGCTGCTGCTTCCGTTGGGCGGCTGCGTGAATGCGGTGACGCCACTCGACCAGTTTCTCGCCACAGTCAATGCGAACGCCGGAATCGGCATCGCCAACCTCTGGCGTGCCGAACGCGACCTGGCAAATGATGCGGGAGAACTGCAGAGTCTGGCGTACACTCTGCGCTTCAGCCTGCTTGCCTGTTCGGCAAATCCATGATCGAGTGACGATGTTCGCCCGCATCACTGCCTATCTACCGGATAGTCCGGCTATCGTGCGTTTGCTGGAAGACAACATCAGCTATCGCATTGGCCGGGCCAGCGACTGCGAGTTCCGCATCGAGCACTCGTCGGTCTCGCGCTACCACGCTGAACTCAGCGGCGAGTCAGGTGCCTGGCACCTTCACGATACCGGCAGCAAGAACGGCCTGCGTGTCGATGGCAACCTGGCGCTGGCCGTGAACCTGCGGTCCTCGGGATGGTTCTCGATCGGGGACGTGCACTGCGCATTCGAGCTGCTCGACCGAGACGCAGCCAATGCCTACTCCGCCAGCATCACCATGAGACGAACCCAGTCGCGCTCGATGTCGGCGCAGTTGCAACCGGGCATGGGCCTTGGCGGATTGATTCCACAGACACTCGACATCGTATTGCAGTTGTCGGGCCTGGAGCGTGGTTTCATGCTGTTTGCGACGGCCGGCGAGGCGCTTCGCGTGCATGCGACCCGCGGCCTGCATGCAGAGGAAATCGCCAGCAACCGTTTCGAAGGCAGTGCCAGTGCGGTTGATCGCGCAATCGCCACCCGCCAGCCGGTGGTCTGTTGCGACACCTTCGAGTCGCCATGGCTCGGCATGCGTCCCAGCGTTCGCCTTGGAGGGATTCGGGCGGTGGTCTGCGTGCCGTTGAACATTTCCGGAGGTTCAAGCGGCGTGATCTACCTGGACAGCCGCAAGCCCGGCCCGCCGGTGACCGAACTGGACCTGGAAATGGTGGAGACCGTCGCGACCCAGGCGGTGACCGCCATCGAAGCGGCTCGCGTGCAGGCGCGAATCGACAATCTGGCCGCCACGATCAACCAGCATCCGAGTCAGAAACCGCTCTGGGCCGAACTGCGCGGATCAGGCGCAAACCCCTGAAACCATGCGCGGGGCAGCTTGACCCGCAGGACGAAATTCGCGCTATCGTGTGCGGATGAAGGACGAGAAGAGCCCCGGGGTGCTCGACGATTCGACTCCCACCCTGACCGGATACAGCGCGGCCAGCGAACTCCGTGCCGGCGAAGTGCTGGCCGAACGTTATCGCATCGTGTCGCTGATAGGGATTGGCGGCATGGGCGTCGTCTATCGCGCCCGCGACCTGTCGCTCGATATCGATGTCGCGCTGAAACTGCTTCGGCCCGAATTGGCGCGGCGGCCGGATGCCTTCGAAAACTTTCGCCGCGAGTTGCTGCTCGCGCGCCAGGTTTCCAGCCCGCACGTGGTGCGAATCCACGATATCGCCGAGCACTCCGGGCGCTGGTTCATCAGCATGGACTACATCGATGGCCAGTCGCTCGAACAGCGTCGCAATACCGAGCGCAGGCAATCGCCGGAGTTCGCGCTGGCAATCACTCGCGGCCTCCTGGAAGGGCTGGATGCGGCGCACAAGCGCGGTGTCGTGCACCGCGACCTGAAGCCGGCGAATATCCTTCTGGACGGCGCCGACCATCCGTACATCACCGATTTCGGCGTTGCCCGGGTCCTCGGCTCCACCGGCATGAGCCAGACCGGAATGATCGTGGGTACGCCGGAGTATCTTTCGCCGGAACAGGCGCGCGGCGGCAATGTCGATGCGCGCAGCGACCTCTACACGGTCGGCCTGATCCTCTATGAAATGCTGTCCGGCGAGCTTCCGTTTACCGGTGGCACCCCGGCCGAAGCGATGGTCCAGCGCATACTGCGTCCTCCACCGTCACTGGCGCAGGCGCGGCCGGACCTGCCGCGCTGGCTGCATGCCCTGAGCGACCGACTGCTCAAGGTCAATCCGCAACACCGCTTCGATTCGGCACGCCAGGTGCTGCGGGCGATCGAATCGCAGCGCGTGCCGCGTCCGCCGCTGAACCGCAAGTTGCTTGCATGGGTGATGCTTGGATTGATCGCCGCGGGCGGCGCTACGGCGTGGCTGTGGAACCATCCCCAGCCGTGGCGCGAACTGGCGGCGGCGGTGGCACCGGCGACTCCGCGAATCGGCGTGCTTCCGCTGCAGGCCGAACCGGCGTCCGATGCGGCGTTGCTGGCCACGGCGCGTGCCATCGAGGAACATCTGCACCAATGGCTGCGTGGGGACCCGGCGATCGGGGCCATTGCCCGCGCCCGCATGGCCGACGCGACCGCACGCGCTGCGCCCGAACAGCGCGGCGAGTCATTGCTGCGCAAATTGCCGGATGTGGCCAAGGCGGCCAGCGCCGATCGCCTGTTCCATGGACGCCTGCAACGTGATGGCGGGATGCTGGTGCTGACGCTCGGCTGGTTCGATGCAAAAGCCGATGTCGACCATGAACCTCTGATCGTGCGGGGCGCCGATCCCGGCACGCTGTTCGATGCCTATCGGCGGCTCGCGGGCAAGTGGCTGGACCTCACCGACCTTGACCCCGGGGTCGCTCCCGCCCTGCCCCCGGACATGCTGGAAACCTATGGTCGCGCCCTGCTCGAGCTCGACGACGGCAAGGCGAAGGACGCCGCGGCCACGCTCAGCGGGGCGCAGGCAACCCATCCACCCGCTGCATTGTCCGACCTCGTCCTCCTTGAAGCCCAGCATGACGCCCAACTGACGCTGCCTGCCGAGAACACCCGTGATCGCATCCTGCGATCGGCGGGCCTCCCGGGCACCGCGCCGGAACAGGCGCTGCACGTCCGCGCCCTGCTCGATGGCAAGGATGGCGCGGCCCTGCGCCAGGCGCTGGACCAGGCCCTGCACCGATTTCCGCACGATCCGGAACTGAACCTGCTCAATGCACAGGTCCTGGCCGACCAGGGCGAAGGCAGCGCGGCGCTGGACGTGCTGCGCGAATATGTGCGCACGGATCAGCAGGATGCGCGAGCGTGGTTCCTGCTCGGGCGCACATCGATCGTGCAGGGGCAGGCGCAACCAGCGGTCGACGAGTACCTGGTGCGTGCCCTGGTGTTGAACACACGCGCTCGCAATGCCGCGGCCGAGGCCGAGACGCGCAATGCGCTGGGCATCGGATATGAACGGCTGGGACAACTTGATGCCGCGGCCGAGCAGTACCAGCGCGCGGCAGACATGCGCGAAAAGCTTGGCGACACCGTCGGCCTCAGCCGCACCCTGCGCAACCTGGCCATCGTGCAGGCCCAGCGCGGCGAGCGTGATGCCGCCGAGCAGAACCTGCTTCGGGTCAAGGCGCTGCTCGAGCAAACGGGCGATCGCGCGAGCCTCGCCGACCTGGACAACGATCGCGGCGTGATAGCCGAGGAACGCGGCGACTTCGTGGCCGCACTGGCCGCCTACCGCGATGCGCTGGGCTTGCGCCAGCAGCTGGACGTCCCGGACCTGGTCGCCGAGAGCCTGAACAACGTCGCCTTCGCCTCGCTGCAACTCGGCCAGTTCGACAATGCGCTGGTCTACTGGCAGCAGGCGCTGGCGCTGTATCGCCAGCTCGACAGCGTGGATCGCATGCTGCGCATCGAATTGAGCATCGGCTTGCTGGATATCGCGCGAGGCCACTACGCGGAAGCGCGAACGCGCCTGCAGGCGTCGCTGCGTGACGCCGAGGATCGCCAGTTGCCCGAGGAAGCTTCGATCGGGCACATCAACCTGGCGGAACTGGCGCTGGCCGAAGGGCGCCTGGCCGATGCCCTCGAGCATGCCGGCCTCGCCCGGCAGATCGCCCTGCGGCGCACCGACCTGCGCACGGCGACGGAAGCGGCATTGCTGCAGGGTCGCGCAAATTGCGAGCTGGGCGATGCCAAGGGCATCGATGCGGCCCTCGCCAGGCTGCCGGAGACGATCGACAACAGCGAGCAGGCCGCGTCACGCCTGCTGGTCGAATCCTGCCGCGCGCGCCTTTCCGGCGACTTCGGCGCGGCGACCACGCATCTTGAATCGGCGGCCCGCCTTGCCGCCGAGATCCACAGTGGAAAGCTCGGCACGGAGATACGCCTTCGCCGGCTTCGGCTGGCGCTGGCTGGCGGCGATGCCGCTTCTATCCAGGCACCACTGCAGGCCTTGAGAAACGACTCCGCGCAAGTGCGCGAATTTCCGCAGCAGCTCGAATGGTTGACCTTGCAGGTTGCCGCCGCGCTTCGCGCCAATGACAAGGCCGAGGCGGCGCGACGCTATCGCGACGCACTGGGCTTGCTCAAGGGCATCGAATACAGTGGCGTGGCCTTCATGCTGCACGGTCTCGGCAGCATGGCGATGGGCGCGCAGGGCAGCGAAGCGCTCGCGGCGCAGGCTGCCGCGGAGCGATGCCCGGACCCGCCTGCTCGCCGATGCGCCCGCGGCATCACGACCGCTGCTGCAGCAATGGCTTGAGCGTCGCCTGCGCGAGGAAAGTGGAGTCGAACATGCGAACTGAACCGCAAGCACCGGCCGACCTGCACCTGCAACTGGCCGAGCTGCAGCAGGAACAGCGCCAGTTGATCGAGGGGCTGCGCCAGGGACAGGCCTACTTCCAGCAGCTCGGGCGTTCGGTGTGGCGCGTGCAGGAAGAGGAACGACGACGCCTGGCCCGCGAACTGCACGACGGCATCGGCCCGAACCTGACCGCGATGATCCACCTGATCGCATCCTCCCTGGCGATGCTCGGGCAATCGCCGCAGAACACCGCGCTGCGCGACCTGCTCGGTCGCGCGCACTCTATCGGCGAGTCGACATTGCGCGATACGCGGGCCATGTCGCGCCTGCTCAGGCCCCAGATCCTCGACGACCTCGGGCTCGAGCAGGCCATGCGCTGGCTGGTGCGCAGCTACGGCGAGAACCACGCGCTCGAGGTCTCCCTCGATTTCGGCGAACCACCGCTGCCGCTGGACAGCGACCGCAGCACCCTGGTGTTCCGCGTGGCGCAGGAGGCACTGACCAACATCGTGCGTCACGCGAACGCAAGCCGTGTCCAGGTCACCTTCAGGGCCGACGCCCACAAGGCGACGCTTCTCGTATCCGATGATGGCCACGGTTGCGACATGGAGGCCGCCCTCGCCGCCGGCAGCAGCGGCACCAGCAGCGGCCTGGGCGGCATGCGCGACCGCATGCGCCTGTTCGGCGGGTCCCTGCGCACCGAGTCCACGCCCGGATGCGGGTTTCGCATCGAAGTGGCGCTGCCGCTGCAGGATGCCGCCGGCCGGGCCCAGCCATGATCCGGTTGCTGATCGCCGATGACCACACGGTGCTGCGCGAATGCCTGGTGAACTCGCTGCGCGATAGCGGAAACTTCCTGGTCGTGGGTGAATGCGGCGACGGACTCAGCGCGATCGAACTCGCGAACAAGCTCCAACCGGACGTGGCGATCATCGACCTGTCGATGCCACGCCTGAACGGCGTCGAAGTCGTGCGCCGGCTGGGCGCCGAGGTACCGCGAACGCGCTCGCTGGTGCTGACCATGCACGAGGAGGACGAGTACGTGCTGCAGGTGGTCCACGCCGGGGCGCGTGGCTATCTCGTCAAGCACGCCCCCATCACCGAACTGATCAAGGCAATCCGGGTGATCGCCGGTGGCGGCGTGTTCTTCGGTCCCTATGCAACGCGCATCCTTGCCGGGCAACTGCAGCCGTCGCAGGTCCAGGATCCCTACGGCACGCTGTCCCCGCGCGAACGCGAGGTGCTGCACCTGGTTGTCGACGGCCTGACGATCAAGGAAATCGCACGGAAACTCGAAGTCAGCGCCAAGACCGCGGAAAACCACCGCAGCCGGGTACTGGCGAAGCTCGGCGTGCGCAACAGCGCCGAGCTGGTGCGCTATGCGATGCGCAAGCGACTCATCGACTAGGAACGGAAGGCATCGGCGAGGCCCGGGAATTCGCGACAGGCCGTTTCCATTCGCACGGATCGCCACGCCGGAACCCCGCGCCGGGTTTGCAGCGGATCCCGCCCGCACCGCCCGGTACCGACTATCGACCACGCCGCGGGCGTGTCGAAAGTAACCATCGTGACCTTTGCCGCATCCAAGGGAGGAGATGACCGGCGCATGCTGGTTTCATCCTGGAGGATCCGCCATGCGCCTGGTCAACGCATCGATACGAAATCCGATCGCCGTAGGCGTCGTCGTCCTGCTGATCTGCCTGTTCGGCTCGATGAGCCTGGGCCGGCTGCCGCTGCAGCTTTTTCCCGACATTGATCGGCCGAACATCACGATCTTCACCGGCTGGCGCGCGGCTTCGCCCGAAGAGACCGAGGCCGAGCTGCTCGAGCCGCAGGAACAGGTTTTGCAGGGTCTTGCCGGCGTCGAGGAAATCGAGGGCAACGCCAATTCCGGCGGCAGCTTCATCAACCTGACCTTTGCCATCGGCACCGACATGCGCTCGGCACTCGTCGACGTGATCGGACGCATGAACCGGGTCAGGTCCCAGCCAGCCGACGCCGACCGACCGATCATCCAGCTCGGCGGTGGCCAGAACAACGCGAACGATTCCCTGTCGTGGTTCTTCGTGCAGCTGCTGCCCGGCACGCAGGGACCGATCGAGGACTACCGCAGCTATATCGAGGACGTCATCCGGCCGCGCATCGAATCGGTGCCCGGCGTCGCATCGGTCAACGTCAACTCCGGACCGCCCGACGACCTGCGCATCACGATCGACCTGGCCAAGGCCGCTGCCTTCGGCATCGGCATTCCCGAAATCGCGCAGCGCGCGACGCGTTCCACCGACGTATCCGCCGGCCAGGTCGGCCTCGGTCGCCAGCAGTACACGTTGCGCTTCACCGGACGCTACAAGCCCGAGGATCTGGGCGAGATGGTGCTGGCCTGGCGCGACGGCCGGCCGATCAAGCTCGGCGATGTCGCGACCATCGAGAAGCGCCCGCCGGACCAGCAGTTCTTCGTCTACCAGAACGGCAATCCGGCGATCGGCCTGCAGGTGCTGCGCTCACCGGGGGCCAACGTGCTCGGCACGCTGGAACAGGTCAAGGACGTCGTAGCCGAGTTGCGCGACGGTGAGCTGAAGTCGCGCGGCCTCGGCATCGAGCAGAGCTTCGACTCGTCCCTGTTCATCCATCGCGCGGTCAACCTGCTCACCGAAAACCTGGTCATCGGCGCCCTGCTCGCCCTCGCCTGCGTATGGTGGTTCATGCGCGACTGGCGGGCAACCCTGCTGATCGCCGTTGCGATCCCGGTCTGCCTGCTGGCCACGTTTGGCGCACTCGACCTCGGCGGCCGCACGCTCAACGTGATCTCGCTGGCAGGCCTGGCGTTCGCCGTCGGCATGGTGGTCGAGGGAGCCATCATCGTGTCGGGCAACATCATCCGCCTCAAGGAAGGCGGCATGACGCCCATCGAAGCCGCACAGACGGGGACACGGGAGGTGGTTCCCGCGCTGGTCGCATCGACGATCACGACGATTGCCGTGTTCCTGCCCGTGCTCTTCCTGCGCGATGTCGAAGGCCAGATCTTCGCCGACCTCGCGCTGACCATCTCGATCGCGGTCGCGCTGTCGATCGTGGTCGCCATCACCGTGTTGCCCGCGGCTGCCGGCGGCTGGCTCAAGGCGAAGAAGCTGAAGTCCGGCTATGGTGATGGCTGGCCCGCGCTCACCGAACGCATCCTGCGCTGGACCAATACGCGGCCAAGACAGATGGGCTGGATCCTCGCCCTGCTGGTCATGCCGCTGGTGGCCTGCTGGATCTTCCTGCCCAAGCTTGACTACCTGCCACCGGTCAAGCGCGCGGCCATCGATGCATTCTTCAGCTTTCCGCCCGGCATGAGTCCGGAAGTGGTCAACCGTGAAATCGGCGACAAGCTGATCGAACGCCTGCAGCCGTACATGAAGGGAGAAAAGCAGCCCCAGCTCAAGAACTACTACCTCTGGCTGTGGCCGGGCGGCGGCACCATCGGTGCGCGCGTCGTCGACGAGTCGCGCATCGGCGAACTTGAAACGATCATGCGCGATGAAATCACCAAGGGCTTCCCGGATACGCGCGCATTCGCCACGGAGGGCGAGCTGTTCGGCGGCGTCGGCGGTTCCGCACGCTCGGTCGCCATCCATCTGCAAAGCGACGACAGCAAGGCGCTCAACCGGGTCGCCGAGGAAGGCCGTCTCCTGCTCGAGAGCAAGTTCCCTGGCGCCAACGTGCAGGCCAATCCGAATACCGACCAGAATTCGCTGGAACTGCGTGCGATTCCGAACGACCGGCGCATCGCCGAGGCGGGCTGGGATCGCGCAGCGATCGGCACCATCGTGCGCACGCTGGGCGATGGCGCGTGGCTCGGCGAATATTTCGACGGCCAGAATCGCCTGCCGATCATCCTTCGCGCCGACAAGCGCGAAACCGCGGAGGCGCTCGCTGAAGCGCCCCTGGTCACGCCCGCTGGCCAGGTCATCCCGCTCGGCGACGTGATCAGCCTCGAAACGGCGATGGGCCCGGGACAGATCCGTCGCCTCGACCATCGGCGCACGGTCACCCTGACCATGGATCCACCGCAGAACCTGTCGCTCGAGGATGCCCTGGCGACGATCAACAACGAAGTCGTGCCCGTGCTCAAGGCCAAATTGCCGGCCGGCGCGAACATTCGCCTGGCTGGCAGTGCCGACCGCCTGCAAACGATCACCGCGACCATGGCGCAGAACTTCGGCCTCGCCCTGCTCGTGCTGTTTCTGCTGATGGCGGCGATGTTCCGCTCATTGCGCGATTCACTGGTCGTCGTGCTGACCGTGCCGGTGGCCCTGGTCGGCGGCATGATCGGACTGCGCGTGCTCGGCCTCATCGCCTTCCAGCCGCTCGACCTGCTGACCATGATCGGCTTCATCATGATGGTCGGCATCATCGTCAACCATTCGATCCTGCTCGTCGACCGCACGCGGGTGGCGCAGAACGAAGGCTTCGACCTCGAGGAATCGATCGGCCTGGCCATGAACCAGCGCTTGCGAGCGATACTCGCGAGCACCCTGACCGGCGCCCTTGGCGCGTTGCCGATGGCGGTCAACCCGGGTCCCGGCAGCGTGATCTACCGGGGCCTGGCCGCCGTCATCGTCGGCGGCGTGGTCGTCTCGATGATCTTCTCCCTGCTGCTCCTGCCCAGCCTGATGCGGCTCATGTCGGGATGGCGCAGCGCACCCGCAGCCACGGCCGTGTCAGAAGACGCCGCAAGCGTCGCGCGCGCCGCCTGAGCCACAAGCCCCGGAGCCACCATGCCTACCCTGCCGTTGAGACCCCTTTTCGCTTCGACCCTGCTCCTGCTCTGCGCGACTGCAGGCATGGCCCAGGATCGCGCGCCGCCCGCTCCGATGGTCGAGGTGGCGACGGCCGCTCTTGTGCCGATCGCACCGCAACGCTGGGTCCCCGGCAGCGTGGTCAGTCGCGATGACGCGCGCCTCGCAACCAGCGCGTCCGGAAGGCTCGAGTTCGTCGCCGAAGTCGGTACCCGGCTCAAGGCCGGGGAACTGGTTGCCCGGCTCGAGGACCGCGCCGCGAAGCTCCATCTCGAGGATGCACGCAGCGAAGTGGCGCGCATCAAGGCGCAGCGCGAACTGGCCCAGCGGCAAAGTGATCGGCTGCAGTCCCTCGCCGACAACAACAGCATTGCAGCGAACCAGCTGGACGAGGCGAAGGCGCAGGTCACCCAGCTCGCTGCCCAGCAACGCCAGGCCGAGGTGCGCGTGCATACCGCCGAGTACGAACTCCAACAGACCCGGGTGCTCGCGCCGTTCCCCGGCATCGTCACCGAGCGCCTGGCCCAGCGCGGCGAGTACGCCGCGACCGGCACGGCCATCGTGCATCTGGTCGATGTCGACAACCTGGAAGCGCGCGTGCAGGCGCCGCTCGCCCTGGCCGCCCTGGTGCGCCCGGGCATGCAATTGTCGACGCGTGCCGCCGATGTCGCTTCGAGCGCGAGGGTCCGTTCCGTGGTTGCCGTCGGCGACGAGCGTTCGCGCCAGTTCGAATTGCGCGTGGCCCTGACTGATGGCGACATGCTGGTGGGCAGCGCGATCGAGGTCGCCCTGCCCGAACGCGCCGCGGAGAACACGCTCGCCGTGCCGCGCGATGCGCTGGTCGAGCGTGCCGATGGCAGCTATGTCGTGCGCATTTCGGGCGACGGCAGCAGCGAGCGCGTCAACGTGCGCGTCGGCGCCAGCGATGGCGGGTTCACGGCCGTCGACGGCGCGCTTGAGCCTGGCGACCAGGTCGTGGTGCGCGGTGCCGAACGCCTGGCCGCGGGCCAGAAGGTGCAGGTCGCCGTGGGCGCGCTTGGCGGTGGCGGCAAGCCGTCGACGTCCCTGCGCTAGCGATTCGGGCGATCGGCGACAAGCCTCAGTCCGAGAGGATGCGGTAACAAGGCACGTAGGCCGCGCCGCCCGGCAGCTTCATGCGCTGGTGATTGACGAAACTGGCCAGCAGCTCGTCGAGCGCGCGCATGATCTCCCTGTCGCCGCGGATCAGGAAAGGTCCATGCTCCTCGATGGCGCGCATGCCCTCGATCTTGACGTTGCCGGCAACGATGCCCGAGAAGGCGCGGCGCAGGTCGGCCGCGAACTGGTGCTGTGGCTGGTTGCGATGCAGGTTCAGCGACGCCATCGCTTCGTGCGTCGGCCGGAACGGCTGCTGCAATGCGCTATCGATGTTCATTGCCCAGTTGAAGAAGAAGGCATCCTTGTTGTCGAGTCGATGCTGCCGGACGCGTTCGACGCCCTTGGTGACCAGCCTGGCGACCTGCTCGGGATCGTCCACGATGATCTGGTAATGGCGCGCCACGTCATCGCCCAGGGCCATGCGCAGGAAGCGGTCGATCTGCTCGAAATACGCCGCCGAGACGCGCGGGCCGGTGAAGATCAGCGGGTACGGAATGCCGGCGTTGTCCGGATGCAGCAGGATGCCGAGCAGGTAGAGGATCTCTTCGGCCGTGCCGACGCCGCCCGGGAAGACGATGATCGCATGCCCGGTGCGCACGAACGCCTCGAGGCGCTTCTCGATGTCCGGCATGATGACCAGGTTGTTGACGATCGGATTGGGTGATTCCGCCGCGATGATGCCCGGTTCGGTGATGCCGATATAGCGGTTCTTGCGCCGGCGCTGCTTGGCGTGGGCGATGGTCGCCCCCTTCATCGGCCCCTTCATGGCGCCGGGGCCGCAACCCGTGCAGATGTCGAGGCCGCGCAGGCCAAGCTGGTAGCCGACCAGCTTGGTGTAGTCGTATTCGACGCGCGAGATCGAGTGGCCGCCCCAGCAGACCACCAGGTTGGGATCGACATTGGGATGAAGCACGCGCGCATTGCGCAGGATGTCGAAGACCGCGTGGGTGATTCCCTCCGAGGATTCCAGGTCGAAACTGTCGCCTTCGAGCTGGGTGGCGACATAGACGATGTCGCGGACTACTGCGAACAGCAGTTCCTTGATGCCGCGGATGATCTTGCCGTCGACGAACGCATGCGCGGGTGCATTGGTCAGTTCGAGGCGGATGCCGCGGTCCTGCTGCAGCACCTCGATCCTGAAGTCGGCATACAGTTCCACGACAGCGCGCGGATCATCGGTCACGTGACCCTGGGTCAGCACGGCAAGCGCGCAGCGGCGCAACAGCTGGTTCAATCCGCCGGAGCTGGCGTCACGCAGGCGCGCCACTTCATGCCGCGAGAGCACGTCCATGCCGGCCGCCGGTGCGACCTTGGCGCTGACGGTCGGCGGGTTGGTTCGGGATTTGTCCGATTCTTTCATCAAGCGCTCTCTTCTTGTTCTGCACGCGGCGGAAGCCTGGCCGATCCGGCCCGCCTCGATCGGGGGCGGTCGGCTAGCATCCGCGATGCGGGCCGATGCGGTCAATACGTGCCGCCCGGCGGCCGGATCCCGGGCAAAAAGAAACCGGCGCCCTCGCGGACGCCGGTCCTTCAAATCGATCGGTAAAGCGACCCGCCTAGAACTTGTAGCGGAAGGTTGCCTGCACGGACCAGCGCGACACGCCGGTGTTGATGCCGTCGCCGTTGACTTCCTGGATGCTCGAGCTGTCGGCACCGGTGAACCGGTAGACGTACTTGCCGGTCGCCGGGTCGATTCCGGCGAAGTTGCCGATGCGACGCGTCGAGAAGAACCCGTAGTCGTCGATCTGTCCCCAGTTCTTGTTGAACAGATTGCCGATATTCATGATGTCGAGCGTGAGCTCGGCCTTGTGGCCCTTCATGAAGCCCGGGAATTCCTGGGACAGGCGCACGTCGAAGTTGTGCATGAACTTGGCTGCCAGGGAGTTCGCCGGCGCAACGCGACCGCGGTACTTGTTGATTTCCGGGTGCGCGTCGAGGTAGGCAAAGAACGCGGCTTCTTCCCCGGCGACCGGGAAGATCACGTCGCCCGGACCGGACGGCACGTAGAACAGGTCGTTCGCGCTGCGGCTGTCGCCGTTGGCATCGTTGTAGAAGACCAGGCTGTACGGACGGCCAGTGCGGCCTTCATAGACCACCGAGGCGGTGGTCTTGTTGTCGCCGAAGAACTTCCATTCCTTGGTCAGGATGCCCGAGAAGCGATGCTTGAACGCGTAGCGGGAGTCGTAGGCCACATTCTCGTTGGCTTCGTAGATCGGGCTGTAGTTCCAGTTCGAGGTGTTCTGCGAGCTGGTCGCCGAGCTGACTTCCTTGGCTTCCGTGTGGGTGTAGCCAACCAGCCAGGACCAGCCGTCGTCCGACATCGGCTTGGCCAGGCTCAGGGTGATCTGGTTGCCGCCACCCTTGTCGGTATTGCGCACCAGGATCACGTCGCCGATGTCGCTCGGGCGGTTGGCGCGCTGCACGCCACCGGTCGGGAAGTTCAGGCAGCTCGAGGTCGTGCCTGCGCACCAGCTGGATGGATTGCGGCCAGCCTGGTTCCAGAACAGCGAACGGCCGTCCGGGGCAACCGCGGTGGGCGTGCCGAGGTCGAGACGATTGAAGTAGATGCCATCCTGGTTCCAGAACGACAGCACTTCGACCGAGGCGACGATGCCGGCCCAGGGCAATTCATGGTCGAGCGCGACGTTCGCCTTCCAGACTGAAGGCATCTTGAAGCCCGGCTCGATGATGTCGACGTTCTGGCGACCGCTCACGCTGAAGCCCGTGGTCGGCTGGTTGTTCGGATCCGGGCTGAAGATGTTGCCGATGCCGCCGCTGGCGCGGGCGCTGTACTCGACGTAGTTGCGGCCGGTGTTCTGGTAGGCGCCAGCGAGCCAGACGTTGGGCGGCGAGCCCATGAACAGGCCGAATCCGCCGCGCACCTGGGTCGGACGGTCCGCTTCGATGTTGTAGTTGAAGCCGAAGCGGGGCTGCACGACCGAGCTGTTCGGACGATTCGTATTGTCGTAGCCGTACAGTTCCTCGATGCGCGCGTTGTAGAGCGGCTTGTCCGGGAAATCGGGCGTATCCACGCGCACGCCCAGGGTCAGGTTCAGGTTGTAGGTGGCGGCCCAGCTGTCCTGCAGGAACAGGCCGGTATTGTTGATCTGGTACTGCGCCGGGATGTCGTCGTAGCTGCCGCCCGGGGTCGGCGCGCGATAGTCGAATTCACGCGGATTGCCGGCGGCGAACTGGTCGATGCTGGCGAATCGGTAGGTGCCGTTCTGGTTGCGGCCGTAGTAGTTGAAGATGTCGTTGTTCGACCAGTCGACGCCGAACTTCACGGTATGGTCGCCAAGGAACAGGTTGCCGGCGGCGAACAGGCTCTTTTCCTTGGTGTTGATGACGTTGACGTGGCGGTTCTGCTCGGTGCCGAGGTAGAGGGCGTCGCTGCCGAAATCGATGCGGATCTGCGGCAGGAACGATGTCGGCTGGGCCACCGCATCGTACTTGCGGTAGGACATCTTCAGCTCGGTCGAGAACATGTCGTTCCAGTCGCTGAACAACTCGCCGACGTAGCTCTCGAAGGTCTTGTTCTGGTTGTACCAGTGCGTGCTCAGCGAAACGCGGCTGCTGTCGAAGTTCGGGATCTTGGCGACGTCCTGCGACAGCTTGCTGTAGCGGAAGCTGGCGCGGTGGTTCTCGTTGATGTTCCAGTCGAGCTTGGCGGCGTATTCCTCGATGTCGGTGCCGAGCGAACCCGCTCCGTCGACCGAACCGGCATTGAAGCCCCAGACGTTCTGGGCAATGCTCTGCACCTGCGCAATCTGGTCGGCGGTGATGCCACCGTCGCCGAGCGGCGAGTTCGCGACGTCGGCGCCTGGCGCGGCACGCTTGAACTTCTCGTAGTTGACGAAGAAGAACAGGGTGTCCTTGATCAGCGGGCCGCCGAAGGTCAGGCCGTAGGTCTTCTCGTCCTTGAAGCCCTTGAAGCTGTTGCCGTTCGGGTCGTCGCCGACCATGCTGTCGCTGCGATAGACGCCGTAGACGCTGCCGTGGAAATCATTGGTGCCCGACTTGGTCACGGCATTGACCACGGCGCCGGAACCGCCGGTGGTGGTCACGTCGTAGTTGGCCAGGCCGATGTTGATTTCCTCGATGGCGTCCATCGAGACCGGCTGGCGCTCGGTCGGGAAGTTGTTTCCTTCCAGGCCGAACGGATCGTTGGTGGAGACGCCATCGATACGGATCGCGTTGAAGCGCGTGTTCTGGCCACCCGCCGAAATGGCGCCATCGGCCTTGCTGACCTGGGCGATGCGCGGATCAAGGCGGATGTAATCCTGGATGTTGCGGCCGATGGACGGCAGGGCCTGGATCTCGGCGTTGGAGATGTTGGTGCCGGTGCCCATCTTCTCGGCGCTGAAGATCGAGTTGGCGGTACCGGTGACGACGATCGTGTCGAGGCTCTCTGCGGGAATCAGGCTGGCGCTGACCGTATTCGCCTCGCCGATCTGCAGGTAGACGTTTTCGCGCGTTTCGGTCTGCCCGTCCTTGGTGATGGTGATCGTATAGGGTCCGCCGACGCGCAGGCCGCGCGCCGAGTAGCGACCCGCCGCGTCCGTGGTGGCGCGACTGACGGTGCCCGAGGTGCTGTGGGTGATGACGACATCGGCGCCGGTGGCCGGCTGGCCCTGGGCGTCGGTGATCACGCCACCGAGGGAGGCGGACGTGCTTTGCGCATAGGCACCGGATACGGCAAACAGCGAAGAAAGCATCAGCGGCAGCAACCGCATCGTCAATCGCTTGTTCATTACAGGCTTCCTCTAGATTGTTTCAGACAGAAAATTCGGCATGAATCCGCCGGATCGCGCGGGCGCGATGGCGTGTCGACTCGTGAACCCCCGGGGGTACCCACTGAGTTGAATCGTTCCTCTCCGGCCGGGGGAACCCACCTGAGCCAGCCCACCGGGGAGGAGTGCGATTAACCGGAGTTTAACCTGAGTTAATGACGGATTTCTAACAGAATCGGCCGCGGAGAATGCGGCGAACCCGCGCATCCGGCCGCGCCGAAACGGATGCGCCGCAGGTTGGGAACGCGGGCGGTCCGCGATCCGCCGGCAATTTGCCTGTCGAATCAGAGCGCTGCCGGCAATTGTTGAGCAACTGGTTCGAGTCAGGAAGCGAGCCGAACGTAGGCGACCACACCGTCGAGGAACATCTGCACCGAGAGCGCCACCAGCAGCATGCCCATCAGCCGCTCAAGCGCCATCAGCACGCGGTGGCCAAGCCAGCGGTACAGGTAGGTCGATGAAACCAGCAGGATCGAGGTCGCCAGCCAGGCCAGGAACAGGGCAATGCTCCAGTCCACCGTACGTCCCGGATTGCTGTTCGCCAGCAGCATGACCGCGGCCATCGTCGAGGGCCCGGCCACGGCCGGAATCGCCATCGGAACGATGAACGGCTCGGCATCCACATCGCCACCGAAAATGCCGTCCTTCGGCGGGAAGATCATGCGGATGCCGATCAGGAACAGGACGATCCCGCCAGCGATGCTGACCGACTCGGCCTTCAACTGCAGTGCTTCGAGCAGGTACTTGCCGCCAAACAGGAACACGAAGAGCACGACCAGCGCGATGATCAGCTCGCGGATCAGGACCAGTCTCCGCCGATGCGGCGCGACGTTCTTGAGCAGGCTCAGGAACAGCGGGATGTTGCCGAGCGGATCCATGATCAGGAACAGCAGGATTCCGGCAGACAAGGTGCTCATTGGATTTTCCTGGTCAGTCGATTGGTCGCAGGTCCAGCGTCCTGCCGCGCAGTGCCGCGCCGGCAGGGCTGGCAAGGAACGCCATGGCCGCCCCGGCCGCATCCGGCAAATCCCGCTCCAGCGTGTTCTCGCCGAAATAGGCCAGGCGCCGCAGGGCCGTGCGCATTGGCGCGGGCAACAGCGCATGGATGCGCACCGGCCCGTTTTCGTTCTCCTCGTGCAGGATCGACGCGAAGGCTCCGAGCGCCGCCTTGGCGACGCCATAGGCGCCCCAGTACGCCTTGCCCACGCGTTGCGGATCATCGAGCACGAAGACCACCGCTGCATCCTCGCGCTCGCGCAACAGCGGCAGGCAGGCCTGGGTCAGCAGGAAGGGGGCGTTCAAGGCGACCTGCTGGGTGCGCATCCAGTCGGTCGGCTTGATCTGGTCGACCGGCCGCAGCCCGTCGAAGTGCACGGCCGCATGCACGATCGCGTCGAGTCGGCCGCACTGGGTCTCGATGGCATTGGCCAGGTTGGCATAGTCGTCAGGCGTGGCGCCTTCCAGGTTGATCGGGTAAATGGCCGGCGTCGGCGCGCCCAGCGCATCGAGCTCGTCGTACAGAGCCTCCAGCGGGCGCACCTTGCGCCCGGCCAGCACGACGGTTGCACCGGCGCGCGCGCAGCTGATGGCGCTGGCGCGTCCCAGTCCGCCGCTGACGCCGGTAACCAGCACGACCCGGTCGCGCAACGCGTTGTCGGCCGGGCTGGGAGTTTCGGCCCGGGCCAGCGGCAACATGGCGCTCACGCCTTCTGCACGTCGCGCACCATGCGCTCGAGTTCGCCGCTCTCGTAGAGCTCCAGCGCGATGTCGCAACCGCCGATCAGCTCCCCTGCGATGAACAGTTGCGGGAACGTCGGCCAGTTCGAGTAGCGCGGCAGGTTGGCGCGGACCTCGGGGTCTTCGAGCACGTTGACCGCGACGAAGGGCACGCCGAAGCTGCTCAGGGCCTTGACCGTGCGGCTGGAGAACCCGCACATCGGATACTGCGGCGTGCCTTTCATGAAAAGCACGATCGGTGCGGATTCGACGGTTGACTTGATGCGTTCGATGATTTCCATGGGGTTCCCGGCGGTCTCGGCTCGACACTCGCGACGAAGGGTGTCGCGAATCCCCCATTTTAGCAGTCCGGCATCGTCGTGGTTGATTTGCGGGGCGCCAGCTTCATATGCTGGAGGACTTTCCGGGTCCGCACGGCGCCACCCCCCGGACCCGGGCGCAACTTCTTCATGCGAGGTTGCGCAATCCCTGCGATCATCCGGGATTCGTCGCATCCTTTTCGTCCATCAACCAGCAACCGGCAAGGAGAATTCCATGGCCATCGAGCTTCCCCCGCTTCCGTGGGCACGAGACGCACTCGCACCGCACATCTCGGCCGAAACCATCGATTTCCATTATGGAAAGCATCACCAGGCCTATGTCACCAATCTGAACAACCAGATTGCCGGCACGGAATTCGAGAACATGGGCCTCGAGGACATCATCAGGAAGTCCAGCGGCGGCATGTTCAACAATGCCGCACAGATCTGGAACCACACGTTCTACTGGAACTGCCTCGCACCGCAGGCGGGCGGCGAACCTTCCGGGCGCCTCGCGGACGCAATAAACAAGGCATTCGGCAGCTTTGCCAAGTTCAAGGAGGAATTCACCAAGACTTCAGTCGGCACCTTCGGCTCGGGCTGGGGCTGGCTCGTGCAGCGCCCCGACGGCGGACTGGCCCTGGCCAGCACATCGAACGCCGCCACGCCGCTGACCGGAAGCGACCGCGCCCTGCTCACCTGCGATGTCTGGGAGCACGCCTATTACATCGACTACCGCAATGCGCGTCCGAAGTACCTCGAGGCGTTCTGGAACCTGGTCAACTGGAAGTTCGTCGAGAGCCAGATGGCTTGAAGCCGGGATTCGGGATTCGGGATTCGGGGGTGGGAGAGCAACGCCGCGCGCAACGCTCTTCCACTCACCGCTCCCCGCTCAACTTGAGCGCGGCGATGACGGGGGCGACGTGGTCTTCGCGGTCGAGGGCGCGGCCGACGCGCTGCAGGCGCTCGATGAGTTCCACGGCGCTGTCGGCGCACAGGGTGGCATGCCCGACCTTGCGTCCGGGCCGCGAAGACTTGCCGTAGTCATGCCAATGCGCCCGCGCCTCGGCAAGGACGGGGGTCGCATCGGGCAGTTCGCCGATCCAGTTCAGCATGGCGCAGAACCCCTGGGCCTGGGTGTCGCCGAGCGGCAGCCCGAGCACGGCGCGAACGTGGTTCTCGAACTGGCTGCAGGCCGTCCCTTCTATCGTCCAGTGCCCTGAGTTGTGCACTCGCGGCGCCATCTCGTTGCCGAGCAGGCGATCGCCCCAGGCGAACAGCTCAAGGGCGAATACGCCGACATAATCGAGCCGTTCGGCCAGTGCACGCGCACGCGCCACCGCGCGCCGCTCCAGTTCGTCGTCGACGATGACCGGCGCCAGGCTGGCTGAGAGGATGCCGTCGCGATGCCAGTTGCGGGTCAGCGGATAGTGGCGGAACTCGCCACTGCGCGAACGCACGGCGATGACCGACATTTCACTCTCGAACGGCACGAAGGCTTCGAGTATCAGCGGTACGCCGCCGAGTGCCGCCCATGCGGCCTCGACATCGGAGTGCTGGCGCAGGATGAACTGGCCCTTGCCGTCGTAACCCAGGCGGCGCGTCTTGAGCACGGCGGGCAATCCGGTCTTGTCGACCGCGGCCTGCAGGTCGGCAAGGCTGTCGACGGCAGCGAACACGGGCGTGTCCAGGCCGATCTCGCCGAACAGCGTTTTCTCGACCAGGCGGTCCTGGGCGACGGCGAGCGCGTCCGGATTGGGGAAGACGCGCGTGTGCGCGGTCAGCCACTCGGCCGTTTCCGATGGCACGTTCTCGAAATCGAATGTGGCCACGTCGATCTGTTCGGCGAATTTCTGCAGGGCCTCGAAATCCCTCCAGTCGGCCCGCATCAGGGGCGCGACCTGCGCCGCGCAGGCGTCTTCCGCGCTGTCCACGACGAGAAACCGGTGACCCAGCGGAGCGCCCGCAATAGCCAGCATTCGGGCGAGTTGCCCACCACCGAGTATGCCTATGGTCGACACGACTATTCCTTGCGCGGATCCGGGTGGGCGAGGACCTTTTCGGTCTGTTCGCGGCGAAAGTCATCGATGCGCGCGGCCAGGGCGGCATCGTGCATGGCCAGCATGGCCGCGGCGCACAGGGCCGCATTGATTGCGCCGGCACGTCCGATCGCGAACGTGGCGACCGGAATCCCGGCCGGCATCTGCACGATGGAGAGCAGCGAATCCATGCCGTTCAGCGCCTGCGACTGGACCGGGACGCCGAGTACCGGGATGGGTGTCTTGGCCGCGAGCATGCCAGGAAGATGGGCAGCGCCTCCGGCGCCGGCAATGATGGCGCGCAATCCCCGCTTTGCCGCGCCCTGCGCGTACTCGAACAGCAGGTCGGGCGTGCGATGCGCCGAAACAACGCGCACTTCATGCTCGACGCGCAGGTGATCCAGCGTGTCCACGGCATGATGCATCGTCTCCCAGTCGGAACGGGAGCCCATTACCACGCCAATACGGGGACTTGCAGCCTTGTCGGTCATGGTGGTTGCGCGGGAAAATCGCTATTGTACGCATATTGCCCACCCCGTTCGGAATGCCGCGGAAATCGGGGCGCCAGGAGCCGGTTCCATGGACAAACATCTGCTTGAAATCCTTTGCTGTCCGGTGACCAAGACCCCGGTGCGGCCGGTGCGGCGGGAGGAGCTCGATGCCCTGAACCGCTCGATCGCGGCTGGCGGCCTGCTCACCGTGGCGGGAGCAGCGGTGTCATCGCCCTTTTCGGATGCGCTGATCACGCGCGATGGCAAGATCATCTACCGCGTCGAAGATGACATTCCGGTCATGCTCGCGGACGAGGGCATCAGCACGCTGCAGCTGAACGACTTCCCGCATTGATCGCGAAGTTGAGACTTCCGTCACACTCGCAATCCGGGATGCGACTGAAGCTGTAAATATCCTGCGGCAAGTTGCGTTTCGCGCCTTGCGATGCCGCGTCGTCACCCGGATCGAGAGCCCATGTCCACCGCTGAAGACAAGCCGAGCAAGATCGTCGAACTGAAGCAGCGCCAGGCCAGTGCATCGGCTTCCGGCGAACGCCTCGGCGAATTGCTGAAGCTGGTGCGGGGCATCGCGCTCAAGCGCGTCAACGGCCTCGTCAACACCCTCTTCGAGAACGTCGACGACGCCCTGTTCCACCTCGCCGAACGTGCCGAGAGCAATGCCGTGCAGGTCCAGTTCTTCGACGGCATGCGCGAGGTGCGCAAGAAGCGCCAGCTGGTCGAACGCAAGTTCCAGGAACAGCTCGCGCAGATTTTCACCGATTTCGCCGAAGGCAGGCTCAAGGCGGTGCGTCCCGAAGTGGTCAATCCTTCGAGCGGCGGGCTGTCCCTGGTCGATGACGTCGAACTCGAGGATTCCCTGGCGATTTCGAGCATGGTTTCGAAGGCGGAGAATCGGCTTTCGCGCACCCTGTACGTGGTCAACCAGCGTCTCGCCGTCATTGTCGGCGGCAACGTGGTGGAGGATGCCAGCAACCCGATCGGACCGGCTCCGTTGTGCCAGGCATTTCGCGTGGCGGTGCGCGAGTTCGAACTGAACGTCCAGGTCAAGCTGATCATCTACAAGCTGTTCGATCGCTATGTCATGTCCGGCCTCGAACCCCTCTACGACGAGGTCAATGCCGAACTGATCCGCGCCGGCGTGTTGCCGCAGATCCGCCACCAGATCCCGCAGTCGGGGCGTCCCCGGGGCACCGGCCAGGCGGTACTGGCGCCGGCAGGCACGGGCGCGGATGGCGAGGGCGTTCCGAACCAGGACTCTGGCGGCTACCCGGGTGGAAGCTACGATCCGGTGGCGGCCGAACTCCAGGCCGAGCTCTACAGCACCCTGCGAAATCTGCTGGCCAGCCGGCACCCGCGCGGCGATCGCACCGCCAGCGAGGCATCGGGGTATGCGGGCTCGGGCGGCGGCATGGTGCCCAACCTCAGCCCGACCGATCTACTCAGTGCCCTGTCGATACTGCAGACCCAGACCCACCTGAACCAGTCGCATGCCGACAGCGTCGCCGACGCGGCCAAGGCCGTGCAGCAGATCAAGCAGGAATTGCTCGACCAGGCGCATCGACTGGGTGGTGCGGCGACCAGCGGCCACCATGTTTCCTCCGCCGACGAGGACACCATCGACCTGGTCGGCATGCTCTTCGAGTACATCCTTCAGGATCGCAACCTGCCATCGCAGATCCAGGCGCTGGTCGGACGCCTGCAGATTCCGTATCTGAAGATCGCCATCCTCGACAAGCACCTGTTCGCGCAGAAATCCCACCCCGCGCGGCGCCTGCTCGACGCCATCGCCGATGCCGGCAAGAGCTGGTCTGCCGAGTCCGATGTCGACAACAAGCTGTACGACCGCATCAAGGCCATCGTCGAAACGATACTCACCGAATTCGACGACGACCTGGCCATCATCGAGCACGAGCTCGCCGGTTTCGAACAGTTCCTGCACCAGAACAAGCGGCGCTCCGAACTGGCCGAACAGCGCGCCGCGGAAGTCACCCGGGGCCGCGAGAAGCTCCACTCCGCCCGGCGCGAGGCGGCACGGGAAATCCTCACCCGCATCGGCAACCGCGAGCTGGCGCCGGTGATCCACAACGTGCTGTCCCGTCCCTGGGCCAACTACCTCGTGCTCACCGACCTGCGCCACGGTACCGCGTCGGACGAGTGGAAGAATGCGCTGCGCTTCGCCGACGAGTTCATCTGGAGCTCACTGCCAAAGAAGACCGATGCCGAAAGAAATCGCCTCAAGGCCCTGCTGCCGCAACTCGAGAAGGCGCTCAAGCATGGCCTCGGCACGGTTGCCTACCACGAAGGCGACGTGCGCCTGCTCATGCAGGAATTGTCGCAGTTCTACCAGCGCCTCCTGAGCGGCGAGTCCTTCGAGGTCAAGACCGCCGAGGCAGTCATCGCGGAAAACGCAGCCGAGTCCGCCCAGGCCCACGCGGATTCCGCGACCGGAGCGGATCCGGCGCCGGTCAATCAGAGTCCGGTCGAGGAAATCGTCCTGTCGTCCGGCAAGGTCGAACAGGATGAGGCCGAGGAGCTCGACGAGGACGACGAATCGCTGCTCGCCGCGCGGCAGATGAAGGTTGGAAACTGGGTCGAATTCGTTGATGACAACGGCGGCCGCGAGCGCGCCAAGCTGTCCTGGATCAGCCCGATCAGCTCGAAGTACCTTTTCGTCAACCGTCGCGGCCTCAAGGTATGCGACAAGTCGGTTGCCGCACTGGCCGTGGAGCTGCGTCGCGGCACGGCCATCCTGCTCGAGGAGGTCCCGCTGTTCGATCGCGCGCTGGACGCCATCGTCGAGCGCCTGCGGCAGACGCATTCCGCAAGCGAGGCCACCGCGACAACGCCTCCGGCCTGAGTGCTTCGCGCGGCTCCGATATCCTGCAACCGGCATCCCCGGCGGGCATGCCTTGCCACCCTTTCACCCGACGCACTCGCGATCTCGCGCCGGCGATTCCCGTGCCGTGCGGCGCGCCGACTTCCGCCCCCGAAACTGCTACCGTATGCGGCCGTTTCCGACTCCGGGCACCGAGGACTGATCGTAGCCGCCATGAATCGCGTAAATGAAGAAATCGTCCGCCAGGACGTGATCCGCGCACTCGAGGAAGACCTCGGCTCCGGCGATGTCACGGCCGACCTGCTGCCGGCTTCGCAACTGGCCATGGCCCGCGTGATCACGCGGGAATCGGCGGTGCTGTGCGGGCAGGACTGGTTTGCCGCCTGCTTCCATGAACTGGATCCTGCCGTGAAGATCGAATGGCAGGCCGAAGAGGGGGCGCGGATCTCGCCGGGGCAGCTGCTTTGCCGGGTCCATGGGCCGGTCCGCGCCCTGGTCAGCGCCGAACGCAGTGCACTCAACTTCCTGCAAACCCTGTCCGCCACGGCGACGGCCACGGCGGCCCATGTCGATGCCATTCGCGGTACGCGCACGACCATCCTCGACACGCGCAAGACCTTGCCGGGCTTGCGCCAGGCGCAGAAATACGCCGTGCGCACCGGCGGCGGCATGAACCATCGCATGGGACTCTATGACGCCATACTGATCAAGGAGAACCACATTGCGGCGGCCGGCTCGCTGGCTGCTGCAGTCGCCCGCGCACGCACCCTGCACCCCTCGATCATGGTCGAGGTCGAGGTCGAGAATTTCAGTGAACTGCGTGAAGCGCTGGCGGCCAGTGCGGACCGCATCATGCTCGATGAATTCGAGCTCGATGAACTGGTCCAGGCAGTCTCGGAAGTGGACGGGCGCGTGCCACTCGAAGTCTCCGGCGGCGTGGAAATGGAACGCGTGCGCGCAATCGCCGAAACCGGTGTCGACTACATCTCGATCGGAGCGCTGACCAAGCACGTACGCGCGATCGACCTTTCGATGCGCATCGAGCTGGCCGGCCCGGAAACCTGACCGCGGTTGCGGTCAGATCTTGCCGAGGTATTTCAGCACGCCGAGTGCGATGGCACCGACAACGATGATCGCCCCCAATACCCACCAGACGGCGCCAGCCGAGCCGGTTTCCGCGGCAGCGGCCGGTTCGGCCGCCTGGGTGGGCGCCGGCGACTGCTGACTGCCTGGCGCCAGCAGCAGGAAGCGCACCGTGTCCAGGCGCAGTTCATCACCCGGCGTGAGCATGCCGGTATGCACGCGCTTGTCGTTGATCCAGGTGCCATTGGCGGAGCCCAGGTCCTCGACCATCACACCCTCGGCCGTCACCTGCAGGCGCGCGTGATGGCGCGAAATCTCCTCGGCCTGGATCGGGATGCCGCAATCGCTCTGGCGCCCGATGGTCATCGTCCCGACCAGCGCGAAATTGCGCCCGAAGGTTGTCCCGGACACGCCGCGCAGCATGAATTTTGGCAAGGCCATGCGCACGCGCGTACGGCCGTCGTCATCCGTGGTCGCGCGCGCGGCGCTGGGTTCGGCGACGGCAGCGCGCTCGAGGGCCACGACGCGGCAACCAATGCGCCCGAACAGGAGCAGGTCTCCCGGCTTGAGCGGGCTCTCCTGGGCGATCTGGCGGCCATTCAGGACGGTCGCGACGCTCTGGTCGCGAACGCGGACCATCGCACTGTTCTTGCCCAGTTCGATTTCACAGTGGTTTACCGCCACGCCCGGCGCGACCAGAACGATCTGGCAATCGCTGCCCGAGCCGATCTGGGTGATCCCCTCCCCCAGGACGACCGCGGCATGCTCGCCGTTCGGAAATATCAACTTCATCGCATCTCCCTCCGTGCGCTTTGGCGACGGACTATTTATCCAACTCGCGGACAAGACGAAACCCGAGACTGTTCAACGAGACGTCTTCGGAATAACTGTCACTCTGCATCAGGTCGTCCTTGTCGGCCGCCGACAACCAGCCCCTGCCGCGCAACCCATGATCGCGGCACCCCTCCACCAGCGGACCACTCTTGCCGCAAGCTGCTACCCATTCACGTACGTTTCCGTCGATGTCGAAAACGCCCGCCACCGCGGGAAAGAGTCCGACCGGCGCCGTTCCGGCGTGGCCGTCGTTGCAATCCGCGCCACTGCGCGTGTCATAGGCCTTCTTGTAACTGGCATCGGCCAGGTTCGCCGAAGCGCAACTTCCGGCCGGCGCCTTGCGCGCAACCTGCTCCCATTCGGCAGGGGTAGGAAGGCGATAGCGCTTGCCGGTTTCCTTGCCGAGCCAGGCGGCATACGCCTGGGCCTCGGCGAAACTCACGCAGACGACCGGGTGGGAATCGTCCTGCGATACATCCGGCGCCTGCCAGTCGCGCTTGCGCGACGAGCGGAAGATCGATTCGCGATCGCGGCACGAAGGCTCCTTGCCGGAGAACTGGCGCTGACCGCCCGCCTTCCACCAGGCGGCAAATTCCCCGCGCGTGGTCTCGCGGCGGGCGAAAGCGAGATCCGCCGAGATGACGACCATTTCCGGGCCCTTGCGCGCACCGATCGGGTCGCGGAATACGTAGCCCGGCTTGCCGATGCGCTCCGCTGCGCGCAATCCGTCGCGCGCGGCGACGTTGCCGGCATCGATCACGAGCACTTTTTCGAATGCGGTGCCCGCGTCCTTGGCATTCATGCGCTTGACCGCGGCTTCGGCCTCGGCAAGATACTTGTCGACTTCGACCTTGCGCCTCGCCTTGAGCTCGGCGACCGTGGCTGCGCCTTCCTTTACCGAACCCGCCACTTCCTCGGCCTTGTCGAGGAAGCCGGCGAATTCGGCCGGATTTCCCGCCGCCCAGGCCTTCTCGGCGAGGTCCAGGTAGGCGCGCGCCGTGTCGATCACGCCCTGGATGGCCACGCTGTTGTCCGGATCGATGCGCAGGGCGAGGCTGAAGCGCTCGAAGGCATTGGTGCGCGGCGGATTGGTCAGGCGCAATCCATTCAGGTCCGCGCGCGCCAGCCGGTTGAGGTTGACCACCGGATCGACGACCGTGGGCACATTGGCCAGGTCGAGTTCCTCCAGCGAGATGAGCGGATCCTCGGCCAGCGCCGCTGAATCCGGGCCGGCGATCGAAGGCGTCGTCGCCGTCGTCGCCTGTACGTTCGCGGCCGTCCCGGACGACCGCGATTCGACGGGCGGCGTGGATTTCAGATCGGGCGCGGAGGCCGTCGTGCGCGCCGGGGCCGGCGTGTCCGTGCCGTTTCCGGACAGCAGGGCGTAGCCGACCGTGCCGATCAGCAGGATGCCGACACCGGCCAGCGCCCATGGCAGCCAGGACCGCACCGCCTTCGCGGCGGCGGCAATCGGAGCTCCGCCCTCTGCAATGGATTCCTCCATGGTCGGCAGGACGCCGATGCGCGTGGGCGACTCGCCCGCGCGAAGCGCCGATGCCACGGATTCGCGCTGGATGACGCGGGTTGGCGCATCCGGGCTCGATGGCGGCGGCGTGGCCGTGCGCGGCTCGATCATGCCGAGCGCCGCGATGAATTCTTCGGCGTCCTGGTAGCGCTCGGCCGGATTCTTGGCCAGGGCCTTGTCGATGAGCGGCTGCCAGTGCGCCTGCGCAGGCGGCAAGCGCGGTATGGGCTCGAACACGTGGGCGTAGGACACGGCGAAACCGTCGGCGCCTTCGTAGGGGGGCTTGCCGGTCAGTCCGAACCAGGTCAGCACGCCGAGACCGTAGAGGTCGGAACGCGCGTCGACATCGCTGCCGCGGGCCTGCTCCGGGCTCATGTAGTGGCTGGTCCCGATCGAAATGCCGGCACTGGTGATGCGCGCGGTCTGGCTGAAGGCCCGGGCAATGCCGAAATCGGTCAGCAGCGGCGTGTCGTTGACGTCGAACAGGATGTTGCCGGGCGCGACGTCGCGATGGACGTAGCCGCGGTGATGGGCATAACCGAGCGCATTGGCAATGCCCTCGAGGACGCGGACGAGGTCTTTTTCACTCAGTCCCATGCGCACGCGCTGGGCGAAGTCTCCGCCCGACAGATACTGCATCGAGAAATAGTGGAGCTGGGTCTGGGTGACCCCGACGTCGTAGACCTGGACGATGTTCGGATGTGCCAGCGAGGCCAGCATTCGCGCTTCCTGCAGGAAGCGCTTGGAAAACGTGGGGTCGGCGGCGAGGGTCGGCGCCATGACCTTCAGCGCGACCTCGCGGTCGAGTGAAGTCTGCAGCGCCAGATAGACGCTGGCCATTCCGCCCACCCCGACTTCGCGCCGGATCACATACCCTGGAATGTCTATGGCAGTCACCGCAGCTCCCCTACCCTTCGACCGCGATTGTAACGAATCGCGAACAACTGTCTGTGCTTCGCCACCAAATACGGCGAAGTTCGGGTCGCCGGCCGGGATTCGTTCACCCTGGCACCGGCAATCCGGGCAGTCGGGGCAAGATCGCGGAGGGTCGCGCCATGGGCGCTTCGTGGATCGCGGCGCCGGGCCTTGCCAGTTGCATGGGCTGCCACCACACTGCCGGGATGATCGAATCCATGCTTCCGCTGCTGATTGCCGGGGTGGTCGTCGCGCTCTGGCTCGACGCCCTTGCCGCGCGCGAAATCGCCGGCTTCCAGAGCCGCCGGCTGTGTGAGGATTCCGGCCTGCAGTGGCTCGACCAGTCGATCGTGCTGCAACGCATCGGGCTGGTCCGCATCGACGGGCGACTCGCATTGAGGCGCAGCTACCGGTTCGAAGTGAGTTTCGACGGCAGCGACCGCCACCAGGCCAGCATCAGCCTGCATGGACGACGCGTGGCGAACTACACGCTGCCGGTCCGCGAGCAGGCCGCTACGGTTCCCCTGCAGATGCGATCGTTTCCTACTTGACCACATGAAGCCGCGGTCGCCTGGGCACGTCCTCCGGTTCCGGAGGCGGTTCAGGCGGCAAGGCCTCTTCCGCCGGGAACATCATGCCCTGCCCGTTTTCCTGGGCGTAGATGGCGAGAACCGCGGAGATCGGCAACTCGATGGCGTGGCTGACGCCGCCGAAGCGCGCCATGAAACTGACCTTGTCGGAGCCGATCTCCAGCCGCGCGACGGCACGCGACGCGACGCTCAGCACGACACGACCATCCTTGATGGCCGAAGCGGGAACCCGCACGCCTGGCACATTGGCCTCGACCAGCAGGTACGGCGTCAGGCCGTTGTCGTTGATCCACTCATGGATGGCCCGCAGCAGGTACGGCCGGTTCGAACTCATTGCTATTTCTGGCACCGGTTTCCCTCATGCGCGCAATGCGCGCTCCTCGGCCGTCATGCTGCGCATGAAGGCCTGGCTGTGAAAGATGCGTTCGCCGTAATCGACGATCGGTTGCGCTTCCCGCGGCAGCGAAATGCCGAGTGCCTGGAAACGCCAGATCAGTGGCGCGAATGCGCAATCCGCAAGGCTGATCTCGGGGCTCAGGAAGAACTTCGAGGCCTTGAACGCCGGAGCATTGCTGACCACTTCCTCGCGCAGGGCCTTGCGCGCGGCATCGGCTCCGCGCCCGCCTTCCTCGATCTGGTCGACCAGGGTGAGCCAGTCGTTCTCGAGGCGCACCATGGCCAGCCGCAGCCTTGCCCGCGAAAGCGGATCGACCGGCATCAGCGGGGGGTGGGGATAACGCTCATCGAGATATTCGCAGATGACGCTGGTGTCGTAGAGGACCAGGTCGCGGTCGACCAGGGTCGGCACGGAATTGTAGGGATTGAGCTCGATCAGGTCTTCCGGCGGATTGTCGAGGTCGACGACCACGTGGTCGTAGCTGACGCCCTTGGCCGAAAGAACCAGCCGGACCCGGTGGCAGTGCACGCAGTCGCGTGCGGAAAAAAGAGTAAGCACGGCCCGCGATCGCTGACTCAAGACCATGTCCGAAGACCTCCCCTGGCGGATTTGCCACCCGCATGACCACAAAAACCGGGTATCCCCGGCCCTTCCCTCTCGCCAGCACTCTACTACGCCATGGCGAAAGCGCATAGATCGATGCACCCGGGCCGCCGTTATGGCGACCCAAGTGCATGAATTTCAAAGGGAAGTTGATCGAATGCTGTCGCAATCCCGGGCAGGGCCCGGGTCAGTGGACGTCCTTCCAGTATTCCTGCTTGAGGAAATAGGCGAGCAGCGTGAACGCCGTGAGGAACAGCAGGACCCAGATGCCGACCGCCTTGCGCTGCATGGCCGCCGGCTCGGAGGCGTACTGCAGGAAATTGGCGATGTCGCGCGCCACCCGGTCGAATTCCTCGGCGTTCAGCGTGCCGGCCCGGTGCAGCTCGAAGCCCTCGAATTCGGGCGACTGGCCGCCTGCCGACGCCTTGAACGTGGCGGTCTGGACGCCCTGCAGTTCCCACAGCGGGTTCGGCATCGACGCGTTCGGGAACACCGTGTTGTTCCAGCCAACCGGCCGGCTCGGATCGAGGTAGAACGACCTCAGGTAGTTGTAGATGTAGTCGACGCCCTTGGCGCGCGCCATCAGGGAGAGATCCGGCGGCGGCGCGCCGAACCAGGCCTTGCCGTCGTCGGGGCTCATCGAGGGAGGAATCGATTCGCCGAAATTGGCACCGGTGAAGTTGAGGTTCTTCATCACCTCGTCTTCACTGAGCTGGAGATCTTCGGCGATGCGCGAATAGCGCATCATCTTTAGCGAGTGGCAGCCCGAGCAGTAGTTGAAGAACAGCTTGGCCCCCTGCTGCAGCGACCCGGTGTCGGCCAGGCTGGCATTGGACGCGGCCATTTCGGCTTCTTCCGCTGCCATCGCCGCCGGTGCGGCGCCCAGCACCAGGCCGAAAAGGAGTCCAGCGATCAGTCGGCGGGTCTTGTGCATGGTCGTCTCAGTCATGGCCGGTCACCCGCTCCGGAACCGGCTTGGTCTTCTCGAAGCCGAATGCGGTGTAGACCCAGAGGAAAAGGAAGAAGCCAAAGTACGACAGCGTCAGAACGCGGCCGATGATCGTCTCGACCGGATCGGTACCGGGACCGGCGCCGATCTTGCCGAGCCAGACGAAACAGATGCCGAGCACGAACAGGGCGATGCGGAACCCGGTGCCGCGATAACGCCAGGACTTGACCTTGCCGCGATCGAGCCAGGGCAGGAAGAACAGCACGATGATCGCGCTGAACATCGTGATCACGCCGAGCAGCTTGTTCGGGACCACGCGCAACATGGCGTAGAACGGCGTGTAGTACCAGGTCGGCTTGATGTGCGCCGGCGTCACCAGCCGGTTGGCCTCGATGAAGTTGTCATGCTCGAGGAACAACCCGCCGAAGGTCGGCTGGAAGAAGATGATGAACGCGCAGATCAGCAGGAAGCATCCGGTGTAGAAGGTGTCCTTGACCGTGAAGTAGGGGTGGAACGGGATGCCGTCGGTCGGCGCCGTGGCTGACCAGCGGTTGCCCTTCGGGCCCTTCTTGATTTCAACGCCGTCCGGATTGTTCGAGCCGACCTCGTGCAGGGCGAAGATGTGCAGCACGACGAGGAGCAGCAGGACCAGCGGCAGGGCGATCACGTGCAGGGCGAAGAAGCGGTTGAGCGTGGCATCGGAGGGCAGGTAGTCGCCCATGATCCACTCGGTCAGCGCCCCGCCCACGTAGGGAATGGCGCCGAACAGCGAAATGATGACCTTGGCGCCCCAGAACGACATCTGGCCCCAGGGCAGCACATAGCCCATGAAGGCTTCGGCCATCAGCACCAGGTAGATCAGCATGCCGAGCAGCCAGACCAGTTCGCGCGGCTTCTTGTACGAGCCGTACATGACGCCACGGAACATATGGATGTAGACGACGACGAAGAACGCCGAGGCGCCGGTCGAGTGCATGTACCTGATCAGCCAGCCCCACTCGACGTCACGCATGATGTATTCGACCGAGGCGAAGGCTTCCGCCGCGCTCGGCTTGAAGAACATCGTAAGGAAGATGCCGGTGACGATCTGGTTGACCAGCACCACCATCGACAGCACGCCGAAGATGTACCAGATGTTGAAGTTCTTCGGCGCGTAGTACTGCGTCATGTGCTTGGCGTAGAACGGGCCGAACGACGGTGCGCGGTCGTTGAACCACTGCTGGACGCCGTTGACGGCCTGGGTCAGTCGATTCGCCATCATGCAGCCCCCTTCAGCTCGCCAATCATGATGTGGTTCGCATCGACGAAGTAATACGGCGGCACGACCAGGTTGGTCGGCGCGGGCACGCCGTCATAGACGCGGCCGGCCATGTCGAAGCGCGACTTGTGGCAGGGACAGAAGAATCCGCCCTTCCATTCCGGATCGAACGGCTCCGGCTTGAGCTCCGGATGCAGCTTCGGCGCGCAGCCGAGGTGGGTGCACAGCCCGACCAGCACGAGCAATTCGGGCTTGAGCGAACGGTATTCGTTCTCGGCGAACTTCGGCTGCTGGGTCTCGACGAGGGACTTGGGATCCCTCAGGCGCGAATCCTGGCTTGGCAAGGCATCGAGCTGGGCCTGGGTGCGGTGGATGATCCAGATTGGCTGGCCGCGCCATTCGTACATCACCATCTGCCCGACTTCGAGCTTGCTGATATCGGCTTCGACCGGCGCGCCGGCGGTTTTCGCCCGCGCGCTGGGCTGCCACGATTTGATGAAAGGTATGGCCGCCATTGCGATTCCTGCACCACCAACGACGGCTGTCGTTGCGGTCAGGAACCTGCGGCGGCCCATGTCGACGCCGTCATTTGCCATCCGGCACTCCACGAGGCTTGCTGAAAAAACGGAAAAGGAACAGGAAAAACGCGGGGATGCCGCATAATCATGGTAGTTTAACGAAGCACTCCGCACCGCACAATCTAAGGGCGACGCGGCAAGATGTCCCTTGCATCGCGCGCCATACCCGTTTACTCGACCAACATGCGCCGCGCAACGACCCGCACCCTCGCCTTCATCCTGCGCTTTGCCATCCTCGGGCTCGCCATCGCGTTCGTGCTGAGCCTGCTCGCGCCCGCGCTGGTGGAACGCCTGCGCGGCACTTCCGGCGCCACCACCGGCCACCGGGCCGAACCGGTTGCGTCGGCCCACGGCGAGGGCCCGGTATCCTACTCCGACGCCGTGACCCGGGCCGCCCCGGCCGTGGTCAACATCTACGCCAACAAGATGACCACCGTCCGCCAATACCGGATCGTACCTGACCCGGTGACGCGACGCCTGTTCGGCGCCATCGCCGCGGGCCCTTCCTACAAGAAGCAGGAACAAAGCCTCGGCTCCGGCGTGGTCTTCAGCGCCGACGGCTACGTGCTGACCAACAATCACGTGATCAACGGCGCGGACGACATCCAGGTGCTGCTGTTCGACGGCCGCGTCGCCCAGGCGCGCGTGATCGGCGCGGACGCCGATACCGACCTGGCCGTGCTCAAGATCGACGCCGCCAACCTGCCGACCATCGCCGTGGCCAATCGCGGCGACGTCAACGTCGGCGATGTCGTGCTCGCGATCGGCAATCCGTTCGGCGTCGGCAAGACCGTGACCATGGGCATCGTCAGCGCGACCGGTCGCCAGTTGCGCCTCTCGGCCTACGAGGACTTCATCCAGACCGACGCCGCGATCAACTTCGGCAATTCCGGCGGCGCCCTGGTCAATGCGCTGGGCGAACTGGTCGGAATCAATACCGCGGTCTATCGCAATGCGGGAGGCGACGGGCGCCCCGGCAATGCGCAACAGAATGCCGAGGGCATCGGCTTTGCCATACCGGTGACCACGGCAAAGGCGGTTCTCGACCAGATCATCAGCCATGGCATGGTCATCCGCGGCTGGTTCGGCGCCGAATACACGGACACGTCCATGCTCACCCCCGGCAAGCCGCCAAATGGAGCGCCGCCGCATGGCGTGGTGGTGCTCGAGGTGCTGCCCGGTGGCCCGGCCGACCGTGCAGGCCTGCGCAGCGGTGACCTGCTGCTCAAGCTGGATGGCGAGGACATCATCGACCAGGCCGACCTGCGCAGCCACGAAGCCGCGCTGGCGCCCGGCAAGGTCGCGCGCCTGCAAGGCTTGCGCAATGGCGCGCCGTTCTCGGTCCAGCTGACCCTGATGCAGCGTCCGCCCAACGCCGTCGCCGGCACCTGAGCACGGCCGGCTTCCCGATCGCCCTCAGAGCGCCTTGCGGTAGCGGTCGCGCAGGGTGGCGACGCGCTCGACATAGACCTGGGTCTCGGCGTACGGCGGCACATCGGCATACTTCTGCACGGCACCCGGGCCGGCATTGTAGGCGGCGGTCGCCAGGCGCTCGTCGCCGTTGAAAGCCTTCAGCATCTGCGCGAGGTACTGCGCTCCACCGCGGATGTTCTGCGCCGCGTCGAAGGCATCGACGACCCCCAGGTCGGTCGCCGTGCCCGGCATCAGCTGCATCAGACCCTGCGCGCCCTTGCTCGAAATGGCCATCGGATTGAATGCCGATTCGGCGTGGATGACGGCACGCAGCAGGGCTGCGTCGACTCCGTAATCCGCCGCGGCGAGCGCGACCTCGTCCTTGAAGGCATCGAGATTGAGCGCCGTGCTGGCGAAATTGATCGTCGAATGCAGGTCGCAGGCCACGCAGGTCGAAATGTAGGTGAACAGCAGTGCGAAGCGGCCATCGCGCGGGCGCACGTTCGTGTATTCGGTGATGCCGCTGCTGCGCTCGACCCGATAGACCGCGCCGCGAAGCACCTTTGGCGCCAGCTTCGCGGTGGTCGCGCTGGTCATGACCTGGCTGCCGGCGTCGACCGGCGGCGGCTCGGCCACGACCGGTTTTGCAGGCGCCGGGATCATGGCGGCCGTCGAGGTGACACCGGAACTGCCGGCGCGCACGTCGGGCTTTTCCTGATAATCGACCTTGCGTTTGGCCTGGGCGCTGCCGGCCGCGGGCTGGCTGGCGACATAGCTGCCGATGGCCTTGCAGGCCGTGAACGAGCCCTTCTTGTTGGTGTAGGCGACGCTGCCGCCCGGCCCCTCGCACTTGTACAGGGTGTCCGCGACCGCGCCGGCCGAGGCCATGAGCAGGCCCGCCACGAGGACACCGAATACCTGATATGCGCGACTCTGCAACATGCTCACCATTGGACCAGCAAAACCCACGAGGATTCCACCGCGCGGGTCACGCCGGCGGCAGTTGCCCCCGGACCCCCGGCGCATTTCGCTGGCGGGCCTCAGGTTCAGTGCGTAAACTACTGGGTTTGCTGACAATTCTCCAGAACCCATGGCCGGAAAGCTGTACATCAAGACCCACGGTTGCCAGATGAACGAGTACGACTCGGCGAAAATGGCCGACGTGCTTGGGGCGGCGCACGGCCTGGTCGTGACAGACGACGAGACCGAAGCGGACGTCATCCTGATCAATACCTGCTCGATCCGCGAGAGGGCCCAGGAAAAAGTCTTCAGCCAGCTGGGCCGCTGGAAAGCGCTCAAGCAGCACAAGGAATCGGTGGTCATTGGCGTCGGCGGCTGCGTCGCCAGCCAGGAGGGGGCGGCGATCGTCAAGCGCGCACCCTACGTCGACCTCGTGTTCGGGCCGCAGACCCTGCACCGCCTGCCCGAGATGATCGAAGCACGGCGCAGCAGCGGCAAGCCGCAAGTCGACATCAGCTTCCCCGAGATCGAGAAGTTCGACCGCCTGCCCGAGCCACGTGCCGAGGGCCCCAGCGCCTTCGTCTCGATCATGGAGGGCTGCTCGAAATACTGCAGCTTCTGTGTCGTGCCCTATACCCGCGGCGAGGAGATCAGCCGGCCGTTCGACGATGTCCTGGCCGAAATCGCCCAGCTCGCCGAACAGGGCGTGCGCGAAGTGAACCTGCTCGGCCAGAACGTCAATGCCTATCGCGGACCGATGCACGATGGCGGCATCGCCGACCTCGGCCTGCTGATCCACGCCGTGGCGCAGATCGATGGCATCGGCCGCATCCGTTTCACGACCTCGCACCCGATGGAATTCAGCGACTCGCTGATCGAGGCCTATGCCAACGTCCCGCAACTGGCGAACTTCCTTCACCTGCCCGTGCAATCGGGTTCCGATCGCGTCCTCGCGGCGATGAAGCGCGGCTACACGGCGCTCGAATACAAGCAGCGCATCCGCAAGCTGCGCGCCGTGCGCCCGGACATCTGCGTTTCCTCGGACTTCATCGTCGGTTTCCCCGGCGAGACCGACGCGGATTTCGAGAAGACCATGAAGCTCATCGACGAGGTCGGATTCGACCAGAGCTTCAGCTTCATCTTTTCCTCGCGTCCCGGCACCCCGGCCGCCAGCCTCGCCGACGAAACCCCGGCCGAGGTCAAGCAGGCGCGGCTGCAACGCCTGCAAGCCGTGCTCAACGAGAATGCGCGCCGCATCAACGAAGCCATGCTCGGCAGCACGCAGTCCATCCTCGTCGAGGGTCCGAGTCGCCGCGACCCGAACGAGATGACCGGTCGCACCGAAAACATGCGCAAGGTCAACTTCGCCGGACATCCACGCATGACAGGCCAGTTCGTCGATGTCCTCATCACCGGGGTGATGGCCAACTCGCTGCGCGGCCGGGTGCGTACCACGGCGGACGAGCAGGCCGCCTGACCGACGCCATTCGCAGGGCCGCGCGTCAGGACCAGAACGGAAACCGGCCGCCCGTCCAGTACATCACCCAGGCCAGCCCGAACACGGCCCAGAACAGCCGCCGGATGCCACGCGCAACCAGCCAGATGCCAACCGCCACGAGAATCGTCGGCAGCCAGCGGTTCAGCGTCTCACGTTGTTCAATGGATAGATTCACGGCCTGCTCCAGCGCACCGAAAGGGTGCGCCGGAAGCATTCCAGACAAGCGCCTGCGAATTCAGGTGCTGACGTCAGGCATCGGATCTGACCCTTGTCATCCGGCCTTGGTCTTCGCGATCCAGTCGTCGACGACGCGTTCCAGCAGCGACAGCGGCAAGGCGCCGTGGGTCAGCACTTCATCGTGGAACGCACTGAGCTTGAACTTGTCGCCGAGCTGCCGCCTGGCCCGCTCGCGCAGGGCGAGGATCTTCAGCATGCCCGCCTTGTAGGCCAGCGCCTGCCCGGGATTGACGAAGTAGCGCTCGATCTCGGCGGTGACATCGCCCTCGCCCATGCCGGTGTTGTCGAGCATGTAGGTGATCGCCTGCTCGCGCGTCCAGCGCTTGTAGTGGATGCCGCTGTCGACCACCAGGCGCACTGCCCGCATCATCTCGTCGCGCAGGCGGCCGAGATTGTCGAGCGGATCCTCCTGGAAGCCCATCTCCCAGGCAAGCCGCTCGGCATAGAGGGCCCAGCCTTCCGAATATGCCGTGAACGGCAGCACCCGACGGAAGAACGGAACGCCCTGCAGCTCCTGCGCGATCGTGATCTGGAAGTGATGGCCGGGAATGCCCTCGTGATAGGCAAGCGTGCGCATGGCGAATTTCGGCGTCTCGCCCGGGTCGCGCAGGTTGGCGTAGAACACGCCGGGGCGCGAGCCATCGAACGAACCGCCCTGGTAGTAGGCGCCCGGCGCGGTCTTTTCGGAGAACGCGGGAACGGCCCTGACCTCGACGCCGAGCTTCGGCCGTCGGTCGAAGGCGTCGCCGAGGTTGCCGTTGATGTCGTCGAGGATCGCCTGGTAGCCCGCGATCATGGCCGCCTTGCCTTCCGGCGTATTCGGGTACATCTGTTCCGGCTCGCGCGCCAGCTGCTGCACGCGCGCGCCGATGCTGCCGTCGACCAGGCCCCGCTCGCGCAGGATCGCGTCCATCTCCGCACCGATGCGCGCCACTTCGGCGAGGCCGAGTTCGTGGACCTGCTCGGGCGTCATGTCGGTGGTGGTGTGGCTGCGAACGCACCAGGCATAGTAGGCATCGCCGTCCGGCAGGCTCCATGCGCCGCGATTCTCCGTGGCCTTGGCCTGGAGCGCGGTGAAATAGGCGATCAGTTCGCGAAAGGCCGGGTAGACGCTGCCGTCGATCGACGACTCGACGCGCTTGAGCAGGTCATCGCGGGTGGCCTGGTCGAGCTTGTCAGTTCCGATCTTGTCGAGCTTCTCGCTGAAGGTCCTGTAGAGCATGTTTTCGCCGGCGGGCACGCCGATGAACCCGTTCATCTGCACGAGCACCTTGTCGACGGTGAACTTCGGCGGGACGACGCCCTTCGACTCGCGCAGCTTCAGACCCTCGATCACTTCGGAAAAATTGCGCGGAAACTGCTCGAGGCGCTTGATGTAGTTCCCGGCATCACTGGCATTGTTGACCTGGTGCGTGTCGGCCATGAAGTTCGGCTGGCCCGACTGCACGCCGAACATCTGGTTGACCGGGAAATCGTGATAGCGGAAACGATCGCCCTCGACCTGGTTGGCCAGGAAAAACTCGAGCGCGTCGTAGGAGAGCCTGCCTTCCTCGTCGAGCGCCTCGCGGTCGTAGCGCCGCAACATGTCCAGGTCGTCCCGGACCATGGCCGACATCTTGTCGTCATGCCTTGGCGATGCGTCGTTCAACTTGTCGCTGTAGAAATCGGCCCACGGCGGCAGGATGCGCATGCTGCTGAGCATCTGCGGATTTTCCAGGGCGAACTGCGCGAACACACGCGTGTAGAACCAGTCGATCTTGTAGGGCTTGAAGTACCAGACATGCACGAATGCAATGGCGGCGACGATCACGACCACCAGAACCAGGCGCAGCAACCACTTCAGGAGCTTTCTCATGCGATGTCCCCCAAGACACGGATAGGCCCACACTAGCAGCAATCCGCCGCACTCCTGCACGGCCATTGGTCACGAATGGCGCGGAATTCCCGAACGCCTCGCGCACAATCCATCGACCGCGTCTCAGTTCCGGCATCCGGTTCGCGACTGGCCTCTGCCAACCTTGATGTGCGAAGCCTCTGGCAGGTATGTTGCGCCGACCCGCCCACCGGAACGGACTCCGGCCCATCGGTACCCAGGCATCCATGAACTATCGCCATGCATTTCATGCCGGCAATTTCGCCGACGTGTTCAAGCACACGATTCTCATCGGCCTGATCGAGGCCCTCAAGGCCAAGCAGACACCGTTCAATTTCATGGACACGCACGCCGGGCGCGGTCGCTACGCGCTGGACAGCAGCGAGGCCATGCGCACGGGCGAAGCCTCGGATGGCGTCAAACGCCTGCTCGCCTCTACGCGCGCGCCGACGCTGATCCACGTCTACATGAATCTCGTCCGTTCGCTCAATTCAGGGCACGAGGACATGATCGTCTACCCGGGTTCGCCGCTGCTGGCGAGCCTGCTGATGCGCGAGAACGATCGCGGCATCCTTTGCGAATTGCAGCCCGAGGAGTGCGCTGCGCTGAAGGCGTTGTTCCGCGGCGATGCGCGCTTTTCCGTGCACGAGCGCGACGGCTACGAGGCCATGAATGCCTTGCTGCCGCCAAGGGAACGCCGCGGCCTGGTGTTGATCGATCCTCCGTTCGAAGCGCAGGACGACGAGTTCCGCATCGTCGAGAAAGCGCTGGCCGATGCGCAGCGGCGCTGGCCCGGCGGCATCTACGCCATCTGGTATCCGATCAAGCTCCGCCAGCAGGTGCAGCCATTCCATCGCTGGCTTGCACGCAGCGGCTTCGGCAAGGTCCTCGCTGCCGAACTGCTCCTGCATCCGGACAATTCCGCCATGCGCCTGAATGGCTGTGGCATGGTCATCATCAATCCGCCCTGGAAGTTCGAACGACAGCTCGAGGAATTGCTGCCCGCGCTTGAATCCTTGCTCTCGCAGGGACGTTTTGGCCAGCACCGCATCGACTGGCTGGTCCGGGAGTGAAGCGCCGGCGAACTTTTCCATCGTGACGCCAGTCAAGGTTCGGCGGACAATGGCGCACGAATCGCCACTGCGAGTCCGCAACATGTACGCCTCCAATCCGCTGTCCCGTCTGCTGCTCGCCCTGCTGCTGTCGGCGGCGCTTGCTTCGTGCGCCACGCCGGTGTTCAGGGATACCGGAAACTCGATTGCCGCCACGCCTGCCGACGTGCAGCAGCAGCCCGAGGACTTCCGCGGCGCGGAGGTCGTCTGGGGCGGGCGCATCGTCGCCGTGGAAAACCGCGAGGAAACCACCGAGGTGGAAGTCGTCGCCTACCCGCTGGATCGCGACCAGCAACCCTCCCCCGAGGAACCGACCCAGGGCCGCTTCATCCTCGTACTGCCCGGGTTCGTCGAGCCGTTCGACTATCCGGCAGGACGCCACCTGACCGCGCAGGGCGTTCTTTCGGGCACGCGGGTCGGGCGCGTGCAGGAGCACGAATACGTCTATCCGCTGGTGCGCGCCAGGGCCGTCCACGTCTGGCCGTGGGGGTTCATTTTCGACAAGAAGCCGCGGGTGACCATCGGAGTCGGGGCGCGCATTCGCTAGGCAATGCGGTCTTCCGCATCGCCATCCTCGAGATCGGGCTCGAAGAAGCTGAAGCGCACTTCGGGATAACGTCGCTTCAGTTCGCGCTCGACTGCGTTGATCTGCGCGATCATTCCGGCGGCGGAATCCTCGCCGCGCATCTTTGCCTTCACCGATACCATGACATCGTTGCCCAGCTGCAGCGTCAGCAGGTTGTAGACACGCTCGATTTCCGGCCGCTGCTCGAGGAATTCGCGCATCTGGTCGCGGGTCTCGGGATCGACGCTCTGGCCGATCAGCATGGCCTTGACCTCGATCGAGATGAACACGGCGACGATGATGAGCAGGGCGCCGATCGCCAGCGTGCCGATCGCGTCCCAGACCGGGTTGCCGGTGGCCATGGCCACGCCCACCGCCAGCAGCGCCAGCGCGAGGCCGAGCAAGGCTGCCAGGTCCTCGCCGAAGATCACCACCAACTCGACCTGGCGCGTACCGCGGAACCACTGCCACAGGCTTCGCCCGCCGCGCGCCTTGTTGACCTCGACCATGCAGGCGCGCATCGAGATGCCTTCGACGATGATGCTGAAGACGAGCACGCCGACCGCGATCCACGGCGACTTCAACGGCTCGTCGCTGCCCAGCTTGTGCAGGCCTTCGTAGATCGAGAACATGCCGCCGACGCTGAACAGCATCAGCGCCACGAGGAACGACCAGAAATACACGGCCTTGCCGTAACCGAGCGGATAGTCGGCCGATGGCGGCCGCTTCGCCTGGCGGATGCCGAACAGCAGCAGCACCTGGTTGCCACAGTCGGCCAGCGAGTGCACGGCCTCCGCGAGCATCGCGCCCGAACCGGTCATCAGGGCCGCCACCAGCTTGGCCACGAAGATGGCGAAATTTGCCCCGAGCGCGAAGAAGATCGCGCGAATCGAATTGCCCTGTCCCGCCATGCCTGCCCCGCGCCGTCAGAAGTGCCAAGCCACCAGTCTATCAATCGCCGCCCGGGTTGCGCAGCGGCGCCGGAAAGCGTTCAGGCCAGCGTCACGCCGAGTGCGCGCTGCGTCTTCTTCGGCAGTTTCGCGCGCACCAGTTCGTAGGACTGGCGCACGTGGTTGGCCAGCTCGGCTTCGCTGAACTCGCCCGGCTCGTTGATGCTGACCCAGTAGGCGCGCGCCATGTACGGAGCACTCGTGATGCCGGGCTGGTCGGTCAGCTCGAGGAAGCGCTCCGGTCCGACGTTGAAGCTGATGCGGCCACGCTCGGGACCGATCGTGCACATGATGACGAACATCTTGCCGGACACGCTCCACACCAGGTCGACATCCCACTTGATCGCCCGGGTCGCGCCTGGCCAGTTCGCACACAAGTCATCGAGCTGCTCGACGCTCATCCCCATCGACTCTGACATCAATGACTCCCTCCTGGCGGACTGCGCGGGTGCGTTGCGCAACGAGGCTCAGTGTAGCGTAGCGAGCCACGCATTCGCTGGTGCTCGAATTCGCCCGTGGAACGTAGCGGTCGCAAGTTGCAACTGCGGGTCGCACACGGCTCTCGACCTCCATGCTCACTTCACCGTCGTCCCGGCGCAGGCCGGGACCCAGTGACCTTATCGGCGCAAAACGATCAGCAGGCAGGAAAACGATGCGCAGTCGCTGGATCCCGGCCTGCGCCGGGATGACGACCTGATGCTTCAACTCGCCATCAGGCCACGCCCTCGACTGGCAGCATCGATCAAGTTGCATCCACCCGATAGTGAAGCCCATCCACGCGAACGCGCGGCACCCGATGGGTCGCTTCGAAACTTTCATGGGCGGGCCTCAACTCACTCCAGAATGCATGCCAGGGCGAATCCTTCTGCGCATCAAGACTCGCCGCATCGAGGCGGAACGGAAATACGTGCACGTCGAAGGCAGTCTGGCCCTCCCTGAGCGCCGCCGCTGCCAAAGAATAGATTTCCTCGATGCCGTCGTCGCCCATCGCGTAGCAACCGATCGAGACGCAAGATCCATGCACCATGAGGAAATCCCCGGTCCGCGCATGCGCCCGGTCGTAGGCATTCGGATAACCCAGATTGAAGGAGAGATGGAAGCGGCTGTTCGGATTGAGTTGTCCCGCGGTTACACGATAGAAACCTTCCGGAGCCTGGTTGTCTCCCTCGCGCAGCTTCGGGCCCAGATCACCGGAGTAGGTGCAGATCGGATAGCTGCGGAAAAGCACGTAGCGCTGTCGGTTTCCCTCGACCCACAGCTCGAGCTGCTTTTCCCTCTTGAAAATGCGCATGAATACCGGCGCGCCGTAGCGCAACCCGAGCGCGTGCAGATCCTTCTCCAGGCCGGGCTTTACGCGATCCTCGGCAATCTTCGCGCGATCACCCACCGTTGGCTTGAGTCGCTGCATGACGGATTGCCCGACAGTTGCGCATACATACGGGATCGAAAGGCACGTCGCGGTGATGGCCAGCCCCAAGCCAACGACCAGCGTTCGCCTGCCCGGCTTTTCAGCGATAGTTCTCGTAGGATTTTTCCTCGACCAGGGTCGAGCCGAGTTTCTCGTTGATCTCGCGCTTGTAGGCGGCACGGTCGTCGTTGCGGAAATAGACCGAACGCGCAAGCTGGACGAATTCGGCATCGAACGCCTTGTCCTTTTCCTTGATCCGGATGTGGTCTTCGATGTCCCACAGCGCCTCGTTGACCGCCTTGAGTTTCTCCCGCTCGGCGCTGATGTCGGTCTTGGAAAGCGCATCCGCCGCCCAGGTCCGGGTCAGCAGGTCGAGCTCGGCGCGCACATTGGCAAGCTTGTCGGGATTGCCGATGCGCGCGGCCTTGATCTCGAGGATCGTGATCTTGTCTATCAGCTCACCATAGGAAACGGGAACGGCAATCTGGCTCATCGACTAGCAACCTGTCCGGGAAAATCCAATGGTAGGCCGGAACGCCCCCGATGCGAACTGCCGGCGCGCTTTTCCGGGCACCTGCACCGAACAGGTTCGTGCCTGGATGGCGCAGTCAGGCTAATCTTCGCCGCATCATGCCGAACTCCCCCGGTACCACCCCGACTCCGATCGCCTTCGTGCGCTCGCCCTATGCGCGGCGCATCGACGCACCCCACCAACCCTCCGTCATCGAGGGAACCGAGACCGGCACCGCGTCCGAGGCCATGATCGAATTCATCGACGGCATCCCGCCAGAGGCGTTTCGCGACCTTGCCGGATTCGAGCGCATCTGGCTGATCTTTGTATTCGACCGCAGCGAAGGCTGGAAGCCCGAAGTGCGACCGCCGCGGGGCGGCGGGAAACGCAGTGTCCTCGCCACGCGCTCCCCGCATCGGCCGAATGCGATCGGCCTGTCTGCCGTCGAGCTGGTCGGCATCGAAGGGCATGCGCTGCGCGTGCGCGGCGTCGATCTGCTCGACGGTACGCCGATCCTCGACATCAAGCCCTACGTGCCCTACGCCGATGCGTTTCCCGATTCGCGGGCAGGCTGGATCGACAAGCTGGATGCGCGCCAGGGCACCCGTTCCGCGCCGGGGCCGCGCAAGCCGCGCCGATGAGCCGGCACGGCGCAGCATTTCCGTTCAGCTTTCCGCCCTGCCCGAGTCGGACCCTGACCCTGGCGGGCCGTAATCCGGGCCGGAAAGGGAAATGCGAACGAGTCCGCTTCCGGTTCCGCTTCCACCATGATTCACGATGCGTTGGTAGGATGTTGCGGGTCATTTCGGTCATCCCGTTCGGGCTGACCTTTGCGTACTTATTACCCGCGTTCGACTCGACCCCTTGAGGAATCCATGATGAAGACCGAGAAGCCCCTCCCGCAATGCAATGATGACCGTCGCCGCTTCCTGCAGTTGTCCCTGCTCGGCGTCGGTACCGCCGCCGTTCTCGGCTCGCTGCCCAAATCGGCACGTGCGGCCGACCTGCCGCACCTGACGCCCGACGACGCCACCGCCAAGGCGCTTGGCTATGTCGAGGACACCACCAAGGCGGATTCGGCCAAGTTCCCGAACCACAAGCCGAGCCAGGAATGCCTGAACTGCAACTTCTACCAGGGCACCGCCGGCGCCGAGTTCGGCCCGTGCACGCTGTTCCCCGGCAAGGCCGTGCACAGCAAGGGCTGGTGTTCGGCTTACGTGGTGAAGCCGGCCTGAGTTCCACGCGCTCAATTGCCTGATCTGAAAGCAGTCAATTGCCTGACCTGAAAGCAGAAAGAGCCCCTTGCGGGGCTCTTTTTGTTTCTGGCGGAGAGGGTGGGATTGCTCGGCTCATCCCTGAGCCTCACCCTCCGCGCTACGCGCTCCGGGCCAGCCTGCGGCTGTCCAAATTCATTCCAGATGAATTTGTCACTGCGAAGGCAGGAAGCCGAAGCGAACATCGCGCTAGCGATGGCCCGAAGGGCGAAGGGCGGAACGCCCGCAGTCAACCCGGGTGGGTTCGTCCACGCACCCGCACCAGCAGAAACAAAAAAAGCCCCTTGCGGGGCTCTTTTTGTTTCTGGCGGAGAGGGTGGGATTGCTCGGCTCATCCCTGAGCCTCACCCTCCGCGCTACGCGCTCCGGGCCAGCCTGCGGCTGTCCAAGTTCGTTCCTACACTGCGGAGGCAGGATGCCGGAGCGAACATCGCAAAAGCGATGGCCCAAAGGGAGAGGACCGGGACAGGTCCGAATCAACTTGTCGAACCGGGTGGCTTCGTCCACGCACCCGCACCAACAGAAACAAAAAAAGCCCCTTGCGGGGCTCTTTTTGTTTCTGGCGGAGAGGGTGGGATTGCTCGGCTCATCCCTGAGCCTCACCCTCCGCGCTACGCGCTCCGGGCCAGCCTGCGGCTGTCCAAGTTCGTTCCTACGAACTTGTCGAACCGGGTGGCTTCGTCCACGCACCCGCACCAACAGAAACAAAAAAAGCCCCTTGCGGGGCTCTTTTTGTTTCTGGCGGAGAGGGTGGGATTCGAACCCACGGTACGCTATAAACGTACGCCTGATTTCGAGTCAGGTACATTCGACCACTCTGCCACCTCTCCTGAAGTGGGCCGCGAATGATACGGGCAGGTTGCCGGGCTGACAAGCTACCTTGCTGCTTCGCGGATCCTACTGCAGCGTCGGCGTGGTCCCGCAGAACTGCTGGCGCACTCTTGTGGCCTCGGCCATCCAGGCATTCAGCTGGGTGATGCGGGTGCCTTCGGCCGGATGGGTCGACATGAATTCGGGGGGCCTCTGGTTGCCCAGTTCGGCCATGCGTTCCCAGAGTTTCGGCGCCTCCTGGGGGTTGTAGCAGGCCGCCGCGGACAGCAGCAGGCCGACACGGTCGGCTTCGGACTCATGGCTGCGCGAGAACGGCAGCAGCACGCCATACTGGGCGCCGGCGCCGATCGCCGCCATCACCATCTGGCGCTGGCCCGGGTCCATGTCGCCGGTCGACATGCTCGCCGCGATCGAGCCGATCTGCACGAGCTTCTGCTGGGCCATGCGTTCGCCGCCATGGCGCAACAGCGCATGGGCGATCTCATGGCCCATGATCGCGGCGAGGCCATCATCGTTCTTCGCCACTGGAATGATGCCGGTATAGACCGCGATCTTGCCGCCGGGCAGACAGAATGCATTGACCTGGTCGGATTGGATCACGCTGACCTGCCACTGGTAGGCACTCCAGTCGGTCGACACGGGCGTGCCGTTGGCATCGGCGAGGTACTGCTCGACCTTGGGCGCAGCCTCGACCAGGCGCTGGGCGATTCCCTGGACCTTCGCCGGCAGCGGTCCGCTGCGCACGACGTCGGACTGTTGCAGGATTTCCCGGTACGACTGCAAGCCGAGCGCGGCTTCCTCCTGGGCCGTGGTATCGAGCAACTGCTTGCGCCCGGTGAACGATGCCTCGTTGCTGTGGCTGAAGTAGTAGTAACCGAAGTAGAGGCCAAAGAGCAGGATCGGCCAGAGTTTCAGCCCGCGCCGATTGCCCTGGCGGCCCATCTGCGCGGATCGGTTTCCAAACAATGCCATGTGCCACTCCTCTGTCCGGATCGCCATGCCGGGCGCCTGGACGAGCCAAGCGACCGGCAACGGCGATTTCCTGCCCCCTACAGCTCGCGTACGACGCGGAAGCCGACCCGCGCGCTGCGCGTATCCGCCGGGACCGAAAGTCGATAGGCGGATCGTACCTGTTCCGGCGAACTGCCCCATGAACCGCCGCGGATGACCCGGCGCACGCAGCCCGGATTGATCCAGGCCGTGCTGTCGCGCGGCGCGCGCGTGTAGTTGTCGTGCCAGCAGTCGTCGACCCACTCGGAGAGGTTGCCGTCCATGTCGTAGAGGCCGAACGGATTGGGCGGATAGGCCTTGACCGGCGCCGGTCCCCAATAGCCGTCGCTGTAGTTGTCGAAGGCCCTGCCCCAACTGCGCTTGCTCGGCGAGCGGTCTCCAGCGCCGGTGACATTGGCCAGGACCTTTGGCGGATCGCCATCCCCCCACCAGAAGCGCGATTGCGAACCTGCCCGCAACGCGTATTCGAACTCGGCTTCGCTCGGCAACCGGTAGTGCTTTCCGGTGCGCTGCGACAGCCAGGCGACGTACTCGCTGGCATCGTTCCAGGACACATTGAGCACCGGCAGCTTGTCGCTGGCCCGATCGCCCTTGTAGTCGCGCTGCCAGTCGATGCCGCGGCGATCGTTCATGCGCCCGGTATTTTCGTCGTAGACGCTGCCGGTGCCTTCACGCTGTGCTTCCGTGCGATAGCCGATCGCCTTGACGAACTCGCGGAACTGGCCAACCGTCACTTCGGTCTGGCCCATGGCGAAACCGGTAGTGATCCTGACCTGGCGCTGCGGTTCCTCGTCGTCGCGATGACCATCCTCGTCAGCCGGCGAGCCCATGACGAATTTCCCGGCGGGAATCACGACCACGGCAGGCGCCATTCCGGTGGTATCAAGGAAACGGTCGCTGAACACCTGTCCGGGCTTGAAGCTGGCATACAGGCGCGCGTTGCGCAGGCGCTCGGCGAATTCATCCAGGCCGGCGAGGTCGGCACTGATGGTTTGCGCAGTCCTGGCCAGCTTGTCGGCCAGATCGGCATTGCCGGCATCAAGCGCCGAGCGCGCCTGGGCCAGCACGGTCTCGCCACGCTGCCGGCGCAGGCCCTCGATCTGCGAGCGAGTATCGAGCAGGGCCTGGGAGCCGGGCCGGATCGCCGACGCCTCGGCCAGGATCGCATCGGCGTTGCTGAAATCATCCTGCGCGGCTGCGGCCAGCGCGCGGTCAAGGTAACCGCGCTCGATGCGCGCCAGGCCTTCGTCGGCAATGCGGTTGTCCGGATCGATAGCGAGCACCTTGCGATAGACGGCCAGTGCGTTGTTCTCGCCATCCCCGATCAGGCGTCCCTGCTTGAGCAGTTCCGCCGCAGCGGACAACATCGGCATCACTTCGCGCAGGGTCTTCAATCGCGCGCGCAGTATCTTCAGCTCGTTGTCGGAATGGGGCAGCTCGGCGAACTGCGCCGCGTAGCGCTGCGCTTCGGCCTCGTCACCACGCTCCAGCGCGGCCAGCGACCAGTCGCGCACGGCTCCGCCGATGCGGGTCAGGGCGTCGAGTGCGGCCGGGTTGTTGGGATCCTGTTCGAGCACCTGGCGGTACAGGCCGACCGCGTTGTTGCCGGGCGGTTCGAATACCTTGCCATCTTCTTCCTGCTTGCGCGCCGCCGCGAGAAGGCTGGCCACTTCCTTGGTCACCGGCGCCGGTGGTCCCATGGCGATGGCTTCGGCGAGCGTGGTGCCGACTATCGGCTGCCCGACCGGGTTTCTTGCGACCAGTGGCGTCGCGTGCTCCACCACCCAGGGCTTGCCGGCCATTGGCGTGGTAGTGGTCTGCACCTGCTCCTGGGGCTCGAAATGCAGGATGCCCGGGAAAAACCGGTAGGCCAGCGCAAACAGCAACACGACGATGCCAAGCGCACCACCCAGGTTGCGTTGCTTGTTGACGTTCTCGGTACCGGGCATTCTGGCGAACTGAAAGGCTGACAGCAGCGTGCCAGCACCTTAGGCTATCGCAGGAGGCGTCCGCAACCGCGGTTGCGCCCCCGTTTACCTCCCGTACCCGCACAGGAAGGCGCACATTGGCAGCCTGGATCGATCGCACCGAAAACCTGCTCGAATTCGACCGCCACCCGGGCCGGCTCATCGGCCTGGATACCGAGTTCATGCGCACCGATACCTTCGCCCCGAAGCTGGCCCTGATCCAGGTCGAGATCGACGGCCATATCGCCCTTGTCGACCCGGTCGCGGACATCGACCTGTCAAGCCTGTCGGCGCGCCTCGGCGATCCGCGAACCGTCTCGATCATGCACAGCGCCAGCGAGGACCTCGACGCGCTGGGCCCGCTCCTGCCCGACAGCCTGGGCACGCTGTTCGATACCCAGATCGCGGCGGCATTTGCCGGGCTCGGCCCCGGACTCGGCTACCAGAAGCTCGTGCTGGCGGTCTGCGGCGTCGACCTGCCGAAGGGCGAAACCCGCTCGGACTGGCTGCGTAGACCGCTCAGCCCCGAGCAACTGGAGTATGCGGCCCAGGACGTCGTCCACCTCCCGGTGTTGCATGCCGATCTGTCCGCCCGTCTGGCCGGGCGCGGTTTCGCGCAGTGGCACGCCGAGGACTGCGCGCGCATGCTCGAACGCACGCGCAATCGCGAGGCGGACCTGCAGCCGCAGACCGGCTATCGCGGCGCCGCCGGCTGGCCACCCGAACAACAGGCCCTGCTGCGCCGCGTATTGATCTGGCGCGACGCCACGGCAAGGCGCATCGACAAGCCGCGCCCGTGGATACTCGACGACCCGCGCATCCTCGATTTCAGCTCCAACCCGCCGCGCGACGCCAGCGACATGATCGAACGCAGCCGGGGCCTGCGCGCCCTGCGCGGCCCCGAGCGCGGCGAACTGCTCGACCTGCTGCACCGGCCGCTGGAAGACGGCGAACTCGAATTCGATCCGATTCCGCCATCCGCCGACGGCGAGGAACGCCGCATGATCCGTGCGCTCAAGGAGATCGTCGTCGCCCGCGCCAGCGAACTCGACATTCCCGAGGGCCTGCTCTGTTCGCGCCGCCACCTCGAATCGCTGTACCTGACCCGGCGCTGGCCCGCAGCCCTCGATGGCTGGCGCAGGTCGATCCTGCACGATGTGCTGATGGCACGGCTCGACGAAAGCTGATCCCGTTGCATCGGCTTGGCGGCACCCGAAGCATTCGCTATGATCCGGGTCCGCACGCGGATCCGCCCCCAACCGGATACTCAAACCCGCGCGCACGGTTCCAAGGGGCGGTAGCTCAGCTGGGAGAGCGTCGCGTTCGCAATGCGAAGGTCGTGGGTTCGATCCCCATCCGCTCCACCAAACAAGAAGCCCGGCAATTGCCGGGCTTTTTTGTTGGTGGCCGAATTCCCAATGTCAACCGGGCGCAGGATTTCCCGGATCCTTTGGTTTTCGAAGACGGGCGCCCCGAATCCGCCGAAGCTTGCGGCGAAACCGGTAAAACGAACCATCCGTGCAAACGACAAACGTCTGGCCTGGCAACGAGACTTCCCTGCTTATCCGGTCCTGCAGGATTCCGCCGCCTGACTTGGTTCCGAACCAGTACCAGGGTTTGATCGAGAAAGCCAGCAGGAACAGGGCGTGCTCCGGAAAATTGCGCATGGGTTTGCGAGCCAGCCAGACTCTGCGCGCGCCAAGGCGGGTCGTGTGCTCATGAATCCGGGCTACCGTCTCGGCATCAAGCCCGTGTGCGATCAGCTTGTCACCCAGGGTGATGCTCTGCCGTTCGGCTTCGGCCGCATCAAGCAGCCCTTGCCGTTTGCAGGCGACCTCATGGGCGGCCCGGGCCTGTTCCGTCAATCCGCGCGCATGGAAGAAGTCGCGCAATGCGACGTGCCCGGCAACAATCGCTCCGTCATCCAGTGCAATGGCCTTCTCAACCATCGCTACGCCCGATTCGTCGTCGGCTGCCAGGAGCTTTGTGCCAAGCCAGTAATTGAGGGCAGCATGTTCGGAATCCTGCTCCACTCGCGCACGAAGTATCGCGATGGCGACCTCCTGCCCTGCGCCGTAAGACTCTTCAAGATTGGCACGCTCAATGACCTCGTCGACCGTTTGCGAATCGATGGTCTCCGGCTTGCTCAGGGACCAGAGTCGATTTCGTGCCGCCGAGGCCTCTTCGTACCGTCTTCGCCAGTCTTCGCTGACTTGAAACTGCCAACGACCATCCAGCTTCGCGATCAGCTCGTCGCGTATCGCGCCAAGCAGGAAATCGGCACTAGCGTCCCCTTGTGGGCGCAGGAATCTGGCAGTTCCATTGAATGCACGGAGCCGGTCGCCGAGCCCCGGATGCGTATCTGCTGAATCGGTGGATTGCGCCAGCGCATCGCGCGTCCATTCGTCGACCTCTTTGTCACTGAGTTCTGGGGCCAGTGCGCCGCCGAAGGCGGCGAATGGCAAAAACGAGGGTTGCGGCGTACTGTCCGCCCTCGCAAAGACCTGCGGCCAGTATCTGCTGCCGAGATAGCGCCCGACAACGGCGGTTGTGGTCAATGCCTGCGCCAACGCTTCGGGCGACGTGGCGCGAACAGCCGCAGCATCGGCCTCGTACTCGTTGGCACGCGCCAATGGAAAGCTGTAGGCGTTGAACCTCGGAACATACCATTCGAAAAATCTGCGGAACAGCACCAGTCCCGGACTGCGCCTGCGCTCCAATTCATCGAGCAGTTGCGACCAGATCCTGCGCAATCTGTACAACCAGTTTCCGAAGCGGGCATGACCTCCGGCCAGATGACCGAACTCGTGCGCCAGAATCGCATCCAGTTGTTCGGGCGTCACGCTCTTGAGCAACGGCATGCCTAGCAGGAGATGGTTTGCATGCCATCCGACCGGCCCAAGCCGGGGGACCTGAACCACGCCGGCATTGAACTCATCGGTGATGAGCACGCGGTGAAACCGCGGGGCACGCAATTTGCGGCGGAGTGCGTTGATATGCTCAAAAAGTGCTGGCGCAGCGCGCTGCGTTACCGGCAGGCCCGGTGGCGCCTTCATATCCACCCAGCATGAGCGCACCACCAACCACACAAATGGAGCGGTGACGAACAAGATCTTCAATCCAGCGGCTTTCAGGTAGATGACAGAAAGCGCTGATGCCCCCAGCAGCAGGACCAGCAACGCGAGTATCCCTGCCAAATAGCCGTATCCGAGCAGCGCGAATCCCGCTACCCGAATACGGTACATGCGCGAGTGCGCTTTCGAGTAGACGTCCTGGCGAGCGACCAGCTGTTCGAACTGCTTTCGATCCATGAAAACCCCCGCGACAATGCAATTGACAGCTGCAATTGTGGCGAATGCTGCGCCAGCTGACCAGCCGCCTGCCATCCGGGAATCGTTGACAGGCAGCCATGGCCACCTTCCTGCCTAACCGCCCTCTTCCGGAATCAACAGCCAGAGGATCAGGTAGACAAGGATGCCCGGGAACGCGGCCGAGGCGATCGATACGATCACGAACAGGACGCGGACGAGGGTCGAGTTCCAGCCGAAACGGCGCGCGATGCCGCCCATGACGCCGGCAAGCACGCGGTCGTTCCGGGATCTGGACAAGGTTCGGGGGGAATTGGACATGCGTTTTCACTGAATGGTGTGTACGAGGACCACAGTGTAGCCCTCGCGGAGTGGGGACAAGCCCCACACATCCGCTCGGCCGATGACAATCCCTCGTGATCGAGCCAGCGCCTGCAGCGAATGCGACGCGATGATGGGAGCCGGATTTTTCGTCTGGATGCGTCCCAAGTCGAAATGGGTGCCGCGCCAATCCACGTTGTTTCCCGGGCTCGCGCCAGGTTCTGCGAACCGCCGATCGATCGCAGGCCTGGCCGCCGCGGCTGCCGCCAGCGCTGATATGGCACGATGCGTGCTTCTACGAATCTTGCGAAATTCTGCTGTGCAAGCGTTCCCCTGTCGGCCGGGCTTTGGCACACTGAGCCGGATGCCGAAGGAAGCGCTCTTGGGGCGATCCGATCAAGCGCCCGAAACGAATGCCAACCGCGGCAACCGGGAGAGGGAACGGTGGCGATTGAACACGATGAGGGTCAATCCCCCATCAGTCCGAGATGCTGAGCCCGGCTGCAGGCGCGGGAGTATCGCTCTCGAGCGTCATGCAAAGGGAACGGTATCGCGCCCTGACGCGGCTGGTGCCGGTGTTGTACGTCATCGTCAGCATCGCGGTATTTGCGCTTTGCTTCAGCCTGCGCAATTCCGCGCCGATTCTGTTCACCGTCATCCTGCCCAGCCCTCTGCTGGTCATTATTGCCTTGCGTCTGCGCTATTGGATCAAGGCACGCAACCAGGTGGATCACCTGCCGCCGGAGACGATCCGGCACCGAATCGGCATAGCAACCCTGTTCGGCCCCATGCTGTCTCTCGGATTCACGCTGATTGGCATCATCGCATTGTCGGGCTCGGACCCGTTCCACTTCTCGTTGACCTTGATCGGAATCTGGATAGCGGCCACGGCAAGTGGATTCTGCCTTTACGTGCTGCCGCGCGCCGCGATTCTGGTCATGCTCGCTTCCAGCATCCCGATCTTCGTTGCGTTCATGCTGCAGAGGAACGACCTCCTGACAGCGTTCGCCGCCTTGCTTGCGATCCTGACCACGCTGTTGATCTACATGCTCAACGAAAGTTGCGAGGCATTCTTCAATATCGTCAAGTCGAACGTGCTGATTGCAGAGCAGCATCGGGCTGCTGATTTCGCCGCGGACGCCGCCACGCGGATGTCCCATACGGACTACCTTACGAGCATTTCCAACAGGCGGCACTTCGAAATGCTGCTGACCGACCGGCTTCGGGAAGCGCACGCCGGAAAAGAACACTTCGCCGTCGGCGTGATCGACATTGATGGTTTCAAGGCCATCAATGATGCCCACGGCCATGCAATCGGCGACGCATTCCTGAAGCAGGCTGCGCAACGCCTTGGAACCGTCATGGACGGCCGCGGCGACTTCGCCCGCGTCGGTGGCGATGAGTTTGCCCTGATCGGGAACGGGATCCGTACCGTGGAGGAAGCCTTGCTCCTGGGGCACTCGATCCAGTCGGCATTCGACATGCCGTTCGTCGTCGACGAACTTTCCGTATCAATGACGTGCACCTGCGGTTTCGCCATCCATGCCGCGCCGGACAGTGAATCGTCGCGCCTCATGGACAGGGCCGACATGGCACTTCACAGGAGCAAGGCCAGCGAGCGCGGGGGCATAGCCATATTCAATCCCACTGACGAAGATCTTGCGCTGGAAAATGCCACTATCGAACAGGCTCTGCGCAAGGCGGTCGCGGAGCGCAGCGTCAACGTGCAATATCAACCAATCGTCGACATCACCAGCGGCCGGGTCGATGGATTCGAAGCACTTGCGCGCTGGAACGACAGCCGCCTGGGCCAGGTTTCGCCTGCCCTGTTCATCCCCATCGCCGAGCGTATCGGCATCATGGAATCCCTTTCGGAATCCCTGCTGTTCAAGGCAGCCACCGCGGCTTCGCATTGGCCGGACCATCTGACGCTTTCGTTCAACTTCTCGGCAATGGAGATCGTCAAGCCCCTGGCCTGGCAACGAATCTCGGCAATCCTCGGCCAATGCGGACTTCGCGCAGAGCGCTTCGAAGCGGAGTTGACCGAAACGGCGATCCTCAAGGACCTGGACCATGCGCGCGAGAATATCGACGGCCTGCGCTCGACGGGCATCCGGGTCGCACTCGACGATTTCGGAACCGGGCACTCCAGCCTCAGCCACCTGAAGGACTTTCCGCTTGACCACATCAAGATAGACAAAAGCTTCACCGATTCCGTGTGCACCGACTCGCGCATTGGAACGATGGTCACGTCGCTGGTCGAGATGTGCAATCACCTCGGCATCACCTGCATAGCCGAGGGCATCGAGAATGTCGACCAGATGCGCGAGCTTCAACTGGCTGGTTGCAAGAGCGGCCAGGGCTACCTGTTTTCGCGGGCGATGGGCGAAGACGCGATTGCCGCGTATCTCGAAAGCGTCAACCTGAACTCGAAGAATTCGGGAATTCAGGCCAAGAGGAATCCGGGACCCATCCCGTCCCCGGGGTAAGCACGAGCGGACGTTCGGCGTGCCCACAGAAACCACGCCTGGATGGCGCAAGTTCCCCTAGTGGGAAAACAGCACGGGGATGTTCGCGCGTTCGAAGAGGCCGCGGGTAACCCCGCCGAGGACCTGCTCGCGCAGGCGCGAATGGCTGTATCCGCCGGCAACGATGAGGCCGGCGCCTGCCTCTACGGCGAAGCGCAGGATCGACTGCTCGACGGTGGCTCCCATCGACGGGATCGTCACCACGTTGGCGCGAACGCCGTGTCGTGCGAGATGGATGGCGATGTCGGCGCCGGGTTCCTGGCCATGGTGGCGGTCGTCGACACGCGGATCCACGACGATGACATCGACCTGCGCTGCCGCCTGCAGGAGGGGCAGCGCATCGTGCACGGCGCGAGTCGCCTCGCGCGTCGGCTGCCAGGCGACGACGACATGGTTGCGCGTCGAACTGTCCGACAGTTTCGGCGGGATCACGAGCACGGGCCGGCCCGATCCCATGAGCAGGTCGGCAAACAGGCCGCTGGCAGGGCCGCTGCGGTCGGCGCCGCCGACAACGACCGACAAGTCGGCATAACGCGCATGCAGCACGGCCACATTGGTGGACGGCTCCATCATTGATTCGACCGTGCGAACTTCCGAGCTGATCGAAGCGGGCTTGAGCCGGTCGCGCGCCTTTTGCGCCAGCTGCGCGCCATTGGCACGCTCCGCGTCGTGCAACGGCGAATACACGTCTGTCGGAATCGCGACCATCTCGAAACCGGCAGGTATCGTCAGGGCGACCGTCACCAGCGCCGAAAGATGAGCCTCCAGTTCCCCGGCCAGATCGATGCCGAAGGAAAGCAGGCCGTCATCCGCGGCGGTGTTCGTCAAGGGAATCAGGATGTCCTTGTACATGCCGGTTGTTCCTTTGGGGGTATGCAGCAACCATTGGAGTACGGACCACCCAGGCCCCACTTGACCTGCGTCAAGGAATCCATTGATGCGGACCGTGAGACGGCGGATGACCCCGTGCTTCGTCGCTGTTGGCCAGGACATCGACGCGGACGCCGGCGCACACGGTCGAATTCGATTGGAGACACCAGGGATGGCCGACTCCATCTTCGCCATCGCGAATTTCCTCCAACGACGAAGCCGCCGCGTCTGCCACGCGCACCTGGCGCAATCGAGGCATGCCTGTCGAACCGTCTCGTACGCGGCGGCCTTGCCGGCTGCCGTGGCACCGTGAAGAGCGCAGGAGTATGGTGGAACGGTCGCAGGGGCGACGCGGCAATGTGACGACGGCTGCGCCGGGACGCCGCATCCCGACGGCTCGCTGCAGCCGACATCGGTCCGCAACGCCGGACTCGAATCCTGGATCACCCGAAGCCCGGGGCCGCTGCATTGCGGTGACGGCATTGGCGTCGGCGGGTGATTCGCGAATTGACGGCTGCTCGCCGCACCGGGCGGGCAGCGTTGCAACGGGGAGGAATGTCATGACACGCGATCAGGTACCCACGCTGGACGAATTCGTCGAAGGCCTGGAGAAACGCAATCCGGGGCAGCCGGAATTCATCCAGGCGGTGAAGGAAGTCGCCGAGGGCGTGCTCGAACACATCCGCGAGCACCCCAAGTACCACGTGCACCAGATCCTCGAACGCATGGCCGAGCCGGATCGCGTGATCTCATTCCGCGTCTGCTGGCATGACGACGAGGGCCACGTCCGCGTCAACCGCGGCTACCGGATCCAGAACAACAATGCGATCGGTCCGTACAAGGGCGGCATCCGCTTTCATCCAACGGTCAACCAGAGCGTGCTCAAGTTCCTCGCCTTCGAGCAGACCTTCAAGAACGCCCTGACCGGCCTGCCGATGGGCGGCGCCAAGGGCGGCGCCAACCTGGACCCCAAGGGCAAGAGCGATGCGGAGATCATGCGCTTCTGCCAGTCGTTCATGACCGAACTCTATCGCCATCTCGGCGAAGACACCGACATTCCGGCCGGCGACATCGGCGTCGGCGGCCGCGAGATCGGCTACATGTTCGGGCAGTACAAGCGCATCACCAACCGCTATGTCGGCGTCCTCACCGGCAAGGGCATGGAATTCGGCGGCAGCCCGATTCGCGTCGAGGCCACCGGCTACGGCGCGGTGTATTTCATGGAGGACATGCTCAAGCGGGTCGGCGAAGTGATCGACGGCCGCACCTGCCTGGTCTCGGGCTCCGGCAATGTCGCGCAACATGCCGTGGAGAAGATCCTCGCACTCGGCGGGAAGCCGGTCACCCTCAGCGACTCCGACGGTTTCATATTCGACAAGGGCGGCATCACCACCGAGAAGCTCGCGTTCGTCAAGGAACTGAAGAACAGGCGTCGCGGCCGGATCGAGGAGTATGCCAGGGAGTTCGGCGCCGAATACCACGCCGACAAACGCCCGTGGTCGGTACCCGGCGAACTGGCGTTCCCATGCGCGACGCAGAACGAAATCAGCGCCGACGATGCGCGGGTCATGCTGAAGAACGGGATCGTCGCCGTGTCCGAAGGCGCCAACATGCCGTCCACGCTCGATGCGGTAAAGCTGTTCCAGAAGGCGCGCATCATGTTCGCGCCGGGCAAGGCCGCGAACGCGGGCGGCGTCGCCGTGTCCGGCCTGGAAATGAGCCAGAACTCCGCACGCATCACCTGGAAGGAACCGGAACTGCAGCGGCTGCTGCGCGACATCATGCAGGAGATCCACGATCGCTGTCAGCACTATGGCGGCGTCGCCGGCGACGGCAAATACATCGACTACGTCAAGGGCGCCAATGTCGGCGGATTCGTCAAGGTGGCAGATGCCATGATCGCGCAAGGCGTCGTCTGAGCCGCAGGCGCGGGTCGGGCCTCACGATATGAGGGCCGGCGGGTCCCGGCCGTTGCGGGCAGCCCGCCGACCCCTGTCGTACCGCGCCTCGCCCCGCCCGGATTCTCCCGGTCGGGACGAGGCACCGCATCCGCTCGCGGCGCGATGGTCCGGCTGCAGATGGCTACTGCCTGGATTCCATCGCCCACTTGCGATCGCGCAAGGTGTCGTGGTGCTCGCGCACGGTTGGCAGGTAGCTGCGCAATGATTCCTTCACTTCCATCGGCGCGGAGTCGCTCTTGATCACGTCGTGGAAGGCTTCCATCAGCTGGTCCTCGCTCTTCTCGAGATCACTGACGTAGCCGTAGTCGCTTTTCTCCCGCCCCATGCTGGAGCGGACGTCGTCATAGATTTCGCGGAGGGCTCCGCGGAACGTCCCTGCCTTGGCCGGCTCGGCACCTTCTGCACGAACCTCCTTCGACATCGAGCCGACCAGGCCGTTCTTGGAGCTGGCCATGTGGTCGAACAGCCGGCGCAGGCCCGGGTTGTCCACCGCCTTCGCGGCATCGGAATAGAAGTTCGCGCTGTCGCGCGTCGCTTCGATCAGGTCGTTGAGGGTGCCGATTTTCTCGATGCGGATTTCGTTCTTGCTGGTCGTCATTGGATTGCTCCTCTGAATGGCCACGGATTCACGCTGCGAGACGATCGTTGTCGTGGTGGGTGAATGCTCAAATGCACTCGCAGGACAGCGAACATACAAAGGCGGCGGTTAACCTCGCGTGACTCCGATGATTCGCACGACCTCAGGACCGATGAGGCGCAGTTGGCCAGGGATGTTGCAGCGCTTGTCTGTTGCTGGACAAATTTGTACTGATGCCTGCAGATGCAACCGATGGTTCCGCCTTGCGCCTTGGCACTTGACCATGCATGCGCCGCTGCCTCGTCCATGCCAGGGAGTATTGATGCAGTCTCGCCGGGCTGCCCTCCAACCCCGGAGGACGCAACGGGAGGGAATGGCCATGAAGCGAGTCCAGCTGTTGATGTTGAACGTGCTCGTGCTGGGCGTATTCATCCAGGGTGTGCACGCTGCGCCCGGGAAAACTTCATCGCCGACGCAGAAGGCCGTGCTCGTCACCGGTGCAAGTTCAGGCATTGGCCGGCACATCGCCGTAAAACTCGCCAGCGAGGGCTACTTCGTCTACGCCGGCGCGCGCAAGGCGGAAGACCTCAAGGAGCCCAGCGCGATCACGAACATCGAAGGCATCCGCCTCGACGTCACCCGACAGGATGAGATCGACGAGGCCGTGGCACTGGTGCGCAAGCGTGGCAAGGGACTGTATGGGCTGGTCAACAATGCCGGCGTCGGAGTCGTCGGCCCGCTGATCGAATTTGATGAAGCCGAGATGCTGAAAGGCCCCGAAGATCGCTCCAACTTCGAGGAACCCACGGCCGTGGCCGAAGCGGTCGTGCATGCCATGTCCGATCCGAAACCGAAGCGTCGCTATCTGGTCGTGCCCGTCGAAGGACAGGCCCGTGCCACCATCAGCGCGGCCATCAGGCGTGCAGTGGAACTCAACCAGGATCAACCCTACAGCTACGACCGCGCGGCACTGATCAAGATGCTCGACGAGGCGATGGCTGCCGCGGCCAGGTAAGAGCGCTTGCGCGCACCTTGGGGCCACGGCGCCAACGTCCAAAGCGGCGGCGGCTCCGGACCTGCCAGCAGGTTGCCCGGCGGGCGCAAGGCGGCGCCGATTGCATCACGGAAGTCATCGGATGACAGGGCCAATATTCGGCGACCGCTGTCGAGGTCGCCGATGTTTGCTTCGTTCCCGAGAATGCGCCCTGCCCTCCGCGTGACGGTCGCCCTGGCATGCGTCATCGCCGCTGGCACTCCCGCAAGCGCGCGCCAGCCCCGCGATGCACCACCCTTGCCACCACCTGGCGCGGAGTTTTCCGTCGTCCATGTCGGCAACGCCCAGCAACTGGCCGATGCATGCTGGAACCTCGGCAGCAACCAGGCCATCGTGATTGCACCGGGCACCTACAACCTGGCGGGCGTGAACTTCCCGAACGGCGTGGACGGTCGGCTGACCGTGGGTCGATTCGGCGCTGCACCGATCTCGCACGTCCAGATCCGTGGCGCCACGGGCAATCCCGCGGATGTCGTGATCCAGGGCGCCGGCATGCTGAACGGCATCGTCCCGTTCGGCTTCCAGATATTCACCGCCAGCGATGTACTGATCGCTGACCTCAGCGTAAGCAATGTCTACTACCACGCCGTTGCCGTGCAGGGCGACCAGGGTGCGCGTCAGGTGCGCCTCTATCACCTTCGCCTCTCCGACGCCGGCCAGCAGATCGTCAAGGGCGTACCCGGCGCCGACGACGTCACCATCGAGTATTCCGAGCTGTTTACCAGCAACGGCGCTGTCAATCATCCCGATGGTTCGCCACCGGGCAGCTGCTACACGAATGCGATCGATGGCGTCGGCGCGGATCGCTGGATCGTGCGCGACAACTTCATCCACGACATCCGCTGCCAGGACCTCTCCCTCGCCGGTCCGTCGGTCCTGCTCTGGCAGGGCTCGACCGACACGCTGGTGGAACGCAACACGATCACCGAATCCTCGCGCGGCATTTCGCTCGGCCTGGTCAGCGCAACGGACCATTTCAACGGCATCGTGCGCAACAATTTCATCCGCATGAATCCCGCGGCGACCTATGCTGTCGACGTGCCGATCTACGTGACCTCGCCCAATGCGAAGGTACTCAACAACAGCGCGCTGACCTCGGGCCGCTATCCCAATGCCATCGAAGTGCGCTACGCCGGCGCAACCGGCGTAACCGTCACGAACAATCTCCTCGACGCGGCGATCCAGCCCCGCAACGGCGCCTCGCCAACCCTGGTCAACAATATCGGCAGTGCGCAACCGGCCTGGTTTGTCGATCCACCCAGCGGCAACCTGCACCTGACCCCGATAGCCACTCCGGCCATCGGCCATGCGACCGCGCTCGCGGATGCAGTGGACGACTTCGACGGCCAACCGCGTACAACCGGCAGCAACCGGACCGATATCGGTGCCGACGAGGCCCTGCCGGACCGGATCTTCGCGCAAGGCTTCGAGTGAAGCCCGGCCGGTCGCGGCCCCTGTGCACCGGATCCCGTCGCCTGCGAAAAATCAGGAGCGCATTGCAAACGCTGCCACCAGCCTGGACCCGGAATCCCGACGTCAGTGTTCCAGCAGCGAGAGGCAGGCCGATTCGAATGATCGGGTGAAACCGGCTTCGTCCCGCAGCGGCGAATCCGCCATGCGCCCGCGCAGTGCGAGACGCAGTCGCGTCAATCGCTGCGGATCGCGGCACAGTTCCCCGGCAAGCCTCGCATAGGATCCGGTATCGCCGGCGATCAGTTCGTCGAGGCCGAGTCCTTCCAGCACGCTGGCGACCATCCGCCCGGCATGGGTGTTGCCGCGCAGCGAAACGACAGGCACGCCCATCCACAGCGCACAACAGGCGATGGTGTGCCCACTCCAGGGAAAGCAATCGAGCAGGATATCGATGCGCGCGAAGACCTCGAAGAAGCTTTGCGCCGGATCGGCGAGATGCAGCATTTCCAGCCTGTCGGCGCCGACGCCGAACGTCGCGAACTGGCGTTCGAGCCGAGCTTGATGCCAGCCATCCAGTTGATCCCGCGCCAGCAGCAGGCGGCTGTCGGGATTCTGCAGGAGGATGCGAGCCCAGGTCTCGATGACCGCCGGATTCAGTTTCTCCAGCTTGTGCAGGCTTCCAAACGTCACGAAGCCATTGCCTGAAACCGGTGCCGCATGCACATCCGGCGCATGCGCCGGTGGCCGGAAGCAGGCGAATCCCCGCGCAAGACGCAGCAGGCCTTCGCTTCCGCGCGGCGCCTCATCCACCGGGGCGGTGCAGCCATCGACGATCCGATAGTCCATGGCCAACAGCCCTGTCGTGTTCGGATAGCCGATGTAACTGATCTGGCACCGGGCAGGCTTTGCGGCAAACACGCCGAGACGGCCATGCTCGGTATAGCCGGCCAGGTCGACCAGGATGTCGATGACGTCGGCTCGCACCTGCTCCGTTACGGCCTCATCGGGCAATCCGGAAATGTCGCGCCAGTGTTGCGCATGGCCGCGCAGACGTTCGGTGACCTTGTCGGGCCGCCTGGTGTCGGAGTAGCAGAAGGTCTCGAACCGGGCTTTGTCCTGGTGTTCCAGGATCGGCTCGAAGAAATAGTTGACGGCGTGCGCGCGGAAGTCGCCCGATACGTAGCCGATGCGGATCTTCCCCGCTGGTTCGGGCCAATTCGCCAACCTCGGGATATTTCCGAACAGGCCAGACGCCACGCGCTGATGCTCTTGCGCAATCGTCGCCGGATTCCCCCCCGGCAACAGGTTGAGCACGTACAGCAGGCTGTTGGCGGCGGAGCGATACGCCGGCCGCAGGGCGAGCGCCCGGCGGAACGACTGGATGGATTCCTCCAGCATCACGTGGTCAAGCTCGAGCATGCCGAGATTGAACCAGGCTTCGGCCCACTGCGGGTCCAGCCTCGTGGCCTCGCGGCTATGTCGCAGGGCAGCCTCGTGATCGCCCGACGCGGCATGGACGGCACCGAGGTTCATGTGCGCGCCGGCGTAATCCGGGCGCAGCGCGATAGCCACCTTCAGGTGTTCGATGGCACCCGCCAGGTCACCCGCCTTGTGCAGGGCGTCGCCCAGATTGTTGCGCAGGACAGGCTGGTCAGGCACCAGTTCGACGGCCTGGCGGATGTATTCGACCGCCGTCCGATGATCGCCCTGCTGATGGCAGGCGAGGCCGAACAGGTGCAGGGCGTCGGCATGCCCTGGCCGCGATTCGAGGATTTTCCCATAGAGAATTTTCGCCGCATCGAGCTCGCCTGCCCTGTGATGTTGCACGGCCCGGCCCATCAGATCCTCGAGTTGCATAGGTGTGGCGCTCATGAATCCGAAAACGACCTGGTCGACCCGTGCATGGGAGAGCGCCGATAGTATCTGTCGACGGCGAAGTTGGGCACCCGCCCCTGGATATTGCGCGCCGCTCTACCGACAGCGATTCCGCAGCGGCCACCGGTCCGCGCGGCGTCCCGATGTACAACCCCGGGACTTCGCGAGCGGGCAGTCACTGCGCCCTGGATGCGACAACGCGCGAACCTGCTTCAGGTTTGCCGGCGACGCGAAGCCCTCCACCGAAACGCTGCGGACGCCTCCCTGCTGCTATTCCGGCCCCGCATCCAGGCCGGGTCGCCCGAGGTGATAGGCGGTCGTCTGCAGTGCGCTCATGCCACGCCCGGCGAAGCCCGGCTCTTCGGAAAGGATTTCGCGTCGTTCAAGCACCGCGATTTTCCAGTCCTTGCCGTAGAGCGCCCGGACCTCGTCCTCGCCAACCGCGAACGGCGGGCCTTCCATTTCAGCCTGGTCGTAGTCGAGGGTGACCAGGAGCATCTGGCAATGTGCAGGCAGCATGCGTGAGAGGTGCGTCGCATAGCGTTGCCGCATGTCTGCAGGAAGCGCGATCAGCGCGGCGCGGTCGTATACGCCGGCGCAGTCGGCAAGGTCGCCTGCATCCAGATCGAACATGTCGCCGCAGATCAGGTCGATCCGGCCCGCAACATGATGTCGGCCGGCCGGGGATTCGTGGATGGCCGGCCGCAGGGAATTTCCAGCGAAGAACTGCTCGACCGCCAAAGGCGACAACTCCACACCGAGCACGCGGAAGCCGTGATCGGCCAGCCACGGCATGTCGACCGACTTTCCCGCCAGCGGCACCAGCACGCGACTGCCTGCCGGCAGGGTCAATGCCGGCCAGTGCTTCTCGAGCAGCGGCGAAGGCCGCTCGCTGTGAAATCCCGTGCGCCCTTCACGCCAGCGCTGCAGCCAGAATTGTTCGTGCATGATTCGTCCTCGACGGAGCCGTCCCGGGTGCGCTTGATCTCACGGAACCGGCAATACCGCAAGCTTGCGTCTTCACGCCTCCACGACCCGGCAACGGCGGGAATGCGCGGAAGACCAAGGCCACTCCGAGGTTTCCGGCAAACATGACTTCGCAGAACGCCACCCGCGGTTTTGCAGCGCCTGGGCGGGCGGGTCGTCCGCGGCGATGCAGGCACCGCGACCCTGCCGCGCAAATCGCCCATGGACCGCAGCCGCGACTCAGCCTGCAGCCGGCTGGCTGCCGAGTGCCTTGACGAAGGCGCGGATGCGTTTCGCGTTCTTGCCGACGTCGCTCAGGCCCACGCGCGACACCGAGCGCACATCGATGCGGCTGCCGCCGGCATCGGGCTCGATGCGGATGACGACATCGTCCTTGAAGCCGTACCAGAACGTGGTGTCGGTCGCTTCGATGCGGCCCGCACCGGCATCGGCGGTGACGATGTCCCAGCCCATGTCGCGCGCGGCATTCTCGGCGCGAGTGAAGGCTTCGGCCGGCGGGGCGTCGAGGTGCTGGCTGCGGATGTCTGGATAGGCTTCGGCCTGCTTCGCGGCGATCTCGGGCCCGCCGTATTCGGCGGGATTCGCGGCGCCGGCGCGCAGCGGCAGGATGGCGACGAACTCGGGCGGGCGCTGCGTATCGGTGGTGATGTCGTGGATCATCGGCAGCGACTTCGCCTGATACAGGCCGTACAGGGGCATGGCCGATGCGGCGAGGCCGAGGACCAGGCCGAGCAGCAGCGAACCGGCATTCCTCCGGCGCGTGCGCGGGATGACCAGCAGCAGCAGGGCGAGTACGCCGGCGCCGAGGCCGAGGTAGACGGCCCAGCGCATCAACGAAAAGCCGGTGCGGAATTCCCACCAGCCCATCTGGCTTCCGGGACCGGAAATGATCAGCAGGACCAGCGCTATGACTGCGAACAGGATCGGGAGGCGTGCCAGTTTCATGTTGGCTCTCGGTCGGAATCCGGGCGTGCAGTATCGCGCAATTTTTTGCTAGGTGAGAGCACCCTCGAGCGAAGTCCGTTTGCCCGGGCGAAAGCCGGGAGCCGCGTGAACCTTGCGCGGGGGAGTTGTGGAGCGTTTCCGGCTTGCGCCGGGATGTCGGTGGGTTGCAGTGTCGGCCTGGCGACAGCACCGTGAGGATTTCTACCGGGATAGCGCCACCCTCATCCCCCTGTGTGGACTTCTCCGGTCAGCGGGAGGAGGCAATGCATTGCCGCGCGATCTGGTTCGCCAGGGACGAACCGCAGGTTGCGGACCCTCACCCTGACCTCTCCCGGCGGGAGAGGGATTTGCAGGGTGCTCGCCTGAATCGCGATCCGTGACCTCAATGATCCGAACTGCCCCAGATCTGTTCGAGTCGCGCGTCGCGGCCGCAGTTGTAGCGGTAGAACTTGTAGCGGACCGGATTCTTCAGGTAGTAGTCCTGGTGATAACCCTCGGCCGGATAGAAGGTCGAGGCGGGGACGATCCGGGTCGCGATCGGCTGGGTGAACTTGCCACTGGCCTCGAGCGCGCGCTTGCTCTCCTGCGCCAGTTGCAACTGCTCCGGACCGGTCGTGAAGATCGCCGTCCGGTACTGGTCGCCGTGATCGCAGAACTGCTTGTTGACCGCGAATGGATCGACGTTGTGCCAGTAGACGTCGAGCAGCTTCTTGTAATCGACCTTGGCCGGATCGTAGACGACCTTCACGGCTTCGGCATGGCCGGTACCGCCGGCGGACACCTGCTCGTAGGTCGGATTGGCGAGGCTGCCGCCGGTATAGCCGGACGTGGTCGAGATCACGCCAGGCACCTTGTCGAACGGTGGTTCCATGCACCAGAAGCAGCCACCGGCAAAGATGGCGACGGCGTCTCCAGCAGCCGTGGCGGCGGGCCTGGGCGCCTCTTCTGCGGGCCCGGCGCAGGCGGCCATCGCCACCGTGAGCAGCACGAGTCCCAGCATGGCGACGCGCGGAAAAAGGTGGCTTCTTGCGATGGTCATTTTCAGCTCCTCAGCTCGGGCAATGGCTGGTCTTTCGGCACGAAGCGCAACGCCAGGCCATTGTTGCACCAGCGTTCGCCGCGCGGTCGCGGACCATCGTCGAACAGATGGCCCTGGTGCCCGCCGCAGCGTGCGCAGTGGTATTCGGTGCGTGGCCAGACCAGCTTGAAGTCCTTCTTCTTGCCGACATGGCCGGCGATCGGCTGGGTGAAGCTCGGCCAGCCCGTACCGCTGTCGAACTTGCTGGCGCTGTCGAAGATCGGCAGGTAGCAGGCAGCGCAGACGAAAGTGCCGGCGCGCTTCTCGTCATTGAGCGGGCTGCTGAAGGCACGCTCGGTATCTTCCTCGAACAAAACCGCGTAGGCCGGCGCGCTGACCAGGTCGCGCCATTCCTCGTGCGGCTTGTTGAGCGGAACGACGGCACCGGATGGCGAACCGGCAGCGGCGTTCGTCGCCACGACCGTTGCGGAATCCGACGCATCCGAACACGAGGGCAGCAAGGGCAGCGCCATCAGGGTTCCCAGTCTGCGCAACAGTGATCGACGATTCATGCATTTCTCCTGAAGCCAAACAGCGTTTTCACGGATCAGCGAGGCCGGAGGTTCTCCGTTCCCGCTGCTTGTCCCCCACTGGGTCAAAAAAACGCCGGAACGGATGCGGTTTGGGAGGGAGGGAGCCGCACCGTTCCGGCAACGTGCGCAGCCCGGGGGCCACGTGGTCAGTCCATAGGGACCGGGAATGCACCGATTCCATTACAGGCTGCGCACGGCAGGCATCCGGATACAATGATCGCGAATGTCGCGCCTGCGCCATGCGCAGTGTCGACCAGCCTGACAGGATCGCCTGAACCCCTGCCTTCCAGAGGACACCGCGTGCCCGCCATCGATACCCCGGTCGTACCTCCCGCCAGCCCGCCCGTGAGTGCCCTCGTCGTCGACGTCAGTGAAGCCGACGCGGCGACGCTCGACAACTGGAAGCGCGCAAACGGCGTGCGCTGGTGGCTGGAACTTGGCGACCGCCTGCTGCTGGTCGGCGAACAGGGCGGATTGCGCAGCGCGATTCCGGATCGCGGCATCGTTGGCGAGATCGGCGATTTCGATGCCTCCCGGATGCGTCTGCATGCACGTGGTTGCGCACGAGAGCCGACGACGCCTGGCCGCCTCGTGGCCCGCGGCGGGCGTTGGGAACTGCGCGAATTCGCCAGCGCCCATCTGGCGGCCGCATCGTCCGCCGAAGGCGCGGACCACGCCAGCGAGTGGCGCGAGCTGCAGCCCGACAGCGTCATCGCGCATCGCTATCGGCCGGATTCGGCCGCTGCGATCGCCGATCCGCTGATCGTGCCGCTGGTCAATGCGATCAACCCGGCACGCTGGTTTTCCGACCTCGATGCGTTGACGCAATGGGACCGTTCCAGCTACGGCCCCGAACTGGCACTGTCGCGCAGCTGGATCGAAAGCCGCTTCAATGGCCTCGGCCTTGAAGTCAGCGCGCCGGCCTTCACCATGCCTGGCAGCGGCGGCGGACAGATCAGCGTCAACAATGTCATCGGGCGCTGGAACGGAACGCGCTTCCCCGACCAGTGGATCATCGTCGGCGCCCATTATGATTCGCGCAACTCGAGTCTCTCCTCGATCGTCAACACGCCCGGTGCCGAGGACAATGCGTCGGGTTGCGCCGGCGTGATCGAACTGGCCCGCGTGCTCGTCGCGTTCAGGCCCGGGCGCAGCATCCTGTTCATGTGCTACGCCGGCGAGGAACAGGGCCTGTATGGCAGCCAGGCGCACGTGCAGGCGCTGCAGGCCGCGGGCGACCTGGCCAGGGTGCAGGCCGTGGTCACCATGGACATGATCGGCTACAGCGCCGATTCAACGCTCGATGTCCTGTTCGAGAGCAATGCGACCTGGAGCGCCTACCTCGACCAGTTCGCCGCAGCCGCGGCGACCTACGTACCCGAGCTGCGCGTGACCCTGAGCACGAATCCGTTCGGCTCGGATCACGTCCCGTATCTGAACGCCGGCAGGAAAACCGTGCTCGCCATCGAGAACGACTGGGACATCTATCCCTACTACCACCGCAGCACGGATACCCCGGACCACGTCGGCGCGAATGCCCTGGCCATGGGAGGCGCAATCCTCGGGACCAGCGTTGCCGTTCTGGCCGAACTGGCCGGCGCGTCGGACCGGATTTTCAGTGATCGCTTCGAATAGGCCACGCGCGCAATCGCTGTCGCGGGAAGCGGACTCCTTCGACAAGCCCCGGACCGGCTTCGACAGACCCAGGACACGCTTCAGCCGCGATGCTTTTCCGATCGCGTGGCGGAGAGCATCGGGCATGAATGCCTCTCCTACGAAGGGCGCCAGCGAACAACGCCCGTTGCAGGAGGCGGCTTCAGCCGCGATGCTTTTCGATCGCGTGGCGGAGAGCATCGGGCATGAATGCCTCTCCTACGAAGGGCGCCAGCGAACAGCGCCCGTTGCAGGAGGCGGCTTCAGCCGCGATGCTTTTCGATCGCGTGGCGGAGAGCATCGGGCATGAATGCCTCTCCTACGAAGGGCGCCAGCGAACAGCGCCCGTTGCAGGAGGCGGCTTCAGCCGCGATGCTTTTCGATCGCGTGGCGGAGAGCATCGGGCATGAATGCCTCTCCTACGAAGGGCGCCAGCGAACAGCGCCCGTTGCAGGAGGCGGCTTCAGCCGCGATGCTTTTCGATCGCGTGGCGGAGAGCCTCGGGCATGAATGCCTCTCCTACGAAGGGCGCCAGCGAACAGCGCCCGTTGTAGGAGGCGGCTTCAGCCGCGATGCTTTTCGATCGCGTGGCGGAGAGCATCGGGCATGAATGCCTCTCCTACGAAGGGCGCCAGCGAACGGCGGTTCTCGCGCGGCTCAGATGTTGCGCAGCAGGGTCGCCTCGGCGTCGGCGGCGACAATCTCTTCTTCCCAGTCTTCCATCAGCGCGATGAGCAGGAGCTTCTCGAACTCTTCGGCGAAGCGCCGGGTCACCGCTTCCGGGTCGCTGATGCGCTTGGCGTCGCCGATCAGGCCGAAATGCACGCGATTGTTGTAGCTGAGGATCGACAGGCCGACGCCGATCGAACCGGATTGCGGCACCCAGAACATGAGCTCGCTGACTTCCACGCCGGTCAGGTAGAGCGGCTGCTGCGGTCCCGGCACGTTGGTCGCCACGCAGGTCGCCTTGCGGCTGAACAGTTCCAGCGCGGGCGCCTGCAACGCCTGCGGGCCCATGCCGAGGGCGCCGAGCAGCCCGAGCGTGACGATGGCCTGGCGCGAACCCTTGAGTTCGCGCATGCAGGCCGCGACACGCTCGAGGCGTCGCAACGGATTCGCCTCGCCGACCGGCAGTTCGAGGAAGACCAGGCCGAAATGGTTGCCGAGCTTCTTCGCGTGTTCGAGCGGGCGCAGGTTGACCGGCACGGTCGCACGGATGGTCAGGCCCTCGACGGCGCCGCCCTGGTCGAGCAGGTAGCCGCGCAGGGCGCCGCTGGCGCAGGCCAGCAATACGTCGTTGACCGTGCAGCCGAGTGCCTTGCCGAGGGTCTTCACTTCCTCCAGCGGCAACGGATCGGCCCAGGCCACGCGCTTGCTGACGCCGAGCGGCCCCTTGAGCATCGTTTGCGGATCGTCCGACAGCAGCAATGCATGCGCGAGTTCGCGCGTGATCTCGCCGCCTTCGCGGGCGACATCGGCGGCGATGGCCGGATCGTGCAGCATGTCCGCCATCTTCGAATAGACCTTGGTGCCGACCTTGAGCGCCTTGCCGAGGCCGGCCTGCGCGGGCTCGAGCATGCGCTGCCAGACGTTGCCGCCGTCGCGCTTGAGCCAGGTCTTGGCCAGATGGGCACTCTTGCGGCGGTGCGGCGCGGTATCGGTCAGGGCCAGCATCACCTGCACGAGGGCCAGGCCATCGGCATAGCAGTGATGGATGCGTGCCACGAGCACGCTGCCGCCGCGATAGTTCTCGACCACGTGGAATTGCCAGAGCGGCTTGGAGTGGTCGAGCGGCGAGGAAGCCAGTTCGCCGACGAAATTCTCCAGCTCGAGCTTGTCGGCCGCGCCGGGCAAGGCAGCCACGCGCACATGCCAGTCGAGGTCGAAATCCGCATCGGTTTCCCAGTAGGCGCCGGAAGGCGTGTTGACGGCCTTCTGCCGGAAACGTGGATAGGCGAGGAAGCGTTCGCCGAGCAATTGCTTGATTTCCGCATGCACCAGCGGTCCGACGAACATCATGATGCCGGTGATCATCATCAGGTTGGTTGGCCGCTCCATGCGCAACCAGGCGGTATCGACCTTCGACATGGCTTCGCGCCGGCCCGCATCTGACTCGAACATGCTTCCCCTCCTCGGGTTTGCGCACGGATATCGCGACCGCCTGGAACGCGGTGCCCGGCTAGCATCCGGGTACATCCGCCAAAACGCAACGACCGGAACCGGCGGGCTGCTATGCGCCCTTCAGTTCCTGGTAGGCGGCGAGCGCCGCCCCGCGCGAATCGGCCAGGTCGACCATCGGCGCCGGATAGCCGCTGCCGGCCAGTCGATCGGGGTCGGTCCAGGGATGATGGATGATCGGCGCCGGAAAATCGGCCAGTTGCGGGATCCAGCGGCGCACATAGTCGCCGCGCGGATCGAATTTTTCGCCCTGGGTGACCGGATTGAAGATGCGGAAGTACGGCGACGCGTCGACGCCGCAACCGGCCGTCCACTGCCAGCCCTGCGAATTGTTGGCCAGGTCGGCGTCGACCAGGGTGTCCCAGAACCAGCGCGCGCCATGCAGCCAGTGCTGGCGCAGGTTCTTGGTCAGGAACGAGGCGACCAGCATGCGCACGCGGTTGTGCATGATCCCGGTCGTCCACAGTTCACGCATGCCGGCATCGACGATCGGGATGCCGGTACGCCCCTCCTGCCAGCGCCTGATCGCGTGGGGATCGTCCTTGCCCCACTGGAAATCGTCGAATCGTGGATTGAGGTTGCTCTCCGGCATGTGCGGAAAGTTGTACAGCAGGTGCTGCGAGAACTCGCGCCAGCCGATCTCGCGCAGGAAGCTCTCGGCGCCGGCCGAACGTTTCGCGTCCCCGGCCCGGTGCACGCGCTCCTCGAGTTCCCAGGCGATCTGCATTGGCGAAATTTCGCCAAAATGCAGGTGCGGCGAAAGTCGCGAGGTTCCGTGGCGATCGGGGCGGTCGCGGTCGCTGGCGTAGCTGGCCAGTGCGGATCCGATGAATTCGTCGAGTGCGAGGGTCGCGCCCGCCTCGCCCGGCGTCCAGGCCGCCTCGAGACCGCGATCCCAGCGGACTTTCGGGCGCAGTTGCAGCGCGTTGATACCGACACTGCGCGCAATCCGCGCTGGCTGCAGGGTCGCTGGCGACGGAATGGGCGGGCGCAGTTGAAGCTTCGCCCTCGCCTTGCGCCAGAATGGCGTGAACACGCGATAGGGCTGGTCCTGGCCGGTCTGCACTTCCCACGGCTCGAACAACAGGGCCGCCTTGGAACTGTGCGCGTCGATGCCCCGCTCGCCGAGCACCTGCTTGATCTGCCTGTCGCGCGCGGTGATCGCCGGATCGTAGAGCCGGTTCCAGAAAACCGCCGTTGCCGCGGTCGACTCGGCGATTCCGGCCAGGGCATCAAGGCTCGGACCGCGCGCGATGTGCAATGACGCGCCACGCTCGCGCAGGTCCGCGTCGAGGGCACGCAGCGAATGGTGCAGCCACCAGCGGCTCGCCGCGCCCGGTACCCAGGGCGCTTCCTCTTCCGGCGCATGGATATAGACCGGGATAACGCGCTCGAAGGCGTCCAGTGCGGCCGCCAATGCGGGGTTGTCGACCAGGCGCAGGTCGCGACGAAACCAGAGGATGGCGGTCTTCATGCCTCCAGCCTACCAAGTTGCGGCGGCCGCGTTTGCCGGAAATCCGCCCGTCCCTGCCCGCAGCGCGCCATATCGCACGGCTATACTGCCGACGCGAGAAAAACCAGGAATCCCGCCATGTCGCTTTCCGTTGCCGGTACCGCATTGAACCGTTCCACCATGGCGCTGCTGTTGCTCGGGCTGTCCCTGCTCGCGGCCTGCGGCAAGCAGCCCGACTCCGTGCCCGAGGTACAGGGCGAAAAACCCGTCAAGGCGGAGCCGGCCGGGCCCGCGGCGAGTGGCAAGTTCGAAATCGTCTCGGCGCGGGCCGAGATGTACCAGGGGCAACTGGCGCTGACCCTGGAATTCCCGCAGCAACTGGCCGGCGCGCAGGATTTCGACAGCCTGCTCTCCGTCAGCGGCGCCCAGGGCGAGGCGGTCAGCGGCAGCTGGGCGCTCGACGAGGACGGCAAGACCCTGCGCTTTCCATTCGTCCAGGCCAATGCCAACTACACCGCCCGCATCAAGGGCGAACTCGCGGCGGCGGATGGCCAGACCCTCGGCAGCGAGGCCAGCAAGGACATCTTCACCGGACCGCTCGAACCCGCCGTCGGCTTCGCCGCCCAGGGCAGCGTGCTGCCGGCGCGCGAGACGCGCGGCCTGCCGGTGGTATCGGTCAACGTCAACGAAGTCGATGTCGAATTCCTGCGCGTGCACGACGACGAACTGGTGAACTTCTTCGCCGCCTACCAGAAGAACGGCAAGCGCAGCTCCTGGGATCTCGATCCGCAGTACGGCTGGTACGGACGCAAGGGCAAGCCGGTCGCGCAGATCGCCGATTCGGTCTATGCCAACCGCTTCGTGCTGTCCGGCAAGGAAAACGAGCGCGCGCTCAACTACCTGCCGATCCAGAACATCACCGAACTGGCCAAGCCCGGCCTGTACTTCGCCCTGCTCAAGCAGCCGGGCCGCTTCCGTGACGAACAGGAAACCAGCTTCTATTTCGTCAGCGACATCGGCGTGCACACGCGCATCTACAAGGACAAGATGTTCGTGCACGCGGCGTCGCTGAAGACCGGCGATCCGATCAGCGGGGTCGAGATCAGCGTGATCGACGGATCGGGAAACCCCGTGGTCAAGGGCGTGGCCGACGAGAGCGGCAATGCGATGTTCGCCTACACGTTGAACGCCGAGCACGTGCTGGTCGCGCGCTCGGGTCGCGACGTGTCGATGGTTCCGTTCAACCAGCCTGCGCTCGACCTGTCCGATTTCGCCGTCGCCGGCCGTCGCGAGGCCTGGTTCGACGTGTTCGCCTGGAGCGGACGCGACCTCTACCGCCCGGGCGAGACCGTGCGCATTTCCGCGCTGTTGCGCGACAACGATGGCAAGTCGATCAAGCCGCAGCCGCTGTTCGCCACGCTCAGGCAGCCGGATGGCCGTCTCTATGCCGAGGCCAGGCTCGACCCGAAGGACCTTGGCTACTTCGAGTGGTCGCGCGAGATTCCGGCCGACGCACCGACCGGTCGCTGGCAGGTCGAGTTCCGCCTCGATCCGGCGAGCAAGGAAGCCACCCAGAGCCTGACCCTGCGCATCGAGGAGTTCCTGCCCGAACGCATGAAGCTCGACCTCGCCAGCGCGCAGCAGACATTGAAACCCGGCGAGCCGCTCAGGCTCGATGTGCAGGGCGATTACCTGTATGGCGCACCGGCCGCGGACAACCGCTTCAGCGCGCGCCTGACCCTGAGTGCCGACGTGCATCCGGTGGACGCGCACAAGGACTTCTTTTTCGGCGATCCATCGGTCGAACTGCCCCGGGAAGCAAAGGACGTCGTCGATGCCAAGCTCGACGAATCCGGGCATCTGGCCGAGGAGGTCAGCCTGCTCGAGGAACCGAAGGCCGCGCCCGTCGCCGCGGTGGTTTCCGGCAGCCTCTACGAAACCGGCGGACGCACCGTGACGCGCACGCTCAAGCGCACGATCTGGCCGGCCGATGCGCTGGTCGGCGTGCGCCCGCTGTTCGACGTCAAGGACGGCGCCAGCGCGAATGCGAGCGCGGGCTTCGAACTGATCCGCAGCAATGCCGCCGGCGACCTGCTCGCCGGACAAAACCTCAAGCTCACCCTCGTGCGCGAACGCCGCGACTATCACTGGGTCTGGGACAGGGAGGGCGGCTGGCACTTCAACTACGTCGAGCGCTTCGAAAACGCCGAGGCACGCGAACTCAACGTCGAGGCCGGCAAGGCCACGCGCTTCGACGTGCCCGTCGAATGGGGCGGCTACCGCATCGAGGTGCTCGATCCGGCCACCGGCCTGACCATGCGTTTCCCGTTCACCGCCGGCTGGAGCTGGAATGACGACAACCGTGGCGGCGAAGCGCGGCCGGACAAGGTCAAGCTGTCGCTGGACAAGCAAAGCTATCGCGCCGGCGACACGCTCAAGGTCACGCTGACACCGCCGCACTCGGGTCCCGGCGTACTCATCGTCGAATCCGACACGATGCTCTACACGCGCAACATCGAAGCCAAGGCCGGCAGCACCTTCGAGATCCCGGTCACCGAAGCCTGGGAGCGCCACGATGTCTACCTGACCGCGCTGGTCTTCCGCGGCGGATCCGCGGCCGAACGCATCACCCCGGCACGCGCGGTCGGCGAGGCGTTCGTTCCGATGGATCGCAGCGAGCGCAAGGTCGCCGTGCAGATCGAGGCGAGCAAGATGATGAAGCCCGAGCAGGATCTTGGCGTAACCGTGAAGGTACCCGCCCTGGCCGGCAAGCGTGCGCAGGTGGCGATCTCCGCGGTCGATGTCGGCATCCTCAACATCACCCGCTTCGGCGTGCCCGACGCCAACGACTGGTTCTTCGCCCAGCGTCGCCTCGGCGTCGATGCCTACGACCTCTATGGCCGCGTGATCGAGAGCTACAACGGCGGCACGGCCAGGCTTCGCTACGGCGGCGACATCGCGCTCGATGCCCTGCCGCAGGCACGCCGGCCGACGGCCAAGGTGCTAACCGTCGACCTGTTCTCCGGCCCGGTCGACCTCGATGCGCAGGGCAATGCGACCGTGCAGCTCAAGGTCCCGGATTTCAACGGCACGCTGCGTGTCAGCGCGCTCGTCTACAGCGCCGACCAGTACGGCAGCAGCGATGGCGAAACCATCGTGCGCGCCGACCTCGTCGCCGAGATCAGCACGCCGCGGGTGATGGCGCCGGGCGACAAGGCGATGGTATCCCTCGACCTGCAGAACTTCTCCGGCGCCGAGCGCGAGTTCCGCGTGCGCGTCGAAGCCGACAAGCCACTCGCCTCCGGCAGCGGCGAACGCAAGCTCAAGCTCGCCGACAACGCCAAGAGCACCCTGGACTTCCCGCTCGAGGCGCTCGAAGGCTATGGCGTCGGCAGGATCCGCGTCATCGCCGAATCCACCGACAAGGCCGGGCCACCGATCCGCATCGAGCGCGCATTCGAAATGGTCGTGCGCGCGGCGTGGCCGGGCGTGCTGCTGTCGACGCCGCAATCGCTCGATACCCTGGCTCCGGTCACGCTCGGCGCGGGCGCCATGGACGGTCTGCTGGCCGATTCCGTGAATGCGCGCCTGACCCTGTCGAGCCTGCCACCACTGCCGTTCTCGGCGGCGCTCGCCGACCTGCTCAAATACCCCTATGGCTGTGTCGAACAGACCACGAGCAAGGGCTTCGCCGCGCTGCTGCTCGACCAGGCCACCGCCGACAAGCTGCATGTGGAAGGACTCGACGCGCAGGAGCGCAAGCAGCGCATCGAAGGCGCGATCGGGCGCATCGCCTCGATGCAGGCCGGCTCCGGGCACTTCTCGATGTGGGGCGGCGAGAGCGGCGTGAATACGTTCATCACGCCCTATGTCACCGAGTTCCTGCTCGATGCGCGCGATGAAGGATTCGTCGTGCCCGATGCGATGCTGCAGAAGGCCTTGCAACGCCTGTCCGACGACCTGTTGTCCGGCGGGCATCCCTACTACGCCTACGACAATGCCGACCACCTGCGCTTCGCCGACGAAGCGTGGTCGGCCTATGTGCTGGCCCGCGTGAACCGGGCACCGCTCGGCACCCTGCGCACGCTGTTCGACAACGAGCGGCAGAAGTCGATCACGGCCCTGCCGCTGGTCCAGCTCGGCATCGCGCTCAAGCTGATGGGCGATGCGCCGCGCGCCGAAAAGGCGGTCGCGGAAGCCTTCGCGAAAACCGTGAACCGGCCGCAGTGGCTCGGCGACTATGGCTCGAACCTGCGCGATACGGCACTCATGGTCGCGCTCGTGCAGCGCCACGGCATGGGCAAGCCCGAGTACGGCGCGCGCGTGTTCGAGCTGGCACGCTCGCTGAAGACCGAACAGCGCGAGGCCGAACAGAACCAGTCGCGCTGGGGCGGCAGCGGTCGCATTTACCTCAGCACCCAGGAGCAGGTCGCGATCGGCCGCCTCGGCAAGGGCCTGATCAGCGACGGTGACGCCGTCGTCTCCGGCACGCTGTCGATCGGCGACAAGACCTCGACCATTTCGCCCGACCGCATCTGGAGTCGCAGCTTCAACGCCAGCGACCTGCGCGCCGGCGTGCGCCTGGCACCGCAAGGCAATCCGCCGCTGTACCTGTCGACCGACATCGTCGGCATACCGAAATCGGCGCCGCCCGTCGACGACAGCAAGGTCGCGATCCTGCGCACCTTCTACACGCTCGATGGCAAGCCCTGGCAGGCCGGTCCGCTGAAGGAAGGCGACGCGTTGATCGTCGGCCTCAAGCTCGAGGCGCGCGAGGCCATGCCCGACGCGATCCTCGTCGACCTGCTGCCAGGTGGTCTCGAGATCGAGAACTTCAACCTGACCGATTCCAAGCAGTGGGCCGACGTCGTCGTCAACGGCATCACCCTGAGTGATCGCAGCAGTGCCGCCGAGGTGCAGCACGAGGAGTTCCGCGACGACCGTTATGTCGCGGCCCTCAAGCTCAACCAGGGCCAGGAAGCGCACGTGTTCTACCTGGTGCGCGCCGTTTCGCCCGGCACCTACGAGGTGCCGCCGCCGCTGGTCGAGGACATGTACCGCCCCGAGATCCGCGGCATTGGTCGCAGCGCGGTGAAGACGATCAAGGTGGTGCAGCCGTAGGAGGAATCGCCGCGAAGCATTCATCCCTCACTGTAGGAAGCGGCTTCAGCCGCGATGCCCCTGCTCCTGATGTCGAACGAAGAAAATCGAACGAAGGGCATCGCGGCTGAAGCCGCTTCCTGCAGTAGGCCAGAGGCACACGCATGATTTCGAAGGCCGACACGAACAGCGAGATTCCGGACCCGGCGCCACGCCGGCGATGGTTCAAGCGCACGGTCGTCGTGCTGGTGCTGCTGGGTGTTGCGGCGCTGATCCTCGACCGCCTGTTCCCGTTGCCCTTGCCCGACCCCAATCGCGGCAGCACCGTGGTCGTCGCCCGCGATGGCTCGCCACTGCGCGCGTTCGCGGACGCCGAGGGCATCTGGAGTTATCCGGTGTCGGTGGACGATGTCTCGCCGCTGTATCTCGAGGCCCTGGTCAACTACGAGGACCGCTGGTTCTGGCAGCATCCCGGCATCAATCCGGTCGCTGCCGTCCGCGCATTTGCGCAACTGCTCGCCAACCGGCGCATCGTCTCGGGTGGCTCGACCCTGACCATGCAGGTGGCGCGCATCCTCGAGCCGCATTCGCGCAGCATCGGCGGAAAGCTGCGCCAGGCCCTGCGCGCCCTGCAGCTCGAGGCGCACCTGTCCAAGCGCGAGATCCTCGAGCTGTATCTCGACAACGCGCCGTTCGGCGGCACCCTGCAGGGCGTCGAAGCGGCCTCGTGGGCCTACCTCGGCCATTCGGCGCGGCGACTGTCGCATGCGGAAGCCGCCCTGCTCGCCGTGCTGCCGCAGGCGCCGAGCCGCTGGCGTCCCGATCGCGAGGCGCAGGCGGCGCGCGAGGCGCGCGACAAGGTGCTCGACCGCATGGCGACGCTGGGCGTGTGGACGCCAGCCGAAGTACGCGATGCGCGCATCGAATCCGTCGTCGCGCGGACCCTGCAGCCGCCGTTGAGCGCCGCCCTGCTCGCGCGCCGGCTGCACCAGGAACATCCGCGGCAGCGGCGCATCACCACCAGCATCGACATCGAGCTGCAGCGCAACGCCGAAGGGCGCGTGCGCGACTACCTGGCGCGCCTGCCCGAGCGCACCTCGGCGGCCCTGCTGGTGGTCGACAACGATGACCTTTCGACGCTGGCCTATGTCGGCTCGGCAACGTTTGGCGACGAGGCGCGGCTCGGCCATGTCGACATGGTCCGCGCCTGGCGTTCGCCCGGCTCGACGCTCAAGCCGTTCCTCTACGGCCTGGCCCTCGACGATGGGCTGATCCATTCCGAGAGCCTGCTGGTCGACGCGCCGCAGTCCTTCGGCAGCTACCGACCCGGCAATTTCGACATGGCCTTCAATGGACCGGTCGGCGCCGCCGAAGCCCTGCGCCTTTCGCTCAACGTTCCGGCGGTCGACCTGCTCGATCGGGTCGGGCCGGCGCGCTTCAGCGCGCGCCTCGCCAATACCGGGCTGCACCTGCGCCTGCCGCGCGGCGTGGCACCGAACCTTTCGATCATCCTCGGCGGCGTCGGCGCACGCATGGAGGACCTGGCCGGCGCCTATGCCGCATTCAATCGCAAGGGCGTCGGCGGCCTGGTCCGCTACACGCCGGATGATCCGCGGGTCGAACGGCGCGTGCTTTCGGAGGGCGCCGCCTGGATCATCCGCGAGGTGCTCGAGGCCAATCCGCGCCCCGGCTATCGGCCCGGCACGTTCGACACGGGCTCGCGCCCGCGCGTTGCCTGGAAAACCGGAACGAGCTACGGATTCCGCGACGCCTGGGCCATCGGTGGCACGCGCCAGTACACCGTAGCTGTCTGGATCGGACGTCCCGATGGCACGCCCCTGCCCGGTCAGTACGGAGCGGTGACGGCGTTGCCGCTGATGTTCCAGATCGTCGACAGCCTGCCACGGACTGCATTGTCGGCCGTGCCCGAGGCACCACCCGCCAGCGTCAGCGAAGTCGACATCTGCTGGCCGCTCGGACTGGCCTACGACGAGCGCCAGCCGCGGCTCTGCCAGCAGAAGCACACGGCCTGGGTCCTCGATGGCGTGGTGCCGCCGACCCTGCCCGAGCGCGACGCCAGCAACTGGATGCCTGGTCTGTTGCAGGTTCGCGTCGACGATGCCAGCGGCCTGCGCCTCGGTCCGGGATGCGAGGCGCCAGCCACGCACGAGCTCGCCGTTCCGCGCTGGCCTTCGCTGGCCTACCCATGGCTCTCGCGTGAACTTCGGCAGCGTTCGAATCTGCCCGCGCTCGCCCCGCACTGCGCCGGCGATGGGCTCGAAAACGCGCAGGAACTGCGCATCGACGGCATTGCCGACAATGCCACGCTGGCGCGCGCACCGAACAGCGAGAAACCGGCCACCGTGCGATTGCGCGCGCTCGGCGCGCTCGGCGACGTCAGTTGGCTCGTCAACGGTCGTCTCGAGACGACCACGCACGGCACGCAGTCCTTCGAGCACAGCTTCACCGAGACCGGCGAGCAGTCGATCACGGCGATGACCGACCATGGCCGCTGGGCGCAGGTCAGCGTGCGCGTATTGCGCTGAGCGCGGGACGGCCTGCGCGGTTAGAATCGCGACTTTGCAGAGGAGCACTCCATGCCTTCCTTCGACATCGTTTCCAAACTCGATTCGCACGAACTGACCAACGCCGTCGACCAGGCCAACCGCGAACTCGACAAGCGTTTCGATTTCAAGGGCAGCGGTGCGACCTTCGAGCTGTCCGAAAGCGTGGTCACGCTCAAGGCCGATGCCGAGTTCCGCCTCAAGCAGATGCAGGACATCCTCATGCAACGCCTGGCCGCACGCGGCATCGACGTGCGTTGCGCCGAAATCGGCGATGCGGATGTCAACCTCGCCAGCGCGCGCCAGAACGTCACCCTCAAGCAGGGCATCGAACAGCCGCTGGCGAAGAAGATCATCAAGCTGATCAAGGATTCCGGCAGCAAGGTGCAGGCGCAGATCCAGGGCGACCAGCTGCGCGTCATCGGCAAGAAGCGCGACGAACTGCAAACCACGATCGCCCTGCTGCGCAAGAGCGAGCTCGAGATGCCGCTGCAGTTCGAGAATTTCCGCGACTAGCCGCGTGCCACGCCGGCCGCGATCCCCATGGGCCTGGGCCCTCTTGCCATATCCGGGCTGCTAGGCGCGTTGGCTCCCGCCCGGTTCGCGCGCAATCAGCTGGGCTAGCAGCGAACGCAACGCCAGCGGCTTGAGCGGCTTGTGCAGCAGATGGCAACCTGCGGCCAGCACGGCATCGGCGACTTCCTTGCCATGGTCGGCGGTGATGATCACGCAGGGAATATCGCGCGCTGCAGGTCCGAGCGATTCGCGCAACTGCAGGCCGCTGACCTGGTCGTCCAGATGGTAGTCGAGCAACAGTACATCCGCCCCATGCCTGGCAAAGGCATCCTGGGCCTGCTCCGGCGTCTGCGCGGCGTGGACCTCGGCCTGCCAGCCGGCGAGCAACGCCTGCATCGCCTTGAGCACCGCAGGATCGTTGTCGACGACGAGCAGGCGCCGGCGCGGCAGGGCAAGTTCCGGCACAGCGGCGGGCGGCGCCGGCAGATCCATGGGCGGCGTCATCGGTACCTCGATCGCGAACATCGAACCATGGCCCGTGCGCGAGCGCACGAGCAGCCGGTGATCGAGCAGGCGCGCGATCCGGTCGGCGATGGCCAGGCCCAGCCCGAGCCCCTCACCCGAATGACCGAGGCGCCGGAACTCCTCGAAGATCAGCTCCTGGTCCGCGGCGGCAATGCCGGGACCGGTGTCCCAGACTTCGATCGAAAGTTTCGCTCCGTGGCGGCGGCAACCGAGCAGGACACGGCCCGATCGCGTATGCCGTACCGCATTGGCGAGGAAGTTCTGCACGACGCGCCGCAGCAGCTGCGGGTCGCTGCGTACCCAGGCGCGAGACGGAACGGAAACGAGATCCAGCCCGCGCTCCGCGGCGACCACGCTGAATTCCGCCGCCAGGCCGTTGAGCCAGTCGCGGATCGGAAATGCCTCGATCTGGGCAAGCGTGCGCCCGCCGTCGAGGCGCGAAATGTCGAGCAGGCCGCTGAGCAGGTTCTCGGCGGAAGTCAGCGCGCCGTCGATATTGCCGACCGATTCGCGGTACTCGGAATGCGCAAGGCGCTGGGCCAGCGCATGCGTGAACAGATGGGCCGCGTTGAGCGGCTGCGCCAGGTCGTGGCTGACCGCGGCGAGGAAGCGTGACTTGGCCAGATTGGCCCTTTCCGCCTCGCGCCTGGCCGAATCGAGTTCCGCGGTGCGCTCGCCGACGCGCTGCTCCAGGGTTTCCGCCACGCGCATCAGCTCGGCCTCATTGCGGCGGAACTCGGTGACGTCGGTGAACGTGGCGACGAAGCCGCCGCCGGGCATCGGGTTGCCGCGGATCTCGACCACGCGCTCGCCCTGCTCCATCGGGAAGGTGCGCTCGGCGACATACGGCGTACCGGCGCGCATGTGGTTGATGCGCTTGCGCACCTCGTCGCCGATCGGCTGTTCGCCACCGATCCGGTTGGCGATGTTCCAGCGCACGAGGTCGGCAACCGGCACGCCGACCCGCAACAGATCCGGCGGATAGCCGAACAGGCGTGCGTAGGGCCGGTTCCAGGCCACCAGGCCGAGGTCGCGATCGACCACGCTGATGCCCTGGCTCATGTTCTCCAGCGCAGCCTCGAGGACACGCTGGTTGAAGCGCAGGTCCTGCGAGGTCTCGCCGACGATGGCGGCGACCGCCTCCAGTTCGACCGTGCGCTCGCGCCGCGCGACCGTGAGCAGCAGGCGCGCCGACGAGGCACCGATCATGGCGGCGAGTTCATGCTCGATGGCCGCGACCAGCGGCTCCGATGCCGAGCTGTCGGCCTCGGTGCCGACAAACAGCGTCTGCACCTGTTCTTCCGGAAGAAAGCGCGAGGACAAGGCGCGCAGGTCGGCGACATCGACGCGCCCCCGATGGCCGTCCCTCGCCGCATGCGCGAGACGCGAGTTCGCCACGAGCGCGATCACGGCGACGTTGGCCGCCAGGCTCAGCACCACCGCCCGCGCCAGCCTGCTCCATTCGCCGAAGCCCAGCAGCTGGTCGGGGGCGAGCCACTCGAAGCCGAGCGGCCCCTGGTTGATCCATGGCAGCGAATCGGCGGACAGCACCGGCAGCATGAGGACGTAGAGCCAGACCAGGCTGCCCACCGCGAGCCCCGCGCTGACCGCGCGCGCGCCGAGCTGCGGACGATAGACCGCGACCAGCACGCCCGGCGCGATCGCCGACAGTGCCGAAAAGGAAACGGCGCCGATATCGGCGAGTGCGTCGCTGGCGACGAGGACACGACTGTAGGCCCAGGCCAGCAGGACCACGGCGAGGATGATCACGCGGCGTTGCATCAGCACTTCGGCGCGCAGGTCGCCCACCTTGGCGCGACCCCAACCGGCGCGCACGCGCAATGGCGCGATCCAGTGGTTGCCGATCATCAGGCTCAGTGCCAGGGTGGCGACGACGACCATGCTGGTGGCGGCACTGAGCCCGCCGAGAAAGGCCATCAGGGCGAGCCGCTCATGGCCGCTGGCCAACGGCAGGGCGAGCACGTAGAGATCGGAAGGCACGCCCATCGGGCCGAGCAGGATATCGCCGGCCCTGGCCAGCGGCAGGATCGGCAGCGCGATCAGCAGCATGTAGAGTGGAAACATCCAGCGCGCGGTACGCACATGCTCGGCGTCGCGGCACTCGACGACGCCCGCATGGAACTGATGCGGCAGGGTGAAGACGGCCAGCGCGCCGAGCATGATCAGGGTGGTGAAACCGGAGCTGCCGCCGGGCGGAGGCGGCGCTGCCTGCGCGCCGACCGGAAGTTCGATGCCGAACCAGACCAGCGCGCCGAGCGCCAGCATCGCAACCAGCTTGAACAGCGATTCGAAGGCCATCGCCAGGACCAGGCCGCGATTGTGCGCTGTCGCGCTGGCCCGGCGCGCACCGAACAGCATGGCGAAAAGCGCCATGACCAGGGCCACCCACAATGCGCTGTCCTGCCAGGCAGGCGCAATCAGCTCCTGGCGTCGGGCGAGCATGCCGTAGCTCATCGCCACCGATTTCAGCTGCAGGGCGATATACGGGACGATGCCGACCACGGCGACCGCGGTCACCAGCGCGGCGAGCATCGGGCTGCGTCCGAGACGGATGGCCACGAGGTCGGCGAGCGAACTGCTGTTGTGCGCGCGCGCGATCGTGACCAGGCGCATGAGGAAACCGATGCCGAAAACATAGAGCAGGATCGTTCCGACGAAGGTGGGCGGAAGCCACCAGCCCGAGCGCGAGGCCTGGGTCACGGTGCCGTAGAACGTCCATGACGTGCAGTAGACCGCCAGCGAAAGCGCGTAGATCGCCGACCAGTGGCGGGCGAATATCTGCGGGCGGCGATCGCCAAGGACGGCAGTGCCGAACAGCAATCCGAGCCAGAGCAGGCCGGCCGCGAGGATGCTCAGGTCAGGCAGCATCGGATTTACCGCATCGCGATGCCGGGCATCGCGTCAGAAGCCGCCGCCAGTGCGTTGCGCGGAGCCGTGCCGGGACCAGCGAATGATTCCATGAGTGGGGGCTCGCGGGAATCGGCTCGCATACTCCGGCGTGGATCGTCTTGGGTCGATCCGGCGGAGCCCGGCCGGCGCCTGTGCAACCTTGACTGGAAGCGGCTTCAGCCGCGATTCTGGCAGGACGCACCAAGGCCGCGCTTCGTCGCAGCACCATCCCTATTGCAGGGGCGCTCCCAGCGCCGCTGCGGCATTCGCCAGCCAGCGCAACTGCACGCCATCCCGCGTGTCGTAACCTGCCCCGGAATAACCCCACCAGTCCCAGCATGCTTTTGGATTCAACGGCGCGTAGCTTGCGCGGGTCTGAGGATATAGCACGACCAGGTGCATGGCATCGGCCCAGCGGTTGTATCCGGCATCGCGGGCGAATGCATCGCCGATGGCTTCTGCATTCTGCTGGCAGCCGTGCAAGGCGATGTGGAGCGAGCAGGTCTCGCCCGCTGCGCAGGACTTGGGCACGTAGACATAGCCGGTATCGGCCAGCATCGCGTCCTTGCCGTCAGGCCGGTAGGCGGTCTGGTCGAAGCTGCGCAACTCGCCGGTGGCGGAATCGGCGACGGCCACGTCGAGGCCCGGGTAGAGTTTCTTGAGGATCTCGCCAGCGCCATCGAAATCGCACTTGCCGAGATAGGGAGCCTCGCTCTGGTCACAGGCGACACCCGCCCCAAGCGTCGGAAACGTGTGCGCCATGGCCCGGCCGGTGTCTTCTTCGACGACCGCACCGCCCAGCGCCCGGTAGAGCTGCGCGCCGGCGGCGCTGACTGCCGCACCCACGGTGGTGTCGAGCGTTCCGTGCATGACCAGCACCGGATCGCCTTCAAGCCCGCTCAATGGAGAGATCGCGCCGCTGGCGGCACGCGCCTTCGCCGATTCCGCCAGGGCGGATACGTCGGGCAACTTGTCAGGCGCGGGATTCAGGCAACGCGAAAGCGCGACCTCGAGGCTGCCTTCGGCACATCCGTAAGGTCCCCCCGCCAAGGCGGCGACCCCGGCGATATGGTCGGAGAAAGCCATATGCACCTGGGTCGCCATGTACGCCCCGGACGACAGTCCCGATACGGTCGTCCGCGACGGGTCGAGCTTCAGCTTTGGCAGGTTGGCCGCGGGTTGCGTGGAAGAGCAACCCGTGGCCATCAGCAACCCCAGCGCCAGTGCGGCTGCCGCACCCGTCCTGGCGAGTCTTGCGTTGTCCTGGATCATCGGGCTTCCGTGCGGGACTCAGAACGTGTAACGAGCGGTCAGCGTGTACTGGCGTGGCGCCCCGTAGAAGCCGGTGAACACGCCGAGTGCAGCGTTGATGTTGTAGCCGGTGGTCCGGTATTCCTTGTCGGTCAGGTTGGTGCCCTGCAGGGAGAACATCCAGTCCTTGCCGGTGCGCCAGATCACGCCGGCACTGAGCAGGCCGTAGCCGCCCTGGGTGATCGGGGTTGCCGTGCGCGTCACTTCGGTCGTCGCCACCACGCGGCTCTGGTAGTTGTAGCCCACGCGGAAGGCCAGGTTCCCGGCATCGCCGACGTTGGTGTTGTACTCGACGTTGACCGAGCCGGAGCGTTCCGGAGCGTTGGTGAATTCCTGTTCGTTGGCGATATTCAGGCCGCGGAAAATGTACTCGTCGTAGCGCGTCTTGAGGTACGCCAGGTTGCCGCTGATCAGCCAGTTCTCGACGGGCAGCCACTGGTATTCGAACTCGAGGCCCTTGGCCGTGCCCTTGCCGGCATTGGTGAAGTCGCCGAAGAACGCATCGTTGGTGCCGTCGCCATTGCTGTCGTAGGCAGTGAACACCGACAGCTGGATGTCCTGGTAGTCGTTGTAGAACGCGGCGACATTGAGGAACAGGGACTCATCCATCAGCGACATCTTGCTGCCGACCTCGAAGCTGTCGACCTGCTCGTCCTTGAACGGCTCGGCCGAGCGCGGCACGGCCGTGGCCTGGGCGCGGATGTTGTAGCCGCCGGACTTGAAGCCACGCGAGAACGAGGCATACATCATGACTTCCGGCGTGGCCTGGTAGTCGAGCGAGATCTTCGGCGAGGTGTTCTTGAAGTTGATCGTCTTGTCGAAATTGGCGACGGTCGAGATCGGCGTCGTGTAGGTGCCATCCGAGTAGCCGCGGTTGAGCACGACCGCATGCTTGTCCTCGTCGGTGTAGCGCAGGCCCGCGTCGAGCTTGAGGGTGTCGGTCAGGTCGAAGGTCCAGTCGCCGTAGACTGCGATGCTGTCGGTGTAGACCGTGCCCTGGGTATCGCCGAACAGCAGGTTGAAGAAGTTGTTGAGCACCCGGCCGCCAGCGTCGCCATTGAAGCTGTAGAGGCCGATCACGCCGCGCGAACGACCGCCGCCGTCGTAGTTGACCTGCAGTTCGTTGGTCGTCTGGCTGTCGCTGTAGAACGCCTTGACGTCGGCGATCTTGGCCTGTGTCGTATCGAAGTCGATGTTCGTCTCGGTATCCGAGGAACGATGGGCGAGGATGTACTTCATCGTCCATGCATCGTTGAGCATCCAGGTCGCCGTGGCCGATGCGCCGTCCATGCTGGTGTCGTTGACGTTGGGCATGCCGTTGCGCACGTCGTAGCGCGAATCCAGCGGCGGAGCCGTCGGCACGAAACGGTTCGGCAGCAGCATCTTGGCGCCGCGTACGCCGGACTGGTCGTCCATCCAGTCGTAATTGAAGATGATGTCGAAGGTCTCGCTGGCGAAGATGCCGAAGCTGACCCGGGCGGCATTGATCTCCTTGTCGCTGACCTCCTGGTCGGTGACGATGTTCTTGCCGAATCCATCGCGGTTCAGGCTGGCGACGGCAACGCGGGCACGGAACATGCCGCCCTCGTCGAGCGCGCCGCCGACCGCCGCCTTGGTATCGAGCTGGTTGTAGTTGCCGACCGTGATCTGGCCATAGCCACCGAAAGTCGGGCTCAGCTGGCGCGAAACGTACTTGATCGCGCCGCCGATCGTGTTCTTGCCGTACAGCGTGCCCTGGGGACCGCGCAGTACTTCGATGCGCTCGACGTCGAACACGTCGAGCAGGGCGCCCTGCGGACGCGCGATATAGACGTCATCCAGGTAGATGCCGACGCCCGGGTCGACGCCCCACAGCGGATCGGACTGGCCGACGCCGCGGATATAGGCAGTAATCGTGCTGCTCGAGCCACGCGCCGCATAGATGGTCAGGTTGGGCACCTTCCCGCCGAGGTCGCTGAGATCCTGGACATTGAGGGTGTCGACGCGTTCCGGCGTGAATGCCGTCACTGCGACCGGCACGTCCATCAGGGTTTCCTTGCGCTTGCGCGCCGTCACCGTGATGCCTTCGAGCCTGGTGACCTTGGCGCTGTCGCCTTCCTCCCCGGTCGGGGCGCTGTTTGCGTCCTGGGCCTGGACGCCGGCATTGAACGCCAGTCCAAGGACGATGCTGATGGCCAGACTCATCTTGTTGCGCTTCATGACTCCCCCTCTCTCTGTATTTTGCTAACGGCAATCGGTGATTCCGCCCACGGCCTGAGGCCATGATCCGTAATCGGGCTTCGCGCAGTCTGCGGCGTGGTGGGCGGGCCGACACTTGTACCTTGGTACAGTGGGCCCGCGGGACGGAGACTGCGGATACTCCCCAACCGAAGCGCATCGCGCGCTGCCGTGCGGAGTTGGTGGATGTCCCTGTTGATCGTGCTGGCTGCGCTGGCCTTCCTGATGTTCGTGGCCTATCGCGGCTACAGCGTCATCCTGTTCGCCCCGATTGCGGCGCTCGGCGCCGTGCTGCTGACCGATCCGGGCCTGGTCGCGCCGATGTTCACCGGCCTCTTCATGGAGAAGATGGTCGGCTTCCTCAAGCTCTATTTCCCGGTATTCCTGCTCGGTGCCGTGTTCGGCAAGCTGATCGAGATCTCCGGTTTTTCGAAGTCGATCGTCGCGGCGACGATCCGGATGGTAGGCGCGCAACGCGCGATCCTCTCGATCGTGCTCGTCTGTGCGGTCCTCACCTATGGCGGCGTGTCGCTGTTCGTGGTGGTCTTCGCGGTCTATCCGTTTGCCGCCGAGCTGTTCCGCCAGAGCGACATTCCCAAGCGCCTGATCCCCGGCACGATCGCGCTCGGCGCCTTTACCTTCACCATGGATGCCCTGCCGGGCACGCCGCAGATCCAGAACATCATTCCCGCCTCGTTCTTCGGCACGACCAGCTGGGCCGCGCCGATCCTCGGCACGCTGGGCGGCGTCTTCATCCTGATCGTCGGCATGACCTACCTCGAGTCGCGCCGGCGGCGAGCCGCCAGGGCCGGCGAAGGCTACGGCGAGAACCTGCTCAACGAACCGGCTCCGTTTGCCGGCGACAGGCTCGCCCATCCGCTGATCGCGATCCTGCCGCTGGTACTGGTCGGCCTGGCCAACTTCCTCTTCACCCACTGGATTCCGGGCTTCTACGGCGAAACCCAGTCGTTCGTGCCTTCGGTCATCGGCCAGCCGGATCCGATCGTGCAGGACGTCTCCAAACTCGCCGCGATCTGGGCGGTGCAGGGGGCGCTGATCGTCGGCATCCTCAGCGTCATCGTGTTCGCCTGGCGCCCGGTCACCGCGAGCTTTGCCGAAGGCACGAAGAACGCAATCGGCGGCGCCCTGCTCGCCTCGATGAATACCGCCTCCGAGTACGGATTCGGCGCCGTCATCGCGGCATTGCCCGGCTTCCTGGCCGTTGCCACGGCCCTGCAGGCGATCCCGAACCCGCTGGTCAACGAGGCGATCTCGGTCACCGCCCTGGCCGGCATCACCGGCTCGGCTTCCGGTGGCATGAGCATCGCGCTGGCCGCGATGGCCGACAGCTTCATCGCCAACGCGAACGCCGCCGGCATTCCGATGGAGGTATTGCACCGCGTCGCCGCGATGGCCTCGGGCGGCATGGACACCCTGCCCCATAACGGCGCGGTCATCACCCTGCTCGCCGTCACCGGCCTCAGCCACCGGCAAAGCTACAAGGACATCTTCGCGATCACCCTGATCAAGACCACTTCGGTGTTCGTCGTGATCGGCCTGTTCTACCTGACCGGCTGGGTGTGACGATAGCCGCGGCGACCATCCGGGCCCCCGACGGCCGTTCCATCACCAGACAATCATCGCGATCATGAAGGCCGCGATGAGGATGGCGACAAGGCCGGGCAAACCCGGGAAGTCGAACCCGCCTGCACGGTCCTTGCGCAAATTGCCCGACCCGGCATGTCCGCCAGCCGGCAGCATCGGCAGAACGGCATGCCACCGGATGCGCGTCGTGGCGGGTCGCTCCCTGCATTGGGGGCAGATTGCTCTCATGCGATTCGTGCGATCCCCGGGGTGGTCTTGCCGCAACACCCGGTTCGGACAGGTCCCTGCTTCAAGCGCCTAGGCAGTGCCGTACTTCGTTTCAAAGCGGATGCCCATTGATTTGAGCAGTTCCGTTGGCAGTACTCCACCGACGCAGACGATCACCGCATCGTTGCGCAATCGCTTCTCGCGATCGCCGCAAACAACCTGCACGCAGTCACTTTCGATACTCTTCACTTCGGTGTCGAGCAAGGCCGACACCCGCTTTTCCCGAATTGCTGTCTCCAGGCGTTGCCGATTGGCCGCCTTGATTCGATTGAAGGCGGCTCCCCGATAGCACAGCGTCGTCCCCGCGCCCGCTTCGGCCAGGGCCAGGGCGGCCTCGATGGCGCTGTCGCCACCACCGACGACCAGCACATCCCGACCCTTGTATTGCTCCGCATCAGCCAGGCGGTAGGTCACCTTGGACTGCTCCTCGCCAGGCACGTCGAGCTTTCGCGGGCTTCCGCGCCGGCCTATGGCGAGGAGCACGTTGCTGACCCGATAGCTGCCCCGGGTCGTGCGGACCTGGAATGCATCGCCCTGGTTTTCCACCGCTTCCAGGCGCTCGCTGCCGCTGATCTTGAGTCGGGTACGTCCCACGATGTCCTGCCAGAAGGCCAGCAATCGCTCCTTGGTCACCTCGACGAACTTCATCTTTCCAACCAGCGGCAGATCGACCGGCGCAGTCATCGCGACCTTGTTGCGCGGATAGTGGAATATCGAACCGCCGAGCCCTGCTTCCTGCTCGATGAGCCGATAGGTCAGCTTTTGCTCGATCGCCGCCAGGCCGGCGCAGATTCCCGCCGGCCCCGCACCGACGATCAGGACATCGTACTGGGCGGGCTTCCTCGGCCGACCGGCGATGGTCTTTATCGCCTGCCTGCCCTGCTCGGCAGCCTTGCGGATCAGCCCCATGCCACCCAGCTCGCCGGCAATGAATATGCCGCGCACATTGCTCTCGAACTCCGGATTGACGTCGGGTATGTCGATCCCGCGCCGCTCCGTGCCATAGACAAGCTTGATCGCATCGACCGGACAGCTCGCCATGCAGGCGCCATGGCCGATGCACTTGGACGGCTCGGCCAGAACCGCCTTTCCATCGATGATCCCCAGCGCCTTTTCAGGGCAAGCCGACACGCAGACACCCGAGCCGATGCACTGCGATGCGTTGATCACCGGGTGCAGCGACGGCGGCTCGATCAAGCCTGACGCCGCCGCGGATTGAAGCCGCAATGAGGATTCAGCATGCCTGCGGCGACGCCGCCACCCGTAGACAGCGAGTACTATCAGCATCGGCAATGCGTATACGATAAGGGCCAGAAGTGTCGTATTCATGGCTGTGATGCGGATCGCAGACGGGGCGCAACGAGGCGGGTGACCATCGTGCCTGGTGCTTTCCGATCCACGCCGACGCCCGCGTCGCATGGGGCAAGCGCCGGTCGCCCAGGCGGGAACCTGTTGCGACACGAGCGCCAATCTGCCTTGCGCGTTTCCGTCCCACCCATGTACAGGATCCCCATTCCAATGTCCGCGATTCCCGCTACGCCGCTTCCCGCCAGCCCACCCCGATTCGGCGTCGCACTCAAGTCCACGTTGCTGGTCGTCGCCATTGCATTGGTTGTCCTGGTTGCCCGGTCGGGCCTCTATAGTGCGCGCTCAGACGTCGGGTACTGGCTGGGCGTGGTTGGCGGACTCATGATGGCCATATTGCTTCTGTATCCGCTGAGCAAGCGTGCCAGGGCACTTCGCAACGTTATTCCGTTGCGCTATTGGTTTGCAATGCACATGACGCTCGGCGTTCTCGGCCCCGTGCTGATACTGCTGCATTGCACGCTGCGCATCGGATCGACGAACGCGGCGGTGGCATTCTGGTCGATGGTCGTGGTTGCCAGCAGCGGATTCGTCGGCCGTTTCGCCTATCGGCGCCTCCATGCCGGCTTGTACGGACGCCAGCGCAGCTTCGAGGAGGTGTCGAAGGCGGCCGAATTGCTGCTCGGCGATGCCAGCATGCGGGTTGCGCAGGCGCCTGCGCTGCTGGCTGAACTGCGCGCCTTCGCGGCGCACGCGGATTCCGTTTCCCGGGCGGGGTTGAGCCGACCGCTTGCACTGCTCGCACTGGGACCCAAGGCCCGCCGGAGCGCTGCCCGCTGCCATGCGCTTGTCACCGGGCCCCAAAGAGCGGGAGTGCGCGGCAACACCCCGGCTGTCGAACTGTCGATCAAGCGCTACCTGGTCGCCGCGTGCGACGCGGCGCAGTATCGTGCCTACGAACGCGTATTTTCCCTTTGGCATGTCCTGCATATCCCGCTCGTCGGAATCCTTATCCTCAGTGCCGTGTTCCACGTGATTGCCGTGCACATGTACTGACTCGGGATGAACTGCATGTCGCCCGACCGGAAGGCATTTGTTGCGTGCCTGATTCTCCTTGCCATGTGCATTCCCGCGACGCTTCGAGCCGCCACTGGCTTGGGGAAACTGGTCATGCCGGGAGCCGTTGCGCAGGCCCATGCCGACATCGAAGGCGAATGCGAGAAATGCCACGTATCCTTTGACAAGGCCGCCCAGCCCAGGGTCTGCCTCGAATGCCATGACAAGGTTGCCAGGGACATTCAGCAACATGCCGGCATGCATGGCAGGCAGGGCGAAGCGCAATGCCGTACCTGCCATACGGAACACAAGGGTCGAACAGCCAGCATCACCGTATTCGACCTGAAAACCTTCGACCACGAAACAACGGATTTCCCGTTGCTGGGCAAGCACCTGCGAACCGACTGCACCAGTTGCCATGCTGCAGGCACACGGTTTCGCGACGCCGCTTCCGATTGCCGCGCCTGCCATGGTCGCGACGATGTCCATTCCGGCCGGCTCGGCACGAACTGCGCCCAATGCCATGGCAGCGTCGACTGGAAAGTGCAGGATTTCGATCACTCATTGACGAAGTTTGCGCTCGGCGGTCGCCATTCGAAAGTTGAATGCACGTCCTGCCATACGAAACCCTATCGAACACAGCAACTGACGCAGGAGTGCGTGAGCTGCCATCGCAAGGACGACAAGCACCGAGGTTCGCTCGGCAACGACTGCCAGCAGTGCCATCTCGACAGCGGATGGCGGGACTTGCGATTCGATCACCAGAAGACGGGGTTCGCACTGGTCGGCCAGCATGCGCGGACCGAATGCAAGAGCTGCCACTCCGATACGATCACTTTCAAGGGCGCCCCGACGACCTGCATCGGCTGTCATCGCAACGACGACAAACACGCGAATACCCTGGGCAATGCGTGCGAGTCCTGTCACCAGCCGGGAGGCTGGAAGCCGAGCATTGGCTTCGATCATCGGAAAACGGGATTTCCCCTGGACGGAAAGCACAAGGAAGCGACCTGCAAGGCGTGCCACGCCGATGCCAGGCACTTCCGGGATACCGCCACCGAGTGCATCAGCTGCCACCGCAAGGACGACACGCACAAGGGGAGCAACGGCAACCTCTGCGCAGACTGCCATGGCAGCAGCAACTGGAAGGAGAGCCATTTCGACCACGACACGCAGACATCATTCCTGCTTCGCGGCGCGCATCGGACGACGACTTGCGAAGCCTGTCACAAGGTTGGTTCGCCCAAGGCAGAAGCCCCGGATACCTGTGACGGCTGTCATGAGAAGGATGATCCACACAAGGGCAATCTCGGCATCCTCTGTACCAGTTGCCATGACGAGAAAGCGTGGAAACCGGCGCATTTCGATCACGACAAGATCGAATTCGCGTTGCTGGGCGCACACCGCACGATTGCCTGCGCCAAGTGCCACGCGTCGCAACGCTACCGCGAAGCACCGGATGCCTGCCAGGGTTGCCACGAGAAGGACGACGCGCACAAGGGCGCACTTGGCATCAACTGTGTGCGCTGTCACAACACCCGCGACTGGCGCTTGGGAGAATTCGACCACGACCGGGAAACCGGTTTCGCGCTGCAGGGAGGCCATGCGCGTATCAGTTGCAACAAGTGCCATCGCGGGAGCACCATGGATTCACCGCAGCTGGCCAGTGATTGCGTTTCCTGCCATTCCGGTGACGACAAGCACGAGGGAGCTTTTGGGCGGAAGTGCGAGCGGTGCCATACAACGCGGACTTTCACAGAGATCCTGAAATAGTCGCCGGGGGGCGTGCTGGCAGTGATCAACCGGTTGCGAAAAATTGGCCTGGGCATTGTCATTTGCGCTTCGGCAGCACTGCTGGCTCGCTGGCGGGCAGGCGGCCGCAAGCGAGCCTGCCGAGAAACCTGTTACGGCAAGCAGTGATTTCGATCACCTCAGTACCGGCTTTGCCTTGCGCGGCGCGCACAAGGATGCGAAATGCGAGACCTGTCACGTCCGTGGCGTCCTGCGTGGCACGCCACGCGATTGCGCCAGTTGCCACGGATTGGGCTCGCGAATCGCCAACACCCGGATTTCGTCCAATCACATACCCGTAACCCAGGGCTGTGAATCCTGCCACCAGACCACCCTCTGGACCGTCGCGCGATTCGACCATTCGAGCGTAAGCGGATCGGCGTGCACCAGTTGCCACAATGGCTCTGCCGCTGCCGGCAAGCCAGCCAACCACGTTTCCACGACAGCCGGTTGCGACCAGTGCCATCGCAGCACGGCCTGGGTGCCGGCGATCTTCGATCACCGCTCGGTCAGCGCAGGCAGCTGCTCCACGTGTCACAACGGCTCGACAGCGGCCGGCAAGCCGACCAGCCATGTGGCCACCACGGCCAGTTGCGACCAGTGCCACCGCACCACCGCCTGGTTGCCGGCCACCTTCGACCACAGCACCGTCAGCGCAGGCAGCTGTTCGACCTGCCACAACGGTTCGACCGCAGCCGGCAAGCCGGCCAACCATCTGGCCACCACGGCCAGTTGCGACCAGTGCCATCGCACCACCGCCTGGTTGCCGGCCACCTTCGACCACAGCACCGTCAGCGCTGGCAGCTGTTCGACCTGCCACAACGGTTCGACCGCCACCGGCAAGCCGGCCAACCATCTGGCCACCACGGCCAGTTGCGACCAGTGCCATCGCACCACCGCCTGGCTGCCGGCCACCTTCGATCACCGAACAGTCAGCGCTGGCAGCTGTTCGACCTGCCACAACGGTTCGACCGCCACCGGCAAGCCGACCAACCATCTGGCCACCACGGCCAGTCTGCGACCAGTGCCATCGCACCACCGCCTGGTTGCCGGCCACCTTCGATCACACGAACCGTCAGCGCTGGCAGCTGCTCGACCTGCCACAACGGTTCGACCGCCACCGGCAAGCCGACCAACCATCTGGCCACCACCGCCAGCTTGCGACCAGTGCCATCGCACCACCGCCTGGTTGCCGGCCACCTTCGATCATCGAACAGTCAGTGCTGGCAGCTGTTCGACCTGCCACAACGGTTCGACCGCCACCGGCAAGCCGGCCAACCATATCGCCACCACCGCCAGTCTGCGACCAGTGCCACCGCACTACCGCCTGGCTGCCGGCGACCTTCGATCACAGCACCGTCAGCGCGGGCAGCTGTTCGACCTGCCACAACGGCTCGACCGCCACCGGCAAGCCGGCCAATCACCTGCCGACCACCGCCAGTTGCGACCAGTGCCACCGCACGACCGCCTGGTTGCCGGCGACCTTCGATCACAGCACCGTAAGCGCGGGCAGTTGCTCGACCTGCCACAACGGCTCGACGCGCCACCGGCAAGCCGGCCAACCACCTGCCGACGACCGCCAGTCTGCGACCAGTGCCATCGCACCACCGCCTGGATCCCGGCCACGTTCAACCACACCGGCGTCGCGCCCGGCAGCTGCTCGACCTGCCACAACGGCTACGACCGCCACCGGCAAGACCGGCCAATCACCTGCCGACCACCGCCAGTTGCGACCAGTGCCATCGCACCACCGCCTGGATCCCGGCCACGTTCAACCACACCGGCGTCGCGCCCGGCAGCTGCGCGACCTGCCACAACGGCTCGACCGCGACCGGCAAGAACGGCCAACCACCTGCCGACCACCGCCAGCTGCGACCAGTGCCATCGCACCACCGCCTGGATCCCGGCCACGTTCAACCACACCGGCGTCACGCCCGGCAGCTGCGCGACCTGCCACAACGGCTCGACCGCGACCGGCAAGCCGGCCAACCATCTGCCGACGACCGCCAGTCTGCGACCAGTGCCATCGCACCACCGCCTGGATCCCGGCCACCTTCAACCACACCGGCGTCACGCCCGGCGGCTGCGCGACCTGCCACAACGGCTCGACCGCGACCGGCAAGCCGGCCAACCATCTGCCGACGACCGCCAGTTGCGACCAGTGCCACCGCACCACCGCCTGGATCCCGGCCACCTTCGACCACACCGGTGTCACGCCGGCAGCTGCTCGACCTGCCACAACGGCTCGACCGCGACCGGCAAGCCGGCCAACCATCTGCCGACGACCGCCAGTTGCGACCAGTGCCATCGCACCACCGCCTGGATCCCGGCGACTTTCAGCCATACGGGAGTCGCACCCGGCAGTTGTTCCAGTTGCCACAACGGATCGAGTGCGACCGGCAAGCCGGCGAACCATTTCGTGACCACAAGGTCCTGCGATGCCTGTCACCGGACCACATCGTGGATTCCCGTTACCGCGTACCTCCATGTGTCGCCCGCATATCGCGCACATCGATCGGGCGTGCAGTGCACGGACTGCCACACCACCAACAACGAGGTCATTGCCTGGCGGTTCCCCGCATATCGCCCCGACTGCGCGGGTTGTCACGCCAACAACTATCGGCAGGATGCACACAAGAAGACCGAGCGTCCGACAACCATCTTCTACACAGTGAGCGAACTTCGTGACTGCACTGGCAGCTGTCATCTCTACCGCGACTCCACCTTCACCACCATTGAGGAGCCGCGGAGCAATCACCACCGTGCAACCGATGGCGGCTTCGACTAGCCGAACGCAGTCAGCCGGCCTCCGCTCCGTGCTTTGCGCATTCTTCCGGAGCTGGAGGCGCGCTGGTACGGTACTCGCACTGCTGGCCTTCATCATGGCTGCGCCAGAATCGATTGCACAGGTCCTTGACGATATCGATGTCGTACACCAGGAGGACGGCATCGCGGTGGTAGTGCGTTTCGCTGCCCAGATCCAGTATCGGCGCCACCTGGTGACGCCCGGAGGCAGCGAACTGCAGGTCTTCTTTGCAATTACGGCGAGTGACGCATCCATCAGGGGCGTCGTGGAAGATATCCGCTATGTGCCGCCTTCGCTGGGATTGCCGGCGATAACCGTGCGCTATCGCGCCGGATTGCAAACCGCATCATTCCGCCGGGTTGATCTCGATTTCGCCGCGCCCGTCGAAATCCTGCAGGTGAGCCTGGGTCCCGACAACCACAGCCTGGTCGCGATCCTGCGTGCACCAGACACTGCCGCAAGGCAACCCGCTGAACGTCCCGCCATGCCCCAGGCGACCACTCCCGCAGTCCCGCCTTCGGCAGAGGCAACGCCGGAGGCGGCAATGACGGAAGCGGAGAAAGCGCCAGCGACTGCAACGCCGCCCGCCAACATCGACGCCGACGCCCAGTTGGCCCGGGCGCGGGCGGAAATGACTGCCGGCCGCTATGAGCAGGCGACCGCCCTGCTCAATCAGATCCTCAACCTGCCACCGAACAAGGCATCCATGGATGCGCAGGAACTGATCGGCAACGCGCGCGAAGGACTTGGCGAGCTTGAGAGGGCCCGGGCCGAGTATGAGCTCTATCTCAAGCTCTATTCGAATTCGCCCGGCGCCGCCAGGGTCAGGGAACGATTGGCCGCAATCGGCGAAAGCGGTTCTCCCGGGGCTAAATCAGCAGGCTCGCCACAGTGGCTGTACTGGGGAAGCGTCGCCCAGTCGTACTACGGAGGCCAATCACGCATCCGCAACGAAACGACCATCATCACTCCGGGAACAGACGGCACTGTCATCGACGTGCAGGACATTTCCTCGAACGACCAGTCGTCGGTGGTTACCAACCTGGACGCCAACGCGCGCTACCGGGGCAACGGCTGGGACAATCGTTTCGTATTTCGCAACGTATCCGTGCTGAGTTTCCTCAATGGCCAACCCAGCCAGAACAGGCTCTCCGCCTTGTATGCGGACTTCAAGAACGTCGAAATGCGGTTCGATGCGCGAGCGGGCAGGCAAAGCTCCACGAGTGGAGCCGTGCTGGGCCGGTTCGATGGCGTCACGATGCACTATGGCGTAGGACCGTCATGGCGAATTGGCGCCTTCGCCGGAACGCCTGCGGAAAGCACCCTGGGCGGGCGAAAGCATTTCTACGGCGCGACGTTGGACAACGACAAGCTGCTCGATGGACTCGGCTTCGGGCTGTATGCGGTCGAACAACGCGCCGAGGGCTATGTCGACCGCCGCTCCGTGGGCAATGAGATCCGTTACTTCACCCCGAAACTGTCCCTGTTTTCCCTGTTGGACTACGACATTCATTTCAACCGCATCAACATCGCCTCGGCGCAGGGAACATTTACCTTTGGCAGTGGAACGAACTTCAACTTCCTCTACGACTACAGGCGCAGCCCCCCGCTGCAGTTGACCAACGCCCTGCTCGGTCGGCCCACCAGTTCGCTACAGGATCTCTTCGACGCCGGGTCCCCTGAGCAGATTGAGCGAGAGGCGCTCGGCCTGACGCCTGTATCAAAGGTACTTCTGCTCGGTGCGCAACACCCGGTTACCAGTCACTGGCAGCTTGGAGCCGAGTTCCGCCTGTCGAGCGTAAGCGGCACGATCGCAACCGATTCACTACCCGCGACCCTCGGAACCGGGGACGTCTATTCGTACACTCTCCAGGCGATTGGCACGGGCATTTTCACCCCTTCCAGCGTACTCGTATTCAACGGCGTGCGACTTACTTCACGTGCCTATGATGCGTGGCTCGCTTCGGTCAATGCGCGCTTTCGTCCAACCGACCGCTGGACGATAGAACCGACGCTGCGTTACTACATCCAGGACAACAAGAACCCGGATCCGCTGAACAACGGATCGAGTTTCAAGCGACTATCGCCCTCGCTGAGGATGACCTATCAATTGCGCGAAAAGATTTCGCTTGAGTCGGAAGTGAGCATGGAGAGATCCCGCTCCAACAGCGACCTGGTCAATGAAAACAGCAACCTGCTTTTCTACTACATCGGCTACCGGGTAGAAATGTGACTGGTGCTTGCAGGCGGCCCTACATGCCTGGACCGGGTCTCGAAAAGCAGCATCGAGGCCGGAGTGGCCTCGTGAAGCCGTCGACCCTTCCCATAGGCAAATGCACGCACGTTCCGATGCCTGTACCGACTGATGTGGCGCCTCAATGGGTGGGCGTGCCGGTTTCCCCCGAATCAGTCGGCATGCCGCCTTTCTCGCCGGATGATTCGTTGGAATCGTGGAAGCAATAGCGGTTCTTGCCCATTCGTTTCGCCGCGTACATGGCCGTATCGGCCGATTTCATCAGCTGCGCTGGAGTAACCGCATCGTCTGGAAACACGGCGATTCCGAATGAGGCACTGAAAACGAACTCGCGATCGTCGATGGTCGTCGGTCGACGGAACTCGTCGACAAGGTCTTCAGCCAACCGCACCAGGATCTTGCGAAATGGAGTGGACACTCCGGGAGCGGCACGTGCGAGAAGGATGAATTCGTCTCCGCCGAGGCGCGAAGGCTTCGCCTCGATCTCGTCGTGGCCGTTCACCACCCGGCGCAGGCGTTCCGCGAACCGGATCAGCAATTTGTCGCCGACATCGTGGCCGAGGTTGTCGTTGACCGGCTTGAAGTCGTCGATGTCGGCGAGTATCAATGCAAACTCATGGTCGCGGCCTTCCGATACGTAGCCATCGAGGCGCTCACGGAACGCGCGCCGGTTGGCCAGTCCGGTCAGCGAGTCGGTATTGGCGATGCGCCGGATGTCGCGGTCCCTGCGCACGATGCCGTCGGTCATGCGCTCGAATGCCTGCACCAGTTCGCCGATTTCGTCGCCATGATGGTACCCGGGCAGGCTCAGGCTGAGGTTGCCCGATTCGATTTCATGCGCAGCCTGCGCGAGCCGACGGATCGGCCGGATAAGGATGCGCTGCATGATGAAGCTGATTGCGACTCCGAGCGCTATCGCCACTCCGAACAGGATGACGACACCGAAGAGGTATCGCCGGCCGATTTCGCCAAGCCGCTCACCAAGCTCGTGCGTGGCGCTCGACTCGTAGCGCTTTACCGAGGCGAGCGAATAACCGATGCGGATTCCGCCAAGGCGCTCCTCGCCAAGAAGGATCGGTGCCGAAACATCGAGCATGTCGTCGTTGTGCTGGATCAGAAGATGGCTGGCGTTGATGATCGCCCTGGCCGGGGGATCGGACATGACCTGCCCGTAGCTGGCGATCGAATCGGTGCCATCGTGGATGACTGCGCCATGGGGGTCGTAGACGGTGACGTACTGGACATCGGGTTGTGCGAGCACGTCGCCGACGATGCGTCCGATGATTTCCAGATCGAAATTGTAGAGTGGGTTGACCAGCGCCTCGGCGCTGCTCGCGCCGACAGCCCTGGCCTGCTCCTGCAGCCTTTCGATCATCAGGTCCTGGATCGACGCCCGGCTCAGTTCCACCACTTCGTCGCGCAGGGCCCATTGGCGCTGCAGCAAGGCCGCCATGGCCAGCGCCGAAAGCAGCAGTGCGATGGCCACCAGGGACAGGAAGCGGGCCTGCAATCCGAGCCGAAACATCATTCGATCTCGGCCCCGATCCTGGTGATGCCGGCGCGCAGGCGTTCCAGATCCTTCCTGTCACGAGGTTCGAGGTCGAAATAGCGCAACGAGAGGTGGTACCGGTCAAGAAGGCCGACCGCCGCGGGATCGCGCGCCATGCCGAGCAGCACTTCACGCAGGCGCACCCTGACCCTGGGTTCGAGATCGTCGCGCACGACTTCGACTCCCCGTGGCACTTCGGCGCTTTCATGCAGCACGACGAAATCGCTCTTGAAGAACTCGGGCACCTGGATCGGATTGGTCCAGTTCAGATTGCTTACCGTGCCGACATCGACCAGCCCCTTGTGCACCCAGGTGGCGATGTTGCGTTCGGTCCTGGCGAAGACGTAGCCGACCGAGTTGGCGTCCGGACGATCGAACGGAGAGCCGAGGATTTCCAACTGCATGCCGCGCCCGAGGAGCTCCATGGACGGAATGAAGTAGGCGCTGGTCGAGGTCCGGTTCTGGAAGGCGATGCGATGCCCGCGAAGCTGGTCGATCGACTTCACTTCGCCGTCGCGACGGGCGAAATAGACGGTGTGGTAGCGGCGTATGCCATTGCGATCGGAAAGCAGGAACGTGTCCGCGCCCGACCTGCGCTGCAGCAGCATCGCGCCGCCGGCGGTTTCGGTGACCCAGTCGACGCGGCCGCGGCGCAGGTAGCTGGCCATCTGCAGGGCATCGCGCGCCATCAGGACGCGGCCTTCCCGGATCCCGACGTCGCCCATCTTCGAGGCCACGTAGTCGATCAGGGTCTTCATCGGCTCGAATTGCGCCTTGGGGTCGTCGCTGACGCGCCCCAGCACGAGTATTCCAGTCGATTCCTCGGCATGCACCACTGGCGCCGATGCGGCGCAAATGGCGAGAACGGCGGACAGGACACACGTTGAACAGATCGATCGAAACACGGAATACCCTTCTCGACAAGCACTACAGCCTAGCTGAATCCGCCATCTTGCGACACAGCGCGGGACGCAAGTTTTCACCGTTGTTTTCACCGTGGTGGCCCCGAGCCTTCCGCTGAATTCGGCCAGGGACCCGTGCTGCGCGCACGCGCACGTGGCAGCGATCCCGGAACGCCGTTCGCAATCCGTGCCCGAAGGCACGCCAGGGCGACTGCCCGGCCTTGCAGCGGCACCCTCGCTTCGTCTTCAAGCAACTTGAAGCAATTTGCGCGCCAGAACCTGCCGGCGCGACGGAACATGCTGCGTGGCCGTGCCCTCCCCTGCACGGGCAGCCAGGCTCCTCCCGCGCTCGATCCAGAGGCATTCGCGTTCGCATCGAACGTGCCCGTGCATTTACTGAACGTCATAGCCACTCATGGAGCCAATGAACATGCGCCGTACTCAAACTCTTTCTGCCCTGCTGGTCCTTGCCTTGCTGCCACCAGTCTGTCTCGCCGCCAGTGGCGGCAAGGCATCCGGCGAAGGCAGCCTGTCCAGCACCGATCTGGATCAAACGGCGGCTACCGATCGCTTCAGGCCCGCGCACGCCTATGCATGGAGGGAAAGCCAGCGCCAGAAGCGCAAGACCCTGGTCTATCTGTTCGATCGCGAGGTTCCAGCCGATGCCTGGCGCGATGCGGAGGACCGCCCGGCCGCGATCACCGCATGGACGATCGCCAACAAGGCGCCGGTCGTGCGCTGGACGCTGAATGAGGACGAGCAAGCCCTCTCGGTCGAGTCCTGCACCGCAGAGGGCACCTGTCGCGCGTCGGGCAACGGCGTGATGAACGGCGTGGCAGAACTTGTCGCAACCATGAAATCCGATGCCGGCGGCCACCTGGGCGGCACGCTCGAGCAGGGCCAGGGTGCGTGCGGTGAGAAATGGTGCTCGGTCGTTTCCAGCTACAGCGTCGATCTCGTGCTGGCCCCGGACACCTTGCGCGATCGCGTGGCAACTTCGGGCGGCGCCGATAGCGCGGATGGTCCTGCGGCTCGCCAGGCGTTGACGAAGTACTGGCAATCCGCGGGTGCTGCAGCGAAAAGCGACGACCTCCTGGCGTACTTCAGCACCGAGCGCAGCCAGGCAACCCGAGACCAGCAGGCCCGGAATGGCCGGTCCTACGAGAGCATGTTCGCCAGCTTCTTCGTGCCCGCGCACGGCGGAAAACTCGAAATCGGCGAGATGCGGTTCCTCGGCTCCGCCGCGCTGGCACGCGTAAAGACGGTGGTCGGCAGCGGCGACCGGGCCTATGAAATGACGTGCGGGGTACTTTTGCGCAAGGAAAGCGGCAACTGGAAGATTGGCGCCGAAGATTGCTGACGCCCCCCGATCTTCCGGCATCGAGGGGATGCGGGGACGAAACCTGCCCAGGATTTGGCAGCGGCGACGGCTGGATCATCCGCCCCGGCGCCATGAATTGCGCAACGAAAAAGCGGGCCGAGGCCCGCTTCTTCGTTCACATCGTTGGCGCGCAGAATCAGACGCTGACGCCCTCGCCTTCCTCGACGGCCTTCATCGAGAGGCGGATGCGGCCCTGCTTGTCGACTTCGAGCACCTTGACCTTGACCAGATCGCCTTCCTTGAGCTTGTCGGAAACCTTCTCGACGCGCTCGTTGGAGATCTGCGAGACATGGACGAGACCGTCCTTGCCCGGCAGGATCGTGACGAATGCACCGAAGTCCATCAGCTTGGCGACCTTGCCCTCGTAGATGCGACCCGGCTCGACGTCGGAAACGATCATCTCGATGCGCTTCTTGGCCTCGTCCGCGGCGGCACGGTTGACCGAAGCGATGATGATGGTGCCGTCGTCGGTGATGTCGATCGTGGTGCCGGTCTCCTCGGTGATCGAACGGATAACCGAACCACCCTTGCCGATCACTTCGCGGATCTTGTCCGGATGGATGCGCATGGTCAGCAGGCGCGGCGCGAATTCGCTCATCTCGGTGCGTGCAGCACTGAGTGCCTTGTTCATCTCGCCGAGGATATGCAGGCGACCCTGCTTGGCCTGGGCCAGCGCGACCTTCATGATTTCTTCGGTGATGCCGTCGATCTTGATGTCCATCTGCAGCGCGCTGATGCCGTCGGCGCTACCGGCCACCTTGAAATCCATGTCGCCGAGATGGTCCTCGTCACCGAGGATGTCGGAAAGCACGACGAAGTCGCTGCCTTCCTTGACCAGGCCCATGGCGATACCGGCTACAGGTGCCTTCAGCGGCACGCCGGCGTCCATCATCGCCAGCGACGATCCGCAGACCGAGGCCATCGAGGAGGAGCCATTCGACTCGGTGATCTCCGAGACGACGCGCAGCACGTACGGGAAATCCTCCATCGACGGCTTGACCGCGAGCACGCCGCGCTTGGCGAGGCGGCCGTGGCCGATCTCGCGACGCTTCGGGCCCATCATGCGGCCCGCTTCGCCGACCGAATACGGAGGGAAGTTGTAGTGGAAAAGGAACGGATCCTTCGACTCGCCTTCGACGGCATCGATGATCTGCGCATCGCGGCCGGTACCGAGGGTGACCGTGACCAGGGCCTGGGTTTCGCCACGCGTGAACAGCGCGGAGCCGTGCGTGCGCGGCAGCAGGCCGGTGCGGATCGTGATCGGGCGCACCGTATCGAGGGCGCGGCCATCGATGCGCTTCTTGGTGGCAAGCACCGAAGCGCGCAGGGTGGTGTATTCGAGTTCGGCGAATTCCTTGGCCAGATCGCCAGCCGCCCAGCCATTGGCCTCGGCGTCCGCCTTCAGGCCGGCGATGACGTCCTTTTTCAGGGCGCTGATCGCGTCGCGACGCTCGATCTTGTCAGCCACGGCATAGGCCGCGGTCAGACGATCGCCGACGGCCGACTTGATGGCTGCGGTGATCGCGGGGTTGCGCTCCGGAGCAATCCAGGTGAAGGACTTCTTGCCGACTTCAGCCACGAACTCGTTGATCGCCTTGATCGCGTCCTTGACCGCATTGTGGCCGAACATGACGGCGCCGAGCATCACGTCTTCGCTGAGCAGCTTGGCTTCGGACTCGACCATCAGCACGGCGTTTGCGGTGCCGGCGACGACGAGCTCAAGCTCGGAAGTCTTCAGTTCGGTGGCCGATGGGCATGAGGATGTAATTGCCATTGGCGTAGCCGACCTTGGCCGCGCCGATCGGGCCGTCGAACGGCAGGCCGGAGAGCGCCAGTGCAGCAGAGGCGCCGAGCAAAGCCGGGATGTCGCCGTCGACTTCCGGATTCATCGACATCACGGTGGCGATGATCTGCACTTCGTTGCGGAAATGCTCCGGGAACAGCGGACGGATCGGGCGATCGATGAGGCGCGACGTCAGCGTCTCCTTTTCGGTCTGGCGCCCTTCGCGCTTGAAGAAGCCACCGGGAATGCGGCCACCGGCGTAGAACTTTTCCTGGTAATCGACGGTGAGCGGGAAGAAGTCCTGTCCCTCGCGCGCCGACTTCGCGCCGACTGCCGTGACCAGCACGACGGTATCGTCGATCCTGACGATGACGGCACCGCTGGCCTGGCGAGCGATTTCGCCCGTCTCCAGTGTGACCTGATGATTGCCGTACTGGAATGTCTTGGTTACTTTCGCCACTTTGCTTGTCCTGGTTTGAGTTTGCGCGGCCGCGCCATGCAAGGCGTGCTCGAGCTACTGGTGAGAAGTGCAGCCATGGATGGCTGCTTTTGGACTTCATCCGGAACCGATACGCTCAGCCACTTGCCATGGCCGCGCGCGCAGCGTTCACGGACGAACGCAAGAGTTACCTACGAAGGCCGAGGCGTTCGATCAGGGTCTTGTAACGATCGTTGTCCTTGCTCTTGAGATAATTGAGCAGGCGACGGCGCTGGTTGACCATCTTCAACAGGCCACGACGCGAATGGTGATCCTTGTCGTGATCGGAAAAATGCTTGGACAGATGTTCGATGCGGGCCGAGAGCAGAGCGACCTGGACTTCCGGCGAACCGGTGTCGTTGGCGACGCGGCCATAATCGGCGATGATCTTGCTGGTGGTTTCTACGTTGAGCGACATGTTGGTAAACCCTTATGGAACGAGGGCGAGGCTTGGGAACGGTCACCACCCGGTGACGGTTTCCAAGCCCCGCGTTGAAGTATTTGCCGGGAAAGCTGCTTATTTTAGCTGGCAAAGGTGCATTGCAACAAGTTGTCTGCGCGTCAATCCCTGTTTTGGCCTTTTCGTTCAGGCGAGATTGAAGCCCCGCACGCTGCGCAGGGTGCCGTCCGCAAGGGCCTCGGCCAGCGCCAGCAGGCGGCCCGTGGCCGTTTTGGCCACGCACAGACCGGGCTCGCGGGCCAGCCGCACGACCTGCCCCTGGCTCAGCCTGAGGCTGTCCTGCTCGTCCAGAACCACCACCGGATAGGCGCCAAGGCCGGCCTCGATCGGCAGCAGCAGGCGATCCAGCGCCTCGCAACCCTCGCCGGCCAGCGCCTCCAGCTCCGGAATAGTCGTCATTTTTGGCGAATGAAAGGGATCCACCCACAGCCTCCGCAGCGACGTGACGTGTGCGCCGCAGCCCAGCGCTTCGCCCAGATCACGCACCAGGCTGCGCACATAGGTGCCGGATCCGCATTCGACGTGCAGGCGCAGGCAATCTCCTTCACGGGCAACCAGGTCCAGCCGCATCACCTCGACTTCACGCGCCTCGATCTCCACCGACTCGCCGCGCCGGGCCAGTCGATAAAGCGGCTCGCCGTCGCGCTTGAGCGCCGAATAGATCGGCGGCACCTGGCGGATCCGGCCGCGCAGGCCTGCCAGCGCGCGCTCGATGGATTCGTCGTCGAGCGCAGGGATGGCGCGAGTCTCGATCACCGCGCCGTCAGCATCCGCGCTGTCGGTACTGATGCCGAGACGGCATTCGGCCGCATATGCCTTGGTCGAGCCGAGCAGGAGGCCGGCGATCTTCGTGGCCTCGCCGAAACACAGCGGCAACAGTCCGGTCGCCAGCGGATCGAGGCTGCCGGTGTGCCCGCCCTTGGCGGCGGCGAACAGATGCCGCGCCTTCTGCAGGGCCTGGTTCGAGCTGAGGCCCCGTGGCTTGTCGAGCAACAGCAGGCCGTTGACGTCACGCCAGCGCTTTTTCTGCGGCCTTGCCATCACTCCTTGCCGGGAGGATTCTCGCGCAACAGCGATTCGATCCGCTCGCCACGATCGACCGAGTCGTCATAGAGGAAACGGATCTCGGGAACGCGGCGCATCTTCAGCGTGCGCGACAGTTCGCGACGGAACTCGAAAGCCATCTCGTTCAGTGCCTTCACGGCGGCCGTCGACTCATCGGACAGCAGGGTGGTGACGAAAACCCTCGCCATGTCGAGGTCCTTGGTCACCTCGACATCGGAAACACTCACGGAAGGCAAGGCGTGGTCGCGCACGGCCTGATGCACGAGCACGGCAATCTCCTTGCGCAACTGCACGGCAACACGATCGGATCGGGTGAAATCGGCCATGGCTTTTCTCCGGGATTCGGGATTGGAGATTCGGGATTCGACAAGCGGGATGGCCGCGGGATTCTGCTCTATCGAATCCCCAATCCCAAATCCCGAATCCCGGCCCCCTACAACGTCCGCTGCACTTCGATGCGTTCGAAGCACTCGATCTGGTCGCCGGCCTTGACGTCGTTGTACTGCTTGACCGCGATGCCGCACTCGGTGCCGTTGCGCACTTCGTCGACCAGTTCCTTGAAGCGGCGCAGCGACTCGAGTTCGCCTTCGAAGATCACCGTGCTGTCGCGCAGGACGCGGATCGGCTTGTTGCGCTTGACCGTGCCCTCGACGACCATGCAGCCGGCGACCGCGCCGAACTTGGACGAGCGGAACACGTCGCGCACTTCGGCGACACCGATGATTTCCTCGCGGATCTCGACGCCGAGCAGGCCGGTGGCGACCTGTTTGACCTGGTCGATCACGTCGTAAATGATCGAGAAGTAGCGCAGGTCCAGGCCGCTCGAATCAACAACACGCCGGGCCGCGGCATCCGCACGCACGTTGAAGCCGATGATCGTCGCCTTCGACGATGCGGCGCGCGTCGCGTCGGATTCGGTGATGCCGCCCACGCCCGACGAGATCACGTTGATCTTGATCTTGTCGTTGCTCAGTGCGGTCAGGGACTGCACCAGCGCCTCGGTCGAGCCCTGCACGTCCGCCTTGATGACGAGATTGAGCGAGAGCTGGCCCTCGCCGCCCTGGCCCATCTGCGCCAGCACGTCTTCCATGCGGTTGCCGGCAGCCTGGACCAGGCGTGTATCACGACGCTTGGCTTCGCGCTGCAGGGCAACATCCTTGGCCAGGCGCTCGTCGGCGACGACGACGAAATCGTCGCCCGCCTCGGGCACGCCGGACAGGCCGAGCAGCTGCACCGGGATGGATGGACCCGCTTCCTCGATCTGCGTGCCGGTCTCGTCGAACAACGCACGCACGCGGCCATATTCGACGCCGCAGACCACGAAGTCGCCCTTCCTGAGCGTGCCTTGCTGGACCAGGACCGTAGCCACCGGGCCGCGCCCCTTGTCGAGACTCGATTCGATCACCGCACCGGATGCGCGACCCTCGCGCACGGCCTTGAGCTCCATCAGCTCGGCCTGCAGCGAAATCGCCTCGAGCAGGGCATCGACGCCTTCGCCGGTCTTCGCCGACAGCGGCACGAACTGCACATCGCCGCCCCAGTCCTCGGGCACGACCTCATGCTGGATCAGGCCCTGCTTGACGTTTTCCGGATTGGCCTCCGGCTTGTCCATCTTGTTCATGGCGACGATCAACGGCACCTTGGCGCTGCGCGCGTGCTTGATCGCCTCGATCGTCTGCGGCTTCACGCCATCATCGGCAGCGACCACCAGGATCACGATATCGGTGGCCTGGGCGCCGCGCTGGCGCATTGAGGTGAAGGCGGCGTGGCCCGGCGTATCGAGGAAGGTGATGACCCCCTTCGGCGTTTCGACGTGGTACGCGCCAATGTGCTGGGTGATGCCACCGGCTTCGCCTGCGGCGATCTTGGTGCGGCGGATCGTGTCGAGCAGCGACGTCTTGCCGTGATCGACGTGGCCCATGATCGTGACCACCGGCGGACGTGGCTCGGCGTCGCCGGAAACCTCGGCGTGGGCCAGCAGGCTCACTTCTGCGTCGGTCTCGGCGGCCTTTACCGCGGTGTGCCCCATTTCCTCGACCACCAGTTGCGCGGTGTCGTGATCGATGACCTGGTTGATCGTGGCCATGACGCCCATCTTGAACAGGACCTTGACCACCTCGGCTCCCTTGATCGCCATGCGCTGGGCGAGATCGGCGACGCTGATCGTCTCGCCGATCTGCACTTCGCGTACGACCGGTGCCGAAGGCCTGGAGAATCCATGCGTGCCCGACGAACGCGACTGCTCGAGCGGCCGCGAACGCGGCTTCTTGCGGCCGGTGCGGCGCGCGCTGCCTTCCTGCGAGAGGTGCAATTCATTGCCGAAGTAGCGCTTGGAGGGCGGCGTGCTGTCGCCATCGCGGCCGCGATGGCCGCTGGCGTGCTTGGGCTTGCCATGCCGGGCCGCGCCTTCGGCGGCGCGATCCTCGCCGCGCCGCGGCCGTTCCACGGGAACTTCCGGCACAACGGGCGCGACATCGCCCGCAGCAGCCTCGGTTTCCGCAAGGGTCTCCTTCTGCTGCTTCTTCGCCTCGGCGGCAGCGGCGGCCCTGGCTTCTTCTTCGGCCTTCAGACGGGCTTCTTCCGCCGCCTTCTGCCTGGCTTCCTCTTCCTGGCGGCGGCGATCCGCCTCCTGGCGCGCCTGCTCCTCGGCATCGCGCTTGGCCTGCGACTCTTCGAGCTTGCGCAGCGCGTCCTCGCGCTCGGGATCGAGCACCTTGCCCTGATCCTCGACGACACTCCGCTTCACGTAGGTGCGCTTCTGGCGGACCTCGACATTCACCGTCTTGGTCGCCGCGCCGCGCTGACCCGGGTTGACGGTCAGCTCGCTGACGGTCCGGCGCTTGAGCGTGACCTGCTTCGGCGCGCTGTCCTCGGCGGAAGCCTCGCGTTTGCCATGGTTGCGGCGCAGGAAGCCGAGCAGCTTGACCTTTTCCTTGCTGCTGATCGACTGCTCCGGGTCGGAGAACTTCATTCCGGCTTCTTCAAGCTGCGCGAGCAGCTTGTCCACCGGAGTGGCCAGCACTGTGGCCAATTGCTTGATTGTTACGTCCGACATATTTCGTCTACTCCTGACCTGCCCGCGATTGCCCTGCATCTGCACTGCTCCGCCCCGGGATTCGCCCGCGGCAGTGGGTGTCGACGTGATCAGGTCTCGCGCGCTGCCATAATCAATTCTGCCGCGCGTTCCTCGTCGATGCCCTCGATGGCGAGCTCGATCAGCTCGTCGGTGGCCAGGTCGGCAAGGTCTTCGCGGGTCACGATGCCATTCTGCGCCAGCTCGTAAGCCAGCGCCTCATCCATCGTCGCCACGGCCAGCAGGTCGTCCGCCGGCTTGTGTTCCTCGATTTCTTCCTCGACGGCCAGGGCATCGGTCAACAGGGCGTCGCGCGCACGCGCCCGCAGCTCCTCGACGATATCCTCGTCGAAACCGTCGATGGCGAGCAATTCGGCCGTCGGCACGTAGGCGATTTCCTCGACCGTCGAGAACCCTTCCTGGACCAGGATCTGGGCGATCTCGTTGTCGACCTCGAGCTTCTCCACGAACAGCGTGCGTGCCGCCTCCTGTTCGCTCTCGCTCTTCTCGCGGACCTGGTCGGCCGTCATCACGTTAAGCTGCCAGCCCGACAGCTTGCTGGCAAGGCGTACGTTCTGGCCGCCGCGGCCGATGGCCTGGGACAGCTTGTCCTCGGCCACGGCGATATCCATCGAGTGCTTTTCCTCGTCGACGATGATCGACTGCACTTCTGCCGGCGCCATCGCATTGATCACGAACTGGGCGTTGTTCTCGTTCCACAGCACGATGTCGATGCGCTCGCCATTGAGCTCGTTGGACACCGCCTGCACGCGCGAACCACGCATGCCGATGCAGGCGCCGATCGGATCGGTGCGGTGGTCGTGGGCCAGTACCGCGATCTTCGCGCGATCGCCCGGGTCACGCGCGCAGGCCTTGATCTCCACCAGGCCCTGGCCGACTTCCGGCACCTCGAGCTTGAACAGTTCGATCATGAACTCCGGCGCGGTGCGCGAAATGAACAGCTGCGGGCCGCGTGGCTCGGAGCGCACTTCATACAGGTAACCGCGCACGCGATCGCCGGCACGCACGGCTTCGCGCGGAATCGCCTTGTCGCGCGGGATGAATGCCTCGGCATTGCCGCCGAGATCGATATAGAGATTGCCTCGCTCGACGCGCTTGACGATGCCGGTAATCAGCTCGCCGACGCGATCGGCATAGGCCTCCACGATCTGCGCGCGCTCCGCTTCGCGAACGCGCTGCACGATGACCTGCTTGGCGGCCTGGGCCGCGATGCGGCCGAATTCGGGATTCTCGATCTGCTCTTCGATGAACTCGCCGACCTGGCTCTTCGGCTCGACATCGAGCGCGTCCATCAGGCGGATCTGCCAATCCGGCGACTCCATGACGATGTCGTCGGCGACGATTTCCCAGCGCCGGAAGGTTTCGTACTCGCCGGAATGCGTATCGATCGAGACGCGCGCGAGGATGTCCTCGTTCGGGTAGCGCTTTTTCGCCGCCGAGGCGAGCGCTGCCTCCATGGCCTCGAAGATGACGTCCTTCGGAACGCCCTTTTCATTGGCTACGGCATCGACTACCAGCAACAATTCTTTGCTCATCTGTTCAACTCCTGAGAAGCCGCCGCGGCGACCTCACCTGTGTTTCGAGCCGCGCTTGCGCGACCCGCTGTCCTCGTTCTTGCGCGGTGCCGCGCCTATTCCCAGCGCTGCGTAGTCAGGCACCAGCCTGGCCTTGACCACGTTGGCATGGGTGATCGCCACGTCCTTGCCGTCCTGATCCAGATGGATGCGATCGCCATCGACGTCGCGGATCAGTCCACTGAAGCGATGGCGGCCATCGATCGGCAGGGCGACATTGATCTTCGCTTCGCTGCCGATGAAACGCCTGAAATGTTCCAGCGAAAACAATGGGCGATCGATGCCGGGCGAAGAGACTTCGAGCGTGTAGCGCCCTTCGATCGGGTCATTCACGTCCAGCAGCGCCGAAATCTCGCGGCTGACCCGCTCGCAGTCCTCGATCGTGACCGGTCGCTCCGGCGCATCGATGAAGACGCGCAACAGGCTGTTGCCGCGGCTCGGACTGAACTCGATGCCAACGAATTCCAGGCCGAGGTCGGTGACCAGCGGTGTCAGAAGTTCATTGAGTTGCTCGTTCGTCACGTCGATCCACCACCCACACAAATCCCGCCAAAAAAAATGGGCGCAAGGCCCATTCCGTAGTTCACCGTTGTCTTGCTTCCCAGGCATCGGTGTACGCGCTTCCTGCGCTTTCCCGGCGGAAGGGCCGCCGTAGCGGCCCTTCCAGGGAAACCTGGTAGCGGGGGCAGGATTTGAACCTGCGACCTTCGGGTTATGAGCCCGACGAGCTGCCAGACTGCTCCACCCCGCATCAGAGCCGCGCATTGTAACGATGTGGCACGAATCGCGCAAGGCGCCCGGGACGCAATCAGGGATAGGATCCCGCCGTCGCGTCCAATGGCGACGAAATCGCCTCGCAAGGGAAGGCCTCCTCCATAGTCGGTACCGCAAGGAAGTCGTTCGCATCAAGCACGCAGGGGCGCTCCCCTTGCGGCAAATGGCATAAGTCCGATCTGGGTGCCCCTCCTGTTCAGACATTGGTATCCTTTGCCTGTTTAGCGGAGGTTAAGACATGCGTTCAAGGATGACTGCGATCCTTGCTCTGTACCTGCTGCAATCAGTGGGGGCGGCATTTGCCGTCGATCTGCCGGCCCTTGGATGGTCCAACCATCCATACTTTTCCGAAGCCACGGAAGCAAGTAGCGACTCGCCGTTCCATCGAGAGTTCTACCCGACCGGCGAAAATCCCGGCACCTGGACCGAACGCGTTCTGGTTGATGCCGTGGACTTCAGTCCGAATTCGACACCCCAATCGCTGTTGGATGCCTACTCGAGGCAAATCAAGGCTCATTGCAACCAGTTCAGCGAGAATCGCCTGCCGCTTGACCCGAATTTCGCTGCTTCAAATGCGCTGATGATGTGGCACTGCGGCGCCGACACTTCGACAGGGCGAGGCACCGTCGGAATCATTCGGTCGATGCTGGGAAAGAATCACGCTTACACCGTCGCCGCGGCTGGCAATTACGAGCCATTTGAGGAGGGAAAGACTCCGCTGCTCAAGATCCAGTTGGACCGCTGGGTCGAATTCCAGCGAACATTCGCATTTTGCGATGTCCTGACCATCCCGGGTTGCGCGCCCGATCCGCAAACCGTTATGGATGCGCCGTCAGCAGCTCTGACCGCCGAAGAGTCCGAACAGGTCCGATTGGCCGAAGCGCGGGGCATTGCGCTATTTAACAATGACCAGCTTGCCTGGCATGCGACCGACTACGTGATGGCCCGGAACCTGCTCCATCGAGAAAAGGGTGGAAGCTTCATGGCCATTGCGCGGCCCGACGGCTCCGGCGTCGTGTACTTCGTGCAAAAGCGAAAGGCACTGCGCGTTGATCTCGACGAAAATGCGCGGCCGATCAAATCCGAGTGGGAAAAAAAGGTCCCGGATTCTGTCAGCACACGCCTGATCGCACTGAAGACGGCAAGCAAGGAGAGCTCACGGGTCTGCGGCGATACGATCAACAACGTCGTACTTGCGACCGAGGATGGCAAGGGATGGCTGGTCTACCTGCTCGGCGCAACGACGCAACCTGATGTGGCAATCATGGGACGGCACCTGCGCATTCAAACCGACTTGAGCGGAAAACATGTCGAAAGCAACGATTCGTCGACCATACAGTGCCTGGCCATCAACAACAGGTCCGCGGATGCGGTGGCCGCATCCGGATCGAAGTGGATGGGTTCGATCGTGTCTCACCTGGTTTCGGAGGTGCCCTGGGAAACCCACGTGTTCCAGTCCCTGACCTGGTCGATGCCGATCTTCGTGATTACCCACCACGCGGTATGGCACGTCCAGGGTGGGCGCATCGTCAAGATCCAGCTTTGAATCGCGAGCTTTCGCTCAATACAGGCGCCTGCAGAATCGAGCCGGCCTCGGAGGGAAGGCTGCAGAGGGCCTGGAACGGGAGTGACACAACCCCTGCTGCAGGGATATGTGTGGTTTTCCCCTTTAGGGATTCCGGATATGCCATCCAAGCTCGCTCAGCTCTCCGAACTCGAAGTTTGCCAATCACAATCGTGGTACTGCGTTCCATTCGATTGACCGGCCGACCACTGGCGCGCATCCCTGCGAGCCACCCTTCGGGCTTTCCCCGCCACTGCGCAACTGCATAGGGGCCCCGGTCACTGCGCATCCTGCGCAGCCAAGACGAAGCAGATTTCCGCGAGCACATGCTTTGCGTCAGCTCTTGAGCTTCCTTCTCCCGCAGCGCGGGAGAAGGTGGCGCGAAGCGTCGGATGAGGGTGGGCCGTCGAAGCGGAAACGCGGGAGCGGAAAATCAGGAGCACCACCCTCACCAGCCTGTCGGCAGCCTCTCCCGCCAGCGGGAGAGGCATTCCTTCGTGAAGCCTGGCGCCGGAATTCCTGTCCTGGCTGGTTGAGGGCACTTTGGTTTTGGCTTTGGCTTTGCAATTGGCTGTTGCAGTTGCTCTGCCGCGCAGTCGCAGGGCAGGATGCCCGTAGACCACCGCTTTGGGGTGGCCTTCCTCTTGGTTACTTCTCTTTACGTCGGGCTCCTGCCCTCCGCCCTCCGGGCCAGCTGCGCTGTTCGCGCCGCTCCTGCGGCGCAGTGGCCACGCAAAGAGAAGTGACTCGCGCGCCAAAGGCGAGTGAAAGCTCCGCTCCAAAAACGCGCCGCGAAGCGACTTCAAGAAGAAGCGAGGAACTGGGTCCCGGCCTTCGCCGGGACGACGGCTGCAGTTGTCGGTTTCCATCCGGGAGCATCGCGCCTGAAGGCGCTCCTACATTCAATTCGATGCCACTCGCTCGCGGAAGGCGAGTGAAATCCTTGCTTGGCTACAAACGCCAGAAGGTGGCGTAAAGATCAAGAAGAAGCGAGGAACCGGGTCCCGGCCTGGACGGAGTCCAGCCTGTCCTGAGCCTGTCGAAGGGCCGGGACGACGGGACTGAGGATCCCGCGTACCCGACCGAACCAGTCGTTGGTCGACAGAAAACTAGATGCCGAACGCCCTGTTACACCAGTCGAACAACGGCCCCCAGGCAAACCCGAGCACGACCAGGGCGAGGCCGTTCAGCGAGATCGCCCAGCGCAGCGGCATGTCAGCGGGAAGCGGCAGATCCGCCGGATCGGCCGCCGTATCGAAATACATGACCTTGACCACGCGCAGGTAGTAGTAGATGCCGACGATGGCGAACACGATGGCGACGATGGCCAGCCAGAGGAAGCCGGCGTCAATGGCGGCTTTCAGCACCAGCAGCTTGGCGAAGAAGCCGAACAGCGGCGGCACGCCGGCCAGCGAGAACATCGCGATGGCCATGATGCCCGCGTACCAGGGATTGCGCTGGTTGAGGCCCTTGAAGTCCTCGATTTCCTCGGCCTCGAATCCGGCCCGCGCCAGCAGGGCGATCATGCCGAAGGCCACCGCAGCCATCAGCGAGTAGCTGATCGCATAGAACATCGCGGCGGAAAACCCTTCAGGCGAAGCGCCGACGAATCCGAGCAGGAGGAAGCCGACGTGCGAGATCGTCGAATAAGCGAGCATGCGCTTGAGGTTCGACTGGGCAATGGCGAGCAGGTTGCCGATGGCCAGCGAAAACACCGAGAGGATCGCCAGCATCAGCGTCCAGTGTTCGCTCAACGGCCCGAGGCCACCCTCGAGCAGGCGGTAGGCCAGGCCGAACGCAGCCAGCTTGGGCGCCGATCCGATGAAGACCGTGACAGCGGTCGGCGCACCCTGGTACACGTCGGGCAGCCACATGTGGAACGGGGCGGCGCCAAGCTTGAAGGCGATGCCGGCGACGACGAAGACGAGGCCAAAGGCCAGCCAGCCCGGATGTTCGACCTGGCCGATCGAGGCGCTGATGCGGGCGAGATCGAGCGTGCCGGTCGCGCCGTAGATCATCGACATGCCGTAGAGCAGCAGGCCCGAAGCCAGCGCGCCGAGCACGAAATACTTGATCGCGGCTTCGGCGGAGACCGCGGAATCCCGGTTCAGCGCGACCAGCGCATAGGACGACAGGGCGAGCAGTTCGAGACCGAGGTAGGCGCTGATCAGGCTGCCGGCCGAGACCAGCAGCATCATGCCGAGCGTGGCGAACAGGATCAGCAGGTAGTACTCGCCGATCAGCAGCTGGCGATCGCGCATGTAGTGGCGGCCGTAGAGGAAACTCAGGGCGCTCATCAGCAGCACGAACTGCTTGAGCACGACGCTGATGCCGTCGTGCAGGAACATGCCGTTGAATGCCGTTGTCGCCTGCCCCGCTTCCGGCGCGCCGCGCCAGACGAAGAACGCCGCGAGGGCGAGCGCCGCGATCGACATCCAGTGGGTGACGTCGCGCTGGGCCGGCTTGAGGAACAGGTCGACCAGGAGGATCGCGCAGGTCGCGCCAAGCAGGACCAGCTCGGGCAGGATGGCAATCAGGTCGGCGGGATTGAATTGAATCATCTTTGGATACTCAGGCCTTGCTCAGCATCAGCGCGTTGACGATCTGCAACACCGAACTGTCCATCAGGTCGGTCAGCGGCTTCGGGTAGACGCCGACGGCGAGCACGGCGGCTGCGAATGATCCGAGCACGATCCATTCGCGCGCATCGAGATCCTTGAACTTGGCTACCTTGGGATTGGTCACTTCGCCGAAGATGACGCGCTTGACCAGCCACAAGGTATAAGCCGCGCCGATGATCAGGGTGAATGCGGCGACCGCGGCGATCCAGAAGCTGTCCTGGAACGCGGCCAGGATGACCATGAATTCACCGACGAATCCGCTCGTGCCCGGCAGGCCGACGTTGGCCATGGCGAAGAGGACGAAGAACGCGCCGAACCAGGGCATCACGTTCATGACGCCGCCGTAGTCGCGGATCATGCGCGAATGCAGGCGATCGTAGAGCACGCCGATGCAGGAGAACATGGCGCCGGAGACGAAACCGTGCGAGATCATCTGCACCATCGCGCCCTGCATGCCGAGGCGCGCGGCATCCGGATTGCCGTGCACGCGGACCAGGGCCAGCGCAATGAAGATGCCGAGGGTGACGAAGGCCATGTGCGCGATCGAGGAATAGGCGATCAGCTTCTTCATGTCGTCCTGGACCAGGGCGACATAGCCGATGTAGACCACGGCGACCAGCGACATCGCGATCACCACCCAGGCGTATTCCTGCGAGGCATCCGGCGTGATCGGCAGGGAGAAGCGGATGAAGCCGTAGCCGCCGACCTTCAGCATGATCGCCGCCAGGATCACCGAACCGCCGGTGGGCGCCTCGACGTGCGCGTCCGGCAGCCAGGTGTGCACCGGCCACATCGGCACCTTGATCGCGAAGGCGATCAGGAAGGCGAAGAACAGCCAGGCCTGCTCGGTGGCAGTGAGCGGCGCGGCGGCGAATGTCGGCCAGCGAGAATTCGCCGGTCTTCATGTGCAGGTAGATCAGGCCGACCAGCATGAAGATCGAGCCGAAGAAGGTGTAGATGAAGAACTTCAGCGTGGCATAGACGCGTCGCGGGCCGCCCCAGATGCCGATGATGATGAACATCGGGATCAGCATGGCTTCGAAGAACACGTAGAACAGCAGCGCATCGGTCGCCGCGAAGACGCCGATCAGCATGCCCTCGAGGGCGAGCATGGCGGCCATGTACTGCGACACGCGCCTGTCGATCGGACCCCATGATCCGACGATCACGAGCACGCTGGTGAACGTGGTCAGCACGATCAGGGCCACCGAGATGCCGTCCACGCCGAGTGCGTAGTAGACCTTGAGCGCGTCGATCCAGGCGTGCGATTCGACGAACTGCATGCCGCCGGCGGGTGCGTCGTAGCCAAGATAAAGCGGGATGCTGGCGACGAGGGTGGCCAGCGCCACGAGCACGCTCAGCCAGCGCGCCACGCGCGGATCGCGCCCCAGCGCGAGGACGAGGACGGCACCGAGAATCGGCAGCCAGATCAGGACACTGAGAAGAGGCCATTGAGCCATGGTGGTCGTCATTCCCCGTCGATCAGGCAGCGATGCGCGTGAACAGCCACCATGATCCGCCAAGCAGCAGGATCAGGCCGAGGATCATCGCGAACGCATAGTGGTAGAGATAGCCGGATTGCACCCGGCGAACGATGGCCGACAACTGGTCGACCAGGCTGGCGGAACCGTCGATTGCGCCGTCGATCAGGCTGGCGTCGCCGCCGCGCCACAGGCCACGGCCGAGGGCGATGCCGCCGCGCGCGAAGACGGCCTGGTAGAGATTGTCGATCCAGTACTTGTTCGACAGCATCGTATGCACGGGCCGCAATGCGTTCTCGGCCTTGTCGGCGATTCGCGGATTGAACAGCCAGATCCAGGTCGCGGTGGCGAATCCGGCCAGGGCGATCCAGAACGGCAGCTGGGTAAAGCCATGCACGACCATGGCCATCGCGCCATGGAACTCGTGGCCCAGTTCGCCAAGGACGTTGTTCGCTTCACGAACGAAGATGGCATTGCCGAAATAGTCGCCGAACAGCATCGGCCCGATGGTCAGGAAACCGATCGCGATCGACGGGATCGCGAGCAGCACGAGCGGCACCGTCACGACCCACGGCGACTCGTGCGGCGCATGGGCAAGATGGCCCGGCGCGTGATGCTCGTGGTCTTCGTGGCCATGGTGATGCTTGACCGGATCGACGACAAAGCGTTCCTTGCCGTGGAAGGTCATGTAGAGCAGGCGGAAACTGTACAGTGCCGTGATGAAAACGCCGGCGAGCACGCAGAAGTAGGCATAGCCGGCGCCGAGGCGATGCGATTCGCCGACCGCCTCGATGATCGCGTCCTTGGAGAAGAAGCCGGCGAAACCGGGCGCGCCGGCCAGGGCCAGCGAACCGATCCACATCGTGATCCAGGTCACCGGCATGTACTTGCGCAGGCCGCCCATGTGGCGCATGTCCTGCTCATGGTGCATGGCGATGATGACCGAGCCGGCGCCGAGGAACAGCAGCGCCTTGAAGAACGCGTGCGTCATCAGGTGGAACACGCCGGCCGAATAGGCCGAGACGCCGAGGGCGACGGTCATGTAGCCAAGCTGGGACAGGGTCGAATAGGCGACCACGCGCTTGATGTCATTCTGCACGACGCCAATCAGGCCGGTGAACAAGGCCGTGGTCGCGCCGATCACGAGGACGAAGGTCAGCGCCGTCTCGCTCAGTTCGAACAGCGGCGACATGCGCGCGACCATGAAGATGCCTGCGGTGACCATGGTCGCCGCATGGATCAGCGCCGAGATCGGGGTCGGGCCTTCCATCGAGTCGGGCAGCCAGACGTGCAGCGGCACCTGGGCCGACTTGCCCATGGCGCCGATGAACAGGCAGATGCAGACGATCGTGGCGACATGCCAGGGATGGCCGGCGATCAGCTCGACCGAGCGCGCGCCCATGTCGACGGATGGATCCTGCGCGTGCGCGAACACCGTGGCGTAGTCGAGCGAACCGCCGAACCACATCAGCACGCCGGCGATGCCGAGCAGGAAACCGAAGTCGCCGACGCGGTTGACGATGAACGCCTTCATGTTGGCGAAGATCGCGCTCGGCCGCTTGAACCAGAATCCGATCAGCAGGTAGGAAACCAGCCCCACCGCCTCCCAGCCGAAGAACAGCTGCAGGAAGTTGTTGCTCATGACCAGCATGAGCATCGAGAAGGTGAACAGCGCGATGTAGCTGAAGAAGCGCTCGTAGCCGTCGTCGTCGGCCATGTAACCGATCGTGTAGACGTGGACCATCAGCGAGACGAAGGTCACGACGACCATCATCATCGCGGTCAGGCGATCGATCAGGAATCCGATGTTGGCGCTGGTGCTGCCGACCTGGAACCAGGTGTAGACGTTCTGGTTGAAGGTTTCCGCTCCGCCCCACACAAGCTGGAACAGCACGTAGATGGACAGCGCGCAGCTCAATGCGACGCCGGCGATCGTCACGCCGTGCGAGCCAACGCGGCCGATGCGCTTGCCGAACAGGCCGGCGACCACAGCGCCGAACAGCGGAGCGAGGACGATCGTGAGCAGGATGGATTTGTCGAGCATCATCAATCAACCCTTGAGCTTGTCGATGTCGGTCACGTCAATCGTCGCGCGATTGCGGAACAGGACCACGAGGATGGCCAGGCCGATGGCGGCTTCGGCGGCCGCGACGGTCAGGATGAAGAACACGAACACCTGGCCCGAGGGATCGCCGAGGTAGCGCGAGAACGCGACGAAGTTCGTGTTGACCGCGAGCAGCATCAGCTCGATGCACATGAGCAGGACGATGACGTTCTTGCGGTTGATGAAGATGCCGGCCACGGCGATGCAGAAAAGCACCGCGCCGAGAGTGAGGAAATGGGCCAGGGTGATCACGGCGTCGCCTCCCCTTTCTTGACCGCATCCATCTTGACCAGGCGGATGCGATCCTCGCGCTGGACCATGACCTGGCGACCCGGATTCTGCGTCTTGATGCCCGTGCGCTTGCGCAAGGTCAGCGGTATCGCCGCGATCAGCCCGACGGTGAGGATCAACGCCGCCACTTCGAACGGCAGCAGGAATTCGCGGAACAGGGTGCGGCCGAGCCAGCCCATGTTCGACATGCCGGCCGCCGCTGCAGGATCGTCGATGGGCGCCACCTGCAGCGTGCGCACGCCGATCATCATCAGCATCTCGACCAGCATGACCACGGCGACGACGATGCCGACCGGCAGGAAGCGCACGAATCCTTCGCGAACCGGCGCGAAATCGACGTCGAGCATCATCACCACGAACAGGAACAGGACCATGACCGCGCCGACATAGACGAGGACCAGGGCGACAGCGAGGAATTCCGCCTGCGCAAGCAGCCAGACGCAGGCCATCGAGAAGAACGTCAGCACCAGGTTGAGCGCTGCGACGACCGGGTTCTTCACGCTGATCACGGCCAGCGCGGCGAGGCCGGCCACGCTGGCGAAGAAATAGAAGCAGACCAGTTCAAATGTCATTTTGGGTGCCTCGGATTTTTCTCGTCATCCCGGCGCAGGCCGGGATCCAGTGCCTTTGCCCTGGATCTCGAGCGACTGAGTAGATCGCGCAATTGCTGACTCCTGCAGAGACGCTGGATCCCGGCCTGCGCCGGGATGACGGCAAGGGATTGCGGAGGCGCGGTGCGAAATCATGAGTTTGCGTCGCGCCATTCCCCATCGAGTATCCACGCATGGATATCGACTTGATGATGGCGGGGCCTTGATCTGCCCTTGTTGTGCGCAGGCTGCTCATCGGAAGGCTGCGTCCTGGGCCCGCGCCGCGGCGATCTCGCCCTCGTAACGATCGCCGATCGCGAGCAACTGGATCTTGTTGACGACGTTCTCGCCGCGCTTCTCGAAGTGGTATTCGTGCAGGTGGGTTTCGACGATCGAGTCGACCGGGCAGGATTCCTCGCAGAAGCCGCAGAAGATGCACTTGAACAGGTCGATGTCATAGCGCGTCGTGCGGCGCGTGCCGTCCGCGCGCATCTCCGAGTCGATCGTGATCGCCAGCGCCGGGCAGACCGCTTCGCACAGCTTGCAGGCGATGCAGCGTTCCTCGCCGTTCGGGTAACGGCGCAGCGCATGCAGGCCACGGAAGCGATTCGACTTCGGAATGTGTTCTTCCGGGTAGCGCATCGTGTACTTCGGCTTGAGCATGTAGCGGAACGTCAGCCCCAGGCCGGCGAGCAGCTCCAGCAGCAGAAGGCTCTTGAAGTAGTGAATGACTCTGTTCATGGCTTGTAGTCGGGTCCTGTCTCGCTCATGCGCCGATGGTGACGAGGCCGAAATACTTCAGGCAGGCGGAAACAACCACCCATACAATCGTGATCGGAATGAATACCTTCCAGCCCAGGCGCATGATCTGGTCATAGCGATAGCGCGGGAACGAAGCGCGGAACCACAGGTAGAAGAAGCTGAAGAAGAACGCCTTCATGAAGGTCCACTGCCAGCCGCCCTTCCAGACCCAGTCGATCCACGGCACGTCGGCATTGATCCAGCCCTGGAACGGACTCAGCCAACCGCCGAAGAACAGCACGGAGGCGAGGAACGCGATCAGGATCATGTTCGCGTATTCGGCGAGGAAGAAGATCGCGAATGCCGAACCGGAGTACTCGACGTGGAAGCCGGCGACAATTTCGGATTCGCCTTCGGCGACGTCGAACGGGGCGCGGTTGGTCTCGGCCACGCCGGAAACGAAGTAGATGACGAACACCGGCAGCAAGGGCAGCCAGTACCAGTCGAAGAAGCCCATGCTGCCCTGCTGGGCCATGACGATATCGGTCAGGTTGAGGCTGCCGGTCAGGATCATCACGCAGACAAGGGCGAAGCCCATGGCGATTTCGTAGGAAACAGTCTGCGCCGCGGCGCGCATGGCGCCGAGCATGGCGTAGCGCGAGTTCGACGCCCAGCCGGCGAGGATGATGCCGTATACGCCGAGCGAGGTCATCGCCAGCAGCAGGAGCAGGCCGACGTTGACGTTGGCCAGGACAACCCCCGCATCGAACGGAATCACCGACCAGGCCGCGAAAGCCGGTACCAGGGCGATCATCGGCGCGAGGAAGAACAGCACCTTGTTCGAGTTCGCCGGCAGGATGACTTCCTTGAACAGCAACTTGAAAACGTCGGCGAAGGCCTGCAGCAGCCCGAACGGACCGATCTGGTTCGGCCCCATGCGCACGTGCATCCAGCCGATGACCTTGCGTTCCCAGTAGACGAACATCGCCACGGCGATGATCACCGGCACGGCGATGGCGAGGATCTTGAGGACAACCCAGGCCACCAGTCCGGTATTGCCGTAGCCGAGCAGGCTGTCGCGCATGGCGTCGATCATGCGGAGGCCCTCGAAATGGTCAGTGCGGAACCGTGGGCCGGCAGGCCTGCGGTAGCGGCGTAGCCCGATTCGATCCAGGCGGCACCGACCGGAACCGCTGCATCGAGGCTCACCGCGAGCTCGGTCTTCTCGACACGCGCCTTGTCGCCATGGGCAAGCCCGAGTTTGGCGGCATCAGCCGGATTCAGGGAGACCTGCGCGCCGCGCGTCAGCGGATGGGCATTGAGCGCGGGAGAACGACGCAAGACCGCGTCGCCACGATAGATCGCGGTGGTGGCGATGCGCTCGAACGAATAGGGCGACACGGCGGCCTGCCTGCGATCGGCGGGCGCGGCGGATCCGGAAGCCTCCGGCGCCCTGGCCATCTGCGCGCGGACCTCGGCGATCTCGGTGAAAGCGAAGCCATCCAGCGCGAGCGAGGAGCCCAGCGCACGCAGCACCTTCCAGCCTGGCCGCGCCTCGCCCGGCAATTTCGCCGCCGCGGCAACGACCTGGGTGACGCCATCGAGATTGGTGTAGCTGCCATCGATCTCGGGCGGCAGTCCGATCGGCAGGACCGCGTGCGCCTTGCTGCGCACGCCATCGCACGCATACGCGCCGATGTAGACGTAGAAGCCGGCGCCCTCGCGCGCCTTGTCGAAGGCGGCGGGCGTGGCGAAATCGGCCGATCCGGCGTGGTAGACGACCAGGTTCTTCGGCGGACTGGCGAGCATCGCGGCGACGTCGCGGCCGTCCTTGCGCGGTACCGCGCCGGCATTTGCGAGGCCGATCGCATTGGCGCCCGACGGAATCTCGTTGTAACCCGAAGCGGTGGCACGTGCCACGAACTTCGCCGCCGCACGCAGCCAGGCGGCCTCGGGATGCTGCACCGCGGACTCGCCGAGGATCACGACCGAGGCACTGGAACCGGTGAGTTCGCGGATCCACTCGCGCAGCGGGTCGCTCGCCTCGACCTTGCCCAGCTCCTTCGCCAACGCCGAGGAGGCCGGCAGCTTGCCGGCGTCATTGGCCGCCCGGGCCAGGCCCAGGGTGCGATCGAGCATGATGCCTGGCGTCACGACCTGCTCGCCGGCAAGGTCGAAATTGAACTCGACGCCGAGCGGATTGATCACGAAGACCTTTGCGCCGGCCTTCGCGGCCTTGCGCAGGCGATGGTTGAGCAGCGGTATCTCGTGACGCGGATTGCAGCCGATCAGGAGGATTGCACTGGCCTTTTCGAGATCGGCGAATGGCGTCTCGAAGGCCTCGGCGCGTGGCGCGTCGGAAAAATCGGTCTGGCGCAGGCGATGGTCGATGGCGTCGCTGCCGAGTCCGCGCATCAGCTGCGCGAGCAGGTGTCCTTCCTCGCTGGAGGTCATTGGCGCGACCAGTGCACCGACATCGCCGGCGCTGTTGCGCAGGTGATCGGCAACAAACGCCAGCGCTTCCGTCCAGGTCGTCTCGACCAGTTCACCGTCCTTGCGGATCATCGGCATGGCCGCGCGGTCGGGCGCGTACAGGCCTTCGTGGCTGTAGCGGTCGCGATCGGACAACCAGCATTCGTTGATCGCCTCGTTGTCGCGCGGCACGCTGCGCAGCACTTCGCCGCGACGCGTATGCAGCCACAGGTTGGAACCCAGCGCATCGTGGTAACCGATCGATTCGCGCGCGATCAGCTCCCAGGCACGCGCCTTGAAGCGGAACGGCTTGTTGGTCAGCGCACCGACCGGGCAGACGTCGATGACGTTGCCGGACAGCTCGCTCATCAGCGGCTTGCCGACATAGGTGCCGATCTGCAGGCGTTCGCCGCGCTCCATGCCGCCGAGCTCATAGGTACCGGCCACTTCGGCCATGACGCGCACGCAGCGCGTGCACTGGATGCAGCGCGTCATCTCGGTCGCCACCAGCGGGCCGAGGTTCTCATCGGGGATGGTGCGCTTGCGCTCGACGAAGCGGCTGACCGAACGGCCATAACCCATCGACAGGTCCTGCAGTTCGCACTCGCCGCCCTGGTCGCAGATCGGGCAGTCCAGCGGATGGTTGATCAGCAGGAACTCCATCACGTTGCGCTGCGCGGAGAGCGCGCGCTGCGACTGGGTGAGGATCTTCATGCCATCGGCCACCGGCGTCGCGCAGGCCGGCTGCGGCTTGGGCATCGGCCGCCCGCCCATCTCGACCTCGACCATGCACATGCGGCAATTGGCGGCGATCGCGAGCTTCTCGTGGTAGCAGAAACGCGGTATCGCGATGCCCAGGCGATCGGCGGCCTGGATGATCATCGAACCCTTCGGCACGAAGGTCTGCTTGCCGTCGATTTCGATGCTGACGTGATCGGGCGGTACCGCGGGATTCACGGGCTGGGCGCTCATGGGTTGGCTCCTGTCGGAGCCGGGATTGATTGAAAGCGCGGGATTCGGGATTCGGGATTCGGGATTCGGCAAAGCAAAGCCTCACGTCCACGCTCTTTCGAATCTCGTATCCCGAATCCCGAATCCCATGTCGTGAGCAGCGCGAACGAAATCATGCTGCAGCCTCCACCGAAGCCTCAACCATCGATCGCCCGTGCGTGATGAAATACTCGAACTCGTGCCAGTAGTGGCGCAGGAAGCCCTGCACCGGCCAGGCGGCGGCTTCGCCGAAGGCGCAGATGGTGTGGCCTTCGATCTGGCCGGCGGCGGCCTTCAGCGTGTCGAGGTCGCCGAGCTGGGCCTTGCCCTCGACGATGCGCGTGAGCATGCGGTACATCCAGCCGGTGCCTTCGCGGCACGGCGTGCACTGGCCGCAGGACTCGGCGAAATAGAAGCGTGCGATGCGCTGGCAGGCGCGCACCATGCAGGTCGACTCGTCCATGACGATGACCGCACCCGAACCGAGCCCCGAACCGGCCTTCTGGATCGCGTCGTAGTCCATGGTGATGCCCATCATCGTCTCGCCGGGCAGCACCGGCATCGACGACCCGCCCGGGATCACGGCCTTGAGGCGGGCGCCATTGCGCATGCCGCCGGCCATCTCGAGCAGTTCCGCGAACGGGGTGCCGAGCGGAATCTCGTAGTTGCCGGGTTTCGCCACATGGCCGGAAACGGAAAAGATCTTCGGCCCGCCGTTGTTCGGCTTGCCGATATCGAGGAACCAGCTGGCGCCCTTGCGCAGGATCGCCGGCACGGAGGCATAAGTCTCCGTGTTGTTGATCGTGGTCGGCTTGCCATACAGGCCGAAGTTGGCCGGGAACGGCGGCTTGAAGCGAGGCTGGCCCTTCTTGCCTTCGAGCGACTCCATCATCGCGGTCTCTTCGCCGCAGATGTAGGCGCCGGCGCCGAGGGCGGTATGGATGTCCACATCAATGCCCGAGCCACCGATGTTCTTGCCAAGCAGGCCGGCCTCGTAGGCCGCCTTGAGGGCAAGCTCGAAGTGCTCGAACGGCTCGTGGTGGAACTCGCCGCGCAGGTAGTTGTAGGCAACGGTCGAGCCGGTCGCGTAGCAGGCGATCGCGATACCCTCGACCACGGCATGCGGATTGAAACGCAGGATGTCGCGATCCTTGCAGGTGCCCGGCTCGGATTCGTCCGAGTTGCACAGGATGTACTTCTGGCCCGGCGCATTGCGCGGCATGAACGACCACTTCAGGCCGGTCGGAAAGCCTGCACCACCGCGGCCGCGCAACGCGCTGTTCTTGAGCTCGTCGATGATCGTTGCAGGATCGGGCTTCTCGGCGAGGATCTTCTTCCACGCCTGGTAGCCGTCGACCTTGAGGTAATTCTCGAGCGTCCACGGCTGCTCGAAATGCAGCGTGGTGTAGACGACCTGGTGATCTTTTGGTGCGGGTCCGAATGCCATTACGGTCTCTTCGTCTCTTGGTCTGGAACCGGATCCGGTCGCGCGACTCTCTGCATCAGGAGCAGGAGCATCGCGGCTGAAGCCGCTTCCTACGGGTCAATGTCTATTTCAGTGCGTCGAGGATCTTGTCGACCTTTTCGGTGTCGAGGTTTTCGTGATAGTGGCCATTGACCACCATCATCGGCGCGCCGCAGCAGGCGGCCAGGCACTCCTCTTCGCGCTTGAGGTAGATGCGGCCGTCCGCGCTGCTTTCGCCGAGCTTCGTACCGAGCTTCTTCTCGCAATGTCGCACGATTTCCTCGGCGCCATTGAGCCAGCAAGAGATGTTCGTGCAGATCGCCACGTTGTTGCGGCCGACAGGCTTGGTCTCGAACATCGAGTAGAAGCTGGCGACTTCGAAAGCCCAGACCTGCGGCAGGTCGAGATAGCGTGCCACCGCCACGATCAGTTCGTCGGTGAGGAACCCGCCGTTCTGTTCCTGGGCCACGAACAACGCCTGGATCAGCGCCGAGCGCTTGCGGTCCGGCGGAAACTTGGCCACCCAGGCATCGATATGCTCGCGCGTATGCGCCGTCAGCGACGCCAGCGGATCGACGTCCTTTATCTGGTTGTAGGTGCCGGTGGGTTTCATGGGTTGAGTACCGGGATTCGGGATTCGGGATTCGGGATTGCGGAACAGCGGGATTTCGGGATTGCGGATTCGGGATTCGAAAAAGCAGATTCGACGGGGGATTGAGGTTCAAGGACGCAACATGCGCAAGACCGGATGCTGCCGCGACGCGCGCTCTTGCGAATCCCGAATCCCGAATCCCGAATCCCGCCCCTCATCGTCAATCTCCCCGAACACCACATCATAAGTGCCGATCATGGCGACGACGTCGGCGAGCATGTGGCCGCGCACGACGGTGTCCATGGACGACAGATGGGCAAACCCCGGTGCGCGCAGCTTGCAGCGGAACGGCTTGTTGGCGCCGTCGGAGATCAGGTAGCAGCCGAATTCGCCCTTGGGCGCCTCGACAGCCGCGTAGGTCTCGCCGGCCGGCACGCAGTAGCCCTCGGTGAACAGCTTGAAGTGATGGATGAGGGCTTCCATGTCGTCCTTCATCTCTTCGCGCTTCGGCGGTGCGACCTTGTAGTTCTGCACGATCACCGGCCCCGGATTGGCCTTCAGCCAGGCGACGCACTGCTGGATGATCCGGTTGGATTGGCGCATTTCCTCGACGCGAACGAGGTAACGATCGTAGCAGTCGCCATTGACGCCGACCGGGATGTCGAAATCGACCTCGGCATACTTCGCGTAAGGCTGCTTCTTGCGCAGGTCCCAGGCGATGCCGGATCCGCGCAGCATCGGGCCGGTCATGCCCCAGGAGCGGGCCAGGTCCGGTGGAACCACGCCGATGTCGACGGTGCGCTGCTTCCAGATGCGGTTGCCGGTGAGCAGTTCCTCGTATTCGTCGACCTTGGACGGGAAATCCGCGCAGAACGCCTCGAGATAGTCGAGCATCGAGCCTTCGCGCCACTGGTTGAAGCGCTTGAGGTCGTTGCCCTTGTGCCAGCGCGATTCCTTGTATTTGGGCATCTGCGCCGGGAGATCACGGTACACGCCACCGGGCCGGTAATAGGTCGCGTGCATGCGCGCGCCGGAAACCGCCTCGTAGCAGTCCATCAGTTCCTCGCGCTCGCGGAACGCATAGAGGAAGACGGCCATCGCGCCGAGATCGAGCGCGTTCGAACCGATCCACATCAGGTGATTGAGGATGCGCGTGATCTCGTCGAACATCGTGCGGATCCACTGCGCGCGCTCGGGGATCTCGATCTGCAGCAGGTTCTCGATGGCCCGCACGTAGGCGTGCTCGTTGCACATCATCGAGACGTAGTCGAGGCGATCCATGTAGCCGATCGACTGGTTGTACGGCTTGGATTCGACCAGCTTCTCGGTGCCGCGATGGAGCAGGCCGATGTGCGGATCGGCACGCACGACCGTTTCGCCATCCATTTCCAGCACCAGGCGCAGCACGCCATGCGCGGCCGGATGCTGCGGGCCGAAGTTCATCGTGTAATTGCGGATCTCTTCCATTACTTGTTCCCCGCCTCGCGCTCGGCATTGGCCTGCTCGTAACGCGAATCGTCGCGGATCGTGCGCGGCACGAGAACGCGCGGCTCGATCGAAACCGGTTCGTAGACCACGCGCTTCTTGTCGGGATCGTAGCGGACCTCGACGTTGCCGATCAGCGGGAAGTCCTTGCGGAAGGCATGCCCGACAAACCCATAGTCGGTCAGGATGCGGCGAAGGTCGGGATGTCCTTCGAAAACGATGCCGAACAGGTCGAAGGCCTCGCGCTCGAACCAGTTCACGGCGGGCCAGATGTCGACCAGCGACGGCACCGAGGGAACATCGTCGTCGACGCAGAAGGCGCGCATGCGCAGGCGCTGGTTGTGGTTGACCGAAAGCAGGTGCGCGACCACGGCGAAACGGCGCGGGATATCGGTGTTGCGCGGCCGCTCGGCCCAATTGAATCGGCCCGCGCCCTTGCCTTCGACGCCGCGCGAAAAACCTTCGGAAGAGACATCGGTCGTGTCCCATTCGGTCTGGCCGTAGCTCAGGTAGTCGACGCCGCAGACATCGATGCACTGGTCGAACTGCCAGGCCGGGTCGTCGCGCAGGATGGCGGCCACGGCCAGCCAGTTCTCCGGCAGCACTTCGATCGTGGTCTCGCCCAGCGATTCGACGCAGTTGGCCACTTTCGGGCCAAGCTGGACTTCGAGGCGGCGTGCCAGGGATGCGGGTTCGCTCATGGCTCGTCCTCAGCGCGCGATCGTGTTGGTGCGGCGGATCTTCTTCTGCAGTTGCAGAATGCCGTGGATCAGCGCTTCGGCCGTCGGCGGGCAGCCCGGCACATAGACGTCGACCGGGACGATCCGGTCGCAGCCGCGAACGACCGCATAGGAATAATGGTAGTAGCCGCCGCCGTTCGCGCAGGAACCCATCGAGATGACCCATTTCGGCTCGGGCATCTGGTCGTAGACCTTGCGCAATGCCGGGGCCATCTTGTTGACCAGGGTGCCGGCCACGATCATCACGTCGGACTGTCGCGGCGAGGGGCGGAAGATCACGCCGTTGCGATCGAGATCCAGGCGCGCCGCTCCGGCGTGCATCATCTCGACCGCGCAGCAGGCCAGCCCGAAGGTCATCGGCCACATCGAGCCGGTGCGCGCCCAGTTGACCAGTTCGTCCATGCGCGCGGTGACGAAGCCGCGCTCGAGCAGCGGGTTGTCGTCGCCGGGGCGCAGGATGTCGTCGACCGGGCCGGCCGGCGTCGGGTTGTGCATCACCCGTGCGATCGAGTCGCTCATTCCCATTCGAGGGCTCCCTTCTTCCATACGTAGACGAAGCCGAGGACGAGCAGGCCGATGAACATGCCCATCTCGGCGAGCCCGAAGGCGCCGAGTTCGTCGAACACGATCGCCCACGGAATGACGAAGGCGATTTCGAGATCGAAGATGATGAAAAGGATGGCGATCAGGTAGTAGCGCACATCGAACTTCATGCGCGCATCCTCGAACGCCTCGAAGCCGCATTCGTACGGAGCCAGTTTCTCCGCTGCGGGCTTCTTGGGTCCGAGCAGGTTGCCGAGGATCAGCAATGCAATGCCGATGCCGGTGGCCACCACAAGGAACAGCAGGACCGGGAAATACTCAACTAGCACTTGCACCTCCGCGCCGCATGGCGCATCAGCGGTTGCCACAGTGTGCGGCAACGACGGTTGTTCAAGATGTTGGTGCCCAAGGGGGGACTCGAACCCCCACAGCTTTCGCCGCTACCACCTCAAGGTAGTGCGTCTACCAATTCCGCCACCTGGGCAACGCTATCAAGCTCCGTCCTTCCTCGCTTTATCCGGCTGCGCGGCTGCGGGCTTGACCGGCTCGGGAGCCGGCTTGTCGCCCGTTGCTTGCGCAGGCACTGGCGCTGGAACATCCGATGATGCGGGTGCAGCCGTCGACGCCGCCGGCACATCACCGGTGGCCGGTGCCGGAGCTGTCGGGGCAACGCCCGCCATCACGCCAAGGTCGTCCGAGGTTCCGGCAACGACGGAAGGACGACTGTGATACATGCCCATGCCGAGGCTGAGCAGGAAGAACAAACCAGCGAGGACCGCCGTGCTGCGCGACAGGAAGTTCGCCGAGCCGCGCGCACCGAAAACGGTCGAGGAAGCGCCACCGCCGAATCCGGAACCTGCGTCGGCACCGGCACCGCGCTGCATGAGGATCAGCGCGATCATCGCAACGGCAATCAGCACATAGAAGACTTGGGCAATGATCGTGAACATGTGAATCAGGAATCCTGGTGCGCGGCAGACGCTGCCGCGTTGCATATCGCAAGAAAATCGGCCGCCACCAGCGAAGCGCCGCCGATCAGTCCGCCATCGATATCGGACCCGGCAAACAGTTCGGCAGCATTGGCGGCCTTTACGCTGCCCCCGTAAAGCAGGCGCAGCGAGCTCGCTATTCTAGCATCCTGCCTTGCGAATTTGTCACGCATGAAAGCATGAACGTCCTGTGCCTGCCCCGGGCTGGCGGTCTTGCCGGTGCCGATGGCCCAGACGGGTTCGTAGGCCACCACGGCGTTTTCGAATGCGGCGATGCCAGCGAGATCGAGCACTGCCTCAAGCTGTGCGGCGATGATTGCCTCGGTTCCGCCGGCTTCGCGATGTTCCAGCAGCTCGCCGACGCAGAGGATCGGGACCAGGCCGGCGGCCTGGGCCGCGACGAACTTCCGCGCCACGATCGGGTCGGTTTCCGCATGCATCTGGCGCCGCTCGGAGTGGCCGACCAGCACGTAGTGACAGCCGATCTCCCTGAGCATCGCCCCCGCCACCTCTCCGGTAAAGGCGCCCTGGGCGTGCTCGCTGAGGTCCTGCGCGCCAAACGCCAGTTCCGTACCCGCGCCGTGCGCGATCAGCTCGGCGAGATAGGGGAACGGCGGAATGACCGCCACATCGGCGCCCTTCGGCAGCGACGCGGCGACATCTCCGACCAGTTTCGCCGAGGATTCGCGCGTGCCGTGCATCTTCCAGTTTCCGGCGACCAGTTTGCGGCGCATCGATCGGCCCTGCCTGCCATGGGGGCGCGCAGGATAGCGGCCTGCCGGCGCCGCCGCAAACGCACCCGCCCTCCCGGGGCAACCGGACGCCGCTCCAGGAGGCGGCCATCGCGCCCGCCTGCGGCCGCGCAAACGTGGCGCACGGCCGGCTGTTGCGACCAATCCCGCCGCAGTTCCAGGGCTGCGACGATGCGCGTTCGCGTTTCCTGCAGGGTACGGCCGGTGCGCGGTTATCCTTGGGCGAGACTCCCCCATCACGACAGGCAAATCCATGAACCCTGGCAACGGCTACGCCCTGGTCACCGGCGCATCGTCAGGCATTGGCGCCGCATTCGCGCGCGAACTGGCTGCCCGCGGCATCAACCTCGTGCTGACCGCTCGACGGGCCGAACGCCTGCACGCACTTGCGGAAACCTTGCGCCAGGCCCACGGCATCCGCATCGAGGTCATGCCCTGCGACCTCGCCGAAAGGGACGCCCCGCGCGCGCTCTGCGAACAGCTGGCTGCCCGCGGGATATTCATCGAGACCCTGGTCAACAACGCCGGCTACGGCGTGACCGGCTACTTCCTGAGCCAGCCCTGGGCTGTCCAGGCCGATTTCATCCAGGTCCTGATGACCGCGCCGACCGAACTCTGCCACCGCCTGCTGCCCGGCATGATCGAACGCGGTCGCGGCCGCATCATCAATGTCGCGTCCCTGGCCGGCCACATTCCCGGATCAGCCGGTCAGACGCTGTATGCCGGCGCCAAGTCGTACCTGATCAGGATGTCCCAGGCGCTGCATCTCGAATACCGCCAGGACGGCGTCAACACCTGCGCCCTCTGCCCGGGCTTCACCTACTCGGAATTCCACGACGTCACCGGTTCGCGCGCGATGATGTCGAAACTGCCCGGATGGATGTGGATGGACGCCGAAACGGTCGTGCGCCAGGGCCTCGACGCCGTCGAGCGCGGCGAGGCGGTGCATGTCAACGGCCGCGTCAATCGCCTGATCAAGTCGATGCTGAAGCTGATGCCGGATCGCCTCGCCCTGCACCTGATCGGGCGCCAGTCGCGACGCTTCCGCAAGAAGGCGCCGCGCTAGGCCGGCGCCCGCGCCCCGCGTTGAAGGGCGACGATCGCCTCGCGGCTGCGCGCCGCCAGGTCCTGCCGATCGGACAGGGCCAGGCCGGCAGTCGGAATCGGCGTGCCGGCGAGCAGGCGGATGCGTCCGGGGCGGACCCTGAACCCGGCCGATGGCAGGACATCGCCACTGCCATCGATGGCGATGGGAAGAACCGGGATTCCGGTCTCGATGGCGAGCCTGAACACGCCGCCCTTGAAGGGACCGACGCCGCCGCCACGGCTGCGCGTTCCTTCCGGAAATGCGCACAGGCTGTGTCCCGCCAGGACCAGGCCTTGCGCATCGCGCAGTCGCCGGGAGGCGCGTCGCACCGCCTGGCGCTCGATGAAAACCATGCCCATCGCCCGCGCATAGGCGCCGACCAACGGCACCCTGGCAAGTTCCTGCTTGAGCACGAACCTCAAGGGCAGCGGAAGCGCGCGAAACAGGCAGCAGACGTCGATGATCGATTGATGATTGGCGACGATGATATGGGGCCTTGAGAAATCGATCGCGTCAAAACCTTCGCACTGCAGGCGCACGCCGGCACCGAAGAGGAGTCCCGGCGACCAGACGCGCGACGCCATGCGCAACGGCCAATGCGCATTCCCGCCGCACAGCAGCAGCACGAGGAACGCCACGCAGATCAGCACGGCGGTCCAGCCCAGGGTAAACAGGAGCTGCAGCGCGTTGAGCACGCGCCAGCCGATGCCGCCGAGCCAGCCCGCGCGGATTGAGCTTGAAGTCGCCGACATCCGGATTCCCGCAAAAGGCGCGGATGATAGGGCAGCCGCGACGGTCGTCCAAGAAGATTGCAGGCCACGCGGAACGACGCCATCCGGGATGGCGAGACCTTGCGCGGATGCGTCCGCGGCACGAGGCGGCATCGACAGGCCGGCGAACGCGACCGTCTGATCGGGCTCCCGCCAGCCCATGCAACGATGCCGCGGCGAAGTTGCGGTGCGCGCCGTACTGCACGCACCCGCCTGCTCAGATCAGCTTGATCTCGCGCAACCGCTGCAGCAGGTACTCGTGCGAGGTGATCGGCGTCGGGTAGCGGCTCGGGTTGTCCGGCGTGATGCACGAAGGCAGCACGTCGAGCAGCACGTCGGGATTCGGATGCAGGAAGAACGGAACCGAATAGCGGGGCTTGCGCGCGTTCTCGTTGTGCGGGTTGATGACCCGGTGCGTCGTCGACGGATAGACGTGATTGGTCAGTCGCTGCAGCATGTCGCCGATGTTCACGACGATCGCATCGCCCTTGGTCGTGATCGGCAGCCACTGGCCCTCGCGGGTCAGGACTTCCAGGCCCTCGGCGCTCGCGCCGACCAGCAGGGTGATGAAGTTGATGTCCTCATGGGCGCCCGCGCGCACATTGGGAATCTCATCATCGATGATCGGCGGATAGTGGATCGGGCGCAGGATCGAGTTGCCGAAATTGGTCTTGTCCTCGAAGAAATCCGCGGGCAGGCCGATATGCAATGCCAGCGCGCGCAGAACGCGGGTGCCGAGGGCGTCGAGAGCCTCGTAGAGCCCGTAGCCGTATTCGCGGAATCCGTCGATCTCAGCCGGCCAGACATTCGCCGGCATCTGCGCGGCGTATTTCGAATCGCGCGGGATCTCGCGACCGATGTGCCAGAACTCCTTCAGGTCGGGATGGCGCGAGTCCTTGGCGGTCTCGATGCCGAACGGGGTATAGCCACGCGCACCGCCGGTGCCGGGCTGGTGGTACTTCTGCTTGACCTCGGCCGGCAGCGCGAAGAAGCGCTGGAAGACATCGTAGGCGCCATCGATATCCGCTCTCGGAATGCCATGGCCACTGATGCAGCAGAACCCGAATTCCCGGTAGGCGGCGCCGAGCTCGGCCACGAAGGCCTCGCGATCGCTGTCGAATCGACGGATGTCGAGGGTGGGAACGTGCTTCATCTACGGGTCCAGGTCCGGAATTCAGTGGGTGCCGCCGGACCCGGCACAGGCAGGTCCGGATGTCATGCGGCTCGAACCCGGGATTCTTTCACAAGCGCTCAGGAAACGCGCGCCTGGGCCTCGCGCACCGCGGCGGCCAGTTCGTCGACCAGCCGGGAAACGACATCCGCATCAAGGGCTTCGACGGTCACCCTGACCAGCGGTTCGGTACCGGACGGACGCAGGACGACGCGACCCTTGCCGGCCAGTTGCGCCTGCACGCCGGCCAGCACGCGCTGTACTTCGGCATCGGCGACGAGGGCGGCGCCTCCGCTGGCGCGGATATTGACCGTGGTCTGCGGCACCTTGCGCATGCCGCTGGCGGAATCGGCCAGGCTGCGGCCACTGCGTGCCAGCGCCTCGAGCACCTGCAAGGCACTGACGATTGCATCACCTGTGGAAACGCGATCGAGACAGAGGATATGGCCGGAGGTCTCGCCACCGAGTACGCCGGACTGCTCGCGCAGCGCCTGCATCACGTAGCGGTCGCCGACCCTGGTGCGCTGGAACGGAACGCCGAGCGCCGCCATCGCCTGTTCGAGTCCGAAATTGCTCATCAGGGTCCCGACCACGGGTCCGCGCAGTCGCCCCTGTTCGTGCCAGTCGACGGCAAGGATATAGAGCAGTTCATCGCCGTCGATGACCCGGCCGGAGGCATCGACCATCTGCAGCCGGTCGCCGTCGCCATCGAAGGCGATGCCGATATCGGCGCCGGTCTCGACCACGGTGCGGCTCAACGCGGATGGACTGGTCGAACCGCACTCGCGGTTGATGTTGAGGCCGTCGGGGCGATTGCCGATGGCCGTGACCGTTGCGCCGAGCTCGCCGAACATCTTCGGTGCGATCTGGTAAGTCGCGCCGTGCGCGCAGTCGACCACCACGTGAACGCCGTGCAGGTGGAAGGATCGCGAAACGGTGGATTTGCAGAATTCGAGGTATCGGGCCGAGGCATCCTCGATGCGCATGGCCTTGCCGATCGCTTCGGATGCAACGGTGGAGAACGGCAGGCTGAGCTCGGCTTCGATCGCCAGTTCGACGTCGTCGTCGAGCTTCTCGCCGGTCGCCGAGAAGAACTTGATGCCGTTGTCATGGTGCGGATTGTGCGACGCACTGATGACGATGCCGGCGTCGGCCCGCATCGAGCGCGTCAGGTAGGCGACGCCGGGCGTCGGCATCGGCCCGAGCAGGCGCACTTCCGCCCCTGCCGCCAGCAATCCGGCCTCGAGCGCGGACTCGAACATGTAGCCGGAAATGCGGGTGTCCTTGCCGATCAGGACGATCGGCCGCTCACCCTCGCGGGCGAGCACCGCGCCCATGGCACGACCGAGCTTGAGCATGAACTCCGCCGTGATCGGCCACTGCCCGACATGGCCACGGATGCCATCGGTACCGAAGTACTTTTGCCCGCTCATTGGCGGGCCGGGATTCGGGATTCGGGATTCGGGATTCGAGTCGCGGTCGGATGAGCCTCGGTGCGGACGGAGTCCAGCAGCGCGATGCTCGTGCAAATCCCGAATCCCGAATCCCAAATCCCGGCTTTCAACTAATCGCCCATCTGCTTCTGGCGATGCTCCCAGCGCTCCTGCGCATCGAGGCAAAGGGTGGCGATGGGGCGTGCGTCGAGGCGTTCGAGGCCGATGTCCTCGTCGGTTTCCTCGCAGAAGCCGTAACGGCCTTCCTCGATCCGCTTGAGCGCCTTGTCGATCTTCGAGATCAGCTTGCGGTAGCGGTCACGCGTGCGCAGCTCGAGCGAATTCTCGGTTTCGCGGGTGGCCCGCTCGGCCTCGTCGCCGACGTCGCGCACTTCGTCGCGAAGGTTCTCGATGGTCTGCTTGGACTCCTCGACCAGGTCTTCGCGCCAGCGCTGGAGCTTGCGGCGGAAGTACTCGAGGTGCCGCGGATTCATGTATTCCTCTTTCGCCGACGGACGGTAGCCGGCGGGAAGTTCGACTTTTGCATTCTGCGGCAGCGCATAGCGGCCGTCCTGCATGGTGACGCCCTTGTCCTTTGTGGAAGGAACGGCGATTGCCTTGAGTTTTGCAGTTGCTTTCGACGATTTCGGTGCAGCGGGAGTTGTTTCGATCACGGATGACTTGGTGGTCCTGGAAGAATTGGGAGAAGGCTTGCTCGCCTTGCTGGCTTGTTTCCTGGCCGGCGCGGGCGCCGGAGTGGCGCGCCTGGCTACCGCCTTTTTCGCCGGCTTCGCGACCTTGGTCGCCTTGGCCGCCTTGCCTGCGGGCTTCGCGACTTTCGCGGCAGCCTTGGGCTTTGCGGCTGGCGATGCCTTCCTGGCTGTTGCCGCCGGCTTCTTCGCGATAGCCGCGGAGCGGGCCTTGGCAGGCTTCGCCTTCGCGGCAACCGGCTTGCTCCTGGCTGCCGACGCGGGTTTGGACTTGGCTGATTTCACGACTGCCTTCGCCTTGGGCTTGGCCGCAGCCTTGGCGCGGGCGACGACCTTGGTCGACTTGGCGCTGGCTTTCGGTTTCTGTTTGGTTTTCGCCATTTCCGTCCTTACCTTGTGACTCGGCGGCGGCGTGTTATAGCCTAAGTCCCCGCCCCCGGCAACCGCTGTCTGCAGCGCTTTGGCCGGAGCCTGAGTGCGACCCACACTAACATCATCTTGTCTCGTCTTATCCTCTCACTGTTGGCATTTTACAAACGCTTCGTCAGTCCCATGCTGGGGGCACGCTGCCGTTTTCACCCAAGTTGCTCGGACTACGCGCGCGTTGCGGTTGCCCGTTTTGGCAGCATGCGCGGCAGCTGGCTTGCCGTGAACCGTCTGTTGCGTTGCCAACCGCTGTGCGATGGTGGCATCGATCCCGTGCCCACCGAATTCAGCTGGCGCCCGTTCCTTCGCGAAAGACCCGACCAAGGACACAACCATGAATGACTGGCTGATAACCAATGCGCATGTCGTCAACGAAGGCCGCCGCTTCGATGCCGATGTGCGAGTGCGCGACGGCCGCATCGAACGCATCGATGCGCAGATACCGGCACAAGCCAATGACCAGGTCTTCGATGCGGCGGGACGCTGGCTGTTCCCGGGCATGATCGACGACCAGGTGCATTTCCGCGAACCGGGCCTCGAACACAAGGCCACCATCGAAACCGAATCGCGCGCCTGCATCGCCGGCGGCATCACCAGCTTCATGGAAATGCCGAACACAAGGCCACCGGCGGTCAACCGCGACGCGCTCGAGGCGAAGTACGAGCGCGGCAGGATATCGTCGCGCGCCAACTACGCCTTCTATCTGGGCGCCACCAACGACAACCTCGAGGACATCCGCACCCTCGATCCGAAGTCCGCGCCGGGCATCAAGGTCTTCATGGGCGCGTCCACCGGCAACATGCTGGTCGACAACCCGGAGACGCTCGACGCGATCTTCCGCGAGGCGCCGACGCCGATCATCACGCATTGCGAAGACACGCCGATGATCATGGCCAATGAGGAACGCGCCCGTGCGCGCTGGGGCGACGACATCCCGCCCGCGCAACACCCGCTGATCCGCTCGCGCGAAGCCTGCCTGAAGTCCACCGAACTGGCGATCAGCCTCGCGCGCCGGCACGGCACGCGCCTGCACGTGCTGCACATCTCGACGGCCGACGAACTCGCCCTGTTCGCGCCCGGCCCGATCGCCGGCAAGCGCATCACCGCGGAAACCTGCGTGCACTTCCTGCATTTCAGCGATGCCGACTACGCCACGCTCGGACACCGCATCAAGTGCAATCCGGCGATCAAGACCGCCGCCGATCGCGCCGCCATCACGCGCGCACTGGCCGAAGGCCGGATCGACGTCCTGGCCACCGACCACGCACCGCACCTGGCCGAAGAAAAGGCACATCCCTACACGAGCGCCCCGTCCGGCCTGCCACTCGTGCAATACGCCCTGCAGGCTGCGCTGGAGCGTGTCTTCGCGGGCGAGTTGACGCTGGAACGCCTCGTCGAAGCGGTCACCCATGCGCCGGCGACGCTGTTCAACGTCCACCAGCGCGGCTACCTGCGCGAGGGCTACCATGCCGACCTCGTCGTGGTCGACCCGAACATGCCGCATACGGTCGTGCAGTCGGAAATCCTCTCCAAATGCGCATGGTCGCCGTTCGAGGGCACCACGTTCCGCTCGAGCATCGCGGCCACCTTCGTCAACGGCCAGCTGGCCTGGAAGGACGGCAAGCTCGACGACAGCGTGCGTGGGCAGCGCCTCGGGTTCGACCGTTGATTGCATCACGCCTTGGCGTGTTGCTGTGCCTGGCCAGCCTGGCGCCGATGGCCTTGGCACAGCCGCAGGCGGCACGCATCGTGTTTCCGTCCAGCGTCCCGCAAGGCGCCATGGTGATCGGCAAGGTACCGGCGCGGCAGCGTGGTCCGTTACGCGCAGCGAAACCTGCGCGTGACGCCCTACGGAACCGTGGGATTCGGAGTGGGTCGCGACGAGAAGGGACCGCTCGCGATCGAGATACAGCGGCCTGACGGCAGCACGACGACGTCCGTCATCGAAGTGCAGGCGCGCGACTGGCCAACCGAACGGGTCAACGGCGTGCCGCCGAAAACCGTCCGGCCGCCACCCGAAATCGCCGCGCGCATCGAGCGCGAGCAGGCCGCGGTCGCCGCCGCGCGCGAACGCGACGATGCGCGCACGGACTTCACCGAATCCTTCATCTGGCCCGTGCAGGGTCGCATCAGCGGACGTTTCGGCAACCAGCGCATCTATGATGGCCAGGCGGGCTCGGCGCACTCCGGCATGGACATCGCCGCGGCCACGGGCACGCCGGTCAAGGCGCCCGCCAGCGGCATCGTCAGTTTCGCCGATGCCGGTCTTTACCTGACCGGCGGCACCCTGCTGATCGACCACGGGCATGGCTTCAGCAGCAATTTCCTGCATCTCTCGCGCCTCGATGTCGGCGTCGGCGATCACGTCGAACAAGGCCAGGTGATCGGCGCGGTAGGCGCCAGCGGCCGTGCCAGCGGCCCGCACCTGCACTGGGGCATGAACTGGCTGGACGTGCGCATCGATCCGCTGCTCGTGCTCGAATCCGGGCACTGAAGCCTCCCGTCCATCGCTGCTCCGCGGCTTGCGGCGCAGTCCGGCCGGCCCGGCCAATGCCGGCTGCCTGCTACGCCGGGACGGCCCGCTCGAGTTCCGAGACCGAGCGCTGCAGCAGCGGGCTGAGGTAACAATGCGATCCGCAGGCCATCAACCCCGCCTGCGCGAAGCGCTGCCGATACCAGGCCGGTGAACGCGACAGGAATCCCGCGGTATCGCCATCGACCGGGTCGCGCGAGGTGAACAGTTCGATGAAGGCCAGGCCTTCGAGCAATTCGGCGAATCCGGAAAGGCCTCGCTCCAGTTCCGGCGCGCGCAGGTAATGCAGGAGGTCCGAGCATACGATCAGGTCGAAACGCCGCTCGAACCGGAGCTCGGCCAGGTCTCCGAAGCGCGCCAGGCGCAGGTTCCTGCTTCGGCCGTAGCGAGCCACCGCGTACTCGCTGGAATCGAGGCCGAGATAGTGCAGGCCAGGCCGCAGCTTCAGCAGCGGCGCACGCCAGACGCCTTCGCCGCAGCCGATGTCGAGCACCGTCCTGACCGGGCGCCCCAGGTAGTACTCGGCCAGGGCGACGACCATGGCCACCTTGCGCCGGGTTTCACCACTCGCCCGGACGCGGTGCCGGGGATCGCGATACCAGCGATCGAAATAGGCGCGATCATAGGATTTGGCTTTCATGGCAACCCGGCAGTCCAAAGCGAGCCTGATGGTACAGAGCGCCGCATGCCACGCGAAAGGCGGCGCGAATCCGGCGAAAACGCACAAGGCAGGGGCCTGCGGGGCCGTGGCAGCCCTGCCGCGGCCGCCATCCAACGCTGAATGGCCGCCCGATCAATCGGCCAGGCCGCGGATTGTGCACTTGCACATATCGCGCTCAGGCCTAAAGATGTGGGGATTGGCCGTCAAGAACCGAGACCCGCTCTATGCTGTACCAACTGCACGAACTCAATCGCTCGCTGATGAACCCCCTCGTCGGCTGGTCCGGTGCTGCAGCGCAACTACTGACGGGCAAGGAAAACTGGATGTCCCGTTTTCCGGGCGTGCAGCGCCTCGCCGCCGGCTATGAACTCGCCTACCGCCTCGGCAAGGACTACGAAAAGCCGGATTTCGGCATCAGCTCGGTCCTCGCCCACGGCCACGACACGCCGATCTCGGAAAAGGTCTCGATCGCCAAGCCGTTCTGCAACCTGATCCGCTTCAAGCGCTTCAGCGATGATGTCGGGACTTTGGCGGAACTGAAGAACGACCCGGTCGTCCTCGTCGTCGCGCCGATGTCGGGACACCACTCGACCCTGCTGCGCGATACCGTGAAATCCCTGCTGCAGGATCACAAGGTCTACCTGACCGACTGGATCGATGCGCGCATGGTGCCGCTGGACCAGGGCGATTTCGGGCTGAACGACTACGTGGCCTACATCCAGGAATTCATCCGCCATATCGGCGCGGAACGACTGCACGTCATTTCGGTTTGCCAGCCGACGGTTCCGGTGCTCGCGGCGATCTCGCTGCTGGCGTCGAACAAGGAAGCCACGCCGCTGACCATGACCATGATGGGCGGCCCGATCGATCCACGGCGCAGTCCGACCAAGGTCAATGACCTGGCCACCACGCAGCCGATCTCCTGGTTCGAGAACAACGTCATCCACAGCGTGCCGTCCAACTATCCGGGGGCCGGGCGCAGGGTCTATCCGGGTTTCCTGCAGCACGCCGGATTCGTCGCCATGAATCCGAGCCGGCACATGAGTTCGCACTGGGACTTCTATGAAGACCTGCGCCGCGGCGACCTCGAGGACGCCGAGGCCCATCGCAAGTTCTACGACGAATACAATGCCGTTCTCGACATGCCGGCGGCGTTTTACCTGGATACGATCAAGACCGTGTTCCAGGAGCACCTGCTGCCGCGTGGCCTGTGGGAGATCGACGGCCAGCGCGTGAATCCGGCCGCCATCCGCGATACCGCCCTGCTCACGATCGAAGGCGAGCTCGACGATATTTCCGGGCGCGGCCAGACCGAAGCGGCGCACGAACTGTGTTCGGGCATCCCGCAGGCGCGCAAGAAGAACTTCCTCGTCGATGGTGCCGGCCACTACGGGATCTTCAGCGGTCGGCGCTGGCGCGAAACGATCTATCCGCAACTGCGCGATTTCATCGCGGACCATGCCCGGCGCAGCGATACCGCGAAAAAGGGCAAGCGGGCACGCAAGGCGGCCTGAGTCCGCGCGTCCAGCCTGGCGGTCCGCCCACGGCGATTGCGCGACGGCGCGGGCAAAGTCATCCCGCCAGCGCCGGCACGCCTACGGCGCACAACATTTTTTCAACAACACCTGTTCGCGGGCCCGCAATGAGGCTACGCTTTGCGGCGCGCGATGCATCGAAACCGCCACTCGCGGGCAGCGGTTGGTGTGTGCGCGGGGAAGCTTTCAGCCATACCGTCCAGCCAAACCGGGGGTTTTCATGTCCAGCATGTCTCGTCGCGCGCCAAAAGTGTCTTTGCTTGCCGCCGCACTCAGCCTGTGCCTGCCGGCCCTTGCTTCCGCCCAGGGCAGCGATGATGCGCAGAAGAAGAAGGACTCGGCGGTGCTGGACGTCATCACGGTCACGGCCGAACGGCGCGAGGAAAGCGTGCAGGACGTGCCCATCTCGATCACCACGGTCGCCGACGAGAAACTCGACGTGATCGCCTCGGGCGGCACCGACATCCGCTTCCTGTCCGCGCGCCTGCCCAGCCTGAACATCGAATCCTCCTACGGCCGCGCATTTCCGCGCTTCTACATCCGCGGACTCGGCAATACCGATTTCGACCTCAACGCCTCGCAGCCGGTGTCGCTGATCTACGACGAAGTCGTGCAGGAATCCCCGCTGCTCAAGGGCTTCCCGGTCTTCGACCTCGATCGCATCGAAATGCTGCGTGGCCCGCAGGGAACCCTGTTCGGCCGCAACACCCCGGCCGGCGTGATCAAGTTCGAATCGGTCAAGCCGAGCCAGGTGACCAGCGGCTACGCCAAGGTCGGCTATGGCAGCTACGGCACCGCCACGTTCGAGGGCGCCATTGGTGGCGCGCTCAGCCCGAACTGGTCGGCGCGCATCTCCGGTCTCTACCAGCATCGCGACGACTGGGTCGACAATACCTTCACCGGCAAGAAGAACGCGCTCGAGGGTTTCGACGAATCGGCCATCCGCGCGCAGTTCCTGTATGACCCCGGCGAGAACTTCGACGCGCTCTTCAACGTGCATGCACGCAGCCTCGATGGCTCGGCACGCCTGTTCCGCGCCAATATCATCAAGCCCGGCACCAATGATTTCACCGACGATTTCCGGCGCGACCAGATCGCCATCGACGGCATCAATTTCTCCGAGCTCGATACGCACGGCGCGAGCGCGCGCCTGCACTGGGATTTCGGCAGCCTGAGCCTGTTTTCGGTGACCGGATTTGAAAAGGCCAAGTCGCTCAACCACGGCGATATCGATGGCGGATACGGCGCCGTGTTCGCACCGCCCTCCGGACCGGGCTTCATCCCGTTTCCTTCGGAGACTGCGGATGGCCTGCCCCACCACAGCCAGTGGTCGCAGGAGTTCCGCCTCGCCTCCAACGACTGGGGCCGCTTCGACTGGCAATCCGGCATCTATCTCTATCGCGAGAAGATCACCATCGACAGCTTCAGCTACAACACGCTGGCCGGCAGCGTCGAAGACGGCTACGCGCAGCAGAAGCAGGACAACAAGGCCTGGGCCTTTTTCGTCTCCGGCGACTACGACATCACCGACCAGTGGACCCTGAAGGGAGGACTGCGCTACACCAAGGACAAGAAGGACTTCGTGGCGTTCCGCACGGTCTCCCCGTTCGGCGCCGGCCCGATCGGCCCGCTGACCGCGAATCCCAGCGCCAACGACATCAGCGGCGATGCCAGCATCAACTACGCGGTCGACGAGCAGGTCAACCTGTACGCGCGCTTCGCCAAGGGCTTCCGCGCGCCGAGCATCCAGGGACGCCTCGTGTTCGGCGACACGATCTCGGTGGCCGATTCGGAGAAGGTCTACTCCTGGGAGGCCGGCGTGAAGGCCGACCTGTTCGACCGCCGCGCGCGCCTGGGCTTCTCGGTGTTCAACTACACGGTCAAGGACCAGCAGCTCACCGCCGTCGGTGGCGCCGCCAACTTCAACCAGCTGGTCAACGCCGACAAGTCGATCGGCCGCGGTTTCGAGCTCGACCTCGAGGCCTACCTGACCGACCGCCTGCTGGTCACCGTCGGCGGCAGCTACAACAAGACCGAGATCAAGGATCCGAACCTCTACATCGCGCCCTGCGGGGGCGGCTGCACGGTGCTCGATCCGGCCGGTCCGGTCGCCGGCCTTGTTTCCATCAACGGCAACCCGCTGCCGCAGGCACCGCGCTGGATCGGCAACATCACCGCGCGCTACAGCATCCCGATGGGTGACGGCGAATTCTTCGTGTTCACCGACTGGGCCTATCGCAGCAAGGTCAACTTCTTCCTCTACGAGTCGACCGAATTCACCGGCAAGCCGCTGCTCGAAGGCGGCCTGCGCATCGGTTACCTGTGGCATGACGGCCGCTACGAAGCGGCGCTCTACGGGCGCAACATCACCGACCGCAAGGCCATCGTCGGCGGCATCGACTTCAACAACCTGACCGGCTTCATCAACGAGCCACGCATCGTCGGCGTGGAATTCACCGCCCGCTATTGATCGCGGAAAGCGCCCCCCTGCCGAGGCCCGGCAGGCACGATCACCTTCCCGACTCCATGCGGGAAGGTGATCGCACCCACGAGATGGCAAATGATTCCTGAGCGGCGCGCGGGCTGGCTGAGTGGTGGCGATGTCAACGGATTCTTCGGCCTGGTCGTCGACAACCTGTCGATCCTCGCATTCATCGCCACCGCACTGGTCGGCATCTTCGGTTTCCCGGCGGAAGTCGTCTTCACCCGCATGTTCCCGGGCACGGCCTTCGGCGTGCTCGTCGGCAACCTGATCTACGCGCGCATGGCCGTGACGCTGGCCCGCCGCGAAGGCCGCGACACGGTCACCGCGATGCCGCTCGGACTCGATGCCCCGACCAGCATCGGCATGGCCCTGCTCGTGCTCGGCCCGGCCTTCGCCGGTTACCAGCAGGCGGGTTTCGATCGCGACACGGCAGCAACGATGACCTGGCAGCTCGGCATGGCCTCGCTGGTCGTCATGGGACTGCTCAAGGTCGTCCTGTCGTTCTTCGGGGCATGGGTGCAGCGCAACGTCCCGCGTGCCGGACTGCTCGGATCGATCGCCGGCATCGCCCTGATGCTGATCGGCTTCCTGCCGCTGGTCGAGATCCTGCGCGTGCCGGTGGTCGGATTCGCCGGACTCGGCATCGTGCTCTACGCCCTGGTCGGCAAGGGTCGCCTGCCGTTTGGCGTTCCTGGCGTACTCGCCGCCTTCGTGGTCGGCACCGTGCTTTATTTCGGGCTCGGCGCATTCGACCTGCTCGGCAGCGGCTACCAGGCACCGTCCGCATGGCAATTCCGCTTCGCCCTGCCCTGGCCGACGCCGGGTTTCATCGACGGCCTGCCGCTGACCGTTCCTTACCTGCCCCTGCTGCTGCCGTTCGGGCTGCTCATGATCGTCGGCGGCATCAACGTGACCGAGAGCGCACGCGCGGCCGGCGACGACTATTCGACCCGCAACATCCTGCTCGCGGAATCATTCTCCACCCTGGTTGCCGGGTTCTGCGGCGGCGTCGCGCAGACCACGCCGTACATAGGCCAGCCCGCCTACAAGGCGATGGGCGCGCGCATCGGCTACGTGTTGCTGACAGGCGCGTTCATCGGCCTCGGCGGCGTGTTCGGCTATCTTTCCAACATCGTCGAGACCTTGCCGTTCGCCGTGCTGGCGCCGATCCTCGTGTTCGTCGCGATGAGCATCATGACCCAGGCGTTCGAAGCCACGCCGACCCGCTATGCGACCGCCGTGGTTTTCGCGTTCTTTCCGGCCATCGCCCGCCTGCTCGCAATCAAGCTCGGCGATCCTTCGATCGTCGACGCGGCGCGTTTCGAAACCCTGTTCAATGAGAACGGTCGCGGCATTTCCGAGATCGCCACGATCGTCGTCCTCGGCAATGGCTTCATCATCACCTCGATGGTCTGGGCCAGTTTCGTCGTCGCCCTGATCGACGCGCGCCTGCGCCGTGCCGCCGGCATCCTGCTGATCGGCGCCGGCCTGACCGTGTTCGGGCTGATCCATTCGGTGCTGCCATCGGGCGGCATCTACCTGCCGTGGGAACTCGCCGGACTGTCGCGCTCGATCGTGCTGCAATTCGGCGCGGCCTACGCGCTGCTCGCCCTGCTCATGCTTGCGCTGTCGTTCCAGCGTCCGCGCCCGGACCGGTCTGCCGGCTGACCGCAAGCGCGCCTCAATGGCTGGCCTGCCGTGGCCGCCGGCAAGGCGCGAAAGCGGCCAGGCCGGCCATCCGCGGCAGCGAAACTAGCCTGCCTTGACCAGCAGATGCTTGGCCAGCTGGCCGTGCAGGTGGCCGATGCCGCGCGCGATATGCAGCATGGCGAACAGCAGGAACACCCCGGCCACCACCATCAGCGGCAGCAGCCATAGCGGCGCCGACCAGACCAGGTCGCCATCCAGCGACATCGCGATGCCGTTGCCATAGCTGCTGAACAGGTGCACGAGGGGGCCGAGAACCAGGCCGAGCGCAAGCGAGATTCCGACCGTGACGATGCTGAAATAGATGATGCCGAGCGGCAGCATCAGCAGCATGTAGAACAGCGTGCTCCAGGTGCGCGGATCGGTGAACATCGCACCGATGCGCTGCCAGATGGATCCCTCGCGCTGCACCGTTTGCGGCCGGCGCGGCATGCGCACGCCGAGCATGGCCTCGACGATCTTGCCCTCGACGAAGGACAGCGCGCGCACCGTGGCGAAGAACAGGATGACGAACGGGACGCCGATGATCAGGATTGCGAACCCGGCGGACATGCTGAGGCCGGTCACCACCCAGGTGAAGTAGAAGATGCCGGTGGCCAGGGCAAGCACCATGTAGAACAGCGCGGCGTAGGCGCGCGGATCCACTGCCACGCCGAAGAAGCGGGCAGGCAGGGATCGTTGCACGGGCGGTCGTGCGCGTCGCGGCCGCAGCGCCTGCTCGACTTCGCCTTCCTTGACCCGGTAGATCTCGGCGACCTCGTCGGGCGCGCCGTAGCTTGTCGCCACCCTGGCCAGCATGGCCGCCTCGTCGAGTTCGGGATGCTCGGCCAGTTCCGCGCGCAGATGTTCCTCGGCGTCGTACAGGGCATCCTGGATCATCGCCGGGTCGGCACCGCGCAATTCATCGCGCAACTGGTCGAGGTACTCGCGGATCGATTTCGGAATCGGAAAACTCATGGTTTCGCCCCTTGCGAAGAATTGCGTTCAAGCACGCCGTCGACGAAGTCGCGGGTCGTCGCCCAGGTCGCGACCCATTGTGCGAGCACGGCGCGACCGAGCGCGGTGATCCGGTAGTAGCGGCGCGGCGGACCGGCCACCGATGGCTCGACCTCGCTGTCGAGCAGGCCGGCGGCACTGAGGTTGCGCAGCACCGGATACAGCGCGCTTTGCTTGCCGGCGAGCACGCCTTCACCGCCGTCGGCGAGGCGCTTGGCAATCTGGTAGCCGTACATCGGTTCACTCGCCCCGGCGAGGACAGCCAGCAGGACCAGCGAGACCGACCCGGCGGACAGTTCCTTCTGGAATTTCTTCAGGTGGCTTTCGAGCTCGGTCACGGCAGCTGCCATTCATCGCACAATAGCGTTGAATGGATCATAGTGTTTAGTTAGTAATAGTGAATGGGCCGGAAGTCATGGGCCCGAAACCCGCACCGAGCAGCTAGGCTTGTCGCCTTCCCCGGTCAGGAGCGATGCAATGCCGAACCATCCCGATCACGCCATGGCGGGACAGCGCCCAGCGGGCGCTCCAACGGCGACGCGGGCAGGCGTCCGGCGCGTTTGCGCCGTGCTGCTTGCAGTTGGCCTGCTCGCTGGCGGCACCGGCGCCGGCGCCGCGGACACGGCAGCCGCGAAGCCGACCATGCAACAGGTCCTGGATGCTTCCAGCCCCGGCGACTGGCGGACGCTCGACCCGGCCAACACCCTGTACATGACGCTGCCGGGCGGGCGTGTCGTGATCGAACTGGCTGCGGCCTTCGCGCCGCTGCATGCGGATAACATCCGCACCCTGGTCAGGCAGAAGTACTTCGACGGCCTGGCCGTGCTTCGCGTGCAGGACAATTTCGTCACCCAGTGGGGCGACCCCAACGCGGATGAGGCCGGCAAGGCGCGAGCATACGGCGAAGCGAAGAAAACCCTTGCCCCCGAGTTCAGTCGCTCCTCCAGGGACCTGCCGTTCACGCGCCTGCCTGACGGCGATGTCTATGCCCCGGAAGTCGGGTTCTCCGGCGGGTTTCCAGCCGCGCGCGACCCGAAGTCCGGCCAGGCCTGGCTGGCGCATTGCTATGGCATGGTCGGAGCGGGACGCGGCAACGAGGCCGAATCGGGCAGCGGCGCCGAACTCTACGTGGTCATCGGCCACGCACCGCGCCAGCTCGACCGCAACATCGCCACCGTCGGGCGCGTGGTCAAGGGCATGGAACTGCTGGCCGCCTTGCCACGCGGCGCCGGGCCGGCCGGTTTCTACGAAAAACCCGAACAGATGCTGCCGATCGCCTCGATCCGCCTCGCCGCCGATGTCGCCGACGCCGAGCGCAGCCATCTCGAAGTGCTGCGCACGGATACGCCAACCTTCGCGAAGCTGGTCGAGTCACGTCGCAACCGCAGCGACGACTGGTATCTGACCCCGGCCGGCAAGATCGACCTGTGCAACGTGCCGATCCCGGTGCGCGAGCAGAAGGGAAAGCCCTAGCGAACGGCGAAAGGCGGCCCGGGGTTCGAGCGCCGGACTCGCGTTGCGAGCACCGTTGCTGTCCCTATTCCCTATTCCCTATTCCCTATTCCCTATTCCCTAATCCCTAATCCCTAATCCCTAATCCCGAATCCCGAATCCCGAATCCCGAATCAGTGATGATGCCCGCCCGCCCCGTGCACATGGCCGTGCTGCAATTCCTCGGCGCTGGCTGCGCGCACTTCGACGATCTCGACGGCGAAATGCAGGGTCTCGCCGGCCAGCGGATGGTTGCCGTCGACGGTGACGTTGTCGCCTTCGATTTCGGTCACCACCACGGCGATCGGACCCTGTCCGGTCTGCGCCTGGAACTGCATGCCGACGGCCAGGTCGGCGACGCCTTCGAACGACTTGCGCGGAACGACCTGGACCAGCTCGTCGATATAGCCGCCATAGCCGTCTTCCGGGGCGACGTCGACCTTGAAGCTGTCGCCGGCCACGTGCCCGGCCATCTCGCGCTCGAGTCCGGGCACGATGTTGCCAACGCCGTGGAGATAGGCAAGGGGCTCGCGACCTTCGGAACTGTCGAGCACGTCGCCCGCATCGTTGGTCAGGGTGTAATGGAAGGACGCAACGCTGCGTTCGGCGATTTGCATGTAGCTACCTCGTCATCTGGAAAACCAAAAAGAAAAACCCCGGGCGCGTGCGCCCGGGGTCGGATGAAATGCGTCCCGACCGATCAGTCAGCGCGTACGGCTTCGGCCTGCGGACCCTTCGGGCCCTGGGTCACGGTGAAGCTGACTTTCTGACCTTCGGCAAGCGATTTGAAACCGCTGCCTTCGATCGAACGGAAATGCACGAATACGTCCGGGCCGGACTCACGCGTGATGAAACCGAAGCCCTTGGCGTCGTTGAACCATTTGACAGTGCCGTTTTCGCGATCAGACATGACTAAATCCTTGAACAAGTGGAACATGATGGTGTGCGCGAATCTTCGATTCGTCGCGGGTACTGGGTGTGCAAGGAGGAAGTAGCGAGACGCGGCAGACAGTCGGATCAATGATCGGCTGTGCCCATGTCACGATGCATTGTGACTCCGGCATACACAGTGCGGCGGAGTTTACGCGAGCCCTTGCACAAATGCGAATATTCCGTTAGGCCCGCCCTGCCACTGGCCTGGCGCCCCCGCCAGGCTCAGCCGCTTGCCGCAGCAGGCTGCCGGTGGCGCCGGGCCAGCACGGCGGCGACATCCGCCAGCCCCAGGTTGCGCGCACGCAACAGCACGAGCAGGTGGAAAACCAGGTCGGCGGCTTCGCCGAGCAGTTCCTCGTCGCCCTGGACGACCGCAGCCAGTGCCGTTTCCACCCCCTCTTCGCCGACTTTCTGGGCGATTCCGCGCACGCCGCCGGCAAACAGGCGCGTCGTGTAGCTCCCTTCGGGCCGGTCCCTCGCGCGCTGCCCGACCAGGGCGTCGAGCTCGGGCAGAAACGCCAGCGGCAGGTCCGGCGCATCGGCAAAGCAGGTGGGCGCCCCGGTGTGGCAGACCGGCCCGGCCGGTTCGGCGCGGACGAGCACGGTATCCGCGTCGCAATCGACATGCACGGACTTCAGCTGCAGGATGTTCCCCGAGGTCTCGCCCTTGGTCCACAGGCGCTGCCTGCTGCGACTGAAGAACGTGACCTGGCCACTGTCGCAGGTCGCCTGCAGCGCCTCGACCGTCATGTAGCCGAGCATCAGGATTTCGCCGCTGCGCCAGTGCTGCGCGATGGCGGGAACCAGGCCCCCGCATTTTTCCCAGTCGATACCCGCAATGAGGGATGCACAGTTCATGGCCGGACCTCCACTTCGTTCGCGGCGAGGAATTTCTTCAGCTGCGGAATCGGAATCGCGCCGGAATGGAAGACGCTGGCAGCCAGGGCGGCATCGACATCGGCCTTGACGAAGACGTCGAGGAAATGTTCGCGCGCGCCGGCGCCGCCCGAGGCGACCAGGGGCACGTTGCAGCAGGCCCGCACAGCGCGCAGTTGGGCAAGATCGTAGCCCGAGCGGACGCCGTCGGCATCCATGCAGTTGAGGACGATCTCGCCCGCACCGCGTTGCTGGACCTCGACGACCCAGTCCAGCGTGCGCTTCGGCAGCGACTGCATGCGCTCGGGATCGCCGGTGTACTGGCGCACGCGCCATTCGCCATCGGCTTCGAGCAGGCTGTCGATGCCGACCACCACGCATTGCACGCCGAATGCCGTCGCCAGCTCGTCGATCAGGCCGGGGCGTTCGAGCGCCGGTGAATTGATCGAGATCTTGTCGGCGCCGGCGTACAGCACAAGTCGCGCGGATTCGACATCGCGGATGCCGCCGGCGACGCAGAACGGGATATCGATGGCGCGGGCGACGCGCTCGACCCAATCCCGATCGACGCTGCGCCCCTGCGGGCTTGCCGTGATGTCGTAGAAAACGAGTTCATCGGCGCCCTCGTCGCGGTAGCGCAAGGCGAGATCGACGATGTCGCCGACCACGACATGGTCGCGGAAGCGCACGCCCTTGACGACCTTGCCATCGCGCACGTCGAGGCAGGGGATGATGCGCCGGGTCAGCATGCCAGCGCCTCGGCGAGGTCGAGCCGGCCTTCGAGCAGGCTGCGCCCGAGGATCACCGCCGCCGCCCTGCCCTGCAGGGCCCGCACGTCGCCGAGATCGCGCACGCCGCCGGATGCCTGCACGGCCAGGGTCGGCGCGATTTGCGCAAGGTGCGTGTAAAGATCGAGGTTGGGGCCCGAAAGCATGCCGTCGCGATCGATGTCGGTGCACAGCAGGCTGCACGCACCAGCGCGCTCGTAACGCGGGGCCAGGTCGTCGAGGAACATGCCGGCCGCCTCGGTCCAGCCGGAAACCGGCAGTGTCCAGCGCCCATCCTGCTGGCGCGTATCGAGGGCGACCACGATCCTGTCGGCACCGAACGCGTCGAGCCAGCCGATCACGCGTTCCGGCTCGCGCACGGCCAGGCTGCCGACGACCACGCACGCCACGCCCGCATCGAACAGCCGCTGCAGGTCCGCTTCGCCGCGCACGCCGCCGCCCGCCTGGATGCGCAGGTCCAGTGCCGCAAGGGCTTCGATCGTCTGCAGGTTGTCGAGCCTCCCATCGCGCGCGCCATCGAGGTCGACCACATGAAGGCTGCGCGCGCCGTCGTCGCGATAGCGCCGGGCCTGCTCGACGGCATCGATCGCGTAGCCGGTCTCGCGCGCGTAGTCGCCCTGGCGCAGGCGCACGACGCGACCGCCGCGCAGGTCGAGGGCGGGAATGATCTGCAGCGTCATGAGGCGAGGAAATTCTTCAGCAGGGTGGCGCCAACGCTGGCGGAACGCTCGGGATGAAACTGCATCCCGCAGAAATTCCGGTGGCGAACGATGGCGGCCAGCGGATCTCCGTAATCGGTACTGGCCAGCGTGTGCGCGTCGCTCGCAGCGGCGTAGCCATGCACGAAGTAGGCATGGGGATCGTCCGCGAGGCCCGCCAGCAGCGGATCCTCGCGGACGAGGTGGAGACGATTCCAGCCCATGTGCGGGACGCGCCGACCCGGCGCATGGGCGATCCGGCGCACCCGGCCGGGAATGACGCCGAGGCAGGCGGTATCGCCTTCTTCGGAGTGCTCGAACAGCAACTGCATGCCGAGACAGACACCAAGCACGGGTTGCCGCAGCTGGCGCAGCACGTCATCGAGCCCGCCGGATCGCAAGCGCTGCATGCCAGGCCCTGCCGCGCCGACGCCGGGCAGGATGACATGCGAGGCCTGCCGGATCCGCTGCGCATCATTGCTGGTCCTGGCGTCGACGCCGAGGCGTTCGAGCGCATAGCGCACCGAGCCGATATTGGTGCCCCCCGCATCGACGAGGACCACGTCCGGCGCGGTCACAGGACGCCCTTGGTGCTCGGCAGGTCGTCGCCTTCCACGCGGATTGCCTGGCGCAGGCAACGCGCCAGGACCTTGAAGCTGGCTTCGACCATGTGGTGGGCATTCTCGCCGTGCACCTTCAGGTGCAGGTTGGCGCCGAGCGATTCGCACAGCGAACGGAAGAAATGCGGCACCAGTTCGGTCGGCATGTCGCCGACCCGGTCGCGCGGAAACATTCCGTCGAAAACAAGATAGGGACGGCCCGACAGGTCGAGCGCCGCGCTGGCCAGGGTCTCGTCCATCGGCAAGGTGAACCCATAGCGGCCGATGCCGCGCTTGTCGCCGAGCGCCTTGCGCAGGGCGAGGCCGATGGCGAGCGCGCAATCCTCGATCGTATGGTGCTCGTCGACGCCGGTGTCGCCAGCGCAGTCCACGCTGAGCGCGAAGTTGCCGTGCTTGGCGACCTGCTCGAGCATGTGGTCGAAGAAACCGAGGCCGGTATCGATGCTGGCCTTCGGGCCGGCATCGAGATCCACGCGTACGCGGATTTTCGTCTCGCGCGTATTGCGCTCCACTTCGGCCACGCGCGGCGACGCACACAGGGCATGGGCGATTTCATGCCAGCTCTGTCCGTCCGCACCGACGCGGAATCCGCGCACGCCCAGGTTGGCCGCGAACTGCATGTCGGTCTCGCGGTCGCCGACCATCGCCGACTGCGCGCGCGACCAGGAGTCGTCGGCCAGGTAGTGGCGAACCATGCCCACGCCGGGTTTGCGCGTATCCATCCCTTCGTGCGCGAAGCTGCGGTCGATCAGCACTTCACGCAGCACAATGCCCTGCGAGGCGAGGATGCGCATGAGCAGGTCATGCGGCCCATGGAAGTCGGCCTCGGGGAACGCTGGCGTGCCGAGGCCGTCCTGGTTGCTGACCATGACGATCTCGTAGCCCGCCGCGACGCATCGGGAGAGCGCCGCGATGACCCCCGGGACCAGGGCGAACTTCGCGAATCCGTCGATCTGGAAATCGTCCGGTTCCTCGATAACGCAACCGTCGCGGTCGACGAAGAGGATCTTGCGTGCGCTCAAGCGGAAACCTCGCGACGGATCAGGATCTCGAGCAGGCGCGAGTTTTCCTCGCGCGTGCCGATGCTGAGCCGCAGGCAACCGGCGAGCCGCGGATAGCGCCCTACATCGCGCACGATCACGCCGCTGGCCAGCAGGTCACGGTAGACACGGGGTGCGTCCTGGAAGCGCACGCAAAGGAAATTCGCGCTCGAAGGCAGGACCTGGACGACGTCGGGAAGCCTGGCCAGTGCCGCCGCCATGCGTCCGCGCTCGGCAACCACCAGGGCGATGCGCCGGCTGGTCAGGGCCATGCCTTCGGCGGTCAGCGCAGCGAGTGCGGCCATGATGCTCGGGGTCGGCAACGGATAGGGCGACATGATCCGGCGCAGCAGGGAGACGATTTCCGCGTTTGCGAGCAGGCAGCCGATGCGGGCGCCGGCCAGGGCCCAGGCCTTGGACAGCGTGCGCAGCACGCCGAGGTTTTCATGCTTGTCGAGCAGGCTGGCCGCGCTGGCGGCCCCGGCAAACTCGACATAGGCCTCGTCGACGATGAGCAGGGCGCGTCCGCGCAAGGCCGAAGCGATGCGTTCGATATGCGCCAGTCCGGTTTCACCGCCGGTGGGATTGTTCGGCGAACACAGGAATACGATCTTGACCGCACGTGGCAGGCGATCGACAAGGGCCTGCGTATCGACCGAGTAATCGTCGCGCAGGGGAATCTCGACGCGCAACGCTCCCTGCACGGCGGCGCAGACCGCATACATGCCGAAGGTCGGCGGCGTCAGTGCCACCGCATCGAGGCCCGGGCGGCAGAATGCGCGCACCAGCAGGTCGATCGCCTCGTCGCTGCCGCGTCCGATCAGGATCTGGCTGCTGTCCACTGCGTAAAGCACGGAAAAGCGTTCGAGCAGTTCGCGCGGTTGCGGATCCGGATAGCGGTTGAGCGGCAATCCGCGCGACTCGGCCTGCACGCCAGCCGGCGGCCATGGCGCCTCGTTCGCATTGAGCATCACTTCCGCGCGTCCCGCCTCGTTGCGCGCCGAAGCGTAGGGTTGCAGGGCGAGAATTTCCGGCCGGGCCAGGTCGAGCACGCTCATGCTGCATCCTCCAGGGTTTCGAGGCGCAGGCTGACCGCCATGGCGTGCGCATCCAGTTGCTCGGCGCGAGCCAGGGTCACGGCGCAGGGACCGATTGCGCGCAACCCGTCCGCGCTCAGTTCCTGCACGGTCACCTGCTTCTGGAAGCTTGCCACGGAAAGGCCGCTCCAGGCACGCGCCGAACCGTAGGTCGGCAGGACGTGGTTGGTTCCGCTGCAGTAGTCGCCCACCGACTCCGGCGACCATGCGCCGAGGAAGATGGATCCTGCGCTGGAGATTCCAGCGAGCAAGGCGCGCGAATCCGCGGTGTTGATGATCAGGTGCTCGGGCGCATAGGCGTTGCTGATTTCGACCGCCTGTTGCAGCGACTCGACGAGGATCAGGCAACTGTGCCCGAGCGCCTTCGCGGCGATCTCCGCGCGCGGCAGGCGAAACAACTGGACGTCGATGCACGCGCTGACCGCATCGATCAGGCGGGCGCTCGGCGAAACCAGCAGGGACTGCGAATCGGGGCCGTGCTCGGCCTGGGCCAGCAGGTCGGCCGCGACATGCTGCGGATTGGCGTCGGCATCGGCGATCACGAGGACCTCGGAAGGGCCGGCCGGCATGTCGACCGCGGCGCCATCGGAATCGGCGGCGACCTGCAGCTTGGCCTCGGTCACCCAGACATTGCCCGGCCCGAACAGCTTGTCGCAGCGCGGCACCGATTCGCTGCCATAGGCCATGGCCGCTATCGCCTGCGCACCGCCCAGCTTGAACACCTGGCTGATGCCGCACAGGCTGGCGGCATGCAGCACGGTTTCGTCGCAACGTCCGTCGGCGCGTGGCGGCGTGCACAGGATTGCGTCGCGGCAACCGGCAATCTGCGCCGGCACGCCGAGCATCAGCGCCGTCGATGGCAGGGGCGCGCCACCGGCCGGCACATACAGTCCGACCCGTTCGATCGGACGCAGGATGCGCTCGCAGACGACGCCGGGCGCGGTTTCGACGCGGACCGGCTGGGGCGCGCAGGCGCGGTGGAACGCCTCGATGCGTGCGTGCGCCTCTGCGATGGCCTTCTTCAGGTCGGCCGGCAGGGACTTCCCGGCAGCGGCGAATTCCGCCTCGTCGACGCGCAGGGACTCCAGTTCGCAGCGATCGAAGCGGCGGGTCAGTTCGCGCAATGCGCTGTCGCCGCGCTCACGAACCTCGGCGATGGTGCGCGCCACGGCCGCGCGCGTCTCCGCGGAATTCCGCCATGCGGGCCGGGCCAGCGCAGCGGTCCTGCCGCCCCGATCGAGCCGCTTCCAGTCCAGGCGCTTCATGCGAGCATCTGCTCCACCGGCAACACCAGCATCTGCCTTGCGCCGGCGCGCTTCATGTCCTCCAGGTGCTGCCAGGTGATCGCATCGTTGCAGATCGCCTGCACGGCGACTTCGTCGTCGAGCCCCTCGATCGAGGTGACCGTCGGGCGCTGGCCATTGGGCAGCAGGCGCGTGATCTGTTCGAGTGCCGCGCGCGGCGAGTGCCACATCACCAGTTTCGAAACGCGGACCTGGATGACGCCGTCGATGCGCCGCAGCAGCATGTCGATCAGCTCGCCGCGGGCGTCGCCGGGCAGCACCGCACCGGCGGCCAGCACGGCCTCGGACTCGAGCACGACGGCGGCCTCCTTGAGCTGGTTGGCGGCGAGCGTGGCGCCGCTGGAAACCAGGTCGCAGATGAGGTCGGCCGTGCCGAGGCGCGGTGCGATCTCGACCGAACCGGACAGGGTCACGATGGCGGCCTCGATCGATTGCCTGCGCAGCCAGTCGGCCAGCAGGTGCGGATAGGTCGTCGCGATGCGCTTTCCGCCCAGCTGGCCGACCTCGGCATAGTCGAACTCGTCGGGCACGGCCAGCGACAGGCGGCACTGGCCGAATCCGAGTGCGCGCAGTTCGCGGAATGATGCGGTCCGCCCACCGGCTCCCGCGCCGAGGATCTGTTCGCCGAGGACGTTGCGGCCGACGATGCCGAGATCGCAGACGCCGTCGGCGATCATGCCGGGTACGTCGTCATCACGGACCAGAAGCAGGTCGACCGGCAGGGTTTCGCCGAAACAGAACAGCTTGTCGCGGCTGCGACGGAACTTGAGGCCGCACCGGGCCAGCAGGTCGAGCGAAGCATCGCTGAGCCGGCCGGATTTCTGGATGGCGATGCGCAGGCGGTCGCGGCTGCTCATGCGCGCGCACTCCGCGGATTGGCAACGCGGCGCGTGGATTTCGGGCCGTCGCCGGCGCCGCCGGCATGCGCCAGCGCGGCCAGGTAACCGCCATTGCCCTGGCTGAGGAAGCGCGCGACGCGCCCGATGGTCGTGATGCTCACCGCGGTGCGATCGTGGATTTCGCGATACGGCATGCCCTTGAGGACATAGGGCACGACGCGCCAGCGATCGCTCAGTGCCTCCAGCTCGGCCGGCGTGCACAGGTCGCGCAGGAACGCACGCATTTCCGAGACCTTGTCCAGCGCAAGCAGCGCCCGGCACAGGTTCTCTTCGGCACGGGCAGCCGGGGTCTCCGCTTCTATCGATCGACGCTTCATAACGTATTAACGCGTTAGTACATTGGATTAAAGCGTAACCTGACTTTGGCCAATGCGCAAGGCGCCTTGGGCATGGCGACAACCGGCGGGAACCCAAGCGCAAGGGATTGGCGACGACGTCGCTGCTTGCGTTTTCGCGCGCGGCGTACCCTCATCCGGCGCTTCGCGCCACCTTCTCCCGAGGGGAGAAGGATCGGAACGCCCCTCCGCTTACCGCTTACCGCTTACCGCTTACCGCTTACCGCTTACCGCTTACCGCTTACCGCTTACCGCTTACCGCTTACCGCTTACCGCTTACCGCTTACCGCTTACCGCTTACCGCTTACCGCTTACAGAGTCTTGCTCAGGACCTCGAAGCGCAGGTCGTTGCGGCGCGGAATGCCGAAACGCTCGTCGCCATACGGGAAGGGCTTGTGCACGCCGGTGCGCCGGTAGCCGCGCCGCTCGTACCAGGCAATCAGTTCGCTGCGTACGTCGATGACGGTCATGCGGATCTCGGGGCAACGCCATTCCTGCGCCGCTATGCGCTCGGCTTCCGCGAGCACGCGGTTTCCGATCCCTGCACCCTGCCCGTCGGGCCGCACCGAAAACATGCCGAAATAGGCATTGCCATCCTCGATCCGCAGTTCGCAGCAGGCCAGCAGGCGTCCACCCGACTCGGCGAGGACCACCCTCGCCTCCTTGTCCTGGATCAATTCAATCAACAGCTGGCGATCGATGCGCTGCCCGTCGAGCAGGTCGGCTTCGGTGGTCCAGCCCTGGCGGCTGGCGTCACCGCGGTAGGCCGATTCGACCAGGGCAATGATGGCGTCGACGTCGGCCAGGCTGGCCTTGCGGAATGCGAGGTCGGATGTATTCATGGGTTACGGGGATTCAGGCCAGGAGTTTGCGCACGCGGGCGATAGCCGCCACCAGGGCATCGATTTCCTCGTGCGTATTGTAGAAAGCCATCGACGCGCGCAGGGTGGCGGCAACGCCGTAGAACTGCATCAGCGGATGCGCACAATGATGCCCGGAGCGCACCGCGACACCCTCGTGGTCAAGCAGCGTGGCCAGGTCATGCGCATGCACGCCATCGATCAGGAACGCAATCACCGGGACCTTGTTCGCCGCCTCGCCGATGATGCGCAAGCCCGGCACTGCGCGCAATGCCGTCGTCGCGTGGGCAAGCAGTTCCTGCTCGCGCGCGGCAAGGCGCTCATGCCCGATCGCTTCCACGTAGTCGATTGCGGCGCCGAGGCCGACGAAGCCGGCGATGTTCGGCGTGCCGGCCTCGAACTTGTGCGGGGGTTCCGCGAACGTGGTGCCCTCGAAGCGCACCTCGCGGATCATTTCGCCGCCGCCGAAGAATGGCGGCATCGTTTCAAGGTGCTCGCGCCGCGCCCAGAGCATGCCCGTGCCGGTCGGCCCGAACAGCTTGTGCCCGGTCAGCGCGTAGAAATCGCACCCCAGCGCGCGCAGGTCGATGCGCAGGTGTGGCGCGGCCTGCGAGCCATCGACCAGCAGCGGTATCCCGCGCCGGCGGCACTCGCGCGCCAGTTCGGCGATCGGATTGACCGTTCCGAGCACGTTGGAGACATGGGTGACGGCGGCTAGCCTGACATCCGGAGTCAGCAGCTCGACGAATCGTTCGACGATCAGCTCGCCCGTTTCGGTGATCGGCGCGACCTTGAGCTGCGCGCCGGTGCGTTCGCAGACCAGCTGCCAGGGAACGATATTGGCATGGTGCTCCATCTGCGTGACGAGGATGCTGTCGCCCGGCTTCAGGCGCGGCAGCGCATGGCTGTAGGCCACCAGGTTGATGGCCTGGGTGGTGCCCGAAGTGAAAATGATCTCGTCGCGCGAGGGCGCATTGACGAAACGGGCCAGCTTGTCGCGGGTCGCCTCGTACGCGCTGGTCGATTCCTCGCCGAGCGTGTGCACCGCGCGCGCCACGTTTGCATTGGTTTGCCGGTAGAAGTGATCGACCGCCTCGATCACCTTGTTCGGCTTCTGCGAAGTATTCGCGCTGTCGAGATAGATCAGCGGCTTGCCGTGCACGGTGCGCGCGAGTATCGGGAAGTCCGCGCGGATGCGCGCCACGTCGAGTGGCGCCGCCTCCGTGCCGGGATTCGTGCTGGCGTTCATGTGGCCGATTCTCCCGCGCCCGGTACGGCGCCGCCCTGCGGCAGGCGTTCCAGCAGCAGCGCATCGACGTGTTCGCGCAGCGGAACGTTTTCCATCGAATCGACGGCAACCCGGCAGAAGGCCAGGGTCAGCAGCGAACGCGCTTCGTCGACGGGCAGGCCGCGCGTGCGCAGGTAGAACAGGGCCTGTTCGTCGAGCTGGCCAACCGTCGCGCCGTGCGCCGCCTGTACTTCGTCGGCATGGATCTCGAGCACGGGCTGGGTATCGATCTCGGCCTGTGCGGACAACAGCAGGTTCTTGTTGCTCAGTTGCGCATTCGAGCCGTCGGCGCCGGCTGCCACGGTGATCGCACCATGGAACACGCCGCGCGAGCGCTGGTCGGCCACGCCGCGCCAGACGATGTCGCAACAGGTGTCGCGGGCCTGGTGGCGAACGTCCAGCCGGGTATCCGCGTGTTGCCGGCCACGCAAGGCGAAGACGCCGCGCGAGACGAAGCGCGCGCGGTCGCCGGCCATGTTCACGGCCAGGTCGTGGCGCATCCACAGCGCACCGGCCTCGATCGTGCGCATTTCAAGATGGGCGTCCGCCTCGAGGATTGCCTCGCTGCGCCGGACCAGGGACGCCGTTTCCGGCGCATTCTGCACCTGCAGCAGGTCCAGCCGCGCACCATCCTGCAGCCGGATCTGACTGACGGTGTTGCCAAAATGGGCCTGCCCGGCTTCCCCGACGTGATGCTCCACGAGCGTCAACGAGGCGCCTGCGCCGACTTCGATGATGCTGCGCAATTGCCAGGCGAGGTCCGCCCCAGCGCCTGCACCGGCGAAAACCAGATGGACGAATGGCGTGATCTGCGCCCCCGCCGCCACGCGCACCACCGGGCCATCGGCGGCGAGCACGGAATTGAGCCTGGCAAAGGCCTCGGATGGCTCATCGTAGGGTCGATCGAGCACATCGCGCAGCGACTCCGGGTCGCGCGCGATGGCCGTCGACAGGGCCTCGAGTTCGAGGCCCTTCACCGCGGAAAGCCGTGACAGGTCCGCGCGGAACACGCCATTGACGAAAACCAGCCGCGGACCGTCGATGCCGGGCATTTCAAGCATGCCGGCGTCGATTTCGCGCGTCGACGCCGAGGCATCCCCGCGCTGGTAGCTGCGCTGCGCCAGCGCGCGCAGGTTCGTGTATTTCCAGGCTTCGTTGCGCGCGCCGGGCAGGCCGTCACGCTCCAGCTGCCGCAAGGCGCGCTGCCGGATCGAGGCGAGCCATGCCGGATCGCCTGCGTGCGCGGCAGCCCCTGCAGCAAGCAGCGGCTCGAGGAATCCGGCAGACATCAGGCGGCTCCGGCCAGCTTGCGCTCGGCGATCCAGGAGTAGCCGTGTTCCTCGAGCTTGAGCGCGAGCGACTTGTCGCCGCTCTCGGCAATCCGCCCGTCGGCCAGCACGTGCACGAAATCGGGCACGATGTAGTCGAGCAGGCGCTGGTAGTGGGTGATCACGACGAATGCGCGCGCCGGATCGCGCATGGCGTTGACGCCATCGGCGACCATTTTCAGCGCATCGATGTCGAGGCCGGAATCGGTCTCGTCGAGGATCGCGAGTTTCGGCTCGAGCAGGGCCATCTGGAAGATCTCGTTGCGCTTCTTCTCGCCGCCGGAGAAGCCCTCGTTGACGGCGCGATGCAGCAATTCGTCCTTCAGGTGCAACACGGCAAGCTTCTCGCGCACGCGCTTGAGGAACTGGATGGAATCCAGCTCCGCTTCGCCGCGGCGCTTGCGCTGCGCATTGAGCGCGGCACGCAGGAAATAGGTGTTGTTGACGCCGGGAATCTCGACCGGGTACTGGAAGGCCAGGAACACACCGGCGGCGGCGCGCTCCTCGGGCTCCAGCTCGAGCAGGTCGCGGCCTTCATAGGTGATCGAACCTTCGGTCACCTCGTAGCCCTCGCGCCCGGCCAGGACATTGCCGAGCGTCGACTTGCCGGCGCCGTTCGGACCCATGATCGCGTGCACTTCGCCGGCCTTCACTTCGAGGGACAGGCCCTTGAGGATGTCCTTGCCGGCAATGCGCACATGCAGGTTTTCGATTTTCAGCATTTCGTTCATTCCGTGGGACAGGCTTCGGCCTGTCGATTCTTGATGGATTGCGCTGGCGATGCTTCGGATTCCCGCAGCGACATCTCGGCCTTGCGCAGGCGGTAGACGACGTCACCATTCGTCGCCAGCTCGCCGCGCTGCCAGCCCTGGCGCTGATAGAAGGCATCCGCGCGCGTCTGCGTGCCGGTGCCCAGACGGATCTCGTCGACGCCCGCCGCCAGCAGCCAGTCGACGGCCAGCCTGAGCAGGTTCTTGCCGATGCCCCTGCCCTCATGGGCCGGGTCGACGAACAGGGCCCAGATGTCCGCTTCGCGGATGCGTCCGGCGGCAAAACCGACGATGCGCGAATCGCTCTCGCATACCCAGGTGTTCGCGTTGCCGCTCGGCTGCAATGCGTCGATCCACATCTGCCGTGTCAGCCAGGCGGGATCGGACAAGCGGTTTTCGCGCACATCGAGACGGATCGCGCTCATCGCGTCGATATCGTCTTCGTTGGCAATCCTGTATTGCAGCTTCAGGTCCACGATCAACTGCTCCCTTGTCCAAGGCGGGTTCCCGCCGTGTTATTTCCAGCGTCGCAGGTAAGGGATCCGTGCCGGCGAAACGATTGGCCAGGAAGCCCGGCACCTTCATTTCACGCAACTTTCCGAGCACCCTGGCCTGCATTTCCGCGCAGGTCACCTGTTCGTCGAGCAGACGCCCGCCGGCATAGCAGTGACTGCAGTATTCCGCCGAGCGCGATCCGTCCGCTTCGCTGCCGCCGCCATGTTCGTCCCTGCTCAGCGGCATTCCACAACTCTGGCACTTCGGACCGAACATGAAGCCTCCTTCCAGCTGTCAGATGGTCCTCAGCCGACCGCGCCTTCGAGGCTGACTTCGAGCAGCTTCTTGGCCTCGACGGCGAACTCCATCGGCAGCTCGCGGAAAACCTGCTTGCAGAAGCCGTCGACGATCAAGGAAACCGCATCCTCTTCGGCGATGCCGCGCGAACGGCAATAGAACAGCTGGTCATCGGAAATCTTCGAGGTGGTCGCCTCGTGTTCGACGATCGCGGCCGGGTTCTTGACCTCGATATAGGGAAACGTGTGCGCGCCGCACTTCTTGCCGATCAGCAGGGAGTCGCACTGCGTGTAGTTGCGCGCGCCGCTGGCGCCCTTCTCGATCTTGACCAGGCCGCGATAGCTGTTCTGCCCGCGACCGGCGCTGATGCCCTTGGCGATGATCTTCGACTTGGTGTTGCGGCCGATGTGGATCATCTTGGTGCCGGTGTCGGCCTGCTGGTGATGGTGGGTCAGGGCGACCGAATAGAATTCGCCGGTCGAGTCGTCGCCGCGCAGGATGCAGCTCGGATACTTCCAGGTGATCGCCGATCCGGTCTCGACCTGGGTCCAGGAGATCTTCGAGCGCGCGCCACGGCAGTCGCCGCGCTTGGTGACGAAATTGTAGATGCCGCCAAGGCCGTTCTCGTCGCCCGGATACCAGTTCTGCACGGTCGAATACTTGATGCTCGCATCATCGAGCGCGACCAGCTCGACCACGGCTGCGTGCAGCTGGTTCTCGTCGCGCATCGGCGCGGTGCAGCCTTCCAGGTAGGAAACGCTGGCGCCTTCCTCGGCGATGATCAGGGTGCGTTCGAACTGGCCGGTGTTGATCGCATTGATGCGGAAATAGGTGCTCAGTTCCATCGGGCAGCGCACGCCCTTCGGGATGAACACGAAGCTGCCATCGGAGAACACGGCCGAATTGAGCGCGGCGAAGTAGTTGTCGCTGCTCGGCACGACCGTACCCAGATAGGCCTGCACGAGTTCGGGATGCTCGTGCACGGCTTCGGACATCGAGCAGAAGATCACGCCAGCTTCGGCCAGCTCCTTGCGGAACGTGGTTCCGACCGACACCGAATCGAACACCGCATCGACCGCAACACCGGCCAGGCGCGCGCGTTCATGCAGCGGCACGCCGAGCTTCTCGTAGGTCTCGAGCAGCTTGGGATCGACGTCGGCCAGCGACTTCGGCCCTTCCTTGGGTGCGGCGAAGTAGCTGATCGCCTGGAAATCGATCGGGCCGATGCGCAGCTTCGCCCACTCCGGCGGGATCATGGTCAGCCAGTGCCGATAGGCCTTGAGCCGCCATTCGGTCATCCAGCCGGGCTCGCCCTTGCGCGCCGAAATCCAGCGCACGACGTTCTCGTCGAGGCCGGGCGGCAGGCTGTCGGTCTCGATGTCGGTGACGAAGCCCGCCTCGTAGCGACGATTCATCGCCTCGACGATGCGCTCGTTGCCGCCGCCCACGGGCACCTCGGCTTCGCGCCGCGGAGCATGTTCGATATCTGTTGTCATGTTCGATGCCATCAGGCTATGGCCACGCGCAATGGAATGGCGGCCGGTCGTCGCGCCGGCGCCGCCACCATGTCGGCCAGGGTCACGCTTTCCAGGGCAGTGCGGATGGCCTGGCTGATGCGCTGCCAGTTGACGCGGACCCCGCAGTGCGGCTCGTGCCCGCACAGTCCGGACTGGGCGCTGCATTCGGTCATGCCGATCGGCCCCTCCATGGCCGTGACGATGTCGGCGATGCTGATCCGGCGCGGATCGCGCGAAAGCAGATAGCCGCCATTGACTCCGCGCCGCGACTCGACCAGCCCGGCATGGGCCAGCTGCTTGAGCAGCTTGCTGACCGTCGGCACTTCCAGATGGGCCAGTTCCGCCAATTGCTGGGCGCTCAGCACCTGCGCCTCGGCCACGGCCAGGCAGGTCATCACGACGGTTGCGTAATCGGTGAGTTTGCTGACGCGAAGCATGTCCACTCCATTCAGGACCGAAATTGTACTATTTCGGCCGCGACCTTACAAACCGGCGGTCAATCGGGCAAATTCCGCCTGGCGACGCGATTCCCGGGGCCTGTCGCGCATGGGTGCGGCATCTCGCCTCCGCTTGGCCGAGTCCACTAGACTGCCGGCTCATTCCTGGCCGCGAGCATCAACTTGACTCCCAGCAACGATCGCCACCTGGCGCTGCGCGAATTTGCTCGAACGGCACTCGCGGATGACGCACTGGACGTTTCCAGCGCCTCGGCCGATGCCAGTTTCCGCAGCTACTGGCGCGTCACGCAAGCGGCGTCCGAAGGCCGGCCTGGACCGGCCTGGATCGTCATGGATGCGCCGCCGGACAAGGAAGACCTCGGTGCCTGGCTCGATGTCGACGAACGCCTGCGTCGCGCCGGGTTGCATGCGCCGCGTATCCTCGCGACCGATCGCCGCCTCGGTTTCGTGCTGATGGAAGATCTCGGCACGCGCACCTACCTGCCCGAACTCGACGCCGCGAGCGTCGATGCGCTTTACGCCGATGCACTCGATGCCCTGCTGCGCATGCAGACCTCGATCGACGTCGACGGCCTGCCCGACTACAGCCGCCAGCGACTCGTCGACGAACTCGAGCTGCTACCCGAGTGGTTCCTCAAGCGTCATCTCGGCATGGCCCTCTCCGCCGCGGACCGCCACGTCATCGAAGGTGCCTTCGACTTCCTCGTGCACGCCGCCGCGGAACAGCCGCGCGCGTTCGTGCATCGTGATTTCCACAGCCGCAACCTGCTGATCGTCGATCGTGAGAAAACAGACGACGATGCGCACATGCTGGCCAACCCCGGCATCGTCGATTTCCAGGACGCCGTGGTCGGACCGGTCACCTACGATCTTGTCTCGCTGCTGCGCGATTGCTACATCGAATGGGAGGCTGAACGCGTCGATGGCTGGATCGAGGCCTATCGCCTGCGCCTGCAAGCCGTGCACCTGATCGGTCCCGAGGTCAGCACGGCGCAAATGGCGCGCTGGTTCGACCTGATGGGCCTGCAACGCCACCTCAAGGTGCTCGGCATCTTCTGCCGGCTCTGGTATCGGGATGGCAAGGCGCGCTACCTGCAGGACCTGCCCCTGGTCTGGCGCTATGCCATGACGGTTGCGCGTCGCTATCCCGAACTGGCCGAATTCGCCGCGCTCATGGAGCGCGCGCTCGGCAGCACGGACATCAGCGCCGATCGCGCGGCGCCGGACGCATGATCCTGCGGCGCGCCATGATCTTCGCCGCCGGCCGTGGCGAACGCATGCGCCCGCTGACCGACTCGACGCCCAAGCCCCTGCTCGAGGTCGGCGGTAAGCGCCTGATCGAATGGCATCTGGAGAAGCTGGCCCGCATCGGCATCCGCGATGTCGTCATCAACACCTCGCACTTGGCCGAACAGTTTCCGCCCACGCTCGGCGATGGCAGTCGCTGGAACCTTCACATCACCTATAGCCACGAAGGGCCACAGGCACTCGAAACGGGCGGAGGCATGTTGTACGCGCTGCCCCACCTTGGCGATGAACCATTCGTTGTGGTCAACGGCGATGTATGGAGCGACTACGATTTCGCCGGCCTGCCAACCAAGCCTGCCGGGCAGGCTCATCTGGTAATGGTGGACAATCCCGAGCAGCATCCGCTCGGCGACTTTCACCTCGACTGCCGAGGACGCATCGGCGAGCAAGGTTCGCCCCGTTTCACCTATTCGGGCATCGGCGTCTATGGGTCCTCGCTTTTCGCAAACTGGCAGGATGATCTTGCCCGTGCCGGTGAAGACCCGGAAGGTCCTATCCCGGCGCGGTTCGCGCTGATACACCTTTTGCGCGCAGCAATGCGCCGGGGCGATATCAGCGGCGAGCACCACAGCGGCTACTGGACTGACGTCGGGACACCTCAGCGTCTCGCCGAGCTCGATGCGCGTTTGCGTGCGCAAGCTGCCATCAAGGGCCCGGGCTCGTGACGGTGTATGTGATCCGCGCTCCCTGCAAGAGGGTGCGATCGACCTCGACGCCACTCAATCCGGTATCCCAGGTGCCTACGAGATAGTAGGCGTAGTTCTGATTGTCGATCGTTGGCTGCGAGATGCTGGCGGTACCTGGCGACTGGATTGAAGTCGCATTACCCGCCGTAATCACGCTGGCCATGGTCGCTGCCGTGCCCGTCGCCAGCAGCCGCCGCATCAAGCTGACGCGAATATTGGAGATGGTTGAATCGTCCTTTGCGTAAGCACGCAATTCGCTGACGATTGCACCATGAGGCAATTGGACGCCGGCACTGATCCATACATCTGTTCGACTCCCTGCAGTGCGCATGTGCAGGCGCGGTTGCTCCCCTGCGCCGACCAGCTGACCCTCGATCCAGGCCGAGCTATCCAGCGAAAAGCCTCGGCCATCAACGCTCAGCCAGCGAGTTCTTTCAGCCACCTGGATATCGCCCTGAACAAACAGTCCGTCTAGCGGCGGGGTCCCGTTCGCGCCGATGGCGACGCCGCCGTTGCCGGTCACGCGCAGCTTTGTATTGCCATCCACCTGGACGCGCAATGCAGATTGCCCGGCCGCGGCCGAGACATGCAGCTTGTCGGATGGGTCGGTTGTGCCGATGCCAGTGTTGCCTTCGAAGTAATTTCGACCACCGAGGAAATAGCCGGCATAGCCATTCGGACTGAGCGTAATCGCGGAAATCCCACGCGAGTCGCCAGTCGTGGATTCCGACCGGGCCTGGACGGCGCTCCCCGGGGCACCAAGAAGACGCGCATATATCGCAGGACCACCTGCCGCTGACCTGTTGACGGCATACATGGCGGGGCCATTCTCAGAATCGATGGTTGCAGCATAGCCTGCCCCCAAGCCGTTCACCTGCAATGCGCTTTCTCCGGTCAAACTCCCTACAACATGCAAAGAGTGCTGCGAATTCTGCGTATTGACTCCAACTTTTCCATAATAATGCAACTTTCCGGATTCCTTGACCCAGGGCGCTTGCGCGGTCAGAGCGGTTTGCGCGGTCTGGGCGGAAACGGCATTGGTCGCATTGACTGCGTTGGTGGCGTTGGTGGCAGTGCCCGCGGCAGTCGCGAAATCGGCCAGAAGTGCCTGCCCGGCGAGGCCTGCTTCAAGGGCGGTATCCGCATGCACCGCAAATGGGGCCGCAATCAATTCCTGTCGACCGAGTGAGGTGTAGACGGGAGGCTGGGATTGGCTCACCGAAACCTCCAGATAGACATTGACCCCAGTGTCCGGGAAGTTTGTCGGAATAATGGTCGCGAATCGCCCATGGACGACGGGCACTGCAAGAATTGTCGCGCTCCCGAAGTTGTCGCCACCCAGCCCCGCGCTCCAGAAGCTGAAAAGGAAATCCACCGGGCCATCCACAGGAACGCCATTGCCGAGCAATTCACCCTGATAGCTCATCTGTTCGGTAGGGCCGGATTGGCCAGCCCTTATTTCGTCGTGGCGAATCGTGATGTCGCTGCGGGCATGGACCGAAGCCGCCAGGAGCACAAACGGGAGAACTATCAGGAAACGCGTCATGATGATGTTCCTTGGGCAAGCATCCCGGGACCCGGGTTCATTCGAAGCCATTGGCAAAGACCACGTCGGTCGACGTCGCCGAGGTCAGCCAGTATCCGTTGCGCAATTCGTAGCCGCCGCCTTGCATTGGCGTGATCGAGACGTCGGGCTGGCCGACGGTCGCTGACAGGTGCCAGCCATCGGCGGCAAGTTCCGCCGCACCGGCATCGATGCTCGACCAAGGAATTTCGAATCCGGTGCCCGATGATCGGGATTCCCCGGCCACTGCCGTGCAACAGGCCAGGGCCAGAATCAGGACAGGAATCAGGATCGGGTTCATGCGCAGGACTCAAAGCTCGAAATCATCGGAGAACATGCGGTCGGGCAAGTCAACGATCGTGACCACCGTGCCGCTCACCAGATCGAACCCCACGCCGCCGCCTGGATTGCGCAGCCGGACATTGAAATTCTCAAGTGACTCAGTGAGCAGGTCATAGATGATGCTCGTAGGTAGGCTTCGATCACTGCTGTCGCCATCAGCCCAGGTCAAAGTGGCCGAGATTGGCTGGTAGTCAAGACCAGCGGCGGCGTTACCGTCCTCGCTGGCTACTTCGACACTCACCGCACCATCGTTGCCACCGAAGCGGCGCACGACCAGGGAGACTGGCGCTCCATTCTCACGTGTCCGGTAGCGAGTGGCGGCAAAGCCGATCGTGCCGGCTCGCGGCCCACCTTCAACTTCGGCACAAGTTCCCAGTTCAGATGTATTGCCCAGCGGATCAGTGGCCGTGGCTGCAAGAAAGCGTCCTGCGCTGACTGCGGGAAGGCTGGTACCAATCGCAGCATCACCATTGCCGTTGGTGACTACATCGATGGAACCGAGGTAGCGCTGGGCGTGGCCGCGCCCATCCGACGGGCAAAACGTTGCCTCAAAGAATTCCACCCGGTAACCGGTACTTGCCATTGATGACAGGTTGCCCTGAACCAGGGTAGTGGCTCCGGAGGTCAAGGCGGAGACCAGCTCGGGGTGGTTCTGCGAACCGTTGGTTCCGCTATCGGCATCCAGCGGATCGTTGATATTGGGTCCGGAGACCGGTGAAACATCGATGGCCATCGTCGCGCCGAACAGGCGATTCCCGGAAAGCATCACCCGCTGAATCCCCTCCAGAATGGATGTATTCAGCCCTCTGGTGTAGCCGACGATATTTCCAGCGCCAGCGTCGGCGGGGTCGCCAACACGCATGTCCAGCGAAGCGGAGTTGCGCAGATCCAGACCTGTCTGCAAACCGAACGGGATGAAGCCGACGGTGATTCCGTCTCCGCTCGGATCGACCCCGAATCGATTTCCCTCGAGGATGGTTTCGAGCGTGCCCTGGTCTGCGATCAGGCCAAACCCCTGGCTCTGGAATGGGCCGACCTGGTCGCTGCCCGAACCGGGCGCAACTACCACGTTGCCGCGGACCATGGTGCGCAAGGCATTGACCAGCCAGATGCCCGAATTGTTGGCAACAACCCCCCCACCGGAGCCGTCCAGGCCGACCCAGTTGTTCTCGATTACGGTGTCTTCGATTTTCGCGACCTCGCTGGTAGCGCTGATTCCATTGCTGCTTCCGCCGATGATGTTGCGATCGGCGGGCGCGGGACCGCCGATATGGATGCGGCGCCCATTGCCGGCTCCGGTCCGGTAGGCGGCAATCGCGCCGCGATTGCTCATGGAAAAGTAACCGATTGAGTTCGCGGTTCGCGCGTCTGATTTCAGACCGACTACATTGCCGCGAACGACAGTGTCGTCACCTTCAGCGCGTATTGACAGATAGCGCACGTTATAGATCGAAAGTCCGCGTACCGTACTGCCCGCGCTGGCAGTGGCCAGATACAAGCCCACTTCGCCAGCGACGAGCGCGATGCCGTCGATTTCGATGGCGATCAAGGCATTCCAGCCCGTGGGTAGCGTGTTGAGTGCGGTTCCGGGCTGGCTGTATCCATCAATCAGGACGCGGTCAGTTACCGCCGGCAAGGCTGACGCAAGGGCGATCCGGTGCGGGCCGTCACCGGGGATTGCGAAGGCGATGACGTCGCTCCCGGCGGCGGCATTGGCATCAAGAATCGCCTGACGCAGCGAACCTGGCCCCAGATCGTCGTTTCCGGTGACCGTGAAGGTCGCCGCCAAGGCCGACGAGCACATCACCAAGGCCAGCATTGCCGAGGCCGTATTGCGGCATGCGGAAATTGCGGCCGGTCGGAGCCTCGGTCGCAAACGATCAGAAGGACACTTCAGGCCGGACATGGCGATTTCCTTTCCCGGAGACGGGTTCCAGCCTGCGCAATCGACGGCAGCGAATCTTGAAGACCGCATGAACTTGCTTGAAGAAGTGGGTGCAGAGCACACGACTCCAGGCCCGAGCGCACCTGGCAGGGTGCATGATCAAAAATCAATCTTCTTCACCATTCCATCAAGGTTTGCTCCCGCAATATCGGGAGCATCGCGCCTGATCGCCATGGGGCTGGAGGCTCGGGCTAGGGGCAGCAAGTAATCGATGTCTGCGATTCGCAACGCCTGCGATTCCAGCCTCGGCGTGCTGGCAACTGCCCAGGCTCTGTTCCCGAAGGCCGATTCCGCTTGCCGTTTCGGCATCTCCGCTCATGCGGGCGTACCCCAAAGCCCCGGCAGTCGCTTCGACTTCACGCGCCGAGGGGATCGGGCGAGCCGGTTCGAAATTGCCTGGTCAGCCAACCAGGTCATGTTCACCGGGGCAGCGCTAGCAGGAGACACCAGAATGCGGGGATCGGCGATGTGCGCTAGATTTGCATGCCGAAACGGCTCTGCACGCCGTCAGATGAATGCGCCCCGACAAACCCGATGCAGCCCGATTCCTCCCAGCCGTCAACTGTCAACCCGATCATGCTCGGGGGCATGCGCTTGAGCCCGCGCGAGCCGCGACTCTATGGCGAGGACTCTGAGCCCATAGCCATCGAGCGCAAGGCATTTGACCTGCTTGTCCATCTGGTCCTCATGCGCGAGCGGGTGGTCACCAAGGATGAACTGCTGCAAGCGGTCTGGGGTCGCAGCATCGCATCCGATTCGGTCATCGCGCAGGCCGTATCGAAAGCCCGCAAGGCCTTGGCCAGCGGCGGCGGTGACGCGGACTGGATTGATGTCATTCGTGGTGTCGGCTATCGCTATGTCGGTCCCGCTGATGTACTCATACCTTCCGCGGACGAGGCCGGATTCGAACACACAGCGGTTGGCGCATCACGTTCAACGCGAGCCCGTTTGGCGGCGGGAGCCATGATCTTTGCTGGTCCTCGGGGTTGGACTTGGCGTCTGGTGGCAACAGCGTGCAGCGCTTCGCGATCCCTTGAGAATTGCGGTTCTACCCTGGCGTAACGATACCGGCGACAGCGCCCTGGACTGGACCCGACTGGGCCTGCAGGGACTGATCGTTGATGCCCTTGCCAGCGATCGCCGCGTGATCCCGATCGGGCAGTCTGACGTGCGTGCGCTGCTCGCGGCACGCCCTGATCTGGTCGCCGCCGAAACACAGTCCGAATTCCTCAGTGCAGCTACCGGCGCCGATCAAGTCCTCGCAGGCAGGCTAAGTCGCGATGGAGATGGATTCCACGTCGAGCTGCTCATGCTTGGAAAGCAAGCGAGAAACTCCGTGCGCTTGAAGGGCCAGGACGCGACAGTGACGGCCATGGCTGCGAGTACCGGACTGACACGCAATCTTCTGCCTGGATTCGACCCTCAGCGACCGAAGACCGTATCGGAAGACGCGTTTGCCAACGAGGCGTTCGCTCGTGGCCTCGACGCTCGCTTGCACGGTGATGCCGAAACTGCTGCTCGCCACCTGCAGGCTGCTGTCGCTGCGGATCCAGGCATGTTGGCCGCGCGCTACCAATTATCAGTTGCCTATCAAATGCTGCGCAAGAATGAAAACTGGCTGAGATCGCTTGAGGAGTTGCTGGCGATGTCGCTGGCTCGCGGTGATCGAACACATGAAGGCATGGCACTGTCGGGAAAGGGAATCCTGGCCTGGCGTGAGGGCCGAATGGGTGATGCCGAGCGCTTGATTCGCGAAGCCGGCGAACGCTTCGACAGCGCCAATGATGCAATGCGGCGAGCCAGTGTTGAGGCGAATCTCGGCAGTTTGGCTGCAATGCGGGCCGACTATTCGGACGCAGAGGCCGCCATGAGGCGCGCCTTGGCTGCCTACGAAGTGGCTGGCGACCAGGTAGAAATCGCCAGGGTCAGCAAGAATCTCGGAATCCTCAATCAGGATCGCGGCGATCTCGACGAGGCGGCCAGCTGGATCGAACGCAGTCTGGCTGTCCGCCAGACTCTGCGCCTCGAACGCGACATGGCCGAGAGCCTCGTGGCCATGGCGGGGATAGATCTGGTTCGCGAGCAACCAGCTGCAGCCCAGGCCAGCTACGAACGCGCTGCGGCGATTTTCGCTCGATTCAACGATCCCCTGCTCGAATCCGATTCGCTGGCGCGAATGGTCGATGCACTGACCGCCCAAGGTCGACTCCGGGCCGCCGAGCAGACGGCTGCGCGAAGCCTCGCCAGTGCACGCCTCGTCGACAATCCGGCAGCGCTCGGATTGGCCCATCTGAAACTTGGCTGGATTGCCAGACTCCGTGGCAATACTGGCGGTGCCCTCGACGAACTGGCAAGAGCCGAGATTCCAGTTCAGGAAGAGTGACCAGCAGCAGGGACTGCTGCGTATCGAGTTGGAACGCGCAAGACTGGCAGCCCACGGAACGCTGGAATCCGCGCTCTCAACGATCGATTCTGCGCGCCAGGCAGCAAACAAGCATGGCTATCGGATTCTCGAGGCCGAGGCCCTGATGGCGCGCGCGCGCCTGCTCGGAAGCAATCAGTCCGCCGCTAGGCTTGCACTCGTCGAGGCATTTGAGTTGGCCAGTTCGGCAGGTGACGGTGAATTGACGACTTTGGCGGCCTGCGCAATCGCGAGAAACGGGCCGCTGGATGCGGATGCCCATGGCAGTCCGCCGCTGGCGCGCTGCCTCGTGGCGGGCATGCGTAGCGCGGAGGCTGCGGGCGTACTCGCGGATCGAGCACAGAAGGCCGGAGAATCTGCTGAGGCCTTGCGCTGGTGGCGGCAGCGCAAGGTGTTGGCAGGTGAATTCTGGAGCGCTGACGATGAGACCCGGCTGGCAGGCCTCGAATCGGTCGCGGCGCAGCTCTGATTGCGCCTCTTGCCGGACTTGCGCTGTGTGTCTGCCGCGATGCAACCGGGCGTCTTGCAGCCCCCGTCAGTCATCCAGATTGCGCAGGAAGGGAACCGTCACGCGTCTTTGCGCCGCAAGGGTGGCGCGATCAATGCGATCAAGCTGCGCAACAAGCGCGCCAAGGTCGCGCGCCTTGCGCGTGAAAAGCCAGTCGAGCACCGCATCATCGAAGTCGAGACCGCGCGCGCTGGCAAGATCACGCACAATCCGGCGGCGAATCGCTTCTTCAAGCGGGCGTAGCAGCCACTGTGTGCACGCGGAAAGCCGGGAGACAAGATCGGGTAGTTCAAGGCCCAGAGCCGTCGCCTGATCGCTGGCGGCATAAATCAGGGTCGAACCCTCGGCACGGCAGCGATTGTGCAGGTCGAACAGGGCGTGCTCGGCTTCGCGCATTCCGGCGACGGCATCCACGTCATCGATGGCCAGCAGGTCGCTGCCACCGAAGCGCCGGATGCTGTCGTAGGGCTCGGCAACCTTGGACAGATCCAGATACTGCGCGCTTCGACCGCCGGCGGCGGCTTCGGCGCAGGCCGCGAACAGCAGATGGGTCTTGCCGCTGCCCCTGGCTCCGGCGAGGAAGACGCGATCGACCGCCTCGCCGCGCGCCGCGTGGATCAGGATATCGAGCCCGTCGCCATTGGCGCCGGCGACGAAACTCTCGAAGCGCTGGTGCGCCGGCCAGCGCAAGGCCAGCGGAAGCTGTTCGCTCATGGGCCTTCGGTGCTGTCCGGCTCGCGCCGCGGCGGTGCGCCCGGCGATACGACGACCTGGCCACCCGCTTCGGCGGGCGTGTTCGGCCCGCCGGTCTCCGCCATCACGATCGGCGCGAGCGTTCCCGCATCCTGGTACATCTCGCTCTGCGTATAGCGTTCGTATGCATAGCGCAGCAGCACCATGACCACCGCCGCCAGCGGCAGCGCGAGCAGGACGCCGACGAATCCGAACAGCTCGCCACCGGCGAGAATGGCGAACATCACCGCCACCGGATGCAGGCCGATCTTGTCGCCGACCAGCTTGGGCACGAGCACATAGCCTTCGAGCAGCTGGCCCACGCCGAATACGACCAGCACGAGAACGACGTGGAAGCTGTCCTGGTACTGCACCAGCGCGGCGATCACGCCCATGCCGACGCCGACGATGGCGCCGAGATAGGGCACGAAGCTGATCAGGCCGGCGACCATGCCGATCAGCGGGCCGACGCTGATACCGGCCGCCCACAGGCCAACGCCGTAGAGCGTGCCGAGGATGATCATCACGCTGAGCTGGCCGCGCAGGAAACCGCCGAGGGTCACGTCGGACTCGTGCAACAGGCGCGTCGCGACCGGTTCGATCGTGCGCGGGATCAGGGCATGGATGCGCTCGACGACGATGTTCCAGTCGCGCAAAAGATAGAACGCCGCAACCGGCACGATGACCAGGTTGAGCAGCCAGGCCACGATGGCGAAGCCGGATTTGGAAACCTTGGCAAGGATGCTCGTGGCAAAACCGCCGGCTTCCTTCCAATGCCCCTGCAACATGCTGACCAGGCCATCGCTGTCGAACGTATCCAGGCTGAGTCCGAAGCGCGTCTCGATCCATGGCGCCGCCACGTCGCGCGCCCAGGCAGTCCAGCGCGGCAGTTGCTCGATGAAACGGGTCACCTGGCGTTCCATGAACGGAATCAGCACCAGGACGACCGTGACGACGACCAGGGTGAGGATGAGGAACACGAGGCTGACGCCCCAGGACCGCCCGACGCCGCGTGCTTCAAGCTTCTGCACCAGCGGGTTGAACAGGTAGGCGAACAGGCCCGCGATCACGAACGGAACCAGGGCCGGCCCCATCAGGTAGAGCACCCAGCCGAGGAAGGCAACAAGGATCAGCCATTTCAGGCGGATATCGAGGCTGCCCGGACCCGTCGCCGGCTTTTTTTCAGTGCTTGCGGTCATGCAATCTCCTGTAGGCGCGCAACGACCACACCAGCACATAGTGTAGACCGCTGAGAACGGTCAGGCCCGCGGTGAGCCAGAGCAGGGCGAGCTCCCCCGGAAGTTCGGGAACCCAGGCCAGGCGCAACAGCTCGGCCAGCACGAACAGGATCTGCACCAGGGTGGTCAGCTTGGACAGCCGGCTGGGCTGGGCGTCGAAGGGGCCGATCAGGTTGTGGTACGCCACGGCCCCGCAGACGATCAGCACGTCGCGTCCGATCACGATGAAAAGCAGCCAGGTCGGCACGCTGCCGGTCAAGGTCAGCGCGAGGAATCCGGCGAGCAGCAGCAACTTGTCCGCCAGCGGGTCGAGCAGGCCACCGAGGCGACTCTCCCAGCCGAAGTGCTTGGCCAGGTAGCCGTCCACGGCATCGCTGATTCCGGCCAGGGCGGCGAGCAGCAGCGCGGCACCGAACCTGCCCGTCGAAATCAACCAGAACACCGGCCAGACCAGGACGATGCGGAAGCCCGTGATCAGGTTGGGCAGGTGGCGCCACATCGGCGATCAGGGACTCAGGACCAGCGTGGCATCGATGCCTTCGACCGGTGGACTGGCGCTGTTCACCCGCAGCACGCCTTCGCGGTCGACCATTTCCAGCCAGCGCGGCAGGCTGCCGGAAAGGCCGAGATGGACGAGCACGCCATCGTCACGCGCCTCCATCGGCCATGACTGGCGCACCATCGCCTGCTTCGCCAGATAACCAAGGCTGCGCGCGTAATCGGTGGCCGAATGGATGCCGCTGATCCAGACCTGCTTCTCGGTGGGCGTGGAATCGACGACAGCCGCCGAGCCTGCGCCGGCCAGTCCGAGTCCGGCCAGCATGCGGTCGACCGCGCTGCTGTCGAACTCCGCGACCAGTACCAGTTTCACGGTCGCCGCGCCGCTGGCCTCGTCGATCGCGGCATCCCGTCGATAGCGGTACTGCAGGACATACTTGTCCGCATCGGCCACGGCCTTTGCCACGTCGCCGCGGGCGAGAATGCCGGGATCGCCGCTGAGGCGGATGACGACCTCGGCCAGGGCCGATTTGAGCGCTCCGGAGCGCTCGGCCTCCGACTGGCTGGTGACCGGGGCTTCACCGCTGTAGGTCGCCGGAGCGGCCAGCACCGGCACGGCCAGGATCGCTGCCAGCAGGATCGCCGCCACCGCGAGCCACGGGAAACGCGCGGTTGCACGGCCGCGGAAGATGCCGCCGGACGACTCCCGCTCGCGCCCGTTTCGGGCGGCACGCGCTGAATCGTCGATCGCAGTACTGCGCATGACGGAAATCCCTGTCGACAAAGAGTTGCCTGCAAGTCTGCACGAACGGTCGCTACCACGTCCATCCGGACTGGTATGATGCGCGGCCCCGCGTACCCGGCTTTTCCCATGTCGAACGAGAACGAGGCCCTCACCTACCGCTCCGCCGGTGTCGATATCGACGCCGGCAACGCCGTCGTCGAACGCATCAAGCCATTGGTCGCCCGCACGTTCCGCAAGGAAGTCATGGCCGGCCTTGGCGGATTCGGCGGCCTGTTCGAGCTCGGCAGCCGCTACCGCGAACCGGTGCTCGTCTCGGGCACCGATGGCGTCGGCACCAAGCTCAAGCTCGCGCAGATCCTCAATCGCCACGACACGATCGGCATCGACCTGGTCGGCATGTGCGTGAACGATGTCCTCGTGCAGGGGGCCGAGCCGCTGTTCTTCCTCGACTATTTCGCCACCGGCGCACTCGACGTGGATACCACGGTCGCCGTCGTCGGCGGCATCGCCAGGGGCTGCGAACTGGCCGGCTGCGCGCTGATCGGCGGCGAGACCGCGGAAATGCCGAGCATGTACCCGCCCGGCGAATACGATCTTGCCGGGTTCTGCGTCGGCGCCGTGGAAAAGCTCGCGCTGATCGATGGCAGCCGGATCCAGGCCGGCGACGCCATCATCGGCATCGCCTCGACCGGCGCGCATTCCAATGGCTATTCGCTGATCCGGCGCATTCTCGAGCGTGCCGGCAATCCGTTCGACCTTGATCTCGGCGGCACCCGCCTGGACGACGCGCTGATGGCGCCGACGGCGATCTACGTCAAGCCGATCCTCAAGCTCATGCAGCAATTGCCGCTCAACGGCATGGCCCACATCACTGGCGGCGGCCTGCGCGAAAACATCATCCGCGTGGTTCCCGAGGGCCTCGGCGTCAGCCTCGACAGCAGCACCTGGAAGGCGCCGCCCGTGTTCGACTGGCTGCAGCGCGAAGGCAAGGTCGCCAGGGACGAAATGCTGCGCACCTTCAATTGCGGCATCGGCTACACCCTGATCGTATCGCGCGAACAGGCGGGCGCCGTGCTCGACGCGCTGGAAACGCTGAGCCTGCAGGCCTGGACCATTGGCGAAATCGTTGCCGCCAGCGGCGACGAACGCGTGCATATCCGCTGAGCGGCAGGAGTCCGGCCGTGCGCGTCGTCGTGCTCGCCTCTGGACGCGGCAGCAATCTCGAAGCCCTGATCGCGGCTGCACGCGACCGGCAGTTGCCGATCCGCATCGTCGGCGTGCTCTCCGACAAGGCGAATGCCCGTGCCCTGGAGATCGCGCGCAACGCCGGCATACCGGCGATCCACCTGGATCCCCGTGCATTCGGGCAGCGCGCCGACTTCGACAAGGCCCTGTTCGCGCAAGTCGCCGCGCTCCACCCGGACCTGGTCGTGCTGGCCGGATTCATGCGCATCCTCGATCCTGCCGCGTTCGAACCATGGCTCGGCCGCATCATCAACATCCATCCCTCGCTGTTGCCGAAGTATCCGGGCTTGCACACCCATCGCCGCGCGCTCGAGGCGGGCGACCGGCGTCACGGCGCCAGCGTGCATTTCGTGACCGCCGAGCTGGACGGCGGTCCGGTCATTGGCCAGGCCTGCATCGACATCGGGCCCGACGACACCGAGTCGACCCTGGCCAGCCGCCTGCTCGGCCGCGAACACCGCCTGCTGGCGGCCTGCGTCGGCCTGCTGGCCAGCGGCCGGGCAGCGTGGACCGCAACTGGAGTAGAGTTGGACGGGCTCCCGCTCAGGCAGCCCTTGCGGCTTGGCGATGACGGCCAGCTGGCCGTTCAGGCGGAGTGACACCCCTGCATTCATGTTGCCTGTACCAGAATGCGGCGGTCCCCCAACGGAGCCCACCGTCTTGATCCGATCCATCACCCTCGCCTGCTGCCTGCTCGTGCCGGTCTCCGCGGCATTCGCCGACTCGCCGATCGCGCCGTTCAAGGCCGAGTACGAGACCTCGCGCAACGGCAAGGAACTGGCCCGCACGACGATCGAGCTCAGGGAAAACGCGGATTCCACCTGGACCCTGCGCACCACCACGCAAGGCACATCCGGCCTGGCGAAGATGGCCGGCCTTGATGTCGCCGAGGAATCCACGGTGCGCTGGGTCGATGGCCGCCCGGAGACGATCCACTACGATTTTCGCCAGGACGTGGCGTTCAAGAGCCGCGCACGCCACGGCGAGTTCGACTGGAACGCCAGGCAGGTGCACATGGTCGATGGCAAGAGTGACGCACGTTATGCGCTGGTCCCGTATGCGGTCGACCGCCACGCGCTGACCCTGGCCCTCGCCGCCGACCTCTCCCGCCAGGCCAGCCGCTTCGACTACAAGGTGGCCATGAAGGACGCGATCGAGGATGTCAGCTACACGCGCTGCGGCGACGATGTCAGCCTGACCGTGCCGGCCGGCACGTTCTCGACGCGTTGCCTCGAACGCGTGCGCGAGAAGCGCACGTCGAAGAGCTGGTTCGTGCAATCGAATGGCTGGATCCCGGTGCAGATCGAGCAGGTCGAACGCAAGGGCGACACGATCACCCTGCGCCTGGCCTCGATAGAGCGCCCGGGACCGCAAGGCGACCGGCCGGTTGCCAGCGCGCAGCGCTGAACCTGGGATTCGGGATTCGGGATTCGGGATTGGTTAGTAGCGATGGCGCCGACGCGGAGCTGGAACTTGCGCAAATCATCAGCTCTTCATCGAATCCCCAATCCCGGTTTTCAACAGCCGGATGGCTGGTCATCCCAAATTCCCGCCCTCAGGTAGGCAACCGCCGGATCCGTGCACCGAGCGCGCCGAGCTTTTCCTCGATGTTCTCGTAGCCGCGATCGATGTGGTAGATGCGGTCGATGGTCGTGTCGCCGGTGGCGACGAGGCCGGCGAGCACCAGCGATGCGGAGGCACGCAGGTCGGTCGCCATCATCTGCGCCCCGGTCATCGTCGGCACGCCCTTGATGATCGCGGTATTGCTTTCGAGCTGGATGTCCGCGCCAAGGCGCTGCAGTTCGAGCGCATGCATGAAGCGGTTCTCGAACACCGTCTCGGTGATCACGCCGACGCCTTCGGCCACGCAGTTGAGCGCGGTGAACTGGGCCTGCATGTCGGTCGGGAAAGCCGGATACGGGGCCGTCGTGATGTTGACCGCCTTGGGCCGGCGACCGCGCATGTCCAGCTCGATCCAGTCGTCGCCGGTCGAGATATGCGCGCCGGCGTCCTCGAGCTTGCTGAGCACGGCATCGAGGGTCTTCGGGCGCGCGTGCTTGGCCATGATCTTGCCGCCGGTGATCGCCGCGGCAACAAGGAAGGTGCCGGTCTCGATGCGGTCCGGAAGCACCTCGTAGTCCGTTCCGCCGAGGCGCTCGACACCGTCGATGACGATGGAATTGGTGCCGGCACCGCTGATTTTCGCGCCCATGCTGTTCAGGCAGTTGGCCAGGTCGACGACTTCCGGCTCCTGCGCGGCGTTCTCGATGACCGTGGTCCCCTTGGCCAGCACCGCCGCCATCATCAGGTTCTCGGTGCCGGTCACGGTGACCAGGTCGAGCACGATGCGCGCGCCCTTCAGGCGCTTGGCCCGGGCCTTGATGTAGCCGTTTTCGACGCGCACGTCCGCACCGAGCGCCTGCAGGCCCTGGATATGCAGGTTGACCGGTCGCGAGCCGATCGCGCAGCCGCCGGGCAGGGACACTTCGGCCTCGCCGTAGCGCGCCACCAGCGGGCCCAGCACGAGGATCGACGCGCGCATCGTCTTGACCAGGTCGTAGGGCGCGAAAAAGCGCTTGGTCGTGCGCGGATCGACATGGATCTTCATGCGCTCGTCGACGACCAGCTGCACGCCCATCTGGCCGAGCAGCTCCATGGTCGTGGTCACGTCGTGCAGGTGGGGCACGTTGGCGATGCTGACCGGCTCGTCGGCGAGCAGGCAGGCGGCCAGGATCGGCAGGACCGCGTTCTTGGCGCCCGAGATCTGGACGTCACCGTGAAGCGGCTCTCCGCCGTTGATTACAATTTTGGCCATCGCCAGCGTGTTTCCTGAGTTGTAGGTATTTCAATCGAAGCCCGGACATCGGGGACGGGGGACATGCCGTAACCCGGTCCTGCGGGCTGGTGCAACCGGAAATCAGCCCCTGGCTGCCTCTTCCGGCGTCATCGTGCGCAGCGACAGCGCATGTATCGCGTTCCCCATGTGTTCACCGAGGGTCGCGTAAACCATGCGATGGCGCGCCAGCGGGAGCTTGCCGGCAAATGCCGGGCTGACCACCCGCGCCTCGAAATGTACGCCGTCCGGGCCGTCCACGGTGATTTCCGCGTCGGGAAGGCCGGCCTGGATGAGATCGTGAATGGTCCGGGTGTCCATAAAGGGGCAATTTCCTGGCGTTGATGCGACGGTGGGCCCGTCGGGCACGTCTTGAGCGCCAGCAGGGGGTAACGGATACAATAGGGAAAGCGAATGGTACTCAAAATACAGCTTCGCCGAAAACATGACCCGGCGATACCGGCAATTTCGTTGCTGAATCCGATCCTGATGAATGCCCAACTGAACCCTTCAATCCTGACCTTGGCCTCCCCGGACCTCGACGAGTCTACGATCCGCAACAGCGCCCTGACCGTCATTGCCACCGAGGCGAGGGCGATCGAGGCCCTGCAAGAGCGCGTCAACGGCAATTTCCTGCAGGCCTGCCAGCTGATGTTCCAGTGCCAGGGCCGGGTCGTCGTCATCGGCATCGGCAAATCCGGCCACATCGCGCGCAAGATCGCCGCGACCCTGGCCTCGACCGGCACCCCGGCTTTCTTCGTCCATCCGGCCGAAGCCAGCCACGGCGACCTCGGCATGATCACGCAGAAGGACGTCGTGCTGAGCCTGAGCAATTCCGGCGAAACCGACGAACTGCTGACCATCCTGCCGCTGATCAAGCGCCAGAACGTCCCGCTGATCGCGATGACCGGCAACGAATTCTCGTCGCTGGCCAAGCTCGCCGACGTGCACCTCGATGTCTCGGTTTCCGAGGAAGCCTGCCCGCTCGGGCTGGCGCCGACGGCCAGCACGACCGCCGCCCTGGTCATGGGCGACGCGCTGGCCATCGCCCTGCTCGAGGCACGCGGCTTCACTTCGGAAGATTTCGCCCGCTCCCATCCTGCCGGTACGCTCGGTCGGCGCCTGCTCGTGCGCATCAGCGACATCATGCATTCCGGCAAGCAGATTCCGCTGGTCAACCAGAATGCCTCGCTGACCTCGGCGCTGGTCGAGATGACGCGCACCGGCCTCGGCATGACCGCCGTGACCGACGACGCCGGCCAGTTGCTCGGCGTCTTCACCGACGGCGACCTGCGCCGCGCCGTCGATGATGACGACATCGACCTGCGCGACACGCCCGTGGTCAGGCTGATGACCTCGAATCCGAAGACCATCACCGCCGACAAGCTGGCCGCCGAAGCCGCCCAGGTCATGGAAGCGTTCAAGATCCACGCCCTGCTGGTCGTCGACGACGACAACCACGTGGTCGGCGCCCTCAATATCCACGACCTGCTGCGCGCAAGGGTGGTTTGAAGCGTCGGGATTCGGGAATCGAGAATCGGGATTCGTCAGAAGCCGACAAATCCGGGCCCTTGAGTCTCCCGAATCCCGAATCACCATTCCCCAATCCCGGCCACCCAAATGACCTCCACCGACATTCCCGCCGACATCCGCAAACGTGCCACGCGCATCCGGCTGGCCATCTTCGATGTCGATGGCGTGCTCACGGACGGGCGGCTCTGGTATGCCGAGGATGGCCACGAGCTGAAGGCTTTCCACGTGCACGACGGCCTCGGCCTCAAGCGCCTGCGCGCCAACGGCATCGAGGTGGCGATCATCACCGCGCGGATCAGCCATCTGGTTGCGCAACGCATGGCCGACCTGGGCATCGCGCATGTCTACCAGGGCCAGGACAACAAGCGGACCTGCTTCGACCAGCTGCTGCATGCGCTGCATCTCGAGGCCGACCAGTGCGCGTACACCGGCGACGACCTGCCCGATCTGGCCGTGATGAACCGGGTCGGGCTGGCGGTGGCCGTCGCCAATGCCCATCCCTGGGTGCGCGAACGTGCGCATTGGTGCACGCGCCTGGAAGGCGGGTCCGGCGCCGTGCGCGAAGTCTGCGACCTGCTCATCAGCGCGCAAGGCAAGGCCGATGCGGAACTGGCCCTGCATCTTGGCAACGGCTGAGCGCGGACCGATGCAGCAGCGCGGCACACACCCGGCCCGGGGCCGAGGACACTGAACATGCCGATCGATCGTCGATTCATCGTCCTGGTTATCGCGCTGGCCATGCTCGCCGCCGGCAGCCAGATCCTGCTCTGGCTGACCCGGCCACCCGCCCTCGAACCGACCTTCAGCGGACCGCCGCGGTCGGGTTATACGCTGGACAATTTCTCGCTCAATGCACTGGATGCCAAGGGCAAGCTCAGCTTCACCGTCAGCGGGCCACGCCTGACCCGGCGCAGCGAGGATGGGTCGATCTTCGTGACGACCCCCGACTACGTGATGGTCGACAAGGACGGCAATCCATGGATCGGCAAGTCCGATGCCGCCTGGGTCAACAAGGACGGCTCGCTGATGCGGCTCGAGGGCGACGTGCAGATGCGCAGGACCCCATCGGAGTCGGTCACGCCGGCGACCCTGTTCACCTCCGACCTGACCGCCATGCCGAAAGACAAGAAATTCGAGACGGCCGCGCCAGCGCAGATCGTGCAACCGGGCTCTATACTGCGGGGCACCGGCCTACGCGGCGATCTCAACACGAAAGTCATGGAGCTGCTCTCCGATGTCAACAATACCTTCGAACCCGCCGCGCGAAAGCGCTAGGCACCTGCTGCAGGCCCTGCTTCTTGGCGGTCTGCTGCTGTCCCTCGCCGTGCCCGCCTTTGCCCTCAGCAGCGACCGCGACCAGCCGCTCGACGTGCGCGCCCAGTACAACAAGAGCACCTTCGGCGGCAACAACGTCACCCTGTTCCAGGGCAACGTGCGCATGGTCCAGGGCTCGCTCAAGGCATATGGCGACGAAGCGAAGATCTGGGAACTCGACTCGGCCAGTACCGATTCGGCCGCACGCCGGCTCGTGCTGACCGGCAACCCGGCACGACTCGAGCAGATGATGGACAACGACGGCGGCAGGATGACCGCCAGCGCCAAGACCATCGATTACCGCTCCGATACCGGGCTGGCCGAACTGACCGGCAACGTGGTCGTCGTGCAGGAAGGCCGCTCCGAATTCCGCGGGCCGCACATGACCTACAACACGAACACCGGCGCCATGGAAGGTGGCAGCCAGGCCCCGGGCAGCGAAGTCCACATGACCTTCAAGCCCAAGCCGCGCGGCGCCGCGAAACCCGAAACGGACGCCAAACCCTGATGCTGCATGCGGCGAATCTGCGCAAGGCCTATGGCGGCCGCGCGGTGGTGCGGGATTTCGGATTTTCGCTGAAGCAGGGCGAAGTCGTCGGCCTGCTCGGTCCGAATGGCGCCGGCAAGACCACCTGCTTCTACATGGTGGTCGGTCTGGTCGCGGCCGATTCGGGCAGCATCCGCATCGATGATCGCACCATCACCAACATGCCGATGCACGAGCGCGCGCGCCTCGGCGTCGGCTACCTGCCCCAGGAACCTTCGGTATTCCGCCGGCTCAGCGTGGCTGACAACATCATGGCCATCCTCGAACTGCGCGAGGACCTCGATGCCGCCGGGCGCAACAGCGAGCTCGAAACCCTGCTCGACGAACTGCAGATCAGCCACATCGCCGGAAGCAAGGGCGTCAGCCTGTCCGGTGGCGAACGCCGTCGCGTGGAAATCACCCGGGCCCTGGCCTCGAAGCCGCGCTTCCTGCTGCTCGACGAGCCGTTTGCCGGCATCGATCCGATCTCGGTGGTGGATATCCAGCGCATCGTGCGCCAGCTCAAGGCGCGCAACATCGGCATCCTGATCACCGACCACAACGTCCGCGAAACGCTAGGCATCTGCGACCGCGCCTACATCATGAACGAGGGCGGCGTGCTGGCCCAGGGCGCGCCGGCTGAAGTGCTGGCGAATGAACGGGTGCGGGATGTCTACCTGGGACGCGAGTTCCGCATGTAGCCCGCACGCTCGGCCGTTTCAGGCGAGGGTTGGACGCGAGTTCCGCATGTAGCCCGCATCCTCGGCCGTTTCAGGCGAGGGTTGGACGCGAGTTCCGCATGTAGCCCGCACCCTCGGCCGTTTCAGGCGAGGGTTGGACGCGGTTTCGTCTGCAGTTCGCTCCATCGGCCGGCAGAGGCGAGGGTTGGCCGCGGATGCCGAAGGCAACCGGCCGGACCGGCCCGACGAACCGGCTTTCCCGGCCCGGGCTTCTCCGCCGCGAACGAATCACCTAACAGTGGACTCTAGCGCGGACAGCGTCAAGATCTGCCGCTTGCGCGCAATTGGCGCTAGGATTGCATGAAGTCGCAAGGTGACCACCGCACGGGCATGAAACCCGCTCTACAACTCCGAGTCCAGTCGCAACTCGCGCTGACCCCGCAATTGCAGCAAGCCATCAAGCTCCTGCAGTTGTCCAGCATGGAACTGGAGCTGGAGCTCAACCTCGCCCTCGAATCCAATCCCCTGCTCGATATCGAGGAGGACGATCCGGAAGACGAGGCGATCGAGGAGTTCGCCCCACCGGAGCACACCGCCAGCGCACCGGTCGATTCCAGCGACGGCGTCAGTCCCGATACGATGGACGCCACGCCCGACTATGACGACCGGCCGCTGGATCTCGGCGAGGAGCGGCGGGACTATCGCCAGGCCTCCTCGGACGACGATACGTTCGAGACGCAGGATGCCGAGTCCGAGGACCTGCGCGACCATCTGCTCTGGCAGCTCAACCTGACCCCCCTCTCGCCTCGGGATCGCAGCATCGCCACGGCCATCATCGAGGGCATCAATGACGATGGCTACCTCGAGGAAACCAATGAGGTGATCTGCGAAAGCCTGGCCGACCTGTGCACGGTCACCGTCGAGCAGGTGGAGGCGGTGCGCCACCGCGTGCAGCGCTTCGATCCGCTGGGATCCGCTTCGCGCACGCTGAGCGAATGCCTGGACGTGCAGCTTGAGGCACTGGACAGCGAAACGCCGGGACTGGAAAAGGCCAGGATGCTGGTCGCCGAGCATCTGGACCTGCTCGCCCGCAACGATCGCACGCGGTTGTGCCAGAAGCTTCGCGCTAGCGACGAGGAACTCGATACGATCATCGAGCTGGTTCGTTCGCTGACGCCCAAGCCGGGCGCCGGGTATTCCAGCGGCCCGGCCGAATATGTCTCGCCGGACGCCTACGCACACAAGGTCAATGGCCGCTGGCAGGTCTCGCTGTCACCCAACTGCCAGCCGCGGCTTTCCATCAACGAGCACTATGCCAGCCTGATCGCCCGCGCCCAGCGCGATGACGCGAGCTACCTGCGCGGCCAGTTGCAGGAGGCGCGCTGGCTGATCAAGAGCCTGAAGACACGTGCGGAGACGGTGCTCAAGGTAGCCCAGGCAATCGTCCAGGCCCAGGAGGGCTTCCTCGAATTCGGCGCCGAAGCCATGCGCCCGCTGGTGCTTCGCGATGTCGCCGAGGAAATCGAGATGCACGAATCGACCGTGTCGCGGGTGACGACGCGAAAGTACCTGCACACCCCGCGCGGCACCTTCGAATTCAAATACTTCTTCTCCAGCGGCGTATCGACCGTCGATGGCGGCGCGGCATCCGCAACCGCCATTCAGGCGATGATCCGCAAACTCATCGACGAAGAAAAAGCAGCCCGCCCGTTGTCCGACCAGGCACTGGCGGTGGAACTCAATCGCCGCGGCATCAGCGTGGCACGACGTACTGTCGCAAAGTACAGGGAGGCGCTCAACATTCCGTCATCGAACGACCGTTGCCGGCTGGGCTGAACGGATCACGCATTGCCGTATTCCCGGGAACGCCTGCGCCGACTTGCGGTCGTATTCGACACAAGCATCAATTCCGGTTTTCTTGCGGGTCCCGGATGATCCGGGTATCCCGAACAGGTCGGTAGCGACCGGCCTGCCATTGAAGGAGGTTGCCATGCAGATCACGATCAAAGGCCATCAGATCGAAGTCACTCCCGCACTTCGCAAGCACTGCGAAGGGAAGCTGGACCGTCTGACCCGGCATTTTGACCACCTCCACGAGTTATCCATCGTGCTCAGCATCGAGAAACTCCTGCACAAGGCCGAAGCGACGATCCACGTATCCGGCAAGGACCTGCATGCGGATGCCGTTGCCGCCGACATGTATTCGGCGATCGACGCGCTCGCCGACAAGCTCACGGCACAGGTGCGCAAGCACAAGGAAAAGCTGACCAACCACCATCCCGAGGAAGTGCGCGCCGCACGCTACGAATAGTCCCGCGCGGACTCCGGCCCACCCGCACGGATGGGCCGGAGCCGGAAAACCGCGCCATGCCGCGGCGGATCGCCACTCCGGCGCCATGCATGTCTCTTGATCACAACTTTCGTACGCCGCAAATTGGCAGCAAGTCGCACGCTATCTGGCCGTCATCCCGGCGGCCTTCAACAGCCGAACGGCTGGTCAAGCCGGGATGACGAGCACAGAGAGTTCGCTTTACCGGGTCGCGAGTGGGCGCCAGCGAGATGTGATCAAGAGACAGGCGCCATGCCGGGCCGCGGCAATGCGATACTGTGTGCCCCACGGCTACCCCTCCCCCTTGCCCGCGCATGCCATTTCTCGATCTGCTGAGCACCGAACGCGTGCGTACGGATCTCGTTGCCGCCGACAAGACCGACCTGCTCGGCATCCTTTCGGGTCTTCTGGCGGTCGATGCGGACGAACGCCGGAAAATCTCCGACGCCCTGGTCGGCCGGGAGAAACTGGGCTCAACCGGTCTCGGTCGCGGCGTAGCCATGCCGCATGGCCGAATTCCCGGCCTCGATCGACCGCGTGCCGCCTTCGTCCGGCTTGCCAGCCCGCTGGATTTCGATTCGGTAGACGCACAGCCGGTCGACCTCGTCGCCGCCCTGGTCGTGCCGACCCATTTCACCGACCAGCACCTGCAACTGCTCGCGGAACTGGCCGAGATATTCTCCGACAACGACCTGACCCTGGCCTTGCGCAGTGCCCCGGACAGCAGCGCGCTGCTTCAGGAACTGGCAGAATTTGGCAAGAATCGAACCAAGGGCCCCGCATGGACAGACTGACCTCGCGCCAGCTCTACGACGCCGTCGGCGAGCGCATGCAGCTGCGCTGGGTTGCCGGCCTGCGCGGCGAAGGGCGCGCCATCGAGCCCGGCGACAAGAAATCCCGCCGTCCTTCGCAGATCGGCTACCTCAACATCATCTATCCGAACAAGGTGCAGATCATCGGCACGGAGGAGCTGTCCTACCTCGACGGACTCGACTCGCGCCAGCGCTGGGAAACCATCGAAAAGATCATGGCCTACCGCTCGATCGCACTGATCGTGACCAAGGACCAGGCCATTCCCGGCGACCTGCGCGAAGCCGCCGAAGAGTCGCAGACGCCGCTCTGGATCAGCCCCAAGCGCGGGCACGAGCTGCTCACCTACCTGCAGTACCACCTGGCCCGCGGCCTGGCGCGCCAGATCACCCTGCACGGCGTGCTGATGGAGGTCAATTCGATCGGCGTGCTGATCACCGGCGAGAGCGGGACCGGCAAGAGCGAGCTGGCCCTCGAACTGATCACGCGCGGCCATCGCCTGGTCGCCGACGACGCCCCGGAATTCACCCTGATCGCGCCCGACGTGATCGACGGCACCTGCCCGGAGATGCTGCGCGACCTGCTCGAGGTCCGCGGCCTCGGCGTGCTCAATGTGCGTGAAATGTTCGGCCACACGGCGGTCAAGCCGTCGAAGTACCTGCGCCTGATCGTGCACCTGCAGCCGATGACGCAGAACGGGGCCGACGACGAGATGAAACGGCTGTACGGCGATGTCGGCTATCGCGAAGTGCTCGACGTGCCGATCCCGCAGATCGTCATTCCTGTCGCTTCCGGCCGCAACATCGCGGTCCTCGCCGAGGCCGCGGTGCGCAGCCACATGCTGAAATCGAAGGGTCTCGATCCCGCGCAGACCTTCGTCGACCGCCAGGCGCACCAGTTGCGCCGCCTGCCGCCGTGGTGAGCTCATGAGCGAACTCGAAGCCGGCACCGGCAAGACCCGCCTGATCGTCGTCAGCGGGTTGTCGGGCTCGGGAAAATCGGTAGCCCTGAGGACCCTCGAGGACCTCGACTACTACTGCGTCGACAACCTGCCCAGTGCCCTCATGCCGGCCTTCGTTCGCGCGGTTTCCGAGGATGCCGGTGGCCTGCATCCACGGCTCGCCGTCGGCGTCGACGTGCGCAACCGTGCCGACGACCTCTATCGGCTGCCTGGCGTGCTCGCCAGCCTCGCCGAAGTGGGCATCGAATACGAACTGGTGTTCCTCGACACGCGCGACGAAACCCTGATCAAGCGCTACTCGGAGACGCGCCGCCGCCATCCGCTATCCGGCGATGGCCTCGGCCTGGCCGACGCGATCGCGCTCGAACGCAAGCTGATGCGCCAGGTCGCCGCGATTGCCGATCGCGTGATCGACACCAGCGACCTCAACGTGCACCAGTTGCGCCGCCTGGTCATTGCCGAACTCGGCATGAGCGCGGGCTCGCTCACCCTGCTGTTCGAATCGTTCGCCTACAAGCACGGCGTGCCGCCCGACGCGGATTTCGTGTTCGACGCGCGCTGCCTGCCGAACCCCCACTGGAACCCGCAGCTGCGGCCGCTGTCCGGTCGCGACAAGCCGGTGCGCGCCTGGCTCGAGGAGCAAGGCGACGTCATGCTCTTCCTCGACAACCTGCGCGGCTTCCTCGATACCTGGCTGTCGCGCTTCCAGAACGAAGGACGCAGCTACGTGACGATCTGCATCGGCTGCACCGGCGGCAGGCATCGTTCCGTCTACCTGGTCGAACGCCTGGCCGAACATTTCCGCCAGAACTATGAACAAGTACTCAGTTATCACCGTGAACTGGAATAGTCGTCCAATGATGCATCCATGGTTCCCCCCGCGGCGCGGCGAAGTCGGTTACCCTGTTGGCTGGCACAGCGCGGCGAGCATGGTGTCCGGCAAATGAGCGTCGGTGTCCTGTTGTTGACCCACGAAGCCATGGGCGTCGCCCTGGTGGCTGCTGCCCGCCATGTGCTCGGCAAGCTAACGCTGCCGCTGGATGTCATCGAAGTCGACTCGAGCGCGGACCCGGACAACACGCTGACCGATGCAGCCAGGCACGCGCGTGTCCTCGACCACGGGCAGGGCGTGCTGGTACTGACCGATCTTTACGGCGCGACGCCCTGCAATGTCGCCCAGCGGCTTCCCGGGCTGGGGCTCAACATGCACTGCGTGTCGGGCCTCAACCTGCCGATGCTCCTGCGTGTGCTCAACTATCCCGAACAATCACTGGACGAACTCGCGCAGACCGCAGCCAGCGGTGGACGCGGAGGAATACTCATCGATCATGCTTGAGCGCCAAATAACCATCAGCAACAAACTGGGCCTGCACGCGCGGGCCTCGGCGAAACTCGTGCAGACCCTGCACGGCTTCCAGTCCAGCGTATTCATGGCCTACCGCGGCAAGGAGGTCAATGCGAAAAGCATCATGGGCGTGATGATGCTGGCAGCTGGCCTCGGCGCCGTGCTGACCTTGCGCGCCGATGGGGCGGACGAGGAAGCGGCCATGAACGCGCTGGTCGACCTTTTCGAACGCAAGTTCGACGAGGGACAGTAGTTCCAGTCCCGGCGCCGGAGGCGCCGGCCATCGCAGCGTGCCCGAAGGCGCGCGCGGATAAGGAGAAGGATTCGGCGTGCGACTCATACTCGATGGCAATGGTGCATCGCGCGGAATGGCGCTCGGGCGCGCACGGCTCGAGCAACCGAGCCGCTTCCTTGTCGATGAAACGCCGCTCGGGCAAGAGGACATCCCTGGCGAACTGCAGCGCTTCGACGAGGCCCTGGCCAGCGCGCGCGCCGAACTCAAGAACCTGCGCGACAAGCTCGAAGGTCCGCTCGCCCGCGAAGTCGCCGAGTTCATCGACGCGCACAGCCTGATCCTGCAGGATCCCGAATTCGTCAACGGCGTCCACGAGCTGATCAGCACCGGCCGCTTCCACGCCAGCGCCGCCCTGAAGATGCAGCGCGACAGCCTGGTCGCGGTTTTCGAGGCGATGGACGATCCCTACCTGCGCAGCCGGCGCGAGGATATCGAACACGTCATCGGCCGCGTACAGGGCGCCCTGAGCCGCGAATCCAGCGTCGAGGAACGCAAGCTCGCCTCGCGTGTCGGCGAGATCCTGGTCAGCGACACGGTGGCCCCTTCGGAGCTCGTTCCGCTCGCCGAGCACGGCGTCCTTGGCTTCGTCCTGACCGCGGGCAGCACCCTTTCCCACAGCGCCATCCTCGCGCGCTCGTTGCGCCTGCCGATGGTGGTCGGCTCGCACGAAGCGCTCTCGCACCTGCAGGATGGCGACCTCATCCTGATCGACGGCGACCACGGCAAGGTCATCGTCCATCCGACCGCCCAGGATCTGGCCGGCTATCGCCACTGGCAACGCGAAGTGGTGCAGCAGGACAAGCGCCGGGCACGCCTGCGCAACGCCGAAACGCGTACCCGTGACGGCGTGGATATCCAGCTTTATGCCAATGCGGAAATGGCCGGCGACGTGGCCCAGGCGCGCTCGTACGGCGCCGCCGGCATCGGCCTGTACCGTACCGAATTCCTGTTCCTGCAGCGCCGGGACGCCCCCGGCGAGGAAGAGCAGTTCCTCGCCTATCGCGATCTCGTGCTCGGCATGGGTGGCTTGCCGGTCACCATCCGCACGCTCGACCTCGGTGCCGACAAGGTCGACAGTGCCGGACTGGTCCTCAAGGACGAGCCGAATCCCGCGCTCGGCGTGCGCGGCGTGCGCCTGTCACTGCGCACGCCGCAGCTCATGCATACCCAGCTGCGCGCGATCCTGCGCACGACCAGCTACGGTCCCGTGCGCATCCTCGTGCCGATGGTCAGCACGATCGAGGAAATCGTCACGGTCCGGCGCATGGTCAAGGAATGCGCCGCGCAGTTGCGCTCGGAAGGCCACCATATCGCCGACACCTTCGAGCTCGGCGCGATGATCGAGGTGCCGGCCGCGGCGATCGCCTTGCCGAGCATGATCCGCAAGCTCGATTTCGTGTCGATCGGCACCAACGACCTGGTCCAGTACACGCTGGCCGTCGACCGCAACAACAATGAACTCGGCGCCCTGTACGACCCGCTGCATCCCGCCGTGCTGCGCCTGATCGCGCAGATCATCGCCGTATGCAACCGGGCCGGGCGTCCGGTCACCCTGTGCGGGGAGATCGCCGGAGACACCCATTTCACGGCCATGCTGATCGCCCTCGGGCTGACCGAGTTCAGCATGCACGCGGGCCTGCTGCTTGAGGTACGCGAAACGATCAATGCGATCGACCGGACCGCCGTGCGCAAACTGGCGCCGGTCCTGCTACGCGCGACCAGCGGTGAGGGCATCCGCAAGGTCATGGAGCGCATGCGTGCCGAAACCGGGCCGATGGTGGAAAATGCGAAGCCTTCGCCGGCATCGCCCTGACCCGTTCCGTCCCATTGCGCCTCCACCCGAGCCTGGTTTCCGACATGCCCGCATCCGTTGAACTGCTGATCGACTCCCGAGTACACGAACGAACCGACGAACTGGCCGCGCATTTCGCCAGGCGCGAGCCGTTCCGCCACGTCGTCATCGACGAATTCCTCAGCAAGCCGTTCGCCGAGCGACTGCTCGCCGAGTTTCCCGCGTTCGAACGTGGCAACGCACGCAACGAGGCCGGAGAACTCGGCCGCAAGTCGACCGTAGAGCGCATCCGCGAACTGGGGCCCGCCTATTCCGAACTGGACTCGCTGATCCAGACGCCCGACTTCCTCGGCCTGGTCGGACGCCTGACCGGCATCGACGACCTGCTCTACGACCCATGGTATTTCGGCGGCGGCACGCACGAAAACCGCGCCGGACAGGACCTCGACCCGCACGTCGACTTCAACCGCCACCCGGTCGAGAACTGGCACCGGCGGCTGAACCTGATCGTCTATCTCAACCCCGAATGGGAAGACGCCTGGGGCGGCTCCCTCGAACTGCACACCGATCCGCGCGCGGGCGACGATCGCGTCACCCTGGTCACGCCGCTGTTCAACCGCTGCGTGATCTTCGAGACCACCGAGACAAGCTGGCACGGGTTCAGTCGCATCGCCCTGCCCGAACACAAAGCCGGCACCAGCCGGCGCTCTGTTGCCCTGTATTTCTACACGCGCGAACGTCCACTCGAAGAACTCGCCGATACCCATTCGACCATCTACGTCGATCGCCCGCTACCGGAACACTTCAAGCCCGGCGCCGTGTTGAGCGGTACCGACGTCGAGGAACTGCGCACCCTGCTCGCCCGCCGCGACCAGCACAACCAGCGGCTCTACCGGGACATCACCCGGCTCAGCACCGAACTGGAGCAGGCACGCACCGCACTGTACTCGGGACACCTGGGCCGCCTGCGTTACTTTGCGCGGATTGTGCGAGAGCGGTTGCGCCGCAGATAGACGAGGGAACGGGCAGCGAGGCGGACCGTTCCTGCGCTGTTCGATACCGCACTAACTGAAGGATTGGAGTCGGCCTTGAATCGCGAATTGCTGCTCAACATCGCTACGTCGCTGGCCACACGCTTCCCATGGATTCGCAGGAGTCCGGAGCCGATCAAGCGCGTGTTTCGCAGCGTCTTTCCGCAAGCCACGACAGACCCGGCACCTGCGGAACTCACGGATACCGGCAACCCGGATGAATACGGCAGTCGATTGGCCCGGGAACGGGAGATCTTCGCAAACCAGACCGAAGTGAACGACCTTCCTCCGATTTTCCACTATTGGTCCAACAAGTATCTGCGCCCGATGCTGGAACAGTTCGGATTTTCCAATCCTGATCAGTTCTTCGCGCATTTTCTCGAAAGGTGCTGTCGGGAGAACACAGGGCATCCGATCCAGATTGTCAGTGTCGGCGCCGGAAATTGCGACACGGAGGTTCGCGTAGCCCGCTTGCTGCTCGAGCGCGGAATCAACGACTTCACCTTGACCTGCCTGGACCTGAACGAGGACATGCTCGGGCGCGGACAGGACCTGGCGCGCGAACAGGGAGTCGAGAAGCAGATCAAGGCAATGCGAACGGATTTCAACGAATGGAAACCGGCGGTCGATTCACTGGCAGCGGTCATGGCCAACCAGAGTCTGCACCACGTGGTCGGACTCGAGGGACTCTTTGAATCCATAGAAAAGGGACTGACGGCGGATGGAAGGTTCCTGACCGCCGACATGATCGGTCGCAACGGACACATGCGCTGGCCGGAAGCCATGGAAATCGTGCACGAGTTCTGGAAGGAGCTACCTGCGTCCTATCGATGGAATGTGCAGCTGAATCGTCATGAGGAATTGCATGAATACTGGGACTGCTCGAACGAGGGCTTCGAGGGGATCAGGGCCCAGGAAATCCTGCCCCTGCTCATCGAGCGGTTCGAATTCGAGTTCTTCCTTCCATTCGGAAACGTCATCGATCCCTTCATCGACCGGGCCTTTGGCGTGCATTTCAACGTCGAGTCGGAGCGCGACTTGGCCCTGATAGACCGAATACATTATCGAGACACGAACGAGATCCTGGCGGGCAGGATCAAACCGACTCATTTGTTCGCCGCCATGCGCAAGCGCCCCTACAGTGGACCCCGCAACCATATCGAGGGACTCACGCCGGAATTCTGCGTAAGGAAGGTTCATTGAACTGTCGAAATCATCGAGGAATCGCGGATGAATCCGCACGTCATGTCTAAAGAAGAATTTGCCCGGCAGTTCGAGCCTCATGGCAATACAGATTACGACTATCTGGCCCATCACTATCGGCGGTTCGCGGAAACCTTTGATGAGTTCACGTCGAGCTGGGACAAGTCCAAGGGCAATCGCGTGCTCGATATCGGTGCGCACTGGTTGCACCAATCCGTCCTCTGGGCCAAATCCGGTTTCGAGGTAACGGCAGTGGACCTTCCGATCACGTTCGAAATGGCGACCGTTCAATCGATCGCAAGAGAAATGAATATCCGGCTGGTACCGTGCGCCGATCTCGAAGCGGCGGAAGCGTTCGACGTACTTCCGGACTCTAGCTTTGACGTCATTCTCTTCACTGAAATAATTGAGCACCTTACCTTTAATCCGGTCCGCTTCTGGAAGCAGGTATACCGGATTCTCAAGCCCGGCGGACGTATCCTGATAACCACGCCAAACTATTACGCATGGAACGGGCGAGCCTGGGATATCGGCCGGTTCCTGAAAGGGTTTGGTGGCGGCGTCAGCGTTGACGCGATTCTCGGCACGAATACCCATGGACATCATTGGAGGGAGTTCTCGAAGCACGAAATCATTCGCTACTTTTGCCTGCTTTCCCCGGATTTCAATACGGTCAAGGCGACTACTGTACGCAACTATTATCCGGAATCGCACCGTCCTGGACAGAGAATGGCCGGCAGGCTATTCGAGGCGATTCCGGGGTTGCGGCCGAATCTTCATATTGAAGTCGAGATCAAGTCGAAGGAACACGGAATCACGGCGCAGCCTTCGTGGTAGTTCCGTTCCGTGTCGCGGAGAATCCTGTACTTGCAGATTTCCCGGGCTCCGACCTCAGGGTTACGCGCCAGCTTTCCTGGCTTCTTAGCCGGATATTTCGCGCTCTCGAATGGTGAACGCCACCTTGTCGCGAAGGTAGATGGGCAAGGCGAATTCCGGCGCCAGGCCATGCCCGGCCACGTGTTCACGTAGCGCAAGCCGTGCAATGGCGGCGGCCTGCGGGAATCGCTGACCTTCGGCCCAGCCTGGATTGGAACCCATGCGAGCGAGCAGGACGTCACGGTAGGTTTCCCAACCGGTTCCGATCACACTCCAGTTCGCGGCCACCGGAATTTTCAGTGCATCGGCTGGTCCGACGGTTTCGGAGCCGAGAAGGTCGACCAGCCCGTCACTTCCGCGTCGGAACGCACCGGCATAGATCTCACCCATGCGCGCATCAATGACCGCCAGGATCAACCGGCTGTCATCGGGCGCATCGAGGGCGAGCGCCGCGAGCGAGGAGACCGGGATCACCGGCAAGTCGAGTGCAAGCGCCATTCCTTGCGCGGCGGAAATGGCCAGGCGCACGCCGGTGAACGCGCCGGGCCCGCGACCCACGGCAATGGCGTCGAGCTGGCGCCGGGACACGCCGGCTTCGGCAAGCACCTCGTCGCACATCGGCAGGAGCAGTTCGGCGTGCCTTCGCGGGGCGACTTCGCTGCGGGAGACGGTTTCTCCGTTGCGACTCAGGGCGACCGAGCAGCACTCGGTAGAAGTTTCGATGGCTAGCAGGTTCATGACGGCATTCTACCTGTTGGGTTGTCCGCGCCGAGGCCGAGGCCGTACCAGTCGACACGGCGGGTCAGGTACATCAGGGCACCGATGGCGGCCAGCAGCGCGATTGCGCCCATCAGCAACGAGTACTGCTCACTGATCACCAGCCCGTAAAGCAGCGCATACACCAGGGCCAGCAGGGCGCCGAGCGTGGCGCCCGCGCTGCGCCTGGGCGAGGCCGCCGCCGCGTAGCCGGCGATGATCGCCACCACGGCGAGGGCGGCGATCGCATAGGCCCAGGCGAAACCGATCTGTTCGGACAGCGCGAGCAGGACCACGTAGAACGTGCACAGGGCCAGGCCGACCATCAGGTACTGGACCGGATGCACGCGCCAGCGCCCCAGCGCCTCGAACAGGAACAGGGCGACGAAGCTCAGGGCGATGAAGAGGATGCCGTACTTTCCGGCCCGTTCGTTGCGCTGGTAGGTGCCGACCGGCTGGAACAGCTCGACGCCGAATGCCGACTGCTGCAAGGCGAACGCGTTCAGTTCCGCCACTGCTCCCTGCTGGCCATAGCTGCGATTGAGGTCAAGCACCTGCCAGTGCGCCTCGAATCCGGCCTTGTCGCCGGAATGTCGTTCCGGCAGGAAGGCTCCAGTAAAACCCGGATCCGGCCAGCTTCCCGAGAGGGTCACGTCGGTCTGCCGGGCCAGCGGCAGGAACTTGAGTTCGGCCGTGCCGGCCAGGCGCAGGTCGAATGCGAATGGGTGATCGGCTGCCGCCCCGTCAGCCTGGATCGGCCATGCGACTTCGGTGGCCGTGGTATCGCCGAGGCCCTCGCTGCCCGGCCCGAACGCGATATCCGCCCCATCGATCTTCATGGCCGAGAGACTGCGGATGCCACGCACGTCGGAGACCGGAATGCGCAACACCGCGCGGGCCCATTGCGGCTCTCCGCCCTGCACCGACAATGCGGCCAGCGCGTCGGCGCGGAACTGTCCACTCACGCCCAGCGTTGCCGTGTAGATCGGCGAGGCGTAGATGCCGTACTGGCGTACCTCGGTGGCCAGTGTTCCCTGCACGGCCAGCCGTTCGGGCAAGATGTATCTCGATTCGTCCTGGCTGATCCAGCCCTTGTCGCCTTGCACCTGATGGCGAACGGGCACGACCAGGACAGGACCGCCCACCATCTGCAGACCACCCCAGCGCTCGGCAATGCGCGCCCGCGCCTCGGCTTCGAGTCCCTGGCGTTCGGCGGTCAGGCTCTGCACCTGTGCCAGGGGGATCAGCATGAGCAAGGCAAGCGCGCCGACGCCCATGGCCTTGAAGGTGACACTCTGGGTCCAGTTGCGTACCTGCATGTCGGTCGTCCCCGTTCGCTTGGATGACTCCAATGGGAACCGATGCAGCGCGCATGCGCCGGGCAAGACATGGCAATTCCCGGGCACCACGAGGCGCCCCGGTGTCACCGGTGGACAGGCTGGCGTTTTGCCGGGTACAGGCAGCGTCCGGCGCAAACAAGACGTCTGGCGCAGGGGGAAGGACAGGCTGGAATGGTGGGCCGTGAAGGATTTGAACCTTCGACCAATGGATTAAAAGTCCACTGCTCTACCGCTGAGCTAACGGCCCCGTCTCTTATCAATACCGCAGTCGCGCAAAGCGCGACGATCACTCTCCCTCTCCCCCGGGAGAGGGCAAGGGGTGAGGGCCCGGGCTGCGATGACATGCATCGAAGCCTCGAATCACTCACCCTTCACACATCTACAGGGCGCGATGCCGGCTGCGACTCCCTTCGATTGCGAAAAGAGCATCGCGGCTGAAGCCGCTTCCTACAGAAAGCGAGACAATGATTCGCGCGCCTTACCGTCCCCGATTTTCAGTACTGCCGGTCGGGTACCTCGCACGCGAACCGCGAAGTTTAACGGCATATTCGCTTCAACGATAGCGTGTCGGATCGTCGATGCCGGCGGCGGCAAAGCCTTCCGCGCGCAGGCGGCAGGCATCGCAGTGGCCGCAGGCGCGTCCTTCGGCATCGGCCTGGTAGCAGGAAACGGTCGCGCTGAAGTCGATTCCAAGGCGGGCACCTGCGCGCGCGATGTCTGCCTTGCTCATCGCCATGAGCGGCGCGTGCACGCGAATGCCGGCGCCTTCGACGCCGGATTTCGTCGCCAGGTTGGCCAGGCGCTCGAATGCCTCGATGAAGGCGGGGCGACAATCCGGATAGCCGGAATAGTCCACTGCATTGACGCCACAGAAAATATCCGAGGCGCCGAGCACCTCCGCCCAGCCGAGGGCAATCGACAGCATGATCGTGTTGCGCGCCGGCACGTAGGTGACAGGAATGCCGGCCCCGCCCTGTTCGGGCACATCGATGTCGGCGGTCAATGCCGAACCGCCAATCAGGCGCATGTCGATGGCCACGGTCTTGTGCGCGACGGCTCCCAGCGCGCGCGCAATGGTTGTCGCAGCGGCCAGTTCCGAGGAGTGACGCTGGCCATAGGCGACGCTCAGCGCATGGCAGGCGAAGCCGCTTTCGCGGGCGAGTGCGAGGGTAACGGCGGAATCCATGCCCCCCGATACGAGGATGACAGCCGGTTTTCTGGTTGCGTTGTTCATGCCTTGCCGTATGGGTCAGAAATTGCCGACATTCTTTGTTTTCGGGTGATGCGAAACCGTGCAATCGCGCAGCAGTGGTGCAGCGGTCGCCAACCGATCGCCTATTCCACTCCCCATTCCCGGCCTGCCGCTCAATGCCCCGGCGATTCGCCCCAGAGCAGCTTGTGCAACTGCATCTGGAAACGCACCGGCAGGCGGTCCCGGATGATCCAGTCGGCCAGGTCACGTGGCGCCAGCTTGCCATGCACTGGTGAAAACAGCACAGGACAGCGCGCTGTCAGGCCATGTTCCTGCATCCGGGCGACGGCCCAGTCGTAATCGGCGCGGTCGGCGAGCACGAACTTGAGTTGGTCGCGCGCATTGAGGTGATCGAGGTTGCTCCACAGGTTGCGCGCGACTTCGCCGGAACCGGGCGGCTTGAGGTCGACGACGCGGCGAACGCGCGCATCGACTTCGGAGATGTCGAGCGCGCCCGAGGTTTCCAGCGACACTTCGTAGCCGGCCTCGCAAAGCTCCGTGAGCAGCACGAGGCAGCGCTTCTGCGCCAGCGGCTCGCCGCCGGTCACGCAGACATGACGCACGCCGTACGCGGCAACCGCAGCCAGGATATCGGGGATCTCCTGCCATTCGCCGCCGTGGAACGAGTATTCGGTATCGCACCAACTGCAGCGCAGCGGGCAGCCGGTCAGGCGCACGAAGGCGGTCGGCCAGCCGATGCTGTCGGATTCGCCCTGCAGGGAATGGAAGATCTCGGTGACGCGCAGACGCCGGGATTCGGCCGCCGGGCCTGGCGAAACGGGGTTCAGTAGAGCGGCGACCATCGCATCGTCGAATCCGGGCTCGGACTCAGCGCCGGTTCTCGAGCTTGAGTGCGCGCAGCCGGCCCTGGGCCAGGCGGGCGACGGTCGTGTTCGGGTAGGTCTCGACCACCGAATTGAGCGTCGATTCGGCGGCATCCCATTGCTTCAGCTCGTACTGGCAGTAGCCGGTCTTGAGCAGGGCGTCGGGCGCCTTCTGGTTCTGCGGGAAACGCGACAGCAGGGTATTGAAGGTGTCCAGCGCAACGCGGTAATTCTGCGTGACGTAATACGACTCGCCAAGCCAGTAGTAGGCATTGCCGGTCAGGTCGGTGTTCGGGTATTGGGCGATGAACGACTGGAAGCGCCGTGCCGATTCGGCATAGCGGCCATCCTTCAGTGCGGAGAACGCCTCGTCATAGGCCCTTTTCTCGGCTTCCGGATCGGCGGGTGCCGAGGGAAGATCCGTTGCCGGCGGCATGTTCGCTGCCGAAGTACCGATGGCGGAAGAGCCTGCCGCTACAGCTCCGGTGCGGTCCTGGTCATCCGGCGACGCCAGGCTGGCGTCTGCAGGGGTCAGGCTGTTCGTATCGGCGGGCGGCGATGCGCCAAGCTCGATGTCACTGAGGCCGGGATCCTGGCTGCCGGCAGGGGCTGCCGGCGCGACCGCGCCAGCGCCGCTGCGGCCTTCGATCCGACCGATGCGGGAATCCAGGTCGATGTACTGATCCTTGGCGCGACCCTGCGCCTCGCCAAGCTGGTGGCGAAGTTCCTCAACCTGTCCCTGCAGGGTCTGCACCTGCGACTGCAGGGCCTGGATCTGGTTGACCAGATCGATGCCGCCCTGGGCGCCACCGCGCCCCGACGCCTGTTGTTCGAGGCGCTCGATGCGCTCGGACAGGCTCAGGCGCTGTTGCGCCTGGGCCGGCGATGCAAGAACAGCAGCGGTCACGAGGACCGCTGCTGCCACAGACTTGCTCAAGCAGGAACTAAGCTGGTTCATCAGTTCGCGCTGGTGTAAACGATCTCGACGCGACGGTTCTTGGCCCAGGCGGACTCGTCATGGCCGCGATCGACCGGACGCTCTTCTCCGTAGCTGACGACATTGAGCTGGCCAGCCGAAGCACCGGCGGACGAGAGTGCGCTCTGCACCGCGTTGCCACGGCGCTCGCCGAGGCCGAGGTTGTACTCGCGCGTGCCGCGCTCGTCAGCGTTGCCTTCGAGGGTCACGCGGGCGTTCGGGAACTGGCGCAGGTATTCGGCATGGCAGGCGATCTGGGCCTGGAATTCCGGCTTGATTTCGGTGCGGTCCAGGTCGAAGTAGACGACGCGCTGGCGCAGGCAGGAATCGGTATCAAGATCGCCCACCTTGTAGCGACCGCTGGTGTCGGTCGGCATGGTTTCGGTCGGCGCCGGAGCCGGCGGCGGGGTCGTCGGCTTGACGGCCTTCTTTGCGCAGGCGGCGACGCCGGCGACAAGCATTGCAGCAAACAGGATACGAACAACGTTCTTCATGAGTGTTCCCCTCAATCGATTGTAAAGGTCACGGTTAGGTCAATGGGACAATAGCTTAAACGCACAATCATGCCGGTCTTCCGGCCTTTCTTATCTCTTCTGGCAAATCATCGCTGGCGGAACGGGCCCCAGGCTGGCTCGCGAACATCACCATCGGCGAGAACCAGACGCTGTCTTACCCTTCCATCGGCGGAAACTGCATACAGGACACCGCGAGGACCCTCGGTTGCCGCATACAGCAACATGCTGCCGTTGGGCGCGAAACTCGGCGATTCGTCCACGTTGCCCGGCGAAATCTCGCTGTAACTGCCGGTTGCGCGGTCAAAAACCGTAATACGATACACGTTTCCATTACCCTGCGCCATGGCGATCTTCTTGCCGTCGCAGCATATCGTAGCCCGCGCATTGTACTGGCCCTGGAAGGTCAATCGCGAGGCATCGCCCCCCGAAACGGGCACCTCGTATAACTGCGGTTTACCTGAGCGATCGGAGGTGAAGACCAGGCTGCGCCCGTCCGGCATCCAGGCAGCCTCCACGTCGATGGCGAAATGGTTGGTCAGCTTGGTCGTCTTGCGCGTGGCCAGGTCCATGACATAGATGTCCGGGCTGCCTCCGTAGGACAGGTTGAGGGCGAGTTTGCTGCCGTCCGGGGAGAACGCAGGCCCGCCGTTTATGCCCTTTTGCGCCGAAACCAGTTCGCGCGAGCCGGTGGAAAGATCCTGCAGGTAGACCGACGAATTGCCGCGTTCGAACGACACATAGGCCAGGCGGCGACCGTCCGGGGACCAGGCCGGCGACATCAGCGGCTCGCGGGAGCGCACGACGACCTGCGGATTGAAGCCGTCGGAATCGGCCACCATCAGCGCGTACTGGGTGTTCTGGCCGGTGCCGACCGACGTGACATAGGCAATCCGGGTCCAGAACGCACCGCGCACGCCGAGGATCTTTTCGTAGATGAGGTCGGCGATCTGGTGGGCGACATCGCGCATGGCGGTGCGCTGGCCGCTGATGGCCAGGCCGATCATGCGGCTCTGCCGGGCCACGTCGAACAGTTCGAACTCGACGCGCAGGGCGCCGTCGCCGGCATCGGCGATGCGTCCGACCACGAGGTAATTCTGCTTGAGCAGTCGCCAGGTGCCGAACTTGACTTCGGCCTCGCGAGTCGGGAATTCGACGATGTCGCGCTTGGCCAGGGTGAAGAACTTGCCGGAACGGGCCAGGTCGGCACGCACGATCTCGGAGACGTCGGTTTCCGGTGGCAGGCCCGCGCCCTCGAAGGCGAACGGCACGACCGCGATCGGATCGGCCGTGCGGCTGCCGTCGGTGATGTCGATGCTCAGGCCCTGCGCAAGCGCGAAATTCCCGATGGCGAGCAGCAGGAGCGCCAGCCCCAGGCGAATCAAGTGGCGGTTTTTCATCTGCATTTTATCCTTGCCCGTCGTATTTGAAATTGAAGGTGATCTCTCGGCTGAAAACCTTTTCATAGCCGCGATACGGCAGCGGTGCTGCGCGCATCACGGCCTGCTCGATCGACATGCGCGCACCCGGATCGGCGTTGCAGGGCGAGATCACGTTCGCCGAGATTACGTCTCCACCCGGAATCTGCACGATGCGCAGGGTGCAGCGCAGGCCCGGCGGAATCGACTCCGGCCGGTTCCAATTTTGAGTGACCGCTGCCTGAATCGCCGCTGCATAGCGTGCAGTCAGATCGTTGTCCTGGCCGCCGGCGCCCGTCTGCGCCTGCTTGGCCTCCTGGTCGAGGAGCTCCTCGAGTCGCTCCTTCTCCGCGTTTTCCTGCTCGGCCAGGCGCTTGTCCTGCAACTGCTTGAGCCGCTCCTTTTCGAGGTTCTTCTTTTTCTCTGCCAGGGCGAGCTGCTTGCGCACGTCCTCCAGTTGCTTCTGGCGCTCGGCTTCCTTCTTTTCCTGCTCGAGCAGGATCTGCTCGCGCCGGCGCTTTTCCTCCTGCTCCTTCTTGAGCTGGTCCGCCTTCTGTTCGGCGAGCGCCGCGACACGCTGCTGTTCGACCAGGTCCTGCTTGGGGGGCTCTGGCGGCGGTACGGTATCGGGCTTCGGCTTCTGCTCCTCCGCTTTCGGCGGCGGCGTGGCCGGCTTGGGTGGTGCCGGCTTGGCGCGTGCCTTGCGCGAGCTCGGCTTCGGCGCGCTGGTGGGGCCCACCAGGCTGGCTTCGATCACCGGCCCCGGCATCACCACCACGCGCGACTCCTTCGTCCACCACAGCCCGATGCCGATCAGCGCGATCAGCAGGCCGTGCAGCAGCAACGAATAGAGCACGGCGCGTGCCTTGTCCGCGAAGCTCTCCATCATGTTGCTCAGCGCTTCCCGGGCGGTGGCGTCGGCTGGCTCATGAGGCCGACCTTCGGCGCCCCGGCCTGCTGCAGCAGCACCATCGCCGCGTAAATCCGACCGTAATCAACGCGTTCGTCACCACCAATCATGACCGGCACCTGCGGATTCTGGCGCACGAAAGCTGAAACCTTGTTGACCAGGGTTTCATCGTCGACCGGCTCGCGACTGCTGGCCCCGATGGTCAGGAAGTAGGCTCCGTCCTTGTCGACGCTGACAACGACCGGCTCCTTGTCGTTCTGGATGGCGGTGGCGTTGGATTTCGGCAACTCGATGTCGACGCCGAGGTTCATCAGCGGCGCGGTGACCATGAAGATGATCAGCAGCACGAGCATGACGTCGATATAGGGGACGACGTTGATCTCGGCCTTGAGCTTGCGCCGCTTGCGGTTGCGATAGCTGTGCTGCATCAGGCGACTCCGGTTTCTGGGTTCCGCGCCTGGACTGCGCGGATGCCGGCATGAAACGCCGGGCTGCGCGGATCAGGGTCAATCATCGACGTGCGCCTGGCGTTGCAGGATCGAGGAAAACTCCTCGAGGAAGGTTTCGTAACGCAGGGCCACGCGCTCGACCCGGGTGGCGAACCGGTTGTAGGCCCAGACCGCCGGTATGGCGGCAAACAGGCCCATGGCGGTGGCGATCAGCGCCTCGGAAATACCCGGCGCGACCATCGCGATGGTCGCTTCCTTGACGTTGGCGAGTCCCTGGAAGGCGATCATGATGCCCCAGACGGTGCCGAACAGGCCGACATAGGGGCTGATCGAGCCGACGTTGGCGAGGAACTCGAGATTCTGCTCGAGCCGCTCCACCTCGCGCGACTGCGACACCCGCATGGCCCGCTGGGCGCTCTCCAGCAAGGTGCGTGAATCCACCCCGCGGCGCTGGCGCTGGCGCGCGAACTCGCGGAAACCGGATTCGAATATCGCCTCGATGCCGCCGATGCGGTCTCCGCTGGCGTTGACGTCCTTGAACAGCGCGGCAAGGTCGGACCCCGACCAGAAGCGCTCCTCGAATTCGTTGGCGCTGGTATTGGCCAGGTTGATCATGGCCATCTTGCGGAAAATGATGACCCACGACGCCAGCGAGAACAGCACCAGCGTGACCAGGACGAACTTGACCGGAAGGCTCGCGCCCCAGATCAGGGCGAATACATTGAGCTCGTGATTCATGATTTGGCGATCTCTTGCAGCAGGAATTCGGGAATGGAGCGCGGCCGCCAACGTTGCACGTCGAGGCAGGCGATGCGTACGCGCGCATCGACCAGCTGGACGTCGTCGACCTGCCGACGCAGGTGTTGTTCAACCTTGAAACTGGCGCTGCGCACCTCGGTCACGGTCACCGACGCGCCCAGCAGGTCATCGAGCCGGGCTGGCCGGTTGAAGCGGATATCCATCTCGCGGACGACGAAAACGACGCCATGTTCTTCTCGCAAAGCCTGCTGCCCGATACCCGACGCACGCAGCCACTCACTGCGCGCCCGTTCGAAGAAGCGCAGGTAACCTGCGTGGTAGACGACACCGCCGGCATCGGTATCTTCCCAGTACACACGCAAAGGCCAGATGAACGGCGTATTCGGGGAGGTCATCGGCGATCTCCCGGCGAATGCCCGGGCTGGTCCGCGATCACTCCGCCCCCTGGTCGAAAAGTTCGCCCGGCGTCGGCACCTGCGGGCGGCGCGGCGGCGTCAGTCCGAGGTGCTGCCAGGACCGGTTCGTCACCATGCGGCCCCGCGCCGTGCGGATCAGGAAGCCCTGCTGGATCAGGTACGGCTCGATGACGTCTTCCAGCGTGCCACGCTCCTCGCTCAGGGCCGCGGCCAGCGATTCGACCCCGACCGGGCCGCCGTCGAAGTACTCGATGATGGTGGTCAGCAGGCGGCGATCGAGCGCATCGAACCCCTCGGCGTCGACGTTGAGCATCTTCAGGGCATCGCGTGCCACGTTGCTGGTGACCTTGCCATCGGCACGGATCTCGGCGAAATCGCGGACCCGGCGCAGCAGCCGGTTGGCGATGCGCGGCGTGCCGCGCGAACGCCGCGCGATCTCGCTGGCGCCGTCCACATCGCAACTCACGCCGATGATCTTCGCCGCGCGCTGCACGATCAGGGTCAGCTCGGCCGGCGAATAGAACTCGAGCCGCTGGACGATGCCGAAGCGGTCGCGCAACGGGGCGGTCAGCAGCCCCGCCCGCGTGGTCGCCCCGATCAGGGTGAACGGCGGCAGGTCGAGCTTGATCGAACGCGCGGCCGGGCCTTCGCCGATCATGATGTCGATCTGGAAATCCTCGAGCGCCGGGTAAAGCACTTCCTCGACCACCGGCGACAGGCGGTGGATCTCGTCGACGAACAGCACGTCGCGCGGCTGCAGGTTGGTCAGCAGGGCGGCGAGGTCGCCCGCACGCTCGAGCACCGGTCCGGAGGTGCTGCGCAGGTTGACGCCGAGTTCGTTGGCGATCACATGCGCCATGGTCGTCTTGCCAAGCCCCGGAGGGCCGAAGATCAGCACATGGTCGAGCGCGCCCGCACGCCGGCGCGCGGCCTCGATATAGATCGACATCTGCTCGCGCACGGTCTCCTGGCCGAGGTACTCGGCAAGGCGCTGCGGGCGGATGCTGGCTTCGATCAGCTCGTCTTCGCGGTCGGCGCTGGCGGCGATCAGGCGGTCGGTCATTCTGGGGCCGGGATTCGGGATTCGGGATTCGGGATTCGGGATTCGGGATTCGGGATTCGTCAAAGCCGATTATCGTCTGCCTGACGCATTCGAGATAGCAAGACGTTCATCAAGAGAATCCAGTGCGCAGTAGACCACACGCTGTTGGTTCCTCCGAATCCCCAATCCCGAATCCCGAATCCCGGCCCCTCATATCTCCACCTGCGTACCGAGCTCGATCAGGCGATTGCCGGGGATCTGGAAGAACGCGGTCGCCGAGGTGGCGTTGCGGGCCAGGAACTGGAACAGGCGGTCGCGCCACAGCATCATGCCCGGGCGATCGCCGGAAACGATGCTCTCGCGGCTGAGGAAGAAGGTCGTGTCCATCATGTCGAACGGGAATCCGCACTGGGCGACGCTGACCAGCGCCTGCGGAATGCTCGGATCCTCCGAGAATCCATAGCGCACGGTGACCAGGTAGAAATCGTCGGCCAGCCGGCTGACCTTGACGCGGTCGCCGGGTTCGGCCACCGGTTCGTCCAGGATGTCGACGGTCAGGATGACGTTGCGCTCGTGCAGCACCTTGTTGTGCTTGAGGTTGTGCAGCAATGCGTTTGGCACGCCCTCGGGATTGGCGGTCAGGAACACGGCGGTACCGGGCACCCGCAGCGGCGGATGCGCACTGATCGATGCGATGAACGGTTCCAGCGCCAGGCCGGCACGCTTGATCTCGCGCATGACCAGTTCGCGGCCGCGGCGCCAGGTCATCATCAGGGTGAACAGGATCAGGCCGAGGGTCAGCGGGAACCAGCCGCCATAGACGAACTTGTCGGCGACCGCGGTCAGCAGCATGGAGTCGACACCGAGGAAGATCGCGCCGACCGCAGCCACGCGCAGGGCGTTCCAGCGCCAGATGCGGCGCGCAACGATGACCACCAGCAGGGTATTCATCAGCATCGTGCCGACCACGGCCAGGCCGTATGCGGAAACGAGGTTTTCCGACGAACGGAAGCCGAGCACGACCGCGATCGTCAATACGAGAAGGATGCGGTTGACCCACGGCAGGTAGATCTGCCCGACCTGTTCCTTGGAGGTGTGCAGGATCTGCATGCGCGGCAGGTAGCCCAGTTGCACAGCCTGGCGCGCCATCGAGAACGTGCCCGAGATGACCGCCTGGGAGGCAACGATGGTGGCCATCGTGGCAAGGATGATCATCGGGATCAGCAGGGCCGCCGGCACCAGCTTGTAGAACGGATTCTCGGCCGTGCTCGGATCGGACAGGACCAGGGCGCCCTGGCCAAGGTAGTTGAGCATCAGGCACGGCAGGACGAGAAAGAACCAGACCAGGCGAATGGGCCGCTTTCCGAAGTGCCCCATGTCCGAATAGAGCGCTTCGGCGCCGGTGATCGAGAGCACCACGGCGCCCATCGCGAAAATGCCGAGCTTGCCGTTGTGCACGAAGAACATCACCGCGTGGTGCGGCACCAGGGCCTGCAGCACGCTCGGGTCATGCAGGATGCCGAATATCCCGAGGGTGCCGAGGGTAAGGAACCAGATCAGGGTAACCGGGGCGAACAGCGGTCCGACCCGGCTCGTGCCGTGCTTCTGGATCGCGAAAATGCCGAGCAGGATCAGTACCGTGGTGGGCACGACGTAATGCTCCAGCGACGGCGCCAGCACCTCGATGCCCTCGACGGCGGAAAGCACCGAGATTGCCGGCGTGACCACGGCGTCGCCGAAGAACAGCGAGGTGCCGAACAGGCCGATCACCATGACCACCCAGCGTGCCCGCACTCGACGCACGCCACGCTGCGCCAGCGCCATCAGCGCCATGACGCCGCCTTCGCCCTTGTTGTCGGCGCGCAGGATGAAGGTGGCGTACTTGATCGATACCACCGTGATCAGCGACCAGAAAATCAGCGACAGCACGCCGAGCACGTTCTCGCGCGCGACCGCGACACCGTGCTGGCCGAAGGCTTCGCGAAAGGCGTAGAGGGGACTCGTGCCGATGTCGCCATAGACGACACCGATGACGCCGAAACACAGTGCCAGCAGCCGCTTGTTGCTGGCCTTTTCGTCCTGCGAACCATGGCTCATACCTGGATCCCGCCTGTACGTGGGTGCCCGCGCCGAGGCATGCGGGCCATTTCCTTCCAACCGACAGGTCCGATTGCCGATGCCGATGCATCCCGTCTGTTCAACGCAATGCCGCCTTCAGCGCCTTGCGAATGATCTCCTCGGCGGTATCGCCGGGGGCACTTGCGTCCTTGACCAGTCGGGCAACTTCGTTCGGCTTGTAGCCGAGCGATTGCAGCGCGACACTGGCCTCGCTTACCGGATCCTTGCTGGCCATGCCCGACGCGGCGCTGGCCGATATGCCCACGAGGCCATCGACCCGATCGCGCAGCTCGAGGATCATGCGCTCTGCGGTCTTCTTGCCGATGCCGGGAATGCGCGTCAGCGCGGCGATGTCGTCGTTCTGCACGAAGCGCGCGAAGTCATCCGTGGAAACGCCGGAGAGGACGGCAAGCGCGATCTTCGCGCCGATGCCGCTGACCTTCTGCACGCCCCGGAACAGGCTGCGCTCGGATTCGCGCAGGAATCCGTAAAGGGCGACCGTATCCTCCTTGACCGCGTAGTGCGTGCACAAGGTAACGGGTTCACCGAGCGCGGGCAGGTCGTAGAAGGTCGACATCGGCGCTTCGAGCTCATAGCCCACGCCGCCGACATCCACCATCAGCCAGGGCGGCTGCTTGGCCACGAGTATCCCCTTCAGGCGACCGATCATCGACGACGTCTCCATGCAGTGCGCGGTATGCCGAGACGCGCGACACTGGAGCGCGTATGGGCGTGAGTCAAGGCGACGGCCAGCGCATCGGCGGCGTCGGCCTGGAGCTTTCCGGGAATGCCGAGCAGCACGCCGACCATGTGCTGGACCTGGATCTTGTCGGCGCCGCCGCCGCCGACCACGGCCTGCTTGACTTCCTTGGCCGCGTACTCGGCGAGGCCGAGTCCCTTGTTGACCACGGCGCAGATCGCCGCGCCGCGCGCCTGGCCCAGCTTGAGCGCCGAATCGGGATTGCGCGCCATGAAGACACGCTCGATGGCGACTTCGGCCGGGGCATGGATGTCGATGATGGCGCCCACTTCATCGAAGATCTGTTTCAGCCGCTGATGGAAATCATCGTTGGCGAGCAGGTTGACCGCGCAATGGAAGACGTGGTGCGAACGCCCGTCGTCGCCGACGTCGATCACGCCGATGCCGGTGCGCTGGCTGCCCGGGTCGATGCCGAGTATGCGGATCATCGGCGCAGCCCCGGCGTGGACACCGCCGCAACCGGGTTGTGGCGGGTGTTTCCAGATTCAATCACGCGCATTGGCCCGGCTTGTCCTTGTCGGATCCGCATTCTGGCCAAGAGCCGGGGCCGGCCATGGCGGATCAGCAGGGCCGGGATTTTAGCAGTTGGCTGCATGGCGCGCGCCAGGATCATGTTCATTGCCGCTGCGCCGGGAAACGGCCATCGCGCAGGAAGGCGGCGACCAGCTCGGCCACCTCGTCGGAAAACAGCAGTCCGGTGTGGGTCGATGCCACCACGCGATGATCCTTGATGCCGGGCAGGCGCGTCTCCTCGACGCTGACCGTTCCGTCGTTCGGACGCGCCAGCGTTCCGATCAGCGCGCCGAGGCCGATGGGTGTCGTGCCGGCGATCACCGCTACATCGCGCGCGCCGTGCCATGGCTGCAACCCTTCCTGCAGCACCGCGGCACTCTGCCCGATCAGCCAGCGGCCGCCCGGGATGTTGCGCATGCGATCGGCCGCCGCGCTGCCCTTGAGCGGCGAGCCGAGGCAGACGACGCGCCCGGGCGGAAGATCGGGACAGTCGGCGGCCACCTGCACCGCCAGCATGCCGCCCAGGCTGTGCCCGACCACGTGCACGTTCCGCCCAGCGAGCTTTCGCCAGCGCTGCCCGAGGCGTCGCACCGAATCCGTCCAGTTGCCGGTCACGCTCGGATAATCGAAGGTTTCGACGGCGAATCCCGCCGCACGCAAGCGGCGCGCCAGCGGCAGCATGGCGATGCCGCGCATCCAGATTCCGTGCAGCAGGATGACGTGTTCGTCGGGGACGACGGCGCCCATCGCTCACGCTCCGACCGATGCCGCAGGTGCGCCAGCCCCGGCAGGTTCCGCCACCCTGCCCGCCACGCCCGACCAGGCCGCCCGGTTCCGGAAGTTGTTCATGGCATCGCCTGCAGGGCCGGTCTCAGCCTTCGACCGGCTTGATTACCTGCACGTGCAACTCGGCCAGCTGGTTGTCGGGAATCCGCGACGGCGCCGCCGTCATCAGGTCCTGGGCACTGGCGGTCTTCGGGAACGCGATGACGTCGCGTATGGATTCGGTGCCGGCCATCAGCGCCGCGATGCGATCGATGCCGAAGGCAATGCCGCCATGCGGCGGCGCGCCGTAGCGCAGCGCCTCGAGCAGGAAGCCGAACTTGGCCTGGGCTTCCTCGGCACCGATGCCGAGCAGCTCGAATACCGCGCTCTGCATGTCGGTACGGTGGATGCGGATCGAGCCGCCGCCGATTTCGTTGCCGTTGAGGACCATGTCGTAGCCGCGCGACACCGAGTTCGCCGCGTTGGCGAGCAGGTCGGCGACATCGTCGATCTTCGGCGCCGTGAACGGATGATGCAGGGCGACGAAGCGCTTGCCCTCCTCGTCGTATTCGAACATCGGAAAATCGACCACCCACAGCGGCTTCCACGCATTCTCGACCAGGCCGAGATCACGCGCGACCTTGATGCGCAGGGCGCCGAGGACATCGCAAACGGTCTTGTAGGCACCGGCCCCGAACAGGACGAGATCGCCGCTCTGCGCGGCCGTCGCCTTGAGTACGCCTTCCAGCGCGGCATCGTCGAGGAACTTGGCGACCGGCGAATTGATGCCTTCGCGACCCTTGGCGAGGTCGTCCACGCGCAGCCAGGCCAGGCCCTTCGCGCCGTATTTCGCGGCATGCACGCCGAGCTCGTCGATCTGCTTGCGCGTGAATACGGCGCCACCCGGCACGCGCAGCGCGGCGACGCGACCGCCCGGGTCATTGGCCGGACCGCTGAACACCTTGAATTCGACATGGCGGACATGTTCGGCGACATCGACCAGCTCCAGGCTGATGCGCAGGTCGGGCTTGTCCGAACCGTAGCGGGCCATGGCCTCGGCATAGCTCATGCGCGGGAACGGCCCACCGAGGTCGACGTCGGAAACCTCCTTGAAGACATGCCGGATCATGGCCTCGACCGCATCCTGCACGCCGCGCTCGTCGACGAAGGCGAACTCCATGTCGAGCTGGGTAAATTCGGGCTGGCGGTCGGCACGCAGGTCTTCGTCGCGGAAGCAGCGCGCAATCTGGTAGTAGCGGTCGAAGCCGGCGACCATCAGCAGCTGCTTGAACAGCTGCGGCGACTGCGGCAGGGCGAAGAACTCGCCCGGATGCACGCGGCTCGGCACGAGGTAGTCGCGCGCCCCTTCCGGCGTGGCCTTGGTCAGGATCGGGGTCTCGATGTCCTGGAAGCCGCGCCCGTCGAGGTAGTGGCGCAGGGCCGAGACCAGGCGCGTGCGCAAGCGCATCTTGCGCTGCATGTCGGCACGGCGCAGGTCGAGGTAGCGATACGCCAGGCGCGTTTCCTCGTTCGGATTCTCGTGCAGGGCGAACGGCAGGCCCTCGGCCTTGTTGAGGATCTCGATGCTTTCCGCCACGACTTCCACCTGGCCCGTGCGCAACTTGTCGTTCGCGCTGACCCGACGGCGCACGGTTCCCCCGATGCGCAGGCAGTATTCGTAGCCGACGCCGGAAACCAGCTTGAACGCCTCGGCGGATTCGCGCTCGACGACGATCTGCACCACGCCCTCATGGTCGCGCAGGTCGATGAAGGCGACATGGCTCTGCAGGCGCACGGTATCGACCCAGCCGCACAACTGGACGGACTGGTCGATCAGGGCCTCGTCGACAAGGCCGCAAAAATGACTGCGCATGGCAAGCTCCGTGGAAAGGCGCGGAATGCTATAGCCGATCATGCTGCACCGCAAACAAAAACGCCCACCGATGGTGGGCGTTCCTGCGTGTCATTGGCCGGTCGCGAGGCGATCAGCGCCAGCGACGATCCACCTGGAACACGGCCGAACAGCCGCCGCTGACCCAGATTCCGGCGCGGTTGTAGCCCCAGCTGCGGCCCTCGATGCAGGCCGAGTTGGACAACTGGCGGACGATGCGGACATCGCCACCGCGGCCAATATCGACCTGGCACATGCGATAGCGGTAATCGTCGCTCGAGCAGGTCAGGCGGATATCACGATCCCAGCCCGGGCCCGGCCGCCACTCGTCGTGGCGTCCGCCGCCGCGACGGCCACGCTCGACAAAGATGCCGCCGCAGCCGCGATCGACCCACAGCCCGCGACGGTCAACGCCCCAGGTACGGCCTTCGATGCAGCGCGATTCGGAGAGTTGCCGGACCAGGTCCGCCTCCCGCCAGTCCACGCCGCAGCGGGTGAAACGGTAGTCGTTGCTCTGGCACTCGACTCGATCGTTTCGTGAACCGTAGCCGCCGCGCTGTGGCTCGGCGCTCGCCGTTGCCATCACCGCCATCGACCCAAGAATGATGCTGCCCGCAACGATTAACTTGATCAGCATGCTGCCTCTCCTCCACTTCATGGTCCGAGGCAGTGTAGTCGGATAATCCCTGAACGTCTCCCTTATGCGTCGTTCGCGGTGGATGTGGCGTTCGACTTCGCTTCAGTTTTCGCCGACTCCGGCTTGGCCGGCTCCGCTTTCGGGGGACTCGCGGCGGCTGGCTCGGATTTCGCCGTCGAATCCGAACTGGCCAGGTTGCGCTTCACGTCTCCCTCCTTCTTGAAGTCGGTCTCGTACCAACCCGATCCGGACAGGCGGAACGCGGGCGCGGTCAGGCGACGCCGCACCCCGGATTTGCCGCAATCCGGGCAATCCGTGGGGTCGGCATCGGAAACCTTCTGCAATTTCTCGAAGCGATGTTGGCAGCTGGGGCATTCGAATTCGTAAATCGGCATGACGGGGTCCCGGAAGCGTTGTTGCACAGTGGCGCCGACATGGTGGCGCATTGCCCGCCTTCAATGCCAGCAGGCCCGTTGATGCGCGGCTCCCGCAGTCGCCAGCGACCCACCCTGCGCCGCGCACGCATGCCTGGACGGCCCCGCCGGGGCCACGCGTCATGCCTGCGTCTGGCCAGGATTGCGAAAGCCGGCCATCCGGCGGTCCGGCTGCCGACGAATCCACGTCGCCCAACTGCCGATTCCTATACAAACAGGCGGAATAGGGCATGATATGCACGGCCCCCGCCCGGCGACCGGATGCGCCCTGCGGGGCAGCATGCGGTCGATCGGTCGCGGGGGGAAAATTCGTGCGTGAACTCTCTTGTTGCAAGCCCGCTTCGGGCGGGCGCGATGGTCTGTGCCCGATAGCTCCCGGCACGGATTCGCAGCCGCTTTTCGCGGTGATTCCCGCAGGCGCCACGATTCCCGCGTTCCGCCCAACTTCGGCGAGTTGCGGCGCACGGCCTCGCGCAAGACCGGCGGCGCGCAGCTTCGCGCGCGGACTGCTGCTGGCCGGATTTCTGGGCGCATCCGCCCACGCCGCGATCGGCGTCAACAAGAACTTCAGTCCGATCTCCGCTTCGGTGGGCCAGGTATCCGTGCTCACCATCGAGCTGCTCAACGCCGCGGCAACGCCGGCGACGGCAACCTCGATCACGGACAACCTTCCCTCCGGCATGGTCATCGCGACGCCTGCAGGCGCTTCGACGAACTGTGCGGGTGGCGTGGTCACGGCGACGCCGGGCGGGACCTCGGCAAGCCTCAGCGGGGCCACGATTCCCGCGGCAGGCGCCGGCTCGGGCCTCTGTTCGTTCACGGTCAATGTCGTATCCGGCACCGCGGGCTCGTATGTCAACGTGATCCCGGTCGGTGCGGCCACCTCCTCGCAGGGATCGAACACGCAAAGTGCCCAGGCCACGCTGACCGTCGTCGCGCTGGCGCCGGTCGCGGCGAGCAAGGCGTTCTCGCCGACCAACATCCATGGCGGCGGCACCAGCGTCCTGACCATCACCCTGCCCAACAGCAACGGCGTCGCCCTGACCGGAGTCAGTTTCACCGACACGCTTCCCGCGCAGTTGCTGGTCGCCAACCCGGCCAACCTGACGACCACGTGTCCGGCCGGCACCCCGACCGGCACTCCAGGCGGGACCTCGGTCGGCCTCGGTGGCGGCACGATCAACGCCAACAGCTCGTGCACGGTCAGGGTATCCGTGACCACGGCCACGCCGGCCAGTCCGTTCAACGCCAATGCGACGAACTCCGTCGCCGCCGGCAACCTGACCTCGACCCAGGGCGTTTCCAACCTGGCCTTCTCGAACACCATCCGCGTGCAGACCAGCGCGAGCGTGACCAAGGCGTTTGCGCCGGCCACGATCTTCAGCGGCGGCACCTCGACGCTGACCATCACGGTCAACAATTTCAACAGCACGGCGATGTCGCCGATCACCTTCACCGACTCCCTGCCGGTTGCTCCGTCGGCACTGACCATCGCCAATCCGGCGAATCTCGTCACGACCTGCACGGGAACGGTCCTCGGCGGCACGCCCGGCGATACCTTCGTCGGCCTCAGTGGGGGCAGCCTCGCCGCGGCGCCCGCGGGAATCGCATCGACCTCGTGCACGCTCAGCGTCAGCGTCACCGCAACGAACCTGACCGCCTCGCCGGTGACCAAGACCAACACGATCCCGGCCGGGAATTTCGGCGGCAACGCCTACAATGCCGGCAGCGCGACGCTGACCGTGAATCCGGCCAGCGCCATTTCCGGCAGCAAGGCCTTCAGCGGCAGTCTCGTGCAGACCGGCGTGATGGCGATGACGGTCACCCTGACCAACCGCACGGCAGCGGCGGCGACCATCACCAGCGTCACCGACAACCTGACGACGATGGGCGCCGGCTTCACGATCGCGCCGTACCCGCCGGCCGCCACGCCATCGACGACATGTGCCGGCGGCAGCATCACCGCGACCAGCGGGGCGACCCAATTCACCATGGCCGGCGGCGTCATCCCGGCCAACGGCAGTTGCACGATCACCGTTCCGATTGCCGTCGCGGCGACGGCCACGGTGGCCACCCACACGAACACGATTGCCGTCAACGGCGTCGTCACTTCGATCGGCAACAACGCGGTGACGATCACCGGTGCGACGGCCATCTCGGCCGCGCTGGCCCTGACCAAGTCGTTCAGTCCGGCAACGGTTTACGCCGGCACGAATTCGCGCCTGACCATCAACGTGCAGCGCAACGCCAACGTCGTTGCACTCGACAACATCGCCTTCACCGACAACCTGCCGGCGGGACATGTCATCGCCACCCCGCCGTCGGCCACCACCACCTGTGGCGGAACGGTCACGGCGGTCGCCGGTGGCAGCTCGGTCAGCCTGGGCGGCGGCAGCCTCGCCGGCGGCACGGCGGCCACCTCGTGCACGGTGGGCGTCGACGTGGTCACGCCCGGCGGCAGTGCGGGGGCTGCCACCAACACCATTGCGGCCGGCAGCGTGACCACGACCCAAGGCGTGACCAATGCCGTCGCGGCTACTGCGGTGATCAACCGGATCACCAATTTCGTCAGCCTCGGCAAGGGCTTCAGCCCGACCACGGTCGGCGTCGGAGTTGCCTCGCAACTGTCGTTGCAGATCCTCAACAACAATCCGGGTGCGGTTGCGCTCAGTGGCGTCGGCCTGAGCGACAGCCTGCCCGCGGGAATGTTCGTGGCGACGCCGCCGGCCGCATCGTTCACCGGCAGCGGCTGCAGCGGGGCAACGCTCTCCGCGGTGGCGGGCGCAAGCAGTTTCGGCATCACCAATGCCTCGATCGCCGCGAATTCGGTGTGCCTGATCAGCATCAACGTCGTTCCCACGGTCATCGGCAACCTCATCAACAACGTTCCGGCCGGCGCGCTCACGTCCAGTCAGTTCGCGACCAATCTCTCGCCGGTTTCGGCGACCCTGACCTCGACCGGGCAGGCCGACCTCAGCGTGGTCAAGACCGACGGCGTGACCCAGGCTGTCGCCGGCTCCGGCGTCACCTACACGATCGTTGCCGCCAATGCCGGACCGTTTCCGGTGACCGGCGCGAACTTTGCCGACTCCCCGCCCGCCGGGGTCACGTTCGTCTCCTGGACCTGCACGCCGTCCAGCGGAGCCAGTTGCGCGGCAGCCTCGGGGAGCGGCCCGATCTCGGCCCTGGTCTCCATACCGGTCGGCGGCAACGTCACCTACTCGGTCATTGCCGCGATCGATCCCGCGGCAACCGGCTCGATAGCCAATACGGCGACCATTACCGCGCCGGCCTCCGTGGTGGACACCAACCAGTCCAACAACAGCGCCACCGACACCGACAGCGTCTCGATCGTCACCGATCTTTCGATCAGCAAGACCGATGGCAGTGCGACCTATACGCCGGGCACGCCGATCAGCTACACGCTGGTCGCCACGAACTCGGGCCCGAGCAACGCCATCGGCGCCCTGTTGTCCGACAACCTGCCTGCAGCCATCAGCGGCACCAGCTGGACCGCGACCTATGCCGGCGGCGGCAGCGGCCCTGCCAGTGGCAGCGGCAATCCGGCTGCGGTCATCGATCTTCCGGTCGGCGCCACGGCGACGCTCGTATTGAACGGCCAGGTCAGCGCCGCGGCCAGTGGCAACCTGGCCAACACCGGCACGATCGCGCCAGCACCCGGGGCCAGCGACCCCTTCATGGCGAACAACAACGCCACCGACACCGATACGCCGGCGCCGGTCGCCGACCTCGCGATCAGCAAGACCGACGGCAGTGCGACCTACACGCCGGGCAATGCGATCAGCTATGCGATCACGGCGACCAACAGCGGTCCCGGCGATGTCGTCGGCGCGACGGTCGCCGATGCACTCCCGGGCGCGATTTCCGGCGCAAGCTGGAGCGCCACCTATGCCGGCGGCGCGAGCGGGCCGGCCAGCGGCAGCGGCAACCTCAATGCAGCCGTGAATATCCCGGTTGGCGGCGCGGCAAGCTTTGTCCTCGGCGGCACGGTCAGCCCGGGCGCCACCGGCAACCTGGCCAACACGGCGACGATCACGCCGCCACCGGGCACCAGCGATCCGGTCGGCACCAACAACAGTGCCACCGACATCGATACGCCGCTGGCCAGCGCCGACATCTCGCTGGTCAAGACCGGACCCGCTGCGAGCGACCTCGGTGCTCCGCTCGGTTATGCACTCGTGATCAGCAATGGCGGGCCGAGCGACGCCGACGGCACGACCTTCAGCGATAGCGTGCCCGCTGCAATCACGGCGGTTGGCGCCAGCTGCGGCAATGCCACCGGCGGCGCCACCTGCGGCACCGTCTCGGTGGTCGGCAACAACGTCAGCGGCAGCATCCCCGCGTTGCCTGCCTCGGGCTCGGTAACGATCACGATCACCGGCAACGCGCCGGCTTCCGGTACGAGCGTGACCAACAATGCCAGCGCCAACGCGCCCGGCGGGCTCACCGATCCGCAGCCGCTGAACAACAACGGCTCGGCGACCACCACCCTGTTGCAACCGCAGCTGGGCGTAAGCAAGAGCGCCAGCCCGGATCCGTTCGTGGTCGGACAGCCCGCCAGCTACTCGGTCACCGTGCAGAACAGCGGAACCGGTTCGACCTTCGGCGCGATCACGCTGGCCGATACGCTGCCGCCCGGCGTTTCCCTGACCGGCTTCGCCGGCAGCAACTGGTCGTGCTCGGGAACGACGGCGCTGGCCTGCACGTTCAGCGCAACGCTCGCCGCAGGAGCCAGCACGACCCTGGTTCTCGACGTCGCGGTCGCCGCAAGCGCCAGCAGCGGCAACAACAGTGCAACGGCCAGTGGTGGCGCCGACGGCGGCTGCCCCGGCGCGGCGCGCTGCAGCGGTTCGGTCGCGGTCGGCGTGGTCGGCGCGGCCGACATCGCGCTCGCCAAGTCCGTGGACAATGCGCTGCCCAACGTCGGCGATAGCGTCACCTTCACGGTGACCGCCAGCAACAATGGTCCGAGCGATGCGACCGGCGTGCTGGTCAGCGATGGCCTGCCGGCGGGACTCGCCTTCGTGTCCGCCACCGCCTCGCAGGGAAACTACGTCTCCGGCAGCGGCCTGTGGAGCATCGGTGCGCTCGCCAATGGCGCTTCGGCGACCCTGCAGATCTCCGCGTCCGTGCAGGCGACGGGCTCGATCGTCAATACGGCGACGCGCGCCGGCGGCGACCAGCTCGACCTTGACGGCAGCAACAATTCGGCGAGCGCGGGCATCAACGCGCAACCATCCGCCGATCTGCAGTTGCTGAAGACGGCCAGCAGCGCCACGCCCAACCTCGGCGCGCCGGTCACCTTCACGCTCACCCTGACCAATGCGGGGCCCAACGACGCCACCGGCATCGCCGTCAGCGACCTGCTGCCCGCGGGCCTGAATTTCATTTCGGCAACCCCATCGCAGGGTAGTTACGCCGACGCCAGCGGCCTCTGGACGGTCGGCGCGCTGGCCAATGCCGCCCAGGCGACGCTGGCCATCACCGCGACGGTCGGCCTGCCGGGTGACATCACCAATACCGCCACGATCACCGCCGCCGACCAGCACGATCCGAACACGGCCAACAACGGCAGCGGCGTGACGATCAACGGGCAATCCGCCGACCTGCAGGTGATCAAGACGGTCGACAACGCCACGCCGACTGTCGGCAGCACGATCCATTTCACGATCATCGCGACCAACAACGGACCGAGCGCCGCGAGCGGCGTCGCGATCAACGACGTGTTGCCGCCACAGCTCGCCTTTGTCGGCGCCGTCGCATCGAGCGGAAGCTACAGTTCGGCCGGCGGCACCTGGACGATCGGCAACCTCGCGGCCGTGGGCGCCGGCGCGACGGCGACACTGGACATCACCGCAACGGTGTCCACCGATGGAACGTTCAGCAACACCGCCGCGGTGGGCGCTGCCGACCAGACCGACCCGAATCCGGGCAACAATACCTCGACCGTGGTCATCATCGGCATCCCCAGCGCGGACCTCCGGCTGACCAAGAGCGGACCGGCCACGGTCATCGCCGGCCAGTCGATCAGCTACACGCTGAACCTCGCCAACGACGGCCCGAGCGACGCGCAGAACGTCGTCCTCGACGATCCGACGCCCACCGGACTCAGCTTCATTTCGGCGTCGCCGCCGTGTGCGGCCGGATTCCCCTGCAATGCCGGCACGCTCGCCAACGGCGGCAACCTGTCGGTGACGGTCACGCTCGCGGTTCCGTCTTCGGCCACTGGCACGATCGCGAACATCGCCACGGTCGCCTCGGCCACGGCCGATCCGGACCTTGGCAACAACGTCAGCAGCGTGGATACCGATGTCGTTCGCCAGGCCGACCTCGGCGTCGTCAAGTCCGGACCGGCCAGCGTGAATGCCGGTTCCGCGATCAGTTACGCGATCCTGGTCAGCAATGCCGGGCCCAGCGATGCCAGCGGCGCATCGGTCAGCGATGCCGTGCCGGCCGCCATCAGCGGCGTCAGCGCGAGCTGCGGCTTGCCGACGGGCGGCGCCGTGTGCGGTCTGGCAAACGTCGCCGGCAACCTCGTCTCCAGCACGGTTGCCGCGCTGCCGGCAGGCGCCAGCCTGACCCTGCAGATCGACGGCATCGCGCCGGCGGATGCCGCGCTGCTGGGCAATGCGGCGACGATCACCGCGCCCGGGAGCGTGACCGACCCCGATCCCGGCAACAATGTCTCCACGGCAGTCACGCGCGTCGATCCGCTCGCCGACCTTTCAATCGTCAAATCCGGACCCGCCACGGCCACCTCGGGCTCGGCGCTCGGCTACACGCTGCTGATCCGCAATGCCGGGCCGAGTGCGGCCGATGGCGCGAGTTTCAGCGATGCGCTGCCTGCCGCCCTTTCCGCCATTGGCGCAAGCTGCGGCGCAGTCACCGGCGGTGCGCTGTGTGCGCCCCCGGTGGTGGCCGGCAATGCGGTCTCCGGCAACGTCCCGACCCTGCCCGCGGGTGGCAGCGTGAGCATCTCGATTTCCGCCACCGCACCATTCGGCTCACAGACCATCGTCAATTCGGCAAGCATCGCCGCGCCCGCAGGCGTGCCCGATCCGAACACCGGCAACAACGCATCATCGGTCAGCACCGTGGTCGGTGCGGCCGCCGACATCGCGGTCAGCAAGATCGCCGACAACCCGGCACCGAATGTCGGCCAGGCCGTCGTCTTCACGATCACCGCGACCAACAATGGACCCGACGACGCCGATGGAGTGGCCCTGACCGACAACCTGCCGTTCGGCCTCGGCTTCATTTCGGCAGCCGCCAGCCAGGGCAGCTACGACAGCAGCACGGGCGTGTGGTCGGTCGGCAACCTCGCCAGTGGCACCTTCGCAACGCTGCAGCTCCGCGCGCTGGTCAACCAGCCGGGCGCCCTGGTCAATACCGTGGCCGTCAGCGCATCCGGCCAACCCGATCCGAATACCAGCAACAACAACGCCGGCGCTGCGCTGAACGCCGGCGCCAGCGCCGACATCGCGCTGGCCAAGACCGCGAGCGATACCACGCCCAACGTCGGCAGCCAGGTCACCTACACGATCACGGCGACGAACTACGGCCCGAACGACGCCAGCGGAATCGAAGTGACCGACAACCTGCCGCCGGGCACCGCGTTCGTCGCCGCGCTGCCCTCGCAAGGCAGCTACGATGGCAACAGCGGCGTCTGGCAGCTCGGTGCACTGGCCAATGCGGCCAGCGCCACGCTGGCGATCACGGCCAGCGTCGACCAGGCCGGCACGATCATCAACGTCGCCACGATCACCGCCGCGGACCAGTTCGATCCGGTCGCGGCGAACAACCAGGGTGGCGTCACCATCAACGGCGAGCAGGCCGACCTGGCGGTCAGCAAGACGGTCGACAATGCCGCGCCCAACGTCGGTCAAGACGTGGCCTTCACCATCAGCGTCTACAACAACGGGCCTTCCGATGCGAGCAACGTCGCCCTCGTCGACCTGTTGCCGGCCGGACTGGCTTACGTTTCCTCGAACGCAACCCAGGGAAGCTATGCGAGCGCTACCGGTACATGGACGGTCGGCAATCTTGGCGCCTCGGGCCCCGGCTCGACCGCGACCCTGACCGTGCAGGCCACCGTGACCGCATCCGGCGCACAGAGCAATACCGCCAGCGTCGGCACCTCCGACCAGCCCGATCCGAATTCCGCCAACAACACGGCCACGGTTTCGCTCAACGGCAATCCACTGGCGGATCTCGCGGTGACCAAGAGCGGGCCGGCGACGGTGACACCCGGGAACACGGTGACCTACACGATCCAGGTGGGCAACAGCGGGCCGTCCGATGCAGTCAACGTGGTCATCGGCGATGCGACACCGACCGGCCTCGCTTTCATCGGCAACAGCGGAGCGTGCGCCAGCGCCTATCCGTGCACGCTGGCAAACCTGCCCAGCGGCGCCAGCGCGACGATCACGTCAATCTACGATGTCCCCGCCAACTACGCCGGGCCCAATCCGATCATCAATGGCGTCAGCGCGACCAGCGACACGCCCGATCCCGACACGACCAACAACCAGGCATCGCTGTCGACCGTCGTCGGACCGGGCGTCGCCGATCTGTCCATCGTCAAGGGCGGACCGGCAACGACCGGTTCCTCGGCAACCGTGCGCTACACGCTGTCGATCGGCAATGCGGGCGCCAGTCCCGCCAACGGTGCGTCCTACGCGGATTCGGTTCCGGCGGCCATCACCATAACCGCTGCCAGCTGTGCGGGAGAAACCGGAGGAGCCGCCTGTGCGGGCCAGCCGATTGTCTCCGGCAACATCGTTTCAGGGAGCATCGGCTCGCTGCCCGCCGGTGGCGGCGCCGTGGTCACCATCGACGGCATCGCACCGGCCGGGCCGGCGACGCTGGTGAACACCGCGACGGTCAGCCCGCCAGCCGGGATCACCGATCCGGACAGCAGCAACAACGCTTCCAGCATCAGCACCACCGTATCCACGTCGCAAGCCGATCTGTCGATCACCAAGTCCGGTCCCGCGAACGCCATCGCAGGCGGCACGCTGGCCTACACCCTGGTCATCGCCAACGCCGGCCCGGATGCGGTAACCGATGCGCTGATCAGCGATCCGACGCCGGCCGGACTGATACTGCTTTCGGCGGATCCACCCTGCACGGCAGGCTTCCCGTGCGCGTTCGGAATCCTCGCGGCGGGGCAATCGGCGACGATCCACGCCAGCTACCGGATCCAGGCCGGCTTCACCGGAACGATCAGCAATTCCGCGTCGATCGGATCGGCCACCGTGGCCGATCCCGATCCGGCCAACAACGCGATGAGCCAGACGACGATCGTCGGTGGGGGGCCGCCCACGGCGGTCACCGAGGTACCGATCGACGCACGCTGGATGCTCGCCCTGCTTGCCCTGCTCATCATCGTCGCGGGCATGCACGGCGCCTGGCGATCCCGCTGAGGCGGTGCCACGCAAGGCCGTGCGGCAGGCCAGCGGGACCTGCAGCACAGTGGCGGCAAGCGCCGCGCCACCGCGACTGCACTTGCACCAGGGCAAGACATATCGCCCCGGCCCCGATATTCTCGGCGCAGTGAAGGCGAACGGGCCGAACCTGGCCGACCTCGTTGCCGGGCCCGATCCCCGGCGCCATGTGTTCGCAACCCGGCATGGGTTCGCCCGAGGCAATCGCACTGGCGCCTTGCCAACTGGCGCATCACCGCCTTGCCCCGATCCGCAGCAGGAGACCATTGAATGAACGAAATCATCAGCGTGATCAACGGACTGGTCTGGAGCAAGGCGCTGATCGCGCTGTGTCTCGGCGCCGGCCTGTATTTCTCGATACGCACGCGTTTCATGCAGGTGCGCGCGATTCCCGAAATGCTGCGCTGCATATTCTCCGGCAAGACCTCACCGTCCGGCGTTTCCTCGTTCCAGGCCCTGACCATGTCGCTTTCCGGTCGCGTCGGCACCGGCAACATCGCCGGCGTCGCCACGGCGATCGCCTTCGGCGGACCTGGCGCCGTGTTCTGGATGTGGACCGTTGCCTTCTTCGGCGCGTCGACCGCCTTCGTCGAAGCCACGCTCGCGCAGATCTACAAGGAAAAGGACGACAAGGGCATGTACCGCGGCGGCCCGGCCTACTACATCGAGAAGGGCATCGGCATGAAGTGGTATGCGTGGCTGTTCGCCGTGGCCACCATCATCGCCACCGGCTTCCTGCTGCCCGGCGTGCAGGCCAACAGCATCGGCGCGGCCATGGAGACCGCATGGGGCATCAAGCCGGCGATCACCGCGGCCTGCATCGTCGCCGGACTCGGCTTCATCATCTTCGGCGGCGTCAAGCGCATCGCGCACTTCGCCGAGTTCGTCGTGCCGTTCATGGCGCTGGCCTACATCATCATCGCCCTGTACATCATGTTCCTCAATTTCGACCAGGTTCCCGCGGTCTTCTCGCTGATCATCAAGAGCGCATTCGGCCTGCAGGCCGGGTTCGGCGCCGTGCTCGGACTGGCCGTCGAGTGGGGCGTCAAGCGCGGCGTCTACTCCAACGAGGCCGGCCAGGGCACGGCGCCGCATCCCGCCGCCGCCGCCGAGGTGACGCATCCGGCCAAGCAGGGCTACGTGCAGGCATTCTCGATCTACATCGACACGATGCTGGTGTGCTCGGCGACGGCCTTCCTGATCCTGTCCACCGGCATGTACAACGTGTTCAATCCGGAAGGCGGCATGCTGGTCGAGAAGCTGCCCGGCATGGAGGTGGGTCCGGGCTATGCGCAGGCCGCGGTCGAATCGATGCTGCCGGGCTTCGGCCAGGGCTTCGTCGCCCTCGCCCTGCTGTTCTTCGCGTTCACGACCATCGTCGCCTACTACTACATGGCCGAAACCAACATCAGCTACATCAACCGCAAGATCCACCGGCCGTGGATCGTGCTCGGCCTGCGCCTGGGCATCCTGCTGATGGTCACGATCGGTACGCTGAAGACGGCTGGCGCGGCCTGGCAGCTTGGCGACATCGGCGCCGGCCTGATGGCCTGGCTAAACATCATCGCGATCCTGATCCTGCAGAAGCCGGCATTCGCCGCCTTGCGTGATTACGAGAAGCAGCGCAAGGCCGGCACGCTGGAACCCGTTTTCGACCCCGATGCGCTTGGCATAAGCAATGCCGGTTTCTGGACCGACAAGCTGCGCGAAGAGGCGAAACCGGTCAGCGATCGCTGACCGGCGACCGCTGCCGGCGATTCAGGCCGATTCGAATACGAGCTGCCCGCCTTTGGCGTCGACCCTGACCGTCTCGCCGGGCGGGAAGCGCCCTTCGAGGATCTGCCTGGCCAGCGGATTTTCGAGCTGCTGCTGGATCGCGCGCTTGAGCGGACGCGCTCCGTAGACCGGATCGAATCCGACATTGCCGAGCAGTTCGATGGCCTTGTCGGAGATCTCCAGGTGCAGCTGGCGCTCGGCCAGGCGCTTGCCCAGGTACTCCGTCTGGATGCGCGCGATCTTGCGGATCTGCGCCTTGTCGAGCGAGCGGAACACGACGATCTCGTCGAGCCTGTTGATGAACTCGGGACGGAAATGCGCCTGCACGACGCCCATCACCGAGGCCTTCATCTGCGTGTACTGCTCCTCGCTGTCGCCGGACATCTCCTGGATGAACTGCGATCCGAGGTTCGAGGTCATCACGATGACCGTGTTGCGGAAGTCGACGGTGCGGCCCTGGCCATCGGTCAGGCGGCCGTCGTCGAGCACCTGCAGCAGCACGTTGAAGACATCCGAATGCGCCTTCTCGACCTCGTCGAGCAGGATCACGCTGTACGGGCGCCGGCGCACGGCCTCGGTCAGGTAGCCGCCCTCCTCGTAGCCGACATATCCGGGCGGCGCACCGATCAGGCGGCTGACCGAATGCTTCTCCATGAATTCGCTCATGTCGATGCGCACCATCGCGTCGGTCGAGTCGAACAGGAACTCGGCCAGCGCCTTGCACAGTTCGGTCTTGCCGACACCGGTGGGGCCGAGGAACAGGAAGGATCCATTCGGGCGGTTCGGATCGGACAAGCCCGCGCGCGAACGCCGGATCGCATCGGCGACCGCGCTGACGGCCTCGTCCTGGCCGACCACGCGCTGGTGCAGCGAATCCTCCATGCGCAGCAGCTTGTCGCGCTCGCCTTCGAGCATCTTGGAAACCGGGATGCCGGTCCAGCGCGAAACCACTTCGGCGATTTCTTCGGCGGTGACCTTGTCCTGCAGCAACTGGAAACCCTGCTGCTCGGTTTCCTGCGCGGCCGCGAGCTGCTTTTCGAGCTGCGGAATGCGCCCGTACTGGATTTCCGAAACCTTGGCGAAATCCTGCTGGCGCATCGCCGCATCCATGTCCTGGCGCGCCTGCTCGATGGATTCCTTGATCTTGGTGGTGCCGGTCACCGCGGCCTTTTCCGCCTTCCAGATTTCCTCGAGATCGGAGAACTCGCGTTCGAGCACCTCGATTTCGCTTTCGAGATCGGCCAGGCGCTGCTTCGACTCGGCGTCCTTTTCCTTCTTCAGCGCCTCGCGCTGGATCTTCAGCTGGATCAGGCGGCGCTCCTTGCGGTCGAGCTCCTCGGGCTTGGAATCGATTTCCATGCGGATGCGCGATGCCGCCTCGTCCATCAGGTCGATGGCCTTGTCCGGCAACTGGCGATCCGGGATGTAGCGATGCGACAGCGTCGCCGCGGCGACGATCGCCGGGTCGGTGATCTCGACGCCGTGGTGGACGGCATAGCGTTCCTTGAGCCCGCGCAGGATCGCGATCGTGTCCTCGACGCTGGGCTCGCCGACGAAGACCTTCTGGAAGCGCCGTTCGAGCGCCGCATCCTTCTCGATGTACTTGCGGTATTCGTCGAGCGTCGTCGCGCCGACGCAGTGCAGCTCACCGCGCGCGAGCGCCGGCTTGAGCATGTTGCCGGCATCCATCGAGCCTTCGCCCTTGCCGGCGCCGACCACCGTGTGCAGTTCGTCGATGAACAGGATCACCTGCCCTTCCTGCTTGGCGAGGTCGTTGAGCACGCCCTTCAGGCGCTCCTCGAATTCACCGCGGAACTTGGCGCCGGCGATCAGCGCGCCCATGTCGAGCGAGAGCACGCGCTTGCCGCGCAAACCCTCGGGCACCTCGTCATGGATGATGCGCTGGGCCAGGCCCTCGACGATGGCGGTCTTGCCGACACCGGGTTCGCCGATCAGCACGGGATTGTTCTTGGTGCGCCGCTGCAGCACCTGGATGACGCGACGGATCTCCTCGTCGCGACCGATGACCGGGTCCAGCTTTCCGGTACCGGCACGCGCGGTCATGTCGATGCAGTACTTTTCGAGTGCCTGGCGATTTTCCTCGGCGTTCGCGTCATCGACCTTCTCGCCACCACGCATGCGCTCTATCGCCGTTTCCAGCGCGGCCGAATTGGCGCCGGTGGCCTTCAGCGCAGAGCCGACCTCGCCCTTGTCTTCCAGCGCGGCCAGCACGAACAGCTCGCTGGCGATGAACTGGTCGCCGCGCTTCTGGGCGAGCTTGTCGGTCAGGTTGAGCAGGCGGTTGAGGTCGTTGCCGACGCCGATGTTGCCTTCCTGCCCGGCCACTTTCGGCAGGCGGTCGAGCACCTGGCCGAGCCGCGTGCGCAACGAGGCCACGTTGACTCCGGCCTGGGCCAGCATCGGCTGGGTGGAGCCACCCTGCTGGTCGAGCAGTGCAACCAGCACATGCACGGGTTCGAGCATGTTGTGGTCGCGCCCGAGCGCGAGGCTCTGGGCATCGGCCAGGGCTTGCTGGAAGCGCGAAGTGAGTTTGTCCATGCGCATGATGGGAACCTTCAGGTCGATTGGCGGCCAACCCGCCGATGCGCATCAGATGGTGCCCGTCGGCCCTGTAATCAAGCGCGAAGCCCTGCGGTGGCGGGTCGCACGCGCCCGCGAGGCATGGACAGCCTGGCAGCCGCGGCGCGCGAATCCCGCGCCGATGCGCGGTGCCGGAGGCGTCAGCCGGCCTGCGCGGTGGCCCGGGCCGCCAGCGTGGCTGCCGGCGAGAGCGTGATGCGGAAGCAGGCACCGCCACCGGCCACCGGAACGTATTCGAGCGTTGCCTGGCTCGATTCGCACATCTGGCGCGCCAGGTAGAGGCCGAGTCCGGTGCCGTATTCGCTGGTCGTGTAGAACGGGTCGAAGATCTGCGCCGCCACCTTGGCCGGAATGCCCGGCCCGCGATCGACGACCTCCAGCAAGGGCGGCCCCTTGTCGGTGGCCATGCGCGCGACCACGACGACGCGCGCGACCGCGCCGGGCTCGCGCCCGTAGCGGATCGCGTTCTGCACGAGGTTCCAGACCACCTGCTGCAGGTGCTGCGGATCGACCATCGCCTCGATCTGGCGATTCTGCGTGATCGCGCGCAGGTGATCCTGGCCGAGATCGTTGCTCTGCTTGTATTCCTCGACGAAAGACAAGGCCCAGGCATTCATGTCGATGCTTTCCGGTCGTGAGCGTTCGCGTCGCGACAGCTGCAGGATGTTCTCGATGACTTCGTTGGCGCGCGTGCAATGGTTGTTGACGATCTCGACGAGGCGCCGGTCCTCCTCCTGCATGCTCTCCGATTCGGCCAGCAGCTGCGCCGAGTAGCGGATCGCCGCCAGCGGATTGCGGATCTCATGCGCGATCGACGCCGACAGGCGGCCCAGCGAAGCCAGAGTCATCTCCTCGGCCCTGCGCGAGAGCAGCGAGGTGTCGTCGAGGAAGATCAGGATATGCGTGTCGTCGTTGGGCGACATGCGCGAGAAGCGCGGGATCACTTCGGGCACGTCGGCAGCCAGCGCAACCGGATTCTGGTCGATTCGTCCGGAGTGGCGCCAATGATAGAGACGCCGCGACAGCTCGGCGGCGACCTGGCCGAGGTCCCTCTGGCTCGGCGAAGGATTGCCGATCAGGTGCCAGGCCGATTCGTTGATGCGCAGGATGTGGTTGGCATCGTCGACCAGCAGGACGCCGGTCTTCATGCGCCGGATGATCAGGTCATTGACCTGCTCGAGATTGAGCAGGTCGACGCCGCGCTGTTCGGCGAGCGCCTCGGTTTCACGCATCTGCCGGCCGAGATGGGCGCAGAGCGCGGCGACGGCGACATAGGCAACCCCGAACAGGGACGCTTCGAGGATGCTGCGGTCGGCGAGGTTCGCGCTGAAGTACGAAAGCATCGGCGGTGCGATCACGCCCAGCGCGGCGAGCCCGGCAAGCAGCATGGACTGGCGCAACGGCAGCAGCAGCGCGCCGACGCCGACATTGACCATGAGCATCATCGGGATCGAACTGTGCCCGCCGCTGATCGCGAGCAGGACCAGCGCCGCGGCGACGATGTCGAGGGTCAGGGCGAGGCCGATGCTGGCGGTCAGGCGCCGGCGCATGCGGTCGGTGGAGATCAGCAGGATGATCGCGATCGCGCAATAGGCAAGAGCGACGGCGCGACCGAGCTCGGCATGGCTGATCTTGATCCAGTCGACCGCCAGCGGACTGAACACGAGCCCGAGATAGACGATCGCTTCGAGGACCCGGTAGAGATTGAAGAAATAGAGCTCGCGCCGGGTAATGTCACCCGCAGCATCTTCCGCCCGCCGCGCATTTCGCTCTGCCAAGATCCGTCCTCCGGTGGGTCCGCTGCATGGGCCCGCGAGGCGCAATGTTACAGCCTGAGCGGGTTATTGCACGCTACTTTCACCGAAAGTGACAGGTGGATTCCGCCAGGCCAGCGCCTCATCCCGGAATATGGCGGGCGAACCGGCACCACCGATGCTGCACTGCGACTTCGGATCGGGCGGCAACTCGGGGACCCGAATCAGGCTGCGGCGTGCGCAGCGCGGGCCCTGTTTTGCAATCGCAGCACGCTTTGCCCAAAATAGCCGCCCATTCTGCGGGTCGACCCGGTGTTCGAGCGTCGATGCCCTCCCGTTCCGCCCAATGGCTTGCGGCCTTGCCCTGCGGGCAGTGCCGCGATCCGCGTCTTTCCCATGAAGGTGCCTGAATGAATTTCCACGAATACCAAGCCAAGGAATTGTTCGCCGAGTACGGCATACCGGTACCTCCGGGCAAAGTCGCGTCTTCGCCCGAGCAGGCGGTCGATGCGGCCAAGGCGCTCGGCGGCACGCAATGGATGGTCAAGGCGCAGATCCATGCCGGCGGCCGCGGCAAGGCCGGCGGCGTCAAGTTCTGCAAGTCCACCGACGAGGTCAAGGCGGCCGCGGCCGGCATGCTCGGGCGCGACATGGAAACCTACCAGTCCGGCGGCCGTGCGTTGCCGGTCAACCTGGTCCTGGTCACCGACGCCACCGACATCGCCAAGGAGCTTTACCTGTCGATCCTCGTCGATCGCGACAGCAAGGCCGTCTCCTTCATCGCTTCCGCCCAGGGCGGCGTCGACATCGAGCAGGTCGCCCGCGAGACGCCCGAGGACATCCATACCATCGAAGTCAACTTCGTCGAGGGACTGCAGCCTTACCAGTGCCGCAAGCTCGCCTTCGACATGGGCCTCGACGGCAAGCAGGCCAGCCAGCTGACCAAGATCATGCTCGGCCTGTACAAGCTGTTCAACGAGAAGGACCTCGCCCTGGTCGAACTGAATCCGCTGGCGATCCTCGATTCCGGCGTGCTCATGGCCCTCGACGGCAAGGTCAATTCGGACGACAACGCCGAATTCCGCCATCCGAAGCTCGCTGCCATGCGCGACCTGACCCAGGAGGACGCCGCCGAGGCGGCCGCGGTCCAGCACAACCTCAACTACGTGACCATGGACGGCAACATCGGCTGCATGGTCAACGGCGCCGGCCTGGCCATGGCGACCATGGACGTGATCAAGCTCGCCGGCGGCGAACCGGCCAACTTCCTCGATGTCGGCGGCGGCGCTACCAAGGAGCGCGTGACCGAAGCGTTCAAGCTGATCCTGCGCTCGGACAAGGTGCAGGCCATCCTGGTCAACATCTTCGGCGGCATCGTGCGCTGCGACCTGATCGCCGAGGGCATCATCGCGGCGGTCAAGGAAGTCGGCCTGAAGATCCCGGTGATCGTGCGCCTGCAGGGCACCAACGTCGACAAGGGTCGCGAGCTGCTGGCCAACTCCGGACTCGCGATCACGCCCGCGGACGACCTCAACGACGCGGCCCAGAAGGCCGTCGCATCGGTCAAGGCCGCCTGAAAACCCCAAGAATTCCTGTACATCAACACCTGTAGGGGCCCGTTCACGGGCGATGTTTTTGCCCTGATATCGAACGCCAGGCCCCGCCCCTGACGGGGCTCCTACAAGAGCATGCAGGCGCATGAAATTTTCGAGGATCGATCCATGAGCGTTTTGGTCAACAAGAACACCAAGGTGATCACCCAGGGCTTTACCGGCCAGCAGGGTACCTTCCATTCCGAGCAGGCTGTCGAATACGGAACGAAGCTGGTCGGTGGCGTGACCCCGGGCAAGGGTGGCAGCGAACACATCGGCCTGCCGGTCTTCAACACCGTGCACGATGCCGTGCAGGAAACCGGCGCCGACGCCTCGATGATCTTCGTGCCGCCGCCGTTCGCGGCCGATGCCATCCTCGAAGCGGCCGATGCCGGCATCAAGGTGATCGTGACGATCACCGAGGGCATTCCGGTGCTCGACATGCTGCGCGTGAAGAACGTGCTGCGCCAATACCCGGACACCGTGCTGATCGGGCCGAACTGCCCCGGCATCATCACCCCGGGCGAATGCAAGATCGGCATCATGCCGGGCCACATCCACAAGCCGGGCAAGGTCGGCATCGTCTCGCGCTCGGGCACGCTGACCTATGAAGCCGTGTTCCAGACCACCAACGTCGGCCTCGGCCAGTCGACCTGCATCGGCATCGGCGGCGATCCGATCAACGGCCTGAACTTCATCGACTGCCTCAAGCTGTTCCAGGAAGATCCGCAGACCGAAGGCATCATCATGGTCGGCGAGATCGGCGGCAGCGCCGAGGAGGAAGCGGCCGAGTTCATCCAGGAATTCGTCACCAAGCCGGTCGTCGCCTTCATCGCCGGCGCCAGCGCCCCCGCAGGCAAGCGCATGGGCCATGCCGGCGCGATCATCTCGGGCGGCAAGGGCACTGCCGCCGCCAAGTTCGCCGCGCTCGAGAAGGCCGGCGTGACCACGGTGAAGTCGCCTGCGGACCTCGGCACCACGCTGGCGAAGAAAATGAAGTAACCGGGCCAGCATCCGGAAACGACAAGGCCGCCGGAGCGATCCGGCGGCCTTGTCGTTTCCGCACCCTGAACCCCGTGCGCAAACCGCGGCGCGTCCTGCAACGCTGCACGGATGGATTGGGATAGTCTCTGTCCGCAATGGACCGTTCCAGCCGGTCATTCCCGCAATTTCAGCCTGGGCATCGATGGCCGTGAGCGAAAGCGATACAACTGGCGACCCGATCGAGCAGCGCACCGACCTGCCGCGCATCCCGGGGTATCGCATCGTTCGCCGCCTCGGACTGGGCGGCATGGCCACGGTCTATCTCGCCGTGCAGGAATCGCTGGATCGCGAGGTCGCCATCAAGGTCATGCGGCCCGCACGCCAGCTCGACGCGGAACAGAGCCTGCGCTTCGAGCACGAGGCGCGCATCATCGCCAAGCTCGAACACCCCGGCATCGTCGTCATCCACGAGGTGGGCCGCACGCAGGAGGGCGATCTCTACTACGTGATGCCCTACCTGGCCAAGGGCGACCTCAGCATGCGCGATTATCGCGATGACGAGAACGGCCTGATTGCCCTGTTGCGCGCCCTGCTCGACGCCCTGGGTTATGCGCATGCGCGCGGCATCGTGCATCGCGACGTCAAACCCGAGAACGTCCTGTTCGACAATGCCGATCGCCCCCAGCTCGCCGATTTCGGCATTGCCCTGGCGCCCAACGACGGCAGCTCCCGGATCACCGGCGATGGCCTGGCCATCGGCACCAGCGCGCAGATGAGTCCGGAACAGGCGCGCGCCGATCCGGTCGATGGCCGGTCCGACCTGTACAGCCTCGGCGTGCTCGCCTTCGAGCTGCTGACCGGACGGCTGCCTTTCCAGGCGGAGGATCCGCTGGCACTGGCACTGATGCATGCGCAGGATCCGGTACCCCGGCTGCCCGCCGAGAAGGCGCACTGGCAGGCATTCATCAATCAGGCGATGGCCAAGCGGCCGGAGCAGCGCTTTCGCAATGCGCAGGCCATGCAGCGCGCCCTCGATCCCCTGCATCGCCATGTTCGACGCGCCGCCGGGCTGCCGGGCAGGTTGCGTCGCGCGCTGAGTCACGGACCGGCCGTTCTGGTCGCCGTTGGCGCCCTGTTCGCCGTCTCGCTGATGACGCTCCTGCTGGCCGTGGTGCGGCCGTCCGTCGATCGACCATCCGGCGTCACGTTGGCGGCGGCCGATCCGACCGACGATGCCCAGGCGCTCGGGCGCGTCCTCGCCGATGCCAACGAACGATTCGAAAGCGGCGCCCTGCTCGAGCCCGCCGGCGCCAATGCGGCCGAAGGCTACCTCGATGCGCTGCGACTTGATCCGCGAAGCGATGCAGCAAGGGCCGGGCTTGCGCGGGTGTTTTCCGCGTCCATGGATGCGCTCGTCGGCCTGCTCCGCGATGGCTCGTTCGACGAATCGCGCATGCGCTACCAGCAGGTTGATCGCGTGGCCGACCTTGCGCAATTGCGCGCCGATCCGGCCTTCGCGGAACTGCGCGGCCGCACCGAAACGGCCTTGTTCGAACGCATCGGGACCGACATCGACGCCGGTGAGCGCGAGCGCGCGCTCGGCGGCATCGCCCTGGCGCGGGATCTCGGCTTCGATCCGGCCAGGTTCGATCCCCTGGACGCGAAGGCCGCAGCCATTCCGCGCATCGGCGTCGCCACGCGCGATCCCGGCGGACCGGAGCTGTTCTTCGTGCCGGCGCGATATGCCGGATCGACGATTGCCGGCAGCCTGATGATGATGCGCAACGAAGTCACTCGCGACGAATATGCAGCGTTTGCCAATGCCACCGGGCGCGGCGCGGCGCGTTGCCGCAACGCCCTTTCGCCGCTGCGCATCTTCGACCGGCGCGACTGGAAGGATCCGGGCTTCCGCCAGTCGGGCAAGGATCCGGTCGTCTGCGTGAGTCTTGCGGATGCGCGCGCCTATGCCCGCTGGCTGGGCAAGCGCACTGGTCGCAGCTACCGCCTGCCGGGCAATGCCGAGTGGCTGCATGCGCTGCGCGCGGGCTCGGGCAAGGGTTCGGCGTGCGCGCTCGGCAACGTGCGCGACGACAGCGCCAAGGGCATCGACCTGCACCACGCGTGCAACGATGGCCATGCGGCGACGGCTCCGGCCGGTCGCTACCGGCCGAACGCACTCGGCCTGCATGACCTGCTCGGCAACGTCTCCGAATGGTCCGCCGAATGCGGCAGCGCAAGCAATCCGGTCGTGCGCGGTTTCGAAAGCGACAACTGCCCGCGCCATGCCGTGCTCGGACTCTCCTGGCAGGACGGCCCCGATGTCGATGCCCGCGCGATCCGCATGCTTCCCGCCGACCGCGGATATGACAGCGTCGGCTTCCGCCTCGTCCGCGAACTCTGAGCGCGAGGCCGCGTGGCATAATCGCCGGCAAGCCTGCCGCACATCCGGCGGCCCCGATCCTCAAGCGTGATTCCGGTTTCGAATGCCCGCCCGCTCCCCTACCTGCTGCCGATGAAGTCCCCATGCCGACATTGCGCGTCGCCCTGGCCCAGTTCGATTTCCCGGTAGGCGCGGTTGCCCGCAACGAGGCCCGCATCGAAGCGCTGGTCGCGGAAGCGCGCGATCGCCACGCGGCCGACCTGATCGTCTTCCCGGAACTGGCCTTGAGCGGCTATCCGCCCGAGGACCTCCTGCTGAGGCCGAGTTTCCTGGCCGAATGCGAGGCCGCCCTCGCTCGCCTGGCGTCGAGGGTGGAAGGCATCGTCGCCATGGTCGGCTGGCCGCAGTCGGCCGGATCGATCGTCTACAACGCCGTCAGCGTATTGCGCGACGGCGCCATCCAGACGACCTACCGCAAGCGCGAACTGCCCAACTATGCCGTCTTCGACGAACGCCGCTATTTCGAGGTCGATCCCGATGGCGGTTCCTGCGTGGTCGAGATCAAGGGCGTGAACGTCGGCATCATCATCTGCGAGGATTTGTGGTTCGCCGAGCCGCTCGCCGATACGGCCGCCAACGGCGCCGAACTGGTGGTCGTGCCGAATGCCTCGCCGTTCGATCACGGCAAGCTGGCCCGCCGCGACCACCTGCTCGAAACGCGCGTCGCCGAATCCGGCGTCGCCCTCGCCTACCTCAACGTGGTCGGCGGCCAGGACTCGGTGGTCTACGACGGCGCCTCGGTGCTCGCCGATGGCGATGGCACGATCCACGCCGCGGCGCGCGCGTTCGAGGATCACCTGCTGCTCGCGGACTTCGATTCGGCGACGCGCCGCTTCAAGTACGAGAACTGGCCCGACGAAACCGACGAAAGCCGCGAGAGCCTGGCCTGGCGCGCCATCGTCCGCGCAACCGGCGACTATTGCGCGAAGAACCGCTTTTCGAAAGTCTGGGTCGGCCTCTCGGGCGGCATCGATTCGGCCCTTGTGCTGGCGGTGGCGGTCGATGCCCTCGGCGCGGAAAACGTGACCGCGGTGCGGCTTCCTTCGCGATACACCTCCGGGCAGAGCAACGACCTGGCCGACGAGCAGGCCGCGATGCTCGGCGTGCGCCTGGAGACCGTGCCGATCGCGGCGCCGTTCCGGGGGTTCGTCGAGGCGCTGGCGCCGCTATTCGAAGGCCATGCCGCGGACACGGCCGAGGAAAACCTGCAGTCGCGCTGCCGCGGCGTGATCCTGATGGCCCTGTCCAACAAGTTCGGTGGCTTGCTGCTCACGACCGGCAACAAGAGCGAATACGCGGTTGGCTATGCCACCATCTATGGCGACATGTGCGGCGGCTACGCGCCGATCAAGGACCTCTACAAGACCGAAGTCTTCGAGCTGGCGCGCTGGCGCAACCAGCGGGAAGCGACAAAGGGCGGTGCGCGGCGCTGGATGGTCCCGCAAGCGGTCATCGACCGCCCGCCATCGGCCGAACTGCGCGAGAACCAGGTCGACCAGGATTCGCTGCCCCCTTACGACGTGCTCGATGCCATCCTCCACCGCTATGTGGACGAGGAACAGTCACGCGAGGACATCATCGCCGCCGGCTTCGACGCGACCACGGTCGGCCACGTCGTCCACCTGGTCCGCATCAGCGAGTGGAAGCGCCAGCAGGCGGCGCCCGGACCCAAGGTGTCGCGCCGCGCGTTCGGCCGCGAGCGGCGCTATCCGATCACATCGGGTTGGGACTAGTCGTTCTTGACGACCGGCTTGGTGCCGCGATTCGACAGCGGAATGAGCTTCCACCAGTTCGATCTCCAGGCCGGCCAGTTGCCGGCCAGCGCGGGGTGGTCGGGATAGTTGAGCTTGAGCACGCGCTCGGCGTCTGCGGAGAGCTTGTCCTGCCCGAGTTCGTGGTAGGCCTTGACGAGGATCGCCAGCGCGTCGCCGACCTGCCTGGACTGGTCGTAGGTCTCGATGATCGACTTGGCGCGGTTCGAGGCGCCGACATAGGCGCCCTTGCGCAGGTAGAACAGCGCCACGTTGAGTTCGGACTGGGCCATGCCGTCGCGCAGGAAGATCATGCGCTGCTTGGCGTCCGGCGCGTAGACGCTGTTCGGATGGCGCTTGATCAGGGCCGAGAAGTCGTCGAACGACTGCCGTACGAAGGCCTGGTCGCGCTGGGTCATGTCGAGGCCGGCGTAACGCTCGAGCAGGCCTTCCTCGCGATCGAAGTTGATCAGGCCGCGCAGGTAGAACGCATAGTCGATGTGCTTGTGCGCAGGATAGGTCTTGATGAAGCGGTTGATCGTCGAGTAGGCGTCATCGGGCTTGTTCATCTTGTACTGCGCATACGCCTGGTCGAGCTGCGCCTGCTCGGTGTACGGACCGAACGGAAAACGTGCGACCAGGCGCGTGAATGCCTTGACGGCGCGATCGTAATTGCCGTTCTCGACGTCGGACTTGCCCTTCTCGTAGAGCTGCTCGACGCCGAGCGTTTCGAGCGGGTCGGCCTTTTTCTTGCCGAACAGGGAGCAGCCCCCGACCAGCGAGACGGCGAGGAGGACAAGGACAACGCGGGAAACAACCCGGAACTGACGGGAAACTCGCATGCGGAGGGGGGCTCTGCGATGATGGTGGGTGGCGATCATAACCCGATTGCCATTGGCGCCGGAAACCCGCGTCATCCTGAATAGCACTCCCGATCGACGTCCATGAGCACAACCCAACCCACGCTGAACGCCAGCATTCCCGTCGAATCCGCCGGCCGTCGCTTCGATGCGGCCCTGGCCGACCTGTTTCCCGACTATTCGCGGTCGCGCCTGAGCGCCTGGATCAAGTCCGGCGACGTGCTGCTCGATGGCGCGCAGGTCATCCCCCGCCATATCGTGCATGGCGGCGAGAGCGTCGAGGTCAACGTGCGCATGCAGCGCGAGGTCAGCGCCAGCGCGGAAAACATCAGTCTCGACATCCGCTACGAGGACGCCGACCTGATCGTGGTCAACAAGCCACCCGGCCTGATCGTCCACCCCGGCGCCGGCAATCCGGACGGGACCCTGCAGAACGCCCTGCTCCACCACGACCCCGAACTGGTCGGCATTCCGCGCGCCGGCCTCGTGCATCGGCTCGACAAGAACACCTCGGGGCTCATGGTGGTGGCGCGCACGCTGCGTGCGCACACCAGCCTGGTCGAGCAGTTGAGCGCGCGCAGCGTGCACCGCCAGTACGAGGCCCTCGTCTACGGCGCGATGGTCTCCGGCGGCAAGGTCGACCAGCCGATCGGCCGTCATCCGGTCGACCGCCTGCGCCAGGCCGTGCGCGAAGACGGCCGCGAAGCGGTCACCCACTATCGCGTGCGCGAGAAATTCCGCGCCATGACCCTGGTCGAATGCCGCCTGGAAACCGGTCGCACCCACCAGATCCGCGTGCACATGGCCCATGTGCGCCATCCGATCGTCGGTGACCTCGCCTACGGCAACCTGCGCCTGCCCAAGGCGGCCACGCCGGAGCTGATCGAGGCGCTGCGCGGTTTCCGCCGCCAGGCCCTGCACGCCGAGCGCCTCGAGTTCGCGCATCCGGCCAGCGGCGAAATGCTGCACTTCGAGGCGGAGCGTCCGGCCGACATGGATGCCCTGATCGCGACCGTGCGCGCCGACTCGAAGAACTGAGCGCAGGCTGGCCGTGGACGACGCCTGGCTGGTTCCGGATTGGCCACGACCGCGCGGCATCCACGCGCGGGTGACGACGCGCTGGCTGCCCGGCCATTCGCTGCCGCCGTTCGATACCTGCAACCTCGGCGACCGCTGCGGCGACGACGCCGCCAGCGTCGATGCCAACCGGGCGGGCCTGGTCGAATGGCTCGAACTGCCCGTTCCACCGCGCTGGTTGCGCCAGGTGCACGGCATCGCCGTGCATGACGCCGACGCGAAGCAGGAACCGGCCGGACTGCCGGTTGCCGATGCGGCGGTGACCCGCAGCGGCGGCCTGGTTCTCGGCGTGCTGACCGCGGACTGCCTGCCAGCCCTGTTCTGCGCGGCCGATGGCAGCGAGGTCGCTGTCGCCCATGCGGGCTGGCGCGGGCTCGCCGCCGGCGTGCTCGAAGCGACCCTGGCCGGCATGCAATGCGCGCCGGGCGAGATCCTCGCCTGGCTCGGCCCTGCGATCGGGCCGGCCTCGTATGAAGTCGGCGAAGAAGTCCGCCAGGCCTTTCTCGACCACGATGGCGACGCCGCCGGGGCCTTCGATGCAACGCGGCCCGGCCACTGGCGCTGCGACCTTTTCGCCCTGGCACGCCGTCGCCTCGAGGCCGCGGGCGTCCGCCGCATCGATGGCGGCGGCTTTGACACATTCACCGACCCGCGCTTCTTTTCCTACCGGCGCGATGCGCGCTGCGGCCGCTTCGCCAGCCTGATCTGGCGCGAATGAGCGCGCACCGGCCCGGGTGGCGCCGGCGCCGCCCGGATCGCCCGAATGTGAACTCGCGCATGTCATTGATCCCGATGCCCGCGTAGGGTGGCAGTCCTCGCCGGTTTCTCAGGGGAAAGCGGATGAAACGGGTCCTGTGTGCGCTTCTGGCCACTACGCTGGCCGGCGGCGCGGTCGCCGCCGAGGTGACCATCAAGAACGATTCGCTGGTCAATTTCTCGACCGCGGTCATCCAGGCCGGCTTCGTCGCCGGCGAGAAAGGGGCCAGCTGGCTGACTTCGCCGTGCGCCGGCCAACTCGTTGCCGTGCAGGTGTTCTGGCTCTCGCAGAGCGGCGCAAGCGGGCAGACCCTCGGCGGCTCGATCGACATCTACCGCTCGGGCAGCTATCCGAATCCCGGGGCGCTGGCCACCCAGATCAACGGGCCATTGCTGAACGACGGCGTCCTCAACGAATACCGGTATCTCGACGACAACAGCACCGTGCCGCTCAGCGTCGCGGTCAGCGCCGGCGAGACCCTCGTCGTCGCCTACCGCTTCGACCAGGCGCCGCCCGGCAGCGGGCCGAGCCTGGTCGTCGATGCCGACGGCATCCAGACTGGCCGCAATGCCATCTACGCCAACCTCGGCGGCAGCAACTTCGCGTGGTTCTCGTCGCAAACCTTCGGGGTCTCCGGCGACTGGGTCCTGCGCGGCGTGGTCAACTGCCAGGCCGGTGGCACCAGCGCGGATGTCGCCGCATCGATCAGCACGACCCCGGCCCTGTATACGCCGGGCGCGGCAATCAGCCACACGCTCACGATCGCCAATGCCGGGCCGGATGCCGCGCCCAGCGTGGTCGTCGTCGATACTTTCCCCGGCGCCTACACCAACGTGACCTGGAGCTGCGCGGCCAGCGGCGGCGCGACCTGCACCTCCGGCGGCAGCGGCAACATTTCGCAGGTGGTGAGCCTGCCCCTGGCCGCGCAGGTGGTCTACACGGTCAACGCGACCGTCGCGCCGGGAACCACGGGCACCCTGTCCAACTCGGTGACGGCCGTGGTCAACTCGCCGACCAGCGACCCCAACACCGGCAACAATACGGCCACCGCGAATACCGCGCCCGTTTCCGACAGGATCTTCGCCGACGGCTTCGAATCGCCGCCCTGATCGATGCCGGGCGGGAGGGCCGTGCTGCCGTCCGGGCGGCCCGCGCCGGCACGCGGAGGCGGGCCGGGAACTCGCCGAGTGCGGCAATCGCTTGGTAGATGCGGCTTCCGGACCTGTATGCTTTGCCTTCCCGGGCGGCGCAGATTAATCTTGTGCGTCGCGAAGCACACGCATCGACGGATGGCATGAGCAAACAATTTGCACTGGTAATTGACGACGAGCGGGACATTCGCGAGCTGCTGACGCTGACTCTGGGCCGCATGGGCCTCGTCGTCGAGACGGCCGCGACGGTCAATGAGGCCAAGCAGCGCCTCGCCGAAACCCGCTACGCGCTGTGTTTCACCGACATGCGCCTGCCCGACGGCACCGGCCATGAAGTCATCGAGCTGATCGCCGCGCAGTATCCGGATACACCGGTGGCGATGATCACCGCGTATGGCAATGTCGATGCCGCGGTCGTCGCGCTGAAGGCCGGAGCCTTCGATTTCGTCTCCAAACCGGTCGATATCAACGTCCTGCGCCGCCTGGTGCAGACCGCCCTGCGCCTTTCCGAGGAAAAAAAGGCCACGGTCGACGCCAGCAGCGCCAAGCTGATCGGCGAATCCGAGCCGATGAAGGAACTGCGCGCCACCATCGCCAAGGTCGCGCGCAGCCAGGCGCCGGTCTACGTCGCCGGTGAATCCGGCGTCGGCAAGGAACTGGCCTCGCGCCTGATCCACGAACTCGGGCCGCGCGCCTCGGCGGCCTTCGTGCCGGTCAACTGCGGCGCGATTCCGTCGGAACTGATGGAGAGCGAATTCTTCGGCCACCGCAAGGGCAGCTTCACCGGCGCCCATGCCGACAAGGAAGGCCTGTTCCAGGCCGCCGACGGTGGCACCCTGTTCCTCGACGAAGTCGCCGAGCTGCCCCTGCACATGCAGGTCAAGCTGCTGCGCGTCATCCAGGAGAAGGCCGTGCGCCCGATCGGCGCGCGCGCCGAGGTCGCCGTCGACGTGCGCATTCTTTCCGCCACGCACAAGAACCTCGCGCGCCTGGTCGATCTCGGTTCGTTCCGCCAGGATCTTTTCTACCGCATCAACGTGATCGAGTTGCGCGTTCCGCCGCTGCGCGAACGCCGCGACGACATTCCGCTGCTGGCCAGCCGCATTCTCGATCGCCTCGCGCGTGAATCCGACCGCGCCCCGGCGCGACTGACCGCCGATGCGCTCAAGGCCCTGATGGCCTACGAGTTCCCGGGCAACGTCCGCGAACTCGAGAATGTGCTCGAACGCGCCGTGGCCCTGTGCGAGGACGGTTCGATCAGCGCCGAGGACATGCGCCTGATCGCGCGTCCGCCAGCCGCATCGGCAAGCGCCGCCGAGCCAGGCTCGGCGCCGGCCGGCGCGTCCGCATTCAGGGGCCAGTCGCAATTTCCCCCGCCCTCCGAACACGCTTCCATCATGCTGCCCGACTCCGCCTACAGCGGCGATCTTGCCGCAACGGTTGCGGAAACCGAGCGCGCCGTCATCACCAAGGCGCTCGAAGCCACGCGCTGGAACCGCACCGCCGCGGCCAAGCAGCTCGGCCTGACCCTGCGCCAGCTCCGCTACCGCCTGGAAAAACTCGGCATCGAATAGCGGCCGCGGCAAGCCGGTCGCGAGTTCCCCGGCACCCGGGTCCGCCAGCCGGGGCGGGAATCCCGGTTCTCCGGCCTGGAGACGCGCACCCGCCTTCGCGGTTATCATGGGCGCCGTTACACGTGGTGGGAGAAGCAGAGCCGGAACGCGGGATACCTCCCGTCTTCCGTTACCTGCTGCCGAAGGCGCAACGCCCGTAATCGCTCAGGCCCCGATACCTCCGCGCGCGAACAACTCTGGAGAGACCGGCTGCCGATTTCGGCACGCGCCGGCGCCGAAGGGGCAAGAGGCCAGCCACGGCTGCGCTTCCAAACTCTCAGGCAAAAGGACAGAGGGGCGCCCAGCGTGCGGCTTCGCGCGCGACTTCCGGACGCCACCACCATGCCCCAGATTCCCTCGCCTTCCCTGCGCGACCTCGAAAACCATTCCGCCTTCGTCGAGCGTCATATCGGCCCCAATGACGCCGAAATCACGCACATGCTCGGCGTCATCGGCCACGACTCGCTCGACGCCATGACCGATGCCATCGTGCCGGGCAAGATCAAGTCGCCCGCGCCGCTCGACCTGCCCGAAGCCATCGGCGAAGTCGAGGCGCTGGCCAAGATCCGCAGGATCGCGGATCGCAACAGCGTCTTCCGCAGCTTCATCGGCCAGGGCTACTACGGCACGCATACGCCGAACGTCATCCTGCGCAACATCCTCGAGAACCCGGCCTGGTACACCGCCTACACGCCATACCAGGCGGAAATCTCGCAGGGCCGCATGGAAGCGCTGATCAACTTCCAGACCATGGTCGCCGACCTGACCGGGATGGAAATCGCCAATGCCTCGCTGCTCGACGAAGCCACCGCGGCGGCCGAGGCGATGACCCTGGCCAAGCGCTCGGCGAAGTCGAAGTCGAACGTGTTCTTCGTATCCAGCGCGGTGCATCCGCAGACGCTCGAAGTCCTGCACACGCGCGCCGACGGCCTCGGCATCGAACTGCATGTCGGCGACGATGCCGACGCGGCAAGCGTCGACAGCTTCGGCATCCTGCTGCAGTACCCGAACACCTTTGGCCAGATCAACGACTACGCCGGACTGGCCGACGCCGCGCACGCCCGCGGCGCCCTGGTCGCCGTCGCCACCGACCTGCTCGCCCTGACCCTGATCCGCGCGCCCGGCGCCTGGGGCGCGGACATCGTCGTCGGCAACAGCCAGCGCTTCGGCGTGCCGTTCGGCTTCGGCGGACCGCACGCGGCCTTCATGTCGTGCCGCGATGCCTACAAGCGCTCGATGCCGGGTCGCCTGATCGGCGTGTCGATCGACGCCGAAGGCAAGCCGGCCTACCGGCTTACCCTGCAGACCCGCGAGCAGCACATCCGCCGCGAGAAGGCGACCTCGAACATCTGCACCGCGCAGGTCCTGCTCGCGGTGATGGCGAGCATGTACGCGGTCTACCACGGCCCGGAAGGGCTGACCCGGATCGCACGGCGCACGCACCGCATGGCGGCGATACTGGCCGGCGTCCTGCGCAAGGCCGGCATCACGGTGGGCCCGGATTTCTTCGATACCCTGCACGTGGTCGGCGTCGATGCCGGGGCGCTGCACGCGAAGGCGCGCGATGCCCGCATCAACCTGCGCGCGATCGACGCACGCAGCGTCGGCATCAGCGTCGACGAAACGACCACGCGCGCCGACCTCGTGGCCCTGACCGGACTGTTCGGCGCCCGCATCGACGACATCGACGCGCTCGACGCCTCGACTGCCGACGCCCTGCCCGCCAGCCTGCTGCGCGAACTGCCGTTCCTGCAGCATCCGGTGTTCAACACGCACCACAGCGAGCACGAACTGCTGCGCTACATGCGCAGCCTGGCCGACAAGGACCTGGCCATGGATCGCACGATGATCCCGCTCGGTTCGTGCACGATGAAGCTCAACGGCACCGCGGAAATGATCCCGGTCACCTGGCCGGAGTTCGCCAACATCCATCCGCTGGCGCCTGCCGACCAGGCCGCCGGCTATGCGCAGCTGATCGACGAACTCGAGGCCATGCTGGTCGAGATCACCGGCTACGACGCGGTCAGCCTGCAGCCGAATTCCGGCGCCCAGGGCGAGTTCGCCGGCCTGCTCGCGATCCGTGCCTGGCATCGTTCGCGCGGCGAAGGCCATCGCGACATCTGCCTGATTCCCGAATCCGCGCACGGCACCAACCCGGCCTCGGCGCAGATGTGCGGCATGACCGTGGTGGTGACCCGTTGCGACAAGGACGGCAATGTCGATGTCGACGACATCCGCGCCCAGGCGGAAAAATATTCCGACCGGCTGGCCGCGCTGATGATCACCTATCCCTCGACGCATGGCGTGTTCGAGGAAGACGTGGTCGCCATCTGCGAAGCCGTGCACAAGCACGGCGGCCAGGTCTACACCGACGGCGCCAACCTCAATGCCCTGGTCGGCGTGGCCAGGCCCGGCAAGTGGGGCTCGGATGTTTCGCACCTGAACCTGCACAAGACCTTCTGCATCCCGCACGGCGGCGGCGGCCCCGGCGTCGGCCCCTGCGCGGTGAAAGCGCATCTCGCCCCGTTCCTGCCTTCCCTGCTCCCCTCGGGAGAAAGTGCCCGCAGCACGGATGCGGGTACGCAGCGCGTCGGCATGGTCTCCGCCGCGAGTTTCGGCAGCGCCAGCATCCTGCCGATCTCGTGGATGTACATCACCCTGATGGGCCGCTCCGGCCTGCGCAAGGCGACCCAGGTCGCCCTGCTCAACGCCAACTACATCGCCCGGCGCCTGGCTCCGCACTACGAGACGCTGTACACGGGGCGCAACGGCCTGGTCGCGCACGAATGCATCCTCGACCTGCGCCCGCTCAAGGACGCCACCGGCATCGGCGCCGAAGACGTGGCCAAGCGCCTGATCGATTTCGGCTTCCACGCGCCGACCCTGAGCTTCCCGGTCGCCGGCACGCTGATGGTCGAGCCAACCGAAAGCGAATCGCTGCACGAACTCGACCGCTTCATCAACGCGATGATCGAGATCCGCGCCGAGATCCGCGCCGTCGAGGAAGGCAAGCTCGACCGCGAGGACAATCCGCTGCGCAACGCACCGCACACGGCGACGATGGTGGCCGGCAGCGAGTGGACGCACAGCTACACGCGCGAACTCGCCGCCTTTCCGCTGGCCGTGCTCAGGCAGCAGAAATACTGGCCACCGGTCGCCCGCGTCGACAACGTCTACGGCGACAAGAACATCATGTGCGCCTGCATTCCGGTCGACGCCTACAAGGACGAAGTCGAAGCCTGAGCCGGTTGCGGCCGGAACGAAGAAGGCCCCGCATCGCGGGGCCTTTTTTCTGGCGTTGCGGACAAGGCGCGGGCTGTTCGCGCGAGTCGCTCAGCCCTGCTTCTTCAGCCAGGCGTCGATCTGGCCGAGGCGCTGCTCGCGCACGCCGATGCGGTAGCCGATCCCGGCGATCGCGGTTTCGGTTGCCCGGCGCGAAGTCGCGGCGACGTAGCGGTCGGCATAGGCCTTGAGCTTGCCGAGCATTGCCGGATCGAGCGACTCGCTGGCCAGGCGCGGGTAGTAGCGGCTGCTCGACGTCGAGTCGATCAGGGCTTCGACCCGGTCGCGATGGGCCAGGGCGAAATCGAAGGCGAGGTCGGGGTGATGCCCGCTCACCGCGCTGATCATCGCCGCGCCGTTCGTCGCCCCGGGTTCATCGGTCAGCGCCATCTCGAGCGCGCGTCGCGCCAGCCCTTCATCGAGCGCCGCGGCCAGCTGCACATACAGGCCGTCGCGGATCATCGAGCGTTTTTCGGATTTCGCATCCGCATGCAGCTGCGTCCAGGTGGCCTCGTCGGCGTGGCTGGCCACGATGCCGAGCACGCTCTTGTACAGGGCGCCCGGCAGCAGCGTCGGTTCGGCGTTGCGCGCGGCAAAGCGGCGACGCGCCTCCTTGATCACGTTCGCATCGCCGAGATCGCCGAGCACCTCGATCAGCTGCGTGCGCAGGATGGCGGCCGTCGCGCCCTCGCCGGCACTCGCTTCCCAGCCGAGCTCGCGCAACTTCGGCGCAAGGGTCGCGGTGGCAAACGCACGGAAGCGCTGCTGGCGCGCGCGGTCGCCGGCGTAGTAGCCATCGATCTCCTGCAGCGTGTCGGCGATGCGTTCCCATACCTTGCTGTCGGCCCCGGGCGGCGTCGCCTTGACCAGGTCGAGGATGTCCGCTGTCGGTTGCAGGCCGACCATGCCGAGCGCCATTGCGTCGCCCATCAGGCCGAGCTGGTCGATCGGCGCGAGCCCGCCGAAGCGATCGCGCAGCGCGGCGAACTGCGCCGGCGCGTAACGCGTGCGGTAGTAACCGCCCTGCCCGGCATTGACCAGCACCGGGGCGCAGCCGGGAAGCTGCAGGCTGCCCTTGCCGCCCTCGATCGTGCCGCGCACGGGCTCGCCGCCGAGGGTGCGCGCGATGACCGGTACGCGCCACCTCAGCGGCTTCCTTTCCGGACGATCCTTGCTGAATTCGCCCTGGGTCAGGACCACCGTGCTGCGACCATCCTCGCAGGCCACCGAATCGACGCTGAGCATCGGCACGCCGGGCTGCAGGGTGAAATCGTGCGCGATGGCGAGGATCGGCTTGCCGGCCGCGGCTTCGACCGCGCGCCAGAGATCGTCCGAACGCGTGTTCGCGTAGGCATGCGCCTTCATGTAGCGACGCACGCCATCGCGCCAGGCATCGGCGCCGACATGGCCCTCGAGCATGCCGATCACGGCCGCTCCCTTCGAATAGGTGATCGCGTCGAAGGCCTGGCTGGCCTGCTCGACCGTGGCGACGTGCTGCACGACCGGGTGCGTGCTGGCCACGGCATCCATCGACATGGCGTATTCGCGCGAGCCGAGCGCACGCAGCTCCGGCTTCCAGTCCGGATGCAGTATCGCGGTGGTCCGGCCGGCCATCCAGGTCGCAAAGCCTTCGTTGAGCCAGAGATCGTCCCACCACTGCATGGTGACCAGGTCGCCGAACCACTGGTGCGCGATCTCGTGCGCGGCGGTGCCGAAGATCCGCTGGCGGTCGAATTCGGTGGAGATCGCCGGATCGAGCAGCAGGCCGCGCTCGAAGGTGAAGATCGCGCCCCAGTTCTCCATCGCGCCGAAGAACTGGCTGCGTCCCGGAGAAGCGATGTTGTCGAGTTTCGGCAACGGATAGGGCACGCCGAAGTAGTCGTTGTATTCGCGCAGGACTGCCTGCGAGGATTCCAGCGCGAATTGCGCCTGCGCGGTCAGCCCTTTCTGCGTGACCACGCCGAATTCGACGCCATCGGCCGTGGCCGTCGCGCGGTCGAAATCGCCGAGGCCGAAGAACAGCAGATAGGTCGACATCTTCGGCGACGTCGCGAAGGTCACGAGCGTCCTGCCCTCGCCGAGATCCTGCCTTGCCTGGACCGGCATGTTGCTGATCGCCATCTGCGCGGCCGGCACGATCGCGGCGAGGTCGAAGGTCGCCTTGTAGTTCGGTTCGTCCCAGCACGGGATGAACTTGCGCGCGTCGGAGTTCTCGAACTGCGTGTACAGCGCGCGCCTGCCGCCATCCGCGGTGACGTAGTCGATCGCGAACAGGCCGTTGGCCTGCGTGCCGATCGTGCCGGCGTAGGCCGTGGTGAGCCGGTAGCTGCCTGCGGCCAGCTTGTCGCGGAAGGTGAAGGTTGCGGTCTGCGCGGATTCATCGACGCTGACCGTCGGATCGACATAGGCGCGCTTGTCGTGCGTGGAGTGCAGGCTGGCCGAGGAAAACTTCAGGTCGACCGCATTGAGCGTGATGCTGGCGGTCGGCTCCAGCACGTCGAGCGTGATCGAAACCCTGCCGTCGAAACCCAGCGACTGCGCATGCGGCTCCACTTCGATCTCGTAGTGCACGGGCCGCACGCCGCGCGGCAACTGGGTAGTGACCACCGCCTCCGGCGCGGGCCGGGCAGGCTGCGCGGCGCGCAGGGGCAGGACGGTTCCGGCGAGGAACAGGGCGACAACGACGACAGGGGCAAGGCGCATGGAATTTCCGGGTGAGAAACGCGAAGGGGCCATCGTGCACGGCGGCGGGCCACGGCGCACGCTGCTTCGAATGACGGGACGGAAGCGCTCCCCGCGCTGCGCATCACGAATGTCGATGGTGTCCGGGCGTGCAGTGGCCGGCCAGCGCCATAAGTCATGCTGGGAGCCTGCGCATGCAGGCGATGGCCGGCACGGACGAACCGCGGCTTCAGCGCGTGTAGAAACCGGCCAGGGCCTGCTCCGGCAGGTCTTCGCGCTCGACGCCCAGCACGCGGGCACCGGGCGGGCCGTGCTGCAGCCAAAGCTCGAGTTCGGCGAGCGCCTCCGGACTTCCTTCGGCAAGCACTTCGACGCGTCCGTCACGCAGGTTGCGCGCATGACCGCTGATGCCAAGGCGCGCCGCCTGCGCGCGCGTACCCGCACGGAAGGAAACTCCCTGCACGTGCCCGCTGACATGGAAGCGCGCGCAAGTCATCGCTGCTCAGGGTTTCTTCGCCGACTTCGCGGTGGCAATGGCCTGCTCGAGATCGGCTTCCTTGATCGGTCCGAGGAAGTGCCTGGCAATGGTTCCGTCGGGCGCGATCAGGTAGGTGGTCGGCAGGCCGCGCGGCGTGTCGAAATCGGCGGGCGGCGCGTTCACGTCGACCTGGGCGATCGGATAGGCGACCGGGTGCTGCTTGAGGAAATCGACGATCTCCTGCGTGTCGGTGTCCTCGTAGGCCAGGCCGATTCCGCTGACATCCTTGCGTGACTTGATGAAGCCGGAAAGCGCGGGCATCTCGGCGATGCACGGGGCGCACCAGGTGGCCCAGAAGTTGACGATGACCCACTTGCCACGCTCATTGGCGAGATCGAAGGTCTTGCCATCGACGGTTTCGACCTTGAGCGCAGGCTGCTTCGGGGATTTCGCCCCGGCTGCCGCCGGGAGGACCGCGACGAGAACGCCGAGGAGCAAGACGAGCGAATGTTTCATCAGGATTTTCCGGGTTGTGCCGCGGGAGTGTCGGGTACTGCCGGCGAAGGCAGCGGAAGGATCGAGGCGAGCGGCACCTCGAGGCGCTTGCGCAGTTCGCTGGCCAGGTCGTGCAACGGACTTTGTTCGTACTCGGCCAGCGATACGCCGGGCAGCGGCTGGCTGCCGACCGGCAAACGGTAGTCGCCCTCCCGGTAAAGATCCAGCAGGGTGACGCCCTGCAGATCGCGGGACAGGATCCACTCGCCCATCTCGGTGCGCCGGATCAGCGCAACCTCGCTGAGGTGGCCGAGGTACCGTTGCAGCAGGTCATCGGTCAGGTAGGGCTCGCCTTCGAGCAGTTCCGCGCTGTGCAGGCCACGGCCGTCGCGATGCGCGGCGGCGAGCCGCCCGATCACGCGCAGCAGGCCGGCCAGTTCCTGGTCCTCGGAAATGCGATCGGCGGCATGGCGGTAGTCGAACGAACTCAGCGAAGCGGTGATCGAGGCGCCGAGCAGGACGATGATCCACGACAGGTACATCCAGAGGAAGAAGATCGGCACGATCGAGAGCGCGCCGTAGACCTGCTGGTAGGTGGCGAAGGCGCCGGCGTACCAGGCGAATGCGTGCTTGGCCGATTCGAACAGGGCGGCCGCGATCAGGCCGCCGATGGCGGCATCGCGGAAGCGCAGGCTGCGGTTCGGGATCACCATGTAGCCGGTGATCAGGGCGACCCAGACGATCAGGAACGGCAGTGCGGAGAGGACCCGTGCCTTGATCGAATACTGCGAGGCGGCCGCATCGATGAAGGGCAGCGCAAAAAGGTAGGAGCTGATCGCGACCGCGGCCACCAGCAGCATCGGGCCGAGGCTCAGCGCGGTCCAGTAGATGACGAAGCGCGAGGCCGGGCCGCGATTGGCCTTGACCCTCCAGATGCGGTTGAAGGCATCCTCGATGCTCATCATCAGCGAGATCGCGCTGAACACGAGGACGAGCACGCCGATCGTGGTGGCCTTGCTGGCGTTGGCCGCGAACTCGGTCAGGTAGTTCTGCACGACGTCGCCGGCGGCCGGCACGAAGTTGTTGAACACCCATACGGTCAGCTTGACCCGCCATTCCTCGAACACCGGGAAAGCCGCGAGGATGCCGAGCACGGCCGCGGTCAGCGGGACGAGGGCGAACAGGGTGGTGAAGGCCAGCGCGCCCGCCGTCTGCAGGCAGCGGTCCTCGAGGAATCGATGCCAGGTGAATTCGAGAAACGCCAGGCTGCGCTCGCGCGAATGTCCGGACGTGGCAAACTTCGGGATGGCCATCTGTCGAGGTTAGCCTAACCGCACAGTCCGGCCAATCAGTGGCAGCCCATTCCCGAGGAAACCGTCCAACCATGAGCGAAGTGCTGGTCCTTTACTACAGCCGCACCGGCAAGGTGGCGCAACTGGCACGCCTGGTCGCCCGCGGCATCGAGGAGGAGCCCGGCATGCAGGCGCGCCTGCGCTGCGTGCCACCGGTGGCACCGGTGACCGAAAGCGCGCAGCCACCGGTGCCGGACGACGGCGCGCCGTACGTCAGCAAGGACGATCTGCGCGAGTGCGCGGGACTGGTGCTCGGCAGCCCGACCCGCTTCGGCAACATGGCCGCGCCGCTCAAGCATTTCATCGACACGCTCGGCGCCGAATGGGCATCGGGCACCCTGGTCGGCAAACCGGCCGGCGTATTCACCTCGACCAGCACGATGCACGGCGGCCAGGAAAGCACGCTGCTGTCGATGATGCTGCCGCTGCTCCACCACGGCATGCTGATCGTCGGCATTCCGTTCACCGAAGCCGCGCTCAACCGCACGCGCAGCGGAGGCACGCCCTATGGCGCCAGCCACGTCGCCGGCACCAGCGACGAGAATCCGCTCAGCGAGGACGAGCGCACGCTCGCGCGCAGCCTCGGACGCCGCGTCGCCCATGTGTGTTCACGCCTGGCGTCGAAACCATGACCGCCATGCGCGCGGGTTTCCTCGCCTGGGCCGCGCTGGTCCTGCTGCAACCGGTCTGGCATGCGTGGCTGGCGCCGCCGGCGAACGGCCAGGTCGGGCTCGCCCTGGCCCTGACCCTGCCACCGCTGCTGCTGCCATTGCTGGCCCTGCGGCGCGGCGCCAAGCGCGCCCTGCTCTGGGTCGGCATCATCAGCCTCGGCTATTTCATCCATGGCGTCGTCGCCGCGTGGTCGGTGGCGTCGGTACGCGTGCCGGCCCTGGTCGAGATCGCGCTCTGCGTCGTGTTGATCGGCGCGCTCGCCGGCATCGTGCGCGATGCGAGGAGAAACGCGCCGCGCAAGGGCGGATCCTGAGCGCACGGCCGCGCCGCGCAGATCAGGCTTCCGCGAGGCGTTCGGCGAGGAAATCGACGAGTGCGCGAACACCGGGCAGCAGGCCGCGCCGCGTCGGATAGACGAAATGCACGGTGCCCTGCGGCATCGCCCAGTCGGGCAGCACCACCTCGAGTTCGCCGCTGGCAATCGCCGCCGCGCAGGCGACGTCGGGCAGGATCGCAATGCCCAGGCCGCGCTTCGCCGCTTCGAGCAGGACCGCGAAATCGCCACTGACCAGGCGCGCCTGCATCTCCACCTGCAGCTTCGCGCCATCCGGACCGACCAGGTCGAGGACCTGCGCGCCATCGTGGTCGTTCATCGACAGCAGCGGCAGTGCTGCCAGCCCGGCCGGCGCCTGCGGCCGGCCCTGGGCATCGAGGAATGCCGACGATGCGACGAGCAGGATGCGCGACTGGCCGACGGTGCGCACGACCAGGGTGGCATCGGTATCGAGCTTGTTGCGCACGCGGATGGCGACATCGAAACCCTCGCCAATCAGGTCGACGCGGCGGTTGGTGACCAGCAGGCGCAATTGCATCTTCGGATGCGCGGCGAGGAATTCCGGCACCAGCCGGGCCATCACCGTCGGCGCGATCGAAACCGGGCAGCTGACCTTGACCAGTCCGCACGGTTCGCTGCGCAATTCCTCGACCGCCTCCTTCGCCGCCTGGGCCTGCTCGAGCATCGCGCGGCAATGAACGAGGAAGCGCTCGCCGACGTCGGTGATCACGAAGCGGCGCGTGGTCCGCTGCAGCAGGCGCACGCCGAGGCGCTCCTCGAGCGCGGCCACGCGGTTGCTCAGGCGTGACTTGGGGATGCCGAGGGCGCGTCCGGCCGCCGAGAAACCGCCGTTGTCGACGACCTCGACGAAGAAGCGCAGGTCGTTGAGATCGCTCAATGGATCATCGTGGCTCGCCATCATCGTTCTCCTCAGTGAACGAAGCATCTCATTTTTGCCTACTTATCGCATCAGCGTGCAGCCATTAACTTCATTCCCAACGCTGGTACCGCCAGCCACCCCAGGAATGACCGCCATGAAACTCCTTCATATCGATTCAAGCGCCCTCGGCACCCATTCGGTTTCGCGCGAACTCTCCGCCGCCACGGTCGCCGCCTTCCGGCGCAACCATCCCGGCCTCGAGGTGGACTACCTCGACCTCGCCGCCGATCCGCTGCCGCACTGGACGCCGGTAGCCGACGCCAGCGATCCGGCGTCGGCCCGCGGCGGCGAGCTGCTCGACGCATTCCTCGCCGCCGATATCGTGGTGGTCGGCGCGCCGATGTACAACTTCGGCATCCCGAGCCAGCTCAAGGCCTGGATCGATCGCATCGCGGTGGCCGGCAAGACCTTCCGCTACGGCGCGAACGGTCCCGAGGGCCTCGCCGGCGGCAAGCAGCTGGTCATCGCCTCCTCGCGCGGCGGCGTCTACAGCGAAGGCTCGCCGGGCGCGGCGATGGATTTCCAGGAATCCTACCTGCGCAGCGTGTTCGGTTTCCTCGGCGTCACCGACATCGAGGTGATCCGTGCCGAAGGCGTCAACATGAGCCCCGAACACAAGCAGAAGGCGCTCGAAGCGGCACGCGCAGCGATCGCGAAAGAGGTGCGGCTCGCCGCCTGAGGCAATCCGCGCGGGCGCCGGCAGGGCGCATGCGGGCAGGGTCTATAATCCCGTGCCATGAATGCGCCCCCCGCCGCGCCCGAGCTTGGCAACCAGTACCGCAGCGATCGCGTGCTGCAGACGTGGCTGTCGCAAGGGTTGCCGGACGGCGTCAGGGAGGCGATCCATGCCGACCTCGACGCGCTCGGCGAGCATGCGGCACAGGCCTGGTCCGAAGCGCGTTCGCGCACGCCGCAAAAGCCGGTGCTGACCCAGTGGGACGCCTGGGGCGAACGCATCGACCGCATCGAATCGACACCGGTCTGGCAGCGCGGCAACGAACTGGCCGCCCGCTACGGACTGGTCGCAGCCGGGCACGAGCCCGGCCACGGCGAATACGCGCGCTGCGACCAGTTCGCGCGCATCTACCTGCATCACGTCGCCAGCGAATTCCACACCTGCCCGCTGGCCATGACCGATGGCGCGGCGACCGCGCTCAAGGCATCCGGCAACGAGGCGCTGATCGCGCGCGCCGTGCCGCGACTGACCAGCCGCGATCCGGCGCAGCTCTGGCTTTCGGGCCAGTGGATGACCGAACTGCAGGGCGGTTCCGACGTCGGCAACAGCGAAACCGAGGCACGTCGCGACGACGATGGCCGCTGGCGCCTGTACGGGCGCAAGTGGTTCACCTCCGCGGTGATCGGCGAAATGGCCCTGACCCTGGCGCGCCCGCAAGGCGCCGGCCCGGGCGCCGATGCGCTGGCCATGTTCTATCTGGAAACGCGCGACGCCGGCGGTCGCTGGAACGGCATCCGCGTCGACCGCCTCAAGGACAAGCTCGGCACGCACGAGCTGCCGACCGCGGAAGTCCAACTCGAGGGCGCGCTCGCCACGCCGGTCGGCGCACTCGACCACGGCGTGCGCCTGATCACGCCGGTGCTCAACGTCACGCGCACCTGGAACGCGGTCTGCGCACTGGCGACGATGCGTCGCTGCATCGCGCTGGCGACCGCCTACGCGCACCAGCGCGAAGCCTTCGGCCGGCGCCTGATCGAGCACCCGCTGCACGCCGCGACCCTGGCCGACATGCAGGCCGAGTTCGAGGCGGCCTTCCAGCTCGTGTTCCATGTCGCCCACCTGCTCGGCCGCGGCGAATGCGGTGTCGCCAGCCCGCGCGAACTCGCCCTGCTGCGCATCCTGACGCCGCTGGCGAAGCTGTGGACCGGCAAGCTCGCGGTGCAGGTCGCATCGGAAACCTGCGAGGCCTTCGGCGGCGCCGGCTACATCGAGAACACCGGAATTCCGCAACTGCTGCGCGACGCGCAGGTCTTCCCGATCTGGGAAGGCACGACCAACGTGCTCGCCCTCGACGCGCTGCGCGCGATCGCCAGCGTCGGCTTCGATCCCGTGCTCGAATCGGCCGCCGCCCTGCTCGACGAAGCGGAGCTGCACGATCCATCAAGCGCGCTTGAAGCTTCGCTGCGCGACATCCGCGCGGCCCTGGCCCAGACCAGCGAATGGCTTCCGCGCCAGGCGACCAATCCGCAGGCCATGCAGGCGGTCGCCCGCGGATTCGCCGTTACCGCGGCCCGGATATTCGCCGCCGCCCTGCTCTGCCGGAACGCCGCGCAGGCATCCGCGCGATCAGGCGACGCACGGCCGGCCCAGGCGCTGGCCCGCTTCATCGCGCAAGGCCTTTGCGACCTGCGCAGCTTCGAACCGGGCCATGCCGCCGACCTGCTCGATCCATCGCAAGACTGAACACCATCCCCCCGAGGAACACCCATGCAGCACCTTTCCATCGTCACCACCGGCGGCACCATCGACAAGATCTACTTCGACGACAAGTCCGCCTACGAGATCGGCGATCCGCAGATCGGCAAGATCCTCGATGCACTCGGTGTTGCCTTCACCTTCGACGTGCTGCCGGCACTGCGCAAGGACAGCCTGCACCTGGACGAATCCGATCGCGACCTGCTGCGCCGGCTGATCGAGGCGCAGCCGCACCGCCACGTGCTGGTCACCCACGGCACCGACACGATGGTCGAGACCGCCGCCGTGCTGCGCAACATCGAAGGCAAGGTCATCGTGCTGACCGGCGCCCTCAATCCGGCGCGCTTCCAGGGCTCCGACGCGGTGTTCAACGTCGGCTGTGCGGTCGGCGCCGTGCAGTGCCTGCCGGACGGCGTCTACATCGCCATGAACGGGCGCATCTGGAATCCGGCGCACGTGCGCAAGAACCGCGACGCCAACCGCTTCGAGTCGATCGCCTGAGCAGCAGCCATCAGGCCCTGCGGCGGCGCCATCCCGACGGGTAGCGCCGCTGGCCGCCCGGACACCGCGGGCCGGGTGGTCCCTGCGCAGCTTCCCCGGAACCCCGGGTGTGCGGACACTGCCGAACCTGCAAGCATGGATTCCGCCTTCGTGCGGGCCACGCCACCGGGAAGGCCGATCAGCGTTTGCGGATCAGGCTGACCGTCTTCGGCTTCAACGCCCACAGGATCAGGAACAGCACGAGCAGCACGGGCGGCGCCCAGTAGAGGGTCTTGATCCAGCCATGCGTGGAGTTGTAGGACCCGTTCAGTATCAGGTCCATGGCCAGGTTCGGCGCTTCGAGGATCTGCGCGAAACTGCCCTCCAGCCCCCGCGTCATCACATGCGTCCCGAAATCCCCGAGGAACGGCAGGAATGCGTCAAGCGGGGCTCCCAGGGTCATGTAGGCCGACGCCAGCATGGCCTCGCTGTTCGCCGACCGTTCGATGTGCGGGCCGACCTCGGCAAGCCCCGGCACCGCTCCCCACAGCGCGAGGTCGATGACGAACACGAGCAGGAACAGGACCAGCGCTATCGTGTGCAGGTGCTTTCGCATGACGGGACCCTTGATTCCGGAGGCGCCCAGTATGCCGCAGAGTCTGCAGGCGTTGGCCGCGGACGCCGGTGCCCTTGCCATCCGGCCTGCGCGCCGGCGACACGGCAGGCATTCACCTGGCAGCGCGATTGCGCGGCGTAAACTGTGCGCCAGTGCACGGCTGCACACCCGCCCTTCAGCCATGCTCGCTGCGCAAGTGTGCCCATGACCGCACGTCCGCGGACTCATGGCCAGCCCTGGCACCAATGAAAATAATATCGTCGGGTACCTACCACACTCATGACTGGACCAAACCCCAACCAGGGGCTCTCGGACACCACCGCACGCGAAGCGCTTCGCGAGCGTTGCCTGAGCCTGGTACGACGCTGGCAGCCATTGGCCCGCTCGGGCTGGGACCACCGCGCCGCGCGCCTGCTCGGCGAGGAACTCGACCAGATCGCCCTGACCAGCGAAAACCTCGGCCTGACCGGCGTCAACAACTCGGCCCTCGAGCTGGCCGCCTACCTGTGTTCGTTCATCGACGACAAGCTGGTGCCGAACGAGAACGCGCTGGAATGCCTGGCCGGCATGGTCAACACGCTGGGCAGCGCGCTCAGCGAACTGTCCGGTTCGGCGACGGCCGACGTGCGCTCCCTGCACGGGGACGCCGCCCAGCCCGACAACAATCCGGAAACCGGGGCGGTCGTGGTCGCCGAGCCGACGCCGGATCCTGGCGTCGCCGGCAATGGCCCCACCCTGCTGCCGCGCGCCACCTGCCTGCTCGGCGAGACCGTGCGCAGCGCCCCGGGCCTCAGCGCAGCGCTGCGCGAGCGCGGCTATCAGGTCAACGAATTCGACGATGTCGAAGGCCTGCTCGAATTCCTGCGCGTGGCGCGGCCCGGCGCCCTGCTCCTCGACGCCCGCGCGCTGAGCCAGCTCGGCCGCATCCGCGCCTGCCTGGACGAAGGCAACGCGGCGGAACTGCATGCGCAGCCGACCCTGCTCGTGTTCTCGCGCAAGGGCGACCTCGGTGACCGCCTGCTCGCCATGCGCGCCGGCGCCGCCGGGCTGTTCAGCATGCCGCTCGATTCCCTGCGCGTGCTGGCCTCCCTTGATGACCTGCTCGTGCATGCCAACCAGACACCATGGCGCGTCCTGCTCGCCGAGGTGGATCCGGTCAGCGCCAGCGAGCGCGCACGCTGGCTGGCCGAGCGCGGCATGACCGTGCGCCTGGCCAGCAACGGTCAGGCCGCATTGGCGGCCCTGCCGGACTTTCGTCCGGACGTGCTCGTGGTCGATCAGGAACTGTCCGACGTGCACGGCCTCGAGCTCATCCAGCTCGTGCGCGACCAGCCCGACCAGGCCGCGCTGCCGATCATCCTGATGTCGTCCAACGGCGATATCGGGCAACGCTTCGACGCCATCGCCGCCGGCAGCGACGAAGTCCTGCTCAAGCCGGTCAAGGCGCGCCACCTGGCCCATGCGCTGCTGTCGCGACTGAACCGTGCGCGCCGCATGCGCGAACTGATCGGCACGGCGGGCGGACGCGATCCGCGCACCGGCCTCTACTCGCGCACGGTGCTGATCGAGAAGCTCGCATCGGCCGCCGGCGACCGCTCGGCCGCCCTCATGTGCATCGCCATCGACCGCTCGCAGGCCCTGCGCGAGAGCATCGGCATCAGCGGATTCGCCGCCCTCGATGCGCACATCGGCCAGCTGCTGCGTAGCCAGCTCGACGTGACCGACATCGCCGCGCACTACCAGGATTTCCACTATTTCGTGCTGGTCCACCGGCGCTCGCGCGGCGAAATGACGATGGTCGCCGACGACATCCGCGAGCAGTTGTCCAGGCAGCCATGGATGCTCAACGGCAAGGACTACGTCCTCACCGCCAGCATCGGCCTCGCCCTGCTCGGCGGCGAACAGGTCACCATCGACACGATGGTGACCAACGCCGAGGCGGCGCAGCTTGCCGCGGCGCACATGGGCGGAAACCGCGCGCTCTGGTACGAAGCGCGCGAAGCGGCCCTGCTGCCCAGCGACCCATTGCTGGCGGTGCGCGCGGTGATGGGTCGTCCGCTCAAGGCCGAACAGGCGACCTTCGACTTCATGCCGATCGTGCCGCTGGCCGGCAAGCTCAGCGGACAGTTCGACCTGCGCTTCCGCGTGCTCAGCACGCAGAATCCGGGCAGCTCGATCAGCTACGAGGATCTGGTGCCGGCGGCATCGGAGACCAAGCAGCTCGCCGAAATCGACCGCATGCTGCTCAACCACACGCTGCAGATGCGTGGCGAACAACTCAAGCAGGGCCGCCAGTTGCGCATCTTCGTGCCGCAGTCGGTGGATTCGCTGCTCGGCGCGGATCTTTGCTGGTGGCTCGATCGCGAACTGAAGTCGCACCACCTCTCGGGCACCGGCCTGACCCTCAACCTGCCCTGCTCGCCGCTGATCGACGCCGGCGAGCGCGGCCGCGAGCGCATCGCCGAACTGCGCAAGCTCGGCATCCGCGTCTGCCTCAACGATTTCGGCCGCGACTGGGCGGCCGTGCATGCGCTCAGGCAGCTGCAGGCCGATTTCGTCCGCCTCGACCCGACCCTGGTCCACGAACTCGGCAGCATCCGCTCGGTCGCCGACACCGTGCTCGCCCTGGTGCGCAAGGCCCACGCCGCCGGCGCCGCGGTGATCGCCCCGGAAACCGACAACATCAACCGCGCCCACCTGCTCCTGCGCCTCGGCGTCGACTACGCAGTCGGCCCGGCCTTCTCGCAACCACTCGACAAGCCCGACTTCGATTTCAGCCAGCCGCTCTGGTAGGGGATTGGGGATTGGGGATTGGGGATTGGGGATTGGGGATTGGGGATTGGGGATGACCAGCCGTTCGGCTGTTGAACACCGGTATTTGACGTTGTAGGAGCGCCTTCAGGCGCGATGCCTCAATGTCTTGGTCTTCCTGTAGGAGCGCCTTCAGGCGCGATGCTCCCCGTCACGCTACGAAAAGCTCGCCCGTGAACGGGCTCCTACACAGAGCAACGCGGACACCAGAATGATCCGGCATTCAACGTTCGACGTTCGGTGTTTGACGTTGTAGGAGGCGCCTTCAGGCGCGATGCTCTCCGTCACGCTACGAAAAGCTCGCCCGTGAACGGGCTCCTACACAGAGCAACGCGGACACCAGAATGATCCGGCATTCAACGTTCGACGTTCGGTGTTTGACGTTGTAGGAGGCGCCTTCAGGCGCGATGCTTTTCGATCACGTGACGAAGGGCATCGGGCATGAATGCTCCTCCTACGAAGAGCGCGCAAAACGCGACGCGGGTTTCGTTGACGATGCCCGCGTTCCCGCATCGTTGTTGTCCGCTGCGATCAGCCACTCACACCAATGCGCGCACCCGCGCCCGCGTCATCGGGCCGAGGCGCAAACGGTCGAACAGATCCGATATCGCCGCCTCGTCGGGCTGCCTGCGCCCGTAGCCGGCAAGCTCGAGCGGCACCGGCGCATCCATCGCGATGCCGGTCAACTGGCGCGACAACCGCGCCAGCGCCGCATGCTCGCGCAACTTCTGCGACACACTCGCCGCACCGCGCATGCGCAGGAAGGCCACTTCGTCCGAGCGCGACAACAGCGCATCAAGCGTGTCGAAATGCGCAAGCAGGATCGCCGCCGTCTTCGCGCCGATGCCGGGAATCCCCGGGATGTTGTCGACCGCATCGCCCATCAAGGCGAGGTAATCGGCCACCTGGTGCGGATGCACGCCGAGGCGCTGCTTGATGCCCTGCGCATTCCAGCGCTGGTCGCGCGAAAAATCCCATTGCTCGACGGTATCGCCGATCAGCTGGCCGAAATCCTTGTCCGCCGAAACGATCACCGACGCGCAATCGAGCTTCCGCAGGATCCCGACCGCGCTGCCGATCAGGTCGTCGGCCTCGAAGGTGTTGTCGGTCAGCACGGTCAGGCCGAGCGCCGCGGCCACTTCGCGGCAATAGACGAACTGGCGCTCCAGTTCCTGCGGCGGCAGTTCGCGATTGGCCTTGTACTGCGGATAGATCCCATTGCGGAACGAACTGGTCAGCGACTCATCGAAGCAGATCGCCGCATGGGTCGGCCCGGCGCGTTCGAGCAGGTCGAGCAGGAAGCGCGTGAATCCATGCACGGCATTGACCGGATGGCCGTCGACGTCGGTGAAGTCCGACGGGATCGAGTGCCAGGCACGGAACACGTACAGGCTTGCGTCGACCAGATACGCCGAGGGTCGATTGCCGCTCACGGCGTCCACTCGCCCAGCACGTCGGTAAGCGCCACGCGCTGGCGTTCGACTGCCCGGTTCGGCGGCCGTGCCGACATGCACGAATCCGATCACGCGCTCGCCTTCGCCGAGGCCGAGCAGGTCGGCGACGCGCGCATCGTAGGCCGCCCAGCCGGTCAGCCATTGCGCACCGAAGCCAAGCGCCTGCGCGCCGAGCAGCAGGTTGTAGGCAACGCAGCCCGCCGACAGCAGCTGTTCCTGCTCGGGAATCTTGTGTCCGCCCTGGATCCGCGCGATGACGGCGACGATGACCGGTGCGCAGTTGTAGCGCTCGCGGTCCTTGGCCAGCACCGCCTCCGACGCGGAGGGATCCTGCTCGGCATGGATCTCGGCGAGCCGTGCCCCGAAGCGCGAGCGCGCCTCGCCACGAATCAGCAGCAGGCGCCACGGCGAAAGCTTGCCGTGATCGGGCACGCGGATGGCGGTGCTCAGCAAGGCTTCGAGCTGGTCCGGGTCCGGCCCGGGTTCGCCGAGCTGGCGCGACGGCACGGAAAGGCGCTGGTTGAGGAATTCCAGGGACATGGAGTCGATCCGAAAAGTATCGCCCCAGTCTAACGAAAGCGTCGCCCCAGACCCACACTTGCAGCCACATGCTGGTCGCCAGCCTGCCAATACCCCGCATGATCCCGCACCGCATTCCGTCATGCGGACTTCCGCTGGTCAGCGCCTCCTCAACTGCCCAAAGTGAATGCTTCGCCCGGGAGCGGGAGAAACATTCCATGTCGACACTTCATCCGGTATTTCCTTCTCCCGCTGGCGGGAGAAGGTCCCGACTGTGCCCGATGGGATCGGGCACGAACGGCGCAAGCCGGCCCGAAGGGTGAGCCCCATGGACGGGGCGAGTAAAGGGGATGAGGGTGGTGCTCTTTCCCCATGGGGCCGAACTTCCTGCTTCGACCATCCATCCTCATCAGCCTGTCGGCAGTTGAACTCGCGCCATCCCTGGCGCTGGCCCCCGGATCAGGTCCGGGGCAGGCCCTGCGGGCAGCATTCGCTACGCTAAACGGCAATCCTGCCGTTTTGTCTCCCGCCAGCGGGAGAGGGAAAGAGGAATGCGCGCCGCCGGTGGCTTCCCCGCCAGCGGGAGAAGCGAATATCCAGCACCCCAAGACAAACGCCACTCCCCACCCCCCAAGGCAAGCGCGCCCCATAAGCCACCCAATCAGCCAAAAACCTCATGGATTCAACGGACAAGCCCACACGTGTGTATTTCATGAATAATCCGGGCTAGGATGCACACCGGACTTCATGTCGAGGGGGAGCCATGCCGGTCGTCGTTGCCGTATTGCGCGAATCTGCCGAGGGCGAGCGCCGCGTTGCGCTGACACCCGAAGTCGCGAAGAAACTCAAGGCGCGTGGCGCCCAGATCGTCATGGAGAAAGGTGCCGGCGCTTCGGCCTACTTCGCCGACACCGCCTTTGCCGATGCCGAAGTCGTCGCCGACGGCCCCACTGCCCTGTCCCGTGCCGACGTGCTGCTGCGCGTGCAGCCGCCGACGGTCGCGGAAATCGGGCATCTGAAGGAAGGCACGGTCGTCATCGCCCACCTTGCGCCGCATCTCGACCCGGAACGCGTCAAGGCCCTGCGCGATCGCAAGATCACCTCGTTCGCGATGGAACTGCTGCCGCGCACGACGCGCGCCCAGGCGATGGACGTGCTGTCCTCGCAGGCCGGCGTCACCGGCTACAAGGCCGTGCTGATCGCGGCCAACGCGGCACCGAAATTCTTCCCGATGCTGACCACCGCCGCCGGCACGATCCGGCCGAGCAAGGTGCTGATCGTCGGCGCCGGCGTCGCCGGCCTGCAGGCGATCGCCACGGCCCGACGCCTCGGCGCCCAGGTCGAAGGCTTCGACGTGCGCCCGGAAACGCGCGAGCAGATCGAATCGCTCGGCGCCAAGTTCCTCGATCTCGGCGTCTCCGCCGCCGGCAGCGGCGGCTATGCGCGCGAGCTGACCGCCGAGGAACGCGAGCAGCAACAGCAGGCCCTGGCCAATCATCTGAAGAACATCGACGTGGTCGTGACCACGGCCGCCGTGCCGGGCCGCAAGGCGCCGCGCATCATCAGCGGCGCGATGATCGCCGGCATGAAGCCGGGCGCGGTCATCGTCGATATCGCCGCGGATTCCGGCGGCAACGTCGAATTCAGCGAAGCCGGCAAGACCGTCGTCACCGACAACGGCGTCAGCGTGATCGGCACCAGCAACCTGCCGGCCACCACGCCGATCAATGCCAGCGAAATGTACGCACGCAACCTCTACAACTTCCTCGAACTCTCGCTCGCCGAAGGCGTGCTCAAGCTGGACTGGGAAGACGAGCTGATCGCCAAGACCTGCCTGACCCACGCCGGCGAGATCAAGCACGAGCCGACCAAGCAGGCGATCGAAGGAGCCAAGCCATGATCGATGGATTTCTCGCCCTCTACATCTTCATGCTCGCCGCATTCACCGGCAAGGAAATCATCGGCCGCGTGCCGGTCATCCTGCATACGCCGCTGATGTCCGGCTCGAACTTCGTGCACGGCATCGTCCTCGTCGGCGCGATGATCGCGCTGTCGCAGGCGACCACGACGCTGGCCATCACCATCGGCTTCATCGGCGTCATGCTCGGCGCCGGCAATGCGGCGGGTGGCTATGTGGTCACCGAACGCATGCTCGAAATGTTCAAGTCGAGCAAGGACAAGAAATAAGCGTCGGCGTTGCCCGCGCGCCTTGAGCAGCGCGCAACGCGGACCGGGTTCGCCGGCGGCACAGCGCCGGCACCCAGCAAACCGATCAAGAAACATCACCATGTAATTCGGGGAATCACGACATGGCCATGCAAGAAATGCTGATCTGGATCGCCAAGGCGAGCTACTTCCTGGCCGCCGTGCTGTTCATCCTCGGCATCAAGCGCATGGCCTCGCCGGTCACCGCGCGCAAGGGCATCGTCCAGGCCGGCATCGGCATGGTCATCGCCACCCTGGCCACCTTCGCCATCACCGGGGCCAACAACATCGGGCTGATCCTGGCCGGCATCGCCATCGGCGTGATCCCGACCTGGCTCTGGGGCAAGAAGGTCGCGATGACCGACATGCCGCAGATGGTCGCCCTGTTCAACGGCATGGGCGGCGGTTCGGCCGCGGCGATCGGCGCCGGCGAGCTGCTCAAGTTCTCCGACCCGACCAGCGGCTCGCATCCGATGATCACGGTGTCGCTGGCCGTGCTCGGCGCGCTGATCGGTTCGGTCTCGATGACCGGCTCGGTGATCGCCTGGGCCAAGCTCGACGGGCGCATGGACAAGCGCTTCAACTTCCCCGGCCAGCAGGTCTTCAATTTCCTCGTCTTCGGCGCGGCCGTGGTCGCCGGCATCGCGCTGATCTTCTGGCATGTCGATCCGTGGCTGATCGTCGCCTTCTTCGCCCTCGCCCTGCTCTTCGGCGTGCTCATGACCCTGCCGATCGGCGGCGCCGACATGCCGGTCGTGATCTCGCTGTTCAACGCGCTGACCGGCCTGGCCGTCGCCTTCGAAGGCTACGTGATGCAGATCGAGGCGCTGATCATCGCCGGCACCGTGGTCGGCGCGGCCGGCACCTACCTGACCCAGCTCATGGCCAAGGCCATGAACCGCCCGATCAGCGGCGTGCTGTTCTCGAACTTCGGCGGCGGCGGCAGCCAGGAAGCGATCGCCGGCGCGCAGAAACCGATCGAAGCCAGCGACGCGGCCTCGCTGCTGTACATGGCCGAGAAGGTCATCATCGTTCCGGGCTACGGCATGGCCGTGGCCCAGGCCCAGCACAAGATCTGGGAACTGTCCCAGGCCCTGATCAAGGCCGGCAAGGAAGTGAAGTTCGCGATCCATCCGGTCGCCGGGCGCATGCCCGGCCACATGAACGTGCTGCTCGCCGAAGCCGGCGTGCCCTACGACCTGATCGCCGACATGGACGACATCAACCCCGAGTTCAAGACCTGCGACGTCGCCATCGTCATCGGCGCCAACGACGTGGTCAATCCGGCCGCGAAGACCGACAAGTCCTCGCCGATCTATGGCATGCCGATCCTCAACGTCGTCGATTCACGGCAGACGATTGTGATCAAGCGGGGCAAGGGGACGGGGTTTGCGGGGATTGAGAATGCGCTGTTTCTATGCCGATAACACGCGGCTGCTTTATGCGGATGGTAAGGAGGCGGCTAATCAGCTGATTAGTGAGTTGAAGGCGATTGAGGGGGGTGGGGGGCATTGAGGTTGGTCTAGCCTCCATAGCTCGCGTCCCTAAGTAGTTCCCTTCCCGCCGCGGCGCTGGCGCCGGTGTTCGTCAGTCCCCGATGACTCGAGCTAGGCGCGTGCACGTCGTTTGACGGGCTCGATCTCATTTCCGGTAGTCCGCCCAAGACTGGCCCGCTGGCTTTGGCCGCGCGCTGGCAATATCTGATTGATTTCCATGTGCGCCTTTTCTGCAGCTTTTGCCGGATTGGCCATGTTAGGCTTGTGGAATAGATTCCATTGTGGGATCGAATTGGCGTTTGCCATAGACAATGACCAAGCCCTACCATCTGTTTATCTCGTACGCGTCTGAAGACGAGGCTTATGCTTCTGAGCTAGCAAATTCTCTCAGATATCGGGGGCTCAGTATTTGGTTTGCACCCTTATCGTTAAAAGTTGGCGACAGGCTCTTGGACTCAATCAATGCTGGCCTTATTGCCTCCGAATATGGACTGTTGATTCTTTCGCCGAAGTACCTTGCCAAGGCCTGGACCAGTTATGAAGTAGATGTGCTTCACAGACAGCACATCGAAGAGAGTAAGAAGCTTCTGCCCATTTGGCATGAAGTTAGTAAGATGCAATTGGATCAATGGAATCCAGGGCTGTCAGGGATAATTGCCATGAAAAGCACCGAGGACCTCGGCTCCATTTCCAATAAAATTGCTGATGCCGTCTATGCAGGATGCCCGCTCCGAGGAATTTCTCCAAGTTATGAAAACCCGCAATGGCGCTTCCTGCAAGGTTGCGGCGAGCTACTAGTCAACAACGAAGATGGCGGCGCGTTCAGACTTGTTCGAAGCGGCAGAGTTTCCGGACACTCATTTCCTCTCATGCGTTTACAACCACCCACATCCCGAGAGGAAATCATACTTGCAGTTGCGAGAGCGCTGTATTACCGCAATTCAGATGTGATACCGCTGTCGGAAGATCGCCGAGATCAAATGAAAAGCATTTGCAAGAGCTACGGCTATGATCTCGATGCGCCGGATTTTGATCCTGCAATTCTACGGCTAGCACGAAGTCCCGCTGCGACGTCCTCGCTTTCGACTCGGCCGCGCGTCAATCACGGCGTTGCACCTAGATGGCCCATGGTCAATTGCAGCGCTGCACGACCCCACTGAGCTCGTTTCGCACCCTCGCATTTGGCAAGGTCATCGGCATCAGCTGCGAGATCGGTTTACGCAGAGCTGTCGCCCATTGCTCGAAGTCGGCATTCAAATCAAGTTCGGCAAAACGGAGCATTCCAGCTAGACTAAACATTCTCATAACGATGGAGGTTTCTTCTTCGACCCTGAATCTCCGCGAAGAATGACCTGCCTCGGAAAAACCCCTACAGGAAAGAGACCCGTAAAGTGGAGCTTGAGCCGGGGATTGATCACTCTTGGGCGAAACGCAATGGTTGATGTATCCGCCACGGGTTCCGCTGAGCTCTTAGATACTTTTTCAGCTTGGATTGATCCGCTTAGCACTGCACCCGCACCAATGGTGCTAGTCGGCGCAGGGCTGTCGTACAAACTTGTTCCCAATGCAGATGAGTACCGGGGCCGAAATCGGTCAAAGGAGCCATCGGATTGAAACGTCACTTGGGATCAACACATCTATAGTCCCTTTCAATTCCCAATCGCTTTACGAATGGGCCGGGCAATGCGTGGAGGCCCTGAAGTCCAAGGGAATCGAAGAGAACGAATCGAGATGCGGCTCGCGTTGGAGATGGGCTTGTCACAACCGATGCTCGATTTCTCGCGAAGGAAAACGTCCCAATCCGAGGCACTACCCCTCGACATCGCGTACTAGCAAGACTCGCACGGGAAGGCCGTATTGATTCCTTTTGGTCCTTCAACTGGGACTGCTGGCTCGAAGCCTCGCTCGAGTCGGTGGGCGTTCAACGAGGCCCGAGGCCGGGATCTAGCCTTTTGGCGCCGCTGAATTGGAAACTCCATTACTTGGTGTGGTTCTTCGGCATTGGCTCGTCTGCACATACCGACGCAATGCTCGTATACAAGGCACATGGGTGCGTCAAAGCTTTGTACGACCAAAAGGGCGAGTTTATTGTGACAGCATCTGAAATGGCGGCGCCCCTTAAACAGCAGCCGCCGGCGCGAACAGAACGTATGCGGAAGCAAGTCTCTGATCGGCAGGTAATTGCGATAGGATGGAGTGCGACTGAGGGGTATGTGAAGCAACTCTTCGCGGAGCTAGGCGAGACGGGCGCACTACATCAACTGACGATTGTCGATCTAAAAGCGGATCAGCCGGGACATCTCGAAGTTTGCAAGAGCTTCAAGGTCGATCCGGTGATCGCGGGAGTTCCTGTAAAGGGATCGAGCCCGGGCACCACGGACGACCTACTACTCTGGATCCAGACCCTGAGGGGATGCAATGCCATTCGCACGGCTTGCGATGGCATCGCAAATCTACAGCGCGACATAGAAAAGGGCATGAGCAATTCCGCGCCGTTTGGCACAGGCTTCCTGGCAACCGCGACACTGGTATCCGCTATCGACAATTGGCTTCCTGCATGGCTGCGTATGTGCTTCTTCGTCCGAGCCCAAACCCACCGATTTACGACAGGGAACGAGATGCAGGTGCTGCCAACTGAGCAGCGCGACGCGCACATACCATGGGCACCACTTAGTGACAGGCGGGATGACCTGGTTTCTGCCGCTAGCTTGATAGGCATGCTATTGGCAAGCGGCGATGCTTGGGACTTCGAGAGTTTTTCAGGCGCGCTCTGGAGTCCATCGAGCCAAGAGATAATTCTACCGGTGCCTATTTGGACGGCGCCAGACAACGTTTCACAGACTTTCATTAGGCCACTGGTGAATGACTGGCGCGACAAGTCACGCATCGCGTCAGTGAGAATCTTGCCGCTAGATGCTCCGGCACTTCCTGCTCTTACGGGCGCCGAGCGTGCAGATCGGTTACTGCGTTGGAAGGAGGCCCTGGCCGATTGTTTTGGGCACCAGTCGTTGGCCAGTGCATCACACTTCGATCACATTGAACTCTCAAGTCTTTGAGATGGCGGATGGATTAGACGATGACAAATCCTCTTGAAGCGATTCACGCATGGTTGGAAGTTAGATATCAAGAAATTGGCATCGAACTCGAAAGCGGCGTTGGGCCCGCAATTTGGAAGCAGCTCGATCAAAAGCGAGCCGAACTTGGGGACGTACAGATAGGAATGCTTACCAGGTTCGTCTTGCTCTCCACGGAGACCTCCGTCGAAGCTCAGTTCCAGTCTGAAATTCGATGGGCCCTTGAAGCGACGGCAACATTCGACTACAGGACCGGAGTTTCTTTGAGCAAGCTGACGGCCTAGGTGCATGGCAGGTGCAGATTGCATGGATTGTGGATAAGTCGTGCGAGGAAGAATGGCTGCGCTGCATGCGCGAGCTTCGAGCGAAGAGTGGACACGCAGAGGAGATTGGCCTTGAGCTTATCGATATCTCTAAGACTCCAATTGAGGCTTCGCTTCATTCGGACGGAATTCCATCGCTCATGTTCAAAACGCGCGAACTAATGCGCAAGCGAAGCGCTGAAATGCCTGCATGGATCTCTCCAGATTTCGAAGTTGAGGCTGGCCTTAGGACCCTGCTAACCACAATTTCGGATCGCGAGCAACGTGAGTTTTCAAGGCGGATTCTGGAGCCGGCACTCAACGGCTTGTCGGGTGGGAGTCCAGACATACCCTTGCCGAGGCCGAAAGAAGGCGTGGTCCGGGTGCACAACGTGCGAAACATCGCCGACGCAGAGTTGTTGATATCAACGGAAGACTACGCATGCGTAATCCACGGTCCGAACGGCACCGGAAAATCAAGCCTCTTTGAGGCCGTCAGTATCGCGCTCCTTGGGACGTCCAAGCGTCACGGCGAGTACATCCAAGATAGAGATGTGATGCCAGGCTTGCGTTCGAATTACACAGCAGAAGTCCTCCGGCGATTTGGCACAGACACTAGCGATCAACCGACTATCTTAGTTGACGAAGTAGACGTCTCGCAAACCTAGAGTTGGATGCGGAGAGCGTGAAGTCCCGTCTAGTAGCCGGTAGAGGCACAGTATTGGCGCAGGAGTCCGCACGTCAGTTTCTCGAAATGAGTGCTTCCGAACTGGCAGCATACGTTCTTGAGGACTATTCAGCGCTTGCGCGAAGGATTCAAACGCAGGTGGATGAAGGGACGAACGCCTCGAAAGTGGAATGGCAGAATTGGCTTAGGGCATATGGCCTAAACGCATCTATCTCCAAGGCAGGAACTATTCTCAGGAAGCTGATGGCGAAGGTTGTGTATGAGCCAGTGCCCACCTGAATCGCAAGCACCACTCGCCTGGCTAAGGAGTCTTGCCGACACGTTGCCGGAACTTTCGGAGCGGGCCAACCACGCGCGGAGCAAGTGGGAGGAAGTTGATTCGCAGCCTTTCCGGGAGCAAGTCATTGAGCAGGCCGCGCTCGCATTGGAGCGAACTGGTAGCCCCGAACGTCCGATAGTTGGATGGCTCGGCGAACGAGCGGAGTATTCGCGTGATGTTGCCGATATTATCACCAAGGGTGCCCTCGCCGTAGATGAGATACGACAGGAATGGTTGAATATCAAAGATGCACTTGTGCAGTGGGGTAGTTGGCTTCACCTGGTTGCGCAGATTGATAATAATCGGCCTACTGAGAGAAAAGATACGCCGCTTGGGCGTCTGGATCAGATAAGGTCGGCGGCTAAATGAACTCGCGCCGCTCGAACAGCGCCTTAGGCTTCGAAGAGACCATCTCTCAGCCATTTCCTCACAATTCTTGGCAACTTGGCAGGCAGTGATGCCGCATAGTTGTCCCACATGCAACGCAACGCATGACCGCGAGATCTCATCAGTGATTGGAACCGTGCTTGCAGCAACGGTATCCGAATACGACGTTGTTAGATCGGAGTACGCGACATTGCAACAAGAGGAGAGAGAGCTTCGATCGTTAGCACCATCTGCTGATGTCCCCTGCCCTGTGTCTAATGAGCACCAGGAGCAAATAGCGAAGAGTCTAAGGCTGCAGGTCACAGGGCCTGAATCGCTCGAAGCAATCGCGGGCTCGAGTGAATTACGGTCCGCATTGTTTGCAAGAATCGAACGGCTTTTGGCGGTGCCGTCTTGGAAGACTCCCGATACCGAAGATTCAATCGTCGCGTCTGCCGCGGGAATTTCAGCAAAGATTCTGGATTGCGCGCCGAAGGAATTCAGAAACAGGAGCTACCGCTTCGCTGGGAGAACTTGAAGCGCGATGTGGACAAAATAGCGCTTGAAGTCGTGAGTAGCCACTTACCAAGAACCATTGGCGCACTCTGGCGGGAATTATCGCTAATTCTCGCCCCTGCGTACTGGATCCAAGCTTGCACACCACAGATGACCTTGGGGCTCAAGCGAGGAGAGGAGAGGTTGGTGTAACCGTGAACAGGGAGATCGGCCAGGCAGACATTCCCGCAAGGCGCATCTCTGAATCAAGCGGAACAACACGTACTTGGACTGGCCTGGTTTTTTACGCGATTTCTTACTCACGGAAGATTCGCGTTGCCGTTCGTTGCCTTGGACGATCCCGCGCAGGAAATGGACCAAGTAACCTTTAAAAATTTACTCCGAATTCATTCAAGCTTTTCAGCGCGCGCACCGGTTTCTTTCTTTGCGGTTTGGGATTCTTGTCTTTTTGCATCAAGAAGAGCGAGCAATCGACCTCGCTCGCGCGATCGTGTCGAATGGCTCCTTAACCGTACTGGAGTGGTCTGAAACAGTTCACGGAATCGGCCCAAATTCGACAGTGAGACAATTGCAACTTCAGGAATTCAGAGCAACGGCCTCGCGCCTACAATTTGATGATCCGAACGAGCAACAACCGGGATGCCCCGAATTCCTCGTCCTCCGTCCATTGAGTGAGAGGCACAACACAACAACTGGGACACCCACAACAACATTCGGGACACCCACTATCTCGTTATGAGAACCGGGACACCCACTGTCCGGTCGCGAATGCCCGGCACCCACAATCTGGGACAGCCAGAAAATGGCCCGCATCACCTAACCCACGACAACTGGGACGCCCACAGAATCGGCCAGGATCGCTTGATTGCAGTGACTGGCTACGGCGGCATTCGAAGGCATGAAGACCAGGAAACGAAGACCGGGACATACACCATCTGGTCCCGTATGCTTGCCGATGTCACGGGTGTCCGCGATCACTGAATATTTGATCAAGGGTCTTTGGTCGACTATCGGGACAGCCGCCTCTGGCCTACAGGCTCGTTGATCTCATGGGTCTCCCAGAATGTCTAGTTGAATCGAGCAAGCTTGACTTTGACCTAGAGCCATACGTATAGGAGTCAACATATGGCAATGACGCAAGAGGCCCTTTACTACGCACTTCGAACCCTTATGGATAGCAAGCCAGAGCTTGCTGGGCGCGGCGAGTTCCCCGACGCCACGCTTCAATGGATTGGGCGCGCACAAGCGCTTTTCAAGAGTGTGGGAATGCTCTTGACACAGGTCGTTTTGTCGCTGCCGTGGGAGGCCTTCGTGGCGATGGGAGGCGATGGAGTGTACAGACGATTATGACGGTTCTCTATGCGGCGCTGACTCGATCGGAACTTGCCGCACCGGGCGTTGCGAAGGGCGCATTCATTCCTGTTGGCGCTGAGTTTACGGCGTTCCAAGCCGTCGCACTTGCAGTTGAAAAAGCCAGAAGCCACGTACTATTTGTTGACCCATATTTGAGTGACGTGATACTCACTCACTATGCGCTATTGGTCCCTATTGAAATCGAAGTTCGCCTGCTCAGGGACAGTCGGCATGCGAATTTGGAGCCCTCTCTCAAGGTGGGCGTTGATCGCTGGATCGCGCAGTATGGGACCGAGCGACCGCTCGTCGCTCGCTCGTCAGCACCTCGAGAACTTCATGATCGGGCAATTCTGATTGACGACTCTGAGGTTTGGCTTCTGAGTCAATCATTTAAGGATCTTGCGGAGAGGTCCCCAGCAACTCTATCGAGAATCGATGGAGAAATTGCCGCTGACAAGATTGCTGCCTATTCCGATATATGGGCTCGAGCAGCACTCCTCTAGCAACAACCGCGGATCCGGGACCGCGGATCCGGGACATCCACAATTTGCGCCAAGATCGCCTGATTGCCGAATCCGGCGTCGGCTCGACTCGTAAGCGATGCGAATTGGCCGAAATCGGCGTTTTCCGGCGAAACACAACTGGGACACCCACAAACTGTCGGGACGCCCGGGCTGCGAAACCTTGCCTCGGCAACAGGTAAGCGTTGACTCAGCCCCGACCCATTGGCCGAACGGAAGCGGCAACCGGGACACCCACTTTCTGGTCCCGAATGTTAAGGAAACAACCGGGACACCAGCGACAACTGGGACACCCACTATCTGCCGAAATGTCCAGGCAGCGAAATCCACACAACTGGGACACCCACAAAATGCGCCGGCATAACCTGACGGCAAATGCTGGCAGCGGCAACGGGTGAAAGCTGGCGCCACTTGCATCAGCCGCAATCTATGCTTCTCGCCGCGCCAAAGAGCGCCATTCGACGAATGAGCGGATGATTTCCAGCAGCCGTCCACGTCCCACCCTCGGAGAACCCGATTCGTCGTATGTGCTGATGTGTTGAATCAGGCCGGTTGAGGTCGTAGTAGCCGCTGAGCGCTTCCGATGCCCTTGAGCCAGCCCTGCCCCATGGCCGCGGCTTTCTCGATCAGGGCCTGGGCGGAGCCGATCGCTCGCCAGTAGTTGGTCTCGGTGCCGAGCATCTGCTGATGCCATTGGCGTTCGCTCAGTCCGAGTTTGCGAAGAACGGGCGGCTCAGTCGCATCGATGCGGCCGCGCTTGTCGCCGCGCGTGAGTCGAGCGGTCCAGTCGATCAGGTCGAGGTAGTCTTCGGTAGTGACGGAAAGCAGGCCGGCCGCCACGGCGGTCTTGATGGATGCGAGCGGCTGTTGCGCTCGGTCTGGATTTTCGCGAAGGCCCGCAATTCGGTGGTGGGCGCTGGTGTGTAATGAGGACTCCAGGTTATCGGCGATTCCAGCCCGGATCGGATTCAGATCGACGTAGCTCATGCAAGTGAGCACGGCGGCGTCATCAAGCAGTGCCTGGCACTTGTAGCGGCCTTCCCAGAATCGTCCCGTGCAGGCGTCTTCCCGATTCGCCCGCCGCGCGATCGGTTCGTTGAGGCTGCGCATGAACCAGGCCAGGCTGCCCAGCCGCTGGCGACAGACCGCGAGACGGTCGGCATTGCCCAGTAGTGTCTGCTCCTTCATAGCGACAGCCGGCGTCATCGATTTCGCCATCCTGCGTGGCCGGAAACAGTCGAACCCATCGGATCGCCACATCTTCATTGGTCCATGCTGCAGCAGCCAGCGGATCGATTCGCAGCACGACATGCACATGGTTGCTCATCACGGCATAGGCATGGATGCCGACGGCAAAGATCTCGGCCAGCTCGAGCAACCGCTGCTCGACCCAGTCCCGCCGATGCTCGTAGGAGGTGCCGTTGTACGGATCAATCCCGCACAGCCAGGCGCGACGCACGCACCGCGAGATGCAGTGATAGAAGCCGGGCGTGTCCGGATCGACTAGGAGGCTGCGGGCGGAGGTCATGCCGCTAGCGTGGCGTCAGGGCAGCGCGTTGTCTGTAGGAAATCTCCGACTCGGGGCGTAGGGTATTGCGGGAATTCTGGATGTCCCGCTTATAGGCGTTGTCGGAATTCCGGATGTCCCGCTTCTACCACTCCCGCTCCTGTCCAAAAAATCGGGGGCGATCCATCATCACCCCACATTTCAAGGGAACCATGCTAACGATTTTCGCCGGCAGCCCCAATCAGGATTGACTAATGAAACTCCGAATCGCTTCTTTCGCAGCACTCTGCCTTTCCTCGGCTGCGGCCTCTGCGGA